>CAWGMB010000001.1:0-239912 GCA_963823515.1 uncultured Thermoleophilia bacterium
ATCGGATGCCCGGCCGCTCAAGGCGAGTCGCGCTATCGTCGATACGAGACCGAGATGAATGACGGCGCGGCGGGGCCGCGCGGACGCCCCCAGGAGGGGACAGACATGATCGAGGAAATGACGCGACGGCCCGAGGCCGTCGATTCGGGCTGTGTGGCCCATCTGAGCGAAGGCGGCTGGGGGCCCTACCACCGGGCCGACTGCGCGCTGGCGCCCCACCGGGGCGAGCCGGGTGTGCGCCACGTGGTGCACGGACCCTGGCGGTACCTGTCCGCGCACTGGGAGCCCTGTCCGGTGTGCCGTCCTCCCGTCGTGGAGATGAGCGCCGCCGCCTAGCTGCGCCCAGCCGGGCCGGCGCGCCGCGCCTCCGCTACCGTGGGCACTCGTTTCGAGTGCGATGCGGAGGGGATGTTGCGGTGGATGTGACCGAGGCAAGCTTCGGCGCCGATGTGATCGAGCGCTCGCATGAGGTCCCCGTGGTGGTGGACTTCTGGGCCGCCTGGTGCGGTCCGTGCCGGCAGCTCGCGCCCGTCCTCGAGGACGCGGTCGAGCGCCGTGGGGGCGCGGTGGTCCTGGCGAAGGTGGACATCGACTCCAACCCGGCGCTCGCCCAGGAGCACCGGGTGATGAGCATCCCGCTGGTGAAGGGCTTCCGCGACGGCGAGGCCGTGGCCGAGTTCCTGGGCCTCCAGCCCCCCGCGGCCATCGAGGCCTTCCTGGACCGGCTGGTCCCCTCGGAGGTCGAGGTGCTGATCGCCTCGGGTGACGAGGACTCCCTGCGCGCGGCGGTCGCGATGGAGCCGGCCAACGCAGGGGCGCGGGTCGCCCTCGGGCGTCTGCTCGTCGCCGACGGCCGCGTCGAGGAGGTCGCCGATCTCCTCGAGCCGGTCTCCTTCGACCAGCGGGCCGGTGCCCTCCTTGCGCGCGTGCGCCTCGCGTCGGCCGACCAGCCGGATGTCGTCGCCGGCCTGACCGCCCTCGATCGCGGCGACACCGAGCAGGGCCTCACGCATCTCGTCAACGCCGTGCGCGTCGCCGGTCCCGAGCTGCGCGAGGACCTGCGGGAGACGCTGCTCGGCGTCTTCGCCCAGCTCGGCGAGCACCACCCGCTCGCGACGCGCTTTCGCCGGCGCCTCGCGCAGGCCCTGTACTAGGGCGTTGCCCACGACGAGGGTCCTCGCCGCGCCGTGAGCGACGCTCTCGGCTCAACACCTCCGGCCAAGCCGGAGACGCAGGATCTGTTCACCGGCCTCGCCGGCCCGGCGTACTCGCGCCGGGCCGCGCTGCTCTCCCTCGGCCAGGAGCCGCGCTGGCACCGCTACCTGGTCGAGCGCCTCGGCGTCGGCCCGGACGACCATGTCCTCGACGTGGCGACCGGCACCGGCGCCGTCGCCGAGCGCCTGGTGCTGCGCTACCGCTGCCGCGTGACGGGCATCGACCAGAGCGAGGACATGCTCGCCGCCGCGCGCGAGCGACTCCGGGAGGGCGGACTCGCGCAGCGGGTGACGCTTGTCCGGGGCGAGGCCGAGCGGCTGCCGTTCGGCGACGCGTCCTTCGACGCGCTCACCGTCACCTACCTCCTGCGCTACGTCAACGAGCCCGCCGCCGTGCTGCGCGAGCTGGCGCGCGTGGTCCGCCCGGGCGGGGTGCTCGCGAGCATGGAGTTCGGCGTGCCCACGCACGCGCTGCCTCGCGCTGCGTGGCGCCTCTACACCGGCGTGGTGCTGCCGGCCGGCGGGATGGCGATCGGCGGCCGGGGATGGTGGCGCGCCGGGCGGTTCCTGCACCACAGCATCCCCGACTTCTACCGGCGCCACCCGGTGCCCCGGCTGATGGAGCTCTACCGCGACGCGGGGCTGACCGATCTGCGCCTGAAGCGCCTCAGCTTCGGCGGCGGCGTCGTCATCTGGGGGCGCCGCCAGGGCTGATCGGGGCGCCCGGGGCCCCCCGGCGGCTCACCGCTCAGGAAAGCCTCGCAGACGCCGATGGTGGGGGCGAATCGAGCTTTCGGGACGAGGAGTCTGATGCCGCAGCAGGCAGCCGGCGCGCCGGTGGCAGCACCCACCGCACCCACCGCACCCACCGCACCCACCGCACCCACCGCACCCACCGCACCCGGCCGCGCCGGCCTGGGCGAGGTCCTCATCGAGATGGGCGCGATCTCGCGCCCCGTCCTCGAGGCCGCGCTCCAGCGTCAGCGCGAGGAGGGCGGTCGCCTCGGCGAGATCCTCGTCGCGAACGATCACGTCACCCCCGAGACCCTGGGCGACGGCCTCGCACGCCGCCTCGGCGTGCCGCGCGCCCGCCTCGGCGGCGGAGTCGATCCGGCCGTCCTGAACCTGCTCGACGAGCGCAGCCGCCGGCGCTACGGCGTGGTGCCGATCGGGGTCAACCCGAGCGGCGCCATCCTGCTCGCGATGGCCGATCCGTCGGACGTCCTCACGATCGACGACCTGCGGATGCTGGTCGGGCGCGAGGTGCGCCCGGCGCTGGCGCTCGACTCGGAGATCGAGGGCTTCCTCGCCGCGGGCAACGTCCACCAGGACAACTTCCTGTCCGGCCTCGTGCGCGAGGCGGGGCCGAGCGTCGTCAACGACCGCGACAACGAGATCGACGGCGACGTCATGTCGTTCAGCGGCGAGACCGCCCCGGTCGTCCGCATGGTCGGCTCGATCGTCTCCCGCGCCGTGGAGGAGGGCGCCTCCGACATCCACCTGGAGGCCCAGTCCGAGGAGATGCTCGTCCGTTACCGCATCGACGGCGTGCTGCGCACGGTGGCCGCCATCCCGGGCGGCCTGTCACGCGAGGTCGTCAGCCGCATCAAGGTCATGGGCGAGATGGACATCGCCGAGCGGCGCGTGCCCCAGGACGGCCGCGTCAGCCTCACCGCCGCCGGCCACCGCCTCGACCTGCGCGTGGTGACCGTCCCCACGGTGCACGGCGAGGGCATCGTCATCCGGATCCTCGACACGTCCAACGCGATGCGCAAGCTGTCGGACCTCGGCTTCAGCGGCGACACGCTCGAGCGCTTCACGTCCTGCTACCGCCGCCCCTACGGCGCGGTCCTGGTGAGCGGCCCGACCGGATCCGGCAAGTCAACCACCCTTTACGGGGCCCTGCACTCGCTCAACAGCGGCGACCGCAAGATCATCACCGTCGAGGATCCGGTCGAGTACCGCCTCGCCGGCATCAACCAGGTCCAGGTCAACGCCAAGGCGGGGCTCACGTTCGCCACCGGCCTGCGCGCCCTGCTTCGCAGTGACCCAGATGTCCTGATGATCGGCGAGGTCCGCGACGGCGAGACGGCCCAGATCATGATGCAGGCCGCCCTGACCGGGCACCTCGTGATGGCCACGATCCACACCAACGACGCCGCGAGCGCGCTCACCCGCCTCACCGAGATGGGCGTCGAACCGTTCCTGTCGGCCTCCGGCGTCCTCGGCGTGCTGGCCCAGCGGCTCGCGCGGCGCCTGTGCATGGAGTGCCGCAAGCCGGTGAAGATGCCGGCGGCCACTCTGCGCGAGTTCGCCGCCACGACCAGCCTTCCCGAGGGCGTGAGCGATCCGGCTGTGATCTACCAGTCGGTCGGCTGCGGCGCCTGCCGCCAGACCGGCTACAAGGGCCGGCTCGGCATCTACGAGATGCTCACAATGAGCGAGGAGATCGAGCGGCTCACCGCCGCTTCGGCCCCCTCATCGGAGATCCGCCGCCACGCGCGCCGCGAGGGGATGCGGACGATGCGCGAGGACGGCGTCCTGAAGGTCCTCACGGGCCAGACCACCCTGGCCGAGCTGGCACGCACCGTCGCCTGATCGGCGGCGGGGGCCGCACCGCCCGCCCCGTCAGTCGTCGCTCTTCTCCTTGGCGCGCGCGACGATCATCGGGTCGGGCGCGTAGACCACGCTGGGGTCCTTGCCCTCGTAGTCGAACTGGTTCAGGAACGCGCGCAACGCGTTGATCCGGCCGCGCTTCTTGTCGTTGCTCTTGACCGTGATCCAGGGCGAGTACTTCTTGTCGGTGCTGGCAAACATCGCCTCCTTGGCCGCGCCGTACGCGTCCCAGCGGTCCAGGCTCTCCAGGTCCATCGGCGAGAGCTTCCAGCGCCGCACCGGGTCGAGCTGGCGGATCGCGAACCGGGTGCGCTGCTCGTCCTGGGTGACCGAGAACCACAGCTTGGTCATCGTGGTGCCGGACTCCACCAGCATCCGCTCGAACGCCGGCGCCTGACGCATGAAGGTCTCGTACTGCTCGTCGGAGCAGAACCCCATCACGCTCTCGACCCCGGCCCGGTTGTACCAGGACCGGTCGAACAGCACGATCTCCCCGGCGGTCGGCAGGTGCTGGATGTAGCGCTGGAAGTACCACTGACCCAGCTCGGTCGAGGTGGGTTTGGTGAGCGCGACGACCCGGGCCGCCCGGGGGTTCAGGTGCTCCATGAACCGCTTGATCGTGCCGCCCTTGCCGGCCGCGTCGCGTCCCTCGAAGACCAGCACGTGCTTGGCACCGGTGTCGATGGTCCAGTACTGGAACTTCAGCAGCTCGACCTGCAACTGGTACTTCTCCCTCTCGTACTCGTCACGGTCCATCAGCTCGGAGTAGGGGTAGCCCTCTCGCCAGGTCTCGACGGCCCGGCCGTCGGGGGCGATCAGCGTCGGGTCCTCACCGTGATCGTCGCGCACGGAGTAGCCCTCGGCCCGGGTCAGGTCGATGTACTCACGGAGGTTCATCTTCTGGGCCACGGGGCACAGCATGCCCGGCCGAAGACCACGGCGCAGGAGTCCGTCCGTCCCGGGTTCCGAGGCGCCGTCACCGCCCCCCTCCTTCCGGGGGAGGTCCGCCCCTCCTTGCGGGGGGTGGCGGGCGCTCGGCGTGGACCTACCGTCCGGGGTGCGAGGTGGCGATGGACCGCCCCGCCCGCTCGGACGAAGGGGTTCGCTGATGCACACCGTTCTCGACATCGACGCATGGGCCCGTGAGGTGGCCGCCGCCGAGTCCGTCGCCGTCCGTCAGGCCGTCCGTGACGCGATGACCTCCGGCGCCAGCAGCCTCGCGGCGCTCTCGGTGGTTCGCCGCCGCCTGGCCCGCCTCACCGATGAGCAGCGCGCCATGGTGGTCGCCGGCATCGGCCTGGAGCGCGAGGTGCAGAGCTAGGCCTCCTTCTCCCGCCGCGGCGCCTCGTCCGCACCGTCGTCTCCGCCGCTGAGCCCCGTGGTCGGCAGCGGGGCACCGTGCCCGCGCGCCCCTCATCACTCCCCGGCGGGCTCCCGCTTCCCGGTCGCGCCGTCGCGCACGGCGGTGGCGACCGGGCAGAGCGCATCGAGGCCGGGACAGCGGGCGCAGAAGGGCTGGGGCGTGTTGGCCGCGGGGGGACGAGCCGCCCCGTGCAGTGACCCCAGCGCCGCCCTCACCTCGCCCTCCAGCACCGGCGCGTCCTCGTCGCGCACCACGCGCGCCGGGCTCCCGGCGATGTCCTCCAGGACCACCCATCGGAGGGTGACCTCCGACCATCCGGCCCGCAGCGCGACGAGCCCGTAGAGGGCCTGCTGGACCGCGTACTCGCCGGCGACCGTCGCACCGGACGCGTCGTCCGCGAGCGCGTGGGTCTTCCAGTCGAGCACCAGTGCGCGACCGTCCCCCTCGTCCACGATCAGGTCGATCGCGCCCGACAGGAGGGCCCCGTCCACCTCGGTGGAGAACAGGCGCTCGGCGTGGCGCGCGACCCCGGCGCGCACCCGCCATCCCACGTCCGACGCGAGCAGGTCGGCGACCATGCGCTCGGCGCGGGTGCTGTCGGCGGGGGAGTCGGGCAGGTCGATCGCCCGGGCGGCCGCGGCCGCCCATCCCGGCGCGGGCGCGGCCCCCTCCCAGTCCAGCGCCGCGAGCTCGCGGTGGACGAGATCGCCTGTCGCCCGCCCGCCCCACACGCTCCACGAGGCGTCCGGCGCGGCGACGGCGGGCGAGTCGTCCTCGCGCCCGCGTAGGCCCCGCTCGTACTCGAGGTTGAAGCGCCGAGCACACGTCGCCAGGGTCGAGAGGGCGGTGAACGAGAGCCGCCGCCCGCCCGCCGCGCCGTGCGTGACGCGCGGAGGCGGAGACGGGGCCGGCGCATTGCGCGTCACCGGCGGCTCGGGGCGGGGCCGGGCCCCGATCGCCGCGGCGTCGGGGGCGACGACGCGGCGCAGCGCCGCACGACCACCGGCCGGGAAGTCGCGTATCCCGGGCCCGGCGAGGCCCAGCGCCGCGTGGAGGACCGTGAAGGCGCCATCGCGGGCCCGGCCCATGTGGCTCGAGCGACCGACGACGGCCACGTGACGCTCGGCGCGCGTGGCCGCGACGTAGGTGATGCGCCGCTCCTCGGCGGCGCCGGCCTCCTTGGCGGCGTCGAGCGCCCGCCGGTAGCCGAGCGCGTGCGTCGCGGCGCTGCCGACTCGCGAGATCCGGATCGCCGCCGTGCCGTCGGGCCGGACGATGACCATGGGGGCGTCGGACGGGGTCGCGTGCGTGCCGTCCGCGATGACGACGGCGGGGAACTCCTGCCCCTTCACGCCGTGCACCGTCGTCAGACGCACCGCGTCGAGGTCGGGATCGACGAGCGTCGCCTCGCCGGGATCCTGATTGCCGGCCCGCGCCATGGTGTCGAGGAGGCCGAGGAAGCCCCGGAGGTCGGGTCCCCGCACCGCCGCGTACGCGCCCGCCATGCGCACCAGTCGCCGGAGGTTGGCGTATCGCCGTGCTCCGTCGGCGAGCCCGAGCACGGCGAGGTCGTAGCCGCGGGCCGATATCGCGGCCTCGACCAGGCCCGCCAGGCCGCGTTCGCGCAGCAGGGGCCTCAGGCCATCGACCACGTCCACCAGAGACCGCGTTGCGTCGAGGTCGCGCGCCGCCGGCCAGAGCCGTCCGGCGCCGGGCGGCCCTCCCGCCGGGCCCGCCACCCGGCGCAGGTCGAGCAGGTCGGCGTCGCTCAGCGCCATGTAGGGCGAGGCCAGGACCCGCACGAGGGCCACCTCGTCGTGTGGGTTCTCCACCAGGGACAGGAGCGCCATGGTGTCGGCGATCTGGTCGTGGGTGAAGAAGCCGCGCCCGGCGACGAGGTGGACGGGGATCCCGCGGTCGAGCAGGGCGGCGCGATATGCCTCGACCTCGGTCAGGGCGCGGAACAGGACCGCGATCTCGCGGTGGCGGTACCCGCGCTCGCGGAGCTCCGCCACCGTCTGGGCGACGGCCTCCGCCTCCTGGGCCCGGGTCGCGTCGCCGCCGCCCTCCGCGACCACATCGACCACCTCGATCGGCGGGTCGGACAGCGGCACCCCGCCGGCGACCGGCGCGGCCGCGGCCGCGAGCGGTGAGAACGTGGGCTCGGCATCGAGCGCTCCCGCCAGGAGGCCGTTCAGGCCGTCCAGGAGCGGCTCCTGGCTGCGGTGGTTGTCGCGCAGCGTCACCGCCGGCGGATCGCCCACCCGCGAGACGAAGTGCGTCGCGTCGGCGTGGCGGAAGCCGTAGATCGCCTGGCAGCCGTCGCCGACGACGACGGTCCGTTCGGCTCCGAGCAGATCCACGAGCTCCGCCTGAAGTGCGTTCGCGTCCTGGAACTCGTCGACATAGACCCGCGCGAAGTCGTAGGCGACGCCGGTCCGGAGCACTCGGCGCGCCGCCAGCAGGAGGTCCTCGTAGTCGAGGGCCCCCCGCTCGCGCTTGAGCGCGGCATAGCGCTCGGTGAAGGCGTCGAAGTGCGTCACGAAGCCGAGGAGCTGCTCCCTGCCCTCGCGGTCGATGTGAGCCTGCCAGAGCGCCTCCGCCGCCTCGTTGAAGTCGGCGCAGATGGGCTTGAGGGCGTGCGCGCAGTTCATCGCGAGGCGAGGCGCCTTCGGGCCGGCTTCCCCGGAGAGGATCAGCGCCCGCGTGGCGTCCAGCTGCAGATGATGGTCGGGACGGGCCCCGGCATGGGCTGCCACGTCGCGCATCAGTCCCTCGATCCGACCGACGAGCAGAGGATCCGGCCCAGGCGCATCCGGGACGACGATGCGGGGCACCTCGTGGCCGGCCGAACGCAGCCGCTCGTGCGCGCGCCGGGTGGCGTCGCGCAGTCCCGCCACCGACGGCGCCGCCGTGACGAGCTCGAGGAACCCGCGGGAGGCCATCGAGCTCGCCATCGCCTGGTCGAGGGCCATCTCCATCAGGGCCGTGGACTCGGTCTCGTCGAGCTCTCCGAACTCCGGATCGACCCCGGCGGCGAACGGGTGCTCGCGGACGATGCGCGCTGCGACGGAGTGGAGGGTCCCGATCCACGCGGCCGACAGGTCGAGCCCCGGTCGCCCGACTCCCCAACCGCCGTCCGGGTCCGCGAAGCGGCCCTGGAGGCGTGCGACGAGGTGCGCCGCGGCCGCCCGGTTGTACGCGGCGATCAGGATCCGTTCGAGGGGCACCCCGTCCCGGGTCACGTCGCGCCAGACGGCCTCGACCATCACGGTGGTCTTGCCCGCTCCTGCGCCCGCGGCGATGCCGACCGGCCCACCGCCCGCGATCGCGCCGAGGGCCGCCTCCTGCTCGGCGGTGGGCGGGCTCACCGCCACAGGTCACCGCACATGCACCAGGGGGGGCACGGGCTCGGGGTGGGCGGCGCCAGATCGCCGCGGCGCATGCCGGCCACGGCATCCCGCGCGGCCTCGACGGCCTCCTCGGTGATCTCCTGCCAGCGATCGGCCGTCACGGTCGCCACGGCGGGTGCGCCGGGCACGTCCTCGCGCACCGCGCCGGTCACCGTCGGCGTCAGGATGCCCATGTAGAGGCCACCGACGGCCTCGCCGGTGGTCAGCTCCGTGTTGCGGGCCATGCGGCCGTAGAGCGGCAGCTGGAGCCGCTTGGTGACATCGTCCCCCTTCGCGTCGAATTTCGCGCCGCTGCGCTTGTAGTCGACCACCAGCGCCACGTCGCCGGCGGGGGAGACGTCGAGCCGGTCGAGCTGGCCGGACAGGACGACCCCCCCGCCCACGATCACGGCGTCCTTCATCCGCTGCTCGAAGGCCGTCGGCACCAGGGACGACCCGAGCGCAGCCTCACGCCCGAGCATCGCCGCGAGGTGGCGCCGCAATCGTTCGACCGCTGCGTCGTACGCCGCGCCGCTCCCGGCCGGCCGGTTCCGGTCTGCGACATCCGCCATGGCGACGTCGAGAGCTGCTCGGTACCGGTCGATGGTGCGCGACGTGCAGCCGCCCACGTCCTCGGCGCGCATGCGCTCGTAGGTGAGCTGGAGCGCCTCGTGGCCCAGGGTCCCCTCGAAGGCCGCGTCAACGGATTCCTCGAGCGGCCGGGGCGCGATCACGTTGGAGTGGAACCACCCGTAGGCGCATCCCAGGTACGACTCGATCTCGGTGACCCGTACCGTGATCCGGTCGTGGAAGGCGTCCGCCGGCACCCCCACCCGCCGCCGCCGCCGCCCTGCGGCGTCGGCGAGGGCCCCTGGGGCCACTGCCCCGGCGAGCGCGAGGGCCCGCAGCGCCTCCCGCGTGGTGCGTGCGCTCGCGACGTCGTCGGGCACCTCTCCGCGGGCGCCGGTCCGCCGGTCGAGCGCGTGCGGGTCGCGACCCGCGACTCTGCAGACCTCCATCCAGTAGGGGGACGGCGCGACCTCGCGACCGCTGTCGTCGACCATCCGGCGGACCAGCCGCAGCCCGGCGCTCGCTGCGTCGACCGCGTGGGCGAAGCGCAGCCGGCTCTCGGAGGTGCCTGGGGCGCGCGGCGGCAGCACGTCGGCGAGGGCGGCGCGCATGCCCGCGAGCAGAGGGTCGGCGGCGGGCCTGCCGGGGTAGCCCTCGCCGTCGACGCCGGCGATCACGACGACGTCGTAGAGCCCACCCCGGAGCGAGGTCAGGTCGTGGACGTCCAGCCCGCCGCCGGCGTCCTCGCGCGACAGGAAGGTCAGGTCGGCGACGATCGCGCCGAGCGCCCCGGGGGGCAGCGGCCCGCGCGCGGCGCCCGGGGCCTCTTCCGGGCCCGTGTCGTCGTCTCCATCGCCCAGCGCGCGCGCCACGCCGGCGAGCGCCGAGAGCGCCTCCCGATCACGGATGTCCGCGGGCGACGGGCTCTGCGTGTCGGTCGCGCGGCGCAGAGCGTCCCCGCCGATGTCCAGCAGCGCCGCGATCTGAGCGCGGGGGCCCTGGCGCGAGGCGGCGACCAGCCGCCGCGCCGGCGCGATCGCCGCGCCGGCCCACCGGGCCATCAGCTCGCCCCGCCCGCCGAGACGCGCACCGCGAGCGGCCGCCTCGAAGAGGTCCACCTCCGCGCCGCCGGCGCCGCTGTACGGCGTCCTCAGCCAGCCGAGCAGGTGATCGAGCGCCCCGGGGTCGTCGGGCTCCCGCTCGCCGAACTCGAGGAGGTGGATCAGCGCGAGGGCGAGGGGCGCCTCCAGCACGCGGACCCGGGATGCCCTTCGCGCCGGGATCTCCCAGTCGGCCAGGAGTCGGTCGAGTTCGTCGCGCACCTCGGCGAGCCGCGGCACCGCCAGGGCGATTCGCGTGAGGGGGATGCCCTGCGCAGCGGCGTCGAGGACCTCGTCCACCGCCGCTCGGAGCATGCCCGCGGTGCCTGCCGCTCCGATCAGTCGCAGGTCGAGTGCGTCCTCCATCGGGGGGCCGGCGTCGAAGATGCGCCGGGCGAGCGCCCGGGGACCGGATGCCGGCGCCGCGATCTCCTGTACGTCGAGATCGCCCTCCCAGCGCCTCATCCGATCCCGGCGCGCCTCGAACACCGCCCGCCCGTCCGCGAAGGGCAGCACCACCTCGACCGGGGCCACTCGCGCGAGGGCGCGAAGCAGCTCCCACTGCCCCGGGACCAGGTCGTCGAAGCCGGCGACCGTGACCGGGGCGAACGCGTCGAGGCCGCCGGCCGCGGAGGCCGCCGCCCAGAGAGCGTCGCTCGGATGCGGAACGGCCTCGCAGGCGGCGCCGTAGATCTCGGCCAGGGCGGCCTCGAGGGCGCTGCCTGCCGCTCCGGTCACCCTCTCGGGCGGCACCCGCGCCTCGCCCAGCTCGCCGATCGCGCGCTCCAGCGCCGAGAGGAAGCCGGGGGCCTCGGCCGCTGCGCCGAAGGGCGCGAGGTCCGCGGCGCCGAGCACCTCCCGCAGCGCGAGCCGGACCTCGATACGCGCGACGGGCAGCGGGTCGGGTAGTCCGGCCGCTGCCGCCACGCGGCTGCGCAGCGCGGCGAAGGTCAGCGCCTCGCGGTCGAGCACCACGCCGCGCTCGGTCACCTCGTCGAGGAGGGCCGCCGCGGCCGCCTCGCGCGTCGGCACGATCAGCAGGCCTCCCCGCTCGCGCCAGGCCGACCGGCCGTGGTCGAGGGCGGCCGAGAGGGCGGGCGCACGAGTGAGCACCAGGGTCGCCGGAGGCATCCCGTGAGGGTAACGGCACCGGGGGACGCCCCAGGCCCCCGGGCGGCGGACGCCGCCCGGGGGCGCGTATAGCGTCGACCGAGCACGTGATCGCCCACCTCGACCTCGACGCCTTCTTCGCCGCCGTGGAGATGCACCGGCGCCCGGAGCTGCGCGGCCGCGCGGTGATCGTGGGCGGCGATCCGCAGGGTCGCGGGGTGGTGGCGACCGCCAACTACGCGGCCCGGCGCTTCGGCATCCGCTCGGCGATGAGCGCCTCCGAGGCGCTGCGCCGGTGCCCCGAGGCCGTCTTCGTGCGTCCCGACATCGCCCACTACCGCGAGTGGTCGCAGCGGGTCTGGGACCTGGTGCGCGAGATGTCGCCGGCCGTCGAGCAGCTCGGCATGGACGAGGGCTACCTCGAGCTGCCCGACGAGGGCGCCGAGGAGGCGGCGCACGCGGTGCGCCGGGCGGTCGCCGAGGGTGTGCGGCTGTCGTGCTCGCTCGGGGTGGCCACGTGCAAGGTCGTCGCCAAGGTCGCCTCCGACCGCGACAAGCCGGGCGGGGTGACGTTCGTGCCGCGCGGCGAGGAGGCGGCCTTCCTCGCGCCGCTGTCGCTGCGGGCGCTTCCGGGCGTGGGGCCGCGCACCGAGCAGCGGCTCGCGAGCGCCGGTCTCGCGACCATCGGCGACCTCGCGGCGCTCGACGACGAGGCCCTGCTCGCCCTCGCGCCCGGCCGCCACGGGGAGGATCTGCGCCGGCGCGCGCGCGGCATCGATCCCCGGCCGGTCGCCCCGGTGCCGGCCGAGCGCGTCTCGATCTCCTGCGAGCGCACCTTCGAGCGCGACGTGGCCGACGCCGGCGAGCTGGAGGCCGTGGGGCGCGAGATGGCGGGACGGGTGGCGGCTCTCCTGCGCTCGCGCGAGCGGGCTGCGCGCACCGTGACGGTGAAGTTGCGCTACGCCGACTTCTCCACTGTCACCCGCGGGCAGACCGTCGGCGCCGCGACCGACGACGAGGACGTCATCTGGCGGACGGCGCGGGCGCTCGTCTCGCGTGCGCTCCAAGAGCGCGACGGCGCGCTGCGCCTGATGGGGGTGGGGGTCTCGGGCCTCCGCTCGGAGCGCCAGCTGACCCTCTTCTGACCGATGTCAGGGGCGCCGCGGGCCGCGGCTGCTAGCGTCGCGCCGCAGTGGACCTGACGCTCCGGATCATCCTCGCGGCCGTGCTGGTGACGGCCGCGGCGACCAAGCTGCGCGACCCGCGCGCCCTGGGCGCGGCGGTCGGCGAGCACGGGATCCCGGCGCCCCTGAGGGGGGCCGCGGCGGCGGGTCTCGTCGCCGCCGAGCTCGGCCTCGCCGTGCTGCTGCTGGTGCCCGCCACCGCGCGCGTGGCGGGGGTGGGCACGGCCGCGCTCGGGCTGGTCTTCGCGGCGTCGCTCGGGGCGATGCGGCTGCGCGGCCGGCGACGCGCGCCCTGCGGCTGCTTCGGGGGCTCGCGCGAGCGTCCGCTCGGCCTGCTGGTGCTGCGCGCGCTGGCGCTGTCGGCCGCGGGAATCCTGGTGGCGACGTCCGTGGCCGACCGTCCGGCGCCCTCGTCCGGCGCCCTCGTCGCGGCGGCGCTCGCCGCGCTGGCCCTCGCGGTGGCGGTCCTGGTGGTGCTCGTGCTGGCGCTCTACCGCCAGGTGGGCGTGCTCGAGGGCCGTCTCGGCCCGCGCACGGCGCTGGAGCTGGCCGAGGAGGGGCCGCCGCTCGGCCGCCCGGCTCCCGCGCTGGCGGCCCTGGCGCGCCGCGGCCCCGAGCTCGTCGCCTTCTCGTCGCCCGGCTGCCGCCTCTGCTCGGAGCTCGCACCGGCTCTCGACGTCCTGGAGCGGGAAGGGCTGCCGGTGCGCAGGGTGAAGGAGGACGTGGACACGGAGATATTCTCCGACTTCCGCGTGCCCGGGACGCCCTTCGTGGTCTACGTGGCCGACGGGCTCGTGGCCGCGAAGGGGCTGGTCAACACGCTGGAGCAGATCGAGGAGCTGGTGGAGATGGGCGATGGGAGGGTCCGTGCCGCGGCCTGACGAGTCGGTCGACCGCGCGGCGCGCGGCCTCTCGCACCGCCTCGCCACCCGGGCGACGCGCCGGGGCTTCCTGGCCGCGGTGGCCGGCGGGGCGTTCGCGCTGATGGGCGCCCGCCCCTCCGAGGCCGCGCGCGCCCCCCTGCGCGGCACCGATCGCACCCGCGACGGCTGGTTCGGCTTCTGCGGGCACACCTGGACCACCGGCTCCTGCCCGAGCCCCTACAACCTGCCGCGGATCGACACGCGCGGCTTCCCGGTCCGCCCCTCCGACGGCCGCCCGGTGGACAACCTCGGGCGGGTGGTCGACGCCTTCGGCGCGCCGGTTGACGCGGCGGGCGCCCCGCTCCTCGCCCCCGACGGCTCGCCGCTGCCGCGCGCGCCGCGCACCCGCATCTGCGAGGACTGGGTCCCCGAGCGCCACGGCGTGGAGACGGTCGTGCAGGGGGCCTGGTACCGCTGCTGCAGCAATCAGATCCGCAAGCTGACCGACTGCTGCTCCACCAGCCGGGTGCGCATCAACGGCGACGCCTCGCTGGTGGGCTACTGCCGCCCCGGCCGCCGCGTCTTCTGCGTCATGTACGTGGACACCGGTGTGCCGTGCTGACCGAGCTCGCCATCGTGACGACCGCCCTCATCGCGGGGGTCTCGGGAGCGTGGTCCCCGTGAGGGTTCTCCATGGTCGAGACCCTCACTCCCGCCGTGTGCGGGAGCCGTCAGCGGTACCGCGTCGCCCTCGCCCTCTTCGCCCTGGGGGCGATCCTCGCCGCAGGCGTCCTCGGGGCGGTGCTGGGCCTCGCGGGCTCGGCGCTCGACACGACCTGGGCGCTCTCCGCGGTGGGCGCGCTCGCGCTGCTGGCGGCCGCTCGTGAGGCCGGCCTCGTGCGGATCCCCGTGCCCGAGCTGCGCCGCCAGGTGCCCGAGCGCTGGCGGCGCGAGTGGCCGCTGGCCGGGTGGAGCTTCGGCTACGGCGCGGGCCTCGGTGTCGGCGTGCTCACCCACCAGGCCGTCTGGACGTTCTGGGTCGCCGCAGCGGGAGCGCTCGCGCTCGGCGACCCGGCCGTCTCCGCGCTCTGCCTCGCCCCGTTCGGACTGGGGCGCGCGCTGATGGTCGCCCTGCCCGCCCGCGGCGGCCGCGACGCCGCTCAGGCCGTCGGACGGATGATCCGGAGGCGCTCCGTGCTGCGCCCCGTCAATGTCGTGGCCCTGCTGTTCGCGGGGATCGTGCTCGCCGCGACGCCCGCGCTGGCCGCCGGCGTGAGCGGACGCTACGACCCCGCCGCCTCCGGGCGCGTGCTGGCCGTCACGGCGGCCGACGCCGCGGGTGAGTCCGTCATCGTCCGGCCCGCGCTCTCGCCCGCCGTGCGCTACGCCGGTGGGCGCTCGCCGGCCCTCGACGGCGACCTGCTCGCGTACGCGGACGACGCCGGCGTCCGCATCCTGCGCTGGCGCACCGGCGAGGAGGTGGCCCGCCTCGGCGGAGCCCTCACCAAGCCCGCCCTCGACTATCCCCTGGTCGCCTACATCCGCGCCGTCCGCGGCGGGGAGCGCCTGGAGCTGCGCAACCTGGCGACCGGCGCCCTGCGCGTCGTCGCCAGGGGCGGCCGCGCGGTCGACATCGGCCGGCCGGCCCTGCGCGGGGGGCTGATCGCGTGGCATGTGGCCGCCGGCCGCCGATCGCAGATCCGGCTCGGCCCGGCCAACGGATCGCGCCCGGCGCGGGTGGTCGCCTCGTCGGTCACGGGCCTGCAGATCAACCCGTCCCTGGCCTACGGCCGCATCCTCTGGGTGGAGCAGGTGGCGTCGGTGTCGGCGCTCCGCATCCGCAGCGTCCGCGGCGGCCGGGTGCGCACGCTGACGACCTTGAGGGGGCCGAACCGGATCCTCTGGAGCACCGCGCTCGGCCTCCGGAAGGCCTATGCCACCCGCTGGAACCCGGTCAACGGCCGGGGGGAGATCATCTCCCGGCGCTGGCGCTGAGCGCCGCCGGGCCCCTCAGGCGAGGACGGTTGACAGGCGCTGCTCGTGCCTCTCGTCGGCCGAGGCGCCTGGGATCGGCGGGGCGGCGTCGGACGGGCCCACCAGGTCCTGCAGCGTGTCGGTGATCACCACGTCCTGCGCCTCGAAGAGGTCGAGCTCGAAGGGCGTCAGCGGGGCGCCCCCCTCGTCGTGGGTCACGCGCACCGTCGGCCGGGTGACGTGGTCGCGGCTCACCCCCGCGACGATCCCGCGCCGGCCGTCGCTGAGCTGCACGGCCACGCCCTCCGGATAGGGGGCGACCGTCTCCTTGAACACCTGCACGAGCTCCAGCGGGAAGGCCGTGCCGGCGAGGCTCATGATCAGCTCCCACGCCTCGTGGGTGGGGCGCCGCGCCTGGTAGACGCGCATCGACGAGACGGCGTCGTACACGTCGGCGATGCCGGCGATCTGCGCGTGCGGGTGCAGGTCGTCGGAGCGTCCGTACGGGTACCCCCGCCCGTCCAGGCGTTCGTGGTGGCCGATCACGGCGACCTTCGACAACGACGAGAAGGTCCCGTTCTCGATCAGGTCGAGGCCCGCCTTCGGGTGCTCCCGCACGAGCTCCATCTCGTCCGCGGTGAGGCGCCCGGGTTTGCGGAGGATCTCCGCCGGGATCAGGATCTTGCCCAGGTCGTGGAGCAGCAGGCCGGTTCCCAGCTTCTCCAGGCGCTTGTCGATGCCCCCGCGACGGATCTCGCCGCGGCCGTCGCGCCAGCCATGGCGGCGCAGCACCTCGTCGCCGATCATGAGGCCGAGCACGCACACGTTGAGCGAGTGGCCGAGCGTATGGGCGTCGAACGCGTTCAGATCGATCAGCGACGAGACGGCCTCCTTGCGCGAGCCGAGATCGCGCAGGATCGCCTTCACGACCGCGTCGAGCTTCTCGATCTGCTCGGCGGGGATCCGGGTGGACGTCCCCGTGGTCGCGACCAGCGTGAACGTGTCCTCGAGCGAGCGCATCGCGCGATCGCGCACCTGGGCCGATATCGGCTCGACCGGCGTGATGCCCTCGGAGAGCGTGTCGTCCACGTAGACGGCGAACACGCCGGCGCGCTCGAGGCCGGCGCGCACCTGTTGGGTGATCACCGCGCCGGGCTGGAGGAGCGGCAGCCGGACGCCGGCGGAACACGAGAAGACCGGACGGCCCAGGCGCATTCCCGGCCGCAGGCGGGAGACGGCGATGATTCGCACACAACTGGAGTCGGCACCGCGTGCGCGTTTCTTGATGCCGCCGGGCGCGAGACTCAGGCGGCCGCGACGGCCGGGGTGGGCTCCTCGACGATGCTGGACAGCGCCTGCTCGTGACGCTCGTCCGCTCCCCCGGCGTGCGGTGGCGGCGAGACGTCGGCGGGCCCCTCGAGGTCCTGGAGGGTGTCGGCGATGACGACGTCGCGCTCCACGAACAGGTCGATCTCGCGCGGCGTGATCGGCGAGCCGGCGGGGTCGTGGGTCACCCGCACCCACGGCCGGCCGATGTGGGCCCGGTCCAGGCGCGAGACCAGGCCCCGTCGGCCGTCGCTGAGACGAACGGGCACCCCCTCGGGATAGGGGGCGACGGTCGACTTGAAGATCTTCACGAGATCGAGTGAGAAGGCGCTGCCGGCGAGGCTCAGCACGAGCTCCCAGGCCTCATGGGTCGGCCGGCGGGCGTGGTAGGCGCGCATCGACGATACGGCGTCGTAGACGTCGGCCATGCCCGCGACCTGGGCGTGCGCATGGAGGCCCGCCCCGCTGAGCCCGTTCGGATATCCGCGGCCGTCGAGTCGCTCGTGATGGCCGATCACCGCCACCCGCGCCAGGTACGGCAGGCCGCGCTCCTCGAGCAGGTCGACCCCGGCCTGCGGGTGCTCGTGCACCAGCATCATCTCGTCGTCGGTGAGGCGGCCCGGCTTCTGCAGGACCGACGCCGGGATCACCAGCTTTCCGATGTCGTGGAGCAGCAGGCCCAGGCCGAGCTTCTCCAGCCGGCTGTCGAACCCGTCCCGATGGACGTTGCCGCGGCCGTCCACCCAGCCGTGACGCCGCAGCATCTGATCGCCGATCATCAGGCCCAGGGTGCAGACGTTGAGCGAGTGGCCCAGCGTCCGTGCGTCGAAGGCCTGCAGATCCATCAGCGCCGAGACCATGTGGCCGCTCTCGCGCAGCTCGCCGAGCACCGACCGCACGACGCCCCCGAGATGCTCCACGTGCTCGCCGGGCACGCGGGTCAACCTGCCGGTCGTCGCGATCGTGTTGAAGACGTCGCCGAGCTCGCGGACGGCGTGATCGCGCAGCTCCGGAGAGAGCGCGTCGGTCGGAGTGATGCCATCCGAGAGCTCGTCCTGAACGTAGACGGCGAAGACCCCGGCGAGCTCGAGCCCCCGCCGCATCCCCTGGGTGACGACCGAGTTCGGCTGGATCAGGGGCATGCGCACCCCCTTCACGCACGAATAGACCGCACGGCCGAGTCGCATTCCGGGCTGCAGGCGTGACACGGCGACGATGCGCATACCTGGCGATTCGGCAGCGCCGGCGCCGCCCTTGATCCGGGCGGTCCGCGCGTGGGCCTCAACGGACCAGGCGTACCGCGGGTGCCCGGTCTCCCGCACCGTTCAAGCAGCGCGCGCGCCGGTCCCTGCCGCTGACGGCGTGCCGGAACCGCCCACCTCGTCGGCGGCTACCGCCTGAGGATGCCGGGCTCTCCGGCACGCGCGTCCCGGGCCGGCACCCGCTCGGTGGATGCGATCCGGCCTGATGCGGGCGCGCCTCGGCGGCGTGCCTGTCAGAAGGGGATGTCGGAGTCCTCCGCGGCCGCCGGCGCCGCCTCGGCGCCGCTGCCGCCGCCGGCGGCGACCGGCGCGAGCTCGTCCACCGCCTGCGGGCGGCGGCCGGTGAACGCCCCGCCCTCGCCGCCACCCTCGCCCCGGCTGTCCAGGAAGAAGACGTCGTTGGCGATCACCTCGACGCTCTGGCGCTTGGTGCCGTCCTGGGCCTGCCACTCGCGCCAGGACAGGCGCCCGTCGACGCCGATGCGCCGTCCCTTGGCCAGGTAGGTGGAGGCGGTCTCGGCCTGACGGCCGAAGACCGTCACGTCGAAGTAGTTGGAGCGGTCGCCCCAGTTGCCGGTCTCGTCGCGCGATCGCGATGAGACCGCCAGCCGCATCGAGCAGATCGGATCCCCGCCACCGGTGTGGCGCAGCTCGGGATCGCGCGTGAGGCGCCCCACCAGGGTGACGCGGTTCAGGTCAGCGGGCATCTCGACCCCCCAAGGTCTCGACGTGATGTCCGGTCATCCTGAACCCCCCACCGGACACCACTCCACATCCGGCGGTGACGCGATCGCGCCGATCACGAGACCGCGGACGGCTCAGGCCTCGGCCGCCGCGGCCTCCTCCTCGCGCATCAGGGCGACCTGCTCGAGCGCCTTCTCCATCACCTCGTGCGGCTGCGCCCCGCTCACCAGCAGGCGCTGGTCGAAGACGAACGCCGGCACGCCGCCGATGCCGTGGCGCTGGGCGGTGGCGGTCGAGAGGCTGACCGCGTCGGCGAAGGCGCCGCTCGCGACCATCGCCTCGGCCTCGGCGGGGTCGAGGCCCACGTCGGCCACGCAGGGGCCCAGCACGTCCCACCCGGTGATGTCGCGCCCCTCGACCCAGTAGGCGTCCATCACTCGCTCGTGCAGCCGGTCGTGCGCGCCCTTCGTGCGCGCCCACTCGATCAGCTCGAGCGCCCGGCGCGTGTTCGGCACGCGCTCCGGGTGTGGGTTGTAAACCATCTGCGCCTCCTCGTGCATCCCACGCACCGCCTCGTGCATGCTGGCCGGGTAGCGCCGCATCAGCTCCTCGCGCGCGATCCCCTCAGGCGGGTACTCGGGATGAAGATCGAACGGCAGCCACTCGACCCGTACGCCCGCCTCGCGACTCAGCCAGGCGGCACGCTCGCGCGCGACGTTGCAGAAGGGGCACACCACGTCGCTCCAGATGGTGACGGTGATCGGCTCGCTCGCGCTCATCGGGACCCCCCCGCTCGTTCGGCGAACCGTTCACACTAGGCGCTTGCGCCGGCCCTCGCCCCGAGCCCGACGATGACGCCCATCGACGGAATCGTCATCGTATGGGTGGCCCTCTGGGCCCTCTTCGGCGCCGGCCGGGGCCTCGTGGAGCAGGTCCTGTCGCTGGCCGGCCTCGCGCTCGGTGCCGTCGCGGGCTCGCGGATCGCACCGTCCCTGCTGCCCGGCGGCCGCGAGTCGGTGTGGCTGCCGCTGGTCGCGCTCGGAGGCGCTCTGATCGGCGCCGTCCTCGTGCAGTCGCTGCTCTTGGTGGTCGCCGCGCCCCTGCGCCGCACGGTGCAGCGCGGCCCGGCGCGCCGTGTCGACCAGGGTGGCGGCGTGGTCCTCGGCGCCGCGATCGGCCTCGCCCTGGCATGGCTCGTGGCGGCGGCCGCGGTGTTCCAGCCGGCCGACGGGGCGAAGGGGCTGCGCGACCAGGTCCAGCGGTCGAGCATCCTGCGCACGGCGCTCGACCTGGTCCCGCCGGATCGGCTGCTCGGCGCCCTCGCGCGGGTGGACGCCTACACGCTGATCCCGCTGCCGCCCGCCGCCCTGCCGGACCCCGACCCGTCGGTGCTCGCGAGCCCCGGCGCGCGCCGGGCGCGCGGTGCCGTCGTGGAGCTGCGGGGCCGCGCCTGCGGCCTCGTCAAGCAGGGCTCGGGGTGGGTGGCCGCCGACGGCCTGATCGCCACCAACGTCCACGTCATCGCCGGCCAGGCCGACACGCGGGTCCTCGTGCCCGGTGGAGCCTCGCTGGCGGCAGAGCCGGTCTACGTGGACGCCGGCAACGACGTCGCGCTGCTGCGGGTGGAGGGGCTCTCCGCGGCGCCCCTCGTCCTCGGCGACGCGCCCGGCGAGCCGGAGGCCGTCGTGCTCCTCGGCTATCCCGGCGGCGGGCCGCTCGTCGCCGAGCCCGCCACGGCCGCGCCGCCGCGCACGATCGTGACGCCGGACGCGTACGGGCGGGGGGCGGTTCCCCGCAGCGTCGTGGTGACCCGCGGGAGCCTCGGCCCAGGGAGCAGCGGCGGGCCGGTGGTCGATTCCTCGGGGACGGTGGTGGCGATGATCTTCGGCGGCACGAGCGACGGCGTCTCGGGAGCCGCGGTGCCGCCGGCGCCGATCCGCCGCGCCCTGCGGGCGCCCCACCGCCCGACCGATCCGGGCCCCTGCACCTGACGGGCGCGGGCCGGCGCGCTAGCGTGGGAGCATGGTCGAGCTCCTGATCGTCCTGGGCCTGGGCGCCGCGGTCGCGGTGCGGGTGGCCGTGATCCGCCGCGCGGCCCTGCGGCGGGCGCGGTTGCGCGCCGAGGCCGTGCTCGACGAGCTGGCCGCGGCCGCCTGCGACCATCTCGCCGGGGGCGCCGACCCGTCCACCTCGCGCCGCTGCGCGCGCGCCGTCGACCGCTACGAGCGCACCCGCGACCGGGTCGCGGCGGCGCGCACCCGCAGCGAGCTCGACGCCCTGGTGGCGCGGCACAACGTGCGCCGGGGTGCCATCGACCTGGTCGAGCGCGGCCGTGAGCGGGTGCGCGCCGCGTTCCGTACCGGGGTGGCGATCCGCCGGTAGACCGCCCCCGCGCCGCGCCGCGGGCGATCGATGACAGACTCACGTGCCGGTGCGGCTCCCTCGACCACGACGGATGGACACACGCGTCGCGGTGATCGCCGGCCTGGCCCTGCTGTCGCTGGCCGTCGTCGTGGTCGCCGTGCGCCTGGTCACCGCGCCCGACGACCGGGTGCCCGCCGGGGTGAGCATCGCCGGCATCCCGGTGGGCGGCCTGAGCGCCGGCGAGGCCGATCGGGCGGTGCGGGCGAGCGTGCAGATGCCACCCCGCTCGCTGGTGCTCGAGCTTCCCGGCGAGCCGGGCTTCCCCCTCACCATCCCCGCGGCCGAGCTCGCTCCACTTCCCCGCTCGCGGGCGGCCGTGAACGAGGCGCTCGAGAAGCCGTCGCTCGCGGGCCGGATACTCGGAGAGGTCGGCCTGGCGCGCGCGCGTGACGTCGATCTGCGCTTCCGAGCCACGCCGGCCCGCGCGCGTGCGGTGGTGGCCGACGTCTCGACGCGCATCGACACGCCCGCGCGCGCGGCGACGCTGTCGGTGAAGGGCGATCGGGTCGTCGCCACGACGGCGCGCGCCGGCCGGGCCGTGGACGTCCCCCGCCTGGTGGCGCTGCTCGGGCGCCTCCCCGAGCGGGCGACGGTGCCGCTCACCACGGTCGATCCGGCGGTGAGCGACGCTCAGGCCGAGAAGGCCCGCGTCCGCGCGGAGCGGATCGCGGCCACCCCGGTGGTGGTGCGTGGCGGCGGGCGGCGCGCGACGATCCCGCGCGAGCGTCTGCTCGCGGCGCTGCGCTTCGCTCAGGGGAAGGCCGGGATCGCCGTGGGCCTCGACCCCGGCGTGCTGGCCGCCGCGGTGCGCCCCGGCTTCGCGGGGATCATCCGCCCGGCTCTGTCGGCGGGCTTCGTCGTGGAGGGGGCCTCGGTCAGCGTCACCCCGTCGCGGGACGGCCGTCGCCTCGACTCCGCCGCGCTCGCGCGGCGGGTGGAGCGCCGGACGGGATCGAAGCCGGTCGCCGTCCCGATCCGTCCCGAGGCGCCGGCGCGTACGACCGCGGAGGCGCGGAAGATGGGCATCCGCGAGCGCGTGAGCACCTTCACCACGCCGCACGCCTGCTGCCTGCCGCGCGTCACCAACATCCAGCGCGCGGCGAAGATCCTCGACGGCACGATCATCCCCGCGGGGGCGACCTTCTCGCTGAACGAGGCCCTCGGTGAGCGCACGAAGGCGCGCGGGTTCGTGCCGGCCCCGCAGATCAACGCGGGCGAGCTGGAGGACGCCGTGGGCGGAGGCGTCAGCCAGATGGGCACCAACACGTTCAACGCCGCATTCTTCGCCGGCCTGCGCCTGGTGGTGCACACGCCGCACGAGTTCTGGATCACCCGCTACCCGCCCGGCCGCGAAGCAACGATCTCCTGGGGCGGCCCCGAGATGATCGTCGAGAACGACTGGCCCGCGGCGATCCTCATGAAGGTCGGTGACACCGGCACGGCGCTGACGGTGAGCATGTACTCGTCGAAGCTCGGCCGGCGCGTCACCACCACCTCGAGCGGCGACCCGGTGGCGGGCACCGCCTTCACCATGACCGTGACGCGCAAGGTCTACCGCGGGTTGACGCTGCGCCACGACGACACGCTGCGCTGGACCTACAAGGAGCCGCCCGCGGGCGAGTGAGCCACTAGGAGCTCGGCTCCTCGCGGTCGCGCAGGAAGCGCTCGAGCTCCTCGGCCAGCTCGTCGCCGCTCGGCAGCGGACCGTGGTTGTCCGCGCCGGCGTTGGCGGCGGCGTCCTCGAGCTGCTCCACCAGCTGGCGCAGGCGGGGCTCCGACTCCACTGCGCGGGCCACCTGGCCCTCGAAGGCCGCGGCGGCCTCCTCGAGCTCGTGCACGTCCACTCCCACGCCGGCGACGCGCTCGAGCGCGCGCACCAGCGCCAGGCTGCCCTTGGAGTTGGTGAGCCCGGCGGCGTAGTGCGAGACCGGCGCCCACATCGAGACGGTCTCCATCCCGCGCACGGAGGCCTCGTGGTGGAGCACGCCGATGATGCCCGTGGGCCCGGAGTAGCTCGGCTGACGGAAGCCCATGCCGGCGATGAAGGCGGGATCCGAGGCCATCCCCGTGATGCGCACCGGGTGGCTGTGCACCACGTCGGCCAAGAGCGAGCCGAGCGTCACGACGCGGGTCACCCCGAGCGAGGCGGCCGCGTCGAGCAGCAACGTGCAGAAGGTGCGCCAGCGCATCGAGGGCTCGGCGCCGGCCACCAGCAGGACGTCGTGCGGGCCGTCGGGGGAGCGGGCGACCAGCAGCTCGACCTCGGGCCAGATGATCGACGAGCCCCCGTCGGAGCTCAGGTCGATCAGCGGCCGCGTGGCCTGGAAGTCGTAGAAGTCCTCGGGGTCGATGGCGGCCACCCGGGACGCCCCCAGCCGCTCCCCCACGAAGACGACGGCCCCGGACGCGGCGGCGGCGGCGTCGTTCCACCCGCCGAAGGCCGCGATCATCACGGGGCTCTTCAGATCGGCCGGTCGCTCATTCCACCGCAGTTCATTCATGGGGGGGATGTTGCCACGTGTGGCGGCGCGACGAGCGAAGCCCGCACGCGCCGCCACGACCGTGACGAAACCACCCGTCGGCGCTGTGCGCCTACGCGGCCGCCTCTACCGCGGCCGCGGCCTCGGCCATGCGGTCCCACGCACGCCGCTCGGCCGCCTCGTACTCGCTGGTCGTTCCGTACAGCTGCGAGTTACGCGAAACGGCGAGGTAGTCGCTGGTCGCCCGCTCGAGCTCGGCTGCGGGATCGAGGATGACATCTGCGCTCATCTGTTCCCCTCTTCGCGTGGGTGGCCCGGTAGACATCGGCAATGTCTACCGTGTTAGTGAGGTTGGCAGATATCCGGCGCCCCCGCCCTTGGCCCGTCGGCTAGTGGGCGGCCGGTTCGCCTGGACGAACGGGCGGGCTCGTCGTCGAGCCCGCCCGCCCTCGACGTCCGGTCTAGAAACCCTGCTCGGTCTTGCCCACCCGTCGCACCACCGCGGTGGTGGCCGACGCCCGTCCCGTGCCCCGCAGGGAGGCCGTGGTGCGGGTGACGCCGCCGGCCAGCCGGCGGCCGACGCGGACCTTCAGGACGAAGGTGGCCGAGCGGCCCCCCTTCAGGGTGGCGAGGGTCCAGCGGGCGGCGCGACGGCCGATCTTGCTCGTGGTGCCCCGCGGTCCGCGGGCGCGGATCGGGGAGACCCCCCGCCCGACGCGCTGGGCCACCCGCACGCGGCGCACGGTGCGCGTGCCCGTGTTGGTGACGCGCAGCTTGTAGACCGCGAGGCCCCCGGGCGCGGCGAGGGTGGGGCTGTCGAGGCTGAAGGCCAGCGCGGCGCCCCGGGGCGCGGCCGGGGCCGCGGGCGCGGGCGGCGCCGGCGGCGCGAGGGGCGCCGTGGCGTCGGGGCCGAGCAGGTAGAGGTCGCAGTCGACGAAGCCGTGGCTGGACTGCGCGGTCAGCGCACCCGGCTTCAGGAGGAGCTGGTCCTGGGGGGTCGTCGCGCCGGGGAGCTTGGTCGCGCGCAGGAGCGTCGGCGCTGACGTGCTGGCCGTGACGGTCACCGGTCCGGCGACCGAGGAGGTCAGCGTGGCCGACGCGACGCCGCTCGGGCCGATGGTCACCTGCTCGGGGGTCACCTGGGCGGCGGGGCCCGCGCCCGGCGCGGCCGGGACCGAAAGGTCAACCTGCGCCCCCGGCGTGCCGGTCACCGTGACCACCGCGCCGCTGTCGAGGCAGGTGTCGCCACCGGCCACCGAGACGGCGAGGGCGGAGGGGACGCTCCTGCCCGCGGCCAGGGCGCGCAGCTCGGCGACGCGGGCGTTCAGCACCGGGTCGCTGGAGGGCGCGTCGAGGTCGCGCGCCTGGCCCGAGAGCTGCCAGATCGCGACCTGCAGGGCGCCCGACTCGAGGCCCGGGTCGGCCGCGGCCGCGATCAGGTCCTCGGCCTGCGAGAGCAGCCATCCGGCCGCGCGGAACGAGGGCGAGGCCAGCTCGGGGGCGTCGGCCGCGCTCTGCAGATCGACCTGGTAGTCGCGGCCGGTGACGATGTAGTGCGAGAGGTCGATGCAGTTGCCGCTGGCCTCGGTGGTCGCGCCGGACTGCCCGGCGGCCGCCGCGGTCGTGATGCGGTAGTGGTAGCGGGCGGGGCGCACATGAACCGTGCCCCCCGCGGCCTTGTGGACATCGACGGCGTTGGCGTAGATCGGCGACGAGCCGAGCAGCCGGAAGGTCACGCGTTCGGCGCCGAGGGCCGATCCGGCGAGGCTGAGGACGAGCAGGAGCGCGCCGGCCGCGATGGCGGCGACGCGCCCCAGGCGTGGGACGGACGGTCGGTTCATGGGCACTGGACTCCCTCGGGCACGGGGGACGGGTGCATCCTGGATCGGCACCCGCTGCACCGCGCGACTCCCGCACGGTGCGTGATGTGCGCCCGGCCGCCATGGATCGGCCTCGGGAAGGATCTGCCCCGAGATCTCACGGAACGCTCGGCGTCGCGGCACGCAGCGCCGGTCCATCGCTGTGGGCGACGCCGCCGTGCCGACCTTCCACCCGAGCGCGAGGGCGATGGATGGGCGGCGTCGTCGGGGCCCGTCTGCCGCGCCCCGCCCGGTCAGCCCGCGGTGAGGGCTCCCCGTGTCGCGAGCGTGGCCGCGATCGCGTCCTGTACCGGGCGCGCCCGGTAGGGGGAGACCCCGTTGACGAGCATCACGACCACCAGCGCGCGGTCGGGCCGCATCCCGGCGCCCGCCGGCCAGAGATAGCCCGCCAGCGCCGAGGTGGGGTGGTCGAAGAGCGAGCCGGTCTTGCCCCGCACCCTCCCGGCGGCGGCGGTGCCGCCCATCCGGTCGGCGAGCGTGCCCGTGCGGGCCGCCATCGGCATGGCGCGGAAGAACGTGCGAAAGCGCGGGGTCTCGCGCATGCCGAGCAGAAGATCGGCCACCTCGCCCGCGCTCGCCCGGTTGGCCGGCGAGAGGCCCGATCCGTCCACCAGGCGCCAGTCGGCTCCGAGTGTCGCGGCGTAGTCGACCGCGCGGCGTGCCCCCAGCCCGCTCCTGCCGTTCCCGACCCGGTTCGAGAGCAGCTGCGCCCGGTAGTTGTCGGATGGGCCGAGGATCGCCGCGGCCGCGCGCAGCGGCAGCGCCTCGCGGCTGAGGGCGGCCGAGACCGTCGCGAGCTTGGTCACCGAGGCGAGGCGGAGGGGTGCCCGCGTGCCGGCGGCGAACAGCGTGCGCCCGAGGGGGTCGCGCACCACGAGGGCCGCCCGCCGCCCGAGCGAGGACGTCGCGCGGGTCAGTGCGCGACGCGCCCTCCGACTCAGCTCCGGCGGGGCCGCCGCGCGCGCGAGCGCGTCGCCGCGGGCCCACCCCGAGGCGGCGTCCGGAAAGGCCACCTGCACCCAGACGGCGCCGTCGTCGCCGCGGGTGACCGCCCGCGCCCGGCCGGCGATGTGGGTCGAGCCGACCGCCCCGGTGGCCGGGGCGCCCTCCGTCGGCGCCCCGTGGAGCGTGGTGCCCGGGTCGAGGACGCGGGCCCACCCGGTCGCGAGCGCCGGGTGCGATGCCGGGGGCGCGACCCGAGGGACGATCGGAGGCGGCGTCACGGGCTCGGGCGCCGTCGCGACCGGCTCCTGGGCCACCGCCGCCGGTGCGGCCACGCCGAGCGCGAGCGCGATCAGCAGGGCGTGGGTTCGGCGGCGCATCGCGGGGAGGCTAGCGGCCTCGCCTGACGGCTCCCGCGCGCCCGCCGTACGCTGCGCGTACGCTGCAGGCGATGAACGAGATCCTCGGACCCCGCTTCGAGCAGGCGATCGCCTACGCCTGCCTCCTGCACGCCGACCAGCGGCGAAAGGGGACCGACATCCCCTACCTCGCCCACCTGATGGGGGTCGTGGGCCTGATGATCGAGGATGCCGCCGCGGTGGGGGAGCTGAGTGAGGACGACGCGATCGCCGCCGTGCTGCACGACACCGCCGAGGATCGCGGCGGCGAGCCGCGCCTGGCCGACATCGAGGCCCGCTTCGGCGAGCGGGTCGCGCACGTCGTGCGCGCCTGCAGCGACAGCCTGGAGCCCGGCGCCGACAAGGCCCCCTGGCGCGAGCGCAAGGAGGCCTACCTGGCGCATCTCGCGACCGAGACCGACCACGGCATCCTGCGCGTCTCCCTGGCCGACAAGGTCCACAACGCCCGGGCGATCCTCGCCGACTACCGCCGCCTGGGGGATGGGCTCTGGAGCCGGTTCAACCGCGACGCCGACACCCCGTGGTACTACCGGCGGCTGTCGGAGATATTCGCCGAGCGCCTGCCCGGCGCCCCGCTCGCGCAGGAGCTGGCCAGGGTGGTCGCCGACCTCGACGCCGCGATAGCCGGGGATCAGGCGGGACTGGTGGTGCTCCACGCCGACTGGGGCAAGGACCCGAGCAAGCGATGGATCGCGCGCGCGCGGCGAACCGCCGACGGGTGGGCGATCGAGTCGGTCGGCCCGTGGGCCGGCGAGGGCTCACCTCTCGAGTGTCTCGGCCTCGCGGCGAATGAGCCGGCGCACGTCCTCATCGGCGTCAACTTCCCGATCGGCCTGCCGAAGGCGTATGCCAAACGGGCCGGAGTCAACGCGTTCCGCGAGGCGCTGCCGCGCTTCGGCGGAGAGGGGTGGGAGGACTTCTACGACGTGGCTCGCTCGGCCGACGAGATCTCGACCGGCCGCCCGTTCTACCCCTACGCCCCCGGCCAGAAGAAGCAGGAGCACCTCACCACCGCTCTCGGAATCCCGATCGATCAGCTCCGACGGGATTGCGAGAAGCCCACCCCCACCCACGGTGCCGCCTGTCCGCTGTTCTGGACGATCGGCGCCAACCAGGTGGGGAAGGGTGCGATCGCCGGCTGGCAGGAGTTGGTCGCGCCCCTGGTGCGGGACGCGGGCGCCGCCCTCTGGCCGTTCGACGGAGACATCGCGGATCTGATCGCCTCGCACTTGCTGACGATCGCCGAGACCTACCCTGCCGAGTACTACAAGCCGCTCGGCTTCGGCCCCTCGGGTTGGAGCAAGAGGAAGCAGGCCGACCGCGCGGCGCGCGCACCGATGATCCTCGATGCGGCGGCCGCCCTCTCCGCGACGGTGGCCCCAGGCGTGGCGGCGCTCGTCACGGGCGGCTTCGGAGAGGGCCCAGAGGGCGAGGACCCCTTCGATGCCGTGGTGGGTCTCCTCGGAATGCTCATGGCGCTCCGGGATGGGGCCGAGGCGCCCACGGCGGAATCGATCCGCACCGTCGAAGGCTGGATCCTCGGTCAGCCCCCGCCGTGAGGGTCCTCACCTCGAACGTGAACGCCTGCACGACGTCGCGCCGAACGGGCCGAGTTCGGCGCCTCCAGATCGCCCGATGTCATGTCGCTGCAGGAGATGCCCGACTCCATCCTGGGCGCCTGGCGGGGTGATCTGGACCGAGTCGGCGTGGGTCACGGCCTCGCCTCGGTCTGCGACCAGCTGCGGCCGCGTGGACTCGGCCTGCCGCTCGCGGCCCGCCACCCGTTGCGGCTGGTCGAGCGCCGCGCACACTTCCTGCTGTCGGCGACGCCCGTCAACCCCGTCAAGGGGTCGACGTCCACCTTGGGCCCATCGGGCCATCGTCGCCGCACCGAGTGGAATGACGGGGACGAGGTGATCGAGCCATCCGGGGTTGGCGTGGAGAGAACCAGAACCAACTTTCGATCCACAAAGTGGCTTTTGTGCCGGGCCGGATCCCCCCAAGCACCACCACCTGAACGGCGATACTGAGTCCAGCAGCGGGCCATCCGCGCGACGGAGGTCGTGAGGGAGCGAGCCCCCCGTCCTCCGTCCACGACGAGGCGACGATGTTCCTGGCCCTCACCGAGATCCGCCGCGCGAAGACCCGATTCGGGCTGCTGATGGCCGCCGTCGCCCTGCTGATGTTCCTGATCCTCACCCAGCAGGCGCTTCAGAATGGCCTGATCACGGCGTTCGTCGGCGCCATCGAGCGCCAGTCGGCCCCGGTGCTGGTCTATTCGGTCGACGGCCAGCGCACGCTGCAGGGCAGCGTGATCACCCCGCCGCTCGAGCGCGCCATCGCCGGGACCGCGGGCGTCGCGGACACCGGGCGGATCGGTCAGGGCACGTTCACCGTGGTCGTCGACGACGGCGAGCAGTCGGACGCCGCGCTGATCGGCTACGAGAAGCCCCAGCTCGGCGGGCCCGACCAGCTGAGCGCCGGCCGGATGCCCCAGGCGCCGGGCGAGGCCGTGGGGAGCGCGGGCGACTTCTCGCTGGGCGACCGGGTCGCCGTCGTGAATGGCGGCGACGGCGCCGGGCTGCGGGTCGTCGGCCTGGCCGAGGACGCGCAGATCCAGGTGACGCCCACGCTCTTCGTCGCGTGGCCCGACTACGTGGCCGCCACCCGGGCGGCCAACCCC
Organism: uncultured Thermoleophilia bacterium; assembly: GCA_963823515.1. Classification (GTDB taxonomy): domain Bacteria; phylum Actinomycetota; class Thermoleophilia; order Miltoncostaeales; family Miltoncostaeaceae; genus Miltoncostaea. Next base: position 29,487 of record CAWGMB010000001.1, read on the forward strand.
GACGCGACCACGGTCCTGCCGAGCGTCATCGGCGCGGCCCCCGACCCTGGCGTCACGGCCGAGGAGCTGACCGTCCGGATCAACGCGGCGTCCGACCAGGCCGACGCCCTCACCCGGGAGCAGGCGGCCACAGAGACCCCCGGGGTGTCCGACGTGCGGCGCTCGTTCGATGTGATCTTCCTGCTCTTCGCCCTGGTCGTGCCGCTCGTGACCGGGCTCTTCTTCCTGATCATCACCCTCCAGAAGGCCCGGGCCCTGACCCTGCTGCGCGCCATCGGCGCGCCCGCGGGCGTGCTGGTGCGCTCGCTGCTCGTGCAGGTGCTGATCGTCATCGGGGGCGGCGTGGTGATCGGGACGCTGCTCTTCGCGCCCCTGTCACAGGCCACGGTCGGCTCGCTCACGCTGAGCTTCGATCCGGGCGCCGTCGCCCTCTGGGGGGGATTGCTCGTGGGCCTCGGCCTCCTCAGCGCGGTCGCGGCGGCGCGGCGCGTCCTTGCCATCGACCCCGTCGAGGCCACCACCGGGGGAGGGGCGCGATGAGGCTCGCCATGCGCGAGCTGCGCCGCCGGCCCGGACGGTTCGTGATCGCCACGGCCATCCTGACCCTGATCGCGCTTCTTCTGATGTTCCTCGGCGGCCTGCTCGACGGGCTCACGGCGGGGAGCACCGGCGCGCTGCGCGCCCAGCGGGCAGACCTGATCGTGTTCTCGTCCACCTCGCAGGACTCGCTCGTGCGAAGCCGCATCACGCCCCAGGTGCGGGCGGCGGTGGAGGAGAGCGCCGGCGTCGAGGACGTGGCGGGGCTCGGCAGCGTCCAGCTCGGGGCGCGCATCGAGGGGCGCGGGCCTCGCGATCTCGTGCCGGTCGTGCTCTTCGGCTACGAGCGCGCCCCGAGGGGCGTGCCCGACGGGGTGCCCACCGACGGTGAGGTCTACGCCGACCGCTCGCTCGAGTCGGAGGGCGTCGCGACGGGCAGCGTGATCCTGCTCGGCCCGGCGCGCTCCCCGGTGCAGGTGATCGGCTTCCTCGACGACAGCCGCTACTCGGGCCAGGGCACCGTGTGGGGGTCGCTCGGAACGTGGCGCTCCGTGCTCGCGGCGAATCGGCCCGGACAGCGGGTCGGTGACGGTGTGGTCCAGGCGCTCCTCGTGGGCGACGGATCGTCGGACGCGACGCCCTCGGCCGAGGGCATCGACCGGGCCACCGGGGGCGCCACCTCCACGCTGACGATCGCGCAGGCGATCGACGCGCTGCCCGGCGTGTCGCAGCAGCAGACCGTCTTCAACCAGATCATCGGCGTGACCGTCGTGATCGCCCTGCTCGTCGTGGCCCTCTTCTTCGCGCTCATCACCGTCGAGCGCACCGCCCTCTACGGCGTGCTGAAGGCCCTCGGGGCGAGCTCGCGCACCCTGTTCGCCGGAGTGCTGCTGCAGGCGCTGGTGGTGACGCTCATCGCCTCGGCCATCGGCGCGGCGGCGTCGCTCGCCCTCGACGCGGCGATCCCGGCGGGCTCGATCCCCTTCGTGGCCACACCGGCCCGGCTGCTCAGCAGCCTGGCCTACCTCGTCGTCGCCGCGCTCATCGGGTGCGCCTTCTCGCTGCGTCGCGTACTGAGGATCGACCCGGCCTCGGCGATCGGGGGCGGCCAGTGAGGCCGCGCCCGATCCTCATCGCCGTCCACCCCGCCCCACGGAGCCCGTCATGACCCCCACACCAACCGACGCCGCCCTGTGCATGGAGGGCGTGCGCAAGACCTACGAGGTCGGCGATCAGGAGGTGGTCGCCCTCGACGACGTCGAGCTCACCGTCGGGGCCGACGAGATCGTCGCCCTGGTCGGACCCTCGGGATCGGGCAAGACCACGCTCTGCTCAATCGCCGGAGGGCTCCTCACCCCGACCGCGGGCACGGTCGTCGTGGACGGGCAGGACATCTCCGGGTACACCGCCAAGCAGCGCACCGAGTTCCGGCGCACGTCGGTCGGCTTCGTGTTCCAGACGGTCAATCTGGTGCCCTTCCTCACGGCCCGGGAGAACCTGCTGGTGGTCGATGAGATCGGCCCGCGCACCGGCGCCAAGGCGCGGGCACGGGCCGATCAGCTGCTCGACGAGCTCGGCCTGGCCGACCGCGCCGGCAACCTGCCGGCGCAGCTCTCGGGAGGCCAGAAGCAGCGGGTGGCGATCGGCCGGGCGCTGATGAACGAGCCCGGCATGGTGCTCTTCGACGAGCCCACCTCGGCGCTCGACACCGAGCTGGGCGACCAGGTGGTGAAGCTGATCCGCGAGGAGATGAAGTCGCGGGGCACCGCCGCGATCATCGTGACCCACGACGAGCGCATCACCCACTACGCCGACCGGGTCGTGAGGATCGTCGACGGCCGCGTGACCGACGCCGGCACCCCGGCGGTGCGGTAGCGGCGCCGCGAGGCGGCCGGCCCGGGCGTGGGCCACGGATCGCGCCTCTCTATAGGCTCGTCTGAGTGTCCCCCTCGCCCCTGAGAGCCCGCAACCGTCCGACGGCGACGATCCGCCGGATGATCGTGCTGGGCGCCGGAGGCGACCTGGCGGCGCGGCTGATCCTTCCCGGCCTCGCCGGCCTGCTCGCGCTCGGGAAGCTGCCAGAGGGCTTCCGGCTGGTCGGCCTGGATCGCCCCGACTGGGACGGCGACGCCTTCCGCGACCATGTGCGCGAGGCTCTCATCGCCCACGGCGACGATCGCGTCACGGCCGTCGCCGACGAGTTCGCCGCGCTCTGCTCGTACATCCACGGCGACGCGGGCGATCCGGAGGCGGTGCGGACGGCCCTTCACACCAGCGAGGGGCCCGCGGTGGTCTATCTCGCCCTGCCGCCGCAGGTGTTCGAGGCGGCGATCGAAGCGATCACGGCGGCGAAGCTCCCCGAGGGCAGCGCGATCGTCATCGAGAAACCCTTCGGCCACGACCTCGCCTCGGCCCAGGAGTTGAACGCGCTGCTGGCCGAGGCCGCGCCCGAGGAGGCGATCCACCGCGTTGACCATTTCCTCGAGAAGCAGACGGTGCAGAACGTGCTCGGCCTGCGCTTCGCCAACCGCATCTTCGAGCCGATCTGGAACCGCGAGCACATCGAGCGGATCGAGATCATCTGGGACGAGAAGCTCGCCCTGGAGGGCCGCGCGAACTACTACGACCGCTCGGGCGCGCTGCGCGACATGATCCAGAACCACCTGCTGCAGGTGATGGCGCTGGTGGCCATGGAGCCCCCGCCGACCCTGCACGAGCGCGACCTGCGCGACCGCAAGGTCGCTCTGCTTCGCGCGGTGCGCACGCCCACCCCCGACGAGATCGTCAACCACACGGTGCGCGCCCGCTACACCGCCGGCACGGCCAGGAACGGGCCCGTGCCCGACTACACGGCCGAGCCCGGCGTCGATCCCGACAAGCAGACCGAGACCTTCGCCGAGGTGACCCTCTACATCGACAACTGGCGCTGGGCCGGCGTGCCCTTCGTGCTGCGCAGCGGCAAGGCCCTGGGCGACACCTGCCAGCAGGTGGCGATCCAGTTCCGTCATGTGCCGCACCTCACCTTCGACCATCGCGCCCACGCCGAGCCCAACATGCTGGTGCTGGGGCTCGCCCCCAACCGGCTCGAGCTGTCGGTCAACATCAACGGCTCGAGCGACTCCTTCGACCTGGAGGAGACCATTCTCGTGGCCGCGCTCGCCCCCCAGGAGGTCTCGGCCTACGGCAAGGTGATCCTCGACGTCCTGCACTGCGACCCGACCCTGTCGATCCGCGGCGACGAGGCCGAGGAGTGCTGGCGCATCGTCGAGCCGATCCTGCACCTGTGGGCGGCGGGCGCGCCGGCGCTCGAGGAGTACCCGGCCGGCTCCCCGGGGCCGGCGGGCTCGTCCTGCGCCATCGGCGAGGTCTCTCGCAGCTAGCTGCGTTGATCACACACCTGCGCGACACTTAGTCGCAAAGGTCCGGGCCTCCGAGGTGGTCGCCGTCCAGGACGGGGACGTCACGTTCATACGGCTCTGGTGCACGGACACCCTCGGTCAGCTGAAGAGCTTCGCCATCACGAAGGAGGAGCTGGACAACGCCCTGACGCAGGACATGGGCTTCGACCACTTCTTACTCGGCCCGGAGCTCGAGTACCTCCACTTCCGGAGCTCGGGGCGGCCAGCGAGCTCCTGCTCCGGTGCTTCGGGAGCACATCCACGGCCGCTACGTGGAGCTGAAGCGCGCCGAGTGGGAGGACCACCGAACGCAGGTCGCCCCCTACGAGCTTGAGCGGTACCTGCCGCTCCTCTGAGCCGCTCCGGCGCTCCCGCGTAGGGGCGGGGCAAACCCGCCGGCAGCCGCGGGCGGTGCGCGGCCCCCGGCAGCACCCACGGGCGGATGGCATCCTGTCGGCACCTGGATCGCCGCGCGCGGTCTCTGGACCGGCACCGCTGGAGGGAGGCACGGCATCCGCGCAGTACGCCTACACGAGTTCGGAGGGGACCCCCGGGTTGACGAGATCCCCCCACCCCCGCGCCCCGGGCGGGGCGAGATCCTCATCGACGTGTCGGCGGTCGGGGTGGGCGCCTGGGATCTCGGGGTCAGGGAGGGCAGGCTGGCGCGGTTCCTCCCGGACGCCCCGCCGTTCACGATGGGCGCACAACTCGCGGGCCGCGTCCGCGAGATCGGACCGGGCGTGGAGGGGTTGGCCGCCGGCGAGCGGGTGGTCGCCAACCCGGGGATCGCCGGCGCATGGGCGGAGACGGTCCTGCTGCCTGCCTCGGCATGTGGACGCGCCCCGACGACGACCGACGACGGGGAGGCCGCCACTCTCCCGGTCCGCGCGCTGACCGCGTGGCAGGCGCTCGAGCTGCTCGATCTCCCGCGTGGGGCGGCGCTCTTCGTGTGCGGGGGCGGTGGCGCGGTCGGCCGCGCGGCGATCGAGTTGGCGAAGGGGCGCGGGCTCAGGGTGCTGACGATCGCGGGCGAGGACGAGTTGGAGTCACTCCGACGACTCGGCGCGGACGAGGCGGCCGATTACCGCGGCGACTGGCGCGCCCGGCTGCAGCCGGGCGCCCGAGAGGGCGTGGACGCGGTCCTCGATCTGGTCGGGGGCGATTCGCTCCATCAGGCGCTCGGCCTGGTCCGGCCCGGCGGCCGAGCGGTCACGACGATCTCGGAGGCGTCCGGGATCGAGTCGCCCGGGGGCGTGGCTGTCGAGTTCCTCGGCATGAAGAGCAGCACCGAGGATCTCGACGTGATCGCCGGCCTCGTCGAGCGCGGCGGACTGACGGCGCAGGTCGCCCAGCGCTACCCCCTCGAGCGGGCAGCGGTCGCCCTCGAGGCCGCGGCGTCACGCAATCCGGCCGATGGCGACATCGTGCTCGAGGTCGCGGATCGTCACGCTGCTTCGCGGCGCGCCCCTCGTCCGTGAGATCCCGGTTGCACCCGGCGGGAAAGTGCCGATGACGCGGCGGCGGCGCGCGGCGAGGCTGGATCCCACCGAGCGAAGGGGGAGTCATGTCGGTCCTGACCGTCGCAAGCCTGGAAGGCGAGCCGCGCGCGGTCTTCGCGGCCCTTGAGCACCACTGGGCCGACCACGTCCCCGCTCACGGTCTGCTGGAGCGCACCGTCGCCCACGGCCCCCGGGGATTCCTGGTGATCGAGACGTGGGAGACCGCGTCCGCGGCCACGGAGGCCTGGGCGCGCGTGCGCCTCGAGGGGATTCCGACGCCGGACATCGAGGTCTACGGCGTGCTGGCGCGCACGGGGCCCGCGCGGCCCACCGCCCCCTCGTGGGCCGAGCTCGCCCTGCCGGACGACGCGGCATGGGACGAGCGGGTGGTCCCGCGGGACTCGTGAGCGAACGCGCGGGTCCTGCGCCGCTGTTGTGACCGGGCCTGCCGCGCCGCTGCTGGCGGCGTTCGCCTACACGGGCCTGGGCTGGGCGGTCGTCCCGGTGCACACGCCGGTCTCGGACGGGTGCAGCTGCGGGCGAGCCGACTGTCCGTCCCCCGGCAAGCACCCTCGCGTCCGCTGGCAGGCCTACGGGGAGCGCGGCCCGCGGATCGAGGAGATCCGCGGCTGGTGGAGCAGGTGGCCCCACGCAAACCTGGCCGTGCTGACGGGCCGCGTCTCCGGCGTGGCCGTGCTCGACATCGATCCCCGCAGCGGGGGCGACGTGGCCCTCGGCGGGTTCGAGGACCGGTGGGGGGCGCTTCCGCCGACGGCGGAGACGCTCACCGGCGGGGGCGGGCGGCACCTCTGGCTCGATCTGGCGGGAGCCGCCCTGCCCTCGGCGACGCCGGCGCCCGGCCTCGAGTTGAAGGCGGAGGGCGGGGCCGTCGTGGCGCCGCCCAGCCTCCACGCGTCGGGGCGCCGGTACACCTGGCGGGAGGGTCGCTCGCCCTGGGAGCTGCCCCTCGCGCCGGTGCCGGAGTGGCTGGCGTCACTCGCCGGCGGGACCGGCGGAACCGACGGGCCGCGCCACCCTCTTCGCGACGCGCCGGCCCGCGCTGCGGCCGAGCAGGAGGAGTTCGCCGACACCTGGGGCGCCGCCGGGATCGAGCTGCGTCCGGGCGATCGCTACTACCTCTGCCCGTTTCACGAGGACCATCACCCGTCCCTGCACATCGACGCCGAGGGGTGCCGCTGGTTCTGCTTCGGGTGCCGGCGCGGAGGAGGGATCGGAGCGCTCCGGCGCCTGCTCGGCCACGTGGGGCCTGCGCGGGGGCGCTCGCGGCTGCTCGGGCCCGTGGGTGCGCAGGCGCCCGTCACGTTGCCCGGAGCCCGGGAGGTGGACGTGGTCGGGGAGTCGCACCACCAGGACGAGCTGCTCTCGCTGACCGGCGGAGTCCGCCGGTACGGAGGCGTGGACGCCGAGGCGTTCGCCGACCTCGTCCCGGAGCCCGGCAATCGCTTCGACCCCGACGCCGTCGCGGTGCAGATCGGGGGGGTCTCCGTGGGCCACCTGCGACACGACGACGCCGTGCGCCTGCGGCCACTGATCGACGAGGCCCTGCGGCGGGACGGGGCGGCCCGCTGCCGAGCCGTCATCCGCGGTGGATGGGACAGGGGGCGGGGCGATGTCGGCGCCTTCGGGGTGCTGCTGCTGCTCCCCGGCGCCCCCGGCGAAGCCGCCGTGGGCGGGCCGGGTGACGGCCCGTCCTGAGGTGCGGGTCGGCTCGAGCCCGACGTCCCGGCAGTCGGCACGCCGAGGCGGCTCGGCCTAGCCGCGGCCGCGCCTGAGGAGCGCCACCCGACACGCCGCGGGCGTGTGGCGCCAGGCTGGACCCGGACGAACGGCGGGTCGCGGCGCGCCGGCCCGATCGGGCCGAGGCGGCGACGATGAGGCGGTGACCGCGGGCCAGGAGCTCCGGATCGCCCTCATGGGCGACACGATGCCCGGCTGGGCGTCGGCGGGGAGGTGAGCCACCGTGGGACGGGGCGGGGGCTGGCGGCCCTGGGACCTCCTCATGCCGGATGCCCAGGGCTCTTCGGATAACCCGGTCCGGACGAGGGCATCCCCCGATGCGCCGTCGGCCATCTCAGCCAGATTTGGGTTCCACGGCCCTCCTATGGGTCGTGCGTACCCGAGGGGAGGGGTGATGAAGACCGCGATCATCTTCCGGTGGAGACGACCGAACCCCGGACGCGAGGCCGAGAGCTGGGCGTTCGCCAAGGAGTCCGACGAGGCCTTCTCCGCCATGCAGGCGGCGGGCCGCTGCGGGCCGCACATGTGGATCAGCTCCATGGGCAACGAAGAGCATCCGATGTGCATCGTCTGGGGCGAGCCCATGCAGCTCGTCGAGCTCGCCTCGTCGCCCGACTTCGTGGCGGCGACGATGAAGGGCTACCTGCTGAACGAGGACTTCCGCAACACGTTCTCGCTCGCCGGGGACACGGCCGACGAGACCTGGCCGGCCTACGAGCAGGCGCTCGCCGCCGTCGGGTGACCTGCCCCTGGATCGCCCTGGGCAGGGCTCTCACTCCGTTTCGATCCCCAGATGACCTCCGGGGGCGGTGAACATGGGGGCGGCAGACGATTTCGGTGCAGCAGGCGGTGGGCGACCGATCGCGGCGAAGCGCGGCCGGCTCCTTCGACTGGGCGCGATGCTGGCGATGGCCGTCGCCGCCGTCCTCATCGTGGCCGGGCCCGCCGGCGCGGTCTCGACGCGCTACGAGCAGCGGGCGGCGCTGGCGGCCATCGACGCGCGCCAGGCAGGGGCGGAGCTGGCGAGCCTGCGCGCCACCGGCTCCAGCGATCGGCAGGCGATCGGCGCCGCGGCCGCGCGTCTCGAATCGGCGGCCGGCGCAGCCTGCACGCTGATGCGCACCTACCGCGGCGCGACGACGCGGTACGGCAACGCGACCGAGATCCTGGCGGTGCGCAGCATGCTCACCGACCTGCGCGCCGGGCGCGCGCATCTGAGCGCCGTCACCGGGGTCGCGGCTCCGGCGCCCTCGGTCGGCCAGCGCGCGAGGGCACGGACGGCGGTCCGTCAGGCCCTCACCCGGAGCCTGCTCGCCGACCTGGTCCAGCGCCGGCTGCAGGACGTGGGCCTCGCGAACGCGCTGCGCGCGGGTGACCTGAGCAGGACCAAGCACCGGATCGGCGCGAGCCTCGTGCGCCGGCTGCGGGCGACCGGGCAGCTGAGCCCGATCGTCGCCGAGGTCGCCGAGGGCCTCGCCCTCGGGGCGCCGCTCAAGCAGCAGGCGCGGGTGCAGGTCCGGCTCGCGGCGAGCCGCCTCCTCGGGCGGCTCGCCGTCAAGGTCAACGTGAATGTCGCGATCGTGCAGCTCGCCGGAAACAAGACCCTGTCGCTGCTCCGGCGGGCCTTCCGGGGGCTGACCGGCCCGGGCCTCTCGAAGCGCACTCGCACCTCGCTCCGGTCCCTGAACCTGCACCTGACGACACTGCGCAACACGAGCGCCGTCGACACGAACATCGGGGTTGTGCGGCGTCGCATCGCGCGCGCCGAGCGGGCGCTCGCGGCCGCACGATTCCTGCGCCGCGACCTCGCGCGGGCCGGCCGCAGGGCGCTCCTGCGCTCGCACCGCGCCGCCGAGACGCGGCTGCGCGCGCGCATCCGGCTGGTGCGAAACCGCTTCCTGCTCGGCTCGGCCCTCGTGGCCAACGTCGAGGCTCTGGCAAAGGACGCCTGCGACCTGGCTGCCCAGATCAGGAAGATGCGAGAGCGCTACGAGGCCGCGCCGCAGACCACGTGGTCCGGGAAGTGGGCGCGCGTGGAGCACGCCGGGACGCTGACGCTCGTTCAGACCGGGTCCACCGCGAACGGCAGCTATGACTGGTTCGGTGGCGGTACCTTGAGCGGATCTCTCTCGGAGGGGGGCGCCCGACTGAGCGGCACCTTCGCGGGCGGACCCCCGACCTGCGCCAGCGGCAGCTTCAACGTCTCGCTCGCCGGGAGGTCTTTCGCCGGAACGTTCACCTGCGCCGGGGGGGCGTCGGGCCCCTTCGGCGGCATCTGTACGGAGGGCGCCTGCCTGACCAACGCGGTCGCCACGGCGACGGCCCTGGAGTCATGGGCCGCCGTCGCGGGCCGGAGCACCCCGGCGACCCGGTAGGCCCCCCGATAGTCACGCGAGGGGGACGCGACGCCTCAGCCGACGCCCGCCGCCTCGCCGGTCTGAACACGCCACAGGGCCGCGTAGAGACCGCCGGCCGCGACCAGGTCGTCGTGCGTCCCCGCCTCGCGGACCAGCCCCGCCTCCAGGACATGGATCCGATCGGCGTGCCGCACGGTGCTCAACCGGTGCGCGATCACCAGTGTCGTCCGTCCCTCGGACACATGCTCCAGCGACCTCTGGATCGCCGCCTCGGTCTCGTTGTCCACGGAGCTCGTTGCCTCATCCAGAACGAGGATCGCCGGGTTCCGGAGGATCGCCCTCGCGATCGAGAGCCTCTGCCGCTGCCCACCGCTCAGCTTCTGCCCCCGCTCCCCGACCAAGGTGTCGTAGCCGTCCGACAACGACGAGATGAACTCGTGGGCCTCCGCGAGCCGCGCGGCTTCTTCCACCCGCTCCGCAGGCGCAGAAGGGTCTCCGTAGGCGATGTTCTCCCTCACGGTGCCGTCGAAGAGGAAGACGTCCTGGCTGACGAGGCCGATGGCGCCCCTCAGGTCTCCGAAGGTCAGCTCGCGGACGTCCACACCGTCCACGGTCACGCGCCCCGCGCTCGGCTCGTACATCCGCAGCAGGAGCTTCACGATGGTGCTCTTGCCGGCCCCGGTGAGGCCGACGACGGCGTGGGTCTCCCCGGCGGGGACGTCGATGTCGAGGCCGTGGAGCACCTCGGGGCCGCTCGTGTAGGAGAAGTGGACGTCCTCGAAGCGCACCGCCCCGGCGACGGGCTTCGGCAGGAGGCCTGAGCCCTCGATGATCCGTGGGCTGACGTCGAGCAGATCGAGGATCCGCCGCGTACTCGCCATCGCCCGCTGGTAGAGGTCGAAGGTCTCGCCGAGCCGGGTGAGCGGCCACAGCAGACGCTGGGTCATGAAGACCAGGATCGAGAAGAAGCCGACGGCGAGGGCTCCGTCGATGACGGCGCGGCCTCCCACCAGCAGGGTCATCGTGAAGCCCAGGAGGATCGCCATCCGCACCAGGGGGACGAAGGCGCTGCTGAGGCGGATGGCGTTGCGGTTGGCCTCGCGGTAGAGGTCGCTCTCCTTGCCGACCCGCTCGATCTCGCGGTCCTCGGCCGTGAAGGCCTTGATCGTCGCGATGCCGCCGAGGTTGTTGGAGAGGGTGCCGTTCAGCACGCCGACCTGGTCCCTTACGGCGCGGTACCGGGGGCCGAGGCGCTTCTGGTAGAGGAAGCTCGCCCAGACGATCACCGGGATCGGGGCGAAGGCCACCAGGAAGAGGAGGGGACTCGCGACCAGGAAGACGGCTCCGACCAGGACGACGTTGACGACCATCGCGATGATCGCGCTGGCGCCGACATCGAGGAAGCGCTCGAGCTGGTTGACGTCGTCGTTGAGGATGGACATCAGCCCGCCGGTGCTCTGGTCCTCGAAGTAGCCGAGCTCCAGGCGCTGGATGTGGGAGTAGGCGTCGATGCGGGCCTCGTGCTCGAGCGTCTGGCTGAGGTTGCGCCAGACGACCGAGGCGCCCCACTCGGTCACGGACTCCCCGACCCAGACGGCGATGTTGACGGCGGCCAGGACGACGAGCTGGCCCCAGCGCCCGTCGATGCCCGTGAGGCGGGCGACGAAGGAGTCGTCGGCGTTCACCACGACGTCCACCGCGAAGCCGATCAGGATCTCCGGGAAGACGTCGAAGACCTTGTTGGCGATCGAGAGGACGCTCGCCCAGATCACCCGGCCGCGGTGGCGGTCGGCGTAGCGCCAGAGGCGGCGCAGCGGATGGTCTGCCTTCACCCCGGCAGCCTGCCACACAAGGTCGGTCAACCGCGGTGTTCGTGCGGATTACCCGCAGGCCGCATTCGGGCTACTACGGAACCTGTTGCGAATCTCGGCGGGGGGGTTGCCGGGGCTCCCGGCGACCCCTAGAAAACCGGCATGAACCCCACCGCGCTCACCATCACCATCGCCTACGCCGCCGTCTGCGTGATCTCGATCGTGGCGATCCTGTGGATCTGGAAGTCGACCCACTCGTTCGACGCCGACCGCAAGGACACGGTCGACACCCACCGGCTCGCCGAGGGTGAGAAGGGCTGGTTCATCTTCGCGGTCGTCGCGCTCGGAGTGCTCCTGCTCGCGACCCTCGCCTTCATCCCCTACGGCGATAACGCCGCCGCCAGGGGCCAGCAGCAGGTCGCCGTCGAGGGCCAGCAATACGCGTGGATCGTCAACCCCAGCACCATCACGGCCGGCACGCCGGCGCGGTTCAGGGTCACCGCCACGGACGTCAATCACGGCTTCGCCGTCTACAACGACGACAACGTGCTGCTCTTCCAGATCCAGGCGGTCCCGGACCACGTCAGCCACATCGTCTACACGTTCAAAGAGCCGGGGAGATACCAGGTGGTCTGTCTGGAGTTCTGTGGGGTCAACCACCACAACATGATCGGCTCGTTCCAGGTGGCGGCCCGATGAGCACCGACGCCGCCTCCGCCGGGTACGCCGGCCACCCGCAGATGGACTACACCCCCGTGAAGGGCGAGGCCCGCGAGGTCGCGAAGAAGCTGACCCTCTACTACGTCCTCGCCTCGACCGCGATCTTCCTGGTCGCGGGCCTGCTGGGCATGGTGCTTCGCCAGAGCCAGGCCGACATCGTCCGCCTCGACGACAACTACTGGTACGCCATGATGACCGCGCACGGCCTCGGCGCGTTCGTCGGCTGGGCCGCGTTCGCCGTCATGGGCTTCGGGTTCTGGGTGCTGGCCGAGGTCGGCTTCCCGATCACCACGCTCGCGCGCCGCATCGCGATGGTGGCCTGGACGACCATGGTCGCCGGCGTCGCCGGCGTCGTCGTCACCACCCTGGTCTTCGGCTTCGGCGGCTCGTGGGTCTTCCTCTACCCGCTGCCCTTCAACTCGTCGGGTGAGTGGGGCAACGTCGTCACCGCGTTCTTCTCGTTCTCGGTGCTGCTCGCCGGGGTCTCGATCATCGCCTGGTGCGTCTCGATCATCGTGATCGTCACCGGGCCGGGCCTCGGCTCGGACAAGAGCGGCCCCAACCGCCTGGGCGCCGCCATGGGCCTCGGCATCCTCTGGCCGCGCAAGTTCTCGAGCGCCAAGCCCGTGCCCTATCCGGTCATCCCGCTGACCGTGATCGCGATCGACATGATCATCGCGACGGTGCCGCTCGCGATTCTCCTGGTGGAGATGATCTTCCAGTCGTTCTTCGACGTCTCCGTCGATCCGCTGCTGGCCAAGAACGTGCTGTGGTGGTTCGGCCACCCGGTCGTCTACCTGCTGCTGTTCCCGGCCGTGGCGATCTACTACCTGCTGATCCCGCGCTTCGCCAAGCGTCCCCTGGTGGCGGGCAACATCATCGCCGTCGGCTGGACGATCGCCGTGATCGCCAACGTCACCGTCTGGGCCCACCACCTGTACCTCGACTACCCGGACGGGATCCAGGCCGCCATCAACACCGGCATGGAGCCGCTCACCTTCGCCCTGACGATCGTCTCGGCGCTCTCGCTCTACAGCCTCATGCTGACGATCTACAAGTCGCGCTGGACCTGGACGGCCGGCAGCACCGCACTCTTCCTCGGCCTCGTGGCCTGGCTGCTGGCCGGCCTGTCGGGCGTGGTCAACGCGACCATCGCGTGGGACGCGTTCGTGCACAACACGCTCTGGATCGTCGGCCACTTCCATCACATGGCGCTGCTCAACATCGGCATCGTGATCTTCGGCGCCATCTACACCTTCCTGCCGGACCTGGTGGGCAAGCAGCTCTACAGCGACCGCATGGGCATGTGGCACGTGTGGCTCACGACCTTCGCGGCCACGGCGTTCAGCGTCATCTGGATCATCCAGGGCCTCGACGGCGCCCCGCGCCGCTTCGCGGTGCTGCCGGGCCAGTACGACCGGATGACCGCCGCCTCGATCCCGATTCTCGTCGTCCTCGCGCTCGCGCAGTTCCTGCTGGTCATCAACGTCGTCCAGACGCTGCGCGGGAAGACCAGCGCCGGCACCCAGCGGATCACGCTCGGCGTGTCGCGGCCCAAGCTCACGAGCCCCGCGCTGCAGGGCGGCGTCATCGCCCTCACCCTGATCGCCACCGCCGGTCTGGCGCTCGCCGGCTGGGCGATCGGCAACGCCAACCAGGACAAGGCCACCGCGGCCTTCCTGCCCCCCATCGAGCAGCCGGCCGGTGGTGGCGGCACGGACGGCGGTGGACAGGACAACCTCGCCGCGGGGCAGCAGGTGTTCGTCGCCACGGGGTGCGGCGGCTGCCACGTGCTGTCGGCCGCGGGCGCCACCGGCGCGGTCGGCCCGAGCCTCGACGAGACGAAGCCCAGTGAGGACGTCGTCATCGACACGGTGACAAACGGCCTGGGAGCGATGCCGGCATTCGGCTCGCAGCTCTCGCCCGACCAGATCGCCGCCGTGGCCGAGTTCGTCGCGGAATCGGCAGGGAAGTAGTCCCGAGCAGATGGGCCACTGGTCCGAGTGGCACTTCGATCCCTATGTGCTGCTGCTGCTGGGCGCCCTCACCGTGGCCTACGCCGCCGGCTGGCAGCGCCTTCGGCGGCGGGGTGGCCGCGAGTACGCCACCATCCCGCGCGCGATCGCCTTCCTGACCGGCGTCAACACCCTGGTGCTGGCGCTGGTCTCGCCCCTTCACCACCTGGGCACGGACTACCTGCTGTCCGTCCACATGATCCAGCACATGATGGTGGGCGACATCGCGCCCCTCCTTCTGTGCCTCGGCGTCTACGGGCCGATGCGGTTCTTCACGGTCCCCCGGCCGATCCTGCGCTGGGCCGGCGGGCCGCGCATGCGCCCGGTGATCCGCCAGCTCGCCCGCCCGCGCACCGCGTTCCTGGCCTGGGTCGTCGCAACGGGGGTCTGGTACGTCCCGGGCATCTACGAGGCCAGCATCGAGAACGCGGGGCTCCACTACTTCATGTGGTGCACCATCTTCGTCACCGGCGTGGGGGTGTGGTCGCACATCCTGGCGATGGTCCCGCACATGCGGATGAGCCACGCCCAGCGGGCGGGCTACGCGGTGGGGCTGTTGTTCGCCGGCATGTTCGTCTCGGAGTTCCTCTTCCTCAACGATCCGCTGTACGCGATGTACGTCGACCAGCCCGAGCGCCTGTTCGGCCTCAGTCCCGAGGCCGACCAGATCCGCGCGTCGCTCACGATGACGGGCGAGCAGATGATCACCCTGCTGATGGCGGCGACGCTCATCATGTGGAACCACGTGGACCACGCCGTCGCCGACCGGGCCGCGCAGGACGCGGCGGCGTCCCCGGCGGCCCCGCCCGCCTCCGCGGCGGCGCCCACGCCCACCACCTCGGCGCGGCGCAGTTGACGGCCGCCCGCCGCGCCCTGATCGCCGCGCTCGTCGCGCTGTCCGCGCTCGGCTCCTTCGCTGCGAGCGCGTCGGCGCTGACCCGCTTCGCCACGCCCAGCCGCAACATCGGCTGCGTCGGTGACCGCATCGAGCTGCGCTGCGACATCCGCACCACCTCGGCCACCGCGCCGAAGAAGCCCAAGAGCTGTCGCTTCGACTGGGGCGACGCCGTCGCGGTCGGCCGTAAGGGCCGCGGCCACCGCGTCTGCCACAGCGACACGGCGCTGCCCGTGCCCGGCCGGAGGATCCGGATCCTGAGGTACGGGACCTCGATCCGCCTCGGCACGATCGTCTGCGCCTCGCGCAGGAGCGGCCTGACCTGCCGCAACGCGGCCCGCCACGGCTTCTTCCTCTCGCGGGCGAGGATCCGGGTCTTCTAGGTTAGGCCCCGGCCCACCGGTGCTCCTCTACGACTCCCCGGAGTCGGGCAACTGCTACAAGGTCCGCCTGATGCTGGCGCGCACCGGCATCGCCTACGAGCGCGTCGAGCTCAGCGTGCTCGACCGCTCGAACCGCGAGAGCGTGATCGGGCGCGCGGCGAATCCGGCCCTCCGGGTGCCGACGCTCCTACTGGACGACGGGCGCACGCTCGCCGAGTCGTGCGCGATCCTCTGGTTCCTGGCCGAGGGGACGCCGCTCCTTCCGACCGACGCCTTCGAGCGGGCGCAGGTGCTGCAGTGGATGTTCTTCGAGCAGTACGACCACGAGCCCAACATCGCGGTGGCGCGCTTCTGGCTGCACCTGGGGGGCACGCCCCCCGACCCCGCGGCGCTCGCGGCCAAGCAGGAGGGCGGCCGGCGGGCGCTGGCGGCGATGGAGTTCCATCTCGCGACGCGCCGGTTCCTGGTCGGCGGGCGGTTCAGCACCGCCGACATCGCGCTCTACGCCTACACGCACGTGGCCCACGAGGCGGGCATCGACGTGCGGCCGTACCCGGCCGTGCGCGCCTGGCTGGGGCGGGTGGCCTCCCAGCCCGGGCACATCCCTATCGACGCCTGAGCCACTCGGCCCCGTGGCCAGGGCGGGTGGGGGGTGATCCTGGCCCGCCGTCGGTGAACGGCAGCCGCCGCGTGCTCCACCGTGTGGGCACACCGCACACGCGACGGACCGGAGGGGCCGATGACCGAGACGCAGACACCACGGAAGGATCAGGCGACGGACCCCGTGCCGCACACGGGCGGAGTGCCGTTGCTGGCGCTGGTGCTGAGCGGCAGGCTGGCGCTCCGCGAGCACCGGCTCCAGGAGTCGGCCGGCCGTTGACGAGGCGAGGGGCGGCCGGCCCGCGCGGAGGCCGGCCGCCCCTCGCTCCATCACCCCGCGGGCCCGCGTTCTCCCTCATCCGCGCGAGCGAGGAGTGGTGGGTTAGGCTGGCCCGATGCGTGACGAACCCTCGCGGGCGAGAGCTCCGGCGGGCCCGCGCGCGGCAGGTCGCCGGTGACCGCGACCGACGCGGCCGGCGTTCTCATGAGCGCCCGTCGGGCCTTCGCGCAACGCGCCTGGCGCGAGGCGTTCTCCTCCTTCTCGGAGGCTGATCGGGCGCACGGGCTGGCCGCCGGCGACCTGGAGCGACTGGCGACGGCCGCGTACATGCTCGGTCGTTACGAGGCGTTCGAGGACGCCCTCGAGCGCGCGCATTCGGCGCATCTGGCCGCGGCGGCCCGCCGCGAGGCCGGGCGCTGCGCGCTGTGGATCGGGATCGGGCTGGCGCTGCGGGGCGAGCTGGGCCCCGCCAGCGGCTGGTTCGCGCGTGCGCGGCGGATCGTCGAGGACGAGGGCGACTGCGTGGAGCAGGGCTACCTCCTCCTGCCGGCGATGATGCGCCACGAGGCCGCGGGCGATCTGGAGGCCGCCGCGGCGACGGCGGTCGCGGCGGTGGCGATCGCCGAGCGCTTCGGCGACGCCGACCTGCTCGCGCTGGCGCTGCACACACACGGCCGCGTTCGGATCCGCCAGGGCGCCGTTCAGGAGGGGCTCGCCCTGCTCGACGAGGCCATGGTCGCGGTCGTCGCCGGGGAGTTGTCGCCGATCGTCACCGGTCTCGTCTACTGCAGCGTCATCGAGGGCTGCCAGGAGATCTACGAGTTGCGCCGGGCGCGTGAGTGGACGACCGCGCTGACGCGCTGGTGCGACGAGCAGTCCGACCTGGTCAGCTTCACCGGCAGGTGCCTGATGCATCGCTCCGAGATCATGCAGCTCCGGGGCGAATGGTCGGACGCCCTGCGGGAGTCGCGGCGTGCGGGCGCGCGCCTGGAGGAGAGCCACGACCTGCGCGCAGCCGCCCAGGCCCACTACCACGAGGCGGAGGTGCTCCGGCTCCGCGGCGAGTTCGACGAGGCGGAGCGGGCCTACCGGAGGGCGAGCAGGCTGGGGCGGGAGCCGCAGCCGGGGCTGGCCCTCCTGCGCTTGGCCGAGGGGGACGGCGCCGCCGCCGCGTCGGCGATCCGGCGTGTCGCCGGCGAGACGACGGACCCGGTGGAGCGCACCAGGCTGCTGCCGGCGTACGTCGAGATCATGCTGGCCGTCGGCGAGGTGGAGGAGGCGCGCGCGGCGTGCCGCGACCTCGGCGCGGATCGGGAGCACCGCGAGACGGACCTGCTGCGCGCCATGCGGGTGTGCGCGGGCGGCGCGGTCGATCTGGCCGGCGGCGACGCCTGGGCCGCGCTCGAGGCGCTGCGCCGCGCCCTGGCGATCTTCGAGGACCTCGGCGTCCCCCATGAGGTTGCGCGGGCGCGGATGCTCGTCGGGATGGCGTGCCGCGCGCTCGGCGATGAGGAGACCGCGAGGCTCGAGCTGGAGGCGGCGGGCGCGGCCTTCCGGGAGCTCGGGGCGGGCCCGGACCTCGCGCGGCTGGAGGCCCTCGCGCCGCGTGCCCGCTCGCGCGATGCCCACGGCCTGACCCCGCGCGAGCGCGAGGTGCTGCGACTGGTCGCCGCGGGGAAGAGCAACCGCGTCATCGCGGGCGAGCTCGTGATCAGCGAGAGGACCGTCGGGCGCCACGTGAGCAACATCCTGCGAACGCTGCGACTGCCTTCGCGATCCGCGGCCACCGCGTACGCGTACGAGCACGGGCTCGTGTAGAGCGCCTGCGCAGAAGTACCCATCCGGCTGCCACGCGGGGTTGGGCGGTTCGTCCGATGTGGCAGGGCTCGGAGGCCCCTAGGTTCACCCCGACGCCGATCGACGGCGGATGACGCGGCTGGTCCCGCGCCACGGACGACGAGGAGGCCGAGATGAGCACGCAGGTCGAATCGCATGGGGCCGCGGGTCCCGCCGCCGGCCGCGATGCCCGGGGGGAGCTGCTGGCGGGGGTCCCCGTGCAGGAACGCCGGGTGGAGTTCGCCGGTGTCTCCACCGCCGTGCTCGAAGGCGGCGAGGGCCCACCCGTCGTGCTCCTGCACGGGCCAGGCGAGTTCGCCCTCAGGTGGATGCGCGTGATCCCCCATCTCGTCGGGACGCATCGGGTCATCGCGCCCGACCTTCCCGATCACGGCGCCTCCGAGCTGACCGACGGCGAGCTGGACGCCGATCGGGTTCAGCGGTGGCTCGAAGAGCTGATCTCGAGGACCTGTGACGCGCCGCCGGTGCTCGTCGGGCACCTTCTCGGCGGTGCGATCGCGGCCCGCTTCGCCTCGCGGCACGGCGACGGGGTTGACCGGCTCGTGCTCGTCGACACCTTCGGCCTGAAGCGGCTGAGGCCGTCTCCGCGGTTCGCCGCCGCGCTGATCCGCTTCCTGGCGCGGCCCACCGAGCGCTCGTACGAGAGGTTCATGGGCCAGTGCCTCGCCGACCCCGGGGAGTTCGACCGGCAGCTCGGTGCGACGTCGGTCGCTCTGCGCGACTACAGCCTGGACCGCGCCCGGAGCCCGCGCGTGAAGTCCGCGATGCGCGTCCTCATGCGGGAGATGGGCGTGCCGGCGATACCGCCCGACGAGCTCGCGGGGATCACCGTTCCGACGACGCTGATCTGGGGCCGGCACGACCGGGCGAACCGGCTGCGCGTCGCCGAGGCGGCGAGCGCGCGGCTCGGCTGGCCGCTGCACGTGATCGACGGCGCGGCCGACGACCCCCCGATGGAGCAGCCGGTCGCGTTCGCCGAGGCGCTCCAGGCGGCGATCTCCACCGACACGGAACCCCGAGGACCGCGCGGTTGATCCGTCAGACCTGGCTGATCTCGAAGAGGTGCCCGTCGGGATCGCGGAAGAAGCAGCGGATCTCGCCGCCGCGGTCGAGCGGCGGCGTGAGGAACTCGGCGCCACGGTCCACGAGCTCGCGGTAGGCCGCGTCGCAGTCCTCGACACGGATCGTGAACGAGTGGGAGACCCGGTGCGCATCCTCGGGCGGCGCGAAGCTCACGTCCGGCTTGTCCGCGGTGGGACCCCCCGCCGTGACGAGCAACAACCACGTCCCGAGGAACTCGAGGACGGCCGACTGGCCGTAGGTACGCGTCACGTCGGCGCCGAGGACGTCGCGGTACCAGGGGACGGAGGCCCCGACGTCGTCGACCACCAGGATCACCGTGATCGCCGAGCCGCCCCCGGGAAATGATCCGCCCATCGCGCGCCTGCCTCTCCCTGTCGGTCCCACGCGATGATGCCACCCGCCTCTGTGCCGCGCGCGGACTGCCCGCCGTGGACGCGCTGCGGGGCGTCGCCTAGGGTTGACGCGGACGACGTGCGGCGAGCGAGGGGGTGGCATGAAGCGCGGATGGATCGGTTCCGTTCTCCTGGCGGCCGGGGCGATGACCCTCTCCGCGTGCGGTGGCTCCGACGCCTCTGACGGAGCGTCCGAGCCGGCCGGCGACGGAGCCGCGACGCTCGCCACCACTCCCTCCGCTCCGGCGAGACCGCTCCGTCGGCACCGCCGACGGCCGAAGCCGAAGGCGCTCGCGGGCCTGCCTGCGGACACCGCCGGGTTCACGGCCTGGACGCGGCTGAACGACCAGCCCATCCCCCCCGACTCGGTCGAGTCGCAGCGGGTCGGCTTCGACGCGCACCGGAGTACGAAGCAGGTGCACCTCAATCCGCGGGCCGCGCGGCGGCAGGACGGGCGCCCGTTCCCCGACGGCTCGGTGATCGTGAAGGCGGGCCGCGAGGGCGGCGTGATCACCCTGATCGCGATCATGCGCAAGGTGGCCGGGGCCGATCCCGGGCACGGGGACTGGCGCTTTCGGGAGTGGAAACGCACGAGCGCATCCGAGCCGTTCACCACGAGCGACTCCCTGGCCGGAGCGACCTGCTGGAGCTGTCACGCGATCGCCCAGCCCTCGGACTGGGTGTTCACCGCCGCCACGCCGTAGCCGTCCCGGCCGCGGCCACCATGCGCCGCTGGCGGTCGCGCAGCGAGTCGGAGATCCGGGTGATGGGCCCCTTCGTCGCGATCACCGCGCTCTGGGGCTACCCGTACCTGGTCACCTCGCAGGGGTTCGCGCCGTCCACCGCGCGCGCCTGGCTGCTGGTCTGCGTCGCCTCCTTCGGCGCGGCCGCGCCCTTGCTGGGCGCGATCGTCGCCCGGGCGCCGGGCGCGCGGGCGGCGCTGCTGCTCGGCACCACGCTGGCGGTCACCGGCGGCTGGGCGCTCACCCTGCTCTGGCCGGGCGGGCACCCGCCGCCCGCCGTGATCGCCGGCACGCTCGTCGTCACCGGCTCCGGCGGCGCCTGCGCGATGCTGGCGTTCGACGTCGCCCGCGCCGGCAACCCGGCCCACATCGCCGGCGGGGCCACCGGGCTCGCCAACACCGGCGGCTTCAGCGCGGCGGTCGCCGTGCAGCTGGCGGCCGCCGGCCTGCTCGGGTTGGGCGCCGGCGACATCCACATCGCCCTGCTGCCGATGCTCGGCCTGCTCGGGCTCGCCTGCGTCCAGGGCGTGCGCTTCGCGGCGGCCGGCGCGATCCGCGCTCCTCAGGCGGTGCCGAGCGCGACCATCGCGACCCCGATGGCCAGCACCGCCACGCCGAGCACCTGACGCCGGGCCAGCCGCTCGCGTAACAGGACGAAGGCGCCGAGCGCCGCGAGCGCCGAGAACTGGGACGCCATCACCGAGGTGACGGCGATGCCCTCGCGGGCGCCCCAGGCGAACGCCAGGATCCCCGCGACCTCGAACAGCCCAGCCGCGATCGCCAGGCGGCCGAGGCGCAGGGACGTCAGGGGACGCATGCCCGCTCCGAGCGCCACGCCGAGGATGATCACGCCCACGAGGCGCGCGGGTAGCGCCACCCAGCCGACGGGGACCGACCCGCTCGCCTGCCCGGCGGCGAACAGGCCGACGCCGAAGGCCGCGGCGGCACCGCCCGCCAGCGCGAGCGCGCGTGGGCGGGCGGTGCGGGCCCCCCGCGGCGCGGCGTCCGGGGGGACCGCCACCAGCGCGATTCCGACGAGCACCGGCAGGAAGCCGATCGCGGTGAGCGCGGCCGGCCGCTCGCCCGCGGAGACGGCCAGCAGCGCGGCGACGGCGCCCTCGGCGGAGGCGATGCTGGCGACCACCCCGACCTCGCCCGTGCGCATGGCCGCGTAGATCAGGGCGAGGCCACCGACGTTGCCGACCCCCGCCAGGGCGAGCCACCCGGCGGCCGAGGCGTCGAGGCCCTCGGGCCATCCCGTGGCGGCCGCGAGGGGAGCGCAGACGATGATCCCGCTCAGCATCACCCACGCGAGCGTGGCGGCGCCGCCGATGCGACGGCTGGAGGCGGCGGCGCAGAGGGTCGCGCAGGCCCAGCCGAGGGCCGCCCCCAGGCCGGCGAGGAACGGCGTCACCCGGCTCCGTCCACCGGGAGGAGGGCGCGACTGGTCACCGGCGGGGAGTATGGACGCATCCGCGCGGGCTGTAGGCTCGCGCGATGACGACCAAGACCCCCGACGAACGGGACCGCGAGCGTCTCATCCGCATCGCGGTCGCCGCGTTGATCGGCCTCCTGGTGATCCTGTTCGCGCTCTTCAACCGCGAGCGCGTGACGGTCAACTGGGTGTTCTTCGAGCGCCAGTCGCGGCTGATCTATGTGATCATCGGCTCGGCCCTGCTCGGCGCGCTGGCCGACCGGCTGGTGCAGCGCCGGCACCACAAGCCCAAGGAGTAGGCGCGGGCCACGGCCTCCCACGTGGGAGGCCGTGGCCCGCGGGTTCTCCTAGTTGAGGCTCTTCTCGGTGAGCCAGTCGCTGGCCACCATGTTCGACTCCTGCTTGTCGATGTCGGTGGCGGTGTTCCACGCGACCAGGTCGTCGGTCGTGATCTGAGCGCTCAGCGCGTTCAGGTCCGTGCTCAGCTGGTCGCCGTAGGCGTCGAGCACCTCGGTGCGCACGATCGGGGCGATGTTCTGCGCCGGGTGCAGGCCCTTGTCGTCCTCGAGGATCTTGAAGCCGTTGGCGGTGATCTCGGGCGCGGTCGTGTTCCAGACCACGGCGTCGACCTCCTTCGCCTTCAGGGCTTCACCGAGGAGCGGGCCGAACTCGATGGTCTTCTTGCTCTTGAACGTGATGTCGTAGACCTTCGGGTCGGTGTAGCCGATGTAGCACTGGGGCCGCTCGAAGCACTGCGACGAGGCACCGAAGCGGTAGTCGAGACCCTTCACGTCGGAGATCTTCGTCGCCGGCGAGTCGCCGCGCACGACGAAGGCGTCGCCGTCGACGGCGGGCGAGTAGTCGAGCAGCGTCGAGCCCATGTCGGCGAGCAGCGGTGCGATGGTCGCCGAGACGGTCGCGGCGTCGCCCGAGGACGTGTCGTCGGGTGCCAGCGCCGCCTGGTCGCCGCCGATGTAGTCGATGATCAGATCGAGGTCACCGTTCTTGAGGCCGTCGAGGGCCTCGGTGCGAAAGCCCGCGGGCTCGAGGATGTTGACGTCGTAGCCCTTCGCCTGCAGGTACTGGCCGTACACCTCGGCGATCGTGGCCGACTCGCTGAAGTCCTGTCCGCGCAGGTTGATGGCGGGCCCTTGTGGCGCCGCTGCGGAGGTGTCGCTGGTGCTGTCGTCATCGCCGCAGGCCACGGCGAGCATCGCGACCGCCGCCATCATGGCCAGCAGCCCCAGCAGTGTCCTGGTTCTCATCGAGCATCTCCCGTTCGTTTGTTCTGCACCTGCCTCAGCCGCCGGACACCCTCGGGCAGGGCGACCCGCTCGAGCGCTCCGAAGGCCATGCCCGTCACCGTCGCGAGCGCGACGACCAGGATTGCCCCCCCTATGAGGAGCGAGTCGTTGTTCTGACCGAGTCCGTCTCGCACGTACCGCCCGAGCCCGTTGCCGCCGAGGAAGGCCCGGAGCGGCTCGGTTGCCACGACCGCCACGGCGGCCACGCGGATGCCGCTGAGTATCAGCCCCACCGCGAGCGCCAACTCTACGCGTATCAGCACGTCCCGCTCGGTGAACCCCATCGCCCGTGCGGCGTCCACCGCTCCCTCGTCGACCTGGCGCACCGCCGTGTACGAGGTGAGGAAGATCGGCGGCAGGGCGAGCATCGTCAGGGCGATGAAGATCGGCCAGGGCTCGAAGCCGTACCCCTGCGTGAGCGATATCGGCACGAGCAGACCCGCGATCGCGAACGTGGGGATCGCCCTGCCGACGTTGAGGGTCCAGGTGGCCGCGAGCTCGCCGCGCCGATGGTGGGCGAGGACCGCGGCCAACGGGACCGCGATGAGAACCGAAACGACCATCACGGCGACGCAGAGCGTGACCGTGTCGGCCAGCGAGGCCAGGATCCCGTCCTCGCCCCGCCAGGTCTGCTCCCGCGAGAACCACTCCCACAGGCCGATGTCACGCGGCACGCCCGCCTGAGCCGCGAGCGCCGTCACCCGGCGCGTCCACGGCGCGTCCACGGCGTCAGCGCGCGCCCCACGAGCCACAGGCCGAGGTCGAGAACGAGCGCCAGGGCCACCGACAGCACCGCGCCGACGATCATCGGCGTCCAGTAGGTCCGCCGCAGGCCGTCGAGGATCAGGTCGCCGAGTCCTCCCTGGCCGATGATCGACGCCACGGTGACCAGGCCCACGGTCGTGACCGTGGCCGCCCGGATGCCCGTCAGAGATGTAGGGCAGGGCGAGAGGCAGCTCGACCGTGAGGACCCGCCGGCGCGGACTGAGGCCCATCCCGTCGGCCGCATCGAGGACGGCGGCGGGAACCGAGCGGAAGCCCGCGATGAAGGCCGTGACCAGGATCAGGAACGTGTAGCCCGTGAGCGCGATCACGGCGGGCGTCTTCGACAGCCCGGTATAGGGCACCAGGATCCCGAAGAGGGCGACGCTCGGGATGGTGTAGACGAAGGCCGAGAACGCCATGATCGGCGCGGTGGACCAGCGGTAGCGCAGGGCGAGCGCCGTCATGATCGCCGAGAGGATCACGCCGAGCACCACGGAGATGACGGTGAGCTGGATGTGGTCGATGACCGCATCGAGGATCTTCCCGTCCCACTGATCGCGGATGTACCTCCAACGGATCAGCGGCTCGCTCGTCTGCAACGCGAGGATCACGCGACCCGCTCCGGAGCTCCCACCGTCAGGGCCGCGCGGATCCGCTCGAGGGTCACCACTCCCCCGAAGCGCCCCTCGTCGTCGATCACCGCGACGGACGTGCTCGAGGTCATGATGATCTCCATCGCCTCGCGCAGCGTGCTGTCGGGCATCACGTGGGCGGCCGGTCGCTCGGGCGGGAGAGCGGCCAGGTCGGCCCCGTCGTCGAGGCCGCTCGCATCGACCCACCCCTCGAACACCCCGTTCGACGTCAGCCCGACCCAGTCGGAGCGATGGGCGTCCATCACCGCGCGCGCCTCCTCGAGCGACGCTCCCACCTCGACGACCGGCCCCTGCTCGAAGGGTAGATCCGCGACGCGGGCCAGGGTCAGCCGCTTGCTGCTGCGGTCGTTGCCCACGAACCGTTCCACGAACTCGCTCGCCGGCGCCCGCAGCAGCTCGTCCGGGGGCGCGTACTGCTCGAGGACGCCGCCCACGTTGAGGAGGGCCACGCGGTCGGCGATCTTGATCGCCTCGTCGATGTCGTGGGTCACGATGACGATCGTCTTCTGCACACGGCTCTGCAGGCCGAGCAGCTCGTCCTGCAGGCGCGCGCGCACGATCGGGTCGACCGCGCCGAAGGGCTCGTCCATCAGCAGCAGGGGCGGGTCGGCCGCCAGGGCCCGCGCCACGCCCACGCGCTGCTGCTGGCCACCCGAGAGCTCGTCGGGGTAGCGGTCGAGCATCGAGGGGTCCAGGCCGACCAGCTCGACCAGCTCGTCGATCCGGGCGGCCAGCCGAGCCCTGTCCCAGCCGAGCGTCCGCGGGACGGTCGCGATGTTCTGGGCGATCGTGCGATGGGGGAAGAGGCCGACCTGCTGGATCACGTAGCCGATGCCGCGCCGCAGCTGCACGACCGGCGTCCGCGTGACGTCCTCGCCCTCGATCTCGATCCGGCCCGAGGTCGGCTCGATGAGCCGGTTGATCATCCGCAGCGTCGTCGTCTTGCCGCAGCCCGACGGGCCGATCAGCGCGACGATCGAACCGCGGGCGACGTCGAGGCTGAGGGCATCGACCGCCGCCTCCGACGTCCCGGGGAACCGCTTGGTGATGGCCTCGAGTCGAAGCGCGGGCCGCTCGGGGTGCGACGGGCCGGACGACGTCACGGCGTTGTCTGTCGCCACCGGGTGGGCCCTCCATAGGTCGTCGCGACGGTTGGAGCGGGGCGCACTGACCCGGAGGCCAGAGCAACCAGCCTACCCTGGCCGCGCGACGAGCGCCGGGCACCCACCCACCGGGCCCCGTCGTGCGCGCCGCCGCGGCGGCATCATGGGGGCATGAGTATCCCCTGGTGGAAGAGCGCGGTCGTCTACCAGATATACCCGCGCAGCTTCGCCGACTCGGACGGCGATGGGGTCGGGGACCTCGCCGGGGCGATCGACCGCCTCGGCCACCTGGCCGACCTCGGCGTGGACGCCCTCTGGCTGTCGCCCTTCTACCCCTCGCCGATGGTGGACTTCGGCTACGACGTCGCCGACTACACCGCAGTCGATCCGCTCTTCGGCGACCTCGCGACCTTCGACCGCCTCGTCGCCGAGGCGCACCGACTCGGCATCCGCGTGATCGTCGACTGGGTTCCCAACCACTCCTCCGACCGGCACCCCTGGTTCGAGGCCTCGCGCTCCTCCCGCGACGACCCCCGGCGCGACTGGTACGTCTGGCGCGACGGCAGGCCCGGCGGGCGTCCGCCCAACGACTGGACCTCACACTTCGGCGGCGGTCCCGCGTGGACCCTCGACCGGGCGACCGGGCAGTGGTACCTGCACGTCTTCGCATCCGCCCAGCCCGATCTCAACTGGGCGAACCCCGAGGTGGAGTCGGCCATGCTGGACACGCTGCGCTTCTGGCTGGACAGGGGCGTCGACGGCTTTCGCATCGATGTCGTCCAGGAGCTCGGGAGCGCACCCGACCCGCCGTCCCCGGCGATCCCGTGGTCGCAGGACCAGGATTGGCCGCAGGGCCACGCGATCATGCGCCGCGTGCGCAGGGTGCTCGAGGAGTACGACGACCGGATGGCCGTGGGCGAGGTCTACGTGCCCGACCAGCGCCGGGTGGCGTCGTTCCTGGTCACGGGGGACGAGCTGCACCTGGCCCACAACTTCGTCTTCCTGCGCTGCGACTGGAGCGCGGACGCCTTCCGCGCGGTGATCGAGGAGTTCGGCCGCGTGGCCCCGGCGCCGGCGTGGCCGACGTGGTTCCTCGAGAACCACGACCACTCGCGGGTGGCGACCCGCTACGGGCCGGGCCGGGCCCGCTCGGCGGCCCTGCTGGTGCTCGGCCTGCGCGGCTGCGCCTTCCTCTTCCAAGGGCAGGAGCTCGGGCTGCCCGACGCCCGCGTTCCCGCCGAGGCCGTCGTCGACCTCGACGGGCGCGACCCCGAGCGGGCGCCGGTCCCCTGGGAGCCGCCCTCGGCCGCCGGACCGGGCGCGGGGTTCACCACCGGCACGCCCTGGCTGCCGCTGGCCGGGGACGCCGAGCGCTTGGCCGCCTCGGTGCAGCGTGACGACCCCGGCTCGGACCTGTCGTTCTGGAGGCGGCTGATCGCGCTGCGCCGCGCGCATCCGGCGCTCGGACCCTCCGGCTCGCAGCGCATGCTCGACTCGGGCGGGGAGGTGCTGGCCTGGGTGCGCGAGGCGGGTGACGAGCGGCTGTTGCTGGCGATCAACATGTCCGCGCAGAGGGTGCTCTGCGACCTGGCCGGCCTCGACGACGCCCCCGCCCGGGTGCTGCTGTTGACCGACCCGGGCCGCCCGCAGGACGCGGCGCGCGCCCTCGGCCTGGCTCCGGACGAGGGCGTGGTGGTGCGCCTGCCCTGACGGGCCCTGCTGGGCGCGCGAGTCGGCCTCGGCGAGCTCCCCCTCGGACATCCACGAGCGGCCCTTCACGTCGAGCGGGCGATGGTGCCGGGAAGGTCCTCCTTGCAGCACGGCCTCGGCCACACCGAGGCGAAGGCGGGGCCGTGAGGCGCGCCCCGGTGCGCGTCGTGGACGGGGTGAGCCCCTTCGGCGGTCACCGTGTTCGACGAGGACACCCACGCGCGGCCCCTGGCGATCCGGGCCCGTTAGGACGTGGGCGGCATGACGAGGGTCAACCACCCGATCGCGGGACGGGGCACGAACGCCCACGGCCGCCCCTGGCGGGGGCGGCCGTGGGTCACGATCGGGAAGCTAGTAGCGGTACTGGTCCGACTTGTAGGGGCCCTCGACCTGCACGCCGATGTAGGAGGCCTGCTCCTCGCTGAGGGTCGTGAGCTTCACGCCGAGGGCGTCCAGATGCAGGCGGGCGACCTTCTCGTCGAGGTGCTTCGGCAGGACGTAGACCTTCTTCTCGTAGTCGTCGTTGCGCGTGAACAGCTCGATCTGGGCGATCGTCTGGTTGCTGAACGAGTTCGACATGACGAAGGACGGGTGCCCGGTGGCGTTGCCGAGGTTCAGCAGCCGGCCCTCGGAGAGCACGATGATCGTGCGGCCGTCGGGGAAGACCCACTCGTCGACCTGCGGCTTGATGTTGACCTTCGAGACGCCGGGGGTCTCGGCCAGTCCGGCCATGTCGATCTCGTTGTCGAAGTGGCCGATGTTGCCGACGATCGCCTGGTGCTTCATCGCGGACATGTGGTCGGCGGTGATGATGTTGTAGTTGCCCGTGGCGGTGATGAAGATGTCGGCCGTCTCGATGACGTCCTCGAGGGTGGCCACCTGGAAGCCCTCCATCGCCGCCTGGAGCGCGCAGATCGGGTCGATCTCGGTGACGATGACCCGGGCGCCCTGGGCGCGCAGCGCCTCCGAGCAGCCCTTGCCGACGTCGCCGAAGCCGCAGACCACGGCCACCTTGCCGCCGATCATGACGTCGGTGGCGCGGTTGATGCCGTCGATCAGCGAGTGGCGGCAGCCGTAGAGGTTGTCGAACTTCGACTTGGTGACCGAGTCGTTGACGTTGATCGCCGGGAAGAGGAGCTCGCCCTTCTCGGCCAGCTGGTACAGGCGCAGGACGCCGGTGGTGGTCTCCTCCGTGACGCCCTTGATGCCCTCGGCGATGCTCGTGTACCGCTGGGGGTCCTCGCGCAGCGACTGGCGCAGCAGCGACAGGAAGACGCGGAACTCCTCCGACTCGGCCGTGGCCGCGTCCGGGACCGCTCCGGCGATCTCGTACTCACGCCCCTTGTGGACGAGCATCGTGGCGTCGCCGCCGTCGTCCAGGATCATGTTGGGCCCCCCGTCGGGCCAGCGGACGACCTGGTCCGTGCACCACCAGTACTCCTCGAGCGTCTCGCCCTTCCAGGCGAAGACCGGGACGCCCCGGGGCTCCGCGGGCGTTCCGTCGGGGCCCACGACGATCGCGGCGGCCGCGTGGTCCTGGGTCGAGAAGATGTTGCACGAGGCCCAGCGGACCTCGGCGCCGAGCGCCGTCAGGGTCTCGATGAGCACGGCGGTCTGGACCGTCATGTGAAGGGAGCCCGTGATGCGCGCGCCCTTCAGGGGCTGGGCGTCCGCGAACTCGGCGCGGATGCTCATGAGCCCCGGCATCTCGTGCTCGGCGAGGCGGATCTCCTTGCGCCCGAACTCTGCGAGCGAGAGATCGGCGACCTTGTAATCGGTCACGGTCAGCGGGGCGGACGTCGTCATGCGTTCTCCATCGGTTCGTCGGTGTGGGGAGCGGCCAGGGCGAGCAGGCGCATGTGCTTGGCCTGCTCGCGCTTGAGCCAGTCGGCGGCGCTGGTGCCGTCGGGGCGGACGGGGCGCGCCTGCAACCAGGCGTTGACCGCGTCGGCGAGCGTGTTCTCGGTGCGCAGGCGCAGAGCGAAGCCGACCTCGCCGAGGGCGACGTCGTGATCGCGCAGCAGCTCGCGCAGGGTGCGCAGGCGCTGGAGCTCGGCCGCGCCGAACAGGCGGTAGCCGGACGCGGAGCGCTCCGGTACCACGAGGCCGATGCTCTCGATGTAGCGGAGCATCCGCGGGGACCACCCGGTGGTCTCCGCGGCCTCGTTGATCGTGAGGGTGTCCGTCTCCAATGCGCGCCGACCTTATCACTGCCGTGTCAATGTTGGGGCCATCGGTGCCCCGGGCCCCGAGGGCTTCTGTACGTTCGCGGCCGTGGACATCCCCGCGATCCTGGGTGAGGCTTGGAGCCTCTACACCCGCTTCTTCGTCCGGTTCGTCGTGGTCGCCGGCGCCGTGTTCCTCGTGCTCGGCGGCCTCTTCAGCCTGATCGAGCGCACCGCCGCGGGGGGCGAGGGGACCCTCGTCACGTCCTTCCTCGTCTTCGTCGTGCTCAACGTCGGATACGTCTGGATCCAGGGTCCGCTGGCCCTGGTGACCGCGGATGCGCGCGCCGGCCGCGACACGCCCCCGCTCGGCGCGACCCTTCGCCGTCTGCGGCCGACGCTTCCCGCCCTCCTGCCGGCGGGCGCGCTCGCCGGCGCCGGGGTCGCCCTCGGCACCCTCTTCGCCATCGTGCCGGGCGTGTACCTGGCGACCCGCTGGTCGATGCTCGCGCCCGCCCTGGTCATCGAGGGACTCACCGTGCGCGCGTCCTTCGCCCGCTCGCACGCGCTCGTGAAGGGTCGCGGCTGGCAGGTCTTCGGCCTGCTGGCGCTGCTGCTGGGGCTCACCCTGGTGGCGAGCGTCTTCATCGTCCAGGTGCTGCGGGTGCTGGGCGCCGGCTTCGTGGGCGGCTGGGTCGGCTCGGCGATCGTCAATACGCTGATCACCCCGTATGCGGCGATCGCGATCACCCTGGTCTACTTCCGGCTCTCGGCCGGGCAGGGTGCCGGGCGGCCGCCGGAGGCCGCCTCCCGGTAGCCACGCCCGGATGCCGGCGGCCCCCGGCCGCGCGGGGGGTGTGGCGGATCACGGGCGACGGCGAATCGGTTCGACCGGTTCGAGGACGGGGCGCCGGTGGGCCGTGCGTCACATCCTCGCCGCGCTCGCTGTCGACGAGCAGGAACATCTGCTCGAATAGGGAGATTGCGTCCCTCGGGCGCGAGCCACGACCACCGGACGAGGGGTACGGCGATGCAGAGGCACGTCTTCGACATGAGCGAGAGCGCGACCCACGAGCTGGTCGCCAAGCAGCTGAGGGACCTGGCCGCGCAGTTCCAGGCGGGCGCGGTGGAGCTGGCCTACGACGAGTCGCACGCCCCGACGGGGATCGTCGATCCGGTGGACGTCGTCCTCGACCTGACGCAGAACAAGAACCACGTCGAGCTGAACATCAAGATCAGCTGGCAGACCGCCTGAACGCGCTTCTTTCGCAACCCTTTCTCGCCATGCGCAACCGCTGCGCCCATATCCGTGTTGCGCGCATGTGTTCATTGACACGAAAAGTGGACCGCAACTAGCTTCGCCTCGCGGGTCGCGGACCCGCGACGCACCGGCGTCGCCCGCGACAACCTTCTGGAATCAAGGGGGTGGGGCAAATGAAGTTGCGTCCATGGGCCGTCCGTGCGCTGGCCAGCGTGGCGGTGATCGGCCTCGGGCTCGGTCTCGCCGCGTGCGGCGACGATGACGATTCAGCCGGCACAGGCGCGGCGTCGGCGGAGACGACACTGAACTTCGGCTACGTCACGACCGCCCAGCACCCGTACGGCCTGGCTCTGCAGGCGTTCGCCGACAAGGTGGCGGCGGACTCCGGCGGCAAGCTCGCGATCAACCTGCTGCCGACCTACGGCGGCGGCAACGACCTGACCCTGCTCGACGACATCGCCGGTGGAACCGTCGATGGCGGCACGGTGTCCTCGGCGGTGTGGGACGGCAAGGGCGTGCCCGACTTCGAGGCGCTCCAGATGCCTTTCCTGATCACGAACTACGCGGTCGAGTCGGCCGTGCTCAACAGCGACATCGCGACCGACATGCTCAAGGGCACCGAGAAGATCGGCGTGACGGGCCTCGCGATCCACGAGGGTGGCCTTCGCAAGCCCCTCGGCAAGTCGGCCTGCCTGAAGAGTCCCGCCGACTTCAAGGGGACCAAGATCCGCTCGGTGGAGTCGCCGGTCCTGGTCGACGGCCTCCGGGCCCTCGGCGCCAACCCGACCCCGCTCCCGCTGAGCGACGTCTACCTCGCTCTCAAGAGCGGGACCGTGGACGCGATGGAGGCGAACCTCGGCCTCGTCTTCACCCAGAAGTACTACGAGGTGGCGAAGTGCCTCACGGGCAACCTCACCCTGTGGCCCTTCCCGACGGTCCTCAACATGAACACCGACAAGTGGAACTCGCTCTCGTCTGAGCAGCAGGGCTGGATCAGTGACGCTGCCGCGCAGATCGACGACGAGTCGATCAAGATCCTCACCAACCCGGACAGCACCCTGGTGGCGGATCTCTGCGCGGCCGGGATGAAGTTCGGGACGGCCACCGCGGCCGACCAGACCGCCCTGCGCAAGGGTGAGGACTCGGTCTACGCGAAGTACTCGGCCAACGAGCCGACCGGTGGCTTCATCACGGCCATCGAGAAGGTGAAGGCGGAGACCCCGCCCCCACCGGCCCCCGCGCCCTACCCCGACGGTTGCACGGAGTAGTGATCGCTCGCACCGCTCCGGCGGACCCACGGGCGATCGCCCGGGGGTCCGCCGGAGCCGGTGATGTCCTGTACGCCGCCGTAGGTCTCGGCCCGTCACGGCTCGGGTCGTGAGGTGACGGAACACGCGGAGGCCGAGCCGAAACCGCTGAGCGGGGTGGCCCGGGTGACCGGAGCGCTCTCCGCAGGAGCCGCGGGGATCGCCACGGTCGCGGCACTCCTCGCGGGCACGTCGATCGTCGTCGCGATCTTCGCCAACGTCGCCCGCCGCGTCCTCACCGATCAGTCGATCTACGGCGCCGAGGAGTTCGCGCGGTTCGCGTTCCTCTGGGTGATCTGGATGGGCGTGTCGCTCGCCGTCCGCCGCGGCGCGGTCACCGTCATCACACTGCTCACCGAGCGCGGTCCGTGGTGGTGGCGGGCCTCGATACACGCTCTGGCGGGGAGCGCCCTCGGGGTCTTGCTGGTCTACTCCTGCTGGCGCTCGGTCGAGTACGTCACCTCACCGGTGGCGACCGACGCGGTGAGCGCCGCCCTGCGGGCGCCGGTGTGGATCCCGATCGCCTCGATGACGGTCGGCTACATCTTCATCACCATCCACTACGCGCACTCGCTGGTGCTCGGCACCCAGAGAGTGATCGCGGGTGGGCCGCGCGCGTACCGGACCGTCGGCGTCGGGATCGTCGGCGGACTCGCCCTGGCCATCGTCCTCTGGGCGGTCTCCTACGGTCTGCTTCAGGCCGGGGTGACCCCGCTCATCCCTCTCGGCATCATCTTCGTCGCGCTCACGCTCGCCGGTATGCCAGTGGTCTTCATGCTCTCGTTCGTCGGCATCCTGGGCGCCGCGTCGATCCTCGGCCTCGCGTTCTTCCCCTTCGGCTCGAACGATCCGCTCTTCCCCTTTCGCACCACGCAGACCGCGATGGGCCTGTCGTCGGGTAGCGAGCTGCTGGTCATCTTCGAGTTCCTGGTCGTGGCCGAGGTGATGAACGCCACCAGCCTCTCGGCCCGCCTGATCCGGGTGGCGGCGGCCTTCGTGGGCCACTTCCGGGGCGGCATGGCCTACGTGTGCCAGCTCACCTCGGCGCTCCTGTCCGGGATCTCCGGCTCGGCCCAGGCCGATGCCGCCGTCATGACGCCCCTGCTGGTGCCGGCGATGGAGAAGGAGGGCTACCGTCGCGACGTGGCCGCGGCCGTGGTCGCCGGCGCCTCGATCAAGGGCCCCGTCGGCCCCATCTCGGTGATGTACATCGTCTACGGCTTCATCGTCTCGGGTCTCGGCGCCGCGCCGATCGACCGGATGCTCGTCACCGGCATCGTCATGGTCGGCGGGCTGCTCGTGCTGCAGGGGGCGGTCGTATCGCTGGTCGTGCGCCTCAACGGAATGGCGGCGCCCCACCCGTTTCGGGGATGGGGGGAGATCGGGCGCGCGCTGCTGGCCGGTGCGCCGGTGCTGATGATCCCCGTGATCATCCTGGGCGGCATCCTGAGCGGCTACTTCGTGCCCTTCGAGTCGGCCGCCGTGGCGGTGGTCGTGACGCTCATCCTCGGCGCCCTCTACCGGGGGATGTCGGCACTCGCGCTCGCCCGGGCCGTGGTGCTGGCGGCGACCGAGACCGGCGTCGTGATGTTGCTGCTGGGCGACTCGGCGATCCTCGCCAAGCTGCTCTTCCTCGACGGCTTCGGCCAGACGCTTCAGACCTGGATAACGGGGATCACCACGAACCCCCAGGTCTTCATGCTCATCGTCATCGGCATCCTGCTGCTGGTCGGCATGTTCGTCGAGCCGCTGCCGGCCCTCTTCATCCTGGCGCCGTTCCTCGCCCCCGTGGCGGTGGGCGTCTACGGCATCGACCCCGTCCAGTTCGCCGTCGTGGTGGTGATGAGCCTGGTGCTCGGCCTGATCCATCCTCCCGTGGGCCTGGTGCTGTTCCTCGTGTCGAGCATCTCCAAGGTGAAGTTCGAACGCCTCTCGCTGACGCTGGTGCCGTGGCTCGGCATCAGCCTGGTGATGCTGATCATGGTGGCGCTGCTCCCCGCCGGCGCGATCACCTGGCTGGCCGACTGGTGGCTCTGAGGGCCGCCGGCCGGTCCCCGGGGTCGGGACGGCCTACGGGGCCAGCGCTCCCGCGGCCGGCCGCCGCTCGGGCGCGAGCGCGAACGCGTCTGCGATCAGCTCGTAGGAGCGTCGCCGGGCGCCGTGGTCGTGAGTGATCGTGACGACCAGGATCTCCCGCGCGCCGTAGTCGGCGGCCACGCCCTCGAGACCCGCGCGCACGTCGGCCGGGGTGCCCACCACCATCCGGCGCGAGCGGCGCCGGGGCCGGGCCGGGTCGTCCCGCGCGCGGCGGCGTGCTTCCTCCTCGGCGAGGAAGGCCGCCGCGGTCTCGACCGGGGGCACCGGGATCAGGTGCCCCCGTCGCAGGAGCCGCATCGCCATCGTGACGCTCGTGGCGAGCATCTCGGCCTGATCGGTGGTCTCGGCGCAGATCGCCGAGACCGCGGCGATCACCCGGGGCTCGGGGTGCTCCACCGAGGGGACGTAGTGCTCGCGGTAGTGGGCGGCGTGGGCTGCGCCCTCCGGGTTGATGAAGTCGGCGAAGGCGTAGGGCACCCCGAGCTCCGCGGCCCAGACGGCGCTCTGCGCCGACGAGCCCAGCAGCCACAGCTCAGGCGACTCGGGCATGCCCGGCAGGGCGGTGAGACGGCGGAAGGGGTGGTCGTCGGGCATCTCGTCGCGCAGGTACGCGATCAGCTCGGCGAGCTGCTGGGGGAAGTCGTCGGGCGCGCCGGCCTGGCGGTTGCGCTGCAGCGCGTAGGTGGTGGTGGGGTCGGTTCCCGCGGCGCGGCCGATGCCGAGGTCGATCCGCCCGGGGAAGATGGCCGAAAGGACGCTGAAGCTCTCGGCCACCTTCAGCGGGCTGTAGTGCGGCAGCATCACGCCGCCGCTGCCCACCCGCAGCGTGGTCGTGGCGGAGGCGATCGCCCCGATCAGGGCCTCGGGGCTCGCGCCGGCCAGGAGGGGCCCGCCGTGGTGCTCGGCCACCCAGTAGCGGCCGTAGCCGAGGCGCTCGACGTGCCGCGCGAGGTCGATCGAGTTGCGCAGGGCCTGGGCGCCGGTGCTGCCTTCGGCCACGGGCGACTGGTCGAGCACCCCCAGGCGCAGGCGTCCGGTGGAGGGGTTCGGGCTCACCGCTGCATCGTAGGAGCGGCGAGCGCCCGCCGCCCGCGGCGGCGGGTCAGCGGTACTCCGGGTTGGGGTGGTCGAAGCGCGTGCCGGCGTTCCACTCCGAGACCTGGTTGCCATACGCGGGGATCCCGCCGGCCGCCTTCAGCATCGAGGCGAGGTGCATCAGGTTCCACGTCATGAAGGTCGTGTTGCGGCGCGTGAACTCGTTCTCGGGACCGCCGCTGCCGGGGTCGGCGTAGCTCGGCCCGGGCCCGGCCTCGCCGATCCAGCCGCAGTCGGCCTGTGGAGGGATGACGTAGCCCAGGTGCTGGAGCGAGTAGAGGACGTTCATGGCGACGTGCTTGACCCCGTCCTCGTTGCCGGTGATGACCACCCCGCCGACCCTGCCGTAGTACGCCCACTGGCCCGCGTCGTTCAGTTGTCCCGAGTAGCCGTAGAGGCGCTCGACGACCCGGGTGCAGACGCTGCTCTTGTCGCCGAGCCAGATGGGCGTGGCCACGATCAGGATGTCGGCGTCCATCACCCGGCGCTGGACCCCCGGCCAGTCGTCGCGATCGAAGCCGTGCTCGGTCATGTCGAGGTCCACGCCGGGCGGGATGATGTGGTCGACGGCCCGCACCTCGTCGACCGTCACCCCGTGGCGGCGCATGATCGCGATCGCGTTCTGGGCGAGCGCGTCGGTGTTCGAGGGGGCGGGCGACGGCTTGAGGGTGCAGTTGATGACCATCGCGCGCAGGTGGGAGAAGTCGGTCTCGGCCACTGAGGGGTCCCTTTCGAAGTGCGGGTCGCGCCTGGCGGCGCACGGAGTTCGGGCGGGCGTCCATCACACGGGAGCGGCCGTTTCGCGCGCAAGCCGTCCGGCGATGGCGCTGATCGGTCCGTCCTATCGACCGTCCAGCCAGCCCTCGCGCCGGGAGACCGTCCGGGCGGCCTCGAGGGCGACGGGTATGCCACGCGCCGTCGCGCCCGCCGACCACACCATGCTCAGGCCCATCGTCGCGTCGGGATCCTCGATCGGGATGTTGACGACGCCCTTCCAGGAGACGGTCGCCATCGACACCGGGCCGACGAACAGGTGCTCGGCGTGGCGGCTGAGATGGGCGAGCAGGGGCTCGCGATTGTCCGGGGCGGTCGCGGGGATCGCGCGGGGCTCGAAGCCGGCCCTGCGGCACAGGCTGACCACCAGATCGCGGAAGCCGGGGGCGAGCCCCTGGGGCACCAGGACAAGCGTGTGCCCCTCCAGGTCGCGGATGCCGACCACCGAGCGCGCGGCCAGCGGGTGGCGCACGCTGGCGAAGACGGCCAGGGGCTCCCGGCGGATGATCTCGCCGACGATCCCCCGGGCCTGGCGGAACTCGCGAACGAGCCCCAGATCGACCTCGCCGGAGCGGATCTGCTCGAGGACCCGCGTGCTCCAGGCCCGGTTGGCGTTCACGATCAGCTCGGGCTCGAGCGCGTCGAGCTCGTCGAGGATGAGGGGGAGCGCCTGGTAGCCCACGCTCGCGGTATAGGCGACGCGCAGGGTGCCCGCCGCGGCGTCGGCCACATGTCGTGCCCGCAACCCGGCCTCTTCGAGGCTCTCCAGTATCCGCCGGGTGTCCTCGAGCATGCTGTGGCCGGCCTCGGTGAGCTCGACACGGCGGGTCGTGCGGTGCAGCAGATCCACCCCGATGTCGCGCTCCAGCGCGCGGACCTGGGCGCTCAGGGACGGCTGGGACACGTGAAGGTGCGCGGCGGCGCGCGTGAAGTTGAGCTCGTCGGCCACCGCCACGAAGTACCTCAGGCGCTGAATCGTCGTATCCATCGGCACAAACTATCAATCGAGCGGCACATCGGTCTTGGACCTTCGGGGTGGTTTCGCACTACCGTTAGGCGTCAGCCCACCATAAACGCACCCGGAGATCTTTGATGGCAACCAGCACCGGCTCAGGCGCTCCTCCCCTGCGTCTCTCGAGTCGCACCTCCCACTTCGTCCTGCCCAAGCAGTGGGCCTCGATGCGCAAGGCCGAAGCGCTCGAGCGCGACACGGGAAAGCGCGTCATCCACTTCGAGAAGGGTGACTTCCAGGGTGAGGAGTTCCGCCCCGCGCCCCACATCATGGAGGCGTGCGCCAAGGCCATCACCGACGGCCACGTGCGCTACGTGCCGGGCCCCGGTCTTCCGGAGCTGCGCGACGCGATCGCCGAGGAGGCCACCAAGCGCGGGCGCCCGACGGTGCGCGAGGAGGTCCTGGTCACGATGGGCGCAAAGCACGCGCTCACCCAGTCGCTTCTGACGGTCGTCGACCAGGGCGATGAGGTCATCTTCCCCAACCCCGGCTACCCCCCGGACGAGTTCTGGATCACCTACGCCGGCGGCTCGGTGATCTACGCGCCCCTGGTCGAGCCCGACTTCCACTTCGACCTGGACTCGCTCGAGAGCCTGATCACGCCCAAGACCAAGATGATCATCATCAACTCCCCCCAGCGGCCCAACGGCATGACCGTCGGCCAGCTGCCGGAGATCGCGGCCCTGTGCGCCGAGCACAACGTGATCGCGCTCACCGACGAGATCTTCAGCCACATGGTCTACTCGGGCGCCGAGCACCGCACGATCGCCGCCGTCCCCGGGATGGCCGACCGCTCGATCCTGGTCGACACCTTCTCCAAGACCTACATCATGACCGGCTTCCGGATCGGCTGGTGCGTGGCCAACAAGGACCTGATCACCACGATGGACATCTTCCAGCAGAACTCGGTCACCAACGTGCCCGCGTTCGTGCAGCTGGCCGCCCTGGCGGCCATCACCGGCCCCCAGGACCACGTGATCGGGATCACCAACAAGCTCCAGGCCAAGCGCGACAAGACCGTCGCCGCCCTCAACGCCATGCCCGGCGTCGAGTGCCCGACCCCCGACGGCTCCTTCTACGTGTTCCCCGACATCCGCGGCACGGGCATGACCGCCCAGCAGTTCGCCGACTACATGATCGAGAACCACCAGGTCGGCGTCGTGGCCGGCTCCGCCTTCGGCGACCGCGGCGAGGGCCACATCCGCCTCACCTACGCCTGCCCCGACGACGTCCTCGAGGAGGGCCTCGACCGGATCAAGAAGGGCCTCGAGGCGCTCTAGGGTCTCTCGCCCCACCCAGCGGTACGCGTGCGCGAAGGCGGCCCCATCGGGCCGCCTTCGTCGTTCCGGGTCCCGCTAGGCCTTGCCGTACACCGGGATCGCGGCGCCGGTGACCGCGCTCGCCCCGGGTGAGCAGAGGAAGGCGATCACCGCGCCGATCTCCTCGGGGCGCACCCACACCGCGGGATCGGCGTCGGGGCTCGCCGCGCGGTTGGCGGGCGTGTCGATGACGCTCGGCAGCACGGCGTTGACGCAGACGCCCGCCCGCTTC
Source organism: uncultured Thermoleophilia bacterium (assembly GCA_963823515.1). Lineage (GTDB taxonomy): Bacteria > Actinomycetota > Thermoleophilia > Miltoncostaeales > Miltoncostaeaceae > Miltoncostaea. The sequence goes on from CAWGMB010000001.1 coordinate 68,047, forward strand.
ACCTCCTCGGAGGCCGCGCCGACGAGGGCGATGACGGCGGCCTTGGAGGCGGCGTAGGCGCTCGCGCCGGCGAAGGGGCGAAGGGCCGCACGGGTGCCCACCGCGACCGCCCGCCCGCCTCCGCGCTCGACCATGCCCGGCAGCACGGCCCGCAGGCCGAGCGCCACGCTCCGCGTGTTGAGGGCGAACTGCCGGTCCCACTGCTCCATGTCCATGCCGGTGATGGGCGCCCCGTCGAGGTAGCCGCCCACCAGCTGCACCATGGCCCAGACCCCCTGCGGCTCGCAGCCGGCGACCAGCGCGGCCAGCGAATCCTCCGAGGTGACGTCGACCCGCTCCAGCCGGCACCGCCCGCGCAGGTCGTCCGGGAAGCGCTCGAGCTCGCGCTCGGCGATCCAGGTGACCACGACGTCGTGCCCCGCGTCCGCGAGCGCCCGCACCACGCCGAGCCCGAGCCCCCCGGTGCCGCCGGTGACGATGGTCGCCCCGGTCCATCCGCCCATGGTCCCTCCCGCTGCCGCCCGCCGAGCGCCCAGCCTCTCAGAAGGTCTCAGGTCGCGCCCGCGCGGGCTACCCTCGCCCCCATGGGACGCCCCCCCGACTTCGGCGGCTTCTCCGACGTCGACGCGTCCGGCGCGCCGGACGGCTACGCCGGATACCTCGACGCGGTGCGCGACGTGGGCGCGGTGAGCGAGTGGAAGGAGCGCTCCTTCGCCCTGCTCGAGCCGCGCCCCGGCGCGGTGGTCCTGGACGTGGGGTGCGGCACCGGCGACGACGTGCGGGCCCTCGCCGCGCGCGTCGCCCCCGGCGGGCGGGCGATCGGCGTCGACGCCAGCGCGGTGATGGTGGAGGAGGCCCGCCGGCGCGGCGCGGGGCCCGGCGTGGACTTCGTCGCGGGCGACGCCGTCCGCATCGGGCTGCCCGCCGACTCCGTCGACGCCGCCCGGGTCGAGCGCACCCTGCAGCACCTCGAGCGCCCCGCCGACGCGGTCGCCGAGATGGCGCGCGTGGTGCGTCCCGGCGGTCGCGTGGTGGCGGCCGAGCCGGACTGGCAGACGCTCGTCGTCGACCCCGGCGATCCGGAGGTGATGCGTGAGATCGCCCGCGCCGCGGCCGGGCGGGTGCGCTCGGGCACCGTCGGCCGGCGCCTGCGGGGGCTGCTGCTCGCGGCGGGGCTGGAGGACGTGGACGTCGTCGCGAGGGTCCTCGTCGTGGCCGACGCGGCACGCGCCGAGCTTCTGTTCGACATCGACGGCGCTCTCGCGCTCGCAATCCGGGCCGGCCGCGTGGGCCCCGCCGCCGCGGCCGGCTGGCGCGCCGAGGCGTCTGCGGCGTCGGCGAGCGCCGCGACTCTCGCGGCCATGACCGCCTTCATGGCCTGGGGGCGCGTGCCGGGCCCCGGGCGCGAAGGCTCCAGCCGGGCTACGCTCGCGAGAGGAAGGGCAACAGAATCCAGGGGGTGAGCGATGGGCATGGACTGGAACGCGTGGAACAAGGGCATCATCGAGGAGTTCCGCGCCAACGGCGGCAAGGTCGGCGAGGTGTTCGAGGGCAAGCCGATGGTCGTCATCACGACCACTGGTGCGAAGAGCGGCGCGAAGCGGGAGAACCCGCTGATCCGCCTCGAGGACGGTGGCAAGATGTACATCATCGCCTCGAAGGGCGGCGCTCCGGACAACCCGGACTGGTACTACAACCTGCTGGCCAACCCGGAGCTCACCGTCGAGACCGGTGTCGAGACCTTCGCGGCCCGCGCCAAGGTCGTCGAGGACGAGGCCGAGCGCCGTCGCCTGTACGACAAGATGGTCACCGTGATGGACAGCTTCGCGGAGTACGAGAAGAGCACGACCCGGCGCATCCCGGTCGTCGAGCTCGCGCGCGCCTAGCGGTTCCTCGCGACGCGGGAGTCGGTGATCCCGAGCGGCCGGGCCGCGGTGCGACGCTGGTGAGCGTCGCGTCCGGCGGCCCGGCCACGACGACGCCGTGGCCCCCGCCCACCCGCCAGGTGGCGACCCCGCGCTCGGGGTCGAGCCAGACGAATGCCGGAGTCGCGGAGCGCACGGCGCCGGGCCATCGGCGAGGGCGCCTGCGTCGGGGTGGCGCCGACCGCGAACGCGCGGGCGGCCCACTCGCCGTCGAGCCCGTCTCCGCGACCCGGAGGTCACCAGCCCATCAGGACGCCGCCGGGCTGATCGCATCATCGGCCCAGGGGTCTTCCGCTTGGATCGACTAAACGTTTAGGATCGACGCAGCTCAGGCCTCGCCCCCGGTTCCGAGGAGAAGTCATGGCCCCACTCGCCGCGCCTCAGATGGTCGTCAACAGCCGGATGCTCTACACGAGCTGGATGCCCGCCGATCCCGAAGCGGCGGCCGCGCTCATTCCGGCGGGTGGTCCGCGCCCGGCCGGGCCCGTTTACATGAACCAGTATGTCGTCGACAGGGATGAGCAGACGTCCGGTTTCGGGGCCTACTCGCTGACGTACCTTGGACTCGACATCGCCGGGATGATGGACCCGCAGGGGGTGCTCCCCGCCCGCTACATGCTCTTCTACTTCAACTCGTCGGAGATCATGCGGGAATACACGGTGCGCGAGTACGACCTGCCCGCGGTCCCGGGATCGACGAGCCTGGAGGTCGGCGATGGCAGGGTGGTCGCAACGACCTCGCTGGACGGCGCGCCCGTCATCCGCACGGAGGCGGCCATCGGCTCGGACATCGCGATGGTCTTCACCGGCCAGCTCACCTATGTCCGGCAGATGGCGGGCCGGTTCATGGCGGGCAACTTCCCGTTCATCGCCGACATCGCCGACGGCCTCGAGGTCCGCTCGATCGAGTTCCTGGATCCGAGCCACCCCGTCTACGCCCTGCGACCCGCCGACCCGCTGCAGGTCGTGGTCGAGGGGTCCTTCTACTCGCCCGACGACTCCTTCGTCTACCCCGGTGGGGTCCAGGAGGTGAGTTTCTGACGGGCCGGCGCCGAGGGCTGCCGGACGAGGGCCGGGCCCCGGTCCACTAGGGAGCGGGGGGCGCCGAGGTGCTCCGTATGGCCAGCGACGTCGGCATCAGGGCGGTCGCCGGCGCCTCCCCGTGCTGCATCAGGGTCGCCAGCATGGCGCCGGCCAGCTCGCCCAGCGGGCGGTAGGGGACGAAGACCGATGTGAGGCCGAGGGCGGCGCTCTCGGGGAGGTCGTCGATGCCGGCGATCGAGATGTCCTCCGGCACCCGCAGGCCCATCCAGCGCACGGCCTCCAGCGCTCCGACGGCGAGCGCGTCGCTGAGCGCGAGGATCGCCGTCGCCCGGGGCGTCCGGCCGGCCACGACCCGGCCGGCCTCGACGCCGTCCCCGCGCACCGGCCCGACGGCGCGCTCCTCCTGGGCGCGCCCGGCGGGGCGGCTGTCGAAGCCCGCCGGGGTCCCGGCGACGAGGACCTCTACGGGGCCGGCGTCGTCCCATCCGCGGCGGGCGCCCTCGAGGCGCTCGCCCGCGCCCGGCCAGGAGAGGATCGCCAGCCGGCGGTGGCCGAGCCCGGCCAGGTGCCGCGCCGCCTCGGCCGCGCCGGAGCCCACGTCGGCCCCCACCGCGCTCACGCCCGGCTGCGCCGGGGCGTCCACGCTCACGACCGGGCCGTGGAGCGCCGGTGCGATGGACGCGTCGCGCAGCAGCACCCACCCGTCCACCGCGGCGCCCCCCGCGCGCCCGGTGAGCAGCACGCTGACTCCGGCGAGGTCGCAGGCGTGAACCAGGCCGCGGGCCACCAGGGCGGCGGACGGGTCGGCCAGCAGCGGCTCGGCCGCCCCGGCCGCCACCAGGGCGACGACGCCCGTGCGCCCCGAGGCGAGCGAGCGCGCAAGCGGGTTGGGCCCCGCGTACCCGAGCGCGGCCGCCGCGCTCAGCACCCGCTCTCGCGTGCTCGACGCGACCCTGTCCGGGTGGCTGAAGGAGTTGGAGACCGTCCACAGGGACACCGAGGCGAGTGCCGCGACGTCCTTCATGGTCGGGCCGCCGCGTGGTGAGCGCCGTCGGGCCATGGGCGGCCCATTGTGACCGGTCGGCGGCCGCGCGGGGCGGAACCGGTCGGCTCGCTGCCGGGCCGTCGCATCCGATCCGATCGCCGCGGATGCGGCGGCGATCGGCGGCTACCGGATCAGCCCGACCCGGGCGCCGCGGGGAGCCTCAGGCGAGGACGTCCAGGGCGGTGACGGTCTCGAGCAGGGCCTGCGAGCTCGCGGCCTGGCTCACCGCCTGCGTCGGCGACGAGGTCGGCGCCGGGCGGGCGGAATCGAGGACCTTCGCCAGCAATGCCATCTGGACGGCGACGGGCGGACCGGATGTCGCGGATACGCTCATGCCTGTGAGATCGGCTCCGCGACAGGGGTACTTGAGCCCAAGGGGACGCGGGCGCGGAGGCGAAGACGTGTGCGTTCCGCACCAGACGGGCTACGGTATGACCACATCACCAGGCGGGCGCGGCGCAAAGAAGGCGCCCGGCGTCCATGTGCCCCCGCCTCCCATTTGAAGGAATCGTCAACTGACCAGCATTGATTTCTCCCACCTCGGCGTGGCGCCGGGGATCGCGTCGGCCCTCGCCGATCGCGGCATCAGCACTCCCTTCCCCGTTCAGGAGAGCACCATCCCCCTCGGGCTGGAGGGCGCCGACATCTGGGTCAAGGCGCCGACCGGTTCGGGCAAGACCCTCGCCTTCGGCATCCCCCTGATCCAGCGCGCCGAGGCCGGCGTGCCCTGGCAGGCCCTCGTCCTGTCGCCCACGCGCGAGCTCGCCCGCCAGATCGGCGCCGAGCTCGAGCCGCTCGCGGAGGCCTGCGGCCTCAGCCTGGCCGTCGCCTACGGCGGGGAGGACCTCGACAAGCAGTCGAAGGCCGCCAAGACCGCCGAGGTGCTGGTCGCCACGCCCGGCCGCCTGCTCGACCTGATGGCCCGCCGCGCCGTCTCGCTCAAGGATCTGCGCTCCCTGGTGCTCGACGAGGCCGACCGCATGCTCGACATGGGCTTCACGCCCCAGGTGAAGAAGATCGTCGCGCGGTGCCCCAAGGAGCGCCAGACGCTGCTGTTCTCCGCCACCCTCGACGGCGAGATCCGCACGCTCGCCGAGGGGCTCACGCGTCACCCGGTCAAGGTCGAGACGGCCGGGCAGACCGACGAGCACTCCGACGACTCGCACGTGACCCACACCTTCCTGGCGTGCTCGCACGGCGACCGCGAGGAGAAGGTCGCCGACCTGATCTCCGAGGCCCAGGGCCGGGCGCTCGTGTTCTGCGAGACGCGCATCGGCACCGAGCGGCTCTACGAGCGGATGATCAAGCGCGGCATCCGGGCCCACCGGATCCACGGCGAGATGACCCAGGCCTCGCGCCAGAAGGCCCTCGCCGCCTTCACCGCGTCGCCCGAGGGCGTCCTCGTGGCCACCGACGTCGCGGCCCGCGGCATCGATGTGACCGACCTCGCGCTGGTGGTCAACGCCGACGCCCCGACCGACGCCGACTCCTACACTCACCGCGCGGGCCGAACCGGCCGGGCCGGCGCCGACGGGCGCGTGGTGACCCTCGTGGCGCCCGACGTCGTCTCGGACTTCTCCCGCATCGCCGTCACCCTCGGCCGGGAGGACGAGTTCCGCGCCTCAGGTCTGGACGTCGCGCCCGCACGCACGCTCTACGCCCGCCGCCGTGGCGTGCTCTCGCACGCGCCGAAGCGCGCCCGCAGCGTGCCGGTCGACGCCGACGCGCCCGCGCCCACGAACCGGGTCAAGCGGGGCAGCGTGCGTCCGTCGGCCCCGCCCGCCGCGCCGGCGCAGGCCGCCCCCGAGGCGACCACGGCCACGGCGACGCCGGACGACACTGCGGCCGCCGCCCCGCGGCCCCGCAATCGGATCAAGCGCGGGACGTTCCGCCCTCCGGCCTGATCGGCCCCCTCGCCACCTCACGGTTGGCCTCATGCGTCGTCTGGCATACGATCCCGCCAGTTCGTGCGTCCTTGCGCCAATCGCGCGCCTCGTGGTCGAGACAGGGGGACACGCATCATGGGTCACCCGATTGTGAGTCTTCAGCTCCCGATCCGGTCGCGCCCATGACCGGGGACGAGGGATACCTCTGGAACGACCGGATCGGGCTCTCGAGCATCCTGCTCGCCGAGCGGGCGCAGGTCAGCGACGGCAAGCTCTACGTGATGGGCGGCGGGTTCGACTGCGTGCGCCACACGCTGCCGGTCGGGCTCGACGCGAGCCTCGCGCTGATCCTCGAGGTGCCGTGGGGCCTGCTGGAGACGCCGTACCGCGTACAGCTCGAGCTGGCCGACGCCGACGGGGCCGTGGCCGGCTTCCGCAAGCGCTTCGAGTTGGCGAGCAGCCCCCCCGAGCGCTGGCGCCACGGGGTGCCCCTGACCGTCCCGCTCGTCTTCCCGGTCCGCGCGGAGCTCGACGAGCCGGGCCGCTACGCCGTGCGGTGCCTCATCGAAGGCGAGGAACGCGGCCGGGTGGCCTTCGAGGTGGAGCAGATCGCGGCGTAGGGCTGAGTGAGACCACCCCGCCAGGGGTGGGTCGTTCAACGGCCGCCCTGGGGGCCCCAAGAGGGCCCCCAGGGCGCAGGCTCGACTACCTCAGCGCGAGCGCGGAGTCCGAGTTGCGGAGGCGCTCGATGGCGAGGGCCTCGATCTGACGGATGCGCTCGCGGGTGACGCCGTGGCGCTTGCCGAGGACGTCGAGGGTGACGGGCTCCTCGCCGCCGAGGCCGTAGCGCGACACGATGACGCCGCGCTCGCGCTCGGTGAGCTCGCCGAGGAGGTTCATCAGGGCCTCCTCGCGCAGGACCTGACCGGTCTCGTGCTCCGGGTCGAGGGCCTGGTCGTCGGTGAGCAGCGCGCCGAACTCGGTCTCGCTGTCGCCGACCGGCGAGTTGAGCGACGCCGAGGCGGCGGGCAGCTCGCGCAGCTCCTCCACCTCGGAGGCCGTCATGCCGAGGGCCTCGCCGAGCTCCTCGAGCGTGGGCTCGCGGCCCAGCGAGCCCACCAGGGACCGCTCGGCGCGGGCGAGCTTGGAGATCTTCTCCACCACGTGCACGGGGATGCGGATGGTGCGGCCGTCGTTGGCGAGGCCGCGCTGGATGGCCTGGCGGATCCACCAGGTCGCGTAGGTCGAGAACTTGAAGCCGCGGCGCCAGTCGAACTTCTCGACCGCGCGCACCAGGCCGAGGGTGCCCTCCTGGATCAGGTCGAGGAACGGCAGCCCGCGGTTGCGGTAGTTCTTGGCGATGGAGACCACCAGACGCAGGTTGGCGGCGATCATGTGGTCGCGGGCGGCGGCGTCGCCCTTCTCCACGCGCTTTGCCAGTCGCATCTCGTCGGCGGCGGTCAGCAGCGGGACCTTGCCGATCTCGCGCAGGTACAGGGCGAGGCTGTCGCCGAGCGCGGGCATCTGGACGCCCATGCGCAGCGGAGGAGGCGCCTGGGCGGCGAGGCGGCGGCGCGCCTCGGCCTCATCGACCAGCTCGACGCCGGCCTCCTCCAGCTCGGTGATCGCGGCCTCGACCGCGGCCGGCCCGCGCCCCGCCTCCTCGAGAACCTCCGCGACCTCCTCCATGGACAGGAAGCCGAGAACCTCACCTCGTGCCAGGAGCTCCTGGGGCACGATCTCTGACCCGCCGCTGATGCCGACTGGAATGACTGCCTCCTCGCTGGTGACCGACCGACAAGAGTAGGGACTTTCCCCCTCTCATACGAGGACGACTTGTCGCGGTCGTTGACGCCATCCGTCACCGGGTACGGATCTGGTGGCTCTGACAGGCGTCGCGGGCCGGTCTCGCCCCACGATCTCATCGCTCCGCCGGCCGGCTCTCCGCCCTCAGGAAGGCGTGGGCGTGGTGCTTCCGGGCCCGGGTGGAGCGGGCCGCGCGCCGGGCGCCGGCGGGGGGAGGTCGATGACCTCGACCTCGTCGAGCGGCATCTGCAGGAACCGCCCGGCCAGCTCCCGGAAGGCCTCGGGGTCGCCGGTGCACGCGAAGCGCCGCCACCCCTCGGCGCCCGGGGGTCGGCGCAGCCGCTTGCGGTCGAGGGTCTCGGTCACCTCCCGGGCGATCTCGCTGCGGCCGTCGATCAGGGTCACGCCGGGCAGCGCGCGCCGCAGCAGGCGCTCGATCATCGGGAAGTGGGTACAGCCGAGGATCGCCGTGTCGACGCCCGCCGCGGTGAGCTGGGCGGCGCACTCGGTCACCTGGGCGACCACCCCGTCGTCGATCGCCCGCCCGCTCTGGATCACCGGCGCGAGGCCCGGGCAGGCGACCGCGGTGAGGACGACGCCTGCGTCGTGCGAGGCGACGGTTCGCGCGTACGACCCCGAGCGAACGGTGGCCTGTGTGGCGAGAAGCCCGACGCGCCGGTTGTGCGTCGCGCGGACGGCCGCGCGCACCTCCGGCTGGATCACGCCGATCACCGGCGTGCCGAGCTCCCGCTGGAGGGCCGGGAGCGCCACCGCGGTGGCCGTGTTGCAGGCCACGACGATCAGCTTCACGCCCCGCGCGACGAGCCAGGCGCCGATGGCGAGCGACCGCGCGCGGACCTCGGCCGGCGCGCGGTCGCCGTAGGGGAAGAAGGCCGTGTCCCCCACGTAGGTGAAGTCCTCGGCCGGCAGGGCCGCGATGCACTCGTCGAGCACCGTGAGCCCGCCGACGCCCGAGTCGAAGACTCCGATCGCCTGGCCGGGGTCGAGTGGCATGGGCTCACGATATCCACCGCCCGGGCGTTCCTGTCAGGGGTTTCCCGCACCGTGGGGAAGGCCGCGCCCCGACGCGCGTCCCGGCGGGCGGGGAGAAGCTGAGTCGATGGAGACCACCACGACCATGCGTACCGGGGAGCCGGCTGACGCCGAGACCATCGCCGAACTGATCCGGCGCGAGAACCACCGCTCGGCCGATGTCGAGGCCATCGCCGTGAGCCTCGCCACCGCGCCGAGCATCGTCGCCCTGGAGGGGGACGAGATGGTGGCCTTCTTCTACGGGCGCCCCTTCGCCCCCGACATCGTCGAGATGCAGAACATGCTGATCGCCGCGAGCCATCGGCGCCGCGGCCTCGGGCGGGCGATGGTGGCGCGCATCGAGGACGACATGCGCGCGGCCGGCTACCGGGCGGCGATCGGGGCCAACTCGATCCTGCACCGCGGCAGCACGCCCGAGCGGTGCATGGCCGCCCGCGCCTTCTGGGTGCGCATGGGTTGGCGCATCCTGCTCGCCACGGGCGGCTCGGTGGTCCTCGTGCGATGGCTCGGGCCGGGCGCGCAGCCGAGCGCGGACGGGCCGGGGCACCCGGAGTGAGGGCTCGAGGGGCGCTGCGCGCCGACCGGCGGGCGTGGCCTCGGCGCGGCCGTCCGGCAAGGGCGAACGAGGCCGACCGCCTCGACGCTCACGTCCGGACGGGTCGTGCCGATGGCCGCGACATGCCCCGTGGCCCGCGCCCCACCCTCGCCCGCGCCGCCGGCCCCCTGCGCGCCGACTGCCGCTCGCGTGGGAGGCGGCGATCGTGAGCCGGGCCCGCCGCCGCGCGCTCGGCGCCGCGGGCGCCGCCGTGGCGGGGGTCGTCGCGTACGATCTCACCCAGCGCCGGCACGCGATCCTGCGCAACTTCCCCATCGTCGGGCACCTGCGCTACGTGCTCGAGGCCTTCGGGCCGGAGCTGCGCCAGTACATCGTCACGGGCAACGACGACGAGCGGCCCTTTTCGCGCAACCAGCGCCGCTGGGTCTACGCGACGGCCAAGCGCCAGGATCCGTACTTCGGCTTCGGCTCGGACGTCGACTGGACGCGCCATCCCGGCCACGTCCTCATCAAGCAGGCGGCCTTCCCCCATCCGCCGCCCGCGGCCGGCGAGCCCGAGGGGTGGCCCGTGCCGTGCGCCAAGGTCCTCGGCGCGGGCAACGGGCGCCGCCACGCCTTCCGCCCCGACTCGGTCGTCAACCTCTCGGGGATGAGCTTCGGCGCGCTCGGGGCCCACGCGGTGGAGGCGATGGACCGAGGTTGCCTCCTCGCCGGGTGCCTCCACAACACCGGCGAGGGCGGCCTGAGCGTGCACCACCAGCACGGCGCCGGACTGGTGCTCCAGATCGGCACCGCCTACTTCGGCTGCCGGGACGCCCAGGGGCGGTTCAGCCTGCCGGCGCTGATGGAGCTCGTGCAGGCGAACCCCGTGCGGGCGATCGAGATCAAGCTGAGCCAGGGCGCCAAGCCCGGCGTCGGCGGGATGTTGCCGGGGTCCAAGGTGACGCCCGAGATCGCCGCCGCGCGCGGCGTGCCCGTGGGGCGCGACTGCGAGAGCCCGTCCGTGCACTCCGAGTTCCACGGTGTCGCCGGGCTGATCGAGTTCGTCGAGCGGATCGCCGACGCCACCGGGCTGCCGGTGGGCATCAAGTCGGCCGTGGGGGAGATCGGATTCTGGCAGGAGCTCGCCCAGCGGATGGATCAGGAACGCGCGGGGCCGGACTTCATCACGCTCGACGGCGGCGAGGGCGGCACCGGCGCGGGGCCGCTGGTCTTCACCGACCACGTCGCCCTGCCGCTGCGCATCGCGCTGGCCCGGGTCTACCGGCTGTTCGCCGCCACGGGTGCGGCCGACCGCACCGTCTTCGTCGGATCGGGCCTGCTCGGGCTGCCGGCGAACGCGCTGCTGGCCTTCGCGATGGGGTGCGACATGGTCAACGTCGGCCGCGAGGCGATGCTCGCCATCGGCTGCATCCAGGCGCAGCGCTGCCACACCGGGCGCTGCCCGACGGGCATCACCACGCACTCGCCGTGGCTGCAGCGCGGGCTCGACCCCGACCGCTCCTCGGTCCGGCTGGGCAACTACGTCATGGGCCTGCGGGCGGAGCTGCTGCGCCTCGCGCGCACCTGCGGCGAGCCCCACCCGGCCCTCGTGACGCTCGACCACCTCGAGCTGATGGAGGGCAACCGGTCGATTCCGGCCGCCGAGCGCTTCGGCTACCGCAACGGCTGGGGCCTGCCAGGCGAGGCCGAGTGCGCGGCGCTACCGGCCATCATGCGGGAGCTCGCCGAGACGCGCCCCGACGCGCGCGAGCGCGAGACCTCCACCGCACCGGGGGAGCCGCCCGCCTTCCCCTAGCGTCCTGATCCAGAGGTTCACCGGCAGATCCGGCCGCCTCGCGGGGGATTCGCCCGTGCGCCGCACACCGACTCCTGAATCAGGACACCAGCGTCCCGGGCCGCTACCCGGCCTCGTCGGTGTCCTTCAGCTCGGCGAGGGCCCTCAGGATGTCGAGCGTCGAGAGCAGGCCCACCGGGCGCCCGGAGCCCTTCGCGACCACCACGAGGTGGGGGATCCGCGACTCGTGCATCTGACGCACGGCCTCGGCGAGCGGGGCGTCGGCCGTCACGCTCTGCAGCTCCGTGGTGACCAGCTCCGCCACGGAGGCGGGGGGCGACGACGCGTCGAGGGCCGCCACCAGGTCGAGGGCCGACAGCAGGCCGATCAGCCGGTCGTCCTCGGCGGGGTCCTCGGGCACGTCCACCACGGCAAGGCAGTGGATGCGCTCGTCGGCCATCAACTCGGCGGCCTCCTGCAGGGGCAGGTCCGGAGGGCACAGGCGAATCGGAGCGCTCATCACGTCGAGCACCCTCCATGCGGCGATCACCTTCTGCGGGTCGAGTGCCATGTGCCCATCATCCCACGGCCGGTGGATCGAACCGCGGGGGCGTCGCGGATGCCCCGTTCGGGAAGGGCGAAGGGCGGATCCGCGCGACCCCCGATTCGCGCCGTCGCCCCCGCGGTCGATCGGGTGGCCCGCCGGGGGTCTGGGCCCTCGACGCCGCACGACCGTGACCCATGCTCCGCGGCGTCCGGCCGGGGCGTGCATGATGACCACTGATCCCGTCGGTGGCGCGTCCGGCGACGGGAGGGGATCCCGTGAGATCGGAGGACCAGCTGACACCGACGGCACCGCGTGTCCTCGTGGTCGACGACTCCGCCGAGTTGCGGCGCTTCATGGTCCTGGTGCTCGAGCGCGCGGGCATCGTCGCCGAGTCGGCGGCCGACGGCGAGGCCGCCCTGGAACGGGCCCGCGGGGCCCCGCCGGACGTCGTGGTCACCGACCTGCGTCTGCCGGGGATCGACGGCCTCGAGACCTGTCGTCGCCTGGCGGGTATCTGCGGCGCCCGGACCGTTCTGGTCTCGGGCGCCCCGATCAGCGCAGCGATGGCCGGGCTGGTTGACGCCGTGCTGGAGAAGCCCTTCCCGCCGTCCGCCCTCGTCGAGCGCGTGCGCGCGCTCGCCGCCGACGGCCCGAGAGAGCCCGCGGGCTGACCCGTCCCGGGGCATCCCCCCGCGGGCGCCCGGCTCACTCCAGGCCGTGCAGCAGGTCCTCGAGCGCGTCGCGCACGCGCCCGCACTCCGCCTCGAGCTCTTCCAACGCCTCGGGTGTCGCGGTCCGGTCGTCGCGTGCCAGCACCTCGATCTCGCGGCAGCGCGCGGCGAGCCCAGCGGCGCCCACCAGCGAGCTCGGCGACCCGAGGGCATGGGCCGCCCGGCCGAGCGCCGCAGCATCGGGGGCCCCCAGCACGGCGTCGCGCCGGCCCTCGAGCTGTGCGAGGTAGAGCTCCAGGATCTCGTCCGCCCCGGGCCGCCCGCCCATCTCGTCGATGAGCGAGTCCAGTCCGCCGGGTTCGAGCGGCCCCTCGTTCAGCTTCCGTCTCCCATCCGGTAGCCGACGCCCCGCACGGTGCGCACGTATCCCGCGCCGATCTTGCGCCGCAGGTTGGAGATGTGGACGTCGACGACGTGGTCGTCCCCGTACCAGTTCGCCCCCCAGATCCCCTCGAGGAGGGCGGCGCGCGTGACGACGACCCGCGGCTGGAGGGTCAGCGCGTCGAGGAGGTCGAACTCGATGCGCGTCAGCGCGACGACCTCGCCGTCGACGCGGGCCTCGCGCGCGGCGGCGTCCACCTCCAGGGCCCCGATGCGCCGGGTGGGCTCCTCGGCGGGCCCCTGGGCGGCGGCGCCGCGCGGGCGGCGCAGCATGGCGCGCGCGCGGGCGACGATCTCGCGGCCCGACGCGGGCTTGGTGACGTAGTCGTCGGCGCCCGCGGCCAGCCCCACCAGGGTGTCGATCTCCTCCTGGCGGGACGTCAGCATGATCACGTAGGCGTCGCTGAAGGTGCGCAGCCGCCGGCAGACCTCGACGCCGTCCAGCGTCGGGAGGCCGAGGTCGAGGACCACGACGTCGGGCGGCCGGGCGCGCGCCGCCTCGAGCGCGGCGTCGCCGTCGCCGGCCTCCTCCACCTCGAAGCCGTCGGCGCTGAGCGCGCGCTCGAGCACGCGCCTCACCTCGGGCGCGTCGTCGACCAGCAGGGCGCGCAGCCGCCGCGTGTGCGCCGGGCTCACGCGGCCACCGGCGCCGGCCGTCCGAACAGGCATCCCTGGGCGAGCGGCACCCTCAGGTCGCCTGCGACGACGGCGAGGCCGCCCGCCCGGTCCTCGACGGCCGCCTTGCCGTCGCGCAGCGCCGCCCGCCCCCCGCGGCCGGTCGCGCGCCCGCGCGCGGCGAACCCTTCGCGCGTCGGGGCTCGTGCGACGAGGCGGCGCATGTCGTCGTCGACCATGAGCACCAGTGACGCGGAGCGCTCCGAACCCATCCTCACCCCCGGCGACAGTATGAATCACGCGATTCGCGCCGACGACGCCGACCGAGAGGTCCGGATGCCGGGCTCGACGCAGCCCACCTCGATATCAACGGTCCCACCGAAAGTATCAAGGATCACAAGCGCCTCGAAATCCCTGTCGGATGAGGGGAGTCGACGGATCCGGGATCGACCGCACCGCCCCTCCGCGCCGCCGGTTCACCCGAACCCGCGATGTCCGGGATCAGCGCCGGGAACCCATCCGCGCCGGGGCGTTCCGGATCGAGGCCGAGGTGGCGTGGCGCTCCCGTCCGGTCGCACGGGGGCGGACATGATCCGATCCACACGTGCGTCCCCGATCCGGTGACCAGGCCCGGCCGCTCGATCGGGGTGACCGCGCCGCGTGTCCTGCGGCGCCCTCGCGCGCCCCTCGGGCCGGCCGAGCCGTCCCGCGCGCGGCCCGTCTGCCCCGCCGCTCAAGTCGCCGCGCCTGCTGCCGATGGCCGCGGGCATGCCCCACACCTCCGCACTCCGCCGCGCCCTCGGCGCCCTCGCCCCCGTCGTCTCGGTCCTCGTCGCGCTCGCCTGCGCCGCCACGGCCTCGGCCGCCCCACTCGCGCGTGCGAGCGGCGCGCCCGCCGTGTCGGTGATCACCACCGGGCTCGACATACCGTGGGACATCGCCTTCCTGCCCGACGGCCGGGCGCTCGTGACCGAGCGCACCGGTGCGGTGCGCATCGTGTCGGCGGGAGGCGCCCTCGCACCGACCCCGGCCGCGCGACTCACCGTGAGCCAGAACGGGGAGGGGGGCCTGCTGGGCATCGCCCTGGACCCCGGCTACTCGGCCGCAACGCCCTTCGTCTATCTCACCGCGACGGTGGGCACCGAGATGCAGGTGCAGCGCTGGCGCTTCGCCGCCGACCGGCTGGTGAAGGACGGCGTCGTCATCGGCGGCATCACCATGGGCTCGATCCACTCGTCCGGCCGGGTCCGCTTCGGCCCCGACGGAGCGATGTACGTGGGCACGGGCGACGCGGGCGACGGCTGGAGGGCCCAGTCGACCGCGGTCCCGAACGGCAAGGTGCTGCGCGTCCCCGCGGGCGCCTATCGCGGCGCCACGGTGACACCTGCCTTCTACGCCACCGGCCTGCGCAACCCCCAGGGCTTCGCGTGGCAGCCGGGGACGGGCCGCTTCTTCTCGACCGACCACGGCCCGAGCGGCTTCGACGGCCCGAGCGGCGACGACGAGCTCGACCTGATCGTCGAGGGGGCCAATTACGGATGGCCCTACGTTCGTGGCGCCGACCACGGGCGCTACACGGCGCCGGTCCACCTCTGGCCGACGACGATCGCCCCCTCGGGGCTTGAGTTCGTGTCACTCCCGGGCTCCACCTGGACCGGCAAGGCGCTGGTGGCCGGGCTGAGGGGCAAGGTGCTCCGGCTCCTCACCTTCGATGGCGCGCGCGTCGTGGCCGACGAGCCGCTCCTGCAGGACGCATACGGACGGCTGCGCAGCGTCACCGAGGCCCCGGACGGCGCGATCTGGGTGACCACGAGCAACCGCGACGGACGCGGGACGCCTGTCGCCACCGACGACCGGATCATCCGGATCGTCCCGCCCGCCGGCGCCCCCGCCGGGTCGCCGTCCCTCCCCCTCGAGGCGAGCCAGTCCCCGCACGCCGCCCCGGGCACGGTCCCCGCTCCGGCGGCGAAGCCGCCCGCCGGCGGCTCCCGCCCCCTCGTCCGCAAGCGGCCGAGGCTCTCGCGCCCCGTCGCCCCCCGCGCCGTCCGCGTCCGCTCGGCGGTGCGCATCCGGGCCCGGTTCACCGGTCCCTTCTCCGGCCGCGTCGCGCTGCAGATGCGGCGCGCGAAGCGCTGGGTGACGGTCGGCGTGACCAAGCCCCGCTCACGTGTCGTCCGATTCGCCTTCCGCCCGAGCAGCCCGGGCATCCGCGTCATGCGCCTCCGGTACCGGGCCGCGGGCCGTACCCTGAACTCCCGGATCATCGTGAGGGTCCGGGCATAGGAGCCCTCACGCCACCACCCGGGGCCTCCTGCGTGCTTGACTCGTCCCCATCGGGAGCGCGGGTGCGTCCCGCGACAGGGGGGGATTGATGCGCGCTCTGGCGAGACGGGTGACCCCCTCGATGGTGATCGCCTGCATCGCGCTGGGTGTCGCGCTGAGCGGCTCCTCCGTCGCCGCGAACGTCAAGAACGCGATCAACGGCTCGCGGGTGGCGAAGAACACGCTGCCCGGCAATCGCGTCAAGTCGGGTTCGCTCCCCGCCAACAAGATCGTCAGGAACTCCCTCACCGGGCGCCAGATCAACGAGTCCCGCCTGCGCCGCGTACCCAAGGCCAGGGTCGCGCAGAGGGCCCTCGACGCGGCCGCCCTCGGCGGGCGGCCCGCGAGCGCCTATCGCCCGCTGGCCGGCGGGCCGATCCCGTCCGGTACGACCGTGAGCGGCGCCTTCGGGCTCTCCGCGAACGTCATCGGGGCCACGGGGGTCGACCTGCGCCAGGTCGTCAGCCTCCCCGGCCTCGCGACCACCGACCTGACGTCGGCCACGGTCAACTTCGGGAACGCGGCCGCGGTCGGTGACGCCGATCCGTCGTGCACGGGGACGGCCGCCGCCCCGACGGCGCCCCCCGGGCGGGTGTGCCTCTACCTGTCCGCCTCGGTTGGGATGAGCACCACCGTGACCGGTGAGGCGATCCCCCTCCTGGCCGGGAGCCGCACGGGCTTCGTGGTGCAGGCGGTGCAGAGCGATCCCGCGACCGGCGTCTTCGGCTCCTGGGCGTACACCGCGCAGTAGGCGGGCCGCTTCGGTCATCCCGCAGACTCGATGCGGGCGGGCGCGGATGGTGGGTCCCCGCCCGCCGGGGACGATGGGCGCCACTCGGCGCGCGCCCGGCGCGCCGGCCGGCGAGGGGGATCGCATGGGGCCCAGGGATGGAGCGCACGGTCGCCGCAGGGCCGCGGGGGCCGCCCGGCGGACGGGAGCCGGCGATGTCGGCTGAGCGCGCCGCCGCCCCCGGCCTCGGGGCAGCGCCGCCCGGAATGGTCGATGCGCTGCAGTACCCGTTCTTCCAGACGGTCTTCGACCGTAAGAGCCGCCGCGTGGGGCTCGGCATGACGGTGGGCTCGGAGGTCCTCGAGTACGCGAGCCCCTATGCGCCGGTGCCGTTGTCGGAGCTGGAGGAGGCCCTTCTGTGCGTTGCGGGCACCGGCCTCACGGGCCTGAACCTCGGCGACCTCGACCCCGCGCGTGGGATGAGCACGCTGGTGCAGTGGACCACGCGCACCTGGCCGAGCTCGTGCTCCAACCACGGCACCGAGCTCTTCTTCACCAACGACGACGGCCTCTACATGCTTCGGATGTTCGACCTCGTGCCCGAGGAGGGCGAGGTGGCGACGCTCTCGGGCAAGCCGCTCGATGCTCAGGTCGACTGGCTGCTCGAGATGTACCGGCGCGCGAAGATGGAACTGCAGCCGGGCCGGGCGCCGTTGCCGACGACGCTGCCGGGACTCTTCGACTTCAACCAGTGGAACGCGAACCAGCCGGGGACGACCCTCTTCGTGCCGGTCACCAACACCACGCTCGAGTACATCAACCTGCTGTTCATCTACCTCTCGCGCAGCTACGGCTTCTCGTTGGTGGACGAGCGAAACGGCCGCCGCTCCGCGGGCCTGCAGTCCGCGCTCGACTCGGGGCGCCTCGACCCGGCGCGGCAGATGGGGATCATCGAGCTCGAGCAGCGGGTGCTGTCCATGCTTGTGGTCGAGCAGGCGTTCATCTGTCAGAACATCAACCTCGCCCTGCAGGCGCTGGGCCTCGGGGGCTGGACGTTCACCGGCTACCTGGCGCGCTTCATCATGGGGGGCGGCGACGTGCCCGGGCTCGGCTTCCGCTTCGCCGAGGCGGCGAACGGCACCACGCACCCCGTCGGGCGGGACGGGGTCTTCGAGGCCTTCACGCCGCCCTACTACGCCGACATGCACGAGGCGGTCGACCACTTCATGGAGGTCAAGTGGTCGTCGTTCGACGCGTCCGTTCCCAAGCCGTACCTGGAGCCCGACAGGGTGGTCGGGGCGGTGCCGCGACCACACGACGACACGGTCGATCTCGTCAAGCGCTACTGCCAGTACGTCTACGAGACCTACGGGCGCTTCCCGGTCGATGTCGACCCCATGTACCAGCGTCTCACCGTGCAGGGTCAGCACGCCGACCCGGACTTCTACGCGCACTTCTATCCGCCGGGGGCCCTCACCGAGCAGCATCTCGAGCACTTCGCCCGCTGGCACCCCGACCTCGCGGGACCGGACGGACGGCCTCCGCGCAGGGAGGCCTGAGTCTGAGCCTGGGGAGCGTGCGACGATCCGGGCGGCCCGGATCGTCAACGCAGGAGGTCGTCGTGATCGTGAGAGCCCCGTCGCAGGTGCGGCCGTGAGCGCGCTGGAGGGAAGGGTGGCCCTCGTCACCGGCGCGAGCCGCGGCATCGGCGCCGCCGTCGCGAGGGCCTTCGCCGAGGGCGGCGGCCGGGTCGCCGCGCTCTCGCGGGGGGGCGGCGACCCCGGCGTGCCAGGGGTCGTCCCGATCGCCTGCGATCTGCGCGACCGCGCGGCGGTGGTGTCCGCAGCCGACCGCGTGGCGGCCGAGATGGGTGGCATCGACATCGTCGTCCCCAACGCCGGCGTCGCCAGCTACGGATCGTTCCTGTCGCTCAGCCCCGAGGACGTGGACGAGATGGTCGACGTCAACGTCAAGGGCACGCTCCACACGCTGCAGGCCGCGCTGCCCCACCTGCTGCGCAGCCCTGCGGCCGACGTGGTCATACTGGCCTCGGAGGCGGGACGGCGCGGGCTCCCCGGCGAGACGGTCTACTGCGCCACGAAGTTCGCGCAGGTGGGCCTCGGCCGCGCGCTCGACCACGAGCTGCGCGAGGTGGGCGTGCGCTGCACCAACGTGTGCCCCGGCGGGGTCGCGACCGGCTTCGCCGTCGGGCGGGGGCGCGACCCCGAGGACGAGGTCGGGATGATGAGCGCCGAGGAGGTCGCCGACGTCGTGATGTTCGTCGTGACGCGCCCGCGCGGCATGCGGCTGCTCGAGGTCGCCCTGCGTCCCATGACGGAGGCCTCCTGGGGATGAGCCGCGGCTCCGGCCCGGGTCGCGCCGCGGGGGCGATCTCCGCGTCGGTGAGGTGGCACCCCGGGTCGGAGCCCTCCATCCCGGCCCCGGACGCGAGCGCCCGCGAGGCCAGCCCGCCTCCGCACACGTCGAGGAAGCGGCAGGCCGAGCAGCGCCCGGTGAGGTTGTCGGAGCGCCGGCGCAGCCGCGCGAGCTGCTCGGGTGGGTCGGTCCAGATCTGCGAGAGCGGGCGCTCGCGCACCGAGCCGAGGTCGTCACCGACCCAGAACTGGTCGGGCTCACGCGCCCCTCCGATGCCCTCGCCCTCGACGATCGAGAAGATCTCCGGCAGCACGACGATCGAGGTCGCGGTGAGGGCGACCCTCGAGCCCACCGGCACGCCCTCCTGCCTGAGGGCGCGCATGGCGGCCATCGAGCGGCGTGCGGTGGAGTCGGAGCTGCAGTAGTGGCAGGCGAGGTTGCACCGCCGGGTGCTGTTCCAGACCACCGCGGGGGCGGCACTCGGCACCGGAGCGGAGAGCGCTCCCATCGCCGTGGCGCAGGCCGTCCGTGGTGCTCGGACGCCCCAGCAGGGCGGTCACGTTCAGCACGCGTCCTCCGGGTGGATGCAGGCGGCGTCCACGCCGAGAGCGTCGCCCGGCGCCTCGCAGGCGCGCCGGGTCGCGCAGGGACCGCACGAGGGGTGAGTCGCGGTGGCGGTCGGCCGGCGCGTGGTGGCGCACATCGCCCGCCGGCAGCGGCAGGAAGCCGCTGGAGCAGGCCTTGCCGTAGTGCGAGATGCACATGAAGCCCTTGGCGTCGTTGGCCCGCCCGGCCTCGGACCCGCCAGCGGGCCGCGGGAACGGGGCGCTCCGGGCGAGTCCGACGGCCGGGGCGCCCCGCCTCATCGGGCGAACCCCACCGCGCGCTGCGGGCGCCGTATCCACCCCGCCGGACGTCAGTCGCGCGAGGCCTCCTCCAGCGCCTCGCGCGCGGCCCGCTCGGCCCGCTCGCGCTCAGCGCGCGCCTCGTCGGCCGCCGCCTGAGCGGCCGTCAGCGCCGCCTTCGCGTCGGCCCGCTCGCGCTCCGCGGCGTCGGCCCGCTCCTCTGCGCCGGCCAGCTCTCGCCGGAGCCGTTGGCGGTCGCCCCCGGCACGGTCGGCCGCCGCCGCCGCCTCGTCGGCGCGGGGCCGGGCCGCGTCGCGCGCGGCGAGGGCGGCCCGCTCCGCCGACCGGGTCTCGTCAAGGGCGGCCGTCACGGCGCGCAGGGTCACGGCCCGCTTCGCCTCGCGCGCCGCGCGCGCGGCCTCGTCCGCGGCACTCGTAGCCTCCGTGGCCGGCCGCGCCCCGTCGCCGGGGGCGCTCCCCGCCTGGCGCGCGGCCCGCTTGGCCCGCGCCTCGGCCAGCTCGTCGCGCGGCGGCGACGGGGGCGCCGCGGCCGGCCCGAGGGAGAAGGGGCCCTCGCCGCCGTCCGACGGCGCGGGGTCGCGCGAGAGCACCCCCCGCCTGAGCTCGTCGCGCATCGCCGGTGAGCGCGCCGCGAAACGCAGCGCCGCGTGGACCGGTGGCCCGCCCGGGAAGGCGCCCACGGCGTCCGACTCGGCGCGCTCGGCGACCCGCAGGGCGGCGGCGTCGCCCGATCCGTCGAGCACCCGACGCTGGGCTCCCGCGAGGGCGTCCTGGGCCTCCATCAGCGCGTCCATCCGTGCGGGATCCTCGCGCGCGAGCCGGTTCAGCTCGGCTGCCAGCGCGCTCGGCCGCCGCAGCGCACGGGCCGCGGCGGCTCCCGCGCGGTCCCCTCCTGCCGCAAGCTCCCTGGCCAGGGCGTCGCGGGCCTTGGTGAACAGCGCCGGCGGGCCGGCGTAGAGGGCGTCGATGCGCGGATCCAGATCGTCCATCCGCGACCATTCTCGGGCATCGGCGCGCCGGGCGGGAAGGGCGGCCCGGGAGCGGCCGCCCTTCATCCCGAGAGACCTCCTAGAGCTCGAACGCGCGGGTGAGGTCTCCCTCCTCCAGATCGAGGCCGGCGGCCAGGGCGACCTCGAGGATGGCGCGCGGTGCCTCGCCCCGCAGCAGGGCGACCCGCATGACGACGTGCATGTGGAAGCGCGCCCGCGACATCGCCCGCTGGAACTCGGCGTTGCGCTCGACGGGCATCTCCCCGCCGAGCGCGCCGGCCTCCTCCATGAGGAGGTCCTCCACCTCCGCCAGCCGGGCGCAGGCGGCGGCCAGCCGCCCCATCGCCTCGAAACGGGCGCGCTGATCCGACGAGGGCATCGTCGAGGCGCTGATGACCGCCAGCGAGTGGCCCCTTGCGATCGCGCCGGCCGCCGCCTCCTCCAGCCGGGCCCGCATCGCAGTCGCCTCGGCGGTGATGGCGGTCTGGGCCGGACCCTCGGGCTCCAGCAGGGCTTGCCGCTCCCGGTCGCGCAGGAGAAGGGCGAGAGCCGCGAGGCCCGCGGGCTCGCCCGAGCCCTCCTGCCGGTCGGCGAGCGAGTCGTCGAGTGCTCGATCGGGGTTCGCAGACATGTGGCACCTCCTGTTCGGAGCAACCATCCCCGCGTCGGCGGCGACCCGGCAAGCGCGCCGACCCCGATGGCCGTTGCGGTGAAGCCGCGACGACCGGCGCGCCCGTAACGGTCCCCGGCGGGCGCTGCGCTTGTATCCTCACGCCCGTGAGCACGCGTCGCGACGATCCCCAGATCTGGATGACCGAGTCGCCCCCCCGGCAGAGCTTCCTCGTCTGGCTGATCATCACGGTCGGCATCAACATGGTCGCGCTGATCGTGGTGGACGGCCTCTTCTCGGGCGTCTCCATCGGGCGCTGGTGGCCGCTGATCATCGGGGCGGCCGTGCTCGGGCTCGGCAACGCGTTCCTCAAGCCGATCATCGCCATCCTCACGCTGCCGCTGATCGTGGTGACCTTCGGGCTCGCCTACTTCGCGCTCAACGTGGCGATGCTCGCCCTGGCCGAGTGGATCTCGCCCGACTTCTCGATCAACGGCTTCTGGACCTACGTCGGGGCGACGATCGTGGTCTGGGTCGTCAACGTCGCGGTGCAGGGCTTGATCGGCGCCATCTCGGGACGAGGTCCCGTCCGCCGCTAGCGGGTTTCAGCCGGGCGGCGGGCCCGCCGGGCGCCGCGGCGGCTCGCCGCGGCCGTCCGTCTCAGGGGGCGGCGTCCCCGTCCGGCTGAGGGCGAGCATCCGCTGTACGCGCCTCCAGGTGCTCGCGTCGGCCGCCAGGTGGTCGATCGGCGTCTCGGCGAGCGTCTGCAGCAGACCCGCGCGCGCCTCCTCCACCGAATGAGGTCCGCGCTCCCCCCAGGGCCCGGCCGCGATGGACCCGCTCGGGCGTGGCGTGTCGTAGACGACGGCCTCCATGGCCTCGAGGACCCCCTCCAGCCGCCCGCGGGTCACGCTGATGCCCGACGCGCGCAGGATCTCCTGCACGACCACGGTGACCACGGCGGCGCCGGCGCCGAGGATGGCGATGACCACGAGGACGGTGGCCGAGCCCTCCATCTCAGTCGCTCCCGGTCACATCGCGCAGGGCCGCGGCGGGTGGCGTCGCGCCCGGGGGCCGAGGCGGCGCGGGCGGCCGGACGCGGCCGGGCGGGCCGGTGCGGACCGAAGCGAGCAGCGCCTGGGCCGTCGCGTACTCCGCCTCCAGGCGCTGCAAACGCACGGACACGCCCGCCATCACCCCGCCGAGGGCCACCGCCGCCACGGCCAGGAAGAACCTCCCCGTGCCGTCGACGGAGTCGCCGGTCGTCGTCATGTCGACCAGCAGGGGGGCCAGAACGGCGGCCACGCCCACCGCGAGCGCCTTCAGCCAGAAGGCCGTCCGCACGACCCGCCACTCGTAGATCCGCTCGAGGCGCTCGGCGGGATCCACCACGCCCCCCGCGGCGAGGTTGAGCACGACGCCGCCGAGGATCGGGCCAGACATCGCGCGGAGCATCGCGCCTGCCGCCGCGGCCGTCAACGCCGGGTGGCGGCGACGCCGGAGTATCTTCACGCGGTGACCCTGATGCGCCTGCGCCCCGCCGCCCGTGAGGTCGGCCCCGCGACGATCGGCCTCCTGGTCGTGGCGAACGCCGTCCTGTGGATCATCGCCAGGCCCTCAGGCGAATCGACCGGCTCGTACGGCGGCCAGTTCCTCGGTGCCGAATCGATCCTCCTGCTGTCGATCGGCCTGGTGCTGATCTCGACCCTGCCGTGGGTCGAGGAGTGGTTCGACGGCATCGACCGGGCGGCCGTCTGGCATCGGCGCGCGGCCATCACCGGCCTGGTGCTGCTCGCGCCCCACATCCTCCTCTCCTCCAACCCGGAGGGGGGCACGTCGCTCGGCGGGCCGCTGGGCGCGATCGGCGCGATCGGGATGCTGGGCCTTGCCCTCTGGGCGATCCTGCCCCGGTGGCGCTCGATCGTGCCCGGGCCGTTTCGCAGCCTCGTGGTCGCGGCCCGCGACGCACCGCTGGTCAGGGACGTGCGCCGGATCTTCGGCGGCTACGAGCGCTGGCGCGCCCTGCACCGCACCACCGGCCTTTTCGTCGCGGCGGGCTTCGTGCACGGGCTGCTCGACGGATCCCCCTTCGACGACGCCCCCGCGCTGCGCTGGAGCTACGTCGCCATCGGCGGCATCGGCCTCGGCTTCTACGTCTACCGCGAGCTCCTCGCGCGCTTCTTCCTCTCGCTGCACGACTACCAGATCGACGGCGTCCGGACGATCGACGACGCCCTGGTGGAGATCACCCTGGCGCCGCTCGGCAGGCACGTCGATTTCACCCCCGGGCAGTTCGCCATGGTCTACATCGAGAGCAAGGATGGCTGGCACCGGCACCCCTTCACCATCGCGAGCGCGCCGCACGAGGGCGTGGTCCGGGTGACGGTCAAGGCGCTGGGCGATTACACCTCGCGGCTGCGGGACATCCTCGAGCCCGGGATGCCCGCCGTCATCGGAGGCCCGCACGGGCGCTTCAGCCACGCGAAGGGCACCGACCGCCAGGTCTGGATCGCCGGAGGTGTCGGCGTGGCCCCGTTCCTCAGCTGGCTGCGCTCCCTCGACGGGCACTTCTCACGGCGGGTCCACTTCTTCTACGCGGTCGACGGTGACGCGCCCTTCGCCGACGAGATCAGGGAGATCGCCGAGCGCCACGATTCGCTCAGCGCCCACCTGATCGACACCAGTGTGACCGGCAGGCTCACCACCGAGCAGGTGCTGGCCACGGCGGGCGGCCCCGCCGGCGATCTGTCGGTGTTCATGTGCGGGCCCCAGGGGATGCTGCGCACCTTCCAGTCCCAGATGCGCGTCGCGGGCGTATCGCCCCGGAACATCCACCGCGAGTACTTCGACTGGCGCTGAACGCTCCGGGGCCGCGTCCCTACGCGTCCTTCGTCTTCCCCTCGAGGATGCGCAGCAGGGCCCAGCCGCCCGGCAGCAGGCAGGCCGCGGCGAGGAGCTTGACGACGTCGCCCGGCACGAACGGCTGGATGCCCAGCTCGTAGGCCGATCGCCAGCCGAGGGCCTCGTCGGCGCCCGGCGGGGTCCAGTTGGCCAGCCACGACGCGCCGAACGCGTAGATCGCGGCGTTGGCGACCACCATCACTCCGATCATCGTCATCACGCTCCTGCTGGCGCCGCGGTCGGCGAACGCGCCCACGATCATCGCGCAGGCGAGGTAGCCCACCAGGTATCCGCCGGTCGCGCCGGTGACGTAGTCCCACCCGCCGCTCCAGTCGGCGAAGACTCCGAGGCCGGCCGCGCCGACACCGAGGTAGATGGCGAGCGTGAGGAACGCACGCCGCAGGCCGAACAGGCCGCCGATCAGCAGCGCACCGAACGTGCCGCCGGTCAGCGGCACCGGGTACCAGGGGATGGCGATCTGCGAGGCGACGGTCATCAGGCCGACGCCGACGCCGACGAGCGCGACCTCCGTTGCGATGGCCACCGATCGGGCTGAGGGCCGAGGGAGCACGCTGTCGATCAGCGCGCCGTCGAGTGCGGTCGATTCGGGGATGGGTCCTCCCAGGGTTCGGGTGCGGGCGTCTCTGCCCAACCTAATGCCCTGAGCCAGGAATTGCGTGGCAGTCCCCGACTGCCACGCGATGGGATTCGCCCGGGAACCGCAGACGGACTTCCGGCTCGGGAAATGAGCGGGCAGTGACGAGCGCGCCCCGGTGGCGCTCGACACCGCGGCGAGAGCGCGCGCGTCGCCGGACGCGGTCACTGCGGGCCGGCAGTGGCGACCTGGGTCGGCGGCGCCCCGTCCGGTGGGCGGCGTCGCGCCCGCACCAGCGCCTTGCGCGCCTCCTCTGCCCCCAGCACGAGCGGCGGCCACAGCAGCAGGAAGAGCCAGTGCCAGGGCCCCAGCGCCGAGGTGTGGAAGAGGTCGTCGAGGCCTGGCGTGTAGGCCAGCAGCGCGATCATCGCGACCTCGAGGGCGATGCCGATCAGCAGGAGGCGGTTGGTCAGGAGGCCGATCGACCTGACCGGCTGCAGGTTGGTGCGCCACGCCAGCCCGGCGCCGACCTGGCCCATGATGATCCCGGCCATGGTCATCGTCGTGGCCTCCAGGTAGAGGGGGCCCGAGTCGGCGAACGCATCCCACGGCCGCCAGCCGGCGAGGGAGTAGGCGAACAGGAAGCTCGCCATGGCCGCCAGGCCCTCGAGGGGGCCGATCCAGCCGAACACCCGCCCGAGGACCCCGCGGTCGAGCAACCGCTCCGAGCGGCGGCGCGGGGGCCGCGACATCGTCCCCGGCTCCGCCCGCTCGGTTCCGAGGGCGATCGCCGGCAGGAGATCGGTGCCGAGGTCGATCGCGAGCACCTGCATCACGACCAGAGGGAGCGGGATGGCCCCGCCCGTGATCCCCCACACCAGAAACGGGACGAGCTCGCCGACGTTCGAGCAGAAGTGGTACCCGGCGAAGCGCCGGATGTTGTCGTAGACCGCCCGCCCCTCCTCCACCGCGGCCACGATCGAGGCGAAGTCGTCGTCGATCAGGATCAGGTCGGCCGCCTCCTTGGCGACTTCCGTGCCGCCCAGCCCCATCGCGATGCCGATGTCGGCGTGCTTCAGGGCGGGCGCGTCGTTCACGCCGTCGCCGGTCATCGCGAGCACCGCGCCGTCGGCGCGCAGCCGCTGAGCGATGCGCAGCTTCTGCTCGGGGTCGATGCGCGCGAAGACGACCTCGCCCTCGGCGAGGCGGCGGCGCAGGGCGTCGTCGTCGAGGCTCGCGAGCTCCTCGCCGGTGATGATGTCCGCGGGCCCGCGGACGAGACCGATGTGCCGGGCGACGGCTTCGGCGGTCGAACCGCTGTCGCCGGTGACCATGACGATGCGGATGCCCGCCTCATGGCAGCGGCGCACGGCGTCGGGCACCTCCGGCCGGGGCGGGTCCGTCATGCCGACCAGGCCGAGCAGTTCCAGGTCGCGCTCGATCGCACCCGCGTCGTCCCCGCCGTCCGCGGGCAGCACGCGCCGCGCGACGGCCAGCACGCGCAGCGCATCGGCCTCCATCGCACCCGCCGCGGCGAGGGCCGCCGCCCGGTCGCCGGCCGGGAGCGACGTGAGCGGCAGCAGCACCTCGGCGGCCCCCTTCGCGTAGGCGATCCGCTCGCCCCCGACCAGGTGCACCGTCGTCATCCGCCTGCGTTCGGAGCTGAACGGGAGCTCGAAGAGCCGCGGCGCGAGCGCCGCCTGCCGCTCGTGCCGGAGCCCGCCCTTCTCGGCGACCACGACGAGCGCCGCCTCGGTGGGATCCCCCACGATCGTCCAGCCGCCCTCGCCGTGCATGAGCCGCGCGTCGGAGCAGAGCAGGCCGGCGCGCAGCAGCTCGTGCACCGCGGCGGGCTCCACCACCTCCTGCGCGTCCAGGAAGCGCCCGAAGGGCTCGTAGCCCACCCCCTCGACGGCGAGCTCGGCGCCCGGCGTCCAGATGCGCTGAACGGTCATCTGGTTCTCGGTGAGGGTCCCCGTCTTGTCGGTGCAGATGACCGTCGTCTCGCCGAGCGTCTCCACCGCCGACAGACGGCGCACGAGCGCGTTGCGCCCGGCCATGCGCTGGGTCGCCATGGCGAGCGCGAGCGTCACGGTGGGCAGGAGGCCCTCGGGGATCAGCGCCACCATCACACCGATTGCGAACAGGAAGCGGTCGGACAGGCTCATCCCCACGAACCCGGCCACGACGAAGAAGAGCGCTCCGATCGAGATCGCCATCACCGCGACCATCCGGGTCACACGGTCGAGCTCGCGCTCCAGGGGGCTGCGCTCCCGGCGGGTGCTCTGGGCGAGGGCGGCGATCCGCCCGAATCGCGTGCCCATCCCCGTGGCGGTCACCAGCGCCTCCGCCGTCCCGGCGGTGGCCCAGGTGCCCGCGAAGACGTGCGCGTCGGGCTCCACGGGATACGACTCGCCGGTGAGCGCCGACTCGTCGACGCGCAGCCCCGCCGTGCGGACCAGGTCCGCGTCGGCGGCCACACGATCGCCGGGCGCGAGCAGCAGCAGGTCCCCCGGCACCACGTCCTCGCTGGCGATCTCCTGGATCGCGCCGTCGCGCCGCACCCGGACGCGGACCGGCAGCAACCGCCGCAGCGCCGCCACGGCGCGCTCGGCGCGGTGCTCCTGCACGAACGCGAAGATCGCGTTGACCACGATCACGGTGATGATCGCCGCGGTGAGCGCCGGCATCCCGCCGATGAGCGCGAGGGCGGCCCCGCCCCAGAGCAGCAGCGCGAAGAGCTGGACGAAGTTCGCGAGGAGCTCGCGCAGAGGCGAGCGGCCCGCGGCCTCGACGATCGCATTGGGGCCGGTCGCGGCACGGCGCCAGCGGGCTTCCTCGCTGGAGAGCCCGGTCGCAGGGGATTCCGGGAGCGTGCGCACGGTGTGGCGCGACCCTACGCGGGCCCCCAGGGCGGCGAATCCGCGTCGCCACGGTCACCGGGGTGGTCGACTACTGCGCCGTGGCGCACGGCTGGCGGCCGTGCGCCACCATCTCGTTCAGTCGGTCTCCTCCGGCACCCGGATCACCAGCACGGGGCAGGGGCCGTGGTGGACGAGGTGGCTCGTCACGCTCCCGAGCACGGCGCGGTGCGCCGCCCCGTGGTGGACGCCGGTGATCACCAGGTCGGGCCGCTCCTCTTCCATCCAGCGGTCGAGCTCCACGGTGGCCGCGCCGATCCGGAAGACCGCCTCGGCCCCCGGCCACGCGGACGCGCGCTCCTCGAACCACGTGCGCGCCGTCTCGCGGAGGGCCCCGAGGTCGGGGTCGTAGAGCCCGCCGTAGAGCGGCGGGTCGTGGTAGACGTGAACCACGCTGAGGCGTCCGCCGCCGGCCCCGTGGAGCCGGCGCCCCTCGGCCACGGCGCCCTCGGAGGCCGCCGAGCCGTCATAGCAGCAGGCGATGTGCGAATAGGGGGCGTCCATGGCGCGCGGCCTTCTGTCGGGTTCGGTGTCCGGGTCGAATCTACCCCCGGGGTGGAGGGGCCCGGGCGGCCGGGCGCCCCCGCCGGCGGCGCGCTGTGGCGCGCCGCTACCCGTTGCCGGGCCCACCCACACCACACGGTGTCGCCCGCGGACATCCGGCCCGCGCGACGTGCCCACCCGGCACCACCGACTTCGCGCTAGGGTCCGCCTGACGTTGCGGAAATCCCTGCAGGTCCTCGTCTTCTTCCCCCGTGGGGGCTCCGCACAGGTCGTGCGCTACCTCGGCCTTGAGCTTCCGGGCGCGGGCTGGAGCACGCGGATCGTCGCCGGCTCGCTCGGCGGGCCGGGGGAGCCCGGCAACGCGCGGACGTTCTTCGGGCCGGAGGCGGACCTGGTCGCCGTCCCCTACGACGATGCGCTCGCCGCGCCCGACCCGCTCCTCGCCTCGCCCCCGATGCACCCGTCCTACGAGGACCGGCCGGGAGCGCCGGACCGCATCCTCGCCGGCCTCGACGACCGTGTCGCCGGCCACCTCGCCGACGAGTGGACGCGCATACTGGGAAGTCCCGGCGTACTCGAGGGCGTGGAGGTGGCGCACCTGCATCACCTGACCCCGGCGCATGACGCGATCGCGCGCCTGCGGCCCGGGCTGCCGGTCGTCACCCACCTGCACGGCACGGAACTCCTGATGCTCGACGAGGCCGATGCCGGGGCCTCCTGGGCGTACGAGGCGCGCTGGCGCGAGCGCATGCGACGGTGGGCCCGGGGGTCGGCGCGGGTGATCGTGTCGTCGGAGCCCTCGCGGGTGGACGCCGAGCGTCTCCTCGGGATCGACCCCGGGCGTCTCGAGGTCGTCCCCAATGGCGTCCACCTCGGCCTCTTCAGCGGCCCGCGCGCGAGCCCGGAGCAGCGCGCCGACCTCTTCCGGCACTGGCTGTGCGAGGAGCCGCGCGGCTGGTCGCCTGCGAACCCCAGCCCCGGCGAGGTGGCCTACTCCGCCGAGCAGATCGCGCCGCTGGTCGATCCGGACGCCGTCGTGCTCCTCTACGTCGGGCGCTTCACCGCCGTGAAGCGAGCCGCCCTGCTGGTGCGCGCCCACGCCCGCGCGCGGGCCGCCCTGGGGCGGCCGCTCCCGCTGGTGCTGGTGGGGGGCGCCGCGGGCGAGTGGGAGGGGGAGCACCCCGCCGAGGCCGCGGCGCGCTCCCCCTGGGGCCACGAGGTCTTCCTCGCCGGCTGGCGCTCGCACGCCGAGCTGGCCGACGTGCTCGCGTGCGGCGACGTGCTGGCCGTGCCGTCGGTGGCCGAGCGCTTCGGGCAGGTCTACGTCGAGGCGATGGCGATGCGCCTGCCGGTCATCGCCTGCCGCGCCGCCGCGCCGCCGACCTACATCGACGACGATCCGGCGTCACCGGATCGGTGCGGGTGGCTGGTGGCTCCCGACGACGAGGAGGACCTCGTCCGCGCCCTGGTGGCCGCGGCGTCCGACGCCGGCGAGAGGGCCGTCCGGGGCGAGAACGGGCGCCGCCGGGCCCGCGAGCGATTCTCGTGGGTCAACATCGCCCACACCGTGGCCGGGATCTACGCCGAGGCCGCCGGAGGCTGAGGACGGTCGACGAACGCGACCGCCGTGAGCAGGGCGCGCCCGCCGTGGATGTCGCGGCCGTCGGCCTCGCGGGGGCGGTTCACGAGGCGCCCGTCCACCACGAGCGACGTGGAGCCGCCGCCGTCGAGGTTGATCGCCTCCCGCGCGCCGAGCTCGGCCATCAGCCTCGCGAGGTCCGCGAGCGTGAGCCCGGCCTCGCCGGGCGCGCGCCCCTCGGTGGCGACGGCGAGCAGCCGCGTGTCGTCCAGCCCGATCGCGGCGCGGGGATGCCGGCCCGCCGTGATGTCCGAGTCGAACTGGGAGCTGCCCGCCGAGAACCCCTCGCGGTCCTCGCCATCACGGACGATCGGCCGTCCGTCGGAGACCAGGGCCGGCCCGGCCTGCAGCAGGTCGCCCGCGGGCGTCCGGGGCAGGGCGGCGAGCGGGGCGATCGTCAGCCGGTCCCCCTCCACGTGCAGGCACGCGCGCGCGGCGGCGAAGAGGGGATCGAAGGGCGCGGTGGGCACGCGCCGCCCCTCGCGCCAGACCTCGCCGAGCGCGGGTCCCGCCGGGGTCACGAAGAACCCGCCCACGAGGGCGTCGGTGACGCCCGATCGCGTGCACCACGCGTGCAGGGGCTCCGGGGCCGGCAGCGCGACGACCGTCGCCGAGACCAGCGCCCGCCGATAGACCGCGACGTGGACCGTGGTCGCGGCCCGTCCGCTCCGCACCCGCCGGGAACGGATCTCGCGTCGGCTCGCTGGGGCGAGGGGCATTCCCTCTCCGTCGGCCGCTTCCCCCCGAGATTCGAGCCGCGTGGCCACCGGCCGGCACTCTAGGGGCGCCCTCGGCTGTGGCGGTGTCACATCGGTGCGCCGGGGGCCCGGTCGGATGGGGTGGCGCACCGGCGCCCCCGATCCCTACGATCTGGATGTGACCGCGAATGAAGCAGACGGGCCCATCGGCCTGATCGTCGTCGACCACGGCTCGCGCCGGGCCGAGAGCAACGAGATGCTCGAGGAGATGGTGGTCATGGTGCGCGATGCGGTGCCGTACGAGATCGTCGAGGCCGCCCACATGGAGCTGGCCGAGCCCTCCATCGCGACCGCCTTCGACGCCTGCGTGGCGCGCGGCGCCCGAACGGTCGTCGTGTCGCCGTACTTCCTGCTGCCCGGCAGGCACTGGCGCCAGGACATCCCGGCGCTCGTCGAGGAGGCCGCCTCCCGCCACCCCGGCATCACATATCTGGTGGCCGCTCCCTTCGGACTCCATCCGCTGATGGCCGAGGTGGTCAACGCGCGCGTCGAGCACTGCCTCGCCCACGTCCGGGGCGAGGCTGCCGAGTGCGAGGCCTGCGCCGGCACGGGGACCTGCCGGATGATCACGACCGCGCAGGCGGCGGCCCCCACGATCTGATCGGGGACGGCGGCGCGGGCGGCCGCCGTCAGGAGACGGGGCCGAGCGCGACGAGGACGTCGTCTTCGAGGGCGGCGACCATCTCGTCGATGCGGGCGCCGCCGAGGCCGAGGGCCTCGGCCACCTCGGCGCGCGTGCGCGGGCGGACCGGGTCGCGGTCGAGGCCGATCCGCAGGCGCGCCACCGCGGCGAGGTCGGCCTCGAGCCGCGCGATCACGGGCGAGAGCCGCAGATCGGCGAGATCGCGCGCGCCGGTCAGCCGCAGCACGTCGCCGCGGAAGCGGCCCAGGTCCTCGTCGTCGCCCATGTCGTCCCCCGGTCGGCCGGCGGCCTCGTGCGCCGGGCCCGCCCCACATCATGCCGGTGCCCGGGCGGGGAGCGGACGATCGTCCCCTGCATCCGGACGACCCGGCCCTCCGGGCCCGGTCGCGCTGTCGGCCCGATCCGCCGATATCAGGTGTGGAGGCCGCCATCCGGGCGGCCCGACGGGAGGCGGCGACAGTGAACGCGATGGGTTACCCCACGATTCCGAGCCTGATGGAGCAGCTGCGCAAGGTGATGGCGGAGCTTCGCGAGATCGGGCGGCACGTCCCCGGCTGACGTCCCCGGCTCCTTGCTCCCTGCCGGGTCGCGGCGGCGGTCATCGCCGCCGCGGCGCCGTCGGGAGCGCCCGTGGGTGACGCGGGACGCCCGGGCCGTCAGGATCGGGGCCCCGATCCAGCGGTAAGGCGGTTCAGCGTGGATCCGTTCGCCAAGCTCTCGGACGCCGAGCGCGCGCTGCCCGTCGGCCACTACGCCGACGGGCGCCTTCGCTACGCCGGAAGGGTCGGCACCGGCCTCACCCGCGCGACGCTGCGCGACCTGGCGGGGCGTCTGTCCCTGCGCCGCGCCACGCTGCCCTTCGCCGACGCGCCGCGACTCCGCCTCGCCACGTGGGTGGAGCTGCGCCTGATCGCGCAGATCGGCGTCACGGAGTGGACGCGCGACGGCCGGCTGCGCCACCCGCGCCACTTGGGGCAGCGCGAAGACAAGGCCGCGGAGGAGGTGGTGCGCGAGTGAGCGATGCGATCACCCTCGGGCGGCGGACGATCCCGATCAGCCACGCCGACCGGGTCGTCTTCCCCGCCGCCGGGCTCACGAAGATGGACGTCGCCCGCCACTACGCCGACGTGGCCGAGGTGATGGTCCCCCATGTGCGCGGGCGCCCGCTGGCGCTTCAGAGCTTCCCCAGGGGGATCGAGGGGGAGGGGTACTTCATCAAGAACGCGCCCCGGCACTTCCCCTCCTGGATCGCCACCACCGAGGTTCCGAAGCGCGAGGGCGGCACGGTCCGCCACGTCGTCGCCGACGACGCGGCCACCCTGGTCTACCTCGCCGGTCAGAACGTGATCACACCCCACGTGTGGACGAGCCGGGTCGACATGCTCGAGCGGCCCGACCGGCTGGTCTTCGATCTCGACCCCACGACGGAGGACTTCGACCAGGTGCGCGCCGCCGCGCGCCGGCTCGGCGCGCTGTTGCGCGGCATCGGCATGGAGCCCTTCGCCATGACGACCGGCTCCCGCGGGTTGCACGTTGTGACCCCGCTGCGCCGGACGGCCGGCTTCGGCGAGGTGCGGGCCTTCGCCGGCGAGGTCGCGGCCGCCCTCGTGGAGCAGGATCCGGACACGCTCACCACCGAGTTCCACCGCGAGAACCGGGCTGAGCGGATCTACGTGGACATCAACCGCACGCGCTACGCCCAGCACTCCGTGGCGCCCTACGCCGTGCGGCCCCTGCCGACCGCGCCCGTCGCGACGCCCGTGCGCTGGGAGGAGCTCGACGATCCAGCCCTCGAACCCCGGGCCTGGACGGTCGCGACGATCGGCGCGCGGCTGGCGGACGGCGGCGATCCGTGGCGCGACATCCGCGCCGCGGCCCGGTCGATCGGCCCCGCGCGGCGCGCGCTGGGCGCCGCGCGCGCGGGGCCGCCCGCGGCCTGACATCGCCGGGCGACCGGGCCGCCACCGGCCCGGGAGGTCGATGGGCGCCCGTGCAGAACTGATGGGACATCAGACGCACCGAGCGATCGGTCCGCACGGCGGACCGGCGACGCGACGATGGGGGGATCCGATGCACGAGAGCGCGCTGGAGCAACTCGGCCTTCCTCCGGAGGTGGCCGTGAACGGCTCCGCTCCGCACGATGGCCGCGGGGCCGCGAAGCCGACCGACACCGCGCGGACCACGGGCGAGCCCTCCATGGGCGCCGAGGTCCTCAATCACGCTTTGTCCGGGGCCAGCGGCTGGATGGTCTCCCGCCGGCTGCGGGCGCAGAAGCCCCCGATGACGCGCGCGGCCATGCAGGCGTGGCTCCTGCGCGGTGTGTTCGGGCTGTTCGCCGCGGTCGTCATCGCCGCCTTCGTCTTCATCGCGATCGGTCTCATGAGCGTCACCGAGGCGTCGGCCCTGCTCATGCCCGTCGCGGTCCTGGCGGCGATGTCGATGGGGATCTTCCTGGGAGGCGACGGGGACTGAGAGGACATGCCGGCGATGCACCCCTGCGGCGAGCATCGCCGGCATGTCCTCTCATCGTCCGACCCTGCCGCGCTACGAGGACTGGGCGGCGACCTGCGACGTCCGCTCGGCGGCCGATCCCCGGGGGCTGGTGCTCGACTTCGCCCGCTCGGCCTTCGGTCACGTCTGCGAGGTCTGCGGCTGGGACCCCACCCTCCCGGCCGGCGCCGAGAGGACGCCGCCGCCGCTCGTCTGATTCGGGCCGAGCGGTCCCTCAGCGCTTCTTCGGCTTCGGGCGGACCGTGAAGTAGCTCAGGCCCAGGGGCCGCGATGTGTACTTGCCGCGCACGTAGGGCCAGACGCGCCAGAAGTAGGTCTTCCCGTACGCCAACCGCCGGGCGGGCACGCGCAGCCTGTGCCTGCGGGGGAACATCGAGACGACCTTCGTCGCCCTCGTCCCGCGGAGCCGGAAGATCTGGACGTTGTAGAGCCGCGCGCCCTTGCGGCCGGGCCAGCGCAGCAGAGGCCTCCGCGTGGGCAGCCTCACGCCGACCCTCGGGCGCAGCGCGCGGGCGTTCAGAGTTCGGGGGCGGTAGGGCCGCGGCGCGGCGGTCGTGCCCACGGTCGGCGTCTGCACGAGGCTGACGGGCGCGGAGGGCAGCACGGCGCTTCCCACCGGCGTCGGTTGCGTGGGCCCCCTCACGACGTAGTAGACGATCCTGATCGCCTGGTTGCCGACGTCGTCGGTCGCGCGCACGGTGAACGTCGCGGAGCCGGCGGTCGCCGTGTTGATCGCCGCCCCGGAGGCGACGGTGCCGGTGCAGCTCACGGCGTCCTCGCAGGCGAACTCGGCGGTGAGCGCCGCGTTCAGGTCGATCTGGGCGCCGCTCGCCGGACGGTTCACGGTGATCTTCGGCGGGGTCAGGTTGACGCGGAACGTCCGTTGGGCCGGGTCCAGGCCGAGCGGGTCGAGATCGGTGGCCGACAGCGTGTGGAGGCCGTCGGCGATGCCCGGCAGCTTCACGGTGAGCGGCGACGCTCCCGAGTTCGGCGAGCCGCCGTTGACGGCCCAGGAGATCTGGTCGCCGATGGCTCCGGCGGCCGCGGTCAGCTCGTAGGTGGGCACGGGGCTCGTCACGGTCCACACATCACCGTCCGCGCCGGTGATCTGGGGCGTCGCGGCGGCCTGCGCGGCCCCGAGCGAGGCGAGCAGGACCCATGCAGCCGCGGCGATGGAGACCCTGGATCTCATGGGCCGGAACCTACTGAATCCTCCGCATCGATGCACCCCTTGTCGGACGTGCGGGAGAACCCGCGGGCGGGGTTTCGGGACGGGCGACGCGGTAGCCGCCCGTCGACGCCGTGCTCGGCGTCACGACGGCGGTGCTGCGCCCGGGCAGCGGGCACGTTCAGATCCCCCCGCTCGCTGCCCTCGTCTGGGATCCCGGGACGTGCGCCGCCTCGCGCCCGCCTCTCACGTGTGCCGGCCGGCCTGCCGGTGCTGGGGTGAATCTCCCCGGAAACCTCGGCCGCGGCTCGCGCGCAGCGGTCATCTCGTTGTGGGCCATTCTCCTGATCGCCCTCGCCGTCTTCGGCGTCCACGTCGGATTCGGCGTGGGCACGAGCGCTCGCGCTTCGAGTTGCTGGACGGATGGCTCTACTCGTCGCTCATGCTCCTTGGTGGCGCTCGGCATCCTGGCCCGCGTGGTTCTCGTGCGGGCGGAGCGGCTGGCATGGGCATTCATCGGTACCGGCGTCCTGCGCTGGTCGTCCGGGGAGATCTACTCGTGGTGGGTGTTCTCACAGATCGAGGAGCCACCGTTCCCGTCGATCGCCGACGGGCTCTATCTGGCGTTCTACCCCCTGGCCTACGTCGGAATCGTGCTCCTGGTGAGCGCGCGCGTCCGGCGCTTTCAGCCCATCGCCCGTCGCGGGCGCCATCCCATCACGCCGACCAGCCCGCCCAGGAGCGCCAGGATGAGCAGGTCACCCAGGGGATAGACGAGGTTGGTGGCGACGGCAGCCGCGATCCCCTCGCTGGCGGCGATGATCGGGGGCAGCAGCGCGAGGGCTCCGACGGCGACCAAGCCCGGAGGCACCAGCACGGCCCAGCCCTCGATGCGCCTCTGACGGACCTGGCCGGTGGGCGGCCCATTCTGCCGGAGCTTCGCCCCCGGGTGGCCCGATCTCGCGGTCGCGCTCAGGCGATCCACCGCCTACACTCGCCGACGGTCCGCTTGCGGTTGAGCCGCTGCCCGGCACACGAGGTCTCTCGTATGGCGATCGACGCACCATGACAAGCGACGCGGGAAGCGCACGGGAGCAGGCGGCCCTTCGTCGCGTCGCCGAGGCGACCGCGCGCGCCACCCCCCCTGAGGAGGTCTTCGGCCTCGTGGCGGCCGAGATCTGTGAGCTCTTCGGCGCGCAGTCGGGGGTTCTCTGGCGCCTGGAGGACGACGTCTCGGTCGTGATCGGCACAGCTGGCGAGCCCCCAGGGCGAATCGGTACCCGATTCGCCCTGGGGGGTGAGGGCGCGGTGCCCTCCGTGGCACGCAACGGGGCGCCCGTGCGCGTCTCCTATGACGATCTCCCGCACGCGGATCCGACTCGGCGCCGCATGGACGGGCAGGGCTTTCGCTGGGGCATCGCGGCCCCGGTGATCGCCGAGGGCCGCCTATGGGGGGCGATTCTCGCCGCACGCACGCACGGGGACGATTTCGCGCCCGGCGACGAGGAGCGCCTCGGGCACTTCGCCTCCCTGGTGGGCTTGGCGATCGCCAATGCCTCCGACCGTGAGCGGCTCGACCGCCGGGTGCGCGAGCACGAGGCCTTCGGCCGCCTGGCGGCGATGATCGCCCGCTCCGAGCCGCGCGAGACGGTCCTCCGGGGGGTCGCCGGGGAGGTCGGCGGCCTGCTCGATCTCGAGGTCGGAGCGGTCGGCCGCTACGAGGACGGTGCCGCGGTCCTCGAGGCGCGCTGGTCCAAGGACGGAATCCCCTTTCCCGGCGGCGGTGCCCTCGATCACGTGCCGCTCGAGGAGGACACGGTGCTCACCCGCATCCATCGCACCGGCGCTCCGGCGCGCGTCGATGACTACCGTGCCCTCGACAACTCGATGGCGCGGGCCGTCGTCGCGTCGGGCGTCCTCAGCTCGGTCGGCGCGCCGGTCTTCGTCAACGGGTCCCTCTGGGGCGCCGTGGTTGCGACCAGTCCGCGCGCCGACGCGATCCCCGAAGACGCCGAGGAGCGCCTGCTGCGCTTCTCCGAGCTTGCGGGCGTTGCCGTCGCGAGCGCAGAGCAGCGCTCCGAACTCGAGCGACGCGCCGCCACCGATCCGCTGACCCGCCTGCCCAATCACCGCGTCTTCCACGAGCGCCTGGGCGAGGAGCTCGAGCGCGCCCGTCGCCACGGTCGTCCTCTGGCGCTCGCGATCATGGACCTCGACCACTTCAAGCGGGTCAACGACCGCTTCGGGCACCACGTCGGCGACGACGTCCTGCGCGAGGCATCTCGCCGCTTGGCCTCCCAGGCCCGAACCGGGGACCTGATCGCCCGCGTCGGGGGCGAGGAGTTCGCCTGGATCCTCCCCGATTGCGATGCGCTGGACGCCTGGCAGGCCGTCGAGCGGGCCCGAGCGCTGATCGCCGAGACGCCCTTTGCCACCGCGGGCGCGATCACGATCTCCGCCGGTGTCTGCGACATCGGCTGGGCCTCCGACCCCGCCGGCCTCTTCCGGCTCGCCGACCAGGCGCTCTACTGGGCCAAGTCGAGCGGCCGCAACCTCTGCTTCCGCTACGCGCCCGAGGTCGAGCGTGCGGGCAGCCCGGGAGAGCGGATCGAGCGGCTGGGACGCGCCCAGATGATGGGCACCATGCTCTCCCTCGCCCGGATCGTGGATGCGAAGCACTCGAGCACGTCGCGCCACTCCGAGCGGGTCGCCGACCTGGCCGTCCGGCTCGGGACGGCGCTCGGGTGGGAGGCCGAGCGGCTGACCCGTCTTCGAGAGGCGGGTCTGCTGCACGACGTCGGCAAGATCGGGATCCCCGACGCGGTCCTCTATCGGCCCGGCCGGCTTTCGGAGGAGGAGCTCGCCCAGGTCCGGCTCCACCCGTCCCTGGGTGCCGAGATCGTCTCAAGCGTCCTCGACGCGGAGCAGGTCGCCTGGCTGCGGGCGCACCACGAGCGCATGGACGGCACCGGCTACCCCGACGCCCTCACGGCGCACGACATCCCCCAGGGTGGGCGTGTCCTCGCGGTCGCCGAGGCCTGGGACGCGATGACCAGAGGGCGTCCCCATGCCGCCGCGATCTCCGCCGATGCGGCGATCGCCGAGGTCCGCCGCTGCGCCGGCGGCCAATTCTGTCCGGAGGTCGTCGAGGCCCTCGAGCGGCTGTCCGGCGTGGGGTTGCTGACGGGCGACGCAGGTCCGCCCTAGCCGTTCCGGCCGGCCCCGTGCCCCCGCGTCAGCGCCACGGCGCCACTGACACACCAGCCGCGAGGGGCATCCGTCAGGCGACTCCGTGCGGGGTGTGCGCCGCCGCAGGCCGCCGCTCTCCGAAGAGAACCTCCACGTCGCCCGGGGACATCGCCCGGCCGAGCAGGAACCCCTGGATCGAGTCACAGCGCAGTTCGACCAGCGCGCGGCGCAGCGCCTCCGTCTCAACGCCCTCCGCGATCACCTCCAAGCCGAGGTTGTGGCCGAGCTCGATCGTCGAGCGGACGATGGCCGCCGCGCTTCCGCCCGCGTCCATGTCGAGCACGAACGACTTGTCGATCTTGAGGACGTCCACCGGCAGCCGGGCCAGGTAGCCCAGCGACGAGTTGCCCGCGCCGAAGTCGTCGATGGCGATCCGCACGCCGAGGTCGCTGAGCTGCGAGAGCACGGCGCTGGCGCGCAGCGGGTCGGAGAAGATCGTGTTCTCGGTGATCTCCAGCTCGAGCATGCCGGGCGCGACGCCGTGCCGGCGAAGGCACCCGACGACGTCGTCCTGGAAGGTCGCGTCGAGGATGTCCCGCCCGGTGACGTTGACCGCGACGCCGACGCGCCAGCCGGCGTCGCTCCAGGCGCGGCACTGCGCGATGGCGGTGTCGAGCACGTGGAAGGTGAGCGGGCGGATCAGGTCGGTGTGCTCGGCGAGCGGGATGAACTGGTCCGGCATGATCAGTCCGAGCTCCGGGTGCTCCCAGCGCACCAGCGCCTCGACTCCGCGGATCCCGGGGGTCGCGGCCCCGGCCTGCGGCTGGTAGTTGACGACGATCTCGCCGTTCACGATGGCCTGGCGCAGGCCTGTCAGCAGCCGCAGCCGGGTGGGGGAGTAGTGATCCTCCTCCGCGCTGTACACGACCGAGGAGTGCGACTCCTTGCTGCGGTAGAGCGCCACATCGGCGTGGCGGATCAGGGTCTCGACATCCTCACCGTGCCGCGGGAAGAGCGCGATGCCGATGCTTCCGGCCACCTCGATGTCGAGGCCTGCGAGGGTCACGGGCGTCGCGAGGGCCTCGTGGAGGGCGTCCGCCAGCGCGAGCGCGTCGTCGGGGCCGTCGATCCCGGGGGCGAGCACTCCGAACTCGTCGCCGCCGAGCCGCGCGACCGTATCGCTGGCGCGGATCGACGACCGCAACCGGTGGGCGATCGCCAGCAGGAGCGCGTCGCCGCTCTGGTGGCCGAGCGTGTCGTTGACATCCTTGAAGCGGTCGAGGTCGATCATCATCACGGCCGCCGACTGGCCGGCGCGCCGGCCCCGCTGGATCTCCTGCTCGATGCGGTCGCGGAAGAGCGTCCGGTTGGGGAGGTCGGTGAGCGGGTCGTGCAGGGCCTGGTGACGGAGGGCCGACTCGCTGGCGTCGAGCTCGGTGTTCTTGGCCGTGAGCTCATCGACGAGCCCGAGGGCGGTGTTGCGCCGTCGGCGCATGGCCTCGACCAGGAGGGCGAGCAGGAGCGACACGATCGTTCCCGACGCCAGCAGGATCCACGGACCGAACTCGTTGGCGAAGGTCTTCTTCTCCCGCGAGCCGAACACCACCAGCAGTTGCTGGCCGGCGAGCTGGATCCGCTGGACCAGCCGCTCGCCCTCGATCGGGAGCTTCGTGGTGCTGCCGACGAGCAGCGAGTCGGACTCCTCCGTGCCGAGGTAGACGGCGTACTCCGGACCCGTGCCACCGTCGGAGGAGCCGTAGAGCGCCGCCGGGATGCTGATCTCCGAGTAGACGGCGTATCCGCTGCCAGGGCCGGACACGCCCACCACCCCGAGCGTCCGCAGGCCGTCCTTCGTGCCCGATGTGACGAGGTTCATCGACCCTGACTCGGCGATCGCACGGACGCCCGCGTCGCACGCGGCGTCGCAGCCCCCGAGGAGCCTGGGGCGGCGACCCACGATCGAACGCACCGCGACCCGGTCGCCATCCAGGTCCAGGAGGGCGGCGTTCGTGATGATCGGGGCGCCCTTCAGGGGGGCCTCGATGGAGCGGCGGAAGGCATCGTCCTGGCCGTCGGTCGCGGCTGCGACGGCGCTGCCGGTGCTGAGCACCGTCTGGAGCGACTGCCCCACCGTGGCGAACAGGTTGGTGGTCTGCTCGGCCTCGTTGAGAAGGCGCTGCCGTTGGCCCTCGGCGATGCCGCTCCGGAGCTGGACGCTCGCGTAGGCGGTGATGCTGAGTCCCGCGACCAGGATCGCGATCGCCAGCACCCCGAGGGGCGGCCTGCGCGAGAAAGCCGAGCGGCCGGCGGCTCGCAGGCGGCCGGCGGCGCTCACGACGGGCCCGCGTT
Source organism: uncultured Thermoleophilia bacterium (assembly GCA_963823515.1). Taxonomy (GTDB): domain Bacteria; phylum Actinomycetota; class Thermoleophilia; order Miltoncostaeales; family Miltoncostaeaceae; genus Miltoncostaea. Next base: position 108,484 of record CAWGMB010000001.1, read on the forward strand.
CACGGGGCGGATGCGGTCGCGCGACCCCTGCTCAGGAGACGTATTCCTCACCCGAGTGGTGTCGGACGGAGGGCGGATGACTTGAGGGAGGCGGCGTCTCACCGGGGCCGGTCCCCTGCCTCCCGGTCCGCCGGCGGGCTAGGACACGCCGGCGGGCAGCGCGTCCGGGCAGACGGCCGGCGGGCCCTGCTCGCCGGGCCCCCTCGTGGGCGCCCCGTCGCGGCCGATCCCGTCGTACAGCGGGGTCTCTATCGGCCCGTTCTGCTCGAGCTCCCGGGCCAGCAGGCCGACGGCATCCGGTCTCCACTGGGAACCGGCGCCCTCGATCAGGATCCCGAGCGCCCTCTGGTGCTCCATTCCCGGACGATAGGGGCGGGTGAAGGTCATCGCGTCCCATGCGTCGCACACGCTGATGATGGCCGCCTCGAGGGGGATCCGGTCGTCATCGAGCCCGTCGGGGTATCCGGTGCCGTCGGCGCGCTCGTGGTGCCAGCGGACGAACTCGGCGGCACCGGCGAGGAGCGGCGAGGACATCATCATCTCCGCGCCCCAGAGGGTGTGGCTCTTCATGAGGTCGAACTCCTCGTCGGTGAGGGGTCCGGCCTTCTGCAGGATCCGCGTCGGCGCGTTGAGCTTGCCCACGTCGTGCAGCAGGGCGCCGAGGCCGAGCGCGTGGATCCGCTCCGGCGCGAGATCCGCGCGGATGCCCACCCTCATCGCCAGCTCACCGACGCGCACGACGTGATCGCGCGTCACGAGGTCCTTGTCCTCGAGGGCGGCGATGAACCGATGGACTACGGGAGTGAGGCCGAGCTCGAGCGCCACGAGAGGATCGCGGTTGACGACCGGGGCGAGGGTGGCGGCGATCGACCCGTCGCGACGATGGGCGAGCACCAGACCCAGCGCAGCCGCGAGCACGCCCAGGCCGTCGGCGGCGTGCGCGCCCCACCAGCCCAGCGAGAACGGGGCGGCTCCGAGCCAGACGAGAGTCAACAGGCCGAGATAGAGGAACCCCACCGACGCGCAGAGGGAGGCCCGGCGTCTCCCGAGGCGGTAGAGGCGCAGGTGGCGCAACGAAAGGACGAGGACCCCTGCCAGCGATGCCGCCGCCACGAGGACGACGAAGGGGCTGCCCGGCGTGGGCGCGGGCACGGCGTCGGGACGCAGGAGAAGGGCGAGACCCGCGATCGCGACCGCGCTCAGGGCCGCGACGCACCATGACCACCAGTGGCGCGCAACGAGGCGGAGCGGGGTCGCTGCGGGGGCCAGGAGCGGAAGGCCGACCACGAGGGCCGCCGGGACCGAGATGAAGGCCGCGAGGACGACGGCGTCGTTGTCGCCCAGCAGCACCCCCGGGACCGTCAGTCCGTGGACGAGCGACAGGAACGACTGGACGGCGAGCGCCGCCCCGAGGATCGCGATCTCGGCGAGGCCGGCGCGCCGGCCGACGACGAGCACGACAGCGCCCCGATGAGGCAGAGCGCGGTCAAGGCCACGATCACGGCGAACGCGGCGGTGGGCTCGACCCACCGCACGGACGAGAGGGGACCGTGCGACGCGACCGCCGCGAACGCGAGCCCGGGCGACAGCAGCGCAGCCCACAGCAGGAGCGTCCGAGAGGCGTCTCTCATCACCACACTGACATCGGGACCTCCCCACGGACCTTGAGGCGCGGCTCCGCGCGGCCGCCACGCCTTCCCGGCGACCGTGAGCCGTCAGGGCGTGGCGGTCGCCGCCGGTCCGTGTGCGTTCAGCGCGACGAGCGAGCCCCCCTCGTGCAGGCGCCGGATCGCCTCGGCCAGGAAGGGCGCGGTGTCGAGCACGGTGACCCGCGCGGCGGCCGGTCCCCGCAGCGGACGGGGCGCCACCGTGTCGGTAACCACCACGCCCGTGAGGGCTGCGTCGGCGAGGGCCTCGTCGGCGCCCTCGGCGAAGACCGCATGAGTCGCCGCGGCGATCACCGCGGTGGCCCCGCCCTCGCGGCACCGCCGGGCCGTGCGGACGATCGTCGTACCCGTGCTGATCATGTCGTTGACGATCACGGCGACCCGGCCACGGACGTCACCGGCGAACAGGTCGCCGGTGACCACCCCGCCGCTGCGCGCCTTCTCCGCGTAGGCGCTCGTGACCGGCGCGCCGAGCGCCCCGGCGAGCGCCGTGCGCAGGGCGCCGGCACGCTTGACGCCCCCCGCGTCGGGCGCGACCACGGCGACGGGATCCCCGCCGACGGTCGCCACCAGGTGGCGCACGATCAGGGCCCGGGCCTCGAGGTGCTCGGCGCGGCACCGGAACCCGTTCTCGAAGGCGGCCGGGTTGTGGACGTCCATCGCGACGACGGCGTCCACGCCCATCGCCTCGATCAGCTCGGCGACGTAGCGGCTCGTGACCGGGTCGCGGGGCATGGTGCGCCGGTCCTTGCGGGCGTAGCCGAGGTAGGGGGTCACGACCGTGACCGAGGCGGCGCCGCTGTCGCGGAGCGTCCCGCAGAAGAAGAGGAGCCGGACCAGGCGGTCGTTGACGCTCCCGTGCGCGTCCCCGTGGAGCGACTGGACGACGTACGCGTCGCGCCGGCGGACCGACGCGAGCGGACGCGCCTTGTGCTCGCCGTCGGCGAAGTCGCGCTCCTCGAGCGGCATGAGCGCGACCCCGAGCGACCCGGCGATCCGCTCGCCGAGGTTCCGGCCCGCCGCCAGGGCGAAGACGGCGGGCCCGGTACCGGGCATGGCGCTAGTGGGCGTAGACGGGGCGCAGCGTCGCGCGGGCGATCACGTGGAAGGTCGCGTTGAACCCCACCACGGCCGGGCTCGCGCTCGCGTCGGGCCCGAGCGCCTCCGCGTCGAGCGCGTGCACGGCGAAGACGTAGCGGTGGGGGCGGTCCCCCTGGGGCGGCGCCGCGCCGCCGTAGCCGATCGATCCGAAGTCGTTGCGGACCTGGAGGGCGCCGGGCGGCAGGCCGGATCCGTCGGCCGCACCCGCCCCCCGGGCGAGCTCGGTGACCGACGCCGGGATGTCGAGGGCGAGCCAGTGCCAGAAGCCGCTCCCGGTCGGGGCGTCGGGGTCGAAGCAGGTCACCAGGTACCCGCGGGTCTCGGCGGGCGCGCCGGACCAGCGCAGATGGGGCGAGAGGTTCTCTCCGCCGGCGCTGTCGTGGACGAAGGTGGACGCGAGCGTCTGGCCGTCGGCCACGTCGTCGCTTTCGAGGGTGAAGGAGGGCACTGCGGGGAGCAGGTCGTACGGATCCGGGGCGAGCGGGCGCTCGAGCGACATCGGGTTTGTCCCTTCTCGGGTGCGGGGTGCGGGGGTGCGGCGACGGTGGGCCGTCGTCCGCATCGAGCCTCTCACGGTCATGGCGTCACGACACTAGGCCAGGGGCGGCTCCGGACGTCGAGGCGCGGCGGCGCCGGCCTGCGGGCGGCGTGCGGCCTCGAGGACGACACGGGCCTCGGCCGCGGCGATCATCCGCCGCGCCCGTTCGACCGCGTCCGCGCTCACCGAGATCGCGTCGATCCCCGCGCGGACCAGGAGGTCGGCGTACTCCGGGTGCACCGACGGCGCCTGTCCGCAGATCGAGGTCTGCAGGCCGAGCTCACGTGCCCGCGCGATCAGCCGGCGCAGGTACTCGACGACTGCGGGATCTCGTTCGTCGAAGGTCGCGGCCAGGAGCTCGGAGTCGCGGTCGGCGCCCAGCAGGAGCTGGGTGAGGTCGTTCGAGCCGATGGAGATGCCCGCGATGCCCAGCGCGGCGTAGCGCTCGAGCACGAACAGCACCGACGGGACCTCGGCCATGATCCACAGCTCGAACCCCGGGCGCTCCAGCAGGCCGGCCTCGCGGAACACCGGCAGGCAGGCCCGCAGCTCGCGCTCGGTCCGGACGAAGGGGAGCATCACGTGCAGGTTCGCGTGGCCCTGGTCCCACACCCGGGCCACGGCTCGCAACTCGAGCGCGAGCAGGTCCGGCTCGCGCGTGTACCGCAGTGCGCCGCGATAGCCGATCATCGGGTTGGCCTCATGCGGCTCGAAGCGCTCGCCGCCCTCCAGGCCCGAGAACTCGTTGGTGCGGAAGTCGATCGTGCGGTAGGTGATCGGGCGCGGGGCGAAGCCCGACGCGAAGACGGTCAGCCCCTCGGCCATCCGGTCGACGATCTCGTCGCCGCGGCCCTGCTCGAGGAGGGCGCGGGGATGCGCCCCCCCGAGGGCCTCGAGGATCATCAGCTCCGCGCGCAGCAGCCCGACGCCCTCCACCGGCAGCGCGGCTGCGCGCGCCACCTGCGAGGGCTCGGAGAGGTTGACGAGGAGCTTGGTCGCGGTCACCGGAGGGCCGGCTCCGGCGGCGGCGGGGCCCGGCGCGGGTGCGCTCGGCGCCCCCTCGGCCGGAGCGCCGGCGACGACCGTGCCCGTGGCGCCGTCGACCGTGACCGCCTCCCCGTCGCGCAGGACCGTGGTCGCCGTGCCGGTGCCGACCACGGCCGGGATCCCCAGCTCGCGCGCGACGATCGCCGCGTGGCACGTCATGCCGCCCGAGTCGGTGACGATCGCGCTCGCGCGACGCATCATCGGGACCCAGTCCGGCGCCGTCATGTGCGCCACGAGCACCTCGCCGTCGGCGAGGTCGGCCGCGCTGAGGGCCGAGACCACCCGCACAGGGCCGCCGGCGGCGCCGGGCGCCGCGCCCAGCCCGTGGAGCAGCACCTCGCCGGCGGGCGGCCCCTCGTGGAGCGTCGTGATCGGCCGGGCCTGCAGCAGCCAGAGGGCGTCATCCCGGTCGAACGCCCACTCCGTGTCCTGGGGCTCGCCGTAGTGCTGCTCCACGCGCCTGCCCAGGTCGGCCACCCGCGCCACCTGCTCGTCGTCGAGCACGGGCCGCCCGCCCTCCTCGGCGCCGAGTTGCCGGATGGCCGTGCCACCACCACCGGTCGGCTCGATCGCGAGCTCCTTGCGATGGACGTCGCGGACGAGGACGGCGAGGTCGGCCTTCGCCACGACGTAGCGATCGGGCGTGACCCGGCCCGAGACCACCGACTCCCCGAGGCCGGCCGCGCCCTCGATGACCATGCGCTCGCGGTCGCCGGTCGCCGGATCGGCCGTGAACATCACCCCGGCGCACCGCGATTCGACCTGCCGCTGCACGACGACGGCGATGTCCATGCCGGCCTGCCCGAAGCCGCGCTTGGCGCGGTAGTAGAGGCTGCGCGCCCGGAACAGCGAGGCCCAGCACCGGCGCACGGCATCGACGACCGCGTCGGCGCCCTGCACGTTGAGGAACGTCTCGTTCATGCCCGCGAACGACGCGGAGGCCGTGTCCTCGGCGGTCGCCGACGAGCGCACCGCCACCGCGACCCCCTCGCCGAGCCGGCCGTACGCCTCCCGTATCGCCGCGGCGAGATCCTCCGGCACGGGGGTGCCCGCCACGAGCGCCTGCGCCCGCTCGGCGGCCGCGTCGAGGTCGTGCGTCCGCTCCACGTCAACCTCGGACAGGAGCGCGTCGAGCCCCTCGCGCAGCCCGGTCGCGTCGCAGAACGCCGCGTAGGCGGGGGCGCCGACGACGAACCCCGGCGGCACCGGGAGGCCGGCCGCCGCCATCTCCCCCAGGTTGGCGCCCTTGCCACCCGCGAAGGCGATGTCCGAGCGGCGCAGCGCGGAGATGTCGCGGACGGGCGACGCGGCGCCCGCCGCACGCACGGTGGATCCGGAGGAGGTCATGACCCGAGCCTCCTGCTCCACGCCGGCCGCGTCATCGGTAGATCGCCCCCGCCGGCGTTCGCGGTATCCGCGAACGGCGGCGCCGTCGCATGACGCGGCATGTGGGACCCGTCAGCCCCGCAGACGCTCGATCGGCGCCTCGCGCGGGCGCTCACGAGTCCCGCGGGACCACCCGCTCGTCCCACACCGAATCGCCCGGCAAGGCGAGCTCGACCCACGATGGGGCCGCCGGGGCCGGGACGCCCGTGCGAGCCAGCACGCCGTAGACCTCGACGTCCGGGGTCGGGATGCCCTCCAGGCGGACGATCGCCCAGGCCGACGCGGTCGCGGCCTCGCTCTCCCAGGTCTCGATCACCAGGAACTCCCCCCGGGCCGTGGGCGACGGTCCGCTCCACCAGGCCCGTGGCCGGGGCGCGGTCGCCCCAGTGGTGCTCGAGGGCCGAGAAGAGACGGCCCGTGGCTCACCCTCGGGGCTCGCGACGGTCATGACCGACATCACACACCCCGTCCGCTCGGTGTCACGGACCCTCGCCCCGCCGCGCCGTAGAAAGCCGCAGGACGAGGGGCCGTCGCCCGGATGGCGCCCCGCGGCGAATCTCAGAGCGTGGGGCCATGTCGCGACACCCGATCCGGGGCGGCTGATGACCGTCGTCGGCCTGGTCACCCACTCCGGCGCCGCTCAGGATGTGCGCCGCATCACCTCGCTCGCGCGCACCATCGACGTGCACGAGCGGGTCAACGTGACCGCGCGCGTCCTCGCCGGGCTGGCCGCGGTTCCCGGCGTGCGGGTGCTCTACCTCTCGGAGCCGACCCGCCTCGTGGAGCGGGCGCTCGCGACGCTGGCCGCGCTCCCCGAGCGGACCGTGATCGATGCCGCGCCGGCGGCCGGGTCGGCCGGCCGCGGCGCTGCGCAGACCCGGAGCACCGCGGCCGCCCTCGCCGCCGCTGGGGCGGCGTGCGTCGTCACCTTCGGCGGCGACGGCACCAACCGCGCGGTGGCGGCGGGTTGGCCCGCCGCCGTGATGGTCGCCCTCCCGGGCGGCACCAACAACGCCTTCGCCCAATCGGTCAACCCGACCGCCGCCGGGCTGGCCGCGGCGGTCTTCGCCGAGGACCCGGACGGGTTCGCCGGCCACGTCCGGCGGGTGCCACAGTGGCGGATCGCCGTCACCGGCCCCCCGGAGGAGACCGCGCTCGTGGACGTCGCCCTCGTGAGCGACGAGTGGGTCGGGGCTCACGCGGTGTGGGACGGCCGGCGGCTGATCGAGGCGCTCGTCACGGGCGGCGACCCCACCGTTCCGGGGCTCGCGGGCGTGGCCGGCATGGCCGGTCCGCCCGATGCCGCCGACGGCGTGCACATGCGCTTCGGCCGCCCGGGGCGCCGGGTGCTGGCCCCGCTCGGTCCGGGTCGTCTGACGCCCCTGTGGCTGCGCGGGATGCGCCATGTCGGCGTCGACGAGCCGGTGACGCTGCACGGACCCGGCACCCTCGCCTTCGACGGCGAGCGGGAGGTGGTGCTGCGGGCCGGCGAGGAGGCCCGCGTTCACCTGGCGGCGGACGGCCCGCGGGTGCTGGACGTGGCCGGAGTCCTCCGTGCGCACGCGGCCGGCCGGACGGAACCCCCCGCAATCACACGACGACCAACGACGACAGGAGGTACGTGATGCCCGACGACGCCGTGCTTCGCGAGATGCACCGGCAGATGGTGCGAAGCCGCATCTTCGAGGAGACCCTGGAAGCGGTCTACATGGAGGGCAAGACGCCCGCCTTCGACATCGCCGCCGGGACGGTGCCCGGCGAGATGCACCTGTCCTCCGGCCAGGAGCCGGTCGCCGTCGGGGTCTGCGCGCACCTGCGCCCCACCGACGCGATCACCGCGACCCACCGGCCCCACCACCAGGCGCTCGCGCACGGTGTGGACATGAAGAGGATGGCCGCCGAGATCTTCGGCAAGGAGACCGGCCTGGGCCACGGCAAGGGCGGCCACATGCACCTCTTCTCCAAGGAGCCCGCCTTCGGCTGCAGCGGGATCGTCGGGGAGGGGATCCCCACCGCCGTCGGCCACGCGCTGGCGTTCAAGAAGATGGGTCGCGATGACATCGCGGTGTCCTTCTTCGGCGAGGGCGCCGCCAACCAGGGGGCGTTCCACGAGAGCCTGAACCTGGCGGCCCTGTGGGGCCTGGGCGTGGTGTTCGTCTGCGAGGACAACGCCTGGGCGATCAGCGTGCCCAAGGAGAAGGCGACCGCCATCGCCAACAACAGCGACCGCGCCGCCGCCTACGGGATCCCCGGGGTGCTGATCCCCGACAACGATCCGGTTGCCGTCTACGAGGCGGCCGGCGAGGCCGTCGCGCGCGCCCGGCGCGGAGCCGGCCCGTCGCTCATCGAGGTGAAGACCGACCGCCTGCTCGGCCACTTCCAGGGTGACGCGCAGGCGTACCGCACCGCGGAGCAGATCGCCGAGTTGGAGCGTCGCGACGCGATCCGCACCTACGAGGCCCGCCTCGCCGAATCCGGCGTGCTGAGCGAGGAGCAGGCGGCCGAGGTCTGGACGTCATGCCGGGCGGAGGTCGAGGAGGCCATCGCGTTCGCCCGCAGTTCCCCCGAGCCGGCCGCCGAGTCGGCGCTCGAGCACGTCTTCGCCTGACATCTGAGGAGGATGAGATGACGACAGCAGCAACCGACCGCCTGCTCACGACGTCGAAGGCGATCGCCGAGGCCATCGGCCAGGAGATCGAGCGAGACGAGCGCGTCTTCGTGATGGGCGAGGACATCGGTGTCTACGGGGGCATCTTCGGAGCGACCGAAGGGCTCCTCGCCAAGTACGGCCCCGAGAAGATCATGGACACCCCGATCTCGGAGACCGGCTTCATCGGCGCCGCCGTGGGGGCGGCCGTGTCCGGCATGCGCCCGATCGCGGAGCTCATGTTCGTGGACTTCTTCGGGGTCTGCATGGACCAGATCTACAACCACATGGCGAAGATCCACTACGAGTCCGGCGGGGCCCTCACCGTCCCGATGGTGCTGACCACGGCCATCGGGGGCGGCTACGGCGACGCCGCCCAGCACTCGCAGACGCTCTACGGCACCTTCGCCCACCTGCCCGGCATGAAGATCGTGGTGCCATCGACCCCCTACGACGCCAAGGGCCTGATGACCGCTGCGATCCGCGACGACAACCCGGTGCTCTACTTCTTCCACAAGGGCGTGATGGGGCTCGGCTGGATGACCCCGAACCCGCGCGCCACCGGGCCGGTGCCCGAGGAGCCCTACACCGTGCCGATCGGCAAGGCCGACGTGAAGCGCGAGGGCACGGACGTCACGATCGTGACCATCTCGCTGATGGTGCACAGGGCGCTCGACGCCGCCGATGCGCTGGCGGCGCGCGGGGTGCAGGCCGAGGTGATCGACCTGCGCAGCCTGGTCCCGCTCGACCGCGAGGCGATCGCCGAGTCGGTGCGCAAGACCCGCCGGCTGCTGGTGGTCGACGAGGACTACCGCTCCTTCGGTGTGAGCGCCGAGGTGATGGCGGTGGCCATCGAGGAGGCCTTCGACTACCTCGACGCCCCTCCGGTCCGTCTCGCCTACCCCGACGTGCCGGTGCCCTACAGCCGGCCGCTCGAGCAGTTCTGCCTGCCGAACGCCGACACCATCGCGGCCGCCGCGTCCGCGCTGGTCGGCCGCTGACGGAGGGGTGGGGGCGATGCGCCAGGAGATCCTCATGCCCACGCTCTCGGAGGAGGTGGAGGAGGGCGTGCTGGTCACATGGTTCGTCGTCCCCGGGGCCTCGGTGCGGGCGGGCGACCTCGTCGCCGAGGTGCAGGTGGAGAAGGTGAGCGAGGAGCTGCGCGCCCCCGCCGACGGGCGCCTCGTGGAGGTGCTCGTCGCGCAGGGTGACGTGGTGCGCCAGGGGGCCCCGATCGGGGTGCTCGAGGTGGGCGCCGCGACCGCGGCCGAGCCGGGCCCCGCGGGTCCGGCCGCCCACGCCTCGCCCGCCGCCCCGGTGCCCGCCTCGCCCGCCGCGCGCCGGCTCGCCCGCGAGCTCGGCGTCGATCTCGCCGCGGTGCCCGGAACGGGGCCGGGCGGGCGCGTCGTCGAGGCGGACGTGCGGGGGGCGGGCGAGGCGGGCGGGGTCCCGGAGAGCCCGCCGGCGGCCCCGGGGGTGGAGCCCCTGTCGCCGATGCGCCGTACGATCGCCACTCGCCTGGTCGCCGGCCTGCACGAGGCGGCCCAGCTCACGCTGACGGCCGAGGCCGACGCGACCGAGCTCGCCCGCCTCCGCGCGCGGCCGGGCCGCCGCCCCACCTACACCGCGGCGGTCGTGCGCGCGTGCGCGCTGGCGCTGCGTGACCACCCCCGGATGGCGCGGCGCTGGAGCGCGGAGGGCCTGGTACCGGTCACGTCCATCGACATCGGCGTGGCGGTGGCGGTGGACGACGGGCTCGTCGTGCCGGTCGTCCGCGCGGCCGACGGCACGGGCCTCGATCGACTCGGCGAGGAGGTCCGTGAGCTCGCCGCGCGGACGCGGGCCGGATCGATCACCTCCCAGGAGACCCAGGGCGCCGTCATGAGCGTCACCAGCCTCGGAGCGCACCGCGTCGACGTCTTCACTCCCCTGCTGGACATGCCGCAATCCGCGATCCTCGGCGTGGGCCGCGCCCGGCCGCGCCCGGCCGTGGTCGACGGCCAGGTCGTCGTCCGCACGCTGATGGTCCTGAGCCTCACGATCGACCATCGCGTCGTCGACGGCGAGCCCGCGGCCGCGTTCCTCGATCGGGTGATCGACCTGCTGGAGGAACCGTCGGGGTTGGCGTGAACGCCGGGACACCACGTGCGACGACGGGCGCGTCCTCGACGGCGAGGGCCCGGCCGTGCTGACGGAGCCGGACGTGCCACCCGCCGGGCGGGTGGCGGTGCTCGAGCCGTCGCCGCTCCTGATGATCGCCGTCGACACCGGCGATGCGCCCGGCGGGCGCCCGGCGGTGCATCTGCACGCCGGGGGCCAGGGGTTCTGGGTCGCCCGGATGGCGGCCGAGCTGGGCGGGCGGCCGCGGCTCTGCGCCCCCCTCGGCGGCCGGCCCGGTCTCCTGCTCCCGGCGCTCATGGAACTGGACGGCGTGGAGGTGGATCCGGTCGTCTGCCATCGCTCGAGCGGAGTGTGGATCTCCACGGGCAAGGACGGGGACCCTGCCACGATCGTGGAGACGCCCCCTCCACCGTTGGACCGTCACGAGGCCGACCGGCTCTACGGTCGGATGCTCACCGCCGGCCTGCGGGCCGGCGTGGCGGTCCTCACGGGGCTCGCCGACCCCCGGATCATGCCGGTGGAGTTCTACCGCCGGCTCGCCGCCGACCTGTCCGGTAACGGGGTGACGGTCGTCGCCGACGTGTCGTCTCAGGCGCTTGCGCCCGTCCTCGCGGGGGGCGTCGATCTGCTCAAGGTGAGCCACGAGGACCTCGTGGCGTACGGCTGGGCGCGCGACCGCTCACGCGCCGAGGCGCTGAGGGCGATCACCGGCCTGTGTGCCGCCGGGGCCCGCGCGGTCGTGATCTCCCGGGGCGCGGAGCCGGCGATCGCCCACACCGGCGCCGGGCTCGTGGAGCTCCACCCGCCTCGGCTGGAGGAGCTGAACCGGCGCGGTGCCGGCGACGCGATGACCGGCGCGCTCGCCGCGGGCTTCGCGTGCGGCCTACCGTTGCCCGACGTGCTGCGCCTGGCCGTCGCCGCGGGCTCCCTCAACGTGATCAGGCTCGGGCTCGGGACCGGTGACCGGCGGGCGATCGAGCGGCTCGCGCAGGCGGTCCTGGTCACGGAACTCGGCGACGCCGCGCCGTCACCCGCCGGATGACGGCGCCGGGGACGACTCCGACGGCCTTGCGGGCCGCCGGTGACGGGGAGGGCCGGGCCGGCCGGGATCCTCTCTCCCGGACCCCGGAGCGCAGGGGGTCGCGGACTTGAGCGGGCGGACCATCTCCGCGCTCTGGGCGCGCGCGGTGGCGGAGCCGTGCGCGCACGCCCCCTTCATGGTCGAGGAGGCCGGGTCCTGGCGATCCGTCGGGTGGCCGGAGGCGGGGCGGCGGGTCGAGGAGCTCTCCGCGGGGTTCCTCGCGCTCGGCGTCCGGCCGGGCGACCGCGTGGCGATCCTCGGTAGGACCCGGCTCGAGTGGACGCTCGCCGACTTCGCGCTCATCGCGATCGGTGCCGTCGTCGTCCCGGTCTACCCGGCCGCGACACCGGCCGACCGCGCGCACGTGCTCTCCCATTCCGCGACGCGGATCCTCGTGTGCGAGGACTCGGCCGAGAGGGAGCGGATCGCCCGCCTCCCCGGCCTCGCGCACCTCGAGCGCACCCTCACGATGGACGGATCCGGCGACGACCTGGCCCAGCTGGGCGAGCGCGGCCGCCACCACCTGCGCGGTGACCCGGGTGCGGTCGGCAGAGCCCGGGCGGCGATCCGGGAGGGGGACCTACTCACCCTGGTGTACACCTCGGGGACGACCGGTCCGCCGAAGGGCTGCATGCTGACCCATCGCAACTACCGGGCGATGGTCGAGATGAGCCGCAGCGTCCACCGCTTGACCCGGCCCGGCGACGTCGTCCTCCTCCATCTGCCATTGGCGCACGTCTTCGCCCGGCTGATCCCCTTCCTCGCGGTGGCCGTCGGGATGACCGTCGCCTTCTGCCCGGACGCGTCCCGGCTCCGCGTCGCGCTCCAGGCCGTGCGCCCGACGCTCCTGCCCAGCGTGCCGAGGCTCTTCGAGACGATGCACGCGGCGGTGATGCGCGACCTCGCGCGCGCCCGGGGGCCGCGGCGCCGGCTGATGGGCGCCGCGCTCGAGGGCGGCCGGGAAGCCGCGGGCCGACGGCGCGAGGGGCGCCGGCCCGGCACATGGCTCGCGCTCAGGCTTCGCCTGGCCGATCGGCTGGTGTTCTCACGGATCAGGAGCCGGCTCGGTGGCAGGCTGCGGTACGCCGTGGCGGGCGGCGCGAAGCTCCCCACGGAGGTGGCGGAGCTGTTCGAGGCGCTCGGCGTCCCGGTCTTCGAGGGGTACGGCCTCACCGAGTGCACGGCGGTGGCGGCCGTCAACCGGCCGGACCGTCATCGGATCGGCACGGTCGGTCCACCCCTGCCCGGGGTCGAGGTGAGGGTCGCAGCGGACGGGGAGATCCTGCTCCGGGGGGAGAACGTGTTCGCCGGCTACCACCTCGACGAGGCGGGGACGCGCGACGTCCTTGACCCGGGGGGTTGGCTCAGGACCGGCGATGTCGGGTTCCGCGACGCCGACGGCTTCGTGACGATCACCGACCGCAAGAAGGACATCATCGTGACCTCCGAGGGGGAGAACATCTCACCGCAGCGCATCGAGACCGCGCTGCGGGCCTCCCCCCACGTCTCGGAGGCGCTCGTGGTCGGGCACGGGCGGCCGCACCTGGTCGTCCTCCTGTCGCCCGACCGGGACGAGATCCGGCGGGCCGGCCGGACGGACGCAGAGGTGCGCGACCTGCTCGCGCGCGTCGTCGCCGAGGTCAACCGCGAGGCGCCCCACGCCGAGCGGGTGCGGGGCTTCGCGGTCCTGCCCCGCGAGCTGCGGGCGCAGGAGGGCGAGCTCACCCCGACGCTGAAGGTCCGCCGGCACGTCTGCGAGGAGCACTTCCACGACCTCATCGAGTCGCTGTACGCGGAGGCCCGTCCGAAGCCCCCCTCATCGGACATGGGATCGGCGGCCGGCCCCGCCGGGGCCCCGCCGGGTGGTCCGCCGCTCGCGTGACCCCGCCGCCGCCGCCGGCGGGCCCGGACGGGGATCCCATGGACCACCTCGCCCGCCCTCACCGGCGCCGCTCGTGGATGAGGCGGATGCCGTCGCGGATCCGGTCCGTGAGCAGGTCGATCGCCTCGTCCATCGTGGGGCGGGCCACGTGCGCGCGCACCAGTCGCCCGCTCACGTCGACGGTCGCCTTCGCGACCGCTGGGCGCTCGAGAGCCGGGTCCGGCTCCATCTCCAGCAGCAGGCGGGCGAACAGGACCGGCCGCGGCGGCGTCGCGCACGCAGCCCGCCGCTTGGCGACGGCGGTCTCGACGTGGCGGCCGGAGACATCGCCGCGCCGCGGCCGGCGGGTGCGGTGGGCGCCCGCCGGGTGATCGCCGGAGGCCATGCGCATCAACTCCGCGGCCGGAGGCGGTGCGGCCGCCGATGGAAGGCCGGCGGACGGATCACGGTTTCTCCTTGCGGGCGACCGGCGACGCGGCGCGGTGATCGATCCCCCCGACCGTCGCCGAGTCCGCACGGGCGGCATCCGCGCCCGCTCTGAACCCGGTTTCGGCTATCTACCTGCGGCCCGGACGCCGTCCGCCGATCGCCCCGAGCCGTACCTGGGCGGGTTCCCACCAGGACGATGCGCGGCGGCCACGGTCACCACGCGATGGGCCGCGTGATTGGATCGGGAGTCGAGCACGAGGCTCGTGACCCTTCAGCGGTTGCGCTGACTCCAGGGGAGGGCACCCACGTGGATTGAGCTTGCCGGCGCGGCGGTCGCGTTCGGATCCTCGTCGCTGTCGATGGCCGGGGTCTCGCTGCAGGCGCGCGAGGCCGCGCGCAGCACGCGCGACCTCGCCCTTCGTGCGGGGCTGCTCGCGCAGCTCGCGCGCCGGCCCCGCTGGCTCGCGGGCGTCGCTCTGAAGCTCAGCTCGTGGCCGCTTCAGGGGCTGGCCCTGCTGCTCGCCCCTTTGACCCTCGTCCGCCCGGCGCTCGCCGCCGGGTTGATCGTCCTGGTCGCGATCGGCCACCGCGCCGGCGGGCGCCGCGTGGACCGCGGGGAGTGGGCGGCCGTCGCCGCCATCGTCGCCGGCGTGGCAGGCGTGGCGGCGTCCGCCCCCTCGCGCAGCGACATCCACGCCGGCCCCGCGCACCTCGCGGGCGTGATGGGAGGGCTGGCGCTGCTCATCCTGGTGCCCGTCGCCCTGCGCTCGATCCGCCGCCCGTCTGCGATCGCCGTGATCGGGGCGGCCGGGCTCGCGGCGGCCTGGAGCGGGCTGGCGACCAAGCTTGCCGCGGACGACGTGGCCCGCGGCGACTGGGCCGGGTTCGCGTTCTGGACCGCGGGGACGGGGACGGCCGCGCTGGTCGGGCTGCTCAACGAGTTGACCGCCCTCCAGACCCGTCGGCCCACCCAGGTCGTGCCCGCGATGCTCGTCCTGCAGATGGCGGTCCCCGTCGCGCTCGCACCGTGGCTCACCGGCGAGAGCTGGACGACGGCGCCCGCCGCCGGAGTCCCGCTGGCGGTGGCCCTGTGCGTGGTCACCGCCGGGATCGTGACGCTCGCGCGCCGCCCGGAGGTGGCCGCGGTCGCGGTCTCCCCGGGGGCCGATCCGGGCCATCACGGATGCCCGCCGCCGGACGCCGCCCCAGGATGGAGAGGACCCGGCCGCACAGTCGGGTCGTCAGAGGAGGACGATGATGACCAGACCGGATGATCCGCGAGCCGAGCTCCTCGGCATCGCCGAGAGCTTGCGCCACCTGCGCGGGGAGCATCTGCGCGCCGGAGCGGAGAGCAGCGCGCGCCGCAAGCTGGAGGGTGCGATGGACGACGAGTCGGCGCATCTCGAGCGGCGCCTCGAGGCCCTCGTCCCCGACGAGGCCGACCGCGAGGCGTGGCGGGCCCACGCGCGCCATGGCCACCCGGCGCCCGAGCACCCGGCGACGGAGGAGCCGGCGCCGGTCGAGCACCCGCTGCCGGAGCGTCCCAGCGGACGGCGCCCCTGGCCCCGCTGAACGCCGCGCCCGCGCCGGCGGCGCCTCACGGGTCCCGGGAACCGCCCCGGGGCCCGCCCGCGCCGGCGCTCGCGTCGTGCGTCGGGCCCGACAGCTCATCGGAGCTCGCGAACCGCGCTCCCAGGCGCGCCATCTCGGCCTCGGCGCGCACCCCGTCGCCGTCATTCGCGTCCACGGCGCGGATGGCGTCGCCGAGCACGACGACCTGGAGGCCCTCCGCGATGGCATCGCGCACCGTGTTCAGGACGCAGTAGTCGGTGGTGAGCCCCCCCACGAAGACGCGGCGCACGCCGAGCCCGTGCAACATGGATGCGAGTGACGTGCCGGCGAAGCCCGAGTAGGCGTCCGCCTCGACCCGCGTGGCCTTCAGCACCGGGGTCGTGTCCGCCGGAAGGCGCAGGCCGGCAACGTAGTCCGCACCCCTCGTGCCCGCGACGCAGTGAACCGGCCACGGCCCGCCCTGGGCGGCGAAGGAGCAGTGACCCGGTGGATGCCAGTCGCGCGTCGCGAACACCGGCAGCCCGAGCCCCTCGAACAGGGCGAGGACCTGGTTCAGCGGCTCGATCACCTCGGCGCCCCCGGCCACCGCGAGCGTTCCGGTCACGAAGTCGTTCTGCACGTCCACGACGAGGAGCGCATCCCCGGGCGCCGGGGCGAGGGCCGTGGGGCCGGTCGCCGTCATCGCCGCCCGTCGCGTTCCATGTCAACCTCGGCCGCGAGCGCGCGCAGCGCCGGCCCGATCTCCACCCGCCCCCCCGCGGGGCCGTCGAGCGTGCGCATCGTCTCCGGCAGCCGCGCGACCTGCTCCCGCACGCGCCGCCGGATCGCCGGCAGCTCCGGGAGCGGGGCGACGAGGCGCCCCGCGCGGAGCACCGGCACGAGCAAGGGGGCTCCCGGAACCGGATGCGACTCCAAGCTCACCACGTCGCCGCTCCATATGCCGTCGGGATCGTGCCGGCGGTGGACCTGCTTGCGGCCCGGCCAGGTCGCCTTCCCCTCGGAGCGCTTGCGGCGAGGCACCCCGTCATATTCCTGCAGCTTGTAGGCGCAGTCCAGGTAGGGCGCGTCGGCGGAGGTGTTGACGCGGGTCCCGACGCCGAAGCCGTCGATCGGGGCGCCCCCCGCGAGCATGTCGCGCAGCCGGAACTCGTCGAGGTTGCCGCTCGCGAAGATCGTGACGGCAGGCAGGCCGCCGGCGTCGAGGATGGCGCGGACGCGGCGTGCGTGCTCGGCCAGATCGCCGCTGTCGATGCGCACTCCGGCGATGGGGATCCCCTCGGCGGCGAGGGTGGGCGCGAGCCGCACGACCTCGTGCGCGGCGCGCTCGGTGTCGTAGGTGTCGATCAGCAGGATCGCGTTGTCGGGGTGCGCCCGGGCGAAGGCCGCGAAGGCCGAGGCCTCGTCGCGGTGGGCCTGGATGTACGAGTGCGCCATCGTGCCGTAGATCGGCACCCCGAACCGCCGGCCCGCCTCCACCGTCGCCGTCCCCGAGAACCCGGCCAGGTAGGTCGCCCGCGCGGACAGCAGCCCGGCCTCGGCGCCGTGGGAGCGGCGCAGGCCGAAGTTGACGAGCAGCTTCCCCGGCGCCGCAAGCGCGCAGCGCACCGCCTTGCTCGCGACCACCGTCGGGAAGTGGATCAGGTTGAGCACGCGGCTCTCGACGAGCTGGGCCTCCCTCATCGGCGCGCAGACCCGGATCAGCGGCTCGTCGGGGAAGCAGACCGTGCCCTCGGGCATCGCGTCCACATCACCCGTGAAGCGCAGATCGCTCAGCGAGGCGAGGAACGCCGGGTCGAAGCGGCCGGTCCCCTCGAGGAATGCGAGCTCCTCGGCCGTGAAGCGCAGGTCGAGCAGGTACTCGACGACCTGCGCGAGGCCGGCGGCCAGCAGGAAGCTGCGCCGCGGCGGGAGCCTGCGCACGAAGAGCTCGAACACGGCGGTCGCGTTCATCCGCTCGGCCCAGTAGGCCTGGAGCATCGTGAGCTCGTAGAGGTCGGTCAGCAGGACGGACGGCGCGGGCCCCATCTCACGCGGCCCGTCGGTCGGGGGCGGGGGCGAGGTCCGCGGCGCGCAGGCGCCGCTGGACGTCCGTGAGCGAGACCACGCCGACCGGCCGGCCGGCCGCGTCGACCACGACAGCGCGGCCCACGCGCATGAAGGCGGGATCGGCGACCAGGGAGGAGGCCGGGAGCCCAGGCGCGATCCGGAGCTCCGGATCGCGATGGGCGAGGGTCCCGAGCGGGGTGACCTCGCGCCGGTGGTCGGGGAGCGCGCGCACGTCCTTGAGCGTGACCACCCCGATCGCCCGCCCGTCGCCGTCGGTCACGGGGAAGGCGCCGAAGAGGTGGCGCGCGAAGCCCGTCCCGATCGCGTCGGCCACCGTGATGCCCGCGGGCAGGCTCACCGCGGGCGCGCTCATCAGGTCGTCCACGGTCTGCGCCCCGAGGGCGTGGGCGACGCGGGACGCCTCCGCCTCGGCGGTCGAGGCCATGACCAGGAACCAGCCGATCAACGCGAACCAGATGCCGCCGATCGCGCCGGAGAGGAAGGACAGCGCGCCGAGCGCCATGAGGCCCCAGCCGAACACCCGGCCACCGCGCGCCGCCGCCGCGGTGGCGCGATCGCGGTCGCCGTGGTGGCGCCACATCAGGGAGCGGGCGATCCGGCCCCCGTCCAGCGGGAAGGCGGGAAGGAGGTTGAAGGCGAGGATGGCGATGTTGACCGCGAGCTCGTAGTCGAGCAGCGCGAGTCCCCATACGGGCAGCCGGTCTCCGACGACCAGCCGGACGATCCCCAGCACCCCCGCGATCGCGGCGGTCACCGCGGGTCCCGCGGCGGCGAACCGCAGCTCGTCCCCGGGCGACTTCGCCTCCCCCTCCAGGCGCGCCACGCCGCCCAGCAGCCAGAGGTCGATCTCCTCGACCCTGATGCCGTGCCGTCGCGCGACCACCGCGTGGGCGAGCTCGTGCAGGACGATGCCGGCGAAGAGGCCGAGGGCGCTCAGCAGGCCGAGCGTGTAGGCGGCCGTCTCGCTCAGTCCGGGATCAGCGTCGGGGAAGTACGTGCTGCCCAGCCCCCAGGTGATCAGTCCGACGACGACCAGCCAGAGGGGGTGGATGCCGATGGGCACGCCGAGGAGGCGGCCGACGCGGAACGTGGAGCGGCCCACGGCCCTCACGCTCCGGCCGGGGCCCGGCGAGAACCGCCGGCGCCGGGAGCCGGTGCCGCGACGCCACGCCCTCTCGGTGGGTCGGGAACGTTCATGGTCCTGTGAGCACATCAGCGTCCGGCGGGGCGGGCGACGGGGGGCGCACCGATCCCCCCTTCGCGAAACCCGCGGCCGGTGCCGCCGTGGCCCGCGTACTCGCCGGACCCCGCCCGCGGGTGGATACTGGGGGTGGACACACTCCCGAAGGAGGCGACGGCCATGGGCACCCAACGGCGTGACGACGATGAGCAGACCGACAAGCTCGTGGCGGACCTGATCCGCGATGCCGACCTGGACGAGATCGTCCCGCCGGAGATGGCCCCGGTCATCGAGGCGGGCGGCGGTGTGGCCGAGGGCTTCGAGCTGTCGGAGGCCCAGTTGATCGAGAACGCGCTCGAGGACCCCATCGATGGGACCGAGCGCATCCTGGCCGACGCGCCCGCGGTCGAGGCGGAGCCCGACAGGGCCGTCTACGGCGAAGCCGACCACGAGCACTCGTCGGAGGACGACGTGGACTGAGGCGGGAGCGGCCATGACCCCACCGGTCTGCCCGTCATGCGGCCAGCCCGCCACCACCGCGCTCGCGGACGCCGAGCACGGCTGGGAGTGCGGCAACGAGGCCTGCACGGAGTTCGGCCAGCCGATACGCGACGACGAGCCACCCTCCGTGGCCGGGCCTCCCGCCTCCGAGCGATGACCTGGGAACACCGCCGGCACGTCGGAGCCCTGGCCGCTCCGGTGGCTTCAGCGGGCGCTGCGCCGGGGCGATGACGGGTTCATGGAATCCGGGCGCACCAGGGGGGCGTTGGCGCGAGCGATCCTGAACGGCGCACTGCTGGCCCAGAGCGGCGACACCGTCGAGGTCAACGGGTACGTCTACTTCCCGGAGCGCAGCGTGGCTCCGGGCGTCCTCAGCGCCTCCGGGTTCACCACCCGCTGCACCCTCAAGGGGCAGGCCGGCTACTTCGACGTGGTCGCGGCGGACAGGACGGTCCGGCGCGGCGCGTTCGCCTACCGCTCTCCACTCCCGGCGGCGAAGAACGTGAAGGGGCGCGTCGCGTTCTGGAAGGAGATCCTCGTCGAGCGGTGACCCGGCGCTTCCGCCGGTGGCTCTCGCAGGCTCCGCGCGCCTCGTCGGATCGCCGACGCCCCTGCGCCGATCCACGCGCCCAACCCGCGCCATTCCCGCCCCGGCAGGCCCACCCCGATGTGGGGGCGGCCTGCCGGGGCCGAGCGGACCACCGTGCGCAGGCCTACCCTCGGGTGATGACCGTCTCGAGGTAGGTCGAGGGGACCGCGATCGCCCGGGCGTCGTCGCGTCGGTCGCTCGCGCGGATGAGGTCGAGGAGGTCGTCCTCGAGCGCCTGGGCCCGGTCGCCGGCCGCCTCGAAGGCCTTGTTCACGGGACCGTAGTAGCGCCGGAACTCGTCGACGAGCGCCTCGGCCGACGGGTAGCGGAAGACGTAGCTGCGCCGGTGGTTGCGGATCGCCGACGCTCCTGCGCCGAACAGCTCCTCGATGTGGGCCTGGTCGCCCCAGAGGACTCCCGGGCGGACGCCGGGCGGCGGCGGCACGTGGGCGCCGACCGTCTTCAGCAGGCTCCCGATGAAGCCGTCGGGGGTCCAGTTCGCGACGGCGATCGTGCCGCCGGAGCGGGTCACGCGCAGCATCTCACCGGCCGTGGCCCGATGATCCGGGGCGAACATCGCGCCGAAGACCGAGAGCGCGGCGTCGAAGCCCCCGTCCTCGAAGGGCAGCGCCTGGGCGTCGCCGCTGGTGAACTCGACGTCGAAGCCCTCGGCGGCGGCGCGGGTGCGGGCGCGGTCGAGCAACGACGGGACGTAGTCGACGCCGGTGACGCTGCAGCCGGCTCGCGCGGCGGCGAGGCTGGCGTTGCCGCTGCCGCAGGCGACATCGAGCACCCGGTCGCCGGAGCGCAGGTCGGCGGTGTCGACGAGGTGCTCGGAGGTGAGGGAGATGCGGGCGCCGATGATCGAGTAGTCGCCGGTGGACCAGGTGGCCTGCTGGCGGGTGGTGACGGCGGCGAGGTCCGGGGTGATCGTGGTGGTCATGGTGGACTCCTTGTTCGTCGCGGGGATCGTTGCGACTCCGACGCTAGGACCCGGCGGCGCTCCCGCCATGACCAGGACTGGCCCACTTGCGCCGCCCCTCGCGGGCGCTGCCATAGTCAATCCTGACCACCACCAACCCGACCCGGCTTGTGACGACGACCCTTCCCGGCCCGCTGCGCGTCCGTTCGCACGTCCCCCTCGTGGGGCGCGAGCCCGAGCTCGCCGCGCTGCGGGCGGGCCTGCCCGGTGCCGAGGCCACGCTGTCGGCCGTGCTGCTCGCGGGCGAGCCCGGCAGCGGCAAGAGCCGGTTGGTCCGTGAGCTGGCGGTTCGTGCGGCCGAGGGCGGGGTGCGGGTGATCTACGGCGCCTGCGACTCGGAGGTGGCAGCGCCCTACGGTCCCTTCGCCCAGGCCCTGGGGCAGCTCTCCGAGGGCGGCGACGGGCCCCTCGGGGGTCCTTCACGCGCACGCCGCCGCTCGGCGAGGGCGCGCCCCGCGGCGGTTCCGGCGATCCGGACGCCGAACGGCTGCGCCTGCACCGCGCGGCGGCGGCCGCGCTCGCGGGCGCCGCCGCGAGCGCACCGCTGATGCTGGTGCTCGAGGATCTCCACTGGGCCGACGGCGCCAGCGTCGCCCTCCTGCGGAGCCTCGTCCGCGACCCTCCGAGCGAGCGGCTGCTCATCGTGGCGACCTACCGTGACGCGGCGGCGGACGTCGGCCCCGAGTTGGCCGCCGTGGTCGGTGAGCTCCGCCGCTCCGAGGCGGTGCTCCACATGCGCCTGGCCGGCCTCTCCGTCGGGGAGATCGGCCGCTGGATCCACCATGCCGCCGGCCTCTCCGACGCGGCAGACGTCGGAGATCTGCCCGCCGGGCTGGCCGCGCTCACCGGCGGGAACCCCTTCCTGCTCGGAGAGGTCTGGCGCACCCTCCAGGAGACCGGCGCTCTGACGGTCGCCGCCGATCGGGTGAGCATCGAACGGCCCCTGGCGAGCGTCGCCAGCCCCGAGGGGGTGCGCGACGTCGTCGCCGGGCGCCTCGGCCGCCTCCCGTCCGACACACGCGCCGTGCTCGAGTGCGCCGCCGTCGCGGGGCCGGAGTTCCGGGTCAACGTCCTCGATGTCGCCCTGTCGCCCGGCCCGGCGGGCGGATCGGCGCCGGTCGACCTCCCCGCCGCCCTCGTCGCCGCCGAGGCCCTGGCCATGATCGAGCCGACCTCGCCCGCCGGGATCGCCTATCGCTTCGCCCACGAGCTGGTGCGCCGGGCCGTGGTCGATCGAATGCCGACCCCCCGCAGGGCGGAGCTCCACCTGCGCGTGGCCGAGGCGCTCGAGGCGCTCGGGGCCGCCGGCGCGGCCGACCTCGCCCACCACTTCACCGCCGCGGCCGCCGTCGGCGGCCGCGAGCGGGCGGTCGAGTACGGGGTGGCCGCCGCACGCGCGGCGGCCACTGCCGCCGCGCACGAGGCGGCAGCCGAGCACCTGGCACAGGTCGTCAACCTGGTCTCCCCGGGGCCGGAGCATGCCGAGCTCACGCTGGAGCTGGGTGCGGAGCAGACCCGGGCCGGCGATCTGGCGGCGGCGCTCGACACATTCTCGGCGGCCGCCGGCCTGGCGCGTGCGGAGGGCGACGCCGACCTCCTCGCGCGGGCCGCGATCGGCTTCGAGGGGGCCTGCTGGCGTCCTGGGATCGCCGACGCCGGGGCCGTGGAGCTGCTGCGCGAGGCCGAGGCGGCTCTGCTCGGGCCCGGGGGAGGCGTCCGGGCGCGGGTGCGCTCCGGCCTCGCCCGTGCCCTCGCCTATCAGGGCCACTATGGACGGGCCGCGGAGATCGCCTCGGAGGCGGTCGCCGAGGCCCGCTCCGAGGGCAGCGAGAAGATCCTGGCCGAGGCGCTGATCGGGACCTTCTTCGCTTCCGGCGGCCGCGCGGCGGGCGATGTCGCCGAGGCGCTTGCCGAGGCTCGCGACATCGCCGATCGCACGGGGGACCGGGAGCTCGCGATCGAGGCTGCCACCTGGCGGGTCGTGGTCCTGACCCGGCTGGGCGACACGGCCGCCGCCCACCGGCAGCTCGACGAGCTCCGGCGGGCCGCGGAGGCGGCGGTGCTGCCCTTCGCGCTCCACGTCGCCGCCCAGTTCGAGGCCTCCCTCGCCCTCGCCGAGGGGCGTCTCGACGACGCCGAGGCCAACGTCGAGCTCTCGCGCCGGTGGGGCGAGCTGCTCCGCGCCCGCGACGTCAGCGGATCGCACGGGATCCAGATGTTCAACCTGCGCCGCGAGCAGGGGCGTCTCGGCGAGCTGGCGCCGGTGGCCCGGCTGCTGGCCGCGGGCGCGGACAGCGCCTGGAGGCCGGGCCTGGTCGCCCTGCTCGCCGAGACCGGCTTCCGCGACGAGGCGCGAGCCGAGCTCGGCTCGCTGATCCGGTCGGCGCTGCCCTCCCTCACCGACGGTGGGGTGGCGACCGCCGGTCTGGCCTATCTCACCGAGGCGGCCTTCGCGCTCGACGACCGCGAGGCCGCGCTCGCGCTGCGGCCGATCCTCGCCGACCGCGGCGGCGAAGTGCTGATGGTCGGCAACCTGGTCGCCTGCCTCGGCAGCGCAGACCGCCTGGTCGGGATGCTCGCGGCGACCGCCGGCGAGCTCGACGCGGCCGTGGAGCACCTGGAGCGCGGTATCGCCCGCGACGCCGAGCTGGGCTTTCGCACCTGGGTCGCCTGGGGCGCGCACGCGCTGGCGCGCACCCTCCGCGAGCGTCGCGCGGCCGGCGACCGCGAGCGCGCCGCCACCCTCGACGAGCGGGCCGCCGAGGTGGCCGGCAGCCTCGGGCTGGCGGCGCTGGTGACCCGTATCGGCGCCGCCCCGCCCCCCGTCGCGGCCCCCGCACCCGACGACCTCTCTCCGCGCGAGCTGGTGGTGCTGCGCCTGATCGCCGCCGGGCGCAGCAACCGCGAGATCGGCGTCGAGCTCGTGATCAGCGAGCACACGGTCGCGAACCACGTCCGCAGCATCCTGCGCAAGACCGGCTGCGCCAACCGCACCGAGGCCGCCGACTACGCCCACCGCCGGGGGCTCGTCGACATCCGGTGACGGCGGGGTTACCCTCCTGGTCATGCCGCTCTTTCTCGTGCACCGGTCGTTCGCCGAGCAGCTCGACCTCTCGCGCGAGGAGATCACGGCCCTCGAGGGCGCCGGCCTCGAGGCGGGCATCCGCTGGATCGAGTCGTTCCTCAGTGCCGACCGCCTGCAGGCCTACTGCCTCTTCGAGGCCCCCTCGGCCGACGTCATCCGCGCGGCCTCCGCCCAGTCGGGCATGCCGGTCGAGGCGATCCTCGAGGTCAGCGGAATGCTCGGCAATCTGGGCGCCGCGCCGGCCTGAGGCCTCCCGGAGCCGCCCCCGCATCGGGGGGAGGCCCCGTCGTGCCCCGATGGACGTCGCCGCCCTCGCCGGCCCGGCCCGCCCTCAGGCGCCCGCCGGATCCCGACCTCGCCGCTTCCCGCCGCCGTCCTCACCGCTCCACTCCTCAGGGGGAGCGTCCGGGCACACCGACTGCGGTGGATCGTCCATCGCCTCCGGTCGCACCCGGGAAAAGAAGCGCTCGCGGGCGGCGCGAAAGGATTCCCAGTCGCCGGCCGGCCGCGGATCCTCGGGCCCCATCACCATGCACCGCCCGTCGCCGGCATCGTCAGGTAGCGGGTCACCAGGTACTCATCGATGCCCTCGGATCCCCCGGAGTGGCCGAAGCCCGAGTGGCCCACACCGCCGAAGGGGGCCGCAACGCACGACACCCGGCCGCGGTTGATCGCGACCATCCCCGCCTCGATGGCGGCGCCCAGGCGCATCGCCCGCTCGAGGTCGGAGGTGAACAAGTAGGCCGCGAGGCCGGCGTCGTGGTCGTTGGCCAGGCGAAGGGCCTCGTCCTCGGTTTCGAAGGGCGCGATCGCCACCACGGGTCCGAAGATCTCCTCGCGCATCACCCGCGCCTCATGGGGGACGTCGGCCAGAACCACCGGGGCGAAGAAGTGCCCGTTGCCCGGGACCGGGCCGCCGGCGAGGACCACGCGCGCCCCGCGCCCCACGGCGTCGTCGACCAGCTCCGTCAGCCGCGCGACCTGGCGCGCGCTGATCATCGGCCCGCAGCCGACCCCCGCGCGCACGCCCGGGCCGATGCGCACCTGCCCGATCCGCGCGGCGAGGCGACGGGTGAACTCGGGATACACCGAGCGCTCGACGTAGAAGCGGTTGGCCGCGGTGCAGGCCGCCCCGCCGTTTCGCATCTTGGCCGCCAGGGCGCCCTCGACGGCGGCGTCCATGTCGGCATCGGCGAAGACCAGAAACGGCGCACAGCCCCCGAGCTCGGCCGAGACCCGCAGCACCTGCTCGGCGCTTTTCGCGATCAGGTGGCGCCCGACGGCCTCCGATCCGGTGAAGGTCAGCTTGCGGATGCGCCCGTCGCAAAGGAGCGGATCGGTCGCCCCGTCCTCGGACGAGACGACGATGTTGAGCACTCCGGCCGGGAGGCCGGCCTCAATGAGGATCTGCCCCAGGGCGAGCGCCGACAGCGGCGTGAGCGAGGAGGGCCGAAGCACCACCGTGCAGCCGGCGGCGAGCGCCGGGCCGATCCCGCGCGCCGGAACGGCCAGGGGGAAGTTCCAGGGGCTGATCACCAGGCACGGCCCCACCGGGGTGCGCACGACCAGGTGCTGGGACTCACCATCAGGAGACACAGACGTCCGCCCCGAGATGCGCACGGCCTCCTCGGCGAACCACTCCAGGTAGTCGGCGGCGAACTCGACCTCGGCGCGTGACTCCGAAAGAGGCTTTCCCATCTCGGCCGTGAGAAGGCGCGCCATCTGCTCGGCCTGGTCGCGAAGGGCGTCGGCCGCGCGGCGCAGGATCCGCGCGCGCTCGCGGGGGGCGCTCGCCGCCCACGATCCCTGTGCGGCCACCGCCGCCTCCAGAGCCGCCATGCAGTCGGCCGGTGCGGCGTCGGCCACCTCGGCGATCTCACGACCGGTGGCCGGATCCTCGACGACGAGGGTGCGGCCCGCGGCCGCCGCGACGAAGGCGCCGTCGATCAGCAGGCCCGTGGGGCAGAGATCCTCGGCGGTGAAGACCGAGCCCAGATCGGCTTCGGTGACGACGCGGCGGGGTGGGTGAGGGGCGATCGCGACGGATGACATCTCATGTCTCCTCGTGCTCTCCGACTTACGGAAACGAGGCTAGGAGCGCCCCGTCGTGCTCACGTCAGGGATGACCCCCCGACCGGGAGCCCGTCTGCATCGTGCTCGGGGTCGTGGCGCGACACACGACATCCGGCTTCCTCCTGATCGGGACGGTGGGTCCGTCCTGTGGAAGAAACGCTAGTCCGGCTCTCGCGATGCGACATCGGGCGATCGCTGTATTCGCGATGGGGTGATCGCAGCAGGGCCGGGCCCTGCCGACTGCTCAGGCGCCGGTTGCGGTCAGCCCCTGCTCAGCCGCGATACGGGCGGCCTCCGCGCGCGAGTGCACTCGCAGCTTGCCGAAGATGTTGGAGACGTGGCGCCCAGCGGTCTTCTCGCTGATGAAGAGGCGTTCTCCGATTGCCCGGTTCGAGGCGCCTTCGGCGAGGAGTCGGAGGACCTCGACCTCTCGACGGCTCAGCCCACTTGGGATCTTCTGCGTCGACTCGGCCCGGTTCTCGTGATCCGTGCCCACCGTCGCGGCGATCTCTGCGTCGATGAGGCGGCTCAGCCAGCCATCGACACTGCCCTTGCCGAAGTTCAGCACGACCGGTTGGTAGGCGACACCTCCGAACTCGACGCTCGCGTCGGGGACGGGGCCGAATCCGAGCGGGACGAAGATGGGGGCGAGCGCGGGCAGGTCGACGATCGCCGAATACACCCTGCTCAGGCGCGGATGCAACTCCATGTACGTCCGCTTGAGGTCCAGCCAGCAGGCAGCGACCGGGGGCGATTCCAGCTCCCCGCTCTCGCGTCCGAGCCAGCGACGGAGCATGAGAGCCCGGTCACCCGGGGGGAGCGGGTCTCGGTCGAGGTGGCCCCTCCAAGCGGCCACCACCGGGTCCGCCGCGAGAGCGACCTCATCGATATCGCCCAGTTCGGCCATGCATGAGAAAGCGGCCGCTGCGCCGTCAGGGGTGCGCGCCACCGAGAAGGCCTCCGGGTGCCGATCCCACCAGAGCTGGAGCGACGAGGCCGCATCCTCCGGCTCCCACCGCCGAGCGATCTCACGGATCGCCTCGCCGTCGGACGAGGTCGCCGGCTCGACGGAGTATTCGCTGGCCCCCGGCGAGAAGCAGCATTCACGCAGGTATGGGTTCTTGACCAGGAAGACCAGATCCGCGCAGACGGTCGCGGTCTCGGCGGAACCCGCGCCGCGGGCAGCAAATCCGAACAGATGAGCGGCGCGCCGGCGGTAGAGCGAGTGGGCCTCCGGATCACGCTGAGCCAGATCGCGCGCGACGGCGTCGCGAACCACGTCATGGAGCAGCAGCCCGTCGGAGCTCTCCTCGACGAAGGGCAGCCGACGCAGGCGCTCGAAGGCGTCACGCGCCGAGGCCTCCTCGAGCAATGCCCGAAGGATCGGTTCGTTCACGCGGCGGACCGTGGAGGCCGCCTCGACGACCTGGACGGTGTCTGTCGGCAGCCATGCCAGGAGCGAGTCGAGTAGCTGCGAGAGGACGTGCGGCGGCGGCCCGTGCTCCACCCGAAGGTCGGGGTCCGCCTCGAGGGCGGATGCGGCAAGCTCGAGGGCCAGCGGATACCCGCGTGCGAAGGCGTTCGCCCGCAGGGCCTGCGCCTCGGTGAGGCCGCGGGTGCTCAACATCTCAAGAGCCTCGGATGCTTCCAGCGGTCGAATCTCGATCCGCTCCATCAGGGCCGCCCAGCCGGGGTCTGCCCGCCAACCGGGGCCGGGCCGGTCTCGGCCCGCCACCACGCTCACCACGTTGTCGGGGAGCATCGGTAGGAACACCTGCCGGAACCATGCATCGACCAGCCCGAACGTCTCGTAGGTGTCCAGGACCAGAACCACCCGCGGGCCCTGCGCGCCGAGGGCTGCGGCGATATCCACCACATCGAGCTCGTCCTCGAGATCCAGCGCGCCCCCGACGGCGCGGAGGAGCCCGCGCGGCGTGGGCTCGATCTCCCGGCAATCCAGTCGCAGCCAACTCACGTCGGGGCCCGTTCGGCGCAAGGCCGCCTGGACGAGCGACGACTTGCCCATGCCACCCGGGCCGTGCACGAACGCGAGGACCGCCGGGCTCACCCCTCCGATGACGTCGTCCAGGGCGGCCAGCTCGGCGCTGCGACCCACGAACGTCCTTCCCGCGGCCTCCGCGAGCCGATCGGCGATTGTGCGGGACCTGCTCAACCGGCACCGACGATCCCGGGAGCGCGCCCCTGAGCGGCGATGAACGCCGACGTTGTCCACGAGTGAAAGATCATCCGCCCATCGCGGGGAAGACGAGTCGTCGCGACCGTAACACGAGGCGCTCGGAGGAGCAAAGACCGACGAGGGCCCGGCCGGATCGACCCGAACGCTGTAGCCCGGGCGCGATCGGATGGTGCATTCGCCCGATGGCGCGGCCGGCGCGCGCGCCTAGCGTCGGGTGCGATCGGACGGACTCCCCGTCCGCGTACATGGAGGACTTCACATGTCGCGCGCCGACGTCGAGGCGGACATTCGCAACACACTCGGGCTGGTTCCGGGCTTCTGGTCTGGCGTGCCGGACGCGCTGATCGAAAGCGAGTGGGCGAGCTTCAAGGCCATCGAGCTCGCCGAGACGGCCATTCCCAACAAATACAAGGAGCTGATCGGGCTCGCGGTCTCGGGGGCCACCCGATGCCGGTACTGCGCCTACTTCCACGCTGAGGCGGCCCGCCTGTTCGGTGCGAGTGAGCAGGAGATCTCCGAGGCCTCACTCATGGCCAAGCACACGATGGCGTGGAGCACCTACCTCAACGCGATGTCGGTCAACTACGAGGAGTTCGTCGCCGAGTTCCGCCAGATCGCGGACTACGTCCGCTCCCAGGCGACGGCCTAGGCGGCCGTGCGCATCACCGACACCCGGCCGAGCGTCGTCACCGTGACCGCCACCCGCGCCGAGCTCGCCACGCTTGTGGCCGGAGCGCGGATGGCGCTCGATCTGATGCACCGCGACCCGGGTGCGCCGCCGACGGCGCGGGACGCCCTGGCGCGGGTGCTGGACGACTACGGAGCGGCCCTCGGCCGCATCACGAGAGGAGCAATCTGATGCACGTACAGATCATCGAGTTCCGCCTCAAGGACATGACCGAGGAGGGCTATAGGGAGGCCTGCGAGCAGCTCGCCCCCGCCTTCGCCGAGATCCCCGGCCTGCTGGCCAAGGTCTGGCTCGCCGACGCGGACGCCGGCACCTACGGCGGTGTGTACCTCTTCCGCGATCGCGCAGCCATGCAGGCCTACGCCGCCTCGGAGCTGTTCGCCACGGTCGCCGCGTTCCCCAACTTCACCGACATGACGGCCCGCGGCTTCGACGTGCTGGAGGACCCGACCCGCATCACTCAGCGCGAGGTTCGTCTCCCGCTCGGAGCCGCGGTCCCGTGAGTCCGCCCGCTGACACCTTCGGGCCGGGCCATCAGGATTCTCGCGGCCCGCACACTCCCTTTCTGGAGGATCGCGAGGGTTTCGTCTCGCCGCGCGAGCTCGATCAGACCGGCGCCGGCTGCGGCGCTGCCGCCGAGCGTCCGGGCTCGGGTGTGAGCCGGATCCGCAGCCACGCAATGGTCGAGGACGACGGCCGGCTCGGCACCGTCTGCCTCTCAGGGTCGAGCGTGCCGAGGCGATCCGCGTCCACGCGCGGGCGGCCCGCCTTCCCGTGGACGAGACCATCCTCGTCGCCGACAACGTCGTGATGAGGCCGGACCCGGCGGGGGAGGGCGCCTGAGTTGCATCCGGCTCCGCCCCCTCCCGCCGGCGGGAGGGGGCGGAGTTCCGTGGGGCCGCCGATACACCAGGGCGTCGGGACGCTGATCGAACGCACGGGCGCCACCGTGTAGTCGGCGACCGTCCATGGCCTCGTGGTGTTCCTCAACGGCCCGCTCCCCTGTGACGAGCCTGCATGGCGGGCGGTCTCCCTCGCCGTGGCGATACGCGATCTGACCGGCCGTCCTGGCGGGCGGTTTCGACGACGGGGACCCGCCGAGGGTCACAGCGGGAGAGCGCGCACATTCGGCTGGGAAAGGCCCCCGCCCCGCCGCCCCCGCCGGCCTCAGACCTTCCTGTGGACGGTCACCTCATACTTCGCCACGGACGTACGCCGGCCGGGTGTCTCGTCGGCCGGCATCGCGTCGAGTGTCGCGTCGCCGCGCTGGTAGTCCTCTTCCGTATCGAAGAAGACGATCACGATGGAGCTCTCGCTGTCGGAGTCGTGAAGCATGATGATCTCAGTCGCCGGAATGCCCTCCGGCGGCTCCCCCTCGCCCACTTCGCGCGCGAGTTGCGCAGCACGCTCCTCGGTGACCCCCTCGAACGACACGACCCGTGCGAGCGCCATTGAGCCTCCTCCCATTGGGTGCGCGATCGTCGTCGACATCGGCGACGTGATGCCCAGGGTCAGGATCCACCCTCAGCGGCCGATGCGGCAAGGCCCAGGACGACGGGCGCCCTGCTTCGGGTCTTGGTCATGGGGAGAACCGCACCCACCGGTTCCTCTCGGGCCGCGCGGAAGTACGCCGCCGACTCCTGCGGCGTGACGAGCGTCTCCCTGACGGCGCGCAAGCCGTGGCGAGCCCACGCCGGATCGCCGGCCGGGTGCGCCGGCTACGCCCGGCTCCGGGCCCGCTTCAGGTCGGCCTGCATCCGCGAGAGCCCGGCGATCCAGCTGCGCAGCTTGGCCGGATCGAACTCCTGGCCCAGCAGGAACGTGCCCTTCGTCTGGCGGACCGCACGGGCCAGGCCTCGGTCGGCGGCCAGCAGGCGCGCCCGCGTCTTCTGGGCCCCCGTGCACCGGGCG
Organism: uncultured Thermoleophilia bacterium; assembly: GCA_963823515.1. Taxonomy (GTDB): domain Bacteria; phylum Actinomycetota; class Thermoleophilia; order Miltoncostaeales; family Miltoncostaeaceae; genus Miltoncostaea. Next base: position 139,228 of record CAWGMB010000001.1, read on the forward strand.
GACGTGAGCGCGACGCACCGCCGCCGGACCAGCCGGTCGAGGTCCGCTCGTAGGAGCCGGGCCGCCCTGATCGCCCCGGCAGCCCCGTCGACGGCGCTCCGCGCGGGCCCCAGGCGGCCGTCGGGGTTCGCCAGCACCTTCGTCAGCCGGGCCTCGTGACGCGCGTAGCCCGACAGGGTGATGTCGGTGCGCCTCTCCACCTTGGTGGTGGAGCGCGCCGCCAGCGCGACGTCGGCCAGGACGATCCTCACCTGCTGGCCCAGGAACTCGAGCACGATCCCGCGCTTGTCGAGCTTCAGCACGGCACGGGCGAGCCGCTCCAGGGCCCAGCGCTCGGCGGCGCTGCGCACCTGCACGCGCAGGGGGGTGCCCAGTTGCAGCGGCAGCTTGTCGGACAGCGCCCGCCGCGCGATGCGGGCGCTGTGGCGGCGCACCTCGCCGGCGAGGCGTCGCCTGATCTGCTTCGCGACGACCTTGTCCGCGCGACGCGGATTCCGGAGCACCGCCGCGACGCTGTCGATCCCCGGCCACCTCTCGACCGCGGCCGATGCGGCGCCCGCGGCGACGGCGCGCACGAGCTTCTTCGCCGGCCCCGCCTTGGCGGGGGTCGTCCTCACGCGGGATCCCACGATCCGCCCGTACTGCGGGCCGGCGATCCGCAGGGCTCCGAGCATCTCGGCGACGAGCCGGTGCTCCTCGCCGGTGCCGTGGCGGTAGGCCGCCCGCCGGTAGACGACCAGGATCGCCTTCGCCCGGCTCACGGCGGCGATCAGCCGCGTCCCGGCCGCCTTCAGGGTGTCCCTCCTGCTCCGGGCGCGGTAGGTGTAGCGCACGTAGCAGGCGGAGCAGTTGAGAGCGCCGACGCCGACACTGAACGTCCCGGCGGCGCTCGAGGGCACGGTGAGCGTGAACGTGCCCGAGGCGCTCGACGGGTCGGTGCACGTGATGGGGAGCGCCCCGATCGGGTCCACGCAGCTCTGGCCGGTGCCGACCGCGGCGCGCCCGTACCAGCTGTCGTTCAGGAGGAAGATCGCGTCATAGGGCCGAAAGCCCTGGACGTCGGTCCCGCCGGTGAGGCGCCCGGACACGGTGACGGGGATCGAGAGCGCCGCGCCCGGGATGAGCGTGGTCGACGGCGGCGTCCAGTCGGCGTCGAACGCGACCATCGGCGCCACGGTGATGTCGCGGTCGGTGTGGCCGTCCGAGGCCGTGATCGACTCGCCGTCGGGCGCCGCGCCGCCGAACGGGTTGACCTCGGCCGCTCCGCGCGCCCACACGGTGCCGCCGCTCACGCGTCGCAGCGCCGAGACCTCCGCGGAGGCCGCCTTCACCTCGGCGACGGTGGCGCGAAGCTGTCCCACGTAGCGCGTCTCGATGTCGGTCGCTTCCGCACCGGCGGCGGCCGGGGCGGACAGGAGCGCCGCCACCACGATGCCGATGAGGCCCGCCCTGATCACTGACCCACGTCCTCTCCGACGGAGCACCCGATTCGATCGGTGCCACGAGGCTCCCCGCTCCCGGCCGGCGTGGCATCAGCACTTTCCCGATGACTGCGACCGGGATGTCACGGACGACCGCCGACCGGGGCCCGGCGGTTGACCCCCGCCGCCGTCCGCGCGAAGGTGGGCGCGGTTTGTTCGTGCGACTGTCCATCGCTCTGCTCGCACTCGCGGCGGCCGCGGCGGCCGAGACGCCGTCACGGGTCGATGCCTTCGGCACGATCCGCACCCTGGGGCAGAACACCGAGCACGAGCGCATCACGCGCGCCGCGCTGGCCTGCCCGGCCGGGGTCCCCTCGGACGGCACCTGCTTCGAGCCGCTCTCGATCGACTCGCTGGCCGGCAAGGGGGGCATCGTCGGCACCTTCGGCGCCGTCGGGGCTCCCGACATCCCCCCGCCCGAGAAGGCGGCGGCCCACTGCGACGAGGGCGACTTCCTCGATGCGGGGATCTTCCCGAAGGTGAAGCGCTATCCCCGGACGCGCAAGGCCGCCAACGCCGACCTGATCGCCTGCCGGACCTTTCTGCGCTCGCGCTTCAACCAGGGGCTGCGGGCGGCCCCCGGCATGCTCGACGCGAAGGGGCGCATCATCGCCTCGCAGGTCGATCTGAGCGGATCGACCTGCACCTTCCTCGGTCAGCTCTCCGGGCGGGGCAAGTGCGACGTCTACGACGGGTTCGGTCGCGCCCTGCACGGGGTGCAGGACTTCTACAGCCACTCCAACTGGTCGGACGCGCGCGTCGCCGGCCCGAAGGTGACCGACCGCAACCCGCCGGGCCTGGCGCAGCGGGCGGTCGCGCCGCTGATGGATTTCCGCCGTGTGGGCAATCCGCCGATCCCGGCTCGCCTGCTGACCGGGTGCTTCTCCAAGCACGAGGTCTACCTGAGCCCGATCGACTTCTGCAAGGCCGGGCTGCGCCGCACCTCGCGTGTGCGTCACGAGGACGTGAACAAGGACAAGGGCGACATCGATCCGGTGACCGGAGCCGCCACGAACCCGCGCACCAAGCGTGGCCGGGTGGGCGCCAACTTCGCGCGCGCGGTCGGGCTGGCCATCCGGGACAGCCGTCGCCAGTGGGCCGACTACCGGGCCGAGCTGATCCTCCGCTACGGAGCCCAGCGCGGGAACCTGATGATCTGCGCGCTGACCCGCGACGATCCGGTCACCGCGTGCCAGGGCCGCAAGGTGGCGATCGTGATCGACAGCTCCGGCTCCAACGCGACGACCGATCCGGGCAACCGGCGGATCGCCGCCGCGCAGACGTTCAACGCCGGGCTCGCGTCGGCCGCGCAGGTCGGGACGACCGGGGTGCCGGACCGCAGCGCCGTCATCGATTTCGACGGCGCTGCGCGGGTCGTGTCTCCCTTGGGCGACCCCGACGTCGCGAGCTTCGCGGGCATCGACTCCTCGGGTGGCACGAACATCGCCGCCGGGGTCTCGGCGGGCCTGGCCGAGCTGACCAGGGATCCGCAGGACCCGACCGGCGACCGGTCGGGCATCCTCGTGCTCACCGACGGCCAGGACAGCGATCGCACCGCGCTGATCGCGGCCGTGCGGGCCGCCACGACGGCGGGCGTGCGCGTCAGCTTCGGCTTCCTCGCCCCGCCCGCCACGGCGGCGTCCACCGCCCGCGCCCATGCCCAGGTGGCGCCCCCGCCGGATCTCGTCCAGGCCATCCTCGAGTCCGGGGGCGTGTTCAGCACCATCGACTCGGCCGAGGCCCAGGACGCCTTCGTCGCCCTGGTCGGCTCGCGCGGGGTCACCGCGCTCGACGATCCCAACGGCGCGCGCGACGGCGGATCGATCACGGCCGGCGTGGGCGTCACGGGTCTCGCCGGACCGGGTCCGGACCGCGACACCTACCCTTTCCGCGCCACCCCGGGACGCCTGCTGACGATCACCGCCCGCACGCTCGCGGGGGGCCCGGTCGGGCTCGAGGCCCACGACGTGGCCGCCGGCCGGCGGCTCGCGCGCGTCCGCACCGGCGGCGACGGGCAGGCGACGCTCCGCGGCCGCTTCCGCTCGGCCCGCCTGCTCGACCTCGAGGTGACCAGCAAGGGTACGGGTGGTAGCTACTCGCTGGCGATCGAAGAGTCCGGCGTCGACCTGCTGGGCACCGCCCGGCGCGATCGCCTGCGGTGCGGTGGGCAGCCCACCTACGTCCGGGCCGGCGGCGGCAACGACACGATCCGGTGCGGCGCCGGCGACGACATGATCAGGGGCGGTCTCGGGCGCGACGTCCAGCGCGGCGGCGCGGGCGACGACGTCTTCCTGGTCGGGCGGGGCGACCGGCACGTGGGGCTGGAGAGGATCGACGGCGGCCCGGGGACCGACGTGGTCGAGTTCGCCTCCCGCCTGCGGGGAACGCCCCGCTGCGTCCCGGGCCGCAGGATCATCTTCCGCTCGGGCAGGGCCCGCTTCGAGATCCGCAACGTCGAGCGCATCACCTTCGCCGGCAGGGCCTGCTGAGAGCGCGGTGGCCACCCGCGCGCGGTCCCCTCTAGTGGCCGGGACAGCGCGGAGGGCGTTTCACCCGCGCACGCACCGCGCCGTTCAGACAGGCGGCGAGCTGGGCCTGCGCGAGGCCGTCGCGATGGCGGTCGGCGGCATGATCGGCGGGGGCATCTTCAGCGTCCTCGGCGTCACCGTCGACCTCGCCGGCCACCTGGCCTGGGTCGCCTTCGCGATCGGGGGTGTGATCGCGATGCTCACGGCGCGCTCCTACGCCGGGCTGGCGGTCGTCTCGGGGCGGGCGGGCGGCCCCTTCACCTACCTGCGCGAGGAGGGCCATCCGGAGGCGGCGGCCTGGATCGCCTGGGGGCTGGTGCTGGGCTACGTCTTCGCGCTGGCGGTGTACGCGTTCACCTTCGGCCACTACCTGGCCAACGTGCTCGGGGCGCCGGAGACCGTCGCCCGCGCGGCGGCGCTCGCGGTGCTCTTCTGCCTCGTGGCGGTCAACCTGCGAGGGGTCGGCACGTCGGGGCTCACCGAGGACCTCGTGGTGCTCGCCAAGGTGGCGATCCTCGCAGGGGTGGCCCTCGTCGGGCTCGCGCACTTCTCCGCGGTGCGGCTCGAGCCCCCGGCCGACAAGGGGATCGCCGGCGCGCTGATCGCCGCCGGCGTCGTCTTCGTCGCCTACGAGGGCTTCGAGCTCCTGTCCTACGACTACCCCGACATCGAGCGGCCGCGCCGCAACCTGCCGCGCGCCCTGTACGCCTCGGTCGCGATCGTGGCGGTCGTCTACATCGGGGTCACCCTGGCGTCCCAGATGCTCCTGTCCGACGCCGCGCTGGCCGCCGGCAAGGAGGTCGCCTTCGCCGACGTGGGCAAGGAGGCGCTCGGCACCTTCGGCCTCTGGGCGGCCAGCCTCGGCGCGGTGCTGTCGACGGCCTCGGCGATCAACGCGACCCTCTTCTCCACGGCGCGCCTGGTGCACACGGTGAGCGAGGCGGGGGAGATGCCCTCGCGCCTGGCACGCGAGCGGCGCGCCGTCCCGGCCGAGGCCACAATCTGGCTCGCCGCGGCCGGCGCCGCGGCATCGATGCTCCCGGGGATCACCGAGCTGGTGGCCTTCGGCTCGCTCACCTTCCTGGCGGTCTTCGGCCTGGTCAACCTCATGCACGCGCGCCATTCGGCGCGCCCCGGGCGCGACCGCGTCGTCGCCCTCGCCGCCGCGGCCGCCTGCACCCTGGCCGCGGCGCTGCTGGTCTTCGAGCTCGCGCGCTCGGACCGGCCGGCGCTCGCGATGATCGCCGCCTGCTCGGTCGCCCTCGTGCTCGCCCGCACGGCGTACGCGCGCCACAGGACCCCTCCGGCGCCGGCCGGCTGACGAGCCGGGAGCCTCAGCCGGCGACCCCCTCGAGCGCGTCGCGCATGAAGGCGAGCGCCCCACGATCGTCGAGGGCCCGCCCGGCCGCCTGCTCGTCCTCCGCGCCGCCCGAGGCGGCGACGGCGCTCGCCGCGTCGGCGACCAGCGCCCGGAACGCGGGGGTATCGAGGAGGTTGGTGGCCTCGAGGTAGCCGAGCATGCGGGCGGCCTCGGGGAGGCGGTCGCTGCGGGCCATCATGTCGACGAACTCGACGGCCGTGATGTCGGCGCCGTGCATGCCGTCCTCCTCGAGCAGCTCGACGACGTGCGCGCGCAGCAGGCGGAAGGCCGCCGCCCGGTCCCCCCGGCGAAAGAGCGCGCGCGCCTCGATCGGTCGGTTGGGCGATCGCGTCCGCCGGGGCAGCTCCACGTCGATCGCCTCGTCGAAGATGCGCTCGGCCCGCTCGCCCTCGCCCTGGAAGCGTGCCGAGTAACCGAGCAGCATCAGCGACCAGTTCAGGAGCGTGGGCGGGCCCTGGCGGCGGTAGCGTCCGGCCAGCTCCCCGACGAGCGCGTCGTGCTCGTCCAGCCGCCCCAGGTTCAGGAGCGCCGCGCCGACGTCCATCTCGTAGAACTCCGCCGGGTGGTCCTCGCCGGCCGCCCGCAGCGCGGCGACGGCCTGCGGGGTCCACTCCGCGAGCCGCGGGTAGTCCTCGTACAGAAAGGCCCGCGCGTGGTGGACGAGGGGGTGGTCGGGCTCGCCGTGGCGCCGCACCAGGCGCTCGTAGGCCTCGTGGTCCTGGGTGAGGGTGTGGCGCTGGGCCGCCCAGGCGAGCGCGAAGGCGATCATCTCCACGTCGCCGGGCGCGGTGATCTCGAGGATGCGCTCGGCCCAGTCGCCGATCTCGCTGCGGCCGCGCAGCAGCACCTCGGGCGCCACCGGGCCCACCAGAGCCCGCGCGAGCGCGGCGTCGCCGCGGGCGCACGCCCGCTCGAGCGCGGCGCGCAGGTCGGGCCAGAGCGCGTCGAGGCGGGCGACGCCCTCGATCTCGCCCAGGCCCGCCAGCAGCCCGCCGACGCGGGCGACCTCGTCGAGGCACCACCGGGCGTGGCGGTCCGCCGCCGCCTCGGCCGCGCCCGCCTCGGCCAGACGCTCGGCCCCGAACTGACGCATCGTCTCGAGCAGGCGGAAGCGGCGGCCGAAGCGCCCGTCGCCCACGATCACCATCGAGCGATCGACCAGCGCGCCCAGCAGCTCGTCGACGGCGCCGGCGTCATCCACGGCCGTCACCGCCTCGGCCGCCGCCAGGTCGAACCGCCCGGCGAAGACCGACAGCTGGGCGAAGAGGTCGCGCTCGGGGGGCGGCAGCAGATCGTACGACCACTGGATCGTCGCCCGGAGCGTGCGGTGGCGCTCGGCGTCGGTCCGGCGGCCGCCGGTCAGCAGGCGCAGGCGGTCGTCGAGCCGCTCGAGCAGGCCGGCGACGGAGAGGCTCCGCGCGCGCGCTGCGGCCAGCTCGATGGCGAGGGGGACGCCGTCCAGGCGGCGGCAGATCTCGCGCACCGCGTCGCGGCCGGCGACGGCGTCGAAGGAACGATCGGCCGCCGCCGCGCGCTCGTCGAACAGCTCGGCCGCCGCCCCGTCCGGATCGAGGGGGCCGATCGCGATCAGCCTCTCGCCGGGCAGGCCGAGGCCCTCACGCGACGTGGCGAGGATGCGCGCGTCCGGGCACCCCTCGGCGATCGCCCGTGCGAGATCGGCGGCGCCCTCCACGACGTGCTCGCAGTTGTCGAGGACCACGATCGCGTGGCGCGATCGCAGGGCCGCCACGATCGACCCGGCCAGCGTCCGCTCCGGCGACTCGCGCACGTCGAGCGCGTCGGCGACCGCCCGCGGCACGTCGGCCGGGTCCGTGATCCCGGCCAGCTCGACCAGCCATGCGCCGCCCGCCAGATCCGGTTCGGCCGCCCGCGCCGCCGCGAGGGCGAGGCGGGTCTTGCCGATCCCCCCCGGCCCCACCAGGGTGACCACCGGCGCGATCGTCAGCGCCTGCGCGACGAGGCCGAGATCCTCGTCGCGGCCGATCAGCCGGCCGAGGCGGTGGGGGAGGTTGCCCCGGCGCTCGTCCCCGGTGATCGGCGGCGGGGGCTCGGGGCCGATCCGCGCGGCGTTCTGCTCGGCGAGCAGGTCGTCGAGCAGCGGGGCGACCGGCGCCGGCGCGTCGCCCCCGGCCCCACGCGGCGGCGCGGGGCGCGCCGGAGATGCGGCGGTGCCCAGCCTCTCGTCGTGCGCCAGGACCATCGACTCCAGCTCGCGCAGGCGGGGGCCGGGCTCCACTCCGAGCTCGTCCACCAGGTGCTGGCGGGCCCGGCGATAGGCGCCGAGCGCGTCGGCCTGGCGCCCCGCCCGGTAGAGGGCCCTCATCAGCAGCGCCCAGAGGCCCTCGCGGAACGGATGCCGTGCCGTCAGCTCGGTCAGCGCGCCTACGGCGCCCGCCGCGTCGATGTCGATCCGCTGCTCCAGATCGGCCTCGGTGGCGCCGAGCCACTGCTCCACCAGCCGGTCGGCCGTCGGCGCCAGGCCCTCGGCGTCGAGCCCGGCCAGGGGGTGACCGGTCCACTCTGCGAGCGCGGCGGCGGTGTCGCCCGCGTCGAGGTGGCGCTGGAAGCGCACGACGTTGACCGACCCGCCCTCCACGTCGAGCAGGTAGGCGGCGCCGGTGCGCACGATCGCGTCCGACCCGAGGCTCTTGCGCAGGCGGGTCACGTACGACTGCAGCGTCTTCTCCGCCGTGCGGGGCGGGTCCGCGCCCCACACCATCTCGACCAGGCGCGACACGGGCACCGACGACCCGGCCGACACCGCGAGGGCGGCGAGCACCGCCTGGCACTTGGCCGGGCCCAGGTCCAGCGCCCGCCCGTCGTCGGAGGCGGCGCTGATGCCACCGAGCAGACGGATCTGGACCACGGCGCTACCCCTCCTCACCACCGACGCGCGCTGAGCATAGCCCCGGGGCGGCGCGGCTCAACCGGGGCACACGTGAGGCTCAACCGGGATGCGACCGGTCGCTCCTACGGTCGCTCCATGACCACATCACAGACATATGCATCACCCACCCATAGGCACCACCCCGCCCCCTCGACCTGGTCCGGCCAGAGGTCGCCGATCGTCTACGCCCGCATGGCCGGCCTGCTCTACCTGATCATCTTCGCCGCCGGCGTCTTCAGCGAGCTCGTCGTCCGCTCGGGCGTCCTCGTCTCGGGCGACGCCGCGCAGACCGCCGACAACATCCTCTCTTCAGAGGGCCTCTACCGCGTCGGCTTCGTCAGCGACCTCGTCATGATCCTCGCCGACGTCGGCGTCGCGGTGCTCTTCTACGTCCTGCTTCGGCCGGTCAGCCGGACGCTGGCGCTGGCGGCCATGGCCCTGCGCCTGCTGATGGACGCCGTCCTCGGGCTCAACCTGCTCAACCACTTCGCGGCCCTGCTGCTCCTCGGCGACGACGGCCACCTGACGGCGTTCAGCGACGAGCAGCGCGACGCGCTCGTGCTCCTGTCCCTCGAGGCCCACTCATACGGCTACCTGATCGCGCTCGTGTTCTTCGGCATGCACGTCGCCGTGCTCGGCTACCTGTTCGTCCGGTCCACCTACTTCCCCAGGTTCCTGGGCGTGCTGCTCGGCCTCGCCTCCGTGGGCTACCTGGCCGACAGCCTCTCGTTCTTCCTCGTGCCCGACTACGACGGCGCGTTCTCGCCGATCGCCCTCGCCCCGGTCTTCGTGGCCGAGATGTCGGTCATCGGCTGGCTCCTCATCAAGGGCGTCGACGTCCCGCGGTGGTACCGCCGGGCCGGCTCGCCGATCCCCGCGACCGCCCAGATCCGGGCGAACCGATAGACCGACCCGACCCGTTCCGCCGTGCGGGTGGGGCGACGCCCCACCCGCACGCGGACGCCATGAAGCGGGCGCGCACGAGAGGCACGGAGCGCCCGACGGGGCGCTCGATCTGCGAGGAGCCCGGCGCGTCCGACCGCTCGCTGTGCAGAGTCGAGATCCATCCGCTTCGGATTGCGTATCTACGCCAATTCCGAAACCCGTCGTCCGTATCGGCGCGGATTTCACCCACGCCACCAGAGATGTCGTCGGTTCATTGTCTGACGGGAGCCGGCCACTCGGAGAGGTGTGGAGGTCACATGATGACGACGGCAACGAAGAGGGCGGCCAAGAAGGCGGGCGCCCCCGATCCGCAGACGGGGCGGTCGGAGGGGATCGATGCAGGCGGCCTCGTGCCGTCCCGAGGGTGCCGAGATCATCAACTGGCCCGAGAACACCCCGATCTGCATCGCGGCCGAGACCGACAACTTGGGCCATGCGGTCACGGTGGGGCCATGGCTCGCCGTCACGAAGTCGCATGGCGACGGCAAGACGGGAGGGGACCGGTTCGGAGACCTGAAGGCACGATCGGACACGCCGAGTGAGATGGGCCCGACTCGATCGCGCGAATTCAGATCTACCTGTCACCCGTGATGGGCGGCATCTTCGCGCTCGCCCTCTACGCGCTGTTCCAGGGCGGCGTGATCGAGGGGGCGATCGTTCCCAGCTTCCAGGGGTGCGCGGACGGGTTCACGACATACGGGGCATATGTCGACGCATGCAAGCCAAGGGGGAACGGGGACGTGGCACTCGCCCTCGTGTGGGCGTTCGTCGCCGGTTTTGCAGAGAACTTCGTGCCCAACGTCTTCGACAAGATGGTCGCCGGCCAGTCGGGCCCGGGCGGCTCGCGGTAGCACTCCGGGCGGAGGCGGTGGGGCGATCCGGCGAGCGCCCATCGCAGGCCGGGGCGAGGGGTGCCGACCGCCGATCACACGGCCTGCGGGGCGCGGGGTGCCGCGGGCCCCCGGGGTCTCTCGTCGCGCGGTGCGCGGCTCGAGTTCCTGGTTCGCGCCGCTGCGCACCGGGCGCCCGCGGGCGCTGGCGGCTTCCTCGCCCTCCAGATCGGTGGTGATCACCCTGAGCGACCCGGACCCTGTCCCGACGCCATCCGCGGCGCGCGGGTCAGCCGTCGATGCGGTACCGGCCCCGGATCACGTGGCCGGCGTCGTGGCGGTCGCGGATCTCTCGCAGGCGCGCGATCGTCGCCGCGCGGTGGAGGTCGGCTGCGTCCAGGGGGCGCTCGGAGAAGTTCTGGTACTCGACGCCGCGTCCCCAGGGCGCGAGCGCCGCCGTCACGAGCTGCGCGTGGCGGGCGATGAGCGCGCCCTGCTCGGCGTCCATCGGCAGGCCGATCGCGAACATCGCGAAGCCGCCGTCGAGGTGGGAGAGGGCCCCGGCCCCCTCCGCCGGGCGCCCGAGCGCGCCGCCCAGCTGGCGCAGCTCGACCGACAGCAGTGGCGATCCCGAGCCGGGGCCGACGGCCTCGGCGAGCGCCGCGGCGGCCTCGGGCGGGAAGGCATCGATCATCGCGCCGTCACCGACCCCCGGGACCGGCTCCTCGGGGTCCTGATGGAGGTGGGTGAGCGCGGCCGCCGGGACCATGTCGAAGGTGTCCATCTCGGCGCCCAGCGCGCGCAGCGGCGCCATCAACTCCGGGCCGCGGGCCGGCTCACCGGTCCAGGCGGCCTCCACCGCGACGAGCTGGCGGCCCCGCAGCGGCTCGGGGATCATCGGCAGCGGCGGCAGCTGGAGCACCCGCACGATCGAGGTCATCTCGTCCGGAAGGTCGTTCGTCCATGCGCTCCAGGCCTCCATCACCTCGCGCGTCCGCTCCCACGGCCAGATGAGCCAGCCCGCGTACGCGCTCTCGAGCGGGAACAGGCGGAACTCCAGCGCGGTGACGACTCCGAAGTTGCCGCCGCCCCCGCGGATGGCCCAGAAGAGGTCCGGGTGGTGGTCGGCGTCGGCGCGCACGATCTCGCCCTCTCCGGTGACGAGCTCCACGGCGGTCACATGGTTGGTCGCGAGGCCGTGGCTGCGGGCCATCCAGCCGATGCCGCCGCCGAGCGTGTAGCCCACCACGCCGACGTCGGGCGAGGAGCCGTGCAGCGCCGTGAGGCCGTGCTCGGTGGCGGGACCCACAACCTCGGCCCACTCCGCGCCGGCCTCCGCCCGGGCGATCCGGGCGACCGGGTCGATGTCCACCGCGCGCATCGCGGTGGTGCGCAGCAGCACCGTGCCGGCGAGGTCGCCCATCGGCGTGGCACCGTGCCCCGTGCCCTGTGGCACGACCTCGATGCCGGCCGCCAGGGCGAAGCGCACGACATCGCGGACGTCCTCGGCGGACCGCGCCTGCACGACGGCGGCGGGCCGCTGGTCGACGGCCAGGTTCCACGGCGTGCGGGCGGCGTCCCAGCCGTCGTCTTCGGGCAGGAAGACAGGCGCCGAGACGGAGTCGCGCAGCGCGGCGATCGGGGTGCCGGGGTGAGTGTCGAGCGTTGCCATCGGGTGCTCCTTGGTCGTCTGCCGGTCGGACGTCCCGAGGCTCCCGCATCGCGCCGCCGCCCCGCGTCGGGGGCGGTGGCCCGGGCACCCCATACGAGTCCCTACATTTCCGGGCGTGAGCTTCTCAGACGACCTCTTCGAGCGCCAAGCCGAGCTCGGTCTGATCGAGGGGCTGGTCGCGACGTGCGCGGGCGGCGACGGCCGGATGGCGCTGGTCGAGGGGCCCGCCGGCATCGGCAAGACGCGCCTGCTCGGAGCCGCGGCGGGGCTGTCGATCGAGGCGGGCTTGCGGGTGCTGCGCGCGCGGGCCGGCGAGCTCGAGCGCGAGTTCTCCCTGGGGGTGGTGCGCCAGCTGCTCGAGCCGGCGCTGGCCGCGGAGGACGAGCCCGGGCGCGCGGAGCTGCTGGCCGGCGCGGCCGGCCTGGCCGAGCCGGTCCTCGCGGCGGCGGACGCCGGTCCCGGCAACCTGTTCGCCGCCTACCACGGGCTCTACTGGCTGACCGCCAACCTCGCGGGCCGCGGGCCGCTCGTCCTGGTCGTGGACGACCTGCACTGGTGCGACGAGCCGTCGCTCGGATTCCTCGACTACCTGGGGCGCAGGCTGGAGGGCCTGCCGGTGCTGGTGGTCGCCGGCATGCGCCCCTCGGAGCCCGGCGCGCCGGCCGAGCTGCTCGACGCCCTGGCGGCCGGGCCCGAGGTGAAGGTCATCCGCCCGCGCGCCCTGACGGCCGCCGCGAGCGCGGCTCTCGTGCGCGCCCGCCTCTGCGGAGGCCGACGACGCGTTCTGCGCCGCGTGCCACGAGGCGACCGGCGGCAACCCCCTGCTGGTCACCGAGCTGGCGGCCGCGCTCGCCGCCGAGGGGGTCGTCCCCGCCGCCGCCAACGCCGCGCGGGTGCGCGAGATCGGCCCCGAGGCCGTCTCGCGCGCCGTGCGGCTGCGCCTCGCCCGCCTGCCGGCCGCCGCGACCGCGCTCGCCGAGGCGGCCAGCGTCCTTGGCGACGGCGCGGACCTCGGCGACGCGTCGCGGCTCGCGGGGCTCGGCGTTCAGGAGGGGCTGGAGGCCGCGGCGGCCCTCGCCGGCGCGGACCTGCTGCGAGCGGCCGAGGTCGTCGAGTTCACCCACCCAGTGGTGCGCGCCGCGGTCTACGCCGGCCTGGGCCTGGCCGGCCAGAAGGCCGCGCACCTGCGCGCGGTGGCGCTGCTCGCCGCGGCGGGCCGCCCCCCGGAGCAGCTGGCCGCGCACATCCTGGTCTGCCCGCCCGCCGCCGATCCGGCGGCCGTCGCGGCGCTGCGCGCCGCCGCCCGCCGCGCCGGCGCCGACGGCGACGCGCAGGCCGCGGTGAGGTACCTGAGCCGGGCCCTGCGCGAGCCACCGCCACGCGACGACCGGGTCGCCGTGCTCGTGGAGCTGGGGCTGGCCGAGCAGTTCGTGAACGGCCCCGCCGCCGTGGAGCACCTGCGCGAAGCGCTCGCGCTCACCTCTCCTCCCGAGAGCGGGCGCGTCGCCGTGAGCCTCGCTCGCGCCCTCTACTTCTCGGGTCGCGCGCAGGAGGCCGCCGAGGCGTTCGAGCAGGCCCTCGCCGAACCGGGCGCCGACCGCGACGCGGTCGAGAACCTCGAGGCCGGGCTCGTGGTGGCCTCGCTCTTCGAGCCCGGCCTCGCGGATCGCGGGCGAGCCCGCCTGGAGGGCACGGCCCGCGCCGGGGCCGAGGCGACCACCGCGGGGCGCATCCTCCTCGGCTACGGCGCGTACGACGTCGCCCGCACACTGCTCGGCCGTGAGGAGGCGGTCGCGCGCGCCCGCCGCTCCTGGGCGGGCGGGGCGCTCGCCCGCGAGGACAGCCAGGGCGCGCCCGCCGCCGTGGGGGACGTGCTGGCGAGCGCAGGCCTGCTGGACGAGGCCGTCGAGGTGGCCCGGACCGTGCTCGAGCAGGGCCAGCGCACAGGGGCGGTCTTCGAGGTCGTCATGGGCTACGGGATGCGCGCCAGCATGCTGCGCCACCGCGGGCCCCTGGCCGAGGCGCACGCCGATGCGGTGGCGGCGATCGAGGGCTCACGCGAGCACGGCTTCCTCACCGTGATCCACTGGACCCTCGCCTGGCTGGTCGAGACGCTGGTCGTGCGCGGGGAGTACCCGGCGGCCGCCGAGGCGCTCGCCACGCACGGGATGGACGGGCCGCTTCCGGACAGCGGCCACCTCAGCGCCATCCTGCTGGCGCGCGCCGGCGTGCGCATCGCCCAGGACCGGCACCGCGAGGCGGTCAACGACGCCCTTGAGGTCGGCCGCCGCTTCGGGCTCCTCGGCGGGCGCAATCCGGCGATGTTCCCGTGGCGCACCCGCGCGGCCGAAGCGCTCATCGCCCTCGGCGAGACCGCCCGGGCCGGCACCCTCGCCGCGGAGGAGCTCGCGCTCGCCCGCGAGTGGGGGGCTCCTGCGCCCATCGCCCGTGCGTTGCGCCTCGGCGGGCTGGCGGCCGGCGGCGATCAGGGTCTGGCGATGCTCGCCGAGGCCGCCGAGGTCGTCAACGGCTCGCCCGCGCAGGTCGAGCGCGCGAGCGCCCTGATCGAGCTCGGCGCCGCGCTGCGCCGCGCCAACCGACGCGCCGACGCGCGGCCGGTGCTCCAGGAGGGCGCGGACCTCGCGACGCGCATCGGCGCGCGCGTGCAGGCGGAGCGGGCGATGGAGGAGCTGCTCGCATCCGGCGCCCGCCCGCGCCGGATGGCTGTGAGCGGCCGCGAGTCGCTCACCCCGGTCGAGGCGGCGCTCGGCCAGGGGTGAGGCTCCGAGCACGCCCGGGCCGGCGGATGACCGCCGGCCCGGACGCCGCCAGGGTCAGTCGATGTCGAACCGGTCGAGGTTCATGACCTTGTCCCACGCCGCCACGAAGTCGTGCACGAACTTCTCCCGCGAGTCGTCGCTGGCGTAGACCTCGGCGAGCGCGCGCAGCTCGGAGTTCGATCCGAAGACCAGATCGACGCGGCTACCGGTCCACTTCACCGCGCCGCTCGCGCGATCGCGGCCCTCGAAGGTCTCCTCGGCCTCGGAGGTCGGCGACCACGTCGTGTCCAGGTCGAGCAGGTTCACGAAGAAGTCGTTGGTCAGGGCCCCCGGCTGAGAGGTGAAGACGCCGAGCTCCGACCGGCCGTGGTTGGCGCCGAGGACGCGCAGGCCGCCGACGAGGACGGTCGTCTCGGGAGCGCTCAGGGTCAGCAGCTGCGCCCGGTCGATCAGCAGCTGCTCAGCAGAGCGGTCGTGTCCCGTGCCGAGGTGGTTGCGGAACCCGTCAGCGGTCGGCTCGAGCACGGCGAACGACTCCACGTCGGTCTGCTCCTGCGAGGCGTCGGTGCGTCCGGGCGTGAAGGGGACCTCGATCTCGTGCCCGGCGTTCCTCGCGGCCTGCTCCACCGCCGCGCACCCGGCCAGAACGATCAGGTCGGCCAGCGAGACCGTCGCCTTGCCGGCCTTCGATGCGTTGAAGTCCTGCTGGATCTTCTCCAGTGCCTGTAGCACCGCCGCCAGCGCGGCCGGCTCGTTGACCTCCCAGTCCTTCTGCGGCGCCAGGCGGATGCGGGCGCCGTTGGCGCCGCCGCGCATGTCGGTGCCGCGGAACGTCGAGGCGGAGGCCCAGGCGGTCGAGACCAGCTGGGGGATGGTCAACCCCGAGGCGAGGACCGCCTGCTTGAGGGCGGCGATGTCCCCGGCCCCGATCGGCTCCTGGGTCACCTGCGGCACGGGGTCCTGCCAGATCTGCGGCTCGCTCGGCACCTCGGGGCCGAGGTAGCGCCCGATCGGCCCCATGTCGCGGTGCGTGAGCTTGAACCAGGCCTTTGCGAACGCGTCGGCGAACTCCTGCGGGTTCTCGAGGAAGCGCCGCGAGATCGGCCCGTAGACCGGGTCCATCCGCAGCGCGAGGTCGGTCGTGAGCATCACAGTGGACTGCGCGCCGTGACGGGTCGTGGGCGGCGGGCACGGTGGAGGCGGCGGGGTCCGTGGGATGCCACTGCCATGCGCCGGCGGGGCTCTTGGAGAGCTCCCACTCGCAGCTGAACAGCGTCTCGAAGAAGCTGTTGTCCCACGTCACGGGGGTGGGGGTCCAGGCGCCCTCCAGGCCGCTGGTGATGGTGTCGTCGCCCTTGCCGCTGCCATGGCGGCTGGTCCAGCCCAGCCCCATCTCCTGGAGGGGGGCGGCCTCGGGCTCGGGGCCGACGAGCGCGGCATCGCCCGCGCCGTGGTTCTTGCCGAAGGTGTGGCCGCCGGCGATCAGCGCGACCGTCTCCTCGTCGTTCATGGCCATGCGGCGGAACGTCTCGCGGATGTCCTGGGCCGCGGCGAGCGGGTCCGGGTTCCCGTTCGGGCCCTCCGGGTTCACGTAGATCAGGCCCATCTGGACGGCGGCCAGCGGGTTCGCCAGCTCCCGGTCGCCGCTGTAGCGCTCGTCACCGAGCCAGGTGTCCTCGTTGCCCCAGTTGACCTGCTCCGGCTCCCAGACGTCCTCGCGCCCGCCGGCGAAGCCGAAGGTCGCGAAGCCCATGGACTCGAGGGCGACGTTGCCGGCGAGGACCATCAGGTCGGCCCAGGAGATCTTGCGGCCGTACTTCTTCTTGACCGGCCACAGCAGCCGGCGCGCCTTGTCGAGGTTGGCGTTGTCGGGCCAGCTGTCGAGGGGCGCGAAGCGCTGCTCGCCCGACCCGGCGCCGCCGCGGCCGTCGCTGATGCGGTACGTGCCCGCGCTGTGCCAGGCCATCCGGATGAACAGCGGCCCGTAGTGGCCGTAGTCGGCGGGCCACCAGTCCTGCGAGGTCGTCATCAGCTCAGCGATGTCGCGCTTGAGGGCATCGAGGTCGAGGCTCGCGAACTCCTGCGGCGTAGTCGAACTCCGCGCCCATGGGATCGCCCATCGGGGGGTTGCGGTGGAGAACGCTCACGTCCAGCTGGTTCGGCCACCAGTCGCGGTTCGTCCGGCCGTTCGGGCCCGAGAAGGGGCACTTGCTCTCGTTCTCCACGGTGTTCTCGCCTTTCGTCGGGGCAGGGTTTTCAGGCACGGGCAATCCGTGTGGGATCGGGCACTGACGGGATGGATCAGAGGCGCTGCGCGGTGGTGCAGGCGGGGCACAGGCCCCAGTGGGTGACCTCGGTCTCGTCGATCGCGTAGCCGTGGTCCGTCGGACGCGGTCAGGCAGGGCGCGCCGCCGACGGCGCAATCGACATCGGCGACTGCGCCGCACGAGCGGCACACGACGTGGTGGTGGTTGTCTGCGACCCGCGACTCGTAGCGGACCACGGAGCCCGCGGGCTGGATGCGCCGCACCAAGCCCGCGGCGGTCAGCGCACGCAGCACGTCGTAGACGGCCTGCGTGGACACCTCGCCCAGATGCCGGCGCACTACACCGATGATCGTGTCGGTGTCGCTGTGCGGATGCTCGTACACCGCGCTCAGTACGGCAACGCGCGGACGGGTTACGCGAAGAGCAGCCCCGCGCAACAGGTGCTCGGCATCCGACGTCACGATCACGCGGCGAGTCTAGGCCACAATCTGGAATCAGTCAAAAGAAGCGAACCGCTTTCGTTCCGGCGACCAGTTGTCGCCGGAACGCGCGGGGGACGGGCCGGCTGCATTGCGGTGCGTTGTCGCTCAGCGAGTACGAGCGCCTTGTCACCGGCGCCGGGTCCGCAGGGGCCGGCATCACCTTCACCCGTCCGAGCCCGGCGATGGCTCAAGCCCCGAGCGGATTCGAGCCGCGGCCTCCTCGTCGCGAGCAAGGACGGGGCTTGTGGCGAGTGGTGGTCGTCGATCGGAGTGGTCGCGGTTGGACGGATTCGGTCGGCTCGGGGCTCCTCGCTCACGACCGTTCCGGGCCGAGCGCCGGGCGCCGGCGAGGCGCTTCGACTGCGGGGGGTCCTGGAGGGCTCGGCCTCGGCGTGTTGCCACTGTGGTTGCCACTTGTGTCCGACGTGCGAGGAGTGACGCGAAAGGGACTGAGGGCCGTCGCGACCCACGAACCGGTCGCCGAGACGTCGGACCTGCCGCCCGAAGACGGCCTCGCCGCGCGGCTCGAGGGCGCATCAGACCGACGCGTCAGGACTCTTGCCTGCGGAGTTGATGGCTCGCGGCCTGGCCTGAGGGGTGGACGAGGCGTTCCGATGGCCCACCTCGGCGCGGTCGTCGATCGAAACCGAATCTGAATAGCCGCGATTCGCGGCGGCGTGGCACCCTCGGTGCGTGACTGCGTGATCCAGATCAGGGCGACCCGGGGCCCAGGGGCAGCAGCGATGCGGGCGCTCCTCGTGCCCGGCGGCGACATCACCGTCTGGAACCCCGTACGAAGCGGATCTCCTGCAGACCATCTCACCTTCATTCGTGGCGTCGAAGCCCTCCTGAGCGGCGTGGACGCCTGCTCCATCGAAGCGATGAGGCGCGGGACGGCGGAGATGGGATCGGTGGCGTCACATCGGTACGTGATCACCGACGAGCTACCCGACTCCGGTCCCCTCTTTCTCACAGGCAACGCCGACACGGTCCACGCCTCGGTGATCCTCGACCTGGAGCGCGACGGCGCAACGGTGGTCGAGATCCCTCCGGGATGTGGGCCGGGGACGGTGAACGACGCGTGGTTCCGGTTCGTGATCGAAATGGGCGGTCCGGGCCCCGACGGCGGACAGGCGGCAAGCACCCAATCCTGCCCAGGGCTACGATGGGGACGTGGCCGACCGCTACTTCACCGGCGTCCGACGACCCGCCGGAGATGGAGTTCATCCCCGCGAGCGCTAGCCGTGGTCGGACCAGGCCTCGCGCCCCGGCGAGCTCGAGCTGGTCGGCTGACCGGACGGGCACCGATACGCACCTCCAACGTAAAGCGCCACCGACGAGAAGGAATCGAGAATGACGGAAACACCTCTGGACGAGCTCGGCCCCGTTGACTACATGGTCGTCGAGTTCCCCGCAGGAGCGAGCAATTTCACGGGGGAGATGACGGCGGAGCTGCTCTCGCTCGTCGACGCGGGCACGATCCGCGTGATCGACGTCCTGATCCTCACGAAGAACGAGGACGGCTCCGTTCGACGCGATGGAGCTCTCCGACGTCCCCGGCCTCGGAGAGCTGCAGGCGATCGAGGCCGAGCTGGCGGAGCTCCTGGCGGAGGAAGACGTCGTGAACCTCGCCGCGTGCATGGAGCCGGGCAGTGTCGCCGGCGTGCTGGTCTGGGAGAACCTCTGGGCCGCACCATTCGCGTCGGCGGCACGGCGTTCGGGGGGCCAGCTGATCGCCAGCGGACGGATTCCGATCCAGGCGATCGTGGCCTCGATCGAGGCCGACGAAGCACTCGCAACCGAAGGAGTCTAGGAATGCCAGTCAGACGAGCACGTGTGGGAAGAGCGGGGGTCATCGGACACCCCGTGGCCAAGACCGCGGTCGTCGCCAAGGCCGTCTCGCCGGGCCCCGCGCCGGTGGCGAAGACCGCGGTCGTGGCCGCGGCCGTCACACCCGGGCGGAGGGCTCGCCGGCGAATCTGAGGCCGTGGGCTCCGGCTGACGCCCAGGGCCGAAGCCCAGGACCCCCAGGGCCGACCTCGTTGACGGGGTCGGGCGGTCCCCACAAGGACAGGGCCGCCCGCCGGCAGTACCCCCCTTCGTGCGGGGCGGACTGCCGGCGGGGCTCTTGGAGAGCTCCCACTCGCAGCTGAACAGCGTCTCGAAGAAGCTGTTGTCCCACGTCACGGGGGTGGGGGTCCAGGCGCCCTCCAGGCCGCTGGTGATGGTGTCGTCGCCCTTGCCGCTGCCATGGCGGCTGGTCCAGCCCAGCCCCATCTCCTGGAGGGGGGCGGCCTCGGGCTCGGGGCCGACGAGCGCGGCATCGCCCGCGCCGTGGTTCTTGCCGAAGGTGTGGCCGCCGGCGATCAGCGCGACCGTCTCCTCGTGGGTTCGCCAGCTCCCGGTCGCCGTGACGCGCCGGGGTGGGCCGGCTTCATTGCCGGGGCGTCGTCGCTCAGCGAGTACGAGCGCCCTTCCGCCGGGGCCGGGCTCCCACAGGTAGGAATCACCTTCAGTCATGAGGTGGCCGACGGCCTGCACGGGGCGATCGTCGCCGTGGCGACGCCGGCGGACGCGCCGAGCATCCTGGGCCGAGGTCGCACGCGGCGCTCAGCAATCGGGGCCAGGACCCCGCTGCGCGGCGGGACGGTTCTCACGATTATCACGCGGGATACCTCGAGAGTGGCGATGAGCGGCCGGTAGCGAGGGCGGTGGAGGCGTCACTCCATCTGCTGTGCAGCCACCCCGAGCCGACTTGTGCGCTCGAGCGGCGCGAGCGCTCGCACTTGCGCGACGGACGAAGCGCGCTACCTTAGGTGTAGATCGCACCTATGTGATCTATACCTCTTAGGAGATGCTCGACATGAACGGTGTTGGCCGCCCTGACTACGTGCTCCCCCGCTGGCCGCTGCGCGTCGTCGGACGACCGTATCTGCCGCCGGCGGCGGACATCGTCATCTCGGATGCGCTGGCCGACACGGTTCGGCTCATCGATGACGCACATCGCGTTCTGTCGAGCGAGGACCTGGCGGGGCTGCTCGTCGCGGTACGGGCGCTCACCGCGAAGCTCTCCGAGGGGCGTGCGCTGCCACGACCGGCCGATCGCCTCGACGAGGGCCGACCGGACCTGTCGAGCGCTGCGCGCGCGTACCTGCGCCCGATCAACGTCTGCCTGTACAGAGCCAGCCGCGGCTCGGGCCCGGCCCAGGCCCCCACCTTGGCGGGGCTCGCCGCCCGGCTCGACGACCACCTCGATGAGGTCGCGGCCCGAACCAAGGGGAGCGTCGTGCCCCGGTGACACTTCCCGTGAGGAACCGGCCGGGCTGACCGCCCGGGCCGGGGGCCGGAGTCGTGGCGCGGGTGCACCTCAGGCGAGGACGCGCAGGAGGAAGTCGCGCTGCGCTTCGACGGCGCGATCGAACTGGGCGCCGGGGTGCCACAGGAGCCCGAAGTGCCCTCCTTCGATCTCCAGGATCTCCGTCTCGGCCGGTGCGGCCTCGATCGCTGCCCGCGCGACGGCAGGGTCGGAGCCCGGCATCTCGTCGTCGGGGGCGATGAGGGCCAGCAGCAGGGTCCGCAGATGGGGGGTGGCGAGGCCGACGTGGTACGGCGAGGGCGTGGGCGGGATGACGTCGCGCTGGTTGGCGCGTCCAGGTTGGCGCGGCCGCGCTCTCGGTCATCCATGCGGACGTTCGCGCAGTGGATCTCGTCCTCGTCCTCGTCCTCATCGGCATCGTCATCGAGTTCTCGTTCTCGTGCGCCTCCATCGCGGCCCGCAAGGGGCACAGCCCGATCCTGTGGGCGATCCTCGGCGTGATGTTCCCGATCATCGCCCTGATTAGCATCGCCCTGCTCCCCGCGAGGGACCGCCCCCGGCCGGGTGGTCCGCAGCCGCGTCGCGGGCGACCGGCCGAACGGACACGTCGTCGGCCGAGGCCGCCGCGATAATGCGGCCCATACCGTGCGGGCGATGTCGATCGCCGTACCGGGTGGCCGGAGTAGGGGCTGTCGGCGGCAGGGCCTCGCCCTCGGCCGTCTGCCGCCGTCGTGAACGGGAGGAGGCACACATGGGTCGTTCACTGCAGCGCCGAGCCGATCGCCTGCAGGACGCCATCGCCCGCGAGCCCCTGAAGGGCGCCTGGAGCGCGGCGGCGGGGGTGACGCTGGTCGTCACCGTGGCGGCCGGGCTGCTGATCCGCCTGACCGACCCCGACACGTTCGGCTCGGTCTGGGCGGGGCTGTGGTGGGCCATCCAGACCACGACCACCGTCGGGTACGGCGACCTGGTCCCGCAATCCGCGCTCGGCCGGTCCATGGCGGCCCTCGTGATGGTGGCCGGCATCGGGTTCATCACCGTCTCGACGGCCGCCATCTCATCGGTCTTCGTCGAGGCCGCTCGCCGCCGCCGGGAGGCGGCCGCCACGACGGAGCCGGGGACCGCAGGCCTCGCCGCGGCCCTCGAGGCCCAGACTGCCCAGATCGCGACACTGGGCCGCCAGGTCGGAGCGCTCACCGAGCAGGTGCGTCGCCTGGAGGCCGAGACAGGGGGCCGGGGCGACGTTAGGGGCACTGAAGAAGGCACGCGATGAGCGCGGAGCCACCCGCGCCGCCGCCGGCCCCCGATCCGCTGGCGGTCGCGCGCTCGCGCCCGTACGCGATGCTCCTGGTGCTGGCCGCGATCATCGGCGTCCCGATCTCGGCTCTGGCCTACTTCTTCCTGGCGCTCGCGAACGAGCTCCAGGGCTGGGTGTACGCGGATCTGCCCGACGCGCTCGGCTACGCGACCCCACCCGCCTGGTGGCCGCTGCCGCCACTGCTCGTGGCGGGCGTGCTCGTCGGCGTGAGCATCCGCTACCTGCCGGGCCGGGGCGGGGAGTCTCCGGCCGACGGCTTCCGTGCCGGGCGAGGCCCGGCTCCGCTCGGGGCGCTGCCCAGCATCTTCCTCGCGGCCATCGCCGGCATCGGGCTCGGGGCCGTGGTCGGGCCCGAGGCACCGCTCATCGCCCTCGGCGGCGGGCTGTCCGCCGCCGTCGTCCGGATGCGCCGCCAGGAGGGGCCCGCGCAGATCCGGACGGTGCTCGGGGCGACGGGCAGCTTCGCCGCGGTGAGCGCCCTCCTCGGCTCGCCGCTGGTCGGCGCCGTCCTGATGATGGAGGCCTCCGGCATCGGCGGGGCGATGATGAGCCTCGTTCTCGTGCCAGGCCTTCTCGCCTCCGGGGTAGGCTTCCTCGTCTTCATCGGGCTCGACAACCTCACCGGGCTCGGCACCTTCACGCTGGCCCTGCCGGGCGTGGACCCCCTGGGCACGGTCCAGGTCTCATGGCTCGCGTGGGCCGTCGGGATCGGCATCGCCGCCGCGGTGGCGGTCGCGATCGTGCGTCGGCTCGCCCTCCTGCTGCGTCCGCACGTCGAGCGGCGGGTCCTCCTGATGGTCCCCGTGGCCGGTGCCGTGGTGGCGGGTCTGGCGATCCTCTACTCGGAGTTGACCGACAAGCCGGCATCCGACGTCCTGTTCTCGGGCCAGACCGCCCTCGGTCCGTTGGTCGCCGGGGCCGCCGGCTACTCGGTCGGCGCCCTCATCCTGCTCGCGGCCTGCAAGGCGCTCGCCTACAGCGTGTCGCTCAGTGCCTTCCGCGGTGGACCGGTGTTCCCGGCCATGTTCCTCGGCGCCGTCGGCGGCATCGCGCTCTCGCACCTGCCGGGGCTGCCGCTCATCGCCGGGGTCGGCATCGGGGTGGGCGCCATGCTCGGCGCCATGCTCCGCCTGCCGATCTTCGCCGTCCTGATCACAAGCGTCTTCCTGGCCGGCGCGGGTGTGAACCTGCTGCCGCCCGTGATCATCGCCGTGGTGGTCGCCTATGCCGTCTCGGCCCGGTTCGTCCCCGCCGATCCGCCCTCCCCGGCGCAGGCCGGGGAGGAGGCCGTCCCGGTGGCATGACGCGATGCCGCGAGGGGCACTCCACCCATGAACCGAGAACCGCGCGAGCGACGTTCTCGGCCCTCCTGACGCAGTGGCGCCCGGCGCGCATCGACCTGGATACTCTGCTCGCGGGCCAGCTCGAGAGGTCCGGAGCAACTGTGGAGACGACCGAGGCCGTGGGATGAGCGCACATCGC
Organism: uncultured Thermoleophilia bacterium; assembly: GCA_963823515.1. Lineage (GTDB taxonomy): Bacteria > Actinomycetota > Thermoleophilia > Miltoncostaeales > Miltoncostaeaceae > Miltoncostaea. The sequence goes on from CAWGMB010000001.1 coordinate 162,618, forward strand.
GCCGAGGTGGTGATCGTGGGCGCGGGCTTCGCCGGGCTGGGCTGCGCCCGCGCGCTGGCCAAGCACAAGGACGTCCACGTCGTCCTCGTCGATCGTCACGACTACCACCAGTTCCAGCCCCTCCTCTACCAGGTCGCCACGTCACAGCTGGCCCGGGCCGACGTCGTGTTCTCGCTCCACGAGCTCTTCCACTCCCACGACAACGTCGAGGTCGTGGCCGGCGAGGTGACCGCCGTCGATCCCGTCGAGCGGGCGGTCACCACCGCGGACGGACGCCGCTTCACCGCGGACGCGCTGGTGCTGTCCGCCGGCTCGCGGGCGCGCTTCTTCGAGACCCCCGGCGCCGAGGAACACTCCTTCCCGCTCTACACCATCGAAGACGCCGATCGGCTCCGCGCTCAGATCATCGACGTCTTCGACGCGGTACAGCGCGAGCCCGGCCTGGTGGACGAGGGCGCCCTGACCTTCGTCATCGTGGGCGCGGGGGCGACCGGCACCGAGATCGCCGGCGCCCTCGCCGAGATGATCCGGCACGCGATGCCTGTCGAATACCCCGATCTCGATGTGTCGGCGGCCCGGGTGGTGATGGTGGATCACGGGCAGGCCGTCCTCGGGCCCTTTTCCGAGCACGCGCACACCTATGCCGCTTCGGCGCTCGAGCGCGACGGAGTCGAGCTGCGCCTGGGCACCGCCGTCAAGGAGGTCGGCCCAGGCCACGCACTGCTCTCCGACGACTCGCGCATCGCTGCCCGCACGGTCATTTGGGGCGGCGGGATCGCGGCGGCCCCGCTGGCCGCGACGAGCGGGCTGCGCACCGGCCGCGGGGGCCGGGTCGAGGTGCGTCCGGACCTCACCGTCGAGGGCCATCCTGGCGTCTACGTGCTCGGTGACCTGGCGAACATCGAGGGCCCAGACGGGGACACGCTGCCCCAGCTCGGGTCGGTGGCGCTCCAGTCAGGCCAGTGGGCGGCGAAGAACATCCTGGCCGCCGCCGCGGGCCGGGAGACGAAGCCCTTCCACTACAAGGACAAGGGCATCATGGCGATGATCGGCCACAACTCCGCCGTTGCGGAACTGGGTAAGGGGCGTCATGAGGTGGACGGGACCGTCGCCTTCCTCATGTGGCTTGGGGTGCATGCGACCTTGATGACGGGCGTACGTCCGCGGATCGACGCGTTCGTCGACTGGGCCTGGGACTACTTCTCCGGCAGCCGTGCCTCCCAGCCCCTCGACCGCAGCGACGACCCCCGGATCGACTGGGGGGGCGGCTCCCATGACCCCGCGCCCAAGGAGGCCCGCCGCACCTGACCGATACGACGCGACACGACTCGCGGCCCGCGTGAGGAGACCTCGCGCTCCTGGCGAAGCACCGAGTTCTCGCGCTCGAGCTCGCGCAGGCGATCCCGCTCGCCGGGACCCCCGGCGCGCTCACCGCGGTCCGCCTCGTGCTAGCGGCTGCGGTGCCGGAACCCAGCCGGCGGGAGGGAGCCGGAGTACGCCGGCGAGCGGATTCGAACCGCTGCTCCCTTCATCTCGGGCGAGCAGGTCTGTGAGCACAAACACCCGCAAGGAGATCAGTTCCGGCGCCGATCGTGACCTGCCGGGTCCACTTCTGTTTTCACCCCTGTCCCGCCGAGAGCGCGCCTACGGCGCCGCCCGCATTCACGTCGAGCTCAGAGCCGAGGTCCATCGCCACGGCCGCAAGCAGATCGCGCGCCTGATGCGCCAGGCGGGCCTGGAGGGCGCCCATCGGAGGCGCTTCCGGCGCACCACCGACTCGGATCCGCTCCGGGCGCCGTCCGTCTGAGGCGATCCTCACGCAACGTGCGGCGGGTCATGCAATGGGCGCGCATCTCCGCCGCGAGGCCATCCCGCCCGCCCGAGCCGTCCTTGGACGCCCCCGGCTCAGGCGAGAACCAGCGCTCCCTCGGGCGCTCGGGCCATTGGCCCGGGTCCGGCCTGACGATGCTCATCCCCACTGATTTGCAGGAGATCCATCGGGGCCTTGCGGGCATGACTCAGCCGCCCCCCGAGTCCGACGCGTTCGTGGCCGCCGTTGGTGGGGCGAGGCGCGCGAGCGTGCTCCGGCGCGTGAAGAGCACCACGGTCTCGCCGGGAGCGTAGGTCGCCGAGCCGCTGGGGGCCCAGACATCGCGGAAGCCACCACCCGGCTCGATGACGCCGAGCACCAGCGCCGACCCCGCTGCCAGATCGAGGTGTCGGCGCTCGGTGGGCGCGTCGGGCGCAGCCGCAATCGTCACCTCGGAGACCACGTGGTCCCCGTGGACCTCGGCGAGCTCGGACGGCGCGCCCTCCAGATCCTGGCGGAGCCACCTCGGCCCGGCGCGCAACCCCAGCGATGTGAACGCACGATCGACGGGTCCCAGACGGAGCACGAGGAGGAGTACGAGCAGGCCGCCGAGCACCACGAGAAACCGGACGTTCGACTGCAGCGGGCCCGGCGCGAGCAGGCCCAGGATGAGCGACGCCAGCACCGTCGCGGTCCCGAGGTTCCCGAGGATCATGAGGTGGAACACGACCCGGCGACGCTGAGGGTGGCGGAGGATCATTCCCGATTCGTCGGTTGTGAAGCCGACCCCCGTGAACGCCGAGCGCGCCTGGAAGCGGGCGACCTCCGGCGGCAGCCCGGTCGCGATCAGCGCGCCCGCCGCGATCCGCGTGGTGATCAGAGACAGCAGCGCGACGACGACGAGCGCTCCGATTGCGGCGAACATTGTTGGGCCCCCAGTGTCCGGCGCCGAGCGTCGGCGCGGTTTCGCAGATCTTCGCTCCCGGAGGGCTCGTCACGGCCGGCGACCGGCCGCGCCCGACGGCGCACGCCCGAGGATCATCGCCGCGCGCGAGCCTGATCGCCAGGCGCTCGAGCTGCGCATGCAGGGCCTGGTCTTCGACGCCATCGCCGCTCAGGTGGCGTGTCCGGCGAGGCGGTGCGCAAGCCCTTCGGCCGTCCCTTGAACTCACCGGGTCCGCCATTGCCGAGCGGGCGGAACGGAGCGAGTCTCCGTCCGGCGAAGACACGATTCCGGGTGCACCTCAGGCGAGGACGCGCAGGAGGAAGTCGCGCTGCGCTTCGACGGCGCGATCGAACTGGGCGCCGGGGTGCCACAGGAGCCCGAAGTGCCCTCCTTCGATCTCCAGGATCTCCGTCTCGGCCGGCGCGGCCTCGATCGCTGCCCGCGCGACGGCAGGGTCGGAGCCCGGCATCTCGTCGTCGGGGGCGATGAGGGCCAGAAGCGGGGTCCGCAGATGGGGGGTGGCGAGGCCGACGTGGTACGGCGAGGGCGTGGGCGGGATGACACGCGTGACCCGGTTCTCCCAGCCGGTTCCGTGGCGGCCCCCGTACTCCATGAACCACCGGAACGCCGAGAGTGGCGCGAGCAGGGATGGTGAGCCCAGTTGGTCTGGCGACACGACCGGCAGGGGCCCCGTGGTCGTCTCCGGCGTGCCCTGCACGTCGCCGCCTTCGAGGGTCGCGGCCAGGGCGGCGAACAGCTGGCCGTCGGGATCCGGGGGCGCCGGCGCCCGGCCGCAGGACGGGACCTGAGCCACGATCGCGGCGGGCCGCGGGTCGACCGCACCGACGATCAGAACCTGTCCGGCGCTGTAGCTGTCGCCCCACAGCGCGATCCGGCGCGCGTCGATCCCGGGGTGACCGCACAGATAGGTGAGCGCGTCGCGGTACCCGCGTGCCTGGATCCACGGATTGATCTCGAGCCGCGGCTCGCCACCGCTCGCGCCGAACCCGTGGTGGTCGTACAGGAGCACGGCGAGGCCGGCATCGTGAAACGCCTCGGCATACCGGTCGGCCACCATCCCGATCGTCGCTGACGTCCCGTGGGCCATCACGACGCAGGCGCGCGGCCGTCGCCCAGCGCGAAGGTAGAGACGGCCCCGCAGGACCGCGCCCTGCGACGCGAACTCCACTGCCTCGAAGCCAGACACCCGAGCCATCCTGGCCCATCCGCACCGACATCACCAGCAGGGAGAGGGCTTCTTGGCGGGAGGTTCGTCCGCGGTGAATGCGGTTCGCTTCCCCGTTCTGAGTGTGGACACCGGGACCGCGCGGCCGGGGTCAACCCCGCATTGCCGCTTCCGTCGTCACCCCGGCGAGGTCTCGAGCCTCCTTGCAGGTGTCCCGCTGCCCGGACACCGTCCGCTGCCGAGGTGGTCTCCGTGCGGTGGAGGAGCGGATTCGAGCCGCTGACCCCTCGATCACGCGCGAGGCTCGGTGTCTGTGGTGGGTGACGCTCGCTGGCCGGAACGCCCATGGTAGTGCGGATTCCGCCGGCCTGGGGCTCAGGCCTCCGGGCGCCGCAGCCGCAGCGTCACCACCCTCCAGTCCGCCCGGACGGATTCAGGGTCCGCGACCGCGCGGGCGTGTACGCCGCCGCCGAGCAGGTCGGCGATCCGGGTCCGATCGGCCTCGCTCCGGTCGGGGTCGACCCCGGACAGGAGCGAGGGCTCGGTGAACGCCCGCACGAACGCGGTCGCCCCGTCTGCGAGTGCCGCGCGTCACCGTGCTCGGCGAAGCGGGCGAGGAAGACGTCCGGCAGCGTCGCCGACTCGTGCTCCACGAGCCCGAGCGGCGCGTCGGGGCCCGAGAGCGGCTCGAGGTACCCGGCACGAGGCGCCCGAGGAAGGAGCGGCCGACGGCCGCCGGGTAGACGCCGGCCGCGGCGCGCAGGTAGCTGTCGCCGGCCTCTTCGACGGTCGAGAAGAGCGAGCCCCAGTCGTTTCCCGGCAGGTCCGTATGGATGACGACGATCGGCGCGGAGGACCGGGGCCGAAGCGTTCGGACCACCAGCGACAGGGGCGCCATCTCCGATCGGCCCTGTGCCGCTCTCGTGTCCGCCACGACGAGCGGCAGGCCGTCGGGCGGCAGCGGCACCCGCTCGACCGCCCGAGCGAGCATCTCCAGGCCGGGCCCGCTCGCGCTGCGCTGGGGCGCCGGGTGCGCCGCATACGCGCCACCCGGCTGCATCGTCCCACGGCCGGTCGTCTCGTCGGCCCGCTCGTCCATCGTCACCACGCCGCCCTACTCAGGGCGCGGGCGAACGGCGGCCGTCGCGCTCACCGGCTCGGCCGTCGCCGGCCGACCTCGGGGCTCCCTTCGCCGAAGGGCCGGGATACGGCCCTGCCTCGGCCCGACCCCGTCACCGCGACCGAGGAGCTGCCGCTCGAGCACGCCGCATGGACCACCGACGACGATGAAGGCGGGGATCAGCATGTCGCCTCGCAAACCATCTTGACGGACGTGACCGCGTCGGGGGACAGTCACCTCACACGAGCAGGAGGCCCGGTATGTGGTGGTGGTTCGGCGGGATCATGGTGGTTCTGTGGATCACCTTGCTGCTGGTGCTGGGGTTCACGACGCTCGCGAACGGCCACAAGGCGATGTTCTGGATCGGGATCATCTTCCCGGTGCTGTGGATCATCGGGGCCTTCATGGCGCCGACCGAAGAGGCGATCGCGCGCGGAGCGTGACAGCGGCGCCCGAGGGCGCATGATCACGGTCCGGGTCACAAGCGGCGCCGGGCGAAGGAGCTCTACATGACGACGACAGCGGCCGATGACCGGCGCACTCCCAAGCGCCGGGTGGTCGAACACCCGACGGTGGCCGAGCGGGAATCGCGGGGAAAGACCGCCCGGGGCGACGTACCGCGGTCGGCCCACGCCGAGTTCGCGCCGCCCTCGGACCGGCCGGATCCGGTTGCCCTGCTGGAAGGTCAGGCCGAGACGCGCGTGCCCGAGCTGGTACCGATCCGTTACGGGCGGATGCTGGTCTCGCCCTTCACCTTCTATCGTGGCGCCGCCCTGATCATGGCGAGCGACCTCGCCGCCACGCCGACGACGAGCCTGCGCGTCCAGCTGTGCGGCGACGCGCACCTGTCGAACTTCGGCGCCTTCGGCACCCCGGAGCGGCGTCTTGTGTTCGACATCAACGACTTCGACGAGACCCTGCCCGGGCCGTTCGAGTGGGACCTGAAGCGGCTGGCGGCGAGCTTCGAGATCGCCGCGCGCGACCGCGGCTTCACCGACGCCCAGCGCACCGCGATCGTCCGCACCTGCGTCGAGTCCTACCGCACCGCTATGGCCGGCTTCGCCGCGCAGCCCAACCTCGCCATCTTCTACGCCAGCCTCGACATCGAAGAGACCCTTGCCGAGTACCGCTCGACGGTCCCGAAGAAGGTCGCCAAGCGGGCCGACAAGAACCTGGCCAAGGCGCGCACCAAGGACAGCATGCAGGCCTTCCGCCGGCTCACGCACGAGGTCGACGGCGAGCCGCGCATCGCGAGCGACCCGCCCCTGATCGAGCGGGCCGCCGATCTTCTGCCACCGGAGGCCGCCCAGCAGTTCTCCGAGTGGATCCACGGGCGCCTGCGCGACTACCGCCGCACGCTCGAGACCGACCGTCGCCGGCTGCTCGAGCAGTACCGGTTCGTCGATCTGGCCCGCAAGGTGGTGGGCGTCGGCAGCGTCGGCACGCGCGCATGGATCGCCCTCCTGCTCGGCCGCGACAACCAGGACCCACTGTTCCTGCAATTCAAGGAGGCCCAGCCCTCGGTGCTCGAGGCGTTCGCCGGGCGGAGCGACTACCGCAACGCCGGCCACCGGGTGGTCGCCGGCCAACGGCTGATGCAGGCCGCGAGCGACATCTTCCTCGGCTGGACGCGGGTCACCGGCCTCGACGACATCGAGCGCGACTTCTACGTGCGCCAGCTGCGCGACTGGAAGGGCTCGGCTGAGATCGAGGCGATGGTGCCCAAGGGAATGACGATCTATGCGCGCCTGTGCGGCTGGACGCTGGCCCGCGCCCACGCCCGATCGGGCGACCCGATCGCCATCGCGGCCTACCTCGGAAAGGGCGACGCCTTCGACCGGGCGATCGCGAACTTCTCGGCCGTCTACGCCGACCGCAACGAGGCCGACTACGCGCTTCTCAAGGAGGCCGTCGCGAGCGGGCGGGTCAGCGCGGAGGTCGGGCTCTAGCGGCGATTCCTCACAGCGTTCGTCAGCTGTAGCTGCTCAGAGGCCGCGATGTGGCTCAAGCCCCGCGCAGAAGGCCACGGGGTCGCTCGAGAGCGCCTGGCACGGTCTCCGGCGGTCCTACTCGCTCATGCCGGCCGACCGCGGAGTGAGCGCCATCATCCACCAACTTCGGGTCATCAGGATTGCCGCCGACACCCCTGCCAGAGATGAATTCAAGGTATTGCTGTTCGGTGAGAGTGCGGGACTTTCGCAGTCCTACCCTCCGCGCGATCCTGTTGACCATCCGTTGCCCGATCGGCTGGTTGAGCTGGCTTTCGTCCGTGACTTCCGTGGGTGCCAGGCGCTCATAGCGGCGCGGTCCTGAAAACGGTGACGAGAACCCGGTATCTGGGAAAGCGTGCCTGGCCACCTTGTCGCCGGGAGTCTTGGCCTTGTCCTTCGTGCCGAAGGTAGCCTGAGCGCTGGAGGGAGCTCCCTTCGCCGGCGCGGCGAGTGCCGGCGAGGCACCAACGGCCATGACGAATCCGATCGCGCTTGCAGTGACGATCGCGCCGAGCTTCGGCCGGCGCAGTGGCTCGCCGGTCGCGGGCTCAGCGGATCCGGTCGCGGCCGAGGGCGCGAGGCACTCGCCAGGTGATCGCGAACCAACCGGCGCCGATGACCGCGCCGCTCGCTCCCACGACCATCCACCAGAACGACGACTCCGGAATCCTCGTGGTGGCCTCCGACGCCGCTGCCGCCAGCAGCCCGACATACGACCACGACATCCAATAGGCATGAAAGCCGCGCCACGCACGGCTCGGGCGGCGGAGCCGCGCGTGGCCGACCCCGATCAGCACCCCGGCCAGGCTGACGATCGCCATCACATGGAACGGATTGAAGCTCCCGGTGAGGTCGTAGATCCACAGTGCGGTCACGTTGACGCCGATCAACGCGCCCGCGAACAGCCGGCCCCACCGCCGGTGGCCGAGCCCTCCTTTGCGCCTGCTGACCACCCATCCGCCGCTGACCATGGCGACGATCGCCAGGACGAGATGGATCGAACCAAGGCCCATGACGAAGATCCTTGCACAGCGAAAATCCCTCCGGCGTTCCTGCGCCTCGCCATGCTCAGTCCCTCCCGCTCTTGGCCGCGCCGACATGGCACAGTGGGCGACTCGGCACTCACGCGCGCTCGGGCCGCGCAGGAAGCCGCAGCTGGCCTCGGTGACCTCAGGCGTGAGGATCGTGGGCCGGCCGGAGGGCACGAACAGGCTTGCGTGCAGGAGAAACGCCCTGGTGAAGGGAAGCCGACGAGCGGATTCGAACCGCTGACCCCTTCATTACGAGGGACTCCGGACGGCGGAACGACCGATCACGGCGAGGCATGACGGGCCATGCCCTTCCCTGCACACGCCGCGATTCCGAAAGCCGCCCCGTGCACCGCCGCTGAGCCTCGCGCACGGGCCGATGTACCCGTTTGGTACCTCGCCCGCCCGCCTCCCATCGCCGCTCCCTCCCCGACTCTGTGACTCGAGAAGGAGCGACGATGCGTATTCCGATCGACACCACCACCCTGACCTTCATCGCCGGCAGCGACCCGCGGCCGGTGCTCGACATGGAGGGCCGCCCGCGCGCCGACAAGGCCACCGGCGAGGTGCTCTACGCCGTGGACGTCGTCGCCCTGGGCGGCGAGGAGGGCGCCGAGGTCTGGCCCATCCGCATCCCCGGCGAGCCGAAGGGCATCCGCCAGGGCCAGCCGATCCGCGTCTCCGGCCTGACGGCGGCGCCCTGGTCGATGGACAACCGCCACGGCATCACCTTCCGGGCGAGCGCCATCGAGCCGCTGGCGGCCCCCAAGGCCGCGGCCGCGTAGCCGGCCGTGAACCGCGACCTGTCCACCACCGGCCCCCGTCGCATCGCGGCGGGGGCGCTCGGCCTGGCGATCGTCTGCGCCGTCCTCAGCGAGTTCCCGTGGGTGCTCATCCTCATCGCGGTCGCCGCCAGCGTCTTCGCGCTCGCGGTGCTCTACGAGGGCCGACGAGGTTGGTCGGCGCCGGCGCCTCGGTACTCGTCCGCACCTCACGAGAGCGTCGTCGTGATCGAGACCGGCCACGTCACCGTCCGCGTCTTCGACTCGGCCTCGCCCCGGACGCTCATCGGCCGGCAGGCCGACGAGCCCGAGCCCGGCTGGATCCGCCTGCCCGGGGAGAGCGATGCCTGGGTCCTCGACGACGGGGAGGGCTGAGGTGTGCACGGCGATCCCCGCGGCCCTCGTCCCCACTCGATCGAGGACACGATCGCCGAGTTCCTCGAGTCGGTCATCGGCGTCGTGCTGAGGATCGTCTGGGGCATCGTGCGCCGGCCGATGCTGAGCGTGCCGATGGCCGGCATGGCGGCGCTGTCGTGGTGGACGAGCCCCGAGCAGGCGACCGGCTGGGCGATCCTCGTCGCCATCGGGCTCCTCATCTGGCGCCTCGCCCACCGGCGCTCGTTCTCATGGGCGATCGGCCGGCGGGCCCGCACCGGCTGGCGGCGCCTGTGGGTCTACGAGCTTCGCTGGCGGGCGGTCATGACGATGTCGGGCCTCGCCAAGCGCTACCGCGACGCCGAGGCCGTCCCCCGACTTCGCAAGGTGGTCAGCACCCCCTGGTGCGACCGCGTCCTCATCCGGCTCCTGGTCGGCCAGTGCACCGAGGACGTCGAGCGGGTGGCGCCCGAGCTGGCCCACTCCTTCGGCGCCCGCGACTGCCGCGTCTACGAGCACCGGCCCGGCTGGCTCTGGCTGGAGCTGCCGACCCGCGATCCGCTGACCGCGGTGATCCCGGCCCTGTCGGTGCCTGAGCACGCGGATCCCTCGGCCGTCGCCGTCGGGCTGCGCGAGGACGGCGAGCCTTGGACCATGAAGGTGCTCGGCACGCATCTGCTGATCGCCGGGGCGACCGGCTCGGGTAAGGGCTCGGTGCTCTGGTCGCTCCTGCGTGGCCTCGCGCCCGGCATCCGTGACGGCTGGGTCGCCGTCTGGGCGATCGACCCGAAGGGCGGCATGGAGCTGGGACCGGGCCGGGCCCTCTTCGCCCGCTTCTGCGGCGAGGACTTCCTCGCCATGGCCGACCTGCTCGACGAGGCGGTCGCGGTGATGCAGGACCGGGCCCGCCGGCTCGCCGGGGTCACCCGGCTGCACGAGCCCACTCCGGAGGAGCCGCTCATCCTGGTGGTGGTCGACGAGGTGGCGACGCTCTCGGCGTACCTGCCGGATCGCAAGCTCCGGGAGCGGATGGCGAACGCCCTCGGGCTGCTGCTGACGCAAGGGAGGGCGGTCGGCGTGTCGGTGATCGCCGCGCTCCAGGATCCCCGCAAGGAGGTGCTGACGCCTGCGCAACCTCTTCCCGGCGCGCGTCGCCCTGCGCCTCGACGAGCCGGGCAGTCGGACATGGTCCTCGGCGACGGCGCCCGCGATCGTGGCGCCCGCTGCGACCGCATCCCCGACTGCGCTCCCTGGCGTCGGCTACGTCCGACTTGACGGCGTCCGCGAGCCCTCGCGGGTCCGGGCCGCTTACGTCACCGACGCCGACATCGCTGTGATGGCGGAGGAGTACGCGCCGACCCGACCGCAGGCCGTCGCTGAGAAGCAGGCGGCGTGATCCACCCGACCGCCGTCTCACTACCGGACCCTGCCACGATCGCGGGCCTCGTCGCCCGAGTCTCGGATCCCCGCCGCGAGCGGTGGCTCGAGCAGGTCGAGCGGACCGGAGGATGCCGCCGGCCGATCCGCCTGCGCGGTCGGGTGATGCGTGGAGACCGGCTCGCCTACTCGACGGCCGAGGAGCCCGACGGGGTCCTCATGGTCCGCTGCCGGAATCGTCGTGAGGCCTGCTGTCCGTCGTGCGCCCACGAGTACCGCGGCGACATGTGGCAGCTCGTCTACGCGGGCCTGGCCGGCGGGCGGAAGGGCGTCCCCGAGACCGTTCGTTCGCACCCGCAGGCCTTCGTGACGCTCACCGCTCCGTCGTTTGGCGCCGTACACACCCGCCGGGACGACGGGCGCGCCTGCGGCTGCGGCGCCGTGCATACCGCGGACGACCCTCTCCTCGGCGCGCCGCTTGACCCCGACGTCTACGACTACGAGGGCGCGGTGCTCTGGAACTGGCACGCGCCCGAGCTCTGGCGCCGGTTCGTCATCGATCTCGCTCGAGTGCTGGCCCGCCAAGCAGGGCTGACGGAGAGCGAGCTGCGCGACCACCTGCGCATCAGCTACGCAAAGGTCGCGGAGTTCCAGGCGAGGGGGCTCGTCCACTTCCACGCGATCATCCGGCTCGACGGGTCGGAGGGGCCTGGCTCGCTGGCGGGGCTTCCCGCCGGCGTCGCGACGGCCTGATCACAGCCATCGAGGAGGCCGCCCGTCGCGCGTCACGCCACCGTCCCCGGACGCCAACGGCGAGCTGGTTACCGCCCGCTTCGGGGCCCAGGTGCACGTACGTGCGCTCAGCGGCGGAGATGCCGAGACCGTGTGCCCCGAGGCCGTGGCCGCCTACATCGCCAAGTACTCCTCGAAGGGTTCACACGAGGCGATCACGACTCGCCGGGCCGCTCCCGACGACCTGCGTGCCGGCGGCGTGCCGGAGCACCTCGTCCAGATGGTCGTCGCCGCGCTTCGCCTGTCCGGACGGCCGGCGTTTGCGGGGTTGGTCCGATGGGCGACCACTCTCGGCTTCCGCGGTCACTTCGTCACCAAGTCGCGCGAATACTCGACCACTCTCTCGCAGCTACGCGCAGAACGCACCGCCTACCGTCGAAGCCTGAGAGGCCACCCACGATGCCGACGAGACCGACGCCGATCGTCGCCGACTGGGAGTACAGAGGCTCCGGCTACCTCGGCGCCGCCGACGCCCTCCTCGCCGCGGGGATCGAGGCCCGTCTCCTCGAGCGCCGGGACGCGCTCTACGAGGAGCGCCGGGGCCCACCGGCTGACGAGTCGTGAGGGAACAGGGATCACGAGCGTCCTGGGCCGGCGACGCGTTCCGTCAGACCCAGGCCCTGGTCAGGTCCTCTATGCGAGGTCTCTGTCGCTTCCTCGGAGCGACTCGGGGCCCGACGCGGCCGCGACGCCGGCCCCGAAGCGCAGCGCAGGGGGAAAGGCGGCCGAAGGCAGCGGCCCGGCCGAGGGCCCACCGCAGCCTTGAGGGAGTAGAGAAAGTCCTCACGTGGAAGCCTCGCCCGTCTGCGAATCCCTGTGATTTACTGAAAACCACTGTGATCCTCTTCCCACTCCGTTCTTGCTGATGGCCGCGTGGCTGACTGTCCGGCAGGTGGCAGCGCACCTCCAGATAAGTGAGGCCAAGGTCTACGCGATGGCACGTGCCGGCCGGATGCCGGGTGGCAAGGTGGGCAGTCAGTGGCGCTTCGAATCGGGACGAGGTCGATGCCTGGGTCCGCGCTCAGGGGTCCGTCGATCCCCACGACGAATCGCGGCCCCCCCCGCGATCTGCGCGATGAGCGGAGCCCTTGAGCGCCACTATCTCCCTTGATCGAGTCTTCAATGTTGAGCCTGACTCGAGCTACTCCTCGCTGGTCGTGCCCAACGGAAACGCGACGCAGCCGTTTCACCGGTGGTTCCACCTCAAGGAGAGCTTCTCGGCGCAGCTCATGGAGCGACTTCTTGAGGACTTGCACCTTCCCAGGTCAAGGCCGGAAATCGAAATCATCGACCCGTTCGCGGGAGCGGGCACTGCCTTAGTCAGCGCCCAGGTCTGGGCCCGGAGAACGGGCACCTCGTGCCGAGTTGTCGGCGTAGAACGCAACCCCTTCTTGCGAATGCTCGCGGGTGGAAAAGCTGCGGCCCTCGTTCAGCCGCCCGACGACTTCCCCGACTTTGTCAAGGTCGTCCTCAGGGGCCAGGATCGAGGCCGCTTCAAGCCGGGTCGAATCCCCGAGTTGTCAACCTTCTTCAACACGCGGTACTTCCCGTCGGGGACTCTCCGGTCTCTGCTAGAGCTCCGGACTGGGATCGAGACCGTCCCGGGCTCGCCCTGTCCAAGGATTTGGCCCACATCGCCCTGGCCGGTTGCGTGGAAACCTGCAGCCAACTGCGCCGAGACGGGCGCGCCCTCCGCTTCGCGCCCGACAAAGCGGCGCCGACGGTACACGCGGAATTCGTGAAGCGCACGGCTCAGATCTCTGACGATCTACTGAGTGTCGGCACCATCTCATCCCCGTCGGAGTCAAAGATAGAAGCAAGCGTCTTGCTCGGAGACGGCCGCGACCCCACCGGCCTCCTGCCCGAAGGGTTCATGGCGGACCTCGCAGTCTTCTCCCCACCGTATCCCAACAACATCGACTACACAGAGGTCTACAAGCTGGAGAACTGGTTCCTGCGACTTATCGACTCGCAGGCGACGTTCCGCGCTCAACGGCTCCGAACTGTCCGCAGTCATCCCAGCGTGCACTTTTCCGGAGGTTTACCGCTATCAGCGTAACGGCCATCATGACGCAGTGAACAGCTTGCTGGAGCCCCCTAATCGCGGCCATCCCCCCCGGGCGATACCGACCGCAGCGCGAGCGGCTTGTCCTGGGATACTTCGATGACATGGCGCAGAGCCTTCAGAGCCTCCGCCATCTGGTCCGTCCAGGTGGATCAGTGGTGTACGTCGTCGGCAATTCGTTGCACGGGCAACCCGGCGCCTCAAGCGACAGAGCGTTCGTGATTGCCGCGGACATTCTGATGGCCGCTATCGCCGAACTTGTTGGGATGCAGGTGCGTCAGGTCATCGTCACGCGCCGGCCCCATCGTCGGCGTGCGAACTCCGAGTTCCTGCGCGAGAGCGTCGTTGTACTCGACGTACCGGCCACCTGAGAACGAGCGACAGGTGAGTACCACCAACCCCCTCCACTTTGAGCCGTCAGCGCGGCTCCAACGCTTCCTTGGGCAAGAGCTGATCGCCGACCCCAACCTCGCCATCGGGGAGTTCGTCAAGAACGGCTACGATGCCGGAGCCAGTCAGGTCTGGGTGGAGTTCTTGGTCAGCGGGCGGAGGGCGGAGAATCAAGAGATCTTCATCGCCGATGACGGTAGCGGGATGGACCTGGAAGCGTTCCGCAAGAACTGGATGCGGCCCGGCTTTAGCGCGAAAGCGGCGGGCGCCTCCCAAGAGGACCGCCGAATAGCGGGCCTCGGTGAGCCTGTCCCCGGCGGCCGAGTTCCAATCGGCGAAAAGGGAATCGGGCGGCTGGCGGCAGGGCGGCTCGGTGACGAGCTCCACGTCTACACCCGAACATCCAGCTCGGAGCAGTGGCTCCACGTTGCCTTTCGCTGGGCTGATTTCGAGAAGATGGCGGTACCGCTGGCTGACGTAGTCGTGCCTCATGACTTCGAGACGGAGCCTCCCCTCGAACGTGTCGATGCAGGCACCGTGGTGCACATCCGGGGTCTGAGTTTGAACTGGGCGGGGCGAGTTCCTGGACGGAAGACCGCAGGACGACCTGACAGCCGACTCGGACGGCTGAGGCAAGACCTGGAGTTCCTAGTCCTTCCCGTTCAGCCCTCTGCCGGCGACTTTCGCGTGTTCCTCACGAGTGACCTAGCAGAGCACCAGCAGTTCGTCGGCCCGGTGGACGCGGGAGATATGCGTCTCCTTGACTATCGGTTCGATTTCTCGCTTCAGCCAGCCGCTGACGGCGTGGTCGTCCGCTGGAGAACACAGCGGACGCGGTCTCTCGCCGAGGAACTCGGCACCGAGGTGGTTTCGGAAGACGACATCCTTGTGCCTTGGGGTGAGGAAGGCACGGACGAGCCGACCTCCCATGCTGGCTCCCTGGAGTGCGGAGCCTTTGAAGGGAGCTTCTTCTACGCCCCGCAGTCGGGCACGGCGAGGCGCTTTCGAGATCTCCGCATTGCACCGGGCGTTCTTCTCTACCGAAACGGTATTCGGGCGCAGCCCTACGGTGATCCCGACGACGACTGGCTCGGAGCCCGTGCCCGCAAGGCCGCCAGGCAAGGGTACGCGGCGATTCAGCCCAACCAGCTCTACGGGTACGTCAGCATTTCGAAGCAAATGAACCCCGAGCTCATCGATATGACGAACCGCCAGGGCTTGGTGGAGAACGACGCGTACGATGACTTCGTCGCACACGCGCGCGCCGAGTTTCGACGCTTCGAGGACATCGTGTTCAAAGAGTACGTTCAGCCGGCCTGGGAGGGCGATACCTCCCGCGCGCAAAAAGTCGCTGAGCGGACTCAGGATCTAGGCACGGCTCTTATTCGAGACGTCGTACACTCGCTCAGGCAACCGATCGCCGCGTTGGGGACCGAGATGGGCAACGTCGACTGGGTGGTCGCGAACGATGAAATGCCGCCGGCGACCCGGGCCTCGCTCTCCAGCATCACCCAGCGCGCTCATGGCCACCTTGAGGAGGTCGAGCGGGTCGTGGCCCAGTTTCTGGAGCGGGGCCTGGACGCTGAGATTGAGCCGGTGCAACTTGATGAAATCGTGAAGGCCGCTGCGGCGCAAGTACGTCCAGCGGCAGCCACCTACGGCGCGGAGATCATCGTTACAGTGGAGGAGCGCGTCGTCGTGGCACCGAGGATTGCACTCCAGCAGGCCGTCACTGAGCTCCTGAGGAACGCAGTTGCGGCGCCCCGGGCTCCAGGTATCGAGGGTGGGAAGGTATTCGTTCGGAGCACGATGACGGACGGCCAGATCGTCCTCAGCGTTGAAGACGACGGCGAGGGCGTTTCGGAGGACATCGGTTCACGGCTGTTTCGAGAACCGGTCTCGACTAAGGGGCGCCAGGGCGCAGGGCTCCAGACAGTGCGGGACCTCCTGGCCACGTTTAGGGCGTCGATCAGGCTTGCAAACCCGGGAGAGCCGGGGGCACGATTCGAGATATCGATGCCCTCCATGGGAGACGTGCGAAAGGAGCTGCGCTCGTGAGGTCGGCCGTACTGTTTATCGATGATGAACCGGGCTTCCGCGCGAGCATTGAAGCCGCATTCAAACTCCGGGGGGTTCCCCTGGATGTCGCTGACGACTGGGAGCGTGGCCTTGGGCTCTTTCGAGCCTGCGCGCATGAGCTGATCATCGCCGACTATAACCTCCCTGATTCGAAGAACGGCTTGAAGCTCCTAGCGGAGGCAAAGCGACATCGTCCCGCATCGCGCCTCATCCTCATCTCAGGTCAGTTGTCAGCAGAGGCGGAGGAGCTCCTAAAGGAGTCGGGAGTCGTCAACGCGTACTTTACGAAGACGCCGGACATCGCTACCAAGCTGCTCAAGGCCGCAGCTGAGGCGATCGAGAGAGCCCAGGGGCCGACTGACTGGGCCAGGGTGGGGGCTGCCTTTCGCGAAAGAGGCTTGGAGGACCAGAAGGAGCTCGACGAGATCGACAGCGCATTAAGAGCGAGCATCGGACCGCCCCCATCGTGAGGCACTTCTACTTCGACACGAACCCACTCATGAGGTGGGCTGAGTCGAGAGCAGGATCTGCTGCTCCGCGCTCGGTCACGGCGGGGCTTAGGGTTGTTGAGCTCGTTGAGCTGGAGGTCAGGACGACAATCTCAGAGACGACGCTCGTGGAGTTCCATAGCAACCTCTGCGGCCATCGCCGGAACAATGTGCACAGCGATCATGACGACGCATGGTTCGATGACGTCCGGTATATACTAATGGGCTGGATCGCCAACGGGCGGCTAGAAGTCCTTGCCGAAGAGTCGCGGACTATTGAAACGGCAATGTCGTACATCTCGCTCGCCCAAGAGGAGGGCAAGCGGCTAAAGGCGTGGGACGCTGTGCACTTATGCCGGGCGACACAATGGGCGCGGGATATCGGAGAGCGTGTCACCGTCGTCACCGGCGATGGAGACTTCGAGGCGTTCCTTAGTCTTTTTCCCACGTTTCGGGAGTTTGTCGAGGTCGAAACGGTCGGTGTGGTCTAAGAGGCGCGAGGTCGATCGTCAACGCGATGCGAGTGCTGACACGACGGCTGCGGCTGCGCTTGACGGCTCCTCGTGTTCCCAGACCCGAATGACCAGCCAGCCCTCGGCAACCAGAGCCCTCGTGGCTCGCGCGTCTCTGGTTCTATTGGTCTGAATCTTCTCGCGCCACCAGGCGCCATTGCGTGCCGGCCATGTGCCATGCTGTGGACAGCCGTGCCAGAAGCACCCATCCACGAAGACGGCGACCTTCTTCCGAGGGAATGCTATGTCCACCCGCGAGCGAACGCCGGGCAACGCCTTGTAGTCCACGCGGTAGCGTAGGCCAATCCCGTGGAGGATGGAGCGCAAAGCAAGTTCGGGTGTCGTGTCGCGCCGGCGAGTGTTCATCATCCGTTGACGAATCTGAGGCGTAGACGCCGGAGGAGTAGGGCGTGCGCCGGCGTCCCTCAAGCCAGTGCGCCTGCCGGAGCGTCTTGCCGCATCGAGCGCACCAGTGTGGCGAGGTCCGTGCACTGGGCGAGGAGGGCCTCAGGTGGGGCCGTGAGATCGAGGGCCTCGACTCGGAGTTCGGGACCGCCATGCCGGACCGTGTGGTGCGTGGGACCAAAGAGCGATTCGGCGTAGATGAGCAGGCCCTCCCGCAGCCCTGATGCAGAGCAGTATGCGAGGAGCTGGTAGAGGTCGGAGATCTGACCTTCGCGTGTTGTCTTGTACTTCACGTCCCCCACAAAGACGCAGCGTCGGTCTACCCAAAGCGACAGGTCGGGCTTGGGACATACCAGCCGGCGTTCGTCCAGCGGCAGAGCCTGCCCCTGCAGCCAGCGCTCTCTGGGAGACGCCGATCTTCGTAGGGCGTCTCCGAGCGCGGCGAATACAAAGTCCTCGAAGACCTTATTCATGTTGAAGAAGAAGCTCGCCACTCGGACGGAGCCCGACCGCAGGTCGGGGGAGCTGTGCCTGAGGACGAGGCGGGCGAGCCCAAGGGGTTCGCGGTAGCGCTCGTTGAGGCGGGTCACTGGGATCTCCGGCAGCCGCTGTCCGTCGTAGCGGACGTCTGACACGAGTTCAAAGGAGTGAAGAGCGCGCCGCAGTCGCTGGTGGACAGAGGCGGAGCGGAGCCGCATGAGTGAGAGACGTCTCAATGCGGCCTTCAGGAGCCGATTCTCTTCGCTGTCAACGCTGTAGTCGTCATACGTGATCTCAAGGGGGACGGGCAGTCCATGCCGCCGCCGGATCTGCTCGGAGAATCGAAGCCGGCCTCGGAGCCCCGCGAGGGCCTCATTCCTCGTCAAGTATCCGTGGAGCAGGGAACGTCGGACGACCCTTTCGACGCTTGCTGTGAAAAGGGCGGCGAAGGCCTCGACAAGCCAACCTCCTCCCGGAGCGCCGCCCGTTCGTCGCGGAGGCGCAACCCTCGGCCGTAGGCCAAGAGGAAGAGGACCCGCTCCGCCCGGAGCTTCGGCTCGATCACGAGATCGATGCCAGGAAGAGACACCGCTCCTACGATGCTGGAGGCCGTGATCCCGAGACGACCTTTCGTGGCGAGGTCGATGGTGAGCCCTGCATCGCGGGCGATGCCGTGGAGGGTCTCAAGCGCCGGACCGGCTAGCTCAACCTCCCGCCTCTCCCATTCCTTGAGATGGATCAGGGTGGGCTGGTTCATCGGCGGCGCTTCCATCGTCGGATCCGGGTTCGTCTGTGCGGGGTTGGCTCCTGGATGAGACCGAGGGCGATCTCGAGGGCGGCTAACTCGAACTCAGCGACGCGGTCGGGCTCATCGAAGAACTGCTCTTCGATGAACGGCATGATGGAGTGCTTCCAGATGCGCTCGAGCCCGGCGCGATCAAGGTCCGGCCGCATGAAGTGGCTCGGACCGATCGCGAGGTGCCGATCGGGCAGCCGGCCGTTGGCCAAGTCGACGAGGTCCGCGACGTATTCGAAGCCCGCGGGCCCCCGCTCCTTGAGCCATCGTCTCAGGAGCGCGTCCACTGGCCAACGATCCGGAGCGAACTCCACGAAGTGGAACCGACGGCGTAGGGCCGCGTCGAGAAGCGCGATCGACCGATCCGATGTGTTCATGGTCGCGATGATGAAGATGTTCTGCGGCAGCCGGAACGGGCCCGTTCCATACTGGAGTTCGACGTCGTCGTCCGGGTATTCCAGGAGGTAGTAGAGTTCACCGAAGATCTTCGCGATGTTTCCTCTGTTGATCTCGTCGATGACTAGGACGCAGGGGGAGGTGGTCGAATCGGCGACTTCGGCCAGTCGCTTGAGCGGGCCGGGGACCACCTCGTACCAGAGGCTCGATCCTTCACCGCCCCCGATTGGGCGATAGCCTTCGACGAAGTCCTCGTAAGCGTAGGACGGGTGGAACTGGACAGTCATGCGGTTGGAGACTTCCGGTGCCAGGAAGGCCGCGAGACTTCTCGCGACGAACGTCTTTCCCGTGCCGGGAGGGCCGTAGAAGATGACCCGCCGCTTGTCGCGGAGAAGGTCGACGATGGTTGCGAGCCATTCCTCAGGAAGCAGGAGATCTTCCGGCGAGCTGGTGGAGGTCGGTCGGCAGCGCCCCGTCGGGCTCGCCGCCAATACGTTCCCTCCGGCGCCTCCTTCTCACGCGTGAGTAGCCACCAGAGGAACGCCATCTGGCCCCACGCGTCGTCTGGGAGAAAGGGCTCTAGGAGAGCGCGGAGGGCATCGTTCGATTCGACTGCCAGCTGGCCGGGAGTCTTGCCGGACTCGTCGAGCGGCGGAAGGGGGATCTGGCGCAACTGCAATGACGGCCTTCTTGCCACGCCGGCCCCGGTAGACGTAGAGCGGCATCCAGCGCTCGGGCGCGGACGACCGAGAGGCATTTGGTGGCCAAGGCTTCGGAGAACCCGTAGACCTTCCAAGTGGGATCCGAGAGCACGTCGTCGAGACGCTCGGCGTCGGAGCCGGGGCCGTAGAGCAGGTGCCGAATGGTCGGGACCAGCTTCGCGACCGCCTCCGAGCCGCCCTGCAGAAAGCGGTTGATCTGGGCTTGGTTGCCGGGGCTGCCGTAGACGTCTCCGGGTCAAGCGGCGGAACTCGGCGAGGTCGAACAAGGCCGGATTGGTGGACGCCTCGGCGAGAGCTTCCTCCGACAGGGCCGCTGCGAGCTCTCCACGCGAGGCCACGTGCGCGGTCGTCCCGCTCGGTGGGGTATCCGGTCGTCCGCTGCCACTCCTCGATGAGCTGCTCCAGAGAAGGCGGAGCTTCGGTGCCCCCAGGTGGCGCCGACGACCTCATGACTCGCGTTCGGGAAGAGCTCCCGAAGGGTGCCGGCGAGACTGCTTCCGTCGAGGGTCGCGACGTGGAGGATCGTCCAACCCTGCCCGGGAACCGGTGCGGCGAACAAGGCTGAATCCATGCCGGCTAGCTTCAGTAGGCCGGTGACCCCCGGGATCGTCTTCTGGAGGAGTGCGGCGTCGGGGATCACCGCCACGCCGAGTCGGAGCCGCTCGTTCGCGCTTGTCTGCTGAAACCTCACAGTCGCGTTGCCCGGTTTGCTGACGTAGGTGACGTACACGTCGTCGGACGCCAGGCCGACTGCTTCTCCAAGGAAGTGCTGGACGGTCACGGAACTTCGTCGTGCTCGGGGCGCTGGGGTTCGGGACCGCGCTCAGGAGCTCGTCGAGTCGTCGCTGGAGATCGTTCGTAGCCACCGAGGAGCCGAGACTACGGGGTGCTCACGGCGCGGTCTACGTCGCGGCAGAGAGCGAAGACCGTGGACGAGTCCGCCTACACGACCAACTGGAGCGGTGCGACCTCTGCGGACATCCGCTCAAGGTGACGATCTATGGCCTCAAGGAACTCGCGTTCGAAGTTCAGTGAGCTCCCCCGAGTGCGCGAACGGAAGCCGTTCGTGGCGCGCAGCGAGAGAGGTCGGGGCTCGTGACGCAGGAATTCCCCGAGAGGCTGAAAGCGGCAAGGAATCGGCCATTTGGAGACGGCTGCGCGATGCGCTTCACGCCTGGGCCGCCCCACGCGGCATCGGGCCAGGGGGGGCCGGACCCGATGCTCTCGTCGTCCGTCCCGTCGTAGCCGCCCGGTGCGCGAAGGCGGTGGCCCACCCAGGCTGCGACCGGAACGCTGACCGCGTTGCCGACGAGTTTCCAGCGCCGTCCGAGACCCCGCTTCATCGCCATAGCGGAGGCGGTCCAGTCCTCGGGGAAACCCTGAAGCCGTTCGGCGTCGCGGATGTGGGGGAGCACGATCCGATCCTGGCCCCTGAGCCAGATGGCCGGCGGCGATGGGATCCCGATCGTCGAACCGCCCTTGAGCGTGGGGATGGCGTCTCGTGCCCAGCCCAGCCCGCGGACCCCCTCGGTCCAGTAGAACCCGTAGGCCTCTCCCGGCGAGGAGGGCTCGCTCCCGGCGTCGTCTGCGTAGAGAACCTCGCGAGGGTCGTCGGTTGCGGAGGCGAGCAGGAGGACTCGCTGTCTCCTCTGCGGCAAGCCGAAGGAACGCGTATCCACGACGCGGTACGCCCAGGAGTAGCCGAGCTCTTCGAGCGAACGCGTGAGCAGGCTCATCGCCGCGCCGCGTGCCAGACGCAGCATGAACGGCACGTTTTCGAAGAGCACCCACCGCGGCTGAGCTGGAGCTCTTCGCAAGAGCCGGAAGACGTGATCGACCAGCCCGGAGTTGGATCCTTCGATGCCCAGGGTTCGGCCGGCTTGGCTCAGGTCCTGGCATGGGAACCCCGCAGTCACGAGGTCAACCTCGGGGAGTGTCCGGAGCTCGCGGATGTCTGCAACCACCGCGGTCCCGGAGAACTCCGGGCGGGAGGCAAGGACGGTGCGAGCCCCCTCGTCGATCTCGCACAGGAGCTCGCCTCGATGGCCGGCTTGGTGGAGGCCGAGCTCGATGCCCCCGATTCCGGCGAACAGGCCGGCGACGCGGAGTGGCTCGCCGGTCATGCCGCGCCGGGTTGTTGGGTGATCTTGATCAGGGGCACTGTGCAGAACCTACGGATCAGATCGGACATCGGCCGATCGGCCTCGCTCCCGCTCGCGAGACCTCGCGGCGGGCAGCATCGAGCCCCAGGAAGCGACAACTGCGCGGTCACGATCCGCCGCGCTCGGCGTGGAGACGAGCGTTCAGCCTGATCGGATCGAAGGCGGCGACGTGGGGGGGTCGAGCCCCGTTCGCTGCAAGCCGTTCGACCACGAGCTGATCGGTAGCGCATGCCGTGGCTATCTCGGCGAAGACTTCTGCGCTGAGACCTAGTCGCCGGAGGCAAGCGACGTCGATGGGGCACGGATAGCGGTAGTAGTCGCCGAGCGTCCCGGCGTCGGCAGCACGGGCCTTGTCGATCATCCGGGGGAGCCAGGGGTAGCCGGCAACGCTGGCATCCATCGGGCGCGGCTCCTCCACGGCGAGGTCCTTCGCGACGGGCGGGCGCCCCACTCGGCTCGGTCATGCCTGGATGAGGTAGTCGGCTTCGAAGCGGTCCGATCGACCCACGAAGGTGAACGTGGAGATCGGCGTCGTCGTGGTCCGAGACACGCGGTGGACCTCGAGTACGGGCGCGTCTGTCGCTATCGCCAGCAAGTGGGCCTCCTCCTTGGATGGTCGTCGGGCAGCGATCCGCTCCCGGTAGCCGACGATTCTGCGCCCGAAGGTCAGTTCGAGGTCGCCGTAGGTGATCTCGTTTGGCGACAAGAGAGCCTCAGCCGACGGCACATCCAGGCCTTCGAGCGCGTAGTAGGACGCGCCGAGCCCCCAGGGCTCCTCTGAGGTCGCCGAGCCGAGCCGGCTCTTGCGGATGGCGACGCGGGCGTCGGGCGCGATGGCCAGATCCTCTGCGACCGTGGCCGACGCGATGCCCTCGGTGGCACTCACGACCTCTACCCGCCAGGGCTCGTCGGACAGGAGACGGAGCCGGCTGATCCACGGGATTCGCGCTCCGAGGACGACGTAGCCGCGCGGATAGGTCGACATGATCCAGCCGTCGCGGGTGAGGGCGGCGAGCGCCTGGCGCACGACCGACCGGGCGCAGTCGAAGTCCTCCTGGAGCTGTCGCTCCGCGGGCAGGCGGTCGCCGGGGCGAAGCTCTCCCCGGGTGATGCGCTCGGCGAGCGCCTCGCGGATTTCGCGGTGTCGGACCTGCCTGCTTGACATGGTACGGACCATAGCCTACCTTCGGTCGCAACGTGGTACGGACCATCGCTCGAACGGCCAACGGCCGACGCGGCGAGTCGGACACGAGGAAGGGGTGGCAGTGGAGCGGAGTGGCGGCGAGTCCCCTGGATCGGTTCGTGCATCTCTCGACCGCGCCCGGCTCCAGGTTCTTCTCGGCGTCACGGATCCCCGGTATCTGACGGTCGCCGATGCGGCGCGCGTCGCCGGCTTCTCGCGCCGTGCCATCTACCGGTCCATCGAGCGCGGCGAGTTGAGCGCCAGCCTCGTCTGCTCCCGGCTCCGTATCCACCCGGACGACTTCCTGCTCTGGATGGAGGGAGAGCCGGCGGCGGTCCGCTCGGTCGCCTGCGCCGGTCGCTGTCTCGGTCGCCCGGCAGGCTGCCGCTGCGGAGGGCCTCCGCTCGATGCTCGCTCGCCAGGACACGGCCGCATGAGCATCGAGCGACTCGATCGGCAGGGCGGCACCGTGTGGCGGGTCCGGTGGCGCGAGGGCGGTCAGAACCGTGCACGGGTCCTCGGTCGCAAGCGCGACGCCGAGGCTTTCGACGCCGAGATCCGTCGTCGCAAGCGTGCGGGCGAGCTGCTCGAATCGGCCGGGGCGCGGATGACGCTCGCTGAGTTCGCCCGAGAGTGGTGGCGGCTGTACGGCGAGCCCAATCTCGCGCGCTCCACGCTGGAGGGCTACGCGATCCTCTGGGACCGGCACGTCCTGCCGCGCATCGGTGGCGTCCGGCTCCGCGACCTCACTCCCCAGGTGCTCGAGCGCTTCCGCGGCGAGATGTCGGCCGCGGGCGTCGGACCGGCGGCGCAGCGCAAGACGCTCGTGATCGTGCAGGGCATCCTCCAGCGCGCGGCCGAGTGGGGCTACATCGCGGGCAACCCGGCGAAGGTCGTTCGCAAGCCGGCGCAGCGGCGCACCCGCGCCGTTCGGCCGCTGGCACCGTCCGCCGTCGAGCGGCTGCGGGCGCACCTTCTCGCCGAGCGCGATCTGCGGAGCGCCACGCTCGTCTCCGTCCTCGCGTACGCGGGTCTCCGGCCCGGGCGAAGCACTCGGGCTCACCTGGGACCACGTCCGCGAGCGGACGATCCTGGTCGAGCGCTCCGTCTCGCTCGGGGAGGTGAAGGAGACCAAGACCGGACGCCTTCGTTCGGTGCGGCTCCTGGCCCCGCTCGCCTCCGACCTCAGCGAGTGGCGCCTCGCCTCAGGGCGACCGACGGATGACGCCCTGGTGTTCCCGGCGGCTGCGGGCGGACCCTGGACGCGCGACGACTGGCGCAACTGGGCGCGCCGTCGATTCCGTCCGGCTGCGCTCGCGGCCGGTGCCGCTGGCGCGCGGCCCTACGACCTCCGTCACAGCTTCTGCTCGCTGCTGCTCTACGAGGGCCGGACGATCGTGGAGGTGGCCCGCCAGGCCGGGCACGCGCCGTCGATGAGCCTCGACACGTACCAGCACGTCATGGACGAACTGGAGGGCGTCGAGCGGGTGCCGGCCGAGGAGCAGATCCGGCGGGCGCGTGCGGCGCTTGTACCCGTTTCGTACCCGGCGACCGCTGAGCGCGAGGCGACCTCTACCCGGGATCGCGCTGGTCAAGGGAAGCCGACGAGCGGATTCGAACCGCTGACCCCTTCATTACGAGTGAAGTGCTCTACCAACTGAGCTACGTCGGCCCGGGCTCCTGGCGGAGCCGCGAGCCGCAAGGATAGCGATCCGGTGCGCCAGGCCGAACCCGGGCCACGTGGCCCGGGTTCGGGGGCGCCTGGAGCTACCAGCCCCAGGTGGGGACGACCCAGGTGCGTGCGCGCACCGTGGCGGTGCCGATCGGGAAGCCCTCCGTGAGGGCGTCGGTGCCGAAGGCCCCGTTGAGGGCGTCCGCGGCGCCGGCGGTGAGCGTCAGCTTCACGCCCGAGATCCTGATGGACCGCTTGCCGGGCGCGATGTCGGCCTCGCTGAGGTCGACGTTGAAGAGCGCGGCGCGGTCGCCGGTGTACTTGGCCGCGCCGACCAGGCCCGAGAGGACGGGCGCCGGCATGGCGTCGGTGTCGATGAAGAAGCGCGAGAGGTAGACCTCGGTCTCGCCCTTGCTGAAGACCAGACCACCGGCGTGGCGGATCTGGCCGGACAGGGTCGTGCTGTCGACCACGCCGAGCGTGATCGGGAAGCTGATCCCGTTCTTGCCCGCCTTCGCGGGCTTGGTCGGGGCGACCGAGACGCCGAGGCTGGTGAGCGCCGCGGCGGTGTCGGGGTCGAGCGCGACCGTCGTTGCGCCGCGGTAGAGCAGCGTGTCCGAGGCGACGGGCGCGCTCTGGCCCTTGCCCTGGCTCTTGCCCTTGGTGGCCTGCGCTCCGGGAACGAGCGTCAGGGCGATCGCGGTGACGACGGCTGTGGTGAGAACCGCGAGCCGTCGCGATCGGGGAAGCATCCTCATGAGACCTCCTTCGTGGAGTGGTCGCGTGAGGTACGGGGCCGGGGTTCGAATCGGTTGTGGGGTTGTGCTCAGTACCCGATCCGCCCGTGGGCGATCAGCCGGCCCGGGTGCCCGTGCCGCGCGTTCTCGATGCGGACGAGCAGGGCCTCGGCCGCCAACTCGACCTTGGGATTGAGATCGAGCTCGGAGCGCGTCAGCTGGATCTCCTCGATCGCCCGCTCGAGGAACTCCTGCCTGGCGGGCGCCGCGACGGCGCGCAGGTCGTCGATCCGCTCGGTCAGCCTCACGGCCTTCTCGGCGCCGACAGATATCGCGAGGGCGTCGCCCGCCGCGTCGGCGGCGGCGTGGAGCACCATCGTCCAGCCGTCGGTGACGAGCCGGCGGCGCTCGCGCTTCTCCTGGTCGTCGGCGCGCTTCTGGGCCGTTCGCTCGCCGCGCTTTCCCGCCAGGGCCTCGGCCTCGGCGCGCAGGCGCTTCAGGTCATCCGACGCGCTCTCGCCCGCGGCGGCCTCCATGCGGCTCTGGATCTGGGAGACCCGCCGGCCGGGGTCGTCCTCGCCCGCCAGCGCGGCCAGCCCGAAGTCGACGCCGATCCGGCGCATCTGCTCCTCGAAAGGGCTCAGGCGCTCGCGCGCGGCCTTCCAGCCGAGGCTGCGGAACGGCACCGGCAGGCAGCGCGAGCGCAGCGTGTCGAGCAGGTCGACGGGCGAGTCGGTGATCAGGATGATCGTCGAGTGTGGCGCGGGCTCCTCGAGTACCTTCAGCAGCCTCGGGGCGCCGCTGTTCTCGTTGAGGCGCTCGGCGCCGTGGATGATCATCACCCGCCGGCTCAGCACGTTCGGCCGGCTCGCGATGCGCCGCAGCGCCTCGTCGATGTCGCTCAGCATGATCTGCTGGCCGGTGGCCTCGACCTCGATCAGGTCGAGGGCCTCGTGGGTCCGCTCGTGCGTGCCCGTCGGGTCCATCAGCCCCCACGCCACCTCGAGCGCGGCTTCGCGCTTGCCGGTGTCGGCCGGGCCGAAGAACAGGAGCTGCTGGGGGGCGTTCTCGCCCGCGAGCGCCGCGCGGAGGATGCGCTCGGCCAGGGGCTGTCCGGGGATCGCGATCACAGGATCGCCTCCACGGCGCGCATCACGCGGGCGTGCACCTGTTGCGGGTCGCCGTCGCCGGGGATCAGCCGCACCCGCTCGGGGAAGCGCTCGGCCAGCTCGCGGTAGCCGGCGGCGACCCGCTCCTGGAAGCCCTCGCCCTCGGCCTCGATGCGGTCGGGTGCGGCGTGGCGCCGCTCGGCGGTCACGGTCGTCGCCGTCTCGATCACCAGCGACAGATCGGGCAGGCAGCCCTCGACGGCGGCGCGGTTGATGTCGAGCACGGTGTCGATGCCGAGGCCGCGCGCCGTGCCCTGGTAGGCGAGCGACGAGTCGAGGAAGCGGTCGGTGACCACCCACGTCCCCTCGGCGAGGGCGGGGAGGATCACCCGCTGCACGTGCTCGGCCCGCGAGGCCGCGAACAGGAGCGCCTCGGCCACGAGTGACATGTCGCCGGTCTCGGTGCCGAGCACGATCTCGCGCACGCGCTCACCCACGGGCGTGCCGCCCGGCTCACGGGTGCGCACCACCGTGACGCCGCGAAGGGCCAGGGCCGCTTCGAGGAGGCCGACCTGGGTGCTCTTGCCGCTGCCGTCGATGCCCTCCAGCGCGATGAAGCGCCCGGCTACCAGGGGTTCGCCTGCACGGCCCCGACCACGACGCCCAGGCAGAGGGCCGCGACGATGCCCCAGCCGAACCACTTCGCCGATCGGTGCGGCGTGTGCTGGTGCTCGCGGATGTCCGCCTCCTCCGCGAGGCGCGCATAGACTCCCGGGCGCTCGGAGTCGTCGGCCGGGGGGGTCATGCCCTGACCTCCTGTGGGTTGTCGCCGCGATACGTGTCGGCCATGCTGCCCACCGCTTCGACCAGCGTTTTCACCGGCCGAAAGGTAGCAGCGTGAGCAGTGTCCTCATCACCGGAGGAGCCGGGTTCATCGGCTCGAACCTCACCGACGCGTTGCTCGCGGAGGGGCGCGAGTGCCATGTCGTGGACAACCTCTCCAACGGCAAGGCGATCCGTGTGGCCGACGAGGCCCAGCTGCACCAGCTCGACATCCGCGAGGCCGAGCTGCTCGGGACGCTCGTGGAGCGCACCGCGCCGACGACGATCTTCCACCTGGCCGCGCAGGCCGATGTGCGCCGCGCCCTGGAGGACCCGGTCTACGACGCCGACGTGAACGTGGTGGGAACGATCAACGTGCTCGAGGCCGCGCGGCGCGTGGGCGCCCGGGTGGTGTTCACCTCCACCGGCGGCGCCGGCTACGGCGAGTACGAGGGCCTGCCGGTACCGAGCCCCGAGACCTCCGAGACCAGGCCCCTCTCGCACTACGGCATGAGCAAGATGGCCGGCGAGGGCTACTGCAACCTCTACGCCCGCCTCTACGGGTCGGAGGTGTCGATCCTGCGCCTGGGCAACGTCTACGGACCGCGTCAGGACCCCCACGGCGAGGCCGGCGTGGTGGCGATCTTCTGCGGGAAGATGCTCGACGGCGAGACCCCCAAGGTGTTCGGCGACGGCATGCAGACCCGCGACTACGTCTACGTGGGCGACGTGGTGGGCGCGTTCCTCGCGGCCGAGGCCGGCACCCCGGGCGAGACGGTCAACGTCGGGGCGGGCGTCGAGGTGACGGTGCTCGACCTCCTGGCGGGCCTGGGGTACGAGGGCGAGCCGGAGTTCGCCCCGGCGCGCCCCGGCGAGCTGCAGCGCAGCGCACTCGACGTGTCGAAGGCCGAGCGCGTCTACGGCTGGAAGGCCGAGACCCCTCTCGGCGAGGGCCTCGGGATCACCTACCGGTCGGTCATCGCGGCCCGGCGGGACCCGGACGCCCGCCCGCCCGGGGCCTTCTCGCCGATGTGATCTTGGGGGGCCGCACCGGCTCCCCCGCCAGGATCGCCGCCGGGCCCTCCTCGACCATCCAGGAGAGGGCCTCGGGCTCGACCCCGATCGCCGCCGCCGCGGCCTCCAGCCCGGTCTGGATGTCGGGCGGGCGCCACGGGCCGGCCGAGTGGGCGTCCGAGGCGATGAAGTGCGCGGCGCCGCCGCCGAGGAGCGCGGCGGCCGTGCGCTTCGCCGCGGGGCCGTGGTCGCCGAGGAACGAGCCCGCGGTGATCTGCACCAGCGCCCCGCGGCCGATGAGGTCGCGCAGGCGGTCGGGGCCCCTCTGCACGGCCTCGGCGCGCTCGGGGTGGGCGAGGACCACGCCGTAGCCGCGGATCTCGAGGTCACGGAGCAGCTGGGGCAGCTGCAGCGGCCAGCCCTGGAAAGGCATCTCCAGCAGCAGCCAGCGTCCGCCGGCCCCGTAGGTCGCCATCGCCAGATCGGACTCGCTCATGCGGTCGATCCACTCGAGCGATATCTCCCCGCCGGTGTGGATCTCGAGCGGCACGCCGGCCTCCGCAAGCGCCGTCCGCAGCTTCGCCACGCCGAGCCGGACGCTCTCGGGTGCGGTCGGGTAGCGCGGGTGCATGTGCGGCGTGCAGACCATCTCGCGGGTGCCCGACTCCCAGGCCGCGCGCGCCATCTCGACCGAGTCGCCGACGGTCGCCGGGCCGTCGTCGATGCCCGGCAGGAGGTGGCTGTGGAGGTCGATCACGTCGGCGTGAGCGTAGCGCCGCGGCGCTACGCTCACGCCCGGGGCTGACGGACCGGCGGGCGCGCGATACAGTTGTCGGAGACCGGGGGCATTAGCTCAGATGGGAGAGCGCCTGGATCGCACCCAGGAGGTCGGCGGTTCGATTCCGCCATGCTCCACTCGGCAGAAAGGCCCCGTTCAGCGGGGCCTTTCTCGTTCCCGGGCCTCTACGCCCGGCGCCCGAGGCGGTCGACCGGGGCGCTGCTCGGCCCCACGTGCTCCTCGAGCCAGGCGCGCATCGGCGCGGCCGCCTTCCACGACGCACGCACGCGGTCGAGCGCCGCGGCGGTCTCGACGATGGCCGGATCGACGACCGACTCGTGGGCGACCAGGCCCTTGAAGCGCAGTAGCCCGATGCGCGGATGGTCCTTGGGGTAGCCGCGCGGCGCGGTCTTCAGCGCGGGCGCCCCGCCGGGGCCGATCTCGAGGCCCGCGCGCTCCACCTTCGCCAGCACGCGGACCAGAGCCGCGCCGGTCTCGTCGTCGGCGATCGCCGCGCGCAGGCGGGCGATCTGGTCGGGCGCCAGCATGTAGCAGCCACTCGCGATGAACAGGCCGTCGGCCGACACGTGGACATAGCGCATCGTCCCGCGACGCGAGGTCGCGCCCGCGCCGTGCATCGTCTTGTAGGGCGACTTGTCGGCCGAGAAGCGCACGTCGCGGTTGGGGCGGAACACGTGGAAGGCCTTCGGGTCGGGGTCGAGCGCGTCGAGGAGCGCGCGCATCGGGGCGCGCACCGACCGCTCGAATACCGGCTTGTTGGCGAGCCAGAACTCGCGCGAGTTGTCGAGCTCCAGGTCGGCGAAGAACTCCGTCGCCTCGGCCGGGAATCCCGCGAACGTCGTCTGCGTCATGCCCTCGTCCCTTCGGTGGATCGCTCACCCGCCATCCTGCCGGTGGAGAGCCTCCCTTGCCCGGTAAGGGTCAACCGAACCCCGGATGCCGGGGCTCTCGGCACGGGGTCCCCGTCGGAATGCGCGGGTCGGGTAGCGGTGGGCTCCCCGGCATGCGAGGCTTCGGCCGCCCTCGCAGAGGCCTGGCCGTGCGTTCGTTGACGGAGTGCGCCGCCATACGGTAGAAACCTGCACCCTCGTCACCGCCCCGGGAAGCCACGTGTCGACTAGCTCTCAACCCGCCCCGCCCGCTGGGGCCGATGAATTGCGCGCCCTCGTCGTGGGTGTGCCCACCGAGACCCTCGAGGGGGAGCGGCGAGTAGCCCTGACCCCCGCCGTGGTCCCCGCGCTCGCCAAGCACGGCGCGACCGTGCTGGTCGAGTCCGGCGCCGGACTCGCCTCCGGATTCACCGACGCGGCGTACGAGGACAAGGGCGCCCGCATCGGCACCCGCGACGAGGTGCTGAAGGCCCCCGTCGTGGTCTACGTGCGCGTGCTGGCGAACGACCCCAAGAGCCCCGACCTCGCCAAGCTCCACGCCGGCCAGGTCGTGGTCGGCATGGCGGCGCCGTTCGCCGACCCGCGCGTCTCGGCCGCCCTGGCGGGCGCCGGCGTCACCCTCCACTCCCTGGAGCTGGTGCCGCGCACCACCCGGGCGCAGTCGATGGACGTGCTCAGCTCGCAGGCCAACATCTCCGGCTTCAAGGCCGTGATCATGGCCGCTTCGGCGCTGCCGAAGGTCTTCCCGCTGATGACCACCGCCGCCGGCACCATGGCGCCGGCCCGCGTCTTCGTGGTCGGCGCCGGCGTCGCGGGCCTGTCGGCCATCGCCACCGCGCGCCGCCTCGGCGCCATGGTCGAGGCCTACGACGTGCGCGACGCGGCAAAGGAGGAGGTCAAGAGCCTCGGCGCCAAGTTCGTCGAGTTCGACCTCGACACCGGCCAGGAGGCCGGTGGCTCGGGCGCGTACGCGACCAAGATGACCGACGAGCAGATCGCCAAGCAGCGCGAGCTGATGACCAAGGTGGTCGCCCGCTCCGACGTGGTGATCACCACGGCCCAGGTGCAGGGCTCCACCGCCCCGGTGCTGGTCACCGAGGAGATGGTCAAGGCCATGGCGCCCGGCTCGGTGGTCGTCGATCTCGCCGCCGAGCAGGGCGGCAACGTCGAGCCGAGCCGGCCCGGCGAGACCGTCGACGTGGGCGGCGTGCAGGTGATCGGCCCGGTCAACGTCCCCTCGCAGGCCCCGAACCACGCGAGCCTGATGTACGGCAAGAACGTCGCCAACTTCCTCGCCCTCCTCATCAAGGACGGTGCCCTCGCGCCGGACCCCGAGGACGACATCGTCAACCAGAGCGCGGTCAGCAGGGGCGGCAGCATCGTCAATGACAGGGTGCGAGACGCCCTCGGCGCCGGGGAGGGCGTTACCTCATGAGCACCGACGTCGTCATCACCAGCCTCTTCATCTTCATGCTCGCGGCCTTCGTCGGCTTCGAGTCGATCCGCCGCATCCCGAAGCTCCTCCACACGCCGCTGATGGCCCTCACGAACGCCCTGTCGGCGATCGCGCTGATCGTCTCGATAGTGATCCTGGGCCAGGGCCACACCACCTACGCGCAGGTGCTCGGCTTCATCGCCGTCGTCGCCTCGTCGATCAACCTCGTCGGCGGATTCATCATCACCGACCGCATGCTCAAGATGTTCAAGCCGCGTGAGCGGGCGCCCAAGCCCACCGCAGGCTCCGAGGACGGGGTCGCCTGATGGACCGCATGAACTGGATCCAGCTCGCGTACCTGTTCGCGGCCCTCGGCTTCGCCCTCTCGCTGAAGTGGATGTCGCAGGCCTCGACCGCCCGCCGCGGCGTGCTGGCCGGCGAGATCGGCTTCGGCATCGCGATCGTCGCCACCCTCTTCTGGCCGGGCATCACCGGCGACGGGCTACATCCTGATCGCGGTGGCCCTGCTGATCGGCTCGGCCATCGGCGTGCCGCTCGGCCTGCTGGTGCCGATGACCGCCATGCCCCAGCGGATCGCCCTCTCGCACGCCTTCGGCGGTCTGGCGGCCGGTCTGATCGGCATCGCCCACTTCTTCCTCGAGCGTGAGGGCTTCTCGAAGTTCGACCTGGGGGTGATCGGCATCGAGATCGCTCTCGGAATGCTGGTCTTCACCGGCTCGCTGATGGCGGCCGGCAAGCTCCAGGAGTGGCTGCCGCAGCGGCCGATCGTCTACCCCGGCCAGAACATCGTGAACGCCGTGGTGCTGGCGGCCGCCGTGGGCCTCGTGGTGTACCAGGTGTTCGAGCCCGAGCAGAACTGGGCCGTGCCGGCGATCGCCGTCCTCGGCCTCGTCTTCGGCGTGTTCCTGATCATCCCGATCGGCGGCGCCGACATGCCGACGGTCATCGCGCTCCTCAACGCCTACGCCGGCCTCTCGGCCGCCGCCCTCGGCTTCGTGCTCGACAGCAAGCTGCTGATCGTTGCCGGCG
Source organism: uncultured Thermoleophilia bacterium (assembly GCA_963823515.1). Lineage (GTDB taxonomy): Bacteria > Actinomycetota > Thermoleophilia > Miltoncostaeales > Miltoncostaeaceae > Miltoncostaea. The sequence continues at coordinate 195,231 of CAWGMB010000001.1, forward strand.
CCCTCGACGGCGCCTCGGGCCTGATCCTCGCGATCATCATGTGCCGCGCCATGAACCGCTCGTTCTCGAACGTCCTCTTCGGCGCGTTCGGCGCCACCGACGCCGTCGGTGCGGGCACGCAGGAGCAGGGGACCTATCGCTCGGCGTCGGTCAACGAGGCCGCCGACCTGATGAAGATCGCCAACTCCGTGATCATCGTGCCCGGCTACGGGATGGCCGTCGCCCAGGCGCAGCACAAGGTGCGCGAGCTGGCGGACGCGCTCGAGAAGGAGGGCGTGGACGTCCGGTTCGCCATCCACCCCGTCGCCGGCCGCATGCCGGGCCACATGAACGTGCTCCTGGCCGAGGCCAACGTGCCCTACGAGCAACTGCTCGACATGGACGAGATCAACGCCGACTTCCCCCAGACCGACGTGGTGCTGGTGCTCGGGGCGAACGACGTCGTCAACCCGGCCGCCCGGCACGACAAGAGCAGCCCGATCTTCGGCATGCCGATCCTCGACGTGGACAAGGCCCAGACCGTCTTCGTGGTCAAGCGCTCGATGCGCGCGGGCTTCGCCGGCATCGAGAACGAGCTCTTCTTCGACGAGAAGACCCAGATGGTCTTCGGCGACGCCAAGTCGGTCGTCTCCGAGCTGACCTCCGAGGTCACCGGCCAGCGGGACGCGATCGGCCTCTGAGCGCTCGGCGCCGATCGCGCATTCGGGGGGGCGTGGGGGGCCGTGAGGGCCCCTAACGGGATCGGCTGCGGCGGCCGATGAAGGGGGTGGCCTCCGCTCCCGCCATCAAGGATGGACCGCATGCGCGCCACGCCCCTCCTGCTCGCCCTCTCGCTCGCCGCCGCCGCCTCGCCGGTGGTGCTGAGCGCACATCCCTCCGCGCCCGCCGACCAGACCCACCCCGCCGGCGACAAGGCCAAGGGGCCCAAGGGCGACGCGCCCGGGCCCGAGGAGGCGAAGGGGCCGAAGAGCGAGAAGCCGAGGCCCGAGAAGGCGAAGGGGCCGCGGCACGAGAAGCCGAGGCCCGGGAAGGCGAGGGGCCCGAAGGGCACCCACCACCTCCTGCACGCGTGCGTGCGGACCGACGCGACCCTGGAGAGCTCCGAGCTCGACCTGGGCGTGCTGGGCGGCAACCGCCACATGCGGCGCGTGCTCGGCGGGGAGACCAGCTTCAGCGCGAAGATCGACGACGCGACCGTCGTGCGGCTGGTCGGAAAGGCGCGGATCGCGCCCGAGGGCAGCGCCACCCGGCGGCTTCCGAAGATCGGGACCTTCGCCGACCTGGACGCCGGCGACCGCGTGATCGTCCGCTTCCGCGCCGCCCGCGGCCTGGACGCCGACGCGATGCCCGCCGCCTTCCGCATCATCGACCGGGGCCCGTCCGCCCGGTGCGAGGTCGCCGACACGACGCCTCCGGTGGCCGACCCGCCGGCCGACCCGCCCGCCGAGCCCAGCCTCTGAGGCGGGTCGGCACGCCCGAGCGGCGCGCGGGTGGATAAGATCGCTGGGATCTCTCGTTCCCGACCCTGCGAGCCGCCCGAATGAGCACTCTCCCGGCCGACTATCCGCCACCTTTCCGACCGTCCGACTACGTCACCCTGCCGAGCGCGGCGGAGGACGAGCGGATCGACGTCGGGGTCCTGATCGTCGGCGCGGGCCCCGCGGGCCTCGCGACCGCGGTGCGGCTCGGGCAGCTCCTGGGCGACGATCCGGAGCTGATGGAGCAGCTCGGCGAGGTGCCGATCGCCGTGGCCGAGAAGGGCAAGACCTCGGGCTCGCACCTGCTCTCTGGCGCCGTCATGCGCCCTGGCCCGATCACGGCTCTCTTCCCGGACGTGGCGCCGGCCGACATCCCGCACTACGGCGAGGTCACCGGCGAGTCGGTGTACCTGATGCGGCCCAACAACAAGGTGCGCATCCCCACCCCGCCGCAGATGAAGAACCACGGCAACTGGATCATCTCCGTCAGCCAGATGGCACGGTGGATGACCGAGCAGGCCGAGGAGCTCGGGGCGTTCATGCTCCCCGAGACCGACTGCCAGAAGCTGCTCGTGGACCAGGGCCGCGTCATGGGCGTCGTCACCGGCGACAAGGGCCGGGGCAAGGCGGGCGAGGAGTTGCCGGCCTTCGAGCCCGGCGCCGAGGTGCACGCCAAGGTGACGGTCATCGCCGAGGGCACCCCGGGGCACCTGGCCGGCGTGCTGCGCCACAACTTCGAACTCGACCGCGACTCCACCCAGAGCTGGGAGCTCGGGGTCAAGGAGGTCTGGCGGATCCCGAAGCCGCTCACCAAGGTCATCCACACGCTCGGCTGGCCGCTGCGCTTCGGCACCAAGTGGCGCGAGTACGGCGGCTCGTGGATCTACCCGATGGGCGATGACATGGTCTCGATCGGGTACGTGGTCGGCCTCGACTACGCCGACGCCACCCTGTCGCCGCACGACGTGCTGCAGCAGTTCAAGACCCACCCCTTCATCCGCGAGCTGCTGCACGGCGGCGAGCGGCTGGCCTGGGGCGCGAAGACCATCCCGGGTGGCGGCTTCTGGGGCCTGCCGAGCCGGATGCACGTGCCGGGCGCCCTGCTGGTCGGTGACAGCGCCGGCTTCGTGGACATGATGGCGCTCAAGGGCGTCCACCACGCGATCCACTCAGGGCTCTTGGCGGCGGAGTCGATCCACGAGGCCCTGAAGGCGGACAAGGCCACCACGACGGCCGGCCTCTGGGGCTACACGAGCCGCGTCCAGGACTCGTCCATCTGGAAGGATCTGTGGAAGGTCCGCAACATCCGGCCCGCCTTCCAGAAGGGCTTCCTCTACGGCGGAATGATCCACGGCATGGCGACGGCCTCGTTCGGGCACGCCCCCCGCAAGCGGATCCGCTCGAAGACCGACGTCAAGGAGCCGGTGTTCATCGGCAACCGGGCGGGCTCGTACCCGAAGCCCGACGGCACGCTGGTCTTCGACAAGCTCTCGAGCGTCTTCGCCTCGGGCAACGCCACTCGCGACGACCAGCCGAGCCACATCCGCCTGCAGACGCAGGTGCCGAAGGCGCTCGCCACGGCGTGGGTCAGCATGTGTCCGGCGCAGGTCTACGAGATCGACGAGGACGGCCCGCAGAACGGCACCGTCACCGTGAAGGTGAACCCGTCGAACTGCGTCCAGTGCGGCGCGATCACGGCCAAGGGCGGCCGCCTGACCCCGCCCGAGGGCGGCTCGGGGCCCGAGTACACGATCACCTGATCCGCGCGTAGGCCCGGGCGATGGGAACGGCGCCACACCCCACCGCCCGGGGCCTGCTGGTCTGGATGCAGGCCAACCCGGGCAGGCTGCGCGCGCTGCTCGACGCGGAGGCGGCCGGCTCGGACGACCTCGCGCCCGCCGGCGACCCGGCGGTGCGCGCGCACCTGGGCTTCGTGGCCGCGGCGCTCGCGGCCAACGCCGCCCCGGCCGCCGCGGCCTCGCTCGAGTCGTTCGCGGGCTCGCTCGGCGCGACGCTGGACGCGCGCGAGCCGCTGGTCGACGTCGCCCTCAAGGTGATCGGCGAGACGACCGCCTTCGAGCTCGGGCTGCAGTTCGGCGACGAGGTCACCGAGGACCCGGGAATCCGCGAGATGATCGACCGCCGCATGCGCATCGGCGCCTGGACCCGGGTCTTCCTCGACGCCCTCGACGAGGCGCGCGCCGGTGAGGAGCCGATCGCCCCCGCGGTGCTCGCCTGGATGGGAGAGCACCAGGTGCAGCTGGCCGACACGATCTTCTCGATGGACCGGCGTGCCAAGGAAGGCGAGATCGCGCGCGGCGGCCCGGACGCGGTCGCAAACCCCGAGGTGGTCAACCGGATCGGCCAGGCGGCGATGCTCCAGGCACACACCCGCTTCCTGGTGGAGGGGCTCGCCGAACACCTGTGAGGCCGGCAGGGGCCGGGCCGCCCGCCGCTCTCAGACCGGGGCGGCCACCGGAGCCCGCCTGAGGACGGCGATCGCGACGTCGTCGCCCAGCAGTCCGCCGCACCAGGCCCGGGCGGCCGCGTAGGCACCGCGCGCCAGGTCCCCGGGCGCGTCGCGCACGCCGGCCACCAGCACCTCGCGCAGGGCCTCCTCGCCGAACTCGCGCCCCAGCCGCCGCGCCTCGATCAGCCCGTCGGTGTAGAGCACCATCACGTCTCCCGGCCCGAAGCGCTGGACGCCCTTGCGGAACTCCTGCCCGGGGAAGACCCCGCACGGGGGGTCGGGATCGTCGAGGCGCCGGTAGGCGCCGTCGAGGGAGAGGATCACCGGCGGGGGGTGGCCGGCGACGCACCAGGCGAGCTCGTCGCGGGTGGTGTCGACCACGACGAGGGCCAGGGTCACGAGCGAGCCGTCGGGCATGCGGTGGACGAGCAGATCGTTGAGCTGGTCCACCAGCTCCGCCGGGTCGGCGCAGTGCTGGCTGAGGGCCTCCGCCATGTAGCGCACCATCGCCGTGACCCCCGCGGCCTCCACGCCCTTGCCCGAGACGTCGCCGATCAGCAGCGCGAGGCGCCCGTCGGGGAGCAGCCAGGCGCTGTAGAAGTCGCCGCCCACCTGCGACCCGGCGGCCGGCTCGTAGAGCGCGGCCAGCTCCAGCCCCTCGACCTCGGGCAGCTGCTCGGCGATCAGGGCCTGCTGCAGGGTCTGTGCGATGTGGCGCTCCTGCTCGAAAAGCAGCGCGTGCTGGAGGGCGGCCGCCGCGTGGCGCGCCAGCTCGCCCACCACGCGCAGCTCGCGCTCGCCGAACGCCCGCGGCGCGGCGCTGTTGACGCTGAGCAGGCCGTAGACGCGCTCGCCCACCACGATCGGGACGTGCATGAACGAGCGGATCCCCTCCGGCCCGGTCAGCCGGCGGGAGATTCGCGTATCGACCTCGGTGTCGTTGCAGATGAAGGGCCGCTGCGTGACCATCGCTCGCCCCACGACGCCCTCTCCGGAGCGGAAGACCATCCTGCGGACCGAGTCGTCCGAGAAGCCGCGGGTGACCACCGGGACGATCCTGCCCTGCTGGTCGAGGGAGAGCATCGCGCTCTTCTCGCATCGCGGCACCAGGAGGTGGGCGTGCTCGAGCAAACGCTCGCCGATGTCGTACGGGGTGACGGCCGAGGCCATCATGTGGGCGGCGTGCGAGAGGCCGACCTCCTCCCGGGCGCGCCGCGCCTCGCGCTCGAGCAGCGCGGCCCGCTCGGCCGCAAGGCTCCGCGCCTCGGCCAGCGCGACCCGGGCGGCCGTGTTGTCGTGCAGGATCAACACACGCCCGAGGACGCCCCCGGCCGAGTCGTGCACCGGAGACGACGAGATGCCGATCGCCGTGCCGTCGACCGTCTCGGCCTCGAGGGTCGCCTCGCGGGCGGCGTCGCCGAAAACGGCCCGCACGCGCTCGAAGAAGTCTCCGGGGTTGATGAAGCGCCACTTCACGCGCTCCTCGAGAAGGCGGCGCATCGGCTGGCCGATGAGCGGCTCGAGCTCGATGCCGATCAGCTCCGACGCCGCCCGGTTGGCGAGCCACAGCCGTCCGCGCAGGTCCGTGACCACGACGCCCATCGGGCTGGAGGAGATGACCGCCTCGAGGGTCTGGCGGTTGCGCCGGTTGCGGGCGGCCAGCTGGTGGTTGCGGGCCGTGAGGGCGACCTGGGGCGCGAGCTCGAGCAGCACCTCGATCGCGTCCTCGGAGACCGGCGATTCGCGCGACAGGCTGACCAGCTCGATCGCCCCGAGTTCGAGCTGGTGCGCGGTGCCCATCGGCACGGCGAGAGAGCTCGCATCGAGGAGCAGCCGGTGTATCGCCCCCGCGGGGCCGCCCTCCTCGGCGAGCCGCGCCAGGCGGGCGACCTGCCCGGGCTCCGACCCGACCCGCCGCCAGTGCACCGGCGCGGCCGCCTCGCGGGCCGCCTCGCCGGTGCCGACGGGGGCCATCCCCTCCGGCGTGAGCAGCGGCGCGAGCGCCTGGGCGGCGTCCGAGGACCCGGGGCAGTACCCGTGCGTCAGGCCTCTCCGGGTCGATCTCGTCGACGACGTGCACGGCCACGAGATCGACCGGGAGGACGTCGTGGATGCGCCGGGCGATCTCGTCGAGGGCCGTGCCGAGGTCGACGGCTCCGATCGCCTCCAGGCCGGTCAGCCAGCGGGCCGGGTCACGCCCGCCCCGGGCGCGATCACCCCCCGTGATCACGGTGGACCTCGATCATCGCGACGTACCGGCGCGCGCCCGCCCGCAGCCCTTCGCGCTCGGCCTCGGTCGTGGCGCGAACCACACGCCCGGGGATCCCCAGCACCATCGACCCGGCCGGCACATCGACGCCCTCGGGCACGACGGCCCCGGCGCCGACCACCGAGCCCGCGCCGATCCGCGCCCCGTTCAGCACCACGGCGCCGATCCCGATGAGCGCCTCGTCGCCCACGCTGCAGCCGTGGACGCAGGCCAGGTGCCCCACCGTCACGCGATCGCCGAGCCGGCAGGGGAATCCGGGATCGGCGTGCAGCACCGCCCCGTCCTGGACGTTGGTCTCCTCGCCGACGCTGATGTCCTCGGTGTCGCCCCGGATCACCGCGCGCGGCCAGACCGAGCTCCGCGCACCGAGGCTCACCCGGCCGATCACCTCGGCGGCCGCGTGCACGAAGGCGCCGGGATCGAGGTGTGGCGCGTTGCCGTCGAGTGGGCGGATCACCGTGCCCGGAGGGTAGCGCGGGTCCGGGCGGTCGCGGGACGGATGACATCCGATGCGGGGAGACGCGTTGATCCTGCCCTCGCGCCGCATATGATCGTCTACGGTGATCGCTGTCCAACCGGGGGTGAGATCGTGCGCAAGTCGAGGGTTGCTCTTCTCGTGGTGTCGCTCGTCGCGGCGCTGGGTCTCATCACGGCGTGCTCGAGCAGCAGCGAGGAGGACGCCCAGACCCCGGCCGGCGCGGCCACCGTCGCCAACAGCGCGGCGCAGACCAACTCCAACGGCGAGACCGTCACGGCGCCGCCCGCCTCCGGCGCCACCACCGAGGCGGAGACCGAGACTGAGGCCGCGTCGGGCGACGACGCCGCCGCGGGCCAGGCGATCTTCGCGTCCAGCTGCACCGGCTGCCACCTGAACGACGGCAACGACGCCGGCGGCGTCGGCCCGAAGCTCGCCGGAGCCGGCCTCGACGAGGCCACCGTCAAGACGATCGTCCAGAACGGCCGCGGCGCCATGCCCGCCGGGCTCGTGAGCGGCGAGGACCTCGACAAGGTCGCGGCCTACGTCGTGAGCATCCAGTAGGCCCACCCGGCCCCGGGGTCGCGCGCGTGCGCGGCTCCGGGGTCATGGGTAGCATCACCGCATGACCCTCGAAGTGACGACCGAGGTCCGCGACGGCGTCACCCTGGTGGTGCTCGGCGGGGAGCTCGACATCTACACCGTGGCGAGCTTCCGCGCCGACCTGGAGCGCGTCGACCCCGCCTCGACGCCGCTCGTCATCGACCTGACCGAGGTCACGCTGCTCGACTCCTCGGGCCTCGGCGCGCTGGTGAGCCTGCTCAACCGGGCCCGCGCCGGCGCGGGCCGGCTCGGCCTGATCTGCCCGCACCGGCGGTTGCGCCGGGTCTTCGAGATCACCGGCCTGCGCCGTGCCTTCGTCTTCGGCGACGACCTCGAGGCCGTGCTCAATGCGTTCGCCGAGGAGGCCGGCGGGGTCTCTCCGGACGGGATCTAGAGTGCTCGATCTGAAAGTCATCCGAGCCGAGCGCGAGCGCGTCACGGCCAATCTCGCCCGCCGCGGAGCCGACGGACCGGTGGGCGACCTGCTCGACGCCGACGAGGCGGCGCGCGCCCTGCGCACGGCCGTCGAGGCCACCCGCGCCGAGCGCGCACGGATCAGCAAGGGCGTGGGCGAGGCGCGCCGCGCCGGCCGCGACAGCTCCGCCGAGGAGGCCGAGGCCAAGCGCCTGGGAGATGAGCTGAGCCGCCAGGAGGGTGGGCTCCGCGAGCTCGAGGGCCGCCGCGACGCGCTGCTCGCGGCGATGCCGAACCTCGCCGAGGACGCCGCCCCCGAAGGCGGCGAGGACGACGCCGTGGAGGTGCGCCGGGTGGGCGATCCCCCGTCGTTCTCCTTCACGCCGCGCGACCACGTGGAGCTCGCCACCGCCGCCGGCGCGCTCGACATGGAGGCCGCCGCCCGCGTGTCGGGCGCACGCTTCGCCTACCTCAAGGGCCCGCTCGTGCGCCTGCAGCTCGCGCTCGTCACGCTGGCCCTCGACACCCTCGAGGCGGCGGGCTTCACGCCGGTCATCCCCCCCGTGCTGGTGCGCGAGGAGGCGATGTACGGGACCGGCTTCTTCCCGACCGACCGCGCCTCGATCTACCAGACGGCCGAGGACGACCTCTACCTGGTCGGCACCTCCGAGGTGCCTCTGGCGGGCCTGCACGGCGACCAGATCCTGGCCGCCGAGGACCTGCCGCTGCGCTACGGGGGCATGTCCACCTGCTTCCGGCGCGAGGCCGGGGCGGCCGGCAAGGACACGCGCGGGATATTCCGGGTGCACCAGTTCGACAAGGTCGAGATGTTCTCGTTCGTGGGCCCGGAGGACTCGCCGGCCGAGCATCAGCGCATCCTCGGGGTGCAGGAGGCGATCCTCCAGGCGATCGAAGTGCCCTATCGCGTGATCGACATCGCCGTCGGCGACCTCGGCGCGTCGGCCGCGCGCAAGTTCGACTGCGAGGCCTGGATGCCCGCGCAGCAGGCGTACCGTGAGGTCACCTCCTGCTCCAACTGCACCGACTACCAGGCCCGCCGCCTGCGTACGCGCGTGCGCCGCGAGAGTGGGACCGAGCCGGTCCACACGCTCAACGGCACCGCCGTCGCCGTCGGCCGCACGATCATCGCGATCCTCGAGAACCACCAGCGCGAGGACGGGTCGGTGCCCATGCCGGCCGCCCTGCGCGCCTGCGGGGCCCCGGAGGAGATCCGGCCGCTGTGAGCGCGACCGCACGCCCGCGCGTCGCGGTGGTGGGCCACGCCGAGTGGTTGACGCACGGTCTGGGCGACATGCCCGGCGCCGGCGAGATCACCCGCCTCGCCGATCCCTTCGACGAGGCCGGCGGCGGCGGCGGCGTCAGCGCCGCCCAGGTGCCCAAGCTCGGCGCGGAGTGCCTCTTCTTCACCGCCCTGGGCGACGACGCCGTCCGGGCGGGCCGTCGCCGCACGGCTCGAGCAGCGAGGGGGTGACCGTGCTCGCGGCGGTCCGCGCCGGCGCCCAGACCCGGGCGGTGAGCGCCGTCGGCGCCGACCGGCGATCGCGCGATCGTCGTGATCGGCGACCCGATCTCCGCGCGGATCGAGGACACGCTGCCCTGGGACGACCTCGCCGGCTGCGACGCGGCGTACTTCACGGGGCACGACTCGGCCACCGTCGCCGCGGCGCGCCGGGCGCGCGTGCTGGTGGTGACGACGCGCCGACTGGCCCAGCTCGTGGAGAGCGGCGTGCGCGCCGACGTCCTCATCGCCAGCGACGGCGACCCGACCGAGTCGGTCGATCCCGCCGAGCTGCCGGTGCCGCCGGAGGTGGTCGTCTGGACCGAGGGGGCGGCCGGCGGCCGCTACCTGCGGGCCGACGGGAGCGCCGGCCGCTGGTCGGCGGCGCCGCTCCCGGGTCCGGCGCTCGACAGCTACGGCTGCGGCGACTCGTTCGCGGCGGGCCTGACCGTGGGGCTCGCGCGCGGACTCGACCTCGACTCCGCGCTCGCGCTCGGCGCCCGTTGCGGGGCGGCCTGCCTCACCGGCCGCGGCGGCCTGCGTCCCCAGCTCGTCGAGGACCCCGCCTAGTCCTCGGGGCCCTCGGCCTCCGGCTCATCGGGCCCGGCGGGGGCCGGCTCGATGGCGACCAGCACGACGCGGGTGCCGCTCGTCGCCTCGACGGTGAGCGTCCAGCCGTCGACGGTGACCGAGTCGCCGGTGCGCGGCAGGCGGCCGAGACGCGTGAAGACCAGCCCACCCACGCTGGTCACGGTCTCGTCGATCAGCTCGACGCCGTGGTCCTGGAGATCCTCCAGCGGCACGTGCCCGCGCACGATCAGGCGCCCGTCGGGGCGTTCGTCGACGGCCGGGCCGCGGTCGCGCTCGTCGTCGATCTCGCCGACGATCTCCTCGATCACGTCCTCGACCGTGACGATACCGGCGAAGTCGCCGTACTCGTCGAGCACGACGGCCAGTGACGAGCGGCGCGCCTGGAGCTGGCGCAGGAGGTCGTCGACCGGCTGCGTCTCGGGCACGTAGAGGGCGGGGCCGGCGATGTCGCGGAGGGGGGTCTCCTCATCCTCCAGCAGGCCGCGCGCGAGCTGGCTGAGGTGAACGACGCCGAGCACACCGTCGCCGTTGAGCACGGGGAAGCGGCTGTGCCGGGTGGCGAGCGCCTCCACCAGGGCGGCGCGCAGCGGCGTCTCGGCCAACAGGGTGGTGACCTCGGGCCGCGGGGTCATGATGTCGCGCGCGAGGCTCCCCTGGAGCCCGAAGACGCCCTCGAGCATGTCGGCCTCTTCGGGCTCGATCGCCCCGCCCTCCTCGCTCTGAGCGATCAGGATCTGGAGGTCCTCGGGCGTCGAGGCCAGCTCGCGCTCGGTGGCGGGCTCCACTCCGAGGGCACGCACCAGCCGGTTGCCGGCGCCGTTCATCACGTGGATGAAGGGGGCGAAGACGATGCGGAACCACTCGAGCGGACGGGCGATGCTCAGCGCGGTGGCCTCGGCCCGCTGGATCGCGACGGTCTTGGGCGCCAGCTCACCGACCACGACGTGCAGCACGGTGATGATGACGAACGCGAGGATCACGGCGGTGAGGGACGCGGTGCCCTCGCGGAGGCCGACCCGGCTGAAGACCGGCTCGAGAAGGCTCGCGAAGGCCGGCTCGCCCAGCCAGCCGAGTCCCAGGCTGGCGAGGGTGATGCCCAGCTGGCAGGCCGCCAGGTAGCGGTCGATGTGGCGCACCTGCTCGCGCGCGCGCAGTGCCGTGCGGTTGTGCTCGGCAAGCTGCTCGAGGCGCGTCACCCTGGCGCGGGCGAGGGAGAACTCGGCCGCGACGAAGAAGCCGTTCAGCAGCACCAGCAGGAGGGCCGCGAGGAGTAGGACCGTGTTTGTCAACGGCCCGGAGAGGTGTCCACGGGCGGCATGATACCCGCGCCGCCCACCGCATCACCCACGAGGATCCCCCCGAGTGGCGATCAGACGGCGGGGCCTCCCGTGGCGGGCGGGTCCGAGCCCGGGAACGACTCCTCGCCCTGCTCGTCGAGCAGTTCCTTCGGGGGCTCGTCTTCGGGATCGAGCGTCGTCGGTATGTCGGGCATCGTGCCTCCCGGGGTCATCCGTTGCCGAGCGGGTTGAGCAGGGCGGCCCTGCCCTCGAACGCGAACAGGAGCAGGTCGACCATCCTGAAGGTGCTCGCGTCGGGGCCGAGCGTCGGTCGCCAGTTCGGGTCGGAGAGCATCGAGATCGTGCTCCCCTCGATGGCGCGGTGGAAGGTCTCGGCGACCAGACGACCGCCCACCGCGGCGAGTCGGCCGGCGTTGAACTCGGCCTCGCGCAGCACGTAGAACCACAGGGGCGTGTCCCTCACCACGGCCGCGCGCTGGCTGGCGTTGAGGCCCGAGAGCTTGGCGCCCCTGTTGCCGTCGAGGATCTGCTTGGCGGTCAGGGCCGTCAGCGTGACGCCCCGCCCGCGCATCATGGCGACCATCTGCTGACCGGTCGCCAGCTTCAGCATGTGCGCCCGTGTGAGGTTCCGGAAGGCGAGATTGTGCCGGATCGCCTTCGGGTCGGGGCCGCCGATCGAGCCGTCCGGCAGGAAGGCAAGGACGTCGGTGAGCAGCGTGTCGATCCGCCGCGCGAAGTTCATCTTGTTCCTGCCGCCGACGATCGGGCGCAGGTTGTTGCGTCCGGCCTCCGTGAAGTCGTAGAGGCGGCGGAAGTCGGCGATCCAGTTGCTCGGCAGCTTGGGGTCGCCGCCGAGATCGCCGCTGGTGCCCGAGAACTCGAACAGCAGGTCGAGGCTCCCGCCGCCGTCGTCGAACACGTGGTTCCAGTTGTACGCGCCGCGAACCATGCTGTGTCCGAGCCGGTAGGCGGCCACCGAGAACTCCACCGGCATCGTGGGGGCGTCGCCGGGGGCGGGGGCGACCTCGAAGACCTTGCGCCCGTTGGTGAAGACGTCGTCCACCAGCTGCGGCTTCACGATGCGCGGCAGGAAGTCGGTGCGGACCATCCACTGGTAGTGGCGGACCACCATCTCGCGTGCCTTCGCGAAGAGGTCGGCCGGCGGCACGCCGTCGGCCTTCAGCTTCTCCACCACGTGATTGTGGAAGCGGATGAAGGCGTTGTGGGTCTGGCCGACCACGAGGTTCTCGTCGTTGCGCACGTCCGGGATCCGGGCCTTCTTGTTGGTGCGCCGCGGCAGGTCGAACCCCGCGTGTGGCTTGTCGGCGATGCCGTCCGTGGGAAAGCCGGCCTTCACCGTCGTGCCGGTCTTCAGGTGGATCTTGTCGGCCGCGTAGAACTCCGGCGTCAGGCCGGGTCCGAGGCCGTAGAGCGAGTCCAGGTCGAGGCTCGGCGAGCGGCCCTGGATCAGGTCCGCCACGGGCACCGTCGCGTCGTCGGCCAGAGCGCTCTTGTCGAAGGTCAGGTCGTGGTCGAGGAACTGGCCCAGGTAGGTGAAGCCGGCGGGGATCGTGGAGTCGCGCGCCGGCTGGTCGGCGTCGATCGTCATCGCCCGTGCGAGTGCGCGGCGCCCCGGCTCCCCGAGCCGGCGCACGGCCTTCGGTCCGAGCCGCGAGAAGCGGAAGGCCCGCAACTCGTTCTCCATGGACATCGCGACCGCGACGCCGGGCGCCGGCGACGGGGCGCCGAGCAGCCCCTCCCCGGCGACGAAGTAGCTGTCCCTGGAGTGCCGCTCCTGCTGCGTCATCGCGCCGCTCCCTCGCCAGGGCCACGCGATACGCGGCCGGCACCGGATCCCGCTCGCGAACATACGACCGCCGGACGCACGCGGGCAAGCGGCGCGGCCCCGCGTCGCGCTACACGAGCGCCAGAATGTGCGCGGCGAAGCGCGGATCGCCCCAGTAGCCGGTGTGCTGCCCGGCCCCGAGGCAGAACTCGTCGCGGCGCAGCGGCCGCGCCGGCGGGTCGGCGGCGTCGGTGAGGTCGGCTCCGGGCCACAGTTCGCGCCCGAGGTAGTCGCCGCTGCGGTAGACGTTGCGCCAGGTGGTGTTCGGCCCCGCGCGTCGCAGGAGGTCGTCGACCACGTCCACGTCGGCCGGCCAGTCGTACTGGCCGGGGAAGCTCGGGGCGTAGGTCTGCACGATCGGGCACCCGGCGGTGAGGAGCGCCAGGCGGGGCGGCACGGCGGGAGCGCGCTCGCGCGAGATGTCGGGGTGGTCGGGGAGCACGCGCGGCGCGAGCGGCCAGCCCTCGGCCTCCTGGTGGTCGGCGCGGTCGCGGAACTCGTCGCCGAACAGGAGCGCCAGGGAGTACATGCTCCCCTGGGAGTGGGCGGCGATCACGATGGCGTCGGGGCGTTGCTCCACGGCGATGTGGTCGAGCAGCGTCGCGTAGCGGCGCAGGACCCTGCGCCGCGGGGGCTCCACCGGGTCGGTGTCGCGGGGCGAGCCGTGGGGGATGCGCATGTAGGTCGCCACGTCGTATCCGAGGTCGAGGCCTCGTGCGAGCACCGGCAGCCGGCTCGCCAGGAACGCCGCGAGGGCGATCAGGACGGCCACGGTGGTCGAGGTCCGCAGGCCGGGCGATGATCCGCTGGAGAGCTCGACGAACGGCTGGAAGATGGCCCCGGATAGGTCGCCGAGCCCCTCGCCCACGACCGACGTCACCGGGGTCGCCAGCACGAGCGCCAGCGCGGCGATGAAAAGGGCGGCCGTGATCAGCGCCACGTGCAGCTCCCCGCCCAGGTAAGCCAGCAGCACCCCAAGCCCGCGGCGCAAGGGCGCGCGGGCGGGGTCCGGGCGGAAGCGCCGCCACCAGTAGAGGCAGGCCACCGCGAGGGCGCCCACGGCGATCGCGACGGCAAGGGCGTCGGCGCCCGGGTCGTCGGCGCTCAGGAGGAGGGCGATGAGGCCCGCGCCGGCCACGACCGCGCCGAGGGCGCCCCAGGGACGCAGCGGCGACGCCCCGTCACGACGGGCCTGGGCGAGTGCGGACGCGTAGGGGACCGCCGCGACGACGATGGCGACGATCAGGACCGCGGCGCACAGGAGCGCGATCCCGAGCGGCCGCAGGGACTGCTCGAAGACCCGCTGCGCGTAGTCGCCGAAGATGGCGTCCTCCGCGCCGACGTCGTCGGCGGCCTCGCGCGGCACCGGGGTGCCGGTGCCGGCCGCCCGCGAGGTCGCGGCGAGCGCCGCAGCCACCAGCAGGGCGCCGAGCAGCCCGATGCCGAGCCCCCCGATGACGACGCTGAGGACTGCCGTGCGCGTGGCCCGGTAACGCTGGGCGGCCGCGCCGCCGCCGCCGCGGCGCGCCCATTCGCGCGCCATGAGCGCGCAGACGGCGATGGCGGTCAGCCCCACGAGGGCCCACGTGACCGGCAGCACCCAGCGCACGCCGCAGGTCCACAGCACCTCGTGCACCGCCATCTCCAGCGAGCCGTCGATCGCGTGGATCACCAGGGGCGCGATCCCCACGCCGATCGCGATGACCCCGAAGGCGAGGCCGGGCCGCCCCGCACCGAGGGGCACGGCGGAGAAGCGCCAGCCCCGCGCCCTCAGGAAGCCGTCGCCGATCCACGCGAGAGCCGCCGCGACCACGAGTGTCAGCCCGGCGATCACGAGCTGCTGCCAGCGCTCGGTCAGGCGCACGAGCGCCGCGAGCTCGAGTCCCAGGATGGCCGCCCCGGCGGTGAGGCCTACCGCCAGCACCGCGGTCAGGTAGGAGAACGTCTCCAGCAGCCGGCGCTGGGCCCGGGTGCGCCCCTGGTTGGCCCGCAGCGCCTCGAGGGCGATGGTCGAGATCTGGAAGAGCATCCCGTAGAGCGTCAGCACGAAGCGCCTCAGAGTTCCGGGGAAGCGCGAGAGGTCGGCCCAGTGCATCTCGTAGACAACCAGCGGGCCGGCCGGCGCGGGGCGCGCGATGCGGGCGCATTCCACCGGGTGCGCCGCCGGCGCGCCGCGCGAGCCCGGCAGCGGCGGGACGACGATCCTGCGCGTGAAGCGGGTCGCGTGCGCCCCCGGCCCGATCCGGGCCAGGAGGGCGTCGGTCATCGTCCCGACCGTGTCTCCGGCGTCGTCGTCGCCGACTCCCGGCACCACGATCAGCGCCGTGCCGCCCTGCGGGGTGTCGGCGGACCGGTCCACGGGGCGGCACGCTAGGGCCTTCGCGTCATGAGGGTCAAGGATGGGGCGACCCGGGTCCCGCTCTATGCTCGCCCGACGAGCTTCGGCGTACTCGCGCTGATCGTGGCGGCGGGCCTCGCCGGCCCGCTGCTCTCGATCGGGCGCCAGGCGTACGTGCCCGTGGTGGTGGGGGAGCTCTTCGCGGGCGTGGTCATCGGCCGCACCGGCGGCGGCTGGCTCGACGCGTCCGAGCCCACCACCGCGTTCCTGGCCGCGGTCGGCTTCGCGATGCTGATGTTCGGAGCCGGCATGCTCGTTCCCATCCGCGCGCCGGGCATCGCCGGCGGGCTGCGCCGCGGCGCAGCCGCGGCGCTCCTGGTCGGGATCCTCGCCGTCCCCGCGGGCATCGGCATCGCCGCGGCGGTGGGGGGAGGCGACGCGGCGATCTACTGCCTGCTGGTGGCGAGCGGCTCGGCCGCGGTGCTCCTGCCGGCGATCCAGGAGACCCGGCTCGGCGCCGACACGGGCGCGCTCGTGGTGATGTCGCAGGTCGCGATCGCCGACGTGGCGGCGATCTTCGCACTGCCCTTCGTGATGCAGCCCGATCGCGCCCGGGAGGCCGCCGTCGGGGCCGTCGCGGTCGCCTGCTCGTGGCGATCATCGGGGGCCCGAAGCGGCTGTCCAAGCAGGTCATCGGCATCGCCGCGGGGTTCTTCGTGCCCCTGTTCTTCGTGGCGCTGGGCGCCCGCCTCGACCTGCGCGCGCTCTTCGAGCACCCCTCCTACCTCTCGCTCGCGGCCCTCCTGGTGATCGTCAACGCGGCCGTGCACGTCGCGGGAGCGCTCGTCACCCGTCAGGGCCTGCCGGCGGCGCTGGCGGCCACCGCGCAGCTCGGGCTGCCTGCGGCCGTCGTCGCGATCGGCCTCTCGGAGGGGGTCATCACGCCCGGCCAGGGCGGACGGCGGGGCGCTCGGCTGAGAGCCCTGCCGTCCGCGGGCGGTCCGGCTGGTGTCGCCCGCCCTTCTTCTCGTGCCTGTCGCGGTCCTTCCCACCCTTGTGCGAGGTGGGCACCTGGGGAGGTTCCGCGGGGGCGGCGCCGCCGGTGTGCCGGGTGAGGCCTCCCTCAGGCTCCGATGGCCCGTGCAAGGGCGAAGAAGAGGGGGATGCCGACGACGAGGTTGAGCGGGAAGGTGATGCCGAGGCTCGCTGTCAGGTAGAGCGCCGGGTTCGCGTCGGGCAGGGCCACGCGGACCGCCGCCGGGGCGGCGATGTAGGAGGCGCTGGCGGCCATGATCCCCACCACTGCGGCGCCGCCGACCGACAGGCCCACGGCGGTGGCCACCGCCACCGCCATCGTGCCGTTGACCAACGGCACGCAGGTGCCCAGCACCAGCAGCCCGGGCCCGGCGGAGCGCAGGCCCCCGGCGCGCTGCGCGGCGATGACGCCCAGATCGAGCAGGAACAGCGTGAGCGCGCCGAGGAAGAGGTCGCGGAAGAGCGGATCCACCGGCGCGGTCCCGTCCGCGCCGGCGACCGCACCGATCGCCAGCCCGCCGACGAGCAGTACGATGCTCTTGCCGAGCATCGCCTCGCGCAGGGCGCGGCCCCAGCCGCCGCGAGCGCCGCCGACCACGGTGGCGGCGAGCATCAGCGCGACGACGATGCCCGGCACCTCGAGGATCGCGAGCAGCGCCGGAGCGAACGCCTCGACCGGGACGTCGGCGCCCTCGAAGACGGTCAGCGCCGCGGCGAAGGTCACGGCGGACACCGAGCCGTAGTGGGCCGCGATGGCGCTCGCGTTGACGCGCCCGATCGGCAGCAGTCGCAGGGCCGCCACGAAGGCGACCAGCGGCGTGATGACCCCGAGCGCCAGGACGGCCAGCGCCGGCACCACGACCTCCTCGGGGCGCGCCTCGGAGAGCGCCACCCCGCCCTTCAGTCCGATCGCGAACAGCAGATAGGTCGAGAGCCCCGTCGAGACCGCCTTGGGCAAGCGGAGGTCGCTCGCCCGCCGCGGTGGCCGCCACCCCCAGCACGAAGGCCAGGACCATCGGCGAGGTGAGCGTGCTCTGGAGGATCTCGATCGCCGTCATCCGTCTCCTGGTGGCGTGCCCGAACTGAGTAGAGACTATATTGACGCGATTTATGAATCAGGTTATCTTCAACGCTAATGGCGACCCGGTCGCATTCCGGAGAACCGGTCGCCGCCTACCCAGGAGACCCGATGTCCACCTCCCCCGACACGACGAGCATCCCGGCTTCGGCTGCCGAGATCCCGGACGTCCCCGTGCTGCAGGCGATCGGCGACCGAAGGACCATCCGGTACTACGACCCGGAGAAGAAGGTCGAGGAGTGGAAGCTCCAAGCCGTCCTCCAGGCGGCCCGGCTCTCGTCGTGCCAGGGCAACATCAACGCGACCGAGGCGATCGTCGTCCAGCGCGAGACCTGCGACCTCTGGGACGACATCGAGGAGTGCGTCTCGGGGTTCAACGTCCAGATGATCAACCAGAGCTCGCACCTGGTCTTCTGGCTGACGAACCTCAACGCCTGGTACGGCCGCGCCAACGACGGCCTCTCGACGCTGGCCCTGTCCGGTGCGCTGACCAAGTACCACGGCTGGAACTACGAGTTCTCGATGACGCAGACCATCCCGCGCCTCATGAGCTTCCCCACCGAGCGCACCGACCAGCTGCTGCGGTTCGAGACCGGGCTCGCCGTGTCGCAGGCGATGACGTGCGCGAACTCGCTCGGTCTGGCTCAGAGCCTCATCGCCTTCGGTCGCAAGCCGGGCGGTATCGAGGGGGTCTTCGGCCTTCCGCCGCACTACAAGTTCACCTGGGCCCACGTGCTCGGCTACCCGCTCGAGGACCGCAAGGCCGGCGGGCAGCGGCCGCGCATCAAGTTCGAGAAGCTCTTCCACAAGGGCGCCTTCGGCACTCCCTACATGCCCGATCCCCAGGTCGACGCCCTGCTGCGCGAGAAGGGGATGCTGCAGGAGCAGGCCCCTCTGCCCGGCCGCATGGAGGAGCTCGACAAGCTCGCCGAGCGCTTCGGCCGCGAGCCCGGCTGCGTGTCGTGGCCCGACCGCGAGATCCGCCGCCTGATGAACGACGAGGACTGGGACTTCGGACCCCGGATCCGCGAGCACGCCCAGTCGATCATCGACGCGGGTGGCCTGCCGGAGTACCCGGAGGCCATGCGGGAGGTCTTCACCAAGCTCATGGAGGAGCACGGCCTCGACACCTCCAAGTACCTGAGCTGATCCGCGATCGCAGGGGCCGGAGGGGCACCCTCCGGCCCAGGAGGCCGACATGAGCAGCACCGTGATCACGCCACCCGGGCGGGCGAGGGTGAAGCCCGGGACCGAATGGGACGTCCTGATGGCGCGAGCCCGGTCGGCGGTCCCCGAGGCCTTCGGTCGGGAGGGGCGTCCGCTCAACCTCGTCCAGGGAATCTGGTGCGAGCCGGGGCGCCCGGTGCCGCTCCTGTCGCCCGTCGACGGTCGTCTTCTCTCCCACCGGCCGGTCCTGGAGCTCGAGGCCGCGCGCCGGGCGGTGCGGGCGGCCGCCGCCGAGTCGCACCTCTGGCGTCAGGTCGACCTCGACGGCCGGCGCGAGCGGGTGACCGAGTGCCTCGCCGACCTGGAGTCGCTCCGCGAGCTGCTCGGCTGCCTCGTGGTCTGGGAGAGCGGGACGCCGTACCGCCGCAGCCTGGAGGAGATCGATCGCCTGATCGCCGGTGCGCGTTGGTACGTCGACGAGATCGAGGGGATGCTCGAGGGCCGCCACCCCCTCGGCCTCGTCTCGAACATCGCCGCAGGCCGGCGCCCGCAGGCCCACATGGTCCACGGGCTCCTCGTGCAGTTGCTCGCGGGCAACTCGGTGATCGCGAAGGCTCCCAGCGAGGGGGGCATGCTGGCGCTCACCGTATCCGCCGCGATCGCGCGTCGAAGTGGCCTCCCGATCTCCCTGGTCTCGGGATCCGGCGTCGGCCTGGCCGACGCGCTGGTGCGCGACGCGGCGGTCGCCGCGGTCGTCTTCGCCGGCGGCACGACCGGCGGGCGCGGCGTGGAGTCGGCGCTGGGCGACCTGGGAACGCGCCACACGATCGAGATGGGGGGCGTCAACGCCCATGGGATCTGGGGCTTCTCCGACTGGCCGCGGCTGCGCCGCCGGCTGCGCGCGGGGTTCGCCCGCGGCTCCCAGGATCCCGCCGCTCATACCCGGTTCGTCGTCGAGCGCCGGCTGCTCGCGGACTTCCTCGACGTCTACGGCGAGGTCCTCCGCGATGTGAGGGTCGGCCATCCGCTCCTCGTGGACGATCCGGACGACGATCCCCCCGACCTCGACCTCGGGCCCCTCGTCAGTGCGGAGTCGGCTCTGCGACTGCGCGAGCGCCGGGCGAGCGCCGTGGACGCCGGGGCGGTGTCCCTGGACGGGGGCTTCCTCGACCCGGACCGCTTCCTTCCCGGCCAGGACATGTCCGCGTACGTCGCCCCGGCCGTCCTGCTCGGCGTCCCGAAGGGCCACGAGCTCCACCACCGCGCGCCGTCGGGCCCCCTCGACACCATCATCGTCGTGGACCGCCTGTGGGAGCTCATCTCCCGGATGAACGCCTCGAACGGCGCGCTGGCGGCGTCGATCGCCTGCGACGACACGGCCCTCGCGGAGCGGGTCGCGTCCGAGCTGCGCGCCTTCGCGATCGGCATCAACCGCACGCGCTCGCTGAGCGACGTCCGGGAGCCGTACGGCGGCCTCGGTGGCAGCTGGAAAGGGGCGTTCACCGGTGGCGCGGCAAGCGTCGGCGCCGTCACCGCCGGACCGTCGGGCGACCGCCTGCCCGGTAACCACCCCGACCGGGTCATCCTGCCCGGCGGCCACCAGCGGGTGCTCGGACGACCTCGCAGATGACACCCGATCCATACGACGTCGTCCCTGCGGCGCCGGCGGGCCTGCACGACGCCCTGGCGTACCCCTTCTTCCAGTCGGTCTTCGACCGCAAGAGCCGCCGGATGGGGCTGGGCATGCAGATGCCGGGCACCCTCGAGTATCAGAGCCCGTACGAGCCGATCCCCCTGACCGAGCTCGAGGAGGCCCTCCTGCTGGTCGCCGGCACCGGCCTCACCGGGCTCAACCTCGGCGACATCGACCCCTCGATGGGCGCCGACGCGATGGTCCAGTGGACCGCGCGCACCTGGCCGAGCTCATGCTCGAACCATGGAACCGAGCTCTTCTTCACCAACGACCAGGGCACCTGGTTCCTGGACATGTGGAACCTGATGCCCGCCGAGGGGGAGATCTCGCCCCTCCAGGGCAAGCCCGTCGAGGCGCAGGTCGAGTGGATCCTCGAGCTCGTGCGCGGGGCCAAGAAGCAGCTCTCGCCCGGGCGCGCGCAGATGCCCACCGGCCTTCCGGGCCTTTTCGTGTTCAACCACTGGAACGCGAACAAGCCCGGCACGACGCTCTTTCTGCCGGTCTCCAACATGACCCTCGAGTACATCAACCTGCTGTTCATCTACTTCTCGCCCGAGTACCGCTTCACGCTGGTGGACGAGACCAACGGCTTCGCGCCCGCCGGGCTCGAGCGCTGGATCGCGTCGGGGCGCCTCGACCCCGCCCGCCAGATGGGCATCGTCGAGATCGAGCAGCGCGTGCTGTCGATGCAGGTCGTCGAGCAGGCCTTCATCTGCCAGAACATCAACCTCGGGCTGCAGGCGATGGGTCTGGGCGGCTGGACCTACACCGGCTACATCGCCCGCTACGCGCTCGGCGGCATGGACGTGCCGGGCCTCGGCTTCCGCTTCGAGGAGGCCAAGCGCGGCCCGAGCGTGCCGGTCGGCCGCGACGGCGTCTTCGAGGCGTTCGTGCCCCCGTACCACGACGACATGGGCGCGGCGGTCGACGCGTTCCTCGAGCGCAAGTGGTCCCAGTACGAGTCCGACAAGCCCAAGGCGTACCTCGAGCCCGACAAGGTCACATCGTTGATCGCGCGCCCCGAGCAGGACACGATCCAGATCGTCAAGGACTACTGCCAGTACGTCCACGACACCTACGGGCGCTTTCCCGCCTACCTGGACCCGATGTACCAGCGCCTCACCTGCCAGGCCCAGCACGTCGACCCGGACTTCTACGCCCAGTACTACCCCCCCGGCGCGCTCACCGGCCAGCACCACTCCCACTTCGAGCGCTGGCACCCGGAGATGGCGGCCGACGACGGCCGGCCGCCGCGACGGGCAGGTGGGGCCGAGGGCCCCGGGCCCGCCGCGGACGGCGGCGCGCCGGTCCCACCCGGAGCCCTCTAGGGGATCAGCGCAGGACCCGGGTCAGCCGGCGGGCCGCAGGGTTTCCTCCATGCCCGGCGTGACGCGGACGGGCTGGAACTCGGAGACCTCGTACTCAGCCGCGCCCGAGGCGTGGAAGGGATCCTCCGCGATCATCCCCCACATCTCCTCGGCGCTGCTGCCCTGGGCGAGGATCAGCCCCCCGGTGAGGGGTACCTGACGGGCGGTCATGAGGATCCTGCCGGCCTCCTGGTGTCGTGTGATCCACGCCTTGTGCGCGTCGAGGAGGGCGTCGACCTCGTCGGCTGGCCGCGTGTAGCGGGCGATCAGAACGAACATCGTCCCTCCTACTCGGGGATGGGCTCCCAGATCACCTGGGAGAATTCGATCACGAAGTCTATGGCGCCCCCGACGACGGCCCGGGAGGCTCCGGATCCGTCGCGGGGCCTGATCTCCCCCGCGCCCACGCAGACCACGTCGTTGAGCCAGGCATAGCGCTCGTCGCCCGCCACGTGCGTCGCGCTGACGAGGATCTGGCGGCGCTCCGGTGGGTAGGGGCGGGCGAAACCCCGCCAGTCGAACATGATGGTCGCCCCGTCGTCCGTGACGATGGCGCCCTGGATGCTCGGAAGGGCGCAGCGGTCTACGCGCGAGCGCGGGTGGTTCGCGCCCTGGAGGTGACCGCCCAGTCGGCCGGTCACCTCCCCCTGGGCGACGAAGAAGTAGTGCCCCTCGCTTCCCGACTCGCCCGCAAGGGTGACTCCGTGACCGCCGTCGGGGTATCGGAAGACGGCCCGGTAGAGGGCCTCGAGACGCATGGCGCCCCTATCGCTTGATCGTGATGCCGGCGGCCTCACGGTCGAAGGTGTCGGGCGTGATGCCCTGCTCGCGCAGCTTGACCTTCTGGACCCGCTCGGTCGGGGTCTTGGGCAGGCTGTCGACGAAGCGGATGTAGCGCGGCACCATGAAGTAGGGGATGCGCTCGGCGAGCCAGTGGGTCACCTCGACCGGGTCGGGGGCCTCGCCCTCGGGGATGCACACGACCATGATCTCGTCCTCGGAGGAGGCGCCCTCGCCGGCCTTGACGCCGATCGCGGCGGCCTCCTTGATGGCGGGGTGGTCGCCGACCTGCTTTTCGACCTCCATCGAGGAGACGTTCTCGCCACGGCGCCGGATGTAGTCCTTGACCCGGTCCATGAAGTAGAAGTAGCCCTCCTCGTCCATGCGCCCCAGATCGCCGGTGTGCAGCTTGAGGTTGCGGAAGTCCTCGGCGGTCTTCTCGGGCATCCCGTAGTAGGCGCGCATGACGATGTTGGGGATCTTCATGTCGACGACGATCTCGCCCGGCGAGCCGGCAGGCAGCGGCCGGTCGGTGCCCGGCTCCACGATCGAGACCTCGTAGCCCGGGTTGGCCTTGCCCATCGAGCCCGGCACGCCCGGCTTGGTCGGGTCCATGTAGGTCGCCATGCCGGTCTCGGTGAGGCCGTAGCCCTCGATGAACTTGACCCCGAAGCGCTCCTGGAACTCGTTGTAGATGTCCTTGGGGGCCGGGGCGGCAAAGCAGGTGTGCACCTTGTGGGCGCGGTCCAGATCCGAGGTCGGGATGTTCCAGATGAAGTAGCTGACGGCGCCGATCGAGTTGAAGATGGTCGCCTCGGCATCGATGATCTGCTGCCAGAAGCGGCTGGAGGAGAAGCGCTCGGTGTAGGCGACGCGCCCACCGGCCACCAGCGCCGGGTAGCCCGAGAGCACCTGGGCGTTGGAGTGAAAGAGCGGAAGGCACGAGAAGAAGGTGTCCTCCGACAGCGACTCCACCGACTTGCCGGCCGTGGCCGAGACGACCTCCAGCAGGCCGCGCGCCGAGAAGTAGTCGGCGGCGTTCTGCTTGATGACGCCCTTGGAGCGGCCGGTGGTGCCCGAGGTGAACATGATCCGGGCGTCGTCGGTCCACTTGTAGGTGATGCCATCAGGCTCACCGTCGGAGGCGCTCATCAGCGCCTCCAGAGGCTCGTGGGGCAGGGTCGGGTCGGGGCCCTCGCGCTTGCCCGAGCCCCACACGATCACGTGCTCGAGCGCGGGCAGCTCGCCCTTGATCAGGTCCAGTCGGTCCAGGAACTCATCCGAGACGATCAGCTTGCGGGCCTCGACCAGGTTGATCGTCCACGACAGGAAGTCGCCCTTGTAGGCGGTGTTGATCGAGCTCATCACGGCGCCGGCCTTGAGGATCCCGAACCAGACCGGGATGAAGTCCTCGCAGTTGGGGAGCATCACGCTGACCGACTCGCCCGGCTGCACGCCGCGCGCGATCAGGGCGTTCGCGACCCGGTTGGAGCGCGCGTTGATCTCGCCGTAGCTCACCCAGGGTGCGTCGGCGAACTTCAGGTATTCGCGGTCGGGATGCTCGGCCGCCCGCCGCTTGAGGACCTCTGCCAGGACCCAGGTGCTGGGATCCTCGCGCGCGTACCAGTCGCTCCACTCGCCCATTTAAGTACCTCAACTCACGATTTGCATAGCGTTAGTAAGGAACCACGAGAGGCGAAGGACGTCAAGCTTCACTTGAACCCTGAGTCGCCCGATCGCTAGCCTCGCCGAGTGGCGGACTGGACCTTCCTGACGAATCACGCGCACGTGATGGTCTGTCTGCGACGCGACCCTACCGCGCGGATGCGCGACGTGGCCCACGCCGTGGGCATCACCGAGCGAGCCGCCCAGCGGATCGTCTCGGAGCTCGAGCAGGCGGGCTACCTGGCGCGCGAGCGGGAGGGGCGCCGCAACCGGTACACGCTCAACATGGACCTGCCGCTGCGCCACCCCCTCGAGGGTGCCCACACGAGCGGCGAGCTCCTGGACGTGCTCGCCGCCGAGGGCTGAGCGCTCACCCTCCCAGGGCCGGGGCGGCCGGGCCGCCGCCGTCGCGACGAGCCTTCCGCAGCGACGCGCCGATCGCGGTGCCGATGATCACGGCGATCACCCCGAGCGAGATCCAGACCGGGAGCTTGCCCACGTCCGTGAGGAACATCTTCGCGCCGACGAACACCAGCACCAGCGCCAGCCCCGTCTGGAGGTAGGCGAACCGGGGGATCGTCCCGGCGAGCAGGAAGTACATCGCCCGCAGGCCGAGGATCGCGAAGACGTTGGCCGTGAAGACGATGAAGACGTCATCCGTGATGGCGAAGATGGCGGGCACCGAGTCGATGGCGAACACCACGTCCATCGTCTCGACGGCCACGAGGGCGGCGAGCAGTGGGGTCGCGATCCATCGGCCACCCTCCCGGACCAGGAACCGCTGGCCGCGGACCTCGTCGCTCACCGGGATGAACCGTCGCATGAGGCGGACGACGGGGTTGCGGTCGGGATGCACCTCGACGCTGTGCCCGCGCGCCATCCTGATGCCGGTGTAGACCAGGAACGCGCCGAAGGCGTAGACGATCCAGTCGATGTTGTTCAGCAGCACCGCGCCGAGGGCGATGAACAGCGCGCGGAACGCGATCGCGCCGATGATGCCCCAGAAGAGCACGCGGTGCTGGTACTTCGCAGGTATGGCGAAGTAGCTGAAGATCAGGGAGAAGACGAAGATGTTGTCGACCGAGAGGCTCTTCTCGATCAGGTAGCCGGCGAGGTACTCGCCGCCCGCCTCGGGCCCACGCCACACCCAGATCAGACCGCCGAACGCGAGCCCGATGCCGGCGTAGAACGCGCTCAGCCACCCCGCCTCGCGCAGCGACACCTCGTGGGCGTCGCGGTGCAGGACGAAGAGATCGAGGGCCAACAGGAACAGGGTGAAGGCCACCACCGCGGCCCATGCCCACCACGGGACCATCTCGCAGACCTCCGGCTCGACGTGACGTGTCAGCCGAAGGTCTCTCCCAGGCCCCGATTCTCGCGGCTCCGCGTCGCCGGGCCGGTGTGGCCGCACTGACGACGACGCGCGCCGGGGATACTCCCCTTCGTAGACGGCGACGATAGCAAGACAGCAGAATCACGACAAGTGCGTCATATAAAAGGCGCCGTGATGCGCCCGGGCGGGGCCGGATCGCTCGGGCCCCGACGGGCGGCCTCTCGATGGCGAGCCCGGGCAGGTCGCCCGCGACGGCATCGGGTGTCATCGGGGAACGCGCGGGCCTCAGGACCCCGGGGGCCGCGCGGCGCGCACGAGGGTGTCGATGGCCTGCCGGCCGTCCACGGGACGGCGCACCCGCTCGGCCCTCTCGATGGCGAGCCCCGG
The DNA here is from genome assembly GCA_963823515.1 of uncultured Thermoleophilia bacterium. Taxonomy (GTDB): domain Bacteria; phylum Actinomycetota; class Thermoleophilia; order Miltoncostaeales; family Miltoncostaeaceae; genus Miltoncostaea. Next base: position 221,037 of record CAWGMB010000001.1, read on the forward strand.
TAGCTCGGCCGCGACGGCCTCGGGCGTCATCAGGACGCGCGGGTCGCGCGGGCCGCCGACGCCCTCATCCAGGTTGAGGAGGTCATGGCCGATTACCAGCAGGGTGCCTCCCGGGGCGAGTGCCCCGGCCGCGCGGTCGAGCATGCGGGCGCGCTCGGGCGGCGGCAGGTGGACGTAGGCGACGACCACGAGATCGGCGCTCCCGGGGGCCGGCTCGTAGGTGGTCACGTCGCCCAGGACCCAGTCGACCTCGACGCCGGAGGCCCCGGCCAAGCGCCGGCCCTTCGCCAGGGCGACCGTGGAGAAGTCGTACGCCGTGACGCTCCAGCCGCGGCCTGCCAGCCAGACCGCGTTGCGCCCCTCACCGCAGCCCATGTCGAGCGCGCGGCCGGGCGCCATCCCCTCCACCTCGGCGCGCAGGAAGCGGTTGGGCTCGCCCGACCAGATCAGGCCGGGAGCCTCGTAGCGCCGGTCCCAGTCGCGGCGGCTCATCGTGGACCCCTGCGGGGCGGCCGGGCGGTCCGCCCGGCCGTGATCCGGGCTGCTCACGGCCGGGCGACCCGCTCCAGCACGCGTCCCAGCCGCTCGCCCGCCTCGCGCGCGACGGGCTCCAACCGGGGGTTGCCCACCATGCCGAGCATCGTCTCGGCCGACACCGCGCTGACGTGCGTCTGTCCGCCGTCGGTGAACACCACGACGTTGCACGGCAGCAGCGCCCCGAGCTCCAGCTCGGCCTCGAGCGCGCGGTGGGCGAGCGGCGGGTTGCAGGCGCCGAGGATCACGTAGGGCTCGCGCTCGACACCGAGCTTCTCGCGCATCGTCGCCTGGACGTCGATCTCGGTGAGCACGCCGAAGCCCTCGGCCGCGAGGGCCATGCGCGTGCGCGCGAGCACCTCGTCGAAGTCGCCCGGCGCTTCGACACGGTCGGAATAGGCGGTCTCGGTCATCGTCACGGATCTGCTCTCCTGGTCGGTCATTCGATGGGTGGGGGCTGGTCGCCGGCGGCGATCATCGCGCGGTTCCACGCGTTGATCCCCGTGATCACGACCACCAGCCCGGTCAGCCCGTCCTCTCCGAGTTGCGCGTCCACCTCGTCGTAGAGGTCCTCGGGCACGGGGCCCCCGGACAGGACGGTGAGCGCCTCGGCGAGCGCCAGTGCCGCACGCTCGCCGTCGGTGAAGAACGGCGCCTCGCGCCACGTGGCCAGCGCGTCGAGCCGGCGTTGGTGCTCGCCGGCCTTCAGCGCCAGGCGGATGTGCAGGTCGACGCAGTACGCGCAGCCGTTGACCTGCGAGATCCGCACCTTCACCAGCTCGGCGAGGCCGTGGTCGAGGGTGGACGCCCGGGTGAGGGCGGCGAGGGCCCGGTAGGCCTCCGGCGCGGCGCGGCGGAAGTCCATTCGCTGAGTGCGCACCATCAGTGACCGAACCTGACCTCGGGGAGGACCCGGTGCAGCCACTGCGGGCGCCACCAGGCCCAGCGGCCGGCGAGTCGCAGGGCGACCGGGACCAGCAGCAGCCGGACCAGCAGGGCATCGAGGAGGACCGCGACGCCGAGGATCACGCCCATCTCCTTGGGCGGGAGCGGGCCGGACAGCGCGAAGGTGAAGAACACCGCGACCATCACGGCCGCCGCCGCCAGGATGACCCTGCCCGAGTGGGCCATGCCGCCGATCGCGGCCTCCTTCGCGTCGTGCGAGCGATCCCAGTGCTCCTTGGCGGAGGACAGCAGGAACACGGTGTAGTCCATCGAGATGGCGAAGATCATGGCGAAGAAGAACACCGGGCCCCAGGCGTCGAGGAAGCCCTGCGACTCGAAGTTCAGCAGGCCGGAGAGGTGGCCGTCCTGGAAGATCAGGCGCGCGACCCCGAAGGCGGCGCCGGTGGCGAGCAGGCTCGTGAGGACGCCGATCGCCGCGACGACCGGGGCCTGCAGCGCCACGATCAGCAGCAGGAAGCCGAGGATCAGCACGATCCCGATCACCAGGGGCGTGTAGGTCTCGAGCACCTTCGCGAGGTCGTGGTTCTCGGCCGCGGCGCCGCCGACCAGCACGCCCGCGGGGAGCGTCGCGCGCAGCCGGTCGATGGCGTCGCCGGTCGCGGTGTCGGACGGGCCGGTGGCCGGGACCGCCTGCACGAGCGCGAGGCCCTCGCCGCCCGGCTGGGGGGCGAGCACGCGGGCGATGCCGGGATCGGCGGCGGCGATGTCGGCCGCAGCATCCATGCGGCCGGCCGGGCCGACCAGCTGGAGGGTGCCCGGTGCGCCCGGGCCGAAGGCCGCGGAGACCTGCTCGTAGCCCTGCCGTGAGGAGTCGCCCGAGGGGACGACCTTGATCGAGGGCATGCCGGTCGTCAGGCCGAGCACCGGGATCGAGAGCGCGATGAGCGCGACGAGCGCGGGAAGGCCGTAGACGAACGGGCGCCGCCAGAGGCGCTCGGCCCACGCGGCGAAGCGCGGTGAGCGGTGCTCACCCGAGTGCGCCCAGGGCAGGGCGCCCTTGTCGACCTTCGGCCCGAGCTTGCCGAGGACGGCCGGCAGCAGCGTCAGCGTCGCGGCCAGGATGAAGGCGACCGAGATCATGATGCCGAGGGCCATCGAGCGGAACGCGGGGCTGGGAACGAGCATCACGGCCGACAGCGAGATGAGCACGGTGATCCCCGAGAAGAGGACGGCCTTGCCGGCCGTGTCCATGGTCTCGCCGACCGCGTCCAGGACGGGGCGCTTGGAGCCGAAAAGGGATCCACGGAAGCGCACGACGATGAACAGGGCGTAGTCGATGCCCAGGGCGAGGGCGAACATCAGGGCGAAGTTCATCGCCCAGATCGACACCTCGAAGAACTGCGAGGCCACGAAGAGCGCGCCCGCCGAAGAGACCAGGCCGAGGATCGTGAGCAGAAGCGGCAGGCCGGCGGCCACGAGGGCGCCGAACGCCAGGAGCAGGATGGCGAGGGTCACCGGCCAGCTGATCAGCTCGGAGCGCAGCATCGCGTCGCGGTTGGCGGTGTTGAAGTCGCTCCACATGCCGGAGGCCCCGGTGAGGTTGACGCTCACCTGGTCGGTGCCGGCGGCGCGCAGCTCGCCCTTCAGGTCGTCGGCTGCGCGCACCATCTCCATCGGGTCCTTCGCCGATCCGGCCATCACGATGGCCGTGCGGCCGTCGGCGGAGATCGTGGCGCCCTCCTGGGGCGGCGTGACCGACGCGACCCGCGCGTCGGAGCGCAGGATCGACTCGGTCCGGCTGATGACCGCCGCGTACGCCGGGTCGGCCGTCGTGAGGTCGGGCGATTGCAGGACGACCATGAGCCCGGAGCTCGCGTTGCCTCCGAAGTTGCTCTGGATCAGGTCGCGCGCCTGGACCGACTGCGAGCCCGAATCCTCCCAGCCCGCCCCCGAGAGCGCGTGCTCGACGCGTGGAGCCAGGATCCCGAGAGAGATGGCGATGATCGCCCAGGCGATGAACACCGTCCGGGCGCGCGTCGCCGACCAGCGCCCGAGGCGCCCGATGGGACCGAGCGCGCTCATCGGGGGCACCCGCGCAGACCGGTGACGTGGCGCAGAACGAACGAGGCCGGGCACGCGCCCGTGAGGACGAAGGCCCACTGGCTCACGCCCGTCAGCACGGCCAGCAGCAGGAACCATGGGCTGAAGACGACCCCGAGGATCACGCTGGCGAGGGTCACCGTGCCCGCGAGGGCGAAGAGCGCCCGTTCGAGATACCAGGACCGCTTCCGCGGCCCGTCGGCCTGGCTGGTGGTGCTCATCGGGTGACTCCCTCTTGAATCGTTGACGTGAGCTCATCGAGATGGCGCTGGATGCCGCCGCAGACCTCGTCGCAGAGCGCGAAGACGCCGTCGTCGGCGATGCCGTAGCGCACCGTGTTGCCGTCCTTCTCGCGCACGAGTAGGCCCGCGCGGTGCAGCAGGCCGAGATGCTTGGAGACGTTCTGCTGGGAGGTCGAGACCGCTACGGTCAGCGCGCCGACCGTCAAGGGCCCGTCGCGCAGCGCGTCGAGGATCCGGATCCGGGTCGGCTCGCCGAGGAGGCGGAACCGCTCGGCGATCACCTGCGCCATCGCCACGTTCATCTGATGTCTGACCGCCACCGCACCCCTCCGGCTCGCTGATTCGATTACACTACTGCACAACTACACAGTTGACAAGATGTGGAGATCGGCATGTCCCCCCTGTCGGTGAGATCTCTCGCGGATCCGGTGCGCTGAGTGGGGTACGTCCTCTTGGCGCTGCCGCTCGGCCTGCTGGCGGGGGCGATGCTCGGCACGCTCGGCGCCGGAGGCAGCGTCCTCACGGTGCCCGCCCTGGTCTACCTGCTGGGGCAGCCCGTCAGCGAGGCGACCACCGCGGCCCTCGTGATCGTCTCCGCGAACGCCGCCGTCGGCGCCCTCGAGAACGCGAGGAGGGGGACGATCGACGTGCGGCTGGCGGCGGGCTTCGGGTCGGCCAGCATCGCCGGCGCCCTCGCCGGCAGCTACCTCAACGCCCTCGCGCGCGGCGAGGCGGTGCTCTTCCTCCTCGCCCTGGTCATGCTCGGCTCGGCATGGTCGCTGTGGCGCGGCCGGCCCGAGCGTGCGGCCGCGCCGAGGCGGGGCGGCCTGGTCCGCGTCGCCCTCGTGGTGTCCCTCGGGGTGGCCGTGGGGGTGCTGACCGGGTTCTTCGGGGTGGGCGGCGGGTTCCTGATCGTCCCGGCCCTCGTGGTGCTGCTCGGAGTGCCGGTGCGCCTGGCGATCGGCACGTCGTTGATGATCATCACCATCACGGCCCTGGCGGGGCTCGCCGGCCATCTGGTGAGCGGGGGCGTCTCGTGGCCCGTGACGATCGCGTTCGGAGGCGCGGGGATGGTGGGCGCCTGGGTCGGGAGCCGGCGCGGCGGTCACCTCTCCGACGAGACGCTCGGCCGGGCCTTCGCGGTGATGCTGGTGGTCGTGGCCCTCTTCCTGCTGGTGGTGAACGGCCTCGCGCTGGCGGGCTGAGGCGCGCCGCCGGGCCGCGCGCTGCGGATCACTACGGAGGCGCCGCCCGCTGTGAACCGCACGCGTCGAGGACGCACCCCGATGCCGGGCTCGACGCCCGGGGTCAACGTTGTGAGTGGAAGGCAGCCCATACGAAAGGTCGCCATGTCCTCCACGCGTCAGTCCCGGCGCCTTCTCGTCATCGCCAACGAGACCTGCGTCGGTGCGGAGCTCTTCGAGACCCTGCGCGAGCGCGCCGACGGTTCGGACAGCGAGGTCCTGGTCGTCGCGCCGGCCCTGACATCGCGGCTCCGCTACTGGATGTCCGATGAGGACCCGGGCATCGCGGCGGCCGAGCGCCGCCTCGCCGAGTCGCTGGAGCGCTGCGGAGCGTCGGGCATCCCCGCCCACGGCGCGCTCGGCGACGCCGACCCGCTCCAGGCCCTGGATGACGGCATGCGCTCCTTCTCGCCCACCGAGGTGGTCATCGCGACCCACCCCGAGGGGCGCTCCAACTGGCTCGAGAGCGGAATGGTGGCGCAGGCGCGGGAGCGCTTCGACGTCCCGATCACCCATGTGGTCGTGGACGCCGCCCACGACGAGGCCCGGCTGGTCGAGCGCGAGCCCGCCAGCCCCGGGGCTCCCGCGCGGGAGCGCCACACCGCCCGCGACCTGACATTGCTCGCGATCGCCGGCGTGCTCGCGATCGCCGGCAGCTTCCTCTCGTTCATCTTCTACGCGGTCGACGCCTCGGACTGGGTCATCTGGACGTGGGTGCTGATCTTCGACCTCGGCTTCAAGATCGTCGCCTTCGCGCTGTTGTGGGCGCTCTTCCAGCGACGCGCGCGCGCGGACCGGCTCGACATGTAGGCGGCCCGGCCGCGGCCCTACCGCGCCTCGAGCAGGATCACGTGGCCGCCGAGGTGCGACTCCTCGCCGACGATCGAGAACCCCGCCGCGGCGACGCTGCGGCGGGTGTCGCGATCGAGCCGGCAGCCGCCCGCGATCCGGCTCCAGAGCGGATTGGCGAGCGCCTGGGCGCGCGCGATGCCCGGGCGGGGGCTGCGGACGTGCTCGAGGACGCGCAGCCGCCCGCCGGGCCGCAGCACCCGTCGCGCCTCGCGCAGGGCCGCGGCGGGATCGTCGACGGTACAGAGCACCAGGGCGAAGACCACCGCGTCGAAGGAGTCGTCGGCGAACGGGAGTGCCTCGGCCCGGGCGACGACCAGCCGAGCCGAGGGCGCGCGCGCGGCGGCCCGCTGGACCGCCGCCGCATCCGGCTCGACGGCGGTGACGCGGGCCCCCGGCGGGTGGTAGGTGAGCTGGCGGCCCGTGCCGGCGCCGACCTCGAGGATCTCCCCGTCGAGGCCGTCCGACAGCGCGCGCCGGAGGCGGGAGAGTCCGGCGCGGTCGAGGACGCCGACGAACCCGTCGTAGAGGCCGGGCCAGAGGCGGCCTCCCGGCCCCCGGCCCCTGGTCAGGACGTCGCCGGGGACGGCCCGAGGGCCCCGATGAGGCGTCCGGCCATTCGCTCGCGCGCGGCCTGGACCGATGGGTCCTGGCTCGTCGCATCCCCGATGCGGGTGAACCGTGCCATGCGCCACTCCCCCTCGTCTGGGCTCCGTCCTCAGGGCGGTCCATGCGGTCGCCGACCGACCAGCGGCCTCCACGCTAGTCGAGCGCACCCAGGTCTACGAGGGGCCGGGCCAGAAGGGGTACGTGGGCCCGCTCTGCCCCTGAGCGTGAGCTAGTCCGGGGGGTCGACCGCGTGGGCGACCAGCGCCGCGCGGTCGCACCACTCCGTGCTCAGCTCGTGCGTGGCGGCGAGCACCACGGCCGGCGCCACGCCCGCTTCGAGGGCCTCCTGCCACCGTGGTGCGCACAGGCACCACCGGTCTCCCTCCCTCAGCCCCGCGAAGCCCCACTCCGGATGCGGCGTGGAGAGGTCGTTGCCGCACTCGGCCGAGAAGGCGAGGAACGCGGCGGTCATCACCGCGCAGACCGTGTGCACGCCGACGTCGCCCGCGGCCGTGTTGCAGCACCCGTCGCGCAGGTAACCGGTGAGGGGGTCGGCCGAGCAGAGCTCCAGCTCGCCGCCGAGGACGTTCAGGGCCATGGCTCCATCGTGCCAGGCCGCGCGCTCAGCCGGACGCCCCCATCGGAGAGAGTGGGCGCCGGGCACCCCGAGCCGGCCGCCGGAGGAGCGCGGCCTACATCAGCACGAGTATCTGGGCGACGATGATCTTGAGGACCATGGCGGCGGGGAAGACGAGGGCGTAGCCCAGGCCCACCCGCTGGTCGGAGGTGCGTTCCTGCGCGAGCGCCAGCACCGCGGGCTGGGTCTGGGCCCCGGCGACGATGCCCGCCAGGCGGGACCCTCCCAGCCCCAGCAGGCGCCCGAGCGCGAGCAGGCCGCCCGCGGCCACGCCGGTCACGACGAGGCCGGCGATGAAGATGCGCAGCCCCTCCGGGCTGGCGAGGGCGTCGACCAGGTCGCCGCCGGCGCGCGAGCCGGCGACCGCCAGGAACAGCAGGACGCCGAGTTGCTGCAGGGCGATCGAGGCGGTGTAGGGGATCGACCAGACGATCGGCCCGGAGCGCGCGAGGCGGCCGAGGACGAGCCCGACGAGCAGGGGTCCCGCGGCGAGGCCGATGGAGAAGGTGCCGCCGGCCGGCGAGGGGAGGGGCACGACGCCCAGCAGCAAGCCCATGCAGAGCCCGAGGGAGAGGCCGATCGGGTTCAGGTCGCCGGGGCCGCGCTCCGAGTCGCCGAGGTGGCGCGCGACGTCGGCGAGCCGCTCGCGAGGCGCGATGACCCGGATGCGGTCGCCCTGCTGCACGACGAGGTCGTCGGTGGCGAGCAGGTCCACGTCGCCACGGCGCACGCGCGAGGCGAGGGCTCCGAAGCGGCCCGGCAGCTCCAGCTGGCGCACGGTCAGGCCCGAGAGCCTGCGGTTGGACATCGTGATCCGGCGCATGTCGAGCAGGCGGCGGTCGAGGGTCATCGGCTCCTCGGCGGGCACGCCGACCCGGCCGGCGACCGCCTCGACGTCGGCCTGGCGCCCGATGGCCGCCACCAGGTCGCCGGGCTCCAGACGCGCATCCTCGGCGGGTACCGCGGTGATCTCGCCGTGCTTGAGGCGGGAGAAGAGCACCGGGTGCTCGGGGTCGTGCGAGAAGTGCCCGACCGGGGGCAGCCCCGTTTCGGTCACCTCGAGCGTGACGCCGACGATCGGCGACTCCACCTGCTCGTCGTCGCGCGTGCGGGCGCGCCCGCCGCCGAGCGCCCAGGCCGCCAGCAGCATCATCACCACGACGCCCGCCAGGTAGGTCATCGAGTAGCCGACGGTGGGCGCGGCGGAGCCGTCGGCCTGCTCGGTCGCGGCGGCGAGGGCGGGCGTGTTGGTGAGCGCTCCCGAGAAGACGCCGGCGGTGAGCTCCGAGCTCAGCCCGAACAGGCGGCCGAGCCCCAGCGAGAGCGCGCCGCAGGCGGCGAGCAGGCCGGTGACGGCCAGCATGGTGCCGAGCCCCGAGCGCAGCGCCCCGAAGAACGCCGAGCCGCTCGCGACGCCGATGCAGTAGGCGAAGACCGCCAGGCCGAGCTCCCCGATGAGCGGATCCAGCTCGAGCCGCGCGTCCCAGGCCGACAGCGCCAGCGCCGTGAAGAGCACCGCGGCCGGTCCGAGCATGAAGCCGCGGTAGCGCACGGCGCCCGCGATGCTCCCGAGCGCCAGGCAGGCGAACAGGAGCAGGATGGGGTTCTCGAGGAGGAAGTCGGCCATGCGGGGACGTTTGCGCCTTTGCCGGGAGGGGGTCGTGGTCGCGGGCGAGGATGACGGTAGGGCACCGCCGCCGAAGAGCCCAATCGGCAGCCGGCCGGTGGATCCGAGGTTTCCGTCGGCACCCCTGCCCGCCGGGCATCGCGGCACGGATCGCGGTGCTCCCCGTGGATCCCGCGGGCCGATCCGCCCTAGGATCGGCCCGTGCCCGTCGATGTCGTCACCACCGTCGAGATCGCCCGCCCGCGCTCGGTCGTCGCGTCCTTCGCGATGGATCCCGGCAACGCCACGGCCTGGTACGAGAACATCGAGGCGGTCGAGTGGAGGACGGAGCCCCCTCTCGCCGTCGGCATCGCGGATCGCGTTCGTCGCCCGCTTCCTCGGCCGGCGGCTCGCCTACACCTACGAGGTGCGTGAGATCACCGGCGACGAGCGGTTCGTGATGTCCACCTCCGAGGGCCCGTTCGCGATGGAGACGACCTACGCCTGGAGCGACACGCCTTCCGGCGACACGCGGATGACGCTCCGCAACCGCGGCGAGCCGTCGGGGTTCTCGCGATTGGCGTCTCCACTCATGGCGGCGGCGATGCGGCGTGCCAACCGCAAGGACCTCAGGCTCCTCGCGTCGATCCTGGAGGCCGGCGACGACACGACCCGGCCGGCCGGGGGCTGAGGGCGTGGCCTTCGACGAGAACCTCGCCGAGCGCGTGCGCCTGGTGCTGGCCGACGCGCCCGACCTGCACGAGCAGATGATGTTCGGCGGCATCGCGTTCATGGTCGGCGGTCACATGGCCTGCGGCGTGCTCGGAGACGAGCTGATCGCCCGCCTCGGGCCCGAGGGCGGCCCGCGCGCGCTCGCCTCGCCCGACGTGCGCCCGATGGACTTCACCGGGCGGCCGATGCGGGCCTTCGTCGTGGTCGGCGCGCCGGCGCTGCGGCGCGACGAGGATCTCGCGCGCTGGATCCGCGAGGCCACGGCCTTCGTGGCCACGCTGCCGGCCAAGCGCGCCCGTTAGGAGCCGGGCCGGGCGCGGCCCGGCGGCGCGCGGAGGTCAAGTCCGTCCATCGCGCGGTCGAAGGACCACTATGCGCTCATCTCACGTTCTCACAGCCGTGCTCGCACTGACGATGCTCCCGGCGGTCGCCGCCGGAGCCCCCACGATCGCGGAGGTGAGCTCCGGCCTCACCGCCAACAGCCCGCCGACCGGGATCACCGCCGGCCCCGACGGCAACCTCTGGTTCACCCAGCAGGCGAACCCGGCCCGGATCGGCCGCATCACCCCCGCGGGGGTGGTCACCGAGTTCACGGCCGGCCTCTCCGCGAACAGCCAGCCGACCGGGATCGCCGCCGGCCCCGACGGCAACCTGTGGTTCACCGAGCGGCTGAACCCGGCCCGGATCGGCCGCATCACCCCCGCGGGCGTCGTCACCGAGTTCACGGTCCGGCCTCTCCGCGAACAGCCAGCCGACCGGGATCGCCGCCGGCCCCGACGGCAACCTGTGGTTCACCGAGCCGGCGAACCCGGGCCGGATCGGCCGCATCACCCCCGCGGGGTGGTCACCGAGTTCACGCGCCGGCCTCACCGCGAACAGCCAGCCGACCGGGATCGCCGCCGGCCCCGACGGCAACCTGTGGTTCACCGAGCAGGCGGAACCCGGGCCGGATCGGCCGCATCACCCCCGCCGGGGTGGTCACCGAGTTCACGGCCGGCCTGTCCGCGAACAGCCAAGCCGACCGGGATCGCCGCCGGCCCCGACGGCAACCTCTGGTTCACCGAGCAGGGCAACTCGGGCGCCATCGGGCGCATCACCCCCGCCGGGGTGATCACCGAGTTCACCGAGGGCCTGAGCGTCAACTCCAAGCCCACCGGCATCGCCGCCGGCCCCGACGGCAACATCTGGTTCACCCAGCAGGCGAACCCGGGCAGGATCGGCCGCATCACCCCCGCCGGCGTCATCACCGAGTTCACCGAGGGCCTGAGCGCCGACTCCAAGCCCACCGGCATCGCCGCCGGCCCGGACGGCAACCTCTGGTTCACCGAGCAGGCCAACCCCGGCCGGATCGGGCGGATCAGCTTCGGCTCGTCCTCCGCCCCCGGCGGAACCGACCCCTTCGTCAGCGACCCCCCCTCGCTCACTGCGCCCCGCCCCGAGCCCGCCCTCGGCCGGAAGGTCGCGACCGCTCCGCTCGCCGGGGTCGTCCGCATCAAGGCACCCGGGTCGGGTGGCTTCATCCGCCTCGACGGCTCGACCGCGATCCCCACCGGATCGGCGATCGACGCCAGGCGCGGCCGCGTGTCGGTCGTCTCCGCCCTCCCCGGCGGCAGGACCCAGACCGCGACCTTCTGGGGCGGCGCCTTCATCGTGCGCCAGAACCGGTCGGGCATGACGAAGCTGGTCCTGCCGCGCGCCAGCGGCTGCACGCCGTCGCCCGCGACCGCCAAGACCTCGAACTCGCGCTTCAGCGAGAACGCCAAGCGCCGCCGCAAGAAGGGGAAGCGGCGTCCCTCGCTGTGGGGCAGTGACCGGCGCGGTCGCTACCAGACCCAGGGATCGAACAGCGTCGCCACCGTCCGCGGGACCAAGTGGCAGACCGTCAACCGCTGCGACGGAACCCTCACCCGCGTGCGCGAGGGCGTGGTCGTGGTCCGGGACAAGCGCCTGCGCCGCAACGTGAAGGTGACCGCGGGTCGCGGCTACCTGGCCCGCGCGCGCCGCTGAGGTGCGGTCCGCCCGGCAGCGCCACCCGGCGCGCCGGCGCCTCGGGTGGCGGTCGCGATCGGTCGCGGCCCTGCTTGCCGGCGTGCTCGCGGTGGGGGGCGCCCTCGCCCTCGACCTCGGCGGGGCGCTGACCCGGGCGGAGGGCTCGACGGTCGATGCGCGCTTCCGGCTGCGCGGGCCCGTGACACCCGACGACCTGATGGTGGTCGGGGTGGACGACGTCACCTTCTCCGACCTGCAGCGCCGCTGGCCCTTTCCCCGCTCGCTGCACGGCAGGGTCATCGACCGCCTGCGCGCCGCGGGCGCCCGCCAGGTGGTCTTCGACGTCCAGTTCACCGAGCCGACGACCCCCGAGCAGGACGGGCGCCTCTACGACGCCGTCGCGCGTGCCCCCGGGACGATCCTGGCGACCACCGAGGTCGCCGACGACGGCAGCACCAACGTCCTCGGCGGCGACGAGAACCTGGCGGCCGCGGGCGCCTGGGCGGCGGCGAGCAACGTCGCGCCCGGCGCGGGCGGGGTGATCCGGCGCTTCCCGCGGAGCGTCGGCGGCCTCGACTCGGTGGCGGTGCGCTCGGTCGAGTCGCTGACGGGCCGGAGGCCGGCGAGCGGTCCCTTCGGGGCCAACGGCGCCCTGATCGACTACCGCGGCCCGCCGGGCACGATCCCGACGGTCTCCTACTCCGACGTGTTGAAGGGCCGGGTTCCGGCGCGCCAGATCGCGGGTCGCGTCGTCGTGGTCGGCGCGACGGCGCCCACGCTGCAGGACATCCACCCCACGCCGACCTCGGACGACCCGATGGCCGGCCCCGAGGTGCAGGCAAACGCCATCTGGACCGCGCTCCACGGGATGCCCCTGCGGGACGCCCCGGGGTCGTTCGGCATCGCCGCGATCGTCGTGCTGGGGCTCCTGGGCCCGGTGCTCAGCCTCCGCCTGTCGGCCGTGCCCACCGCGCTCGCCTGCATCCTCGGCGGCGGGGGGTACGCGTTCGCGGCGGCGGTGGCCTTCGACCGGGGCCTCGTGCTGCTCGTGGTGGCGCCGTTGGTGGCGTGCGCGGTCGGCATGGTCGCCTCGCTGGTGGTCGGCTATCTCGCCGAGAGCCGGGCCCGGCGACAGGCCGACGACGAGAACGAGGTGCTGGAGCGCCTGGTGCGCGAGCGGACCGAGGAACTCCGCGAGACCCAGATGGAGGTCGTGCGCCGGCTCAGCCAGGCGGCGGAGTCGCGCGACGAGGAGACCGGGCTTCACATCGAGCGCATGAGCCGGATGTGCGAGGCGCTCGGCCGGGCGGTGGGCATGAGCGAGAGCGAGGCCGAGCGGCTACGGCTCGCGAGCGCCCTCCACGACGTGGGCAAGATCGGCATCCCGGACAGCGTCCTGCTGAAGCCCGGCCGCCTCGATCCGGACGAGCTCGAGATCATGCGCAGCCACACCACGGTCGGCGCGGCCATCCTGGGCGCGTCGCGCCTGCCCCTGGTGCGCCTGGCGGAGGAGGTCGTGCTGACCCACCACGAGCGCTGGGACGGGACGGGCTACCCGCGGGGCCTCGCCGGCGAGCAGATCCCCCTCTCGGGAAGGATCGCGGCGATCTGCGACGTCTTCGACGCCCTGCTCTCGAGCCGGCCCTACAAGGACGGCTGGCCGCTCGAGGAGGCGACGGCCGAGATCGCCCGCCTCGCCGGGAGCCACTTCGACCCCGACCTGGTACCGGTCTTCCTGGGCCTCGTGCCCGGCCTCGTCCGCGAGCTCGAGATGGTGAGCGCACCGGCGCGCCCGGTCGTCGCGGGCGCTCTCGTGCCCGGCTGACGCTGACGGCCGGCCGCGCCGACGCGCGGCCGCGTCAAGAGGGCACCCGGCTCCGACCGGCGAAGACACCAACCCCATGGTCTCCCGCACCCTCGCCCGGGCGTGCCTGGCCGCCGTGGTCGCCATCGCCGCCCCGATCTCCGGATTCGCGCCGGAGCCCTTGTCGGGCGCCCCCGCGCCGCGCACCGCCGAGGCCGGGGTGCTCGGCCTGGGCGCCCACGGCCCGACCGTGCGCGCGCTGCAGCGCGAGCTGCGCTCGCGCGGGTTCCGGGTCGCGGTGGACGGGATCTACGGAACCGGCACCCGTCGGGCGGTGGCGCGCTTCCAGCGCCGGGTGGGCATCCGCATCAACGGGATCGTCGACCGGCCCCTGCTGTGGTGGCTGGGCCTGTCGGTCTGCGACCTCCCCGGGCCCACCACCGCGCGCGGCGCGTCGGGCGGGACGCTGCGCCTGGGCAGCTACGGGCCGAAGGTCTGCGCGCTGCAGCGCGCGCTCGCGCGCTCGGGCGAGCCCGTCGCGGTCGACGGCGGCTACGGCCCCCGGACCCGCGCCGCCGTGCGCCGCGCGCAGAGGCGCCTGGGCCTGCGGGCCGACGGCGTCGCCGACGCGCGGCTGCGCGCCCGCCTACGCGCCCGGCCCGGCCCCGTCACGCCCAAGGGGGCGCTGCTGTCGGTCGGCGCCGAGGGCCCGCCGGTGCGAAAGCTGCAGGTCGCGCTGGGCCGCCAGGGCTTCCCGGTGGCGACCGACGGGGCGTTCGGCCCCCTCACCCGCCGCGCGGTCGCGCGGTATCAGCGCCAGGAGGGGCTTCCGGTGAACGGCGCCGCCGACGTGGCCCTGCTGCGTCGCCTGCGGGCGACGCGCGCCCGGCACCTGACGAGGTTCCCGGTCGACGGCCCGCGGGCGTTCTCGAACGACTACGGCGCACCCCGCCACCAGGGCTCTCACCGGGGCATCGACATCCTGGCCGCCCGCGGCACCCCCGTGGTGGCCGTCGCCGACGGGGTCATCGACAGCCTCAGCCGCACCGACACGGGTCTCGGCGGCATCCGCGTCTGGCTGCGCGACGCCGCCGGCACCCGGTACTACTTCGCCCACCTGCGCGGGATCGCGCCCGGCATCGCGGTCGGCGTCCGCGTCACGGCGGGACGGCGGCTCGGCTCGGTCGGCCGCACGGGCGACGCCCGGGGCGGCGTCTTCCACCTCCACTTCGAGATGCACCCCGGCGGCGGCAAGGCGGTCAACCCCTACGTGGAGCTTCGCGACCTCGACCCCGCGGGGGTCTGAGCACCGGGGCGCAGGCGGCGTCCGCGGGCGGGCCTACCCCTGCGGCGCGCGGCGTCCGGTCGGGTCCGCAGGCCGACGCGGCGCCCTCGCAGCAGCCCTCCACGATCCGCCCGCACGACGAGCAGACGGCCTTCGCCCGGATCTCGACGAGCGGCGCCGCGCAGAGGGGGCACAGGTCCATCAGCCCAGGGTAGACGGGCCGCCGGACGGGCAGCGGACCGGCCGGCCGGTGGGGCCGACGTGGCCGGGCGCGGGTGACCGCCGCGCCCCGGGGCGGTCACATCATCTCGAGGACCTCGTAGACGTCGACGCCGCCGCCGTCCGCGAGGATCGGGCAGCCCTTTGCCATCTCGGTGGCCGCCGCGAGGCTGTCGGCCCAGACGATCGAGTAGCCGCCGAGCCCGGCCGCTCCCGAGTCGCCGACCCCCCCGTCGGCCGAGACCGACGACGAGGCGCCGAAGGGGTTGCCGGCATCGAGCGCCGCCGCGCCCATGCCGCCGAGCCACGCCCCCCAGGCCGCCATGACGGCCTCGCGCTGCGCGTCGGTCTCGGGCATCTTGCCGCCGCGGTAGGTGTAGACGTACTTGGCCATGATCCGTCTCCTCGTTCCGATTGGACGTTGCGGGCGAGCGCCCGTCGACTCCTCGCGCCGGGCCTTCACCCTGTAGACGGAGCGCCGCCCCGGAATCGACACCCCCGCCCCTCGGCGCGACCCCGACGGGCGGACGGGGCGCGCGGGGAGGCCGCGGCCGCCTATGATCGCCCGCGCAATGACTACCGCCGCGCGACGCACGAAGATCCTCGCCACCATCGGCCCCGCCTCCGACAACGAGGCGACGCTGCGGGGGATGATCGCCGCCGGGATGGACGCCGTGAGGCTGAACCTCTCGCACGGCACCGTCGAGGAGGCCCTCGTGCTGCACGGGCGCGTGCGGGCCCTCGCCAAGGAGATGGGCCGCCCCGTGGGCACCCTCGTGGACCTCCCGGGCCCGAAGATCCGCGCCGCGACCTTCGGTCGCGACGGCGTGGAGTTGCCCGACGGCCACCGCGTCCGGCTGGTCCCCGACCGCGATCGCTCCACGAGCGAGGTGATCGGGGTCGAGTACGAGAGCCTCCTCGACGGGATCGAGCCGGGCGACCGGATCGCGTTCGGCGACGGCGCGATCGACGCCGAGGTGATCGAGGCCTCGGGCGACGGGCTCGAGGCGGTCGTGCTCCACGGCGGCCGCCTCACCGGCAAGCCGGGCGTGCACATCCCCTCGGAGCGGCTGAGGGTGGCCACGCCGACGCCCGAGGACCTGAGGATCCTCGACGCCTTCGTCGGCGTCGGAGTCGACATGGTCGCGCTCTCGTTCGTGCGCTCGGCCCACGACGTCCGCCGGCTCGGGACCGAGCCGCACCCACGCGGGCCGCTCGTCGTGGCGAAGATCGAGACGCGCAGCGCCGTCGACAACCTGGCCGGCATCCTCGACGCCGCCGGCGCGGTGATGATCGCCCGGGGGGACCTCGGCATCGAGTGCCCCATCGAGGAGCTGCCGCACCTGCAGAAGCACATCATCCGCGAGTGCATCGCCCACGGCCGACCCGCGATCACGGCGACCCAGATGCTCGAGTCGATGGTCCGCGCCGCCACGCCCACCCGCGCCGAGGCCTCGGACGTGGCCAACGCGGTGTTCGACGGGTCCTCGGCCGTGATGCTGTCGGGGGAGACCGCGACCGGCACCGACCCGGTGAACGTCATCGCCACGATGGCGCGCCTCTGCGCCCACGCCGACGCGAACTTCGACGTGGACAACTGGACACGGATGGTGACCCGCCTCAGCGTCGAGGATCCCGAATCCGGCCACGGGCACATCCGCCGCGTCACCGACACCATGACCGACGCCGCCTGGCGGGTGGCGCAGGAGCTCGACGCGAAGGCGATCCTCTGCCTCACCCGCACCGGCTTCACGGTCCGGGCCATCGCCCGCTACCGGCCGCGCACGCCCATCCTCGGGTTCACGCCCGACGAGCGCGTGCGCCAGCAGTTGTCGATCAGCTGGGGCGCCACCCCGCTCACCCTCTCGGGCTTCGCCGACAACGAGGAGATGGTCCGCGAGGCGGTCCAGGTCGCCCGCGACGACGGGCACGTGCGCAACGGCGACATCGTGGTCGTGCTCGCCGGCATCGACGGCCGCTCGCGCACCACCGACGTCCTGCGGGTGATCCGGGTCACCTGACCCCTCGCAGCGCGCGCCGCGACCGCGCGGCCGCCGACCCGCAGCAGGTGCAGCCCCGCGATCCCCCTCCAGCCGGCATAGGGCTCCATGAACTCCACCACGTCCCTCTCGGTCGCCATGGCGTGGGGGCGCCCTGTGAGGGCCTCTCCCACGAGCGTGAGGTAGGCGAAGTCGCCCGCCGGCAGCGCGTCGAAGTCGCCCTGGCCGTGCAGCGCGAGCACGGCGAGCGTCCACGGGCCGATGCCCGGGATGGCCCGCAGGCGCGCGGCGCCCGGAGCGCGGCCACCCGGCGCGGCGTCGAGATCGACCCGCCCGGAGGCCACCTCCCGCGCCGCGGCGATCAGCGCGCGCGAGCGCCCCGCCGAGAGCCCGCAGCGCTGCAGGAGCGCCGGCGACAGGCCGGCCACCGCCTCCGGGGCCGGAGCGTCCCGAAGCCCGCTCGCGGCGTCGCGCGGCCCGTGCGCGGCGACGATGCGGCGCTTGATGACCGTCGCCCGCTCGTCGGTGACGAGCTGCTCGCAGACCGCCCACATCAGCACCTCGAAGGGCAGGGGCCGCCGCCAGGGGCGGACGTGCGGCGCGCTGCGGACCGAGTGCCCGATCAGCGGGTCGTCGCGAAAGCGGCGCAGGAACCCGCTCAGGTCGTCGTCCACGCCGGTCCAGAAGCGCAGCCGCGCCAGCCCGGCCTCGGCGGCCTCGGCTGCCGGGGCGTGCGACGACAGGCTCACCGCGCCGGCCCGCGCGGAGCGGGCCCGCAGCACGACCGGCGCGCCCCCGAGGTGCACCAGCCGCTCCACGCCGCCCCCGCGCCACCGCGCCGTCCCCTCGCGCCCGGCGGCCGACAGCCGCACGGGCGAGACCGGGGCGACCTCGGCGGCCGCCACGACGCCGTCGCCGGTTCCCACCCTGTCCGCTGCGGGCGCGCCGTCCACACGGCGAGCGTATCCCCGTGTCGTTCCGTGCGCCGCGGACGCGGCGTACGCTGAGCGCATGACGCCTCCCGGCCGCATCGTCATCTGCGGGGCCGGCGTGATCGGGGCGTCGGTGGCCTACTTCCTCAGCCTGCGCGGGGAGCGGCCGCTCATCGTGGACCGCGCGCGCCCCGCCGCCGCCGCGTCGGGGAGGGCCGCGGGCTTCCTCGCGCTCGATTGGAACGCCGGGACGCCCCTCGACGCGCTCGCGCGGGCGAGCTTCGGCCTGCACCGCGAGCTCGCGGCCGCGCTCGGCGCCGAGCGGCTCGGCCACCGGCCGATGGACGCCCTCATGACCGCGGCCGCCGACGAGGGCGACCTCGAGCGCTACCGGGGCCTCCCCAACCCGGGCTGGCTCGACGGCAACGTGGTCGCCCACGAGGTCATCGGCAGCGCCGGGACGACCGCCCAGGTGAACCCGCTCCAGTTCACCCGGGCCCTCGTCGAGGAGGCGATCGAGCGGGGGGCGACGCTCGCCACGGGGGTCGTCGACGGGCTCACGTCCGGGGGGCCGGAGGGCGCGGTGAGCGGCGTGTCGATCGACGGCGTCCACCACCCGGCCGACGTTGTCGTGCTGGCCCTCGGCCCGTGGACGAGCCAGGCCCAGCGCTGGCTGGCGCTGCCCCAGGTGTTCGGCACCAGGAGCGCCAGCATCGTCCTCGGCGCCGAGGTCCCCGCCCAGGCGGTCTTCAGCGAGTTCGTCGGCCGCGACCGGCAGCGGAGCACCGTCGAGATGTACCCCCGCCCCGGCGGCCAGGTCTACGTCGCCGGCCATCCCGAGCACGGCACGCTTCCCGACGACCCCGACGAGATCGTCCCGGGCGAGGTGGCCTGCCGGGAGCTCCACCGCATGGCCGGGGTGCACTCGAGCGTCCTCCGCGAGGCCGAGATCGTGAGCCGCTCGGCCTGCTACCGGCCGCTCACGGTGGACGGGGTCCCCCTGATCGGTCCGGTCCCCGGCGCCGCCGGCGCCTTCCTCGCGACGGGGCACGCGTCGTGGGGGATCCTGAACGCGCCCGCGACGGGGCGGATGGTCGCCGAGATGATCCTCGACGGCGGCTCTCACTCGATCGACGCGGCGCCGTTCGCGCTCTCCGCCTTCCCGGCGGCCGCGTCTGAGACGGTCGC
>CAWGMB010000002.1:0-606138 GCA_963823515.1 uncultured Thermoleophilia bacterium
GACGGGCTCTGGGATGAGGAGTTCGGGGGCTGGTACGCGTGCGCCGACCGCGCATGGACGCCGTTCGACGACGGGGCGAAGCACGCGCACGGGATCGCCTATGCGATCGTGGCCTGCCTCGAGGTGGCCCGGACGCTCGACCACGAGCCCGCCCTCGCCCTCGCCCACGAGGGCTTCACCTGGCTCGACACGCACGCGTGGGACCGGGACCGCGGCGGCTACTGGGGATGGATGGCGCGCGACGGCCATCCGTATGCGGACAACCCGGACTCCGCTCCCGGCGCCCGGGACCACTTGGGCCTTGGCGCCGACCGCAAGAGCGTGAACGTCGCGGGCGACATGGTCGAGACACTGACCGAGCTGCACCGCCGCGAGGGGACCGACCTCACCGGAGAGCGCCTCGCCGCCCTCGTCGAGCACTTCGACCGCTGGCTGACCGAGTACGGCCACCTGCCCATCGCGTACTACGCCGATCTCTCGGCCGCCAGCTCCGTCACGCACGGCGGCTACGCCGTGCAGGCCAGCTGGCGGTTGCCGCTGGCGCGCGCCGCACTCGGGGCGCCGCTCGCGGTGGGAGACATCGAAAGGGGGTTCAGAGCGGCAGGTCGCGCCGTACAGGGCCGGCACGGCTTTGTGGCCGACGGTGCGAGACAGGAGGAGTGGTGGATGCAGTTCGAGCTGCTGCGGAGCCTCGTTCTGCAGTCCGCGATCCACCCGGATGAGGCGCCCGCCCTGCTCGATGACGCTGCGCGCCGCCTCGACCGGCTCGAGCGCGCCTTCATCGACACCGGCCAAGGGCGGCGTCTCCCAACTGCCACGGCGCCCCCTGCGGTCGTCTCACAAGGGCAACCGATGGAAGGACGCGTCCCACGAGGCGCTGGCCTGGCACGTCGCCGGGGGCCTGCTCGCGCGACCCGAGGGGTCCGCGCCCGTCACGCTCGACGAGGTACTCGCCCTGTAGTCAGGTGATGACGCCCTCGCGCTGAGTGCCTGCTCCACCTCGGGCGGCACGAGGTGGCCGACCGGCCGGCCGCGCGGCGATCCGCTCGCGGATCATGCTCGACGAGATGCCGATCACGGGCACCGCCAGGATGTCGGCGCGCCCGGGCGCGACTTCGCGGGCCAGCACGTCCAGATCCCGCTGGGCGACGTCCCCGCGGGCCACCACGGCGAGGCGCGCGGCGGCGAGGATGCGCTCGGGCGAGCGCCAGGTGGGGAACTCGGCCAGCTGGTCGGCGCCGAGGATGAACCAGAGGGCCACGCCCGGCTCGGCCGCGGCCATCGCCTCGAGGGTGTCGGCGGTGAAGCTGAGGCCCTCGCGCTCCAGCTCCAGGCGCGAGACGACCAGGCCGCGGCGCCCCGCCACGGCGCGCTCCAGCCATGCGGCCCGCCGGGACGCCGGGGCCACGGCCGGGTCGTCCTTGTGCGGCGGCCGGCCCGCGGGAACCAGGCGCACCTCGTCGAGGGAGAGCTGCCAGAGGGCCTCGCAGGCCACCACCAGGTGCCCCAGGTGGGGCGGGTCGAACGTGCCCCCGAGCACCCCCACGCGCCGGGGAGCGCCCTCGGGCTCAGCGGAGGTGGCCGTGGCCGGTGACGAGGTACGTGTAGGTGGTCAGCTCGTTCAGTCCGATGGGCCCGCGCGCGTGGAGCTTCTGCGTCGAGATGCCGATCTCGGCGCCCATCCCGAACTCGCCGCCGTCGGTGAAGCGGGTGGAGGCGTTGACGTAGACGACGGCCGCGTCCACGCCCTCCTGGAACGCGCGGGCGGCGTCGAGCGAGGAGGTGACGATCGCCTCGCTGTGGCCCGACCCGAAGCGCGCGATGTGCTCGAGCGCCTCGTCGAGCGAGTCGACCACGCGCACGGCCATGATCAGCGCGAGGAACTCGGTGGCGTAGTCGATGTCAGCGGCCGCGGCGAGGCCTTCGGCCTGCTCGCCCGCGATCTCGCGCGCGGCGGCGTCGATGCGCAGCTCCACCCCGGCCGCGGCCAGCTGCTCCACGGCCCGCGGGAGGATCGCGGCCGCCGCGTCGCGGTGGACCAGGAGGGTCTCGGCGGCGTTGCAGACCCCGGGCCGCTGGACCTTGGCGTTCACCGCGATCCTCACGGCCATCTCGGGATCGGCGTCGGCGTGCACGTAGACGTGGTTGTTGCCCGACGCGGCGTAGATCACGGGGACGCGCGCGTGCTCCTTCAGGAACGACTTCAGCTCCTCGCCCCCGCGCGGGATGACCAGGTCGAGGGCGCCCTCCATCTGCACCAGCTGGCGCATCTCCTCGCGTTCGGACCCGAGCAGCGCCACCGACCAGCGCGGCACGCCGGCCTCGATCAGGGCGCCGGTGAGGACCTCGGCGATGATCAGGTTGGAGCGTATCGCCAGGCGGCTCCCGCGCAGGATGACGGCGTTGCCGCTCTTCAGGCAGAGCGCCGCGGCGTCGGCGGTGACGTTCGGGCGGCCCTCGTAGATCACGGCGACGACGCCGAGCGGCACGCGGCGGCGGATGATGTCGAGTCCGTTCGGCAGCCTGCGCCCGCCGTCCACGGCGCCGACCGGGTCGGGCAGCGCGGCGACGGCGCGGATGCCCTCGGCCATGTCGCGGATCCGGTCGTCGTCGAGGAGCAGGCGGTCGATCAGCGCCGGCGCCGTGTGGGCGCGCTTGGCGGCCTCCACGTCGAGGGCGTTGTCGCGCAGGATCTCGTCGGAGCGCCGCTCGAGCGCCTCGGCCATCTCGGCGAGAGCGGCGTCGCGCTGGCGGCCGGGCAGGCGGCCGAGGATCCTGCTCGCGGCCTGTACGTGCGCTACGACGCGTTCGAGTTGGGTCACGGTCGCCCCATTAGACCACGCCCCCCGCGGCCGGGTCGGGCGCGTGCGGGTCCGCCAGGACGAACTCGTCGCGGTGGATCACCTGGGGGGCGGCCTCGGGAAGGCGCTCGCGGACGGCGCGCGACTTCAGACCCGCCACGACGCGGATCTCGTCGGAGGACATGGCCGAGATCCCCTTGCCCACGAGGGTCCGGGCGGCGCCGCTGACCACCTCCACCGCATCACCGGCCTGGAAGCCGCCCTCGGTGGAGAGCACGCCGACCGCCAGCAGAGAGGTCCCTCGCTCGCGCAGGGCCGACGCCGCCCCGTCGTCCACCACCACGCGCCCGAGCGTGGGCTTGGCGTGACGCAGCCACAGCTTGAACGCGGGCTCCGGTCGGCCGGTCGGGCCGAAGCGCGTGCCCACGTGATGCCCCGAGGCGACGCTGGGGATGACGCCCTCGGCCGATCCGGAGGCGATCACGCAGGTCACCCCTCCCCCGGTGGCCATGCTGGCCGAGGCGATCTTGCTGGAGATGCCGCCGCGCCCACGGCCCGAGCCGCCCATCTCGGCCAGGGGCAGCGACGCGGGCGACGTCCCGGCCGGGACGTCGCCGATCAGCCGGGGCCCACCGGGCCCCGGGCCGTAGAGGCCCTCGCGGTCGGTGAGCAGCAGCAGCCAGCGCGCCCCGAGGAGGATCGCGACCTGGGCCGCGAGCACGTCGTTGTCGCCGAAGGTCACCTCGTCGGTGGCCGTCGTGTCGTTCTCGTTGATCACGGGCACCGCACCGAGCTCGGTGAGCCGGCGAAGCGTGGTGCGGGCGTTCAGGTAGGACGCGCGCGCGGCGAGATCGCTCGAGGTGAGCAGCACCTGGGCGGGCACGACGTCGTGGGGCGCGAAAGCGGCCGCGTAGCGCTGGAAGAGCACCCCCTGCCCCACCGCCGAAGCCGCCTGCAGGTCGCCGAGCGCGGTCGGGCGCTCCGTGATCCCCAGGCGGCCGAGCCCGCAGGCGATGGCTCCGCTGGTCACGAGCACCGGGTGGTGCCCCTGGCGGCGCACGCGCACGAGGTCGCGCACCCGCGACTCCAGGATCTCGTCGCGCAGCTGCCCATCGGCGTCCACCAGGGTCGAGGACCCCAGCTTCACCACGAGTACCGCCACGCTACGAGGCGGGCGTCAGGAGCGCCGCCAGCAGGCGCGCGCGCAGGTCGTCGAGCCCGGTCCCGCTCTGCGAATCGACGTGCGCATCGGCCTCGGCGACGGGCTCCTCGGCGTCGTCGGCGTGGGTCGCGACCACGATCCCGGGCACCCCCTCGGGCATGAACTCCTCGAGGCCCTCACGGGCGCGCGCGAGCCGGTCGGCCGCGGGCTCGGGGTCGGAGGCGTCGATGCAGTGCACGATGAGGCGGGCGCGCTCGAGCTGCTCGAGGTGGGCGCCGCGGCGCGGCGTGCCGTCGGCGGCGAGGCCCGGCAGGTCGATGACGAGGTAGAGGTTGCCGTCGGCGTCCTCCAGGGGGCCGAAGGCCGGCTCCAGGGTGGAGTGCGGATACGGGGCCACCACGGCGGCCGCGCCGGTCAGCGCAGCGAGCAGGGCGCTCTTTCCCGAGTTCGGCAGGCCCACGAGGGCGACGTCCACGGCGAGGCGCAGCTCGAGGGTGAGCCAGGCCTCCTCGCCCGGCGCCCCGGGCACGGTGGTCCGCGGCGCCTGGTTGGTCGACGACTTGAAGGCCTTGTTCCCCACGCCGCCGTTGCCGCCGCGGGCCACCGGCACGCTGTCGCCCACCTCGGCGAGCTCGGCGATGACGTGCCCGTCGCGGATCACGCGCGTGCCCGGGGGCACGCCGACCATCAGGTCGGCGCCGGCGTGGCCGTGGCGGGCCTTGCCCTGTCCGTGGCCCCCGTTCGGCGCGCGGTGGTGCACCTGGTGGCGGAAGCGCGACAGGTCGGTGACCTGATCGTCGGCGACGAGCACCACGCGACCGCCCCGGCCGCCGTTGCCGCCGTCGGGTCCGCCCTTGGGGATCTTGGGCTCACGCCGGAACGACATGCAGCCCATCCCGCCGCTGCCGCCCTCGGCGTTTATCTGAGCCCTATCGGTGAAGGGCATCGGTCTGCTCGCCGTGAATCATCGCGAATGCGGCGTCCTCGGTCGGGGCGGTGCCGGCAGCAGCGCACCCTCCCTGCATCCTTGCCTCGCGGGATTCTCGCGGCAGACTCACCGCACTCCTATCCGCGAGCGGTCTCGCGTCCTGATTCAGGAGCTCACCGGCAGCTCCCGGCTGCATCCCATCGCGAGGCGGCGTCCTCGGCAGCCCTGATATTCCCGATATCGGGGCTGATCTGCGTCCTTGCCTCGCGGGGGATTCGCTCGGGCGCTGCACACCGACTTCTGAATCAGGACGCTAGACCGCAGCAGCCTCTTCGGGGTGCACGAAGATCCGGCGACCCTTGCGGCCGGTCGTGAACTCGATGCGGCCCGTGACCGTCGCGAAGATCGTGTGGTCGCGGCCGATGCCCGTGCCGGTTGCCGGGCGGAAGCGCGTGCCACGCTGGCGGACGATGATCGTCCCCGCGGGGACGAGCTGGCCGCCGAACGCCTTGACGCCGAGCATCTTCGGCTTGGAGTCGCGACCGTTGCGGCTGGAGCCGCCACCCTTCTTATGCGCCATTCGGGACTCCTACCTGCTCAGGCGGTGATGGACTCGATGCGGACCCGCGACAGCCGCGAGCGGTGGCCGCGGCGCTTGCGCGAGTTGCGCTTCGGCTTGTAGGTGAAAACGAGGATCTTCTTGCCGAGCACGTGCTCCTCGACCGTCGCCGTCACGTTGCCGCCGTCGGCGATGCCCTCGCCGTCGCCGGTCGCGAGGACGCGCGGCTCGAAGCTCGCGCCCTCCTCGTGCTGGAGGCGATCGACCAGGAGTCGCTCGCCCTCACGAACACGGTACTGCTTGCCCCCGAGGGCGATCACTGCGTAGTCCGGCACGTTTCCTGTCCTGGCCGATTGATGAGCGACGGCGGATGTTAGCGGGCGACGGTCCCGACCGCCATGCCGTGGGATCAGAGGACCGCGAACCGGCAGGTCGGGCCCGATGCGCGGGCCAGGCGCCGGTCGGCGGTGAGCAGGGTCGCCTCGAGCGCCTCCGCCAGCGCGACGTAGGCGGCGTCGTAGGGGGTGAGGATCGTGCGGAGCTCCCACATGCGGCCCAGCAGATGCGTGTCCGCGACGCGGACCACGGGGATCGCGGCGAGGTCGCCGATCGCCTGACGGGCCCGCTCCTCGCCCAGGTCCCCGCGCAGGCGCGCCCGCCGGATCACCGAGACGACCTCGCAGTCGATGAGGTGCGGGGCGCAGAGCTCCTCGCCGGCGATCGTCTGGCGCGCGTGAGCGCCCTCCCGGGTGTCATCGACGAGTGCGGCCGCGAGAACGGACGCGTCGACGACGATCACCGCCGCCCGCGATCCTCGCGGAGGTCGGCCTCGGCCTGGCGCAGGGAGAGACGCCCACCCGACCGGTGCCCGATCCGCTCGAAGACCTCGGCGACCGTAGGCGCGCGACCGATACGGATCAGCTCGGCGAGCAGGTACTCCTGTAGTGACTGCCCCGCTGCCGCCGCACGTCGACGCAGGACCGCGTGGACGTCTTCGGGCACGTTCTTCACCTGGATGTTCGGCATGAGCCGACGATAGCATGCGTCCTGGAGCCATTGGCTCCATAGATGCGCCAGGACGGTGCCCCGCCAGGTTCGCTCGACCACCCGGTGTGACGGGTGTACAAGGCATGCCGTGAGGTTCGGCCCCCGCACAGTGATCGCCCTCGCGTTGGCCGCAGTGGGCGCCGTGGCGGGCCCGGGGCTGGGCGCGACGCTCGTCGTGGCGAGCCAGGACGATCCCGACAGCCTCGATCCGGCGCTCGCGTACGCGCCCGAGAGCTGGCAGGTGCTGGTCAACGCGGGCGAGGGCCTGGTGGCCTACCGGCGCAGCGCCGGCTCCGCCGGAGCGCAGGTCGTGCCGGCGCTGGCGGCCCGCATGCCGACGGTCTCGAACGGCGGGCGGCGCCTCACGTTCACCCTGCGATCCAGCGCGCGCTTCGGCCCTCCGGCCAACCGCTCCGTGCGCGCCAGCGACGTCAAGGCGAGCATCGAGCGGGTCTTCCTGGCCGGCTCGCCGGGCCGTGGCCTCTACCGCTCCATCAAGGGGGCGACCGCCTTCGAGGCCTCCCCCACCTCCGCCGGCATCTCCGGCATCACCGCGCGCGACGGCCGTGGTGAGGTGCAGATCGCGCTGACGCGCTCCGACCCCGCGATCCTGCGCGTGCTGGCGCTGCCCTTCGCGTTCGTCGTGCCCCGGGGCACCCCGGCCTCCGACCAGAGCGAGGCGGCCCTGGCCTCCGCGGGGCCCTACCGGGTCGCCGGCTACCGCCGGGGCCGCTCGATCGACCTCGTCCGCAATCCGGGGTACGCGGCGGGCGCCGCCGGCCCGGCAGCCCCCGGGCCCTCCGCGATCCACATCGACATCGGCGTCCGCTCCGACGACGCCCTCGGCCGCGTCGCCCGCGGGCGGGCCGACTACGTGCAGGCGCGCCCCTCCCCCGCCCAGATCCGCGCGGCGGCCGCCGATCCGCGCGGGCGCGTCCGCCGCCACGTCGAGGGCGCCACCTACTACTTCTTCATGAACACCCGCCGCCCGCCCTTCGACGACATCCGGGTGCGCCGCGCCGTGAACCTGGCGATCGACCGCGCCGCGCTCGCGCGGGCCTTCGGCGGGGAGGCCGTGCCGACCGCCCAGGTACTGCCGCCCGGCGTGCCCGGCCGGCGCCGTATGAACCCGTCTCCCGCGCCCGACCTTGCGCGTGCGAAGGCGCTGGTGGCGCGTGCGGGGGCGTCGGGCGCGAGGGTGAGCGTCTGGGGGCCGACCGGCGACCCGGCGCCCGCCGTCACGCGGATCCTGGAGCGCACCCTCGACCGCATCGGCCTGCGCGCGTCACCACGGCTGTGGGACCGCTCGACGATGCTCGCCAGGCTCGCCGACCCGGCCGCCGCCTCGCAGATCGGCTACGCCCGCTGGCAGCAGGACTTCCCCGACGGCGCCGACTGGTTCCCGCTCCTGCTCGCCGGCCCGGCGATCCGCGCGGGGGCGAACCTCAACTACGCGCTGCTCGACGACGCCCGTGTGAACGCGCTCATCGCCCGGGCCTCGGCGACGTGGAACCCGGGCGCGCGGGCGGCGGCCTGGCGGGCGGTCGACAGGGCGGTCGCCGGGCGGGCCGCCTGGGCGCCGTTCGCCAACAGCGTCCGCTCCGACGTCACCTCACGGCGTGTGGGCGGCTATGTCGCCCACCGGCTCTACGGGTTCCTCTGGATGAGGGCGTCGCTCGGCTGAGCCTGAGGACGCGACCGCCCGCCGCTCCGGCGAGCGGCGGGCGGGCCGGGCCACTACGAGCGGGAGCGGGTGGAGGCGCGCCGGCGATTGCCCGGCGTGCGCCCGGACGAGGCGGTGGTCTTCGGCGCGGGGAGGGAGCCGTCGCCGGCGGCCCGCAGGCGGTGGGCCTCCGGGGCGATGGAGCCGTCGCGCTCGAGCGTGATCTTGGCCCCGACCACGGTCTCGAGATCCGCCAGCCGGGCCCCCTCCTCATCGGAGATGACGTCGGCGATCCGCGGATTGACCGCCAGCACCACGCCCTCGGCGGAGCCGCCCGTGAGCTCCGTGCGGAGCTCACGCTCGACAGCGATGGCGTGGGTCTCGTCGCTCGGCACCACGCCGACGCCGGCGCAGGTCGGGCAGACCTCGGTCATGATCTCCCGCGGGCCGTCGGAGATGTTCTGGCGGGTCATCTCCACCAGGCCGAGCTGCGAGATCTCGGTGACGAAGGTGCGGGTGCGATCGAGGGCGAGCGCCGCGTGCAGCGCGGCCTTCACGGCCTTGCGGTTGCGCTCGTCGTCCATGTCGATGAAGTCGATGGTGATGATCCCGCCGATGTCGCGCAGTCGCAGTTGGCGCACGACCTCGGTGGCGGCCTCGAGGTTGGTCTTGGTGATCGTGTCCTCGAGACGGTTCCCGCCCTTGCCGACGTTGCGGCCCGAGTTGACGTCGATGACCGTCATCGCCTCGGTGTCGTCGATCACGAGGTATCCGCCCGAGGGCAGCGGCGCGCGCCGGTCCATCGTCGAGCGGATCGTCGCCTCGGCGCCGTGCGCGTCGAAGAGCGGCGT
Organism: uncultured Thermoleophilia bacterium; assembly: GCA_963823515.1. GTDB lineage: Bacteria > Actinomycetota > Thermoleophilia > Miltoncostaeales > Miltoncostaeaceae > Miltoncostaea. The sequence continues at coordinate 9,012 of CAWGMB010000002.1, forward strand.
GTCGCCGGTCCAGTGCCGAACGCGCTCGGCCATCTCGGGCGAGGTGCGGCGCAGGAAGCCCTGGATGCGATCGAACTGGGCCTCGTCGTCGACCAGCACCTCCTCGACGTCCGTGTTCAGGAGGTCACGGATGATGCGCAGAGAGATGTCGGCCTCGGAGTAGAGCAGCGTCGGCGCCTTGGCCTGGCCGCCGCGCTCCTGCAGGGCCTGCCAGAGGCGCTTCAGGAAGGCGAGGTCGCGGGCGATCTCCCGCGCCGACGCGCCGGAGGCCGCGGTACGGACGATCAGCCCGCCGGACTCGAGCGGGAGCGCGTTGCAGATCGAGCGCAGGCGGGTGCGCTCATCGTCGGACAGGCGCTTGGAGACCCCGACGCCCTCTCCGAACGGGACGAACACCACGAATCGGCCGGCCAGCGAGAGCTGCATCGTCAGGCGCACGCCCTTGGTGCCCATCGGGTCCTTGGTGGCCTGCACCAGCACCTCGTCACCGCGCTTGAGCAGCTCGGCGATCTGGCGCTTGCGCTTGGGCACCCCCATCGCGACGACCTCGTCGACGTGGAGGAACCCGTTCTTCTCGAGGCCGATCTCGATGAAGGCGGCCTCCATGCCCGCGAGGACGTTCTCCACGCGGCCCTTCCACACATGCCCCACGACGGAGCGGTGGCCGCGGCGCTCGATGTACGCCTCGGCCGTGACGCCGTCCTCGAGTATCGCGACGCGCGTCTCGGCGCGGTCCACCGACACCAGGATCTGCTTCTTCAAAGGGAATACCTCTCAGGGGTGTGCCGTCAGCGGCGCAGGCGGCCGACGACGCGGTCGATCACGGGGCGTGCCTTGTCCAACGGCGGGCCCTCGATCAGGTCATGGCCCGCGGACAGGCGCGCGAGTGCGGCCTCCCCGACGGCCCGGGTGGCGCCGTAGGCGACCGTGCCACGCACGGCCCACCCCGCCACCGGAACGAAGCCGGTGGCGCTGCGAGCGAGCGCCCTCCAGCCGAAACCTGCTCCCACGATCGCGAGCGCCTCGACGGCCCGCTCGGCCCCGAAGGGCCTGTCGTGGAGTGCGGCAAGCTGCGCGACCAGGCGCACCTGGATGAGGGCGAGGACCGGCATGTCGACACCGGGGAGCGGCAGCGCCCCGATGGCGGCCGACTGGCGCGTGGCCGAGACGATGAGCTCGCGCCCCACGGCGGGGCGCAGGCCGGCGTTGCGCCGCCCGGCGGCCACCGCGGAGTCGCCGAGGCTGCGGATGATCGCGCTGACGACCGGGTCCGGGTCCTCGAGGGAGGGGGCGTGCGCGACGTTGGACATCTCGAGGCGGTTGCCCTCGAGGATCGCCTTCTCGAGTGCCGCGCGCTCCGGCGGCGCGCCGACGATCACGGCGAGCGCCCCGGCTCCCGAGTGGCGGCGGCGCTCCAACGTCGAGATGCCGGGCTCGAGCGCCGTGCCCGGGGCGACCGCCATCAGCGCGAGGGCGTCCTCGGTGGGCGCGGGCGCCGCGATCTCGAGGATCTCGCTGAGCCGGCGGGTGCCGGCGGGATCGCCCGGGATGAGGGCGATGTGGCCCCCGTCCTGCGTGGCCGCGTCGACCGAGCGGACGGCGTCCGCGAAGGGACGCACCACCTTCGCTCCTCGCGAGGCGAGGCCGATTGCTCCGATGACGCCCCCCTACCCGGGAACTGCGGAACGGCGCTGATGGATGCCCAGGAGCAGGCCGATCGCCACGAGGGTCGTGAGGGTGTGGCTGCCGCCGTAGCTCATGAGCGGCAGCGGGATTCCTGTGATCGGCATGATTCCCACGGTCATGCCGATGTTAACGAACACCTGGAAGCCGATCATGACCACGATCGCTCCGGCGACCAGCATGTCGACCTGGCTGGAGGCCCTCGCCATGGTTCTCAGCCCCCTCCAGAGCACGAGGGCGTAGGCGAGGATCAGCAGCCCTCCCCCGGCGAAGCCGAACATCTCGCCCGTGACCGCGAAGATGAAGTCGGTGTGGTGCTCGGGGATGAAGTTGCCCGACGACTGGGTCGCGCCGTCGGGCCCCTTGCCCACCGCGCCGCCCGATCCGATCGCGGTCTTCGACTGATCGAGCTGGTAGCCGGCGTCGCTGGTGTCGCGCTCGGCCCCGATGAACGCCGTCAGGCGCTGCACCTGGTAGTCCTGGAGTACCGTCACGCCGGCGTTCGGCAGCACCCAGAGCACCGCCAGGACCATGATGGCCAGGATCGAGCCGGCCACCGCGAAGTGCGACCAGGGAACGCCGATCAGGAACAGGATCGCGGCGAGCACCGCCCCGTACACGAGCGAGGTCCCGAGGTCCGGCTGGAGGAAGACGACCGCGGCGGGGACGGCGGCGACGACGGTCAGGAAGAGCGTGAAGCGGACCGAGCCGATGTCGTCCATGCGCTCGATCGCGATCCCCGCCAGCACGATGGCCAGCACGACCTTGCCCATCTCCGAGGGCTGCAGGTTGAAGGGCCCGATGTCGATCCAGCGGTTGGAGCCCTTGACTGCGCTGCCCACGACGTAGACGACCGCCAGCGCGCCGAGCAGGCTCCCCCACAGACCCCACGCCCAGCGCGCGAGCCGGTCGAGGTTGAGGCGGGTGGCGAAGACCATCAGCACCGAGCCGGCGGCGATGAAGAGGATCTGGCGGTCGAGGTAGAAACGCGAGCCGGCGGGATCGGTCTCGGTGGCCTTGCCGACCACGAAGATGCTGAAGGCGCTGATCGCGGCGACGGCCAGCAGCAGGATCCAGTCGAGGCCGAGCACGGCCGCGCGCACGCGGTCGCCGGCGCCGGTGCCCTGGCGAGAGGGGGCGAGGGTCGTGGTCATCGGCTGGCCACCGGCTGGCCGCAGAGCTTCTCGGCGAACCCGAGGTAGGCCGACATCGTCGAGCAGACCGCCGGCGCGGCGGCGTTGGCTCCGGTGCCCCCGCGCTCGATGACGACCGCGACCGCGATCGTCGGATTGTCGTAGGGCGCGTAGCCCACGAACCAGGAGTGGTCCTCGCCGCCGTCCCCGGGCTCGGCCGTGCCGGTCTTACCCGCCACCTTGCTGCCGTCGGGCAGATTGCCGAACACGCTGGTCGAGGTGCCCTCGACGCCGTTGGATGCGTCGAAGAGACCCTGCTTGATCGCCGCGAGGTCGGTCGGCCTGATGCCGAGCTGACTGGTGGGCCGGCCCTCGGAGAGCTCCTGCACCACGCGGCCGCTGGGGTCGCGCACGTCCAGGCCGATGCTCGGGGTGCGCAGCGTGCCACCGTCGGCGATGGCGGCGTAGGCCGCCGCCATCTGGAGCGGGGTCACCTGCAGGAAGCCCTGGCCGACGCCGAGCTGGATGGTGTCGCCGGCCAGCCAGCTGCGCTGGAAGTCGGTGTACTGCGGGTCGGCGTAGGTCTTCTTCTTCCACGGCGGGTCGGGTACGAGCGCCGCCGACTCGCCCGGAAGGTCGATCCCGGTGTCCCTTCCCAGCCCGAACCTCTTGGCCTCGGCCTGAAGCGGGAATTCGCTCTTCTTCTCGCTCTGGTCCCGCCAGAGCTGATCGGCCACCTGGTAGAAGAACGTGTCGCTCGACACCCTCAGGGCGTAGGGCAGCGTGATGATGCCGTGGGAGTTCTCCTCGAAGTTCTGGAAGCGCTGCTTGTGGAGCACGATCGACGACGGGGACTCGAGCTGCGTGCTCGGCGTGAGGTCGCCCTGGCGCATCGCGGCCGCCGCGGTGATCGGCTTGAAGGTGGAGCCCGCCGGATAGACGCCGGCGATCGCCCGGTCGTTGAGCGGCTTCTGCGGGTCCGTGAGCAGCTTCTCGATCGGCTTCTGCTTGCGGGCCACGAACGTCTTGGGCGAGAAGCTCGGGTACGAGGCCAGGGCGAGGACCTGGCCGGTGCTCGGATCGAGCGCGACGCCGGCGGCGCCCGTCGCCCCGGTCACGCGGGCGGCCTCGGCGAGCGCGGCCTCGAGGGCGCGCTGGGTGGGGCTGTCGATCGAGAGCCGCACATCGCGCCCGGGGATCGGGCTGCGTGAGGAGATGACCTCGCGGCCCTGCGGCTCCCCGGCCGCGTCGACCTCGATCACCGACTCGCCGGGCGTGCCCTTCAGCAACGACTCGTACTGCTGCTCGACGCCGTCCACGCCGATGGTCTCGTCGCCGGCGTAGCCCTTCTTGCGGTAGGCCTTGATCTGCGCGGCGCTGATCGGGCCGGTCGATCCGAGGACGTGCGCGGCCAGGTCGCCCTGCGGGTAGGCGCGCAGGTAGGTCTCCTGCACGGAGATGCCGGGGAAGTCACGGCGTCGCTCGGCCAGGTAGCCGAAGAGGGCCGGGGTGATGTTGCGGGCGAGCACCACCGACTGCAGCGGCTGGTTGTCGCCCGCCTCCACCTTCTTCATGAGCTGCGGCAGCGGCTGGCCGATCTTCGGGGAGAGCTTCGCCAGCACCCGCCGGCGCCGCTCGCCGGCCAGCTCCCGCGGGCGCGCGACCAGGTTCTCGCCGATCGTGTTGGTGACCAGGGGCACGCCGTCGGCGGTGAGGATGTTGCCGCGCGGCGGCTGTTCGATGACCGTGCGCAGGCGGTTGCCGTCGGCGCGCTCGGCGTACTGCTCGGCGCTGATCACCTGCAGGAACCAGAGCCGCACCAGCAGCAGCCCGAGCAGGCTCATCGCGATGCCGCCGAGGATGGCGATGCGCACAGCGGTCCTGGGCGTGAGGGTGGGCGCCCAGCCGCCCGCGGGCCTCGCGGCGCGGCGGCCCGTGCGCGGCCCTCTGCGCGGGGGGTGGGTGGTGCTCACGCGCCCACCGCGAAGGGCTCGACCACGCGCGGGGCCCCGAGGAGCCGCCGCGCCACCAGCAGCACGGGCGGGCTGAGGAGGGCCGTGAGCGCGAGCGTCGGGATCAGCACCCGTCCGACGAACTCCGACGCGGGCATGTGGTGCCCCAGCAGCAACTGGAACATCAGGTAGCCGAGCTGCACCCCGAGGGCGGCGATCACCGAGAGCGCCAGCGGCGCGAGCAAGCCCGACGACTCCTCGCTCTCGCAATAGCGCCCGCACCAGGCGCCGACGATCAGGTACAGCAGGGCGAGCACGCCGAGCGTCCCCACGGGGGCCGTGAGCTCGAGCAGCAGCCCGGCGCTGAAGCCCGCCACGGCCCCCACCAGCGCCCCGCGCAGGAGCGCCACGACGACGATGGTGGGCGCGACGATGTCGGGGATGCCGTCGGCCACGTTGACATAGGGCATCACCGAGACCTCGACGAGCACGGCCACGAGCACCATGAGGACGACCCAGCCGAGGCCCGTCCCTCCGCCCCGGGTGCGCGGGATGGCCGTCGCGGGACCGACGACGCGGGTCAGGTCGCTGCTCATCCGCCCGACGCCCTGCGCTTGGCCTGGGCGCTCTGGGGGGTCAGCACGGTGAGGTAGGAGAGGTTGCGCGGATCGAGATACGGGGTGACCTGGACGGTCTGCTGCACGTCGACCTCCTGGCGGCCCAGGCTCGACACGCGCCCGATCGGCAGGCCGGGCGGGTAGATCGAGAGGAGGTTCTTGACCTTGAAGCCGGACGTCACGACGTCCTGGTTCAGCTTCACGGGCGCCGAGCGGGGCACGCCCGTGAGCCGCAACTGGCCCGGCGACGTGGACTGGACCAGCCCGGGCGGGTGGCCGGCCGCGGGGATGGTGGCGCCCACCTCGGTGCGGCCGTCGGTGATGAAGGCGACGTCGGCCGTGTTCGGGGAGACGGCCGTGACGACGCCCACCAGCGCGGCGCCGCGGCCGGTGCCGGCGACGACGGGCGCGTTGCGCACCACCCCATCGGACGATCCGACCGAGATGCGGGCGTTGCGATACCAATCGGTGATCGAGCGTGTCTGAACCAGCCCCGTGGCCAGCCCGTAGCCGCCCGCGCCGGTCTTCGGATCGACCACCGACTCGACGCCCAGGAGCGACTCCAGCTCGGCCAGGCGCTGATCGCGCACGGCGTTGTCGGCGGCCAGCCCGCGCAGGCCCTCGACCTCGGTCTCGAGCGCGGCGGCCCGGTCGCGGGCGTCCTTGAGGCCGTTGGCCCATCCCCACGCGTCGCGGAACGGCCTGACGGCCCGGGTGGCCACCTCCTGCACCGGCGCGACGACGCTCGCGGTGGCCGCCTGCGCACCGTGCAACGGGCCGTCGGTCGACTCGCGGAAGTAGCCGGTGAAGATCGCCAGGCACGTGATCACGAGGGCGGCGATGACCGCGCGGCGGACGTTGGCCCGCCGGCGCGCGATCCCTGTTGTCGCGGCCACCGCCATCAGAGGTGGGAGCCTGCTTCAGAGTGGACCGCGGCCGTCCGGCCGCGAAACTCCCGCGAGGCAAGGACGCAGGGAGGGTGCGATGCCCGAAGAGATCGCCCCGACCGAGGATGCCGCCCTCGCGATGATTCCCCGGCCGGCCGGGAGCCGGCAAAGCGTGCAGGCGGTCGTGGGCCGCCACTCTGAAGCAGGCTCCTGCTCAGTAGCGCTTCCTGTGTCGGCCGTTCGAGGACGCCTTCTGCATCACCTCGAACTCCTCCAGCGAGCGACCCGAGCCCACCGCGACGCAGGTCAGGGGCGACTCGGCGACGTGGATCGGCATCTCGGTCTCGCGGCGCAGGCGCTCATCCAGCCCCTGCAGCAGCGAGCCGCCGCCCGCCATCATGATCCCGCGGTCCATGATGTCGGACGCGAGCTCGGGCGGGGTCTTGTCGAGCGTGCTCTTGACGGCGTCGATGATCTGCACCAGGGGTTCCTCGAGGGCCTCGCGGACGTCCTCAGAGGACAGCACGACCGTCTTCGGAAGTCCCGTGATCATGTCGCGTCCCCTGATCTCCGCCTGGACCTCCTCGCGGAGCGGGTAGGCGGAGCCGATCTCGAGCTTCACCTCCTCGGCGGTCTGGCTGCCGATCATCAGCTTGTACTCCTTCTTGACGTAGCTGATGATCGCCTCGTCCAGCTCGTCGCCGCCGACGCGGATCGACTGGGCCACCACGATCCCGCCGAGCGAGATCACGGCCACCTCGGTCGTGCCGCCACCGATGTCCACCACCATGTTCCCGGTCGGCTCGGCCACGGGCAGTCCGGCCCCGATCGCCGCTGCCATCGGCTCCTCGATCAGGAACGCGCTGCGGGCGCCGGCCGAGAGAGTGGCCTCCTCGACGGCGCGCTTCTCCACGCCGGTGACGCCTGAGGGGACGCAGACCACCACGCGCGGGTGCGCCCAGCGGTTCTGGTGGACCTTCTGGATGAAGTGCCGCAGCATCTGCTCGGTCACGTCGAAGTCGGCGATGACGCCGTCCTTCAGAGGCCGGATCGCGCTGATGTTGCCGGGCGTGCGCCCGAGCATGCGCTTGGCCTCGATGCCGACGGCGTGCACCTCGCCGGAGCGCTGGTCGATCGCGACCACCGACGGCTCCGAGAGGACGATCCCCCGGCCCCGGACATAGACCAGCGTGTTGGCGGTGCCGAGGTCGACGGCCATGTCGCGCCCGCCGAAACCGGTCAGGTAGCTCCAGAACCCGATGGTCGCCTCCAATGGAAGTGGCGCAGTAGCCGCAAGCGACCCCTGCAAGGCGCGGCATTCTAGCCGAACGAGCGTGGGGAAGATCCCGGTCGTACAACCCGGGCGCCGACTACCGTATCCCCCTTGGACCCCCTCCGCCACTCGGCCGAGGGCCACCCCGTGGCGGCCACCTGGTCCGCTACCGTTCTTCGGATGCCCTCGCCGCCGCTCTTCGCCGACGACAACAGCTCATATCGCCGGGCGATGAGGCGCCAGCAGGAAGAGGAGAGGATCCGCGAGGCCCGCCGCAGCGAGATCCTCGCAACCCTCCGCCGTCTCAAGGCGGAGGCCGGCGACACCGCCCTTGTGGCCGAGCGCGAGCGCAAGCGCCGCCACGCCGACCTGCTGGACCGCTACCCGCCACTGTTCTGATCCGCGGCTCCGGGCCGGGCCCTGAGCCACCGCGCCGACGGTCCGCCCCCGGACGCGGCGATGAGCCCCTCGTCGCGCAGGGTGGCGAGCACGATCCTGATCGTCGGGTCGCTCACGCCCGGCAGGGCGCGGCGGACATCAGCGATGCGGAACTCCGGGCCGGCCTGCTCGAGGATGTAGCTGCGCACACGGTCCTGCTTGGAGGTCCCGGCCGACGCCGCCGCCGACAGCCGGCGCTCGAACAGCGCGTAGGCGTCGTCGATGACACCCGTCAGGTATCCGAGCCAGGGCCATGGATCGTGCGCCGCGTCGTGCCAGCCGCGTTGTGAGTCGAGGAGCGCCTGGTAGTAGGCCTCCTTGGTCTCGAAGATCCGCTGCTCGAGGCTGACGTAGCGCGCGATGCCGTAGTCGGCGCGTCGCAGCAGCTGCGAGGTCAGCAGCCGGGCGAGCCGCCCGTTGCCGTCGGCGACCGGGTGGATGGCGAGGAAGTCCAGGACGAAGAGGCCCGTGAGCAGCACCGGATGCGCCGCCTGCGCCGCGGCGGCGGCCCCGTGGCGGGCGACCAGCTCCTCCAGCAGGAAGGGGGTCTCCTGCGGGGAGGCCGGCGTGAACAGCACCTGCCTGCCTCCATCCCGGTAGCTGACGATGAGGTTCTGATCGCTCTTCAGCCGCCCGCCGCCGCCGTCGACGTGCCCGAAGAGCCGGCGGTGGAGGTCGAGGATCATCGGGATGCCCACCGGCTCGGGCTCGGGCTGTCGCATCAGCCCGTCGATCGCGTCGCGGTACCCCGCGAACTCGCGCTCGTTGCGGTTGCGCAGGCGGGGGGGCTCGGGGCGGACGAGCTTCTGCGCTCTGCCCTCGTCGACGACCACGCCCTCGATCGCGTTGGACGCGGTGATCGACGCCACCCGGGTCTGCTCGGCGAGTCCGAGGAGCGCCTGGGGCAGCTGATCGCGGTACATCTGCTCCCGCCCGCGGGCGGTGTCGATGCGGCCGAGGCGAACACCCAGCCGCGGGGGCTGTCCGGAGAGGCGCGACTCGAGGTCGATGAAGCTCTTCATGTCAGCGATCCAATAATCTACCTAAATATCACCGCATATTACCATGATTATGGGATCGCTTGGCGGATGATGGTGCGAGGTCAGGTCGCGGGCGCTCCGGTGCGCCGGGCCAGCACCACGTGCGTGACGCGGGCCGTCGGGACGTGCTCCACCACCTCGTAGGCCAGGGCCGCGTCGCCGAGGCCCGCAAGGAGGTGCTCGCCGGAGCCGAGCACCACGGGCGAGAAGGCGAGGTGCATCTCATCGACCAGGCCCGCGCGCAGGTACTCCCGGATCGTCGCGACCCCGCCGCCGAGGCGTACATCCTCGCCGGCGGCGGCCGCTCGGGCCTTCGCGAGCGCGGACTCGATGCCGTCGGTGACGAAGTGGAAGGTGGTGCCGCCCTCCATCACGATCGGGGCGCGGGGGTGGTGGGTGAGCACGAAGACCGGCACGTGGTAGGGCGGATCGTCACCCCACCATCCGCGCCAGGCGTCGTCAACCCAGGGGCCGCGGACCGGGCCGAACATGTTGCGCCCGAGGATCCAGGCTCCGATGCCGGCGAACCCGCGCGCGAGCAGGTCGTCGTCGGGGCCCGTCTCCCCGCCGTCGCCGCCGCCGTGAGTCCGCTGGAAGGTGCGGGTGGGGAACACCCACTCGTGTATCGCCATGCCGCCGACCCCCATCGGGTTCTCGGCGTCCTGGCCGGGGCCGGCTCCGTAGCCGTCGAGTGAGACCGAGAACGCGTGGACGCGGAGCCCGGACATGACTAGGAGTGCTCTGCCTTCCGCTCGATGGCGTACTGCACGGCGGCCAGGATGTCGGCCTCCTGCGCGTCGCCGGGAACTCCCCGGTGGCCGTACTGGGAGCCCCAGAGGGCGAGCGTCGAGCCCGCGGCCTCGGCCAGGGCGAGGGCCTTCTGGTAGCCGCCGTACTCCACGAACTTGGCCTTGCGGCCGGTCTGCCAGCGCCAGATGGTGTCGCCGTCGGCCTCGTGGATGATCGCGTAGAGCTTCTCGGTCACTGTGGTCTCCCCATGCGTCCCGGTTCGGCGGCCAGTATGGCGGGCGACCAGGGTGCCAGGCCCAGCTCGCCGAGGGCCGGGACCAGCGCTCCCACCGGCAGGCCGACGACGGTCGTGTAGTCGCCCGCGATGCGCTCCACGATGGCCGCACCGACGCCCTGGATCGCGTAGCCGCCGGCGCGCTCGTGCCACTCGCCGGTGTCCAGGTACCACGCGGCCATCGCGTCGTCGATCTCCCGCACGACGACCGTGGTGTCGTCGACCAGCTCGCGGCGGTCGTCGGGCGTGATCAGGCAGACGGCGGTCCGCACCGTGTGAGGACGGCCCGAGAGCGCACCGAGCATCTCGGCGGCCGAGGCGCGGTCGGCGGGCTTGCCGAAGACCCGGCCGCCGAGGATCACCTCGGTGTCGGCCCCGAGGACGGCGCCGCCCGCCGGCACGCCGAGACGTCCGGCCACCTCCTCGGCCTTGGCGCGGGCGTTGCCGAGGGGGTCCTCCCCTTCGGCGACGCCCGACACCACGACCTGGAACTCCACCCCCAGCGCCGCGAGCAGCGCCCGCCGCTGGGGCGAGCGCGACGCGAGGAGGATCACCCCAGTTCGGGGAAGTGCAGCGACAGCTCGCGCGCCCCGGACTCCGGGCTGTCGGAGCCGTGGATCACGTTCTGGCCGACCTCGAGGGCGAAGTCGCCGCGGATGGTGCCGGGCTGCGCCTCGAGCGGGTTGGTCGGGCCCATCATCGTGCGCAGGGCGGCGATCGCGCCCTCGCCCTCGACGGCGATCATGAAGACCGGGCCGGAGGTGATGAACTCCACGAGCTCGCCGAAGAACGGGCGCTCGTGGTGCTCGCCGTAGTGCTCCTCGGCGACGGCCGTGTCCATGATGATCTTGCGGACGGCGATGACGTTCAGGCCCCGGCGCTCGATGCGGGAGAGGATCTCCCCGCTGAGCCCCGCGTAGACCCCGTCGGGCTTCACCATCACGAACGAACGCTCAGTCATACGACTCCTGGTCACGTGGTCGTCTCCACCGGCCGGTGCGGCCGGTGTCGCCGCTGTCTGCAGCGGGCTTGGGGAGCTCGCGCTGGCGAGCCGGGCGGCCCTCCACGGGAGCCTCGGCGGCCCGCGCGGAGCCGGTGCGGTCGGACAGGCGGATGCGGAACTCGAGCTCGGTCAGGCGCTGGTCGAGGTCGCGCACGTCGTCGACCGAGGCGACCCCGGCCTGGCGCAGCGCACGGGCCTTCGTGGCCGGATCGCCCGAGCCGGCGACGCCCTCGCGAGCGAGCATGCGCCCGACGATCTGCTGGCCCTCGGAGTCGCCCAGCTCGCCGAGGCGCTGCTCGAGGGCGAGCAGCTCCAGCTCGCGCTCCCGCGCCTCGTCGAGGTACTCGGGCGGCCGCACGATCAGGTAGATGACCGACCCGAGGAAGGGGATCAGGACCGAGAGCGCGACGCAGCCCGCCACGAGGCCGGGCGACTGGATGCGGCGGCGGGCGTCCTGGTAGGTCCAGTACGCGAGCGCCACCCACAGCAGCACCACGAAGATCTGAAGCAGCACCGTGATCAGGCTCCAGAGCCCTGAGTCGAAGAAGCTCGAGATCGACTCGAACGGGTCGCTGCTGCTGGACGTGCTGGTGCCGGCCTGCGCCGTGAGGAGACCGATCACGCTGATGCCTTTGCCATGACGGTCTACTTCGCCTCGGGGGGGTCGGTGCCCTTCCGGGCGCGCGCGAGTGTAGCAGGGGCGTCCGCGCCGCCGGCCGCGACGCGGGCCCGCAGATCCGCCAGGAGGTAGAGCGATCCGGCGACCACCACGAGGCCCCCGGGGCCGGCCTCGTCGCGCGCCCGCTGGAGGGCGCCGACCGGGTCTTCCACCGCGTCAACGGGACGCCCGAGGGCCCGGACCAGCCCGGCGAGGTCCTCGGCGGCGACCGCGCGCGAATGGCTGGAGCGGGTCGCGACGACCCGGTCCACGACCTCGGCGAGAGAGCCCACCATCGCCGCCGCGTCCTTGTCGCCCAGCACCGAAACGACCGCGACGACCGGTCGGCGCTCGCCGGCCACGGCTGGGAGCTCCGCCACCATGGCCCGCATGCCGGCGGGGTTGTGCGCCCCGTCGAGCACCACCGCGGGGGGCCCCGGGAACATCTCGAGGCGCCCCGGAATCTCGACGGCGGCGATCGCCCCCCGCAGGGGCCCGGGTCGCAGGGCGCGCCCGATGACCATCTCGGCGCCCGCGAGCGCGACGGCGAGGTTGTCGCGCTGGAAGCCGCCGAGGAGGTGGAGTGGGAGACCGTCGTAGGCGCCCCTCGGCGTCACGACCTCCACGCCCGCGTCCGACGCGCGGGCGTGCAGGCCCTCGCCGTAGCGCACAGGCCGCAGGCCGCGCCGGGCACATTCGCCATCGACCGCCGCGCGCGCCTCCGCCGAGAGCCGGCCCACCGCGAGGCGGTCGCTGCCGTCCGGGCAGACCGCCAGCTTCTCGGCCGCGATCGCCGCCTCGGTGTCGCCGAGCAGGTCGGTGTGCTCGAGCGCGACGTTGGTGAGGATGACCGCGGCGTCGGGGCGCAGCACGTTGGTCGCGTCGTAGCGCCCGCCCAGGCCGGCCTCGACCACCACGACCTGCAGGCCCGCCTGCCGGAACGCGGCGAAGCCGATGGCCGTGAGGGCCTCGAACTGCGTCACCGCGTCGCCACCGGGCAGATCGAGCGCGTCGGCGGCCCGCCGCACCTGGGACGCAGCCGCCGCGAAGCGCTCCTCGTCGATCGCCTCGCCCTGGATCTGGATGCGCTCCGGCCAGTCGGTGACGTGCGGGGACAGGTAGGTGCCCACCCGCAGCCCCTCTCCCGCCAGGGCCGCCGACGCCAGCCGCGCCGTCGAGGACTTGCCGTTGGTGCCCACGACGTGCAGCGCCGGCGCCGCACGCTCGGGATGCCCGAGCGCGGCCAGCAGGGCGTTCATCCGCTCCAGGCCGAAGCGCATGCCGAGGATCTCCAGCCCGGCGATCCACCGGCGCGCCTCGCCAACCCTCATCGGAGCGTCAGCCCAGGGCTGCGATGCGGGCGGCCAGGGCCTCGCGCTCAGCCTCGTAGCGAACGGCCTTCTCGCGCTCGGCCTCGACGAGGTGGGCCGGGGCGCGCTCCACGAACCGCGCGTCCTCCAGCTTGCGCCGGGCGCGCTCGGCCTCGCGGGTGGCCGTCGCGAGCTCCTCGGTGAGCCGGGCCCGCTCGATGGCCGGGTCGACGGCCTGCGCGGTGGCCCCCAACAGGATCGAGCGGCCGTCGGGGAGGAGGGTGGCGACCAGGGTCGGCACCGTCGCGGCGTCCGCCTCGGTGACCGCGTCGAGGGCGGCGACCGACGGGTGCGGCGCGGGCGACATCACCAGCGGCGTGCGCGGCGGCAGATTGCGTGAGGAGCGGTACGCGCGCAGGGCGGCGACGACCTCCTGCACCGCCCCGATCTCAGCCTCGGCGGCTTCGTCGCGCGGACCGGGGGGCTCCGGTGGCCCGTGGGTCGCCATCAGGCCGTGGGCGCCGGGGGTGCGCGACCAGCACTCCTCGGTGACGAAGGGCAGCATCGGGTGCGCCAGCGCGAGCAGCTGCTCGAGCGCGTGGCCCGCGACCTCGGGGGTGGCTTCTCCGGCCTTCAGCAGCTCCAGGTACCAATCGCAGTAGTCGTCGAAGACCAGGTGGTAGACCAGGTCGGCGAGCTGCGAGAGCTGGAACCCCTCGATGAGGGCCTGCGACTGCTCGATCGCGGCGGTGATGCGCGAGGCGATCCAGCGGTCGGCCAGCCTCTCGGGAGGCGTCGTGGCGAGGCCGGCCCGGCCGCCGCGGTCGACCACCAGCCGGGCGGCGTTCCAGAGCTTGGTGACGAGCTGGCGGCCCTGGTCGACGCGGTCGGCGCTGAAGCGCACGTCCTGGGTGCTCGACATCATCATCAGGCCGAAGCGCAGCGCGTCGGCGCCGTTGCGGTCGATCAGGTCGAGCGGGTCCACGCCGGTGCCGAGCGACTTGCTCATGCGCCGGCCGTCCGGCGCCTGGACGACCGAGTGGATGTAGACCTCCGAGAACGGCTCCGTGCCGGTGTACTCGATGCCCATCATCACCATGCGGGCGACCCAGAGGAAGATGATGTCGCGGGCCGTCGAGAGCACCTTCGTCGGATAGAACTTCGCGAGGTCGGGGGTCTCGTGGGGCCAGCCGAGGGTGGCGAACGGCCACAGCGCCGAGCTGAACCAGGTGTCGAGCACGTCCTCGTCGCGCGTCCAGCCGTCGCCCTCGGGCGCCGTCTTGCCGACGTACACCTCGTCATCGCGGTAGTAGACCGGCAGCTGGTGGCCCCACCAGAGCTGGCGCGAGACGCACCAGGGGCGGATCTCGCGCATCCAGTTGAGGTAGACCTCGCCCCACTTGGCCGGGGTGAAGCGCACCCGGCCCTCCTCGACGGCCGTGATCGCGGGCCCGGCGAGGCGTGTCATGTCGCAGAACCACTGCAGCGACACCAGCGGCTCGACGCGCGCGCCCGAGCGCTGGGAGAAGGGCACGGTGTGGGTGTAGGGCACCTCGGCACGGATCAGGCCGAGCGCCGCCAGGTCGGCCACGACCTTCGCCGCGCAGTCGGCGGGCGTGAGGCCGGCGTAGCCCTCCCCCGCCGCGGGGGTCATGCGGCCGTCCTCGCCGATGACGTTGATGGCCTCCAGACCGTGCCGGCGGCCGATCTCGAAGTCGTTGGAGTCGTGGGCCGGGGTGACCTTGAGCGCCCCGGTGCCGAACTCGACATCGACGTAGTCGTCGCCGACGATGGGGATCTCGCGGCCGACCAGCGGCAGCGTGACCGTCCGCCCGACGAGGTCGCGGTAGCGCTCGTCGGCGGGGTTCACGGCGACCGCCGTGTCACCGAGCATCGTCTCCGGCCTGACCGTCGCGACCACGATCTCTCCGGAGCCGTCGCTCAGGGGATAGGCGATGCTCACCAGGCTGTCGGTGACCTCGCGCTCCTCGACCTCGAGGTCGGAGATGGCCGAGGCGAGCCCGGGGTCCCAGTTGACCATGTAGCGGTCGCGGTAGATGTGGCCCTTCTCGTACAGGTCCACGAAGACGTGGAGCACCGCGTCGGCGTAGGCCTCGTCCATCGTGAAACGCTCGCGCGCGAAGTCGAGCGTGCAGCCGAGGCGCCGCAGCTGGCCGATGATCGTGCCGCCCGACTGCTCCTTCCAGTCCCAGACGCGGCGCACGAACTCCTCACGGCCGAGCTCCTTGCGCGCGAGACCCTCCTTGGCGAGGGCCTTCTCCACGACGGCCTGCGTGGCGATCCCCGCGTGGTCGGTGCCGCAGATCCACATCGTCTCGTCGCCGGCCATGCGCCGGGTGCGGATCAGCAGGTCCTGGATCGTGTTGTTGAGCGCGTGCCCGATGTGGAGCGCGCCCGTGATGTTGGGCGGGGGGATCGCGATCGAGTAGCCGGGGGCGTCACTCGACGGGTCGGCGTGACCCACGCCGGCCACCCGCCACGCCTCGGTCCAGCGCGGCTCGACCTCAGAGGGATCGAACCGGCTCCGAAGCTCGACGGTCTCACCCTCGCGGGGAGCGGCTATGCGGACTCCCCGCCGGCTTCGGCGGCCCGCTCGGGCGCCTCGGTGACGAGGGTCGGCGGCAGGCCCTTCTCGATCGTCTCGCGCGTCACCACGCACTTGCGGACGTCATCACGCGAAGGCAGCTCGAACATGACGTTGAGCAGCGCCGCCTCCATGATCGAGCGCAGCCCGCGGGCGCCGGTCTCGCGATCGAGGGCCTTGTTGGCGATCGCCTGCAGCGAGTCGTCGGCGAAGACGAGGTCGACCTCGTCGAACTGGAAGAAGCGCCGGTACTGGCGCACGAGGGCGTTCTTCGGCTCGGTGAGGATCTGGACCAGGTCATCGCGCGAGAGCTGGTGCACGGCCGAGATGACCGGCAGGCGCCCGATGAACTCGGGGATCAGCCCGTAGTTCATGAGGTCCTCGGGGAGGACCTCGCTGAAGGCGTCGTGCGGATCGTGGTCGTGACGGCTGCGCACGTCGGCTGCGAAGCCGACGCCCTTGTGGCCGATGCGCCGCTCGATGATCTGCTCGAGGTTCGCGAACGCCCCGCCGCAGATGAACAGCACGTTGGTCGTGTCGATCGTGAGGAACTCCTGGTGGGGGTGCTTGCGCCCCCCCTGCGGCGGCACGGACGCGACCGTGCCCTCCAGGATCTTCAGCAGCGCCTGCTGCACGCCCTCGCCCGACACGTCGCGCGTGATCGACGGGTTGTCGGCCTTGCGCGCGATCTTGTCAACCTCGTCGATGTAGATGATCCCGGTCTCGGCCTTCTTCACGTCGAAGTCGGCGGCCTGGATCAGCTTGAGGAGGATGTTCTCCACATCCTCGCCCACGTAGCCGGCCTCGGTGAGCGCCGTGGCGTCGGCGATCGCGAAGGGCACGTTGAGGATGCGCGCCAGCGTCTGGGCCAGCAGGGTCTTGCCGCAGCCCGTCGGCCCGAGCAGCAGGATGTTGCTCTTCTGCAACTCGATGTCGGAGTCGCCCGACGACATCATGTTGACGCGCTTGTAGTGGTTGTAGACGGCGACGGCCAGCGTGCGCTTGGCCTCCTCCTGCCCCACCACGTAGTCGTTCAGGACGTCGTAGATCTCGTGTGGGCGCGGCAGCGACTCGGGGTCGAAGGTGACCGGGGCGGTCAGCTCCTCATCGATGATCTCGTTGCAGAGGTCGATGCACTCGTCGCAGATGTAGACGCCGGGGCCGGCGATCAGCTTCTTGACCTGCCGCTGCGACTTGCCGCAGAAGCTGCACAGGAGCTGCTCGTTGGACTCGGGTGACTTGGGCATCGGTTACCAGCCGCGGCGGCTAGTGCCCCGAGCCCCGAGTCGCGCGGCCGTTCCCGGCTGCATCCCAACGCGAGGCGGCGTCCTCGGCAGCACCGATATCCGAGATATCGGCACTGAACTGCGTCCTTGCCTCGCCGGGGATTCGCGCGGGAACGTCACACGCACTCGGGACTCGACGCACTAGTGGCTCTCGATGACCCGGTCGACGATGCCGTATTCCTCGGCCTCCGGCGCGCTCATGAAGTAGTCGCGCTCGGTGTCCTTGGCGACCTTCTCGATCGGCTGGCCGGTGTGCTTGGCGATGATCTCGTCCAGGCGCGTGCGCAGGTCGATGATCTCGCGGGCGTGGATCTCGATGTCCGTCGCCTGGCCGCTGAAGCCGCTGGAGACCTGGTGGATGAGGATCTTGGCGTTCGGGAGCGCCATGCGCTTGCCCTCCGCGCCGCCCGACAGGAGCAGCGCGCCCATGCTCATCGCGATGCCGACGCAGATCGTGGACACATCGGGCTTGATGAACTGCATCGTGTCGTAGATCGCGAGGCCGGCGTAGACCGAGCCGCCGGGCGAGTTGATGTAGAGGGAGATGTCCTTGTCGGGATCCTCGCTCTCAAGGTGGAGGAGCTGGGCCACGATGAGATTGGCGATCTGGTCGTCCACCGGCGTGCCGAGGAAGACGATCCGCTCGTTGAGCAGGCGGGAGTAGATGTCGAACGACCGCTCGCCGCGCGAGGTCTGCTCGACGACCATGGGGATCAAAGGGCTCATGCGGTGGGCTCCGTTCCGGTGGCGCTGGTCATCGAGGGTCGCCGGGCGTCCACAGCTTCCCCGCCGCGGCCGGCTTCCCTGCCGTCTCGTCGGTCGGGGCGGCCTTGTCCGCGACCTTCTTGCGGTCGTCCTCGGGCGTCCAGAGGCGCTCGCGAGCCTCGGCCGTCGCCATCGGGATCGCGCTCACCGAGGAGGTGAGGTGGTCGACGGCCTTGCGCAGGCGCAGGTCCTGCCGCAGGGCGTCCCAACCGCCGTGCTCGCGCAGCTCGTGGAGCAGGCGGTCCGGCGCGCGGCCCGTGGCCTCGGCGTCCTGGCGGACCTGCTCCTCCATCTCCTCGTCGGTCACCTCGACCGCCTGCGCCTCGGCGACGGCCTCGACGACGAGCTCGCGCTTGACGGCCATCTCGGCGTCGGGGCGCAGCTCCTCGATGATCTGCTCGATCGAACGGCCGGTGGCCTTCACGTAGTCCTCGAACGAGACGTTCTCGGGCAGCTGCTGCGCGGTCTGCTGGAGGATGCTGCCGATGCGCCGCTCGGTCATGACGGCGGGCACATCGACGGTCGACTTCTCGGAGACGGCGTCGATCACCATGCGGCGGAAGAGCTCGTCGACGCGCTCGGTGGCCACCTCGGTGAGGCGGCGCTCCAGGTCGGCGCGCAGCTCGTCCATCGTGTCGAACTCGCTGACGGCGAGCGCGAGGTCGTCGTCGAGGGGCGGCAGCTCCTTCTCCTGGACGCCCTTCAGGGTGACCGTGTACTCGATCGTCTTGCCCTGCAGCTCCGGGCGGCCGTCGGTCGCGGCGTAGCCCACCGGGAAGGTGACCGTCTCGCCGGCGCTCATGCCGAGCAGGCGCTCGTCGAACTCGGGGAGCAGTCGGCCGCCGCCGAGCTCGACCGCGTAGTCGCGGGCGCTCGCCTGGCGGACGACCTTGCCGCTGAGCGTGCCGTCGAAGTCGATGATGACGAAGTCGCCCTTGCCGGCGGCGCGCTCCACCGGGACCAGCTTCGCCGCGCGCTCGCGCAGCGACTGCAGCTGCTCGTCGAGCGCCCCCTCGGGGAGCTCCGCCTCCGCCTTGCCGATCTCCAAGCCGGAGTAGTCGCCGAGCGTGGCCTTCGGGCGCACCTGCACCGTGGCGGTGAAGGTGAGGTCGCCCTCCTCGGGCACCGACTCGAGGTCGAGGTCCGGCTCGTCGATCGGGACGATCCCCGTCTCGCTGACGGCCTCGGAGTACCAGTCGCCAAGGGCCCCGCGGAGCATCTCCTGCACGACCGCATCGTGTCCGATGCGCTGGACGATGACCTCGGCGGGCGCCTTTCCCGGGCGGAACCCCGGGACCCGGACCTCCCTGCCCAGCTGACGGATGGCGCGCTCCATGCGGCGCTGCACCTCGTCCTCCGGCACCGCCACGTCGAGGCGGACCTTGTTCTCTTCCAGCGGTGTGACTTCTGCGGTCAGCGTCATGTTCACTCCCGCGTCACCGCGGTTGGATGTATGCGGGTGAGAGGACTCGAACCTCCATGGGTTGCCCCACTAGGACCTAAACCTAGCGCGTCTACCGGTTTCGCCACACCCGCTCGATACCGGCACCGAGGGGTGAACGATGGGATTCGAACCCACGACCGCCTGGACCACAACCAGGAGCTCTACCAGCTGAGCTACGTCCACCATGTAACGGGCCGGGCCCGTCCCGGGAAGCATAGCGACTCAGCCCCGGGACGTCCCCGGCTCCAGGATCGCCCCCCGCGGCCCGGGGCGGGGCCGCACGGCCGCCGGCACGTGCGCCGGCGGCCGGTGCGCTCCGGTCGCCGACGGGGCATCATTGGCGCGCTCCGCCCCGCCGAGGAGGTCTCATCGTGAAGGACAGCCTGGCCCCCGGGATCGCCCATGAGCTGCGGTTCGTCGTGCCGGTTTCGAAGACCGTGCCCCACCTTTATCCGGAGTCCCCGGAGTTCTCGGGGATGCCCGAGGTCCTCGCAACGGGGTTCATGGTCGGCCTGGTGGAGTGGGCCTGCCTGGAGGCGATCGCCCCCCATCTGGAGGAGGGCGAGATGTCGCTCGGCACGCGCGTGGATCTCAGTCACGACGCTGCCACTCCGCCGGGCATGGAGGTCGTGGCCCGGGTCCGCCTGGAGCGGATCGACGGGCGTCGGCTGACCTTCTCGGCCGAGGCGGCCGACGAGCACGAGACGATCTGCTCGGGCACCCACCAGCGCTTCGTGGTCGATCGCGCGCGCTTCGTCGCGGGGGTCGGGCGCAAGTCCGGCTGACGCGGACGCGGCGCCGGCTGTAGGGTCGCGCCCGGCCTCAGACCGGCGTATCCGCGGGGATTCGCCGGTTCTTCAACATGCCCGCGACGGAGGTGCCCCCGTTGCCCAGAACCACTCGCCCGACGATCGTGGCCGCCCTCGGGGCCATCGCCCTCGCGGCCGGCCTGATCGGGCTCGCCGCCCCTGCCGCGCTGGGGGCTCCCACGCCCTTCGCCCTGCGCTTCTCGGCCAACGCCCCCGGCGACATCGACATCGTCGGCAACACGGTGCTCACCTGTCCTGCCGCGGCCGCGGACTGCGCCGCGGTGCAGGACGGGACCGCGGTGGGTCAGAACAACGGCTTCGGCATGGGCTTCGTCGACGTGGACGGCGACGCGGCCACCTTCAACTCGAGCCGGGCCGGCCTGACCCTGCCCCCCGGCGCGACGGTGCTCTTCGCCGGCCTCTACTGGGGCGGCAAGACGGCGTCCGGCGGGGCGCCCGGCGCGGCGCCGGCGCCGGACCTCGCCGCGATCGCCACCGTGGGCCTCTCGGCTCCCGGCACCCCCGGCTACGCGCCGATCGCCGGCTCGGTGGTGGGCACGACCACCGACAACGGCGCCAACTACCAGGCGTTCGCCGACGTGACGGCACGCGTGCGTGCCGCCGGCCCCGGGACGTACGGCGTGTCGAACGTGCAGGTCGGGCGCGGCACCAACACCTGGGGAGGCTGGTCGCTGGTCGTGGTCCACCGCGACCCGGCCGCGCCGCTGCGCAACCTCACCGTCTTCGACGGCTACCAGTTCGTCAGCTTCACCAACCCGACGCTGAGCATCCCGGTGAGCGGGTTCCTCGCCCCTCCGAGCGGCCCGGTGCAGGCGCGCCTGGGCGTGGTCGCATACGACGGCGACCGGGGCTCGCCCGGCTCCCAGTACCAGGGCGACAGCCTCACGCTGAACGGCGCGACGGTGTCGGACGCCCTCAACCCCGCGGACGACATCTTCAACGGCTCGATCACGCGAACCGGCACCGCCCTCACGGCCAAGGATCCGAACCACGCCAACCAGCTCGGCTTCGACGCCGACGTCTTCTCGGTCGACGGGCTGGTGCCGAACGCGGCGACCTCGGCCGTGATCGCGCTGACCACGGGCGGTGAGAGCTACAACCCCGGGGTGGTCACGACCGCCTTCGACCTCTTCGCCCCCTCGCTCGCCTCGCAGAAGACGGTCTCCGACGTCGACGGCGGCCTGGTGGAGCCGGGCGACCTGCTGGAGTACACGGTCTCTTTGACCAACACGGGCCTCGACGCCGCCACCGGCGTCCGGCTCATCGACCCGATCCCCGCCGGCACGGCCTACGAGCCCGGCTCCCTCGTCATCGCGAGCGGTGCGGGCGCCGGCCCGGCCACCGACGTGCCCGGCGACGACCTCGCCGAGCGCGCGGGCCAGGACGTCGTCTTCCGCCTCGGAACGGGCGCCACACCGAACGCGGGTGGCCGCCTCGATGTCGGGGCCTCGGCCTCGGTGCGCTTCCGGGTGCGCGTGACGGCGGGCACCCCCGCCGGAACCGTGATCCCGAACGCCGCCACGACCGAGTTCGCGGCTGCCGCCAGCGGGACGCCGTTCACCGACACGACCGGGCCCGCCAGCGTCACCGTGGCCGGCGCGCCCGTCATCGCGGCCACCAAGAGGGCGACGCTCGCGACCGACGCCGACGGCAGCGGCGGCACCAGCGGGGGCGACACGCTCGCCTACTACGTCGTCGTCACCAACTCGGGCAACCGGGCGGCGACGAACGTCGTGCTGGCGGATTCGCTCGACCCGCTCACGCGCCTGGTCGCCGGATCGGTGACCACCAGCCAGGGCACGGTGACCGGGGGCAACGCCGCCGGCCAGACGGCGCTGCGCGTGGAGCTCGGCACGCTGGCGCCGGGGGCGTCCGCGACCGTCGCCTTCCGCGCGCGGGTGAACGCCACCCTGCCCGCGGGGACGGCGCGGATCAGCAACCAGGCCGTGGTGAGCGCCGCCGGTATGACGCCGGTGACCACCGACGACCCGGTGACCGTGCAGCCCGGCGACCCGACGACGGTCGCCGTGACCGCCGTGCCGCGCGCGCGCCTCGGGATCGACCTGCGCGGGCCCGCCCGGGCGCGCGCGGCGGCGACCTACTGCGCGACGGTCACCAACCGCAGCAGGATCGTGGCGCGCGGCGTGACCATCCGCGTGCCTCTCACGGCGGGGATCGCCATCAGGACCCGGCCCCGCGGCGCGCGGGTGGTGTCCCGCCGCCTGGTGTGGACCACGCCGCGCCTCGCGCCGGGCGCGCGACGGAACGTGTGCTTCACCGTCCGCCTGATCGGGCGCAACGGCACGGTCCGCCGCCCGCGGGCGTTCGCGCAGGCGTCCAACGCCCCCCGCGTCACCGACGCGGTGCGCACCCGGCTGCGGAACCGCCCGGGCCGCACCCAGCCCCCGGTGACCGGGTGACGCCGTCAGCGTCGCCTGGACGGTGATCGTCACGTTCCCGCGGATCGCGTTGGAGATCGGGCAGCCTTTCTCGGCCGCGTCGGCCGGCTCCTGGAAGGCGATCGCGTAGCGGGAGGCGTGGGCCGCGGCGAGCAGTCCCTCGGGGCTGGTGCGCCCGTCGGCGCCATCGACGCGGGAGGCCCGGGTGATGGGCGGCGAGGCTGCTCCGCTGCAGGCGAGCCGGAGCGTTCCGGAGCCCTCGGCCGGCGGCCCTCCCAGTTCGTCTCGGCGCCTCGATCGGCGGTGGCCGTCGTCGCCCCCCTCGATCGGTCGGCCGGCGCCGGCCCGGTGGCCTGAGCCGGAAGTCCGCATGCAGCCGGGAACCGCCAACGCGATCCCCGACTCGGGACACTAGGGCTCGACGACCACCTTGAGCGCCTCCCCCGAGCGCGCCAGGCGGAAGGCCTCCTGCACCTCGGCCAGTGGAAGCCGGTGGGAGACGACCGCCTCCGCGTCGACCGCTCCGGAAGCGATCAACGCCAGCGCGTCGCGCGTGTCGAGCGGCCCCGCCGAGTACGTCGACTGGATCGTCACCTCGCGGAAGAAGACGGCCCCGAGGTCGAGGCCGACGATCGCCCCGGGGGCGGGCGGCGCGAACAGCTGAACCACGCCGGCGGGACCGGCGAGATGGAGCGAGCCCGCGATCGCCGCCGGGGCGTGGGTGCAGACGAAGACGTGGTCGGCGGGGCCCCCGAGGGCCGCGCCCACGCGCTGCGGGTCGTCGCTCTCCAGCGCGTGGGCGCCGGCCGCTCCGGCGAGCGCGCGGCGGTCCTCCCGGGGATCGATCGCGACGACGGCCGCCGCACCGGCGGCGCGGGCGGCGGCGACCTCCAGCAGGCCCATCGCCCCGGCGCCGACCACGGCGACCCGCGAGCCCGGCCCCACGCCCGCCTGGCGCTGGCCGCGGACGACGCACGCCAGGGGCTCGATCAGGGTGGCCGCGGCGTCCGAGACGGCGTCCGGCACCTCCAGCACGTCGAGGCGGGCGTTCTCGGCCGGGACGCGGATCAGCTCGGCGAGGCCGCCCGGATCGATGCGGCTGGTGCGGAACCTGGCGCAGAGGGTGTGGCGGCCGGCGCGGCAGAGGTCGCAGGTCATGCAGGGGACGTGGTGGTGCACGAAGACGCGCGCGCCCAGGCCGACGGTCGCGCCCGCCCCCGCCTGCACCACCTCCCCCACCGGCTCGTGACCCAGCACCAACGGCGCGCGGGGGTCCTGGTACCACTGCATCAGGTCGCTGCCGCACAGGCCGCAGGCCCGGACCCGGACCAGGAGCTCGCCGGGGCCCGCGACGGGGTCGGGTCGCTCCTCGAGCTCGATCCGGCCCGCGCCGTGGTACATCGCGACGATCACCGGGCGAAGACTATGCGGCCCGCCGTGAGGTTGATCCCGGGGCCGGCCGGGGTGATCCGATCGTTCCGGCCCGTCGTGGGCGGATCGGCCCGTGATCACACCCGTCGGTGTTCGGCGGGGCGCGGGTCGCGCGGCGGGAAGGAGCACGCTTCCGCCCACGTGGCGCCGGCGCAGGACGGGTCTTCCCGCCCGAGCTGCGCCGACGCATGGCGTGGGTGTATGTTCGACCCGTCGGCACGTGAAGGCAGCGACGCATTCTGGTGGTTTTGTGAACTTCGGCACGGCGATCGAGCGGCGAGCGTCCGACCCGGGTACCGCGGCATGGCTGCGGTACCTGGTGGTCGCGCTGCTCATCGCCCTCGCCGTGCCAGGGCTGGCCATGGCCCAGGATGCGGGCACGGCCGTCGCGGAGCCGCCCGCGCCGGAGGCGACCGCGACCTCTGCCCCCGCGCCCGAGGCGACGCCCCCGGAGGCCGCCGACGAGCAGGCGCCCGCCGATCCCGCCCCCGCCGAGGCCACGCCGGGCGCGCAGGCCACACCCGCCGCGCCGCCCGCCGCGGGCTCCGAGGGCGCAACGGTTCCGGTCGAGGACGTCCCGGTCGAGCTGTCGGGCCTGCCGGAGACCGAGCCGGTCGCGACACCCCCGCCGGCCGCGGGCGAGCCGGTGCCCACCCCCGGCGCCGCCCCCGAGCTGCCCGAGGTCACCCCCGGCACCGAGCCCGCCCCGGTGGTCACGCTTCCGTCGCGCGCCACCCCCGCCGCACCGCCGGCGATCCAGCTGGTCGCCGCCACGCCCCCGCCGGCGCCCCCCAAGCCCCCGGTGGCCGTGTCCACGCCGACGAGCACCCGGCTCGTCGGCTCGCTGGGCACGCCCAGCCGCCCGCTCGCCGTCGAGATCGGCCCGCCCCAGACCCCGCGCAGCGCGCCGGTGCAGCGCGCCGCCCGCGCGCGCACGGCGATGGCCGCGGCCCTCGGCGGCGCGAAGAACCCCTTTGTCCTGTCCTCGTCCAGCCCGGTGCTCAACGCGCCGGCCACCTCGGGCCCCTCCGGCCCGCCCGCGCCGGCGGCCAAGACCTCCGTCACGGAGTTCGCCGAGGGCGCCACGGTCGATCTCACGGCCCCGCAGCTGGTCGCGCCGGTCGGCGCGGCGCCCGCCGGCTCCAGCCTGCTGGCGGTGCTGGCCGGCTACGTGCTGCCGGGCACCAGCGGCCCGCCGGCGTCCACGCTGGTGCTGCTGATCGTGATCGGCCTGATCCTGGGCGTCGGCTACGCCGCCCGCCCGCAGCTCAGCGAGGCCGTGGCCTCGATCAACCTGCTGGGCGCCTCATCCGGCCACGGCATGGCGGTCCGCCGACCCGGTTAAGCGGTTCCCCTCCCCGGAGTGGTGCGCCCTCACGCAGAGGGTGAGCCGGGGATATCGCGTCCCGCGCAGGTCCCACCGATGGGATCCATGCGCAGAACCCTTTCGCGAGATGGGAACACACAGATGCAGCCGATGCAGATCCTGGTTCTTGGCCCCGAGGGAGTCGGACGCTCCGCCCTCGCGGAGACCCTCACCCGGCTGGGCTACGTGGTCATGGCCGCCGAGGCGCGCCCGCACCGCACCCCGCCCTCCTCGGGCGACATCGTGATGCTCGACCTGCGTGGCGAGGAGTCGGACTGGCGCGAGCTGGCCGAGGGCCTGCACGACGACGAGCGCCCGATGATGATCATCTCCGAGCGCCCCCGGCGCCTGGTGAAGGCCCTCTCGGGCCGCCCCGGCGGCACCATGCTGCTGACCGGCGCCGAGTCGGACGCCGGCTACAAGGTCGCGCTGGCCGTCTGCTCGGCGCTGCGCTCCAGCGCGCTCAGCCGGGCCGCCGCCCGTCCGCGCCGCGGCGCCGCCGCCCGCGTCGCCGCTCTGTGAGTGGCCGGATGAGTCCGGCCACTCACGGCGCTTTGCGACTGAATCCCGAATGGCTCAGGGCACGCTGCTCCTGGGGGGCAGGACGCGGCATCCATGCCGCTCGCACCCTGAGCCATTCGGGAATCGGCTCCCTCCGTCGCTCCGGCTCCGCCCCCGGGATCGTGTCCCAGGTCGCAGAGCCGTTCAGGCCGTACGCGCCGTGCGTCGGCCTTCGGCCTACTTCGCCAGGGTGGCGAAGCGCAGGAACGTGGCGACCGCGTCCTTCACGATCACGGGCTTCTCGTTCTCGAGCACGGCGCCCGACCCGTTGTCGGCGGTGATCTCCAGCACGCTTTCGTCCGCCATGTGAGGACCACCTTGCCGTTGGCTGAGCGGCAGTCCCGACGCGACCGAGGCCGGCGGAACGGCCGGCGCCCCCGCGTCCGTCCTGCGGATGCGAGGATGAGCCGGTCCACGAACACGGGGGTCATCCGATGGCTGTCTGCGCGCACAAGGTCTGCACGTGCGAGGCGAAGAAGGGCGAGCGGTTCTGCTCGGAGTTCTGCGAGAAGAACCCCAAGGCGCCCGAGTGCCACTGCCACCACGACTCCTGCGACGCGCCGCACCACCACTAGCGCGGGCCTCAGTCGCCCCCGTTTCGCGCGGAGGCCGCACACCGATTCCCGAATCAGAGAGCTAGGACGAGACCCGCACCACCTCGCCCGCGCCGAGCAGACGCTCTCCGTCGTCGGTGAGCAGGCGCAGGCGCCCGAGGTCGTCGGTGCCGTGGCAGAGCCCCGCGACCTCGCCGTCGGGGAGGCTGACCGTCGCCCGGCGACCCGCCAGGGCGTCACGCGCCGCGAAGGCCGCGAGGATGCCGGCCGCCCCGTGGTCCACCCACTCGGAGTAGCGGCGGCCGAGGTGGCCGAGCAGACCGACGAGCAGATCGGCCCGCGCCGGGGGATCGCCCCGGTCCGCGAGGGCTCCGGGACTCCAGCGCGCGTCGTCGAGGCCGGGCGCCGAGCGGACGTTGAGCCCGATGCCGGCCACGGCCCAGCTGACCCCCTCCTGGTCGGCCGACATCTCGCACAGGATGCCCGCCACCTTGGCGCCCCCGAGCAGGATGTCGTTCGGCCAGACGATGGTGGCATCGTCGCCGAGGGCATCCGCGACGCCGGCCGCCACGACGATGGGCAGCAGGCCGGCGTCGACCGGCGCGACACCCGGGCGCAGCAGCACCGACAGCAGCAGCGCGTGACCGCGAGCGGCGAGCCAGGTGCGCCCGCGCCTCCCGCGGCCGGCGCTCTGGCGGTCGGCGCCCACCACGGTGCCCTCGGGCGCCCCCCCGCGTGCGAGCGCGATCAGCTCGTCGTTGGTGGAGCCGGTCTCGGCGTGCCAGATCACCGGGCCGGCCAGGGGCGCCGCGAGCCGGGGCGTCACGAGCATCGGCACCACCGGATCGGCGCCCTCGGCGAGCCGGTAGCCGTCGTGGGCGCTCGCGACCTCGAGTCCGTCGCGGCGCAGCGCCTCGACGTGCCGGTGGACGGCCGCCCGCGAGCAGTCGAGACGCTCGGCGAGCGCCTCACCCGACACCCCGGCGGGCCCGGCCGTGACCAGCGCGGCCAGGACCCGCTCGCGGCGCTCGGCGGCGTCGGGGCTCACGAGGCGGGCAGGGCGCCCTGGTCGCGGAGGCGCTCCGCCTCGAGCCGCTCGGCGGCCCACTCACGTGCCTTGCCCTCGCGGGCGTCCGTGGCCTCCTGGGCCGCCTTCACCTCGTCGGCCCAGCCCTCCTGCGCCCACTGGTCGAGCAGGGTGCGCACGTAGGCGGCGTGATGGCTCTCGTCGGCGATGATCTCGCCGATGCGCTCGGCGATGACCGGGTCGGCGGCCTCGAAGGTGCGCCGGTGCGCCTCGAAGGAGACCAGCGCGCGGCTCTCGACCGCCTGGAAGAGGGTGAGGACCGGGATGACCCGGTCGAGGCCGACCGTCTCGCCGCGCTTCGGGAGGATCTCCTCGATGTCGTTGAGCGTGTCCACGATCAGGCGACCACCGATGGTGATGTGATCGGGCTCGGCCGGGGGGTCGAAGGGCGCGACCCCGAGACGCTCCATGATCTCGCCGAAGTAGGCCCCGTGCTTCTCCTCGTCGGCCGCGTGTCGCGCGAACTTCTTGGCGAGGTCCGGGTCGTCGGTGGTCTCCGACAACACCCGCAACTCCTCCGCGCCCTGCAGCTCGGCGCAGCGGAAGCTGTTGATCATCTCGATGCGCTTGTCGAACGACATCCCGGAGAGGAAGTCGGCGTACTCCTCCGGGGTCTGCATGACGTGTGCGGCGTCGGTGGGGTCCATTTCGGGCTCCTCGGTCGTGGGCTAGGAGAGCGCGGTGAGCCGCGCGTCGTTGGCGCGGCGGAAGCGTGCGGGCGAGAAGGTGCCCCCGAGCAGGGGGTCGAGGCCGGCGGGGCCGGTCGCCGCGAGGTCGCCCGGGCGACCGGCGTCGACGTCGATGCCGGGGTCGAGCGGGATCACCCCGAGCAGCGGCACCGGGCTGATCCGCGCGAGCACCTGCGGGTTGGTGACGTCGTCGAGGCCGGGCTCGGCCGGGTAGCCGCTGATCACGGTGCCGAGCACCGTGAGGCCCCGGCGGTGCAGGGCCTCCAGGGTCAGAAGCGTGTGGTTGAGCGTGCCCGAGCCCCGGGCGGATCACGACCACGACGGGGAGGCCGAGCATGCCGGCCAGCGCGGCCATGTCGACGCCGTCGGAGAAGGGCACCAGCGCCCCGCCGGCGGCCTCCACCAGCACCAGGTCGTAGCGTTCGGCGAGCGCGGCGTGGGCCCGGACGACGACCGCCGGATCCAGGCGCACGCCCTCCCGCTGGGCGGCCACCGAGGGCGCGAGCGGCGCCCGCAGGCGGTAGGGGCAGAGGTTCTCACGGGGCTCGTCGAGGCCGATCAGGGATGCGACGAAGCCCGCGTCGCCGGCGATCGTGCCGTCGTCGCCGGTCTGGGCGGGCTTGAGCGGCGCCACGGTGCGGCCCTCGGCGCGCGCCGCCAGGGCGATCGCGGCCGTGACGACGGTCTTCCCGACGCCGGTGTCGGTGCCCATCACGAAGATCCCGGGCTCCTCGATCATCAGCGAGCCGCCCCGGCGGCGGCGACGACCGAGCGTGCGTCGGCGAGAGCGCCGAGCGCCCAGTCGATGTGGCGGTCCTCGTGGGTCGCCATCACGGTGAGGCGCATGCGCGCGGTGCCGAGGGGGACCGAGGGAGGGCGGATGGCCGGCGCCCAGACCCGGGCGCCCCGCAGCGACGCGCCCACCGCGAGGGCGTCGGACGCCTCGCCGATCAGGACGCCCACGACGGCCGAGTCGGTGGGCAGCACCGCGTAGCCGAGGGCGCGGGCCCCCTCGACGAGCCGGGCCACGAGCGCGTGCAGGCGCGCGCGCCGCTCGGGCTGGTCGCGGACGATGTCGAGCGCGGCCATGGCCGCGCCGGCCGCGGCGGGCGCGAGGGCGGTGGTGAAGACGAAGCCGCGATCGCGCGTGCGCAGGTAGTCGCAGAGGTCGCGATCGCCCGCCACGTAGCCGCCCTGGGCGCCGAGGGCCTTGGAGAGCGTCCCCATCACCACCGGCACGCGCCCTTCGAGGCCGAAGTGCTCGAGGGCCCCCGCACCGGTGGGTCCCAGCACGCCGGTGGCGTGGGCCTCGTCGACCATCACCATGCAGCCGTGGCGCTCGGCGAGTTCGACGATGGCGGGCAGCGGGGCGAGATCGCCGTCCATGGAGAAGACCGTGTCGGTGACGATCAGGCGCCGGGGGGTGGATGCGCCGATCGGCGCATAGGCACTGCGCCGATCGGCGCGCTCGCGCAGAGCCGCCTCCAGCGCGTCGGCGTCGGCGTGCGCATAGCGCACGACCTCGGCCCCCGACAGGCGGCACCCGTCGATCAGGCTGGCGTGGTTCAGCTCGTCGGAGAAGACGACGTCACCGCGCCCGACCAGTGCCGGAATCGTGCCGACGTTGGCCTGGAAGCCGGTCGGGAAGACCATGGCGTCCTCGCAGTGCTTCAGGGCGGCGATCCTCTCCTCCAGGCGCCGGTGCAGGTCGAGGCTGCCGGTGACCAGGCGCGACGCGCCGGCGCCGGCACCGTAGGCGTCGAGGGCGGCGTGGGCCGCGGCCACCACGGCCGGGTCGTTGGCGAGGCCGAGGTAGTTGTTGGAGGCCAGCAGCAGGTGCCGCACCCCATCGACCTCCACCTCTGGGTCGGGCGCGCCCTGGCAGTAGGTCAGCACCCGCAGCAGGTCGCGCTCGCGCAGGCCGTCGAGGGCCCCGGGCAGCCAGTCGAGCCCGGTGGCGCTCACGCCGGAACCCCGCAGGAGGCGCGCGCCGCCGCGACCACCGCGTCGGCGATCCGCGCGAGGTCGTCGTCGCCGGTGACGTAGGGCGGCATCGTGTAGACGAGGTCGCGGAAGGGGCGCAGCCAGACCCCGGCCTCGATCGCCGCCCGGCTCGCCCGCTCCATGTCCACCTCGCGGTCGAGCTGCACCACCCCGATCGCGCCGAGCACCCGCACGTCGGCCACGCCGGGGATCTCCCGGGCGCGCGCGAGCCCGGCTCGCAGCCCGGACTCGATGCGCGCCACCTCCCCGGCGGGGTCGCCGTCGAGCAGGAGGTCGATCGACGCGTTGGCCACGGCGGCGGCGAGCGGATTACCCATGAACGTCGGCCCGTGGGCCAGCACCGGGACCTCCCCGGTGGAGATCCCCTCGGCGACTTCGCCGGTGCACAGCGTCGCCGCCATCGTCATGTAGCCGCCGGTCATGGCCTTCCCCACGCACATCACGTCGGGGCTCACCCCGGCGTGGTCGGAGGCGAACATCGCGCCCGTGCGCCCGAAGCCGGTGGCGATCTCGTCGAAGACCAGCAGCACGTCGGCGGAGTCGGCGATCTCGCGCAGGGCGGCCAGGAGCGCGGGGCTGTGGAAGCGCATACCCCCCGCCCCCTGGACGACCGGCTCGACGATGATCGCCGCGAGCTCGTCGCGGTGGCGCTCCACCGCGTCGGCGACATGGGAGACGTAGGCCGCGTCGATCGGGGCGTCGAACCCGTCCGGCGGAGCGTCCACGAAGACCTGGCGCGGCAGGATGCCCGTCCAGAGCTGGTGCATGCCGCCCGCGGGGTCGCAGAGCGACATCGGGCTGAGGGTGTCGCCGTAGTAGCCGCCCCGCCAGGTGAGCAGGCGCGTCCGCCCGGGCCGTCCCCGCGAGCGCTGGTATTGCAGGCACATCTTCACGGCGACCTCCACCGACACCGACCCGGAGTCGGCGAGGAAGACGTGACGCAGGGGGCCCGGTGTGATCTCGACCAGCCGGCGCGCCAGCCCCACCGCGGGCTCGTGGGTGAGGCCGCCGAACATCACGTGGCTCATCCGGCCGATCTGCCCCACCGCGGCGGCGTCGAGGGCGGGGTGGCGATAGCCGTGGATCGCCGACCACCACGACGACATGCCGTCGATCAGCTCGGTGTGGCCGAAGGCGGGCTCGCCCAGCCTCAGGCGCACGCCCGACGCCGAGTCCACCAGGAGCGGCACCTGACGGCCGGGCATCGCCGCGTAGGGGTGCCAGACGTGGCGGCGGTCGAGCGCGAGGATCTCGCGCTCGTTCACCGGGCTTCGGTCTCGGCGGCGGTCCGCGTGGAGGGCACGATCGGCAGCCCGAGGTCGCCGGCGAGCTTCACGTCCTCCGCCGCCGGGCGCCCCGCGGTGGTGAGGTAGTTGCCGACGATCATCCCGTTGATGCCGCCCACCAGGCCGAGGGCCTGGGCATCGCGCAGCACCAGCTCGCGGCCGCCGGCGTACCGGATGATCTTGTCCGGGAAGACGAGCCGGAAGATCGCGATCGCCCGCAGCGCCTCTTTGGCCTCGATCGGCCGGCGGCCGGCCAGGGGCGTGCCCGGGCGCGGGTTGAGGAAGTTGAGGGGGATCTCGTCGGGGTCGAGCTCGCGCAGCTCGTACGCCAGCTCGAGGCGCTGCTCCCAGGTCTCGCCGAGGCCGAGGATGCCGCCGCTGCAGAGCTCCATGCCGAGCTCCTTGACCAGCAGACAGGTCTCGACCCGCTCCTCCCAGGTGTGGGTGCTCACGATGGTCGGGAAGAAGCTGCGGCTGGTCTCGAGGTTGTGGTTGTAGTGGTGCACGCCGGCGTCGCGCAGGGCCTCGGCCTGCGGGCGGCTGAGCAGCCCGAGGGAGCAGTCGACGTCGAGGGTCGTCTCGGCGTGGATCGACTCGATCGCCCTCAGCACCTGGTTCATCAGGCGCTGATCCGGCCCGCGGACGGCCACGACGATGCAGAACGCGCTGGCCCCCGAGGCCTCCGTGGCGCGCGCCGCGGCCATCACCTGGTCGAGCGGCAGGAAGGCGTGCCGCTGTGCCGGGGCGTCGTAGAAGATCGACTGCGAGCAGAAGGCGCAGTCCTCCTGGCACCCGCCGGTCTGGGCGCTGATCAGCGACTCGAGCTCGACCCCCTCCCCCCACCAGCGCCGGCGGACCTCGTGGGCGAGGCCCAGCAGGCGCGGGAGCTCGGCCTCGGGCAGGTCCAGGAGCGCCCGGGCCTCCTCGATCCCGATGGAGCGCATGTCGTCGAGCACGGAGCGCTCGAGTGCGTCGAGGATGCTCACGGGCGCGGGCTCCTTGGTTCTGCGGTCGTCACGCCGCGACGCTATCAGGCGTGACGAGCCTGCCGGATGCCGTGGCTACCGGCCGAGCAGGAGCTTCCGGACCTCGTTCTCGCGCTGGGGCTCGAGGATCGCCATCACCTGGTCGCCGACCTCCAGCACCGTGGCGCCCACGGCGATCTCGGCGACCCCGCCGCGGAGCACCGATATCAGCTTGGAGCCGGTGGGCAGGCCGAGCTTGTCGACCGGCGTGCCCACGCAGGGGCACTTGGGGTCGATCTCCACCTCGATGATCTCCAGGCCCTCGTTGCGCAGCTCGAGCAGGTGGACCAGCGCGTGCTCCGGGACCTCGTGCTCGATCAGGGCCATGATCGACGCCGTGGGGCACACCGTCGGCGAGACGCCCAGCAGGTCGAAGTGGCTCTGGTTGCGCGGGTCGTTCACGCGCGCGATCACCTTGGGCACCTCGTAGCGCTCGCGGGCGAGCTGGGCGATGACCAGGTTGTCCTCGTCGTCGCCGGTCACGGCCACCACGATGTCGGGCGGGCGCGTGATACCGGCCAGCTCGAGCACGTAGAGCTCGGTGCCGTCGCCGTGGACGACCCGGTGGCCGAACTCCGACTCGAGGGAGTCCGCGCGAGCGGCCTTGGCCTCGACGACCACGACCTCCTGGTCGCGCTCCGCCAGCGACCGCGTGACGTTCGCCCCCACCTTGCCGCCGCCGACCACGATCGCGAACATCAGCCGCCGTCCTCCATCGCACGCTTGGCGAACGCCGCCAGCCCGTCGATCGCCATCTTCACCGGCGAGACGACCTCGAACCCGCGGTTGGCGTAGGCGTCTGCCCTGGCCGGGTCCTGGATGCGCGCGGCGACGCGGGGCACCTTGTAGCGCTGCACGGCCACCTGTGCGACCACGAGGTTCGTGTTGTCGCCGTCGGTGGCCGCGATCAGCACGTCGGCGTCCTCGACGCCGGCCTTCTCGAGCACCTTCTCATCCATGCCGTGCCCCAGCACCAGCGGGTGACGCCACTCGGGCCCCAGCCGGCCGAGGTTCTCCTCCTTGAGCTCGACGACGACGACCTCCCAGCCGTCGTCGGCGAGCGTGTGCGCGAGGGCGGCGCCCACCCGGCCGCATCCGATCATGATCACTTTCATGCGGGCATCATGCCTCTTCCTCGTCGGCGAGGACGCCCTCGGGATAGGTCACGACCATCACCTCGCACGGCGCACGTCGCAGCACCTCGTTGACCGTGGGGCTGAAGAATCGGGACTGGCGGCGCCAGCGGGCCGCCGAGCCGAGCAGGATCACGTCGGCGCCGACCGCGTCTGCCTCGGTGACGATCGCCTCGCTGATCGACCGGGCCCGCACGACCCGCGCCAGGACGTCCACGCCGTGCTCCTCGGCCAGCTCGCGCGCGTCGGCGACGGCCTCCAGCGCGCGGGCCTCCACCTCGTCGCCGAGCACGCAGTCGAGCGGAAGCGACATGGGGACGCGCTGGACGTGGACGACCCGCACCTCCGCCGCGTGCTCCTCGGCGAGCTTGATCGCCGTCGCGAGCATCTCCTCGCCGATCGGACCGAGCTTCAGGGGCACGAGGATCAGCTTCGGCTCTCCCGAGTCCTGCGGAACGAGGTCGGGGACCGCGGGGGTCGCCCGCCCGAGGATCGTCTCACCGCCCGCCCGGCGCGAGAGCAGGTAGACGACGGCCCCGAGCGCGAGCCAGACGGGGCCGGCGATCGACGCACCGCCGTGGGTGAACAGCGAGGCGACCCACAGCGCAAGGGTGAGGGCGGCCCCCACGACGCAGGGAAGGGGTATCGAGGCGCCCCGCCAGCGGACGTTGCCCGGAACGCGGAAGGGGCGCTCCAGATCGGGTTCGGCGACCCGCAGGCGGATCACCGCGATCTGCGCGGCGGTCATGGCGATCAGGACGCCGAAGCTGTACAGGCCGGCGAGGAAGCGCGCGCCATCCCCGACCACGTTGGCGAGCACGATCAGCACCGGCGCGATGATCGCCGCGGCCAGGGTGGCCGCGGGCGTCGGCGAGGACCCCCGCTCGGGCCGCGCGAAGACGTGCGGCAGCATGTCGTAGCGGGCCATCGAGTAGGCCAGGCGCTCCGCGCCGGCCATGGCGGTGGCGATGATCGTGATCAGCACCAGGGCGTTGGAGACGCCCACGAAGCCGACGAAGGCGTCGGCGCCGCCGGGGAGTTCGTCGCCGATCGCCCGGGCCACGCCGACGAGCGGGGCGTGCAGCCAGTCGGTGCCGAGCCCGCTCGACACCCCGTCGGGGGCGGCGGCGTCCGGGCGCGGGGGGTAGGCGGACACGCCGACGGCCGAGACGGCCACGTTGATGACCACGACGGCGCCGATGCCGATGAACAGGCTGCGCGGCATCGTGCGGCCAGGCTCGCGCACCTCCGCGGCGAAGTTGGTCACCGTCTCGAGGCCCGTGTAGGCCAGCGTCGCCAGCGAGAGGGCGAGGGCGATCGACGCCCACGACGGCGTGGAGGCCGTGCCGACCTCGAAGGTGAGGGCGTCCGTCGAGAACACGAGGATCAGGCCGAGCACCGACACCAGTAGCTGGGTCGCGAGGGCGACGGCGGCCATCACCACGGCGACGAAGTAGAGCCGCACCCGTTTCGCGCGCCGTACCGCGGCGAGCAGCAGGATCACGAGGATCCCGACGATCACGTCCCACGGGTTCTCGGCGAGGCCGTCGTATCCCAGGGCCGTGCCGAGGTAGGTCGGCACGAACAGCGCCGCGAGGGCGATGACGACCAGGTAGTCGAGGAACAGCACCCACCCGGTCACGAAGCCCGCGAGATCGCTGAAGGCCCTGCGCACGAACGTCGCCGCGCCCCCGGCCTCCGGGAGCGAGGATGCCCCCTCGGCGTAGGCGAGGGTGACCGTCAGGACCAGCAGGCCGACCGCGAGGAGGACCCAGGGGGTCGCGCCCACCGCGTAGATCGCCACGATCCCGAGGGCGAAGATCAGCGAGGAGCCGATCTCACCGTAGGCGACCAGGGCGAGCGAGCGCGCGCGCAGCACGCGCACGGGTTCCGTGAAGCGGGGGCTCACGTGCGGCTCACCAGGTAGAGCCGCAGGGCACCGCCGAGGACGAGCAGCCCACCGATCAGGAGCCCGAGACCACCCCCCACCCCCAGCGAGATCGTGCGGGCGACGATCGCGGCCCCCATCGCCATCAGGATCCAGGAGAAGACGACCGGGGCCCGGCCCGGGCGCCGCGTCAGGACGCCACCTTCGACGCGGCCACCATCACCCGGCACGGGCTGTTCTTCAGGACGTGCAGCGCCGTGCGCCCGAACACCGGGGCGCGGCGCCCGATGCCGCGGCGCGGGGCTCCCACCACGACCAGGTCGGCGTTGCGCGCGATCGCGTCGGCCACGATCGCGGGCCCGGCCGAGCGGGCGCGCTCGAGCCGGGTCACCGCGCGGACGCCGTAGCTCTCGACGATCGCACGAGCATCGTCCAGGAGCTTGTTCGCCGCCCGCTCGGCCTCGGGCAGCGACGCCGTCAGGGGGAGGTCCATGGGGATCTCGACCACGCTGACGATCGCGATCCGCGAGCCCCGGTCGGACGCCAGGCGGGCGGCGGCGACCAGCGCCTCCTCCGACTCGGCCGACCGGACGACCGGCACGACGATCGAGCGGTACTCCACCTCGAGCGACGGGCCGAGGATGAGGGCGGGGGCGCGCAGGGTGAGCGACAAGGGCAGCCGCAGCACCTGCCGCCGGTAGACCAGGTAGACGGCGAATCCGAGCCCCAGCCAACCCAGTCCCGCCCAGCGCGTGAGCGGCTCCTGGACGACGACGACCAGCCAGGCGGCCCCCGTCGCCAGCCCGCCGACGATGGCGAAGAGGGGCCAGTCGACGCCGCCCAGGCGCAGGTTGGGCCGGGCACGGTAGACCAGCTCCTCATCGCGCCTCCGGACCCGGAGGGCGACGATCGACACGTGGGCGATCGTGAACGAGAGCATCGCGCCGAACGAGTACATCGTTCCCAGGAAGTCCGTCTGGCCGGGGAGGATGGCGATGATCGAGGCGACGCCGGCGAAGAGGACGAGCGCGAGCCAGGGGGTCTTGAAGCGCGGATGCAGCTTGCGGAAGACGCCGGGCAACTGCTGATAGCTGGCCATGGAGTAGGTGATGCGCGACGCCCCGATCACGCCGGCGTTCGCCGCGATGAAGAGGATCGTGGCCGCGAGTACCCCGACGTAGATCTTCAGGACGTCCAGCGTGAGCCCCTCGAGGCCCAGGTTCTCGATGATCCCGAGGACCGGGTCGTTGGCGAATCCGCCCTGCTCGGGAGGCAGGCCGAGGGGCGTGGTGAATCCATCCGGCCCGAGCGACACCGGCAGGGCCGACAGCGCGACGGCCGGGAGCGTGAAGTAGATCGCGTAGACGGCGATCGCGACGAGGCGGATCGACCGCGGCACGTCGCGCGAGGGATCACGGGTCTCCTCCGCCAGGTTCGAGATGGTCTCGATCCCCGTGTAGGCGATCATCGCCACCGGTATGGCGAGGAAGAAGCTCGACCACGTCGGGGCGACGCCGAATGTGACGTTGGCCGTGAGGATGCTCGGCGAGAAGATCAGCACGAAGCCCAGCAGCACCAGCAGCGCCTGGGTCGCAAAGTC
The DNA here is from genome assembly GCA_963823515.1 of uncultured Thermoleophilia bacterium. GTDB lineage: Bacteria > Actinomycetota > Thermoleophilia > Miltoncostaeales > Miltoncostaeaceae > Miltoncostaea. Next base: position 45,983 of record CAWGMB010000002.1, read on the forward strand.
GACGACCGCGAGCACGATGTTGAGCTTGGCGGCCTCCTTCACCCCGACGATGTTCACCGCGACCAGGAGGACGATCACGACGGCGCCGACGATCACGTCCCAGGGGTTCTGCTTGAGCGGGGTCCAGAAGATCGACAGGTAGTGCGGCACGAAGAAGGCCGAGATGGCGATCGTGATGATGTAGTTGAGCATCTGGGCCCAGGCGGCCCCGAAGCTGACGACCTCGTTGAAGCCCTGACGCGCGAAGCTGGCGGACCCGCCGGCCTCGGGGAAGCGGACGGTGCCCTCGGCATAGGTCGCGGCGGTCAGGGCGAAGATGAGCCCCGCGATGATGAACACGAGCGGCGTGAGGCCGAGGGCCAGGGCCGCCGTGACGCCGAGCGCGTAGTAGATCGACGAGCCGACGTTCCCGTACGCCGTCGCGAACAGCGCGGGTGCGCCGAGGACGCGATCGAGCCCTTCCTGCTGGCGTCGTCGGCGGCCCGGCACGCGGGCACTCTACGACTCGACCGCGCCACTCACCGACGAGTGGCGCGGTCGAATATCACAGGGCCTGAGGTCCGAGGATCCTTCGCGCGGCTCGCTCGACGCCGCCGATCAGCGGCACCTCGACCTCCAGCGGCCGGCTGGCCAGCCGGTGGGCGAGGAAACGGCCCGCGGGACGGGTGCGCAGGACGTGCCAGGCGAGCGTCGGAACGCGCTCGATCGCCGCGCGGGCGGCCCATGCGGTGGCGGCGTGACCGGCGAGCGAGCGCTGGAGGCGGCGGCCGTAGGGCGCCATGGAGGAGGCGCTGCCGGCGAGCACCTCGAGTGCCGCCGCGCTGGCCAGCTCCGAGCTGAGGAAGGCCTCGAACATCCCGTCGCCCGAGAGGGGGTCGATCAGCCCGGCCGCATCGCCCACCACGGCCGTGCGACCCCGGGCGACGCCCGTCCAGGCCCTGCGCAGGGGCATCCGGTGGCCGCGCACCGCGGTCAGCTCCTCGTCGCGCACGCCGTGGGCCGCGCAGAGCCGGCGCAGGTGCTCGCGCAGGCGGGGGCCTTCGCCGGCCCAGCCGCCGACGCCCAGGTTGATGTGGTCCCCCTTGGGGAAGACCCACGCGTATCCGCCGGGCACCGTGTCGAGCTCCAGGGTCACGCGCGAGCGATGCCGGCGCTCCCGGTCGGGCGTCATCTCTGCGTTGCCCTCGAGGGCGACGCCGAACATGCGGTCCGAGCCCAGCCCGAGCGCCTTGGCGCTGACGCCGTTGGCGCCGTCGGCGCCGAGGACGACCGAGGCGGTGATCCGCCCGCCTCCCTCGAAGACGACGACGGGCCGTGCGTCGTCGGTCTCGATGTCGCGCACGCGCACGTGGTCGCGGAAGTCGGCGCCCGCCTCGGCGGCCCGCTCGGCGAGGAAGTGGTCGAGGCGCCGGCGCTGGGTCATGAGGGCGACCGGCTCGCTGAAGGTCTGGCGGGCCATCCGGGCATACCGCAGGCGCACATCGAGCTTGTCGACGGCGTCCTCGACGACCGGGCTCACGTCGAAGGGCAGTATCCGCGTGGCCCGCTTGGTGAGCCCGCCGCCACAGGGCTTGTCGCGGGGGAAGGACATCCGGTCCAGGAGCACCACACGCGCCCCGGCGGCGGCGAGCCGGTAGGCGGCGGTGGACCCCGCCGGCCCGGCCCCCACGATCGCGACATCGACGTGCTCGCTCACAACCGCCCCCATCGTCCCTTTCCCGTCTCCGCGCGGCCGACATCATGACGCGTCGGATGCGCCTGGGTCGCCCGTCGGGCCGCCAGGATGGATCGCGGCCAGCCACCGCGACTCGCCCGTGGAGACCTCCTAGGGGGGTAACGCCCGATGGACCGGTCGAAGGTGCCGCCGCAGGCAACGAGCACCAGGCGCGCGCGGCCCTTCCGCGACCAGATGTCGGTTAGCGCCCGTCGGAGGTCACCACCCGCACGGCGGCGTCGATGCAGAGCGCCGGGACGCGCACCCGGGCCGGCCGCGTCGTCCCGCCCTGGAACTCGCCCCCGACGGCGTCGCCGCGGCCGGTGTTGATCGCGGGATCCGCAAGCGAGGTCTCCGCGAACTCGCCGCACGCGGTCGCGGTCGCGGTCCTCTCGATCGCCGGAAATCGGGGCTTCTCACAGCGAGTCGCCCGATCTCAGCAGGTCCGGCCACCTTCACCCTTTGTGTGACAAATGCCTCGACGATCGGCCAGTTTTCTTCGTATCGGACCTATGGGATGGTCACCCTCGTGTCTTTTCGCCGGCGCTTCATGCTCCTGATGGCGATCGCGGCGTCGCTCGCCGCCGCCGTTCCCATCGTCGCACTCGCTGCTCCCGACGGAGCCGAGCTGCCGGACCTGGTGGCCGACCCGCCGGCCTTCCCGGCCTTCGACGAGTACACGTATCCCGACTCGACGCAGGCGCTGCTGTTGCGCTTCGACGGCTACGTCCACAACATCGGCCCGGGCCCCTTCGAGATCCGCGGATCCGACCGCTCCGGCGCCGAGTTCCAGACCGTGCGCCAGTACGTGAGGACTCCCTCGGGCATGCAGCCCATAGATCCGCCGGCCGGGGGGGCGCCCCAGGTGATCTTCGAGACCGCCGACGGTCACAACCACTTCCACTTCATGCGCATCGCCCGCTACTCGCTCTGGAACCAGGCGAAGACAGCTGAGGTCGCGCCCGGCCAGAAGGTCGGCTTCTGTCTCGAGGACACACAGCGCCGGGAAACCAACGGACCGCCATCGGCCGTCTACATCAACAGCAACTTCTGCCATCAGAACAACCCGAACGCCTCGTCGATCACCATGGGCGTCTCGGCCGGCTGGCGCGACCGCTACGGCGCCAGCCTGGCGCTGCAGTGGGTCGACGTGTCCGACGTGCAGCCCGGCGTCTACTGGCTGGCCGCCGAGATCGACACCGACAACGTCGTCGCGGAGCTCGACGAGACCAACAACGACCCGGCATACGCGTCGTCGTCGAGCACCGTGCCCGGCTACGTCGCCACCGCGGTCAACGCGGGCACGGTGCCGACCGGCGCGGACTCCTCGATCACTCTCACCTCGCAGTCGTTCGGCTCCCCCGGATCGCGGCGCTTCCGCATCGAGAGCCTCCCGGCACACGGTTCGCTGCGCTCGGGCGCCACCGTGCTGGCGGTCGGATCCGAGATCAGCGGGAGCTCGGTGACGTACCGCCCGGCGGGCGGCTACAGCGGGCCCGACAGCTTCACCTTCTCGGCCAACGACTCGAGCAGCCAGTTCCCGCGCACGCCCGCGGCGGCATCGGTCTCGATGACGCTGGGACAGGCGCCGTCGCAGACAGCGGTAGCCATCTCCGGCGCGCCCGCCAGCCTCGACATCGCCACCAGCGCCCAGCTGACCGCCGCGGTCACAGACGGCCCGCCGGGAGTCACCTGGGCGGTCAACGGCGTCACGGGCGGCAACACCACGGTCGGCACGGTCACCACCAGCGGGCTCTACCAGGCCCCCGCCTCCGTTCCCGCCGCCGGCTCGGTCAACGTCCGCGCCACGAGCACCGCCGAGCCGAGCGCCTTCGACGAGGTCTCCATCGGGATAACCGACCCGGGCGACCCCGACCCCGCCCCCGACCCCGGCACCGACTATGTCGCCAACGGATCGTTCGAGACCGACCTCGCCAACTGGACCACTTGGCAGGCAAGCCTCGCGCGCGAGCAGCTCGCCGACGCGCCGGGCGGCGTCTGGGTCGCGAAGGTCACCCGCACCGCCGGCACGGCATTCACGATCGACGACTCGCCGGCCTCGGTCACCGACGCCTCCGCCGGCCTCACCCACACCGGGCGCGCCTTCGTGAAGGCCGCCTCCCCGTCGGCCGTCGGCAAGGAGGTCGAGCTCTTCCTGCGCGAGGTCAGCCCGTCCGGCACGACCCTTCGCAGCGTCGCCGGGACCTCGGTCTTCCTCACCGCCACCTTCCAGGCCGTCACCTCGGAGCTGGTCCCCCTCGCGGCCGGCAACCGCATCGAGATCTACGTCGGTCTGAGGGGCGCCGGAGCGGGCGACGCGTTCTACATCGACGAGATCACGCTGACCGACGGCTCCGCACCACCACCGCCGCCGCCGGCCAACGAGGACCCGATCGCCTCCTTCGACGCCAGCAGCCTGACGCCGGCCGTCGGCGAGGAGGTCAGCTTCACCGACACCTCGAGCGACAACGACGGCACCATCGCCGGGCGCGAGTGGGATCTGGACGGTGACGGCCAGTTCGACGACTCGACCGTCGCCAACCCCACCGCCAGCTACTCCGCCGCCGGGCCGGTGACGGTCGGTCTGCGGGTCACCGACGACGGCGGCGCCACCGCCACGGCGACCCAGGAGCTGACGGTCTCGGCCGCGCCGCCGCCGGCCAACGAGGACCCGATCGCCTCCTTCGACGCCAGCAGCCTGACGCCGGCCGTCGGCGAGGAGGTCAGCTTCACCGACACCTCGAGCGACAACGACGGCACCATCGCCGGGCGCGAGTGGGATCTGGACGGTGACGGCCAGTTCGACGACTCGACCGTCGCCAACCCCACCGCCAGCTACTCCGCCGCCGGGCCGGTGACGGTCGGTCTGCGGGTCACCGACGACGGCGGCGCCACCGCCACGGCGACCCAGGAGCTGACGGTCTCGGCCGCGCCGCCGCCGGCCAACGAGGACCCGATCGCCTCCTTCGACGCCAGCAGCCTGACGCCGGCCGTCGGCGAGCGAGGTCAGCTGTGCACCGACAGCCTCGAGCGACAACGACGGCACCATCGCCGGGCGCGAGTGGGATCTGGACGGTGACGGCCAGTTCGACGACGCTCGACCGTCGCCAACGCCCACCGCCAGCTACTCCGCCGCCGGGCCGGTGACGGTCGGTCTGCGGGTCACCGACGACGGCGGCGCCACCGCCACGGCGACCCGAGGAGCTGACGGTCTCGGCCACGCCCCGCCGCCTCCGACCAGCTGCCAGCCCGGCGAGTTCACCGCCGAGTACTTCGCCAACCGCGACCTCGCCGGCGCGCCGGTGCTGACCCGCTGCGAGACCGAGATCGCCAACGACTGGGGCACCGGCAGCCCGGCTGCGCAGGTCCCGAACGACAACTTCTCGGCCCGCTGGACCGCCAGCGAGGACTTCGCCGCCGGCGACTGGCGCTTCACCACCCGCTCCGACGACGGCGTGCGCCTGTTCGTGGACGGCGCGACATGGATCGACAACTGGACCGACCACGCGCCCCCAGACCAACAGCGCCCTGACGACCCTGACCGCCGGCACCCACGAGGTGGTGGTCGAGTACTACGAGAACGGCGGCGGGGCGGTGGCCGAGGCGAGCTGGGCCCTGGAGACGCCCCCGCCGCCTCCGACCAGCTGCCAGCCCGGCGAGTTCACCGCCGAGTACTTCGCCAACCGTGACCTCGCCGGCACGCCGGTGCTGACCCGCTGCGAGACCGAGATCGCCAACGACTGGGGCACCGGCAGCCCGGCTGCGCAGGTCCCGAACGACAACTTCTCGGCCCGCTGGACCGCCAGCGAGGACTTCGCCGCCGGCGACTGGCGCTTCACCACCCGCTCCGACGACGGCGTGCGCCTGTTCGTGGACGGCGCGCCGGTGATCGACAACTGGACCGACCACGCGCCCCCAGACCAACAGCGCCCTGACGACCCTGACCGCCGGCACCCACGAGGTGGTGGTCGAGTACTACGAGAACGGCGGCGGGGCGGTGGCCGAGGCGAGCTGGCAGCCTGGACGACGCCCCCGCCGCCTCCGACCAGCTGCCAGCCCGGCGAGTTCACCGCCGAGTACTTCGCCAACCGCGACCTCGCCGGCACGCCGGTGCTGAGCCGCTGCGAGACCGAGATCGCCAACGACTGGGGCACCGGCAGCCCGGCTGCGCAGGTCCCGAACGACAACTTCTCGGCCCGCTGGACCGCCAGCGAGGACTTCGCCGCCGGCGACTGGCGCTTCACCACCCGCTCCGACGACGGCGTGCGCCTGTTCGTGGACGGCGCGGCGTGATCGACAACTGGACCGACCACGCCCCCCAGACCAACAGCGCCCTGACGACCCTGACCGCCGGCGCCCACGAGGTGGTGGTCGAGTACTACGAGAGGGGCGGCGGGGCGGTGGCCGAGGCGAGCTGGGCCCTGGAGACGCCGGCGCCCGAGCTGTGAGGGGACCGGTCGCGCGGCAGGTCCCGCAGGCCCGAGGCGGACGGCGGATGACAGAGCGATGCGGTCGTCCGTAGGAACGGCCCAGACCGCCGTTCGAGTGGCCGCACACCGTCCCCAACCGGGAGCAACATGCGACGGTCGGCCTCAGCGAGGTGTTGGCGCGCTTCGGCGAGGGGACCACTCCGGCTGAGCGGGCTGAGCGCGAGTCGAGGCACGCCGCCATCGGCCTCTCGGGTCGCGTCGTGGACCGGATTCCCGTGCTCGACCGCGGCCGCGACCTGGCCACGGCTTTGCCGAAGGAGGCCGAGGGGGCGCCGGTTGTCGCGCTGCGAGCGGCGCTCCGAGGGGGGTCGGCCCCGATTTGGTGATGGCCGGCCACGCGGCCGCCCGCGCCGGGCGCTAGCGTGCGGCGGGTGTGGGTTCTTGCCATCGTCAACGAGAAGGGCGGCAGCGCCAAGACCACCACGACGGTCTCCCTGGCGGCGGCGCTCGCCGAGCGGGGGCGGCGGGTGCTGGTCGTCGACCTCGACGCTCAGGCGAACGCGAGCCTGTGGCTGGGCGTCAGCGATGAGGGCCAGGCCCTGCTGGAGGTCCTACTCGACCAGCGCGCCATCGGTGAGGCGATCCGCCCGGCTCCGGCGCTCGAGCGGGTCGATGTCTTGCCGGCCTCCCGGCGCCTGGGCAACCTGGCCGCGGCGGTCGGCTGGGCGCAGCTTCCCCAGGGGCTGCTGCGCGAGCGGCTGGCCGCGGTGCGCGAGCATTACGACTACGCCCTGCTGGATGGCCCACGGGCCGTCGATCTGCTCAGCACCAACGCCCTGGTGGCCGCCCAGGGTGCGCTCGTGCCGCTGATCCCCGAGACGCTGGCCTACCTCGGGCTGGAGGCGATGGATGCGGCCATCCGCAGCGTGCGGCCCGCCCTCAACCCGGCCCTGGAGGGCCCGCGGGTGCTGCGCAGCCGCTGGGAGGACCGCACGCTGGACGCGCGGGCCGTGCTCGCCCAGGCCGAGAGCCGGTTCGGGCCGGACATGATGAGCACCGTCGTGCGCACCGACATCGCCGTCCGCCACGCGGCCCGGGCCGGCCGCAACGTCCTGGCGGGCCCGCGCAGCCGCGCCGCCGAGGACTTTCGCGCCCTGGCCGGCGAGGTCGAGGAGTGGGCGGCACCGACCCGGGCGGCGAACGGTGACTGAGAGGCGATCACCCGCCCGCCGCCGCCGCGCGGTGCCGCCGCCGCGCGACCTGCTCTCCGCCCAGGTGCGGGCGGAGGATCTGCCCGACGTCGCGCGCCCGCCGGCCCCCGCCCCGCCCCCGCACGATCCGCCGGCCAGCGCGGCGGCGGCGGGCGCCGATCCGATCGGCGCGTCGGCGCGCGCGGTCCTGGCGGCCGGCCTCCTGCCGCTTCGCCTCACCGAGGCCGCCCTCGAGGGCCAGGCGCAGGCGATCGACGACTGGATGGCGCGCGGCGCGGTACCCGCGCCGCTGATCCCCGGAGCGGTGCTGATGAGCGCGCACAGCCGCCTGCTGGCCGGCATGATCCACGCGGCCTTCGGATGGACGGGCGATCGCACGCACGACCCCGGCTGACGGTCGCTCGGGCGCATCCGGTGCGCCCCCGCGTCGACCGCGAGGCCGCTCGCATCGCCCATCGCAGGACGAAGCGTGATTGCCGCGGCGGTGCTCCTCGCTGACCTCTCGCGAAGGGGCGCCCGGCGCCGGGCGCCCCTTCGGCACCCCGCCGCCCCCGAGAGCCGTCTGTGGGAAGGCATTCCCGTGCCGGAGGGCGAGGGCCCGCAGCGTCTCGAGCCTCTCACGCCCCGGTCGGCCCCTCGGCGCCGGCTCGCTTCGAACCGGCCTTCCGGGCCGACGTCCGCGGCGAAGCGCTCTGGGACAGCCTCACGCTCTGGCCGATGGTCGTCGCCGGGATGCTCTTGATCGCGGGCAGCCCGGCGTGGCCGTACTTCGGGCTCGTGGGGGGCGGCATGTACCTGTACCTCGCCGGCCGCGGAGTCTCGACCCATCGGCCCCGCCGGGCGCCGTCAGCGGCCGCGACGACTCGGCCCCGCTCAGTGCTCCTTGGCGATCAGCAGACCACGGGTCAGGCCGGCCACGTCCACGCGGTCGAGCGACGTGACGACGAGAGCCGCGCCGGCGTCGGTGAGCATCCGGGCGTCATCCGCCCGGGCGACGCCGAGGGCCCTCATCCCCCCGGCCGTGGCCGCCTGGATCCCCGACACGGCATCCTCGACGACGACGCAGCGGTCCGGCGGGCAGCCCAGCTCGGCGGCCGCCGTGAGGAAGATCTCGGGGTGCGGCTTGCCCTGCTCGAACCGGCGGCCGGAGACGTTGACGTCGATCAGCCCGAGCAGGCTCAACCCGGGGGTCACGAAGTCGTGGGTGAGCCCGCTCTCGCGCGCGAAGACGTCGAGGCGGATCCTGCCGAGGAGCAGCCGGGCGTTCCTCGACGACGAGGCCGTCGCCAGCCGGATGCCTGCCGCCCTGACCGCGAGCACGAATCCCAGGGCATCGGGGTAGGCAGTGAATCGCCCCGCCTCGATCAGCTCGACCACCATCGCCTGCTTGCGCGCGGCGTAGGCCTCGGCGCGCTCCGCGATGTCAGGGACCCCGTAGTGCTCCAGGGCCGCGCGCGCACCGCTCATGCGCGGCCTGCCCGAGATCACCTCCCGGTAGACGTCCGGGGCGGGTGCGCCGGGCTCCCACGAGGTGCTGCCGCGGATGTCGCGCCACGGCCCCTCCATGAGCTCCTGCAGCGCCTCACGCCAGGCGTGCTCGTGCGGCGAGTCGACGAGCACGCCGTCGACGTCGAGGATCACGGCTCGGAACCCGTCGCGCCGCTCGCGTGCCACCCCGGGGCTCAGGCCGGATCGACGCCGAGCGCGAACGCATGGCGATCGCCCGGGCACAGCTCGCGGACATCGTCGCCGACGCCGATGCTGATCGGCCCGCCGGCGCCCTCGGAATGGACCTCGACCGTGAGCCGGCCGCCTCCGACTCCGACCCGGATCGGCGTCCCGCGGAACAGCATCGAGAAGGAGAGACCCTCGAGGCGATCGATCAGCCGCGGGACGAAGTGCAGCACGTCGCCCCTGATGATGGTGCCGAGGTACCCACGCTGGACGAGATCGAGCGTGCCCGACATCACCCCCATGTGGATGCCCTCCTTGGTCGTGCCGCCCTGGATGTCGCCGACGTCGCTCTCGAGCGCGACGAGGAACCGCTCCCACGAGCTCTCGGGCTCCCGCTCGGCCAACGCGGCGGCGTGGGTGACGTAGCTGAGAGTCGAGCCGTGCGAGGTCCTGCGGTCGTAGTAGTCGATGTTCCGGCGTGCGGCGTCGGCGGTGAGCTCGTAGCCGAGTCGCTCGAACAACCGTTTGAGCTCCTCCTCGGGAAAAAGGAAGAAGAGCATGACCGTGTCGGCCTGCTTGGCCAGCTTGTAGCGATCGGGATCGTCACCCTCGGCGCCGAGGATCCGGTCCAGGCGCGCGATCCCGCCGTCGTACTTGGCACGGTAGGCGTCCCAGTCGAGCTCGGCGAGGTGCTCGTATCCCTCGAACTGGCTGATGATGCCGTCGCCGTGCGAGGGCACGAACATCTTGCGGCTCATCTGCGCCCATGTCGCGATCTCCTCGTCACCCAGCTCGATCCTCCGGCGCAGGGCCGAGGCGCGGCTCGCCGGAAGCAGGTCGAGGACCTCCTGGGCGATCTCGCAGATCCACGCGACCATGACGTTCGTATAGGCGTTGTTGCGCAGCCCTCCCTCGGTCGCCTCGGGGTACTTCTCATGGAACTCGTCAGGGCCCATCACCCCGTGGATCTCGTACCGGTCGCGCTCGGGCTCGTAGTGTGCGATCGACGACCAGAAGCGGGCGATCTCGAGCATCATCTCGGCCCCGTGGTCGAGCATGAACTCGACGTCGCCGGTCGCCTGGAAGTAGTGCCACACGTTGTAGAAGATGGCGGCGTTGACATGGCGCTGGTTGTGGCTGAGATCCGGCTCCCAGCGGCCCGAGAGCGGGTTGAGATGGACGACCTGCGTCTCCTCCTGGCCGTCGCTGCCGCTCTGCCACGGGTACATCGCGCCGCGGTGGCCGAGCGCCTGCGCCGCCCTGCGGGCCTCCCCAAGGCGCCGCGCGCGGTAGAGCAGTAGATGCCGGCTGATCTGGGGCAGGCGGAAGTTCAGGAACGGGAACACGTAGAGCTCGTCCCAGAACACGTGCCCGCGGTACGCCTCCCCGTTCAGGCCGCGCGCGGGGACGCCCGCGTCCAGCTCGGCCGTGTGTCGCGAGCAGACCTGGAGGACGTGCGCGATGTGGAAGCGCAGCAGCGCCTGGACGCGGGCGTCACCCGGCAGGACGAGATCGCACGCGTCCCAGAGCTCCTCCCAGGCCGCGCGATGGTCCTCGAGAGCCTCCTCGAAGGCGGGGTAGTCCCGCACCGACTTGCCGGCGTTCGCGAGCGGCTCGCTGATGGCGTGGTCGCGTGCGGTGTAGAGCGCGACCATCTTCTCGACCCGGACCGGGACGCCTTGGGTCACGTCCAGGCGGATCGCCTGCTGGACGTAGTCCTCCATCTGGTAGAGGTCCGGCTCCACGCCAACGGGTACGGGGTCGTCCCCGCGGTAGACGCGCGTACGGGCCGCGTTGGCGACATAGATCCGCGACTGGCGCGTGCGGACCATCAGCGCGATCACCTCGGGCCCGAACGTCCGCGGGAGCACCGGCTCGAGGTGCCGTCCCTCCAGTGGGCGGTAGCGGGCGACTCCGCGGTTCGAGACCCGGCCGTCGAGGGCCGAGATCACCTCGATCCGGCCCGACCAGTTCTCCGGCGTGAGGGTCCACTCGAGGCCCGCCTGGTGCACGTGCGCCATGCTGACGAAGCGACGGCTGCGCAGCGTGCTCTCCCGGCCTGCGTGGTCGCGGAAACGGAGGACGCGGGAGACGGCGGCGGCCCGCACGTCATACTCGTGGCGGTAGGAGAGCAGCTCGATGTCCCCGAGCCTGAGCACCTCCTCGCCCTCGATACGCAGCTTGAGCACCAGCCAGTTCGGCAGGTTGACCAGATCCTCGTTGGGGACCGGCACGCCGCTCATGATGGTCGTCTCACGGTTGTAGACGCCGTGGGCGTAGGTCCCCGGGTAGTGCAGGCTGTTGGCGTCCTCCCACTCCGCGCAACCGCGCGTGCAGAAGTAGCCGTTGCCGGTCGAGGTGAGCGCCTCTCTCAGGCCCTCCTCGTCCGGCTCGAAGCCGTCGTACTCCAGCGTGAAGCCTTCCAAGGCGGTCCTCCTTCGGAGTCGAATGGTACCCGGAGCCGCGCGGGCGCTGCGCCGGGAGCCCGTCATCCCGACGCCCCGACCCGTCCCGGAACCCTCAGGACCGGCTGCTCGACCCCGGGGCGCGCCTCCGCGGGCCCGGCGCCTTCGCCGGCCTCGTGTCGAGAGTCTCGCGCCTCAAGCGGCCTCGCGTTCGCCGACCACCTCGAGGAGCCACGCCCCGGACCCCGCAGACGAGGACGCGAGCGGAGAGTGCCCTCCCTCCACTCGCGTTCCCCGTGCTGCAGCGTCGAGCGGTGTCCCCCTCGCTCATCGCCGTGGGCAAGACTTCCTCACTTCGGCGACTCAGGGAAACCGCCGATTCGTAGGGTTCGTGCTCGCCGTTCGGACGGCGCCTCGCGGGCTCGGCCACCGGAGCAGGCGCCAACCGGTTGCCGCTCTCGAGTCCCCGCGCGGCAGAGCCCCTCTTGGATGCGGGCCCGGACATACCGACCGGCTCCGTGCGACCAGGGCAGCCGGCTGTCGTCTACGCCCAAAGCCGACCGGAGGTGCGTTGACGCCATGCTCGCGCGTGCGGATTCCCGAGCTTGTGATCCTCTTGGGAACGATGGTGTTGCTGTGGGGGGATGCACGACAGCATGGATGTCGACGTGTTCTGCGTCACGCCACCCGCGTGGCTCGTGGCGCTCGCCTTCTACTCCCTGGGCGCGGGCGTGGAACGGGGACCGCAGAGAAAGGCGAGCCAGAAGCACGCCCGGCAGGATTCGAACCTGCGACTGGCGGATCAGAAGTTCTGTGCGGTAGCTACCTGGGGCTACCTGAACCGCCTAGCCATGCGGGTTTCGGGAGCGCGACCCACCTCCGGCCACCCCCTGTCGTTAGCCCGTCGTCAGCCCGATGACCGGCAACGACGGGGCCAGCGCCTCCCGCCTCCCTCGTTGTCGGCCCCGCCTTCCTGCTTGGCCTTCTGGCCCTTCTTCTTCACGACCGCCGCCAAGGCGACCGACATCGAGGCGACCGCCGCCGAGGCGGCGATGAGCGGCCCGACCATCTTCTTCTTCTTCACGACCGCCGCCAAGGCGACCGACATCGAGGCGACCGCTGCCGGGGCGGCGATGAGCGGCCCGACCATCTTCTTCATGTTCCTCATCGCGTGTTCTCCTCTCGCAGATGCGCTGAAGACGGATGATCCTACGGGCTGTGCCCGGAGTGCTCGAGGTCGTACACCTGATACGGAGTGACCTCCTGCCGATCGGCATGCCTGAAGGGCCCGCGTGAGCGGGCCCTTCCTACGGGCCAGGAGAGCGCGCCGGTCGCCTCCGCGCCCACCCGGGCCGTGCCGCGGCGCTGTTGCGGGCATGCCGCACAACCCCGGCAGCCGATGCCGAGGAGTTCTCCTGAGGCACGCCGCCGGATCATGGAGGGGCCGGTGGTCCCGAGTCGCGGGCTACCCGATCAGCGTGTTGGCGAAGATCTGCCACGCCAGCAGGCTCTTGGCAACCAGACTGAGCACGATGTAGATGATCTCGCCGTAGACGTAGTCGGACCACTTCCCCACCTTGCGGTACTGCAGCCACTGGTTGATCGCGAAGATGTTGAACAACACGAAGATCGTGATCAGGATCGCGTAGACGAAGCCCGGTGGGCTCTCGGCTCCCTCCTGGTTGATGTTGACCACCAGGTAGACCGCGATCGCGATCCACGGCCCGATTCCGGCGATCGAGCCGAACCAGAACGGGGTCCACCAGGTCGGGCGATCAGGAGCGTTGACCATCTCCATGATCCAGCCGAAGAGGATCATCGCGACGTTGACGAACGCGATGGCGATCAGCGCGGCGAGGTCGGTGATGCCCGTGATCAGCGCGATCAGGACGATCATGAGCGTCGATGACAACGCGTATTCGACCCAGCGGAATCGGTTCCGCCCCCGCCGCAGCTCGGAGCCGTACTTCCCGAATCCGATCGGCGACGCGATGAGGAAGTGGAAGAACGCGGACAGCAGGAGAAAGGCTGCCGTGCCCCACGCCAGCGGCACGCCTAGGACGGAGTACAGCGTTCCATCGGAGAGGGGGGTCCCGGGGGGGCCGTTCAGGCTGAAGGTGCTGATGTCCAGCTCGAAGTCGTTTCCCAGGATGACCATCAGCGCACCCGAGACGAGGTGGATGACCCCCATCACCAGGTTGAAGTAGCGGAGCTTCGCGAGCCGGGCGTCCGAGATGGAAACCGTCTCACGCGAGAAGTCGAGTGCGTTCGTCGTCACGGAAGTGCCTCAGGCGGTCGTGGATGGGTGCGGCGTGCGATGCCGGCGGTGGGGTGGGGTACCCACGAACCGCTCGCATGGCTCGCTCGTATCGTATCCGGGAGCACCCGGTGTTCCGGATGTCGCCGCTCCCTGGGCCGATGCCCGCGATCGCACCGACGTGCGTGGCGACGGCGGGCGGCCGGGACATTCGACATGGCGTCTCCTCCAGGTGTGAGCCCGGCGCTGGAGCCCCCGGACCGGGCATCGTCGGCCGCCTCGGTTATTGAAGACGACCACGGACATGCAGGGAGGATCACCACCGGCTTACGAAAAGGCATAGGCGGGTTCCCCCATTGGGCTGCGGGGTCTGCCTCTGCTCCGCCGGAAACACCGAAGCCGCTGATCTCTCAGCGAGAGCTCGTGCTGCTCCGTCCCCTGAGGGTGGGTGACCGGCTCCGGGATCGGACAGACGTCCGGGGCCGAGGATCGCTCGCGTGCGACCGGGCGATCCCGCGCTCGGATTCACGCGCCAGGCGCACGACGCGCTCGCGCAGTTCCTCGGAGTGCTTCCTCGGGCGTCCCATGGTGCCGTGTCTCCTTCGTCTGAGATCGACGATCCCAGAAGACGGCGACGGCGCGAAACCCCGGGGCCGATCACGCCGCCCTACGTCTGGACCAAGACCGCCGATCAGATCCTCGACTCGATGGCGCGCTACTGCACGCGCATCAATCAATCAGGACACAAGGAGGCGCTCGATGGTTGAGGGAGCAGACGCTCTCCTCGGCGCCGGCGGTGCTGGACATTGGCTCCCTCGCGTCGATGTGCCCCGCGCGGCGGCCAAGCGGTCCGCGCGACCGCCCGCTCTCTCCATCACGGCATCGGTCGGAGTCCGGAAGCGTTTGGACGCCGTCCACCGTGCCTGATAGCAAACGGCCCTCCCCGCCGAGGGAGGGCCGTTTGCCCGCAGGGCGCTGGAGCTAGCCGGCCGCCGGCGGGCTGGCGGCCGGCAAGACGGCGATCACGATCAGAGCGATCAGCGGGAAGACGAACCCGAGGATCCCCCAGAGGATGGGACTGCGGCCCTTGCCTGCTGCGATCGAGGCGCACCAGGCGGCGATGGCGACGGCGATCACGATGCCGATCAGGATGAAGACGAGCTCCACTTCGCGGACCTCCGGGTCGGGGTGACGGGCCGATGCCCGCGGGAACACTACTGCCTCCCTCGCCGTCTCCGCGCACCTGGCCGACACCCCCGCGCCGCCCGCGCGCTTCTGGACGGACACGGCACCCCTATCGAGGGCCATCGGGTCTCCTTCAGCGCGACTTGGCAGGTCACGCTGAGGTTCACCCGGTGGCCCTCTCAGTGGCTACCGGCTCCCGGAAATCCCAACACTCGAACGGGCATCGGCGAGCGGCGAGCGCCTCCACGTCGATCGGGACGCCGGACTGCTCGCCCGCCAGGCCCTCGATCACCTCGTGCCGCTGCCATCCACCTCGGGCACCTCCCCCTGCTCGTCCTTGTGAAGGATCAGCAGGTCCAGCACCCGCACCAGCTCGCGGTTGATCCAGCCAGCCGCGCAGCTGGGCCGCGACCTCGCCGGTGAAGTCCGCCTGCCCGGCAGGGAACTCGGCCACCAGTTACCCGACCGGCCCGAGCACGTCCAGCTCGTCGCTATCGCTCATCGCCGTTCCGCTTCTCGCATCAGGCCGACGGGGCCAGCGCCGCGGGACGCCGTTGATGTCCTCAGAGCATACTCGACCTGGCGATGGCCCGCCCGCGTCGAGAAGCTGCTTGGCCAGCCCCTCTAGGAAGGTGGAGACACCCATGCGCGCGAGAGTTCTCGATCCCGCGGCCCGGCAGTGCGACACCGGCCCCGCCGCCGCCCTCACCTGGGCATCGAACCTTGGGCTTGGCGACCGGCCCTGGGCGCCGTCGGCCGCGCGTGCCGTCCGCTCAGTCCATCCCGCTCGCCCCTCGACATGCTCCGGCCTCGCCGAGATGGAAGCGTGCACCCAGGATCGGCGGCAGGCTCCACGATCTCGAGCGGCAGGGCACTCCAGCCGGATGTCGAGCCGTCCGGCGGCGGCCCCAGGATCACGCCGTCGCCCCAGGTCCCCGAGGGAGGCCGCGCGGGTCAACAGCAGCCGGTGGGCCACAGGACTCCAGGCCGAAGCAGCCCGCCATCGCCGGCGACCGACTAGATCCCGAACGGCCCGGCCGTGCAGAACGACCTCCCAGGTCGACGACTCGCCGGCTCGAGCCGGCCCCGCAGTCGCAGGTCGCCCCCTGGGCACCTGGCCACCACGGGCGGAGTGTCGCGTGTCACGCGCCCGATGCAGCGCGCAGATCGCCGCCGAGCGCGGCGACCCCAGTGTCACGGCGACCGGAACACTCCGTCACCCTCGAGCTCGCAGCGTATCGGGGGCACGAGTTCCCCGCCCGATGTCATCGAGGCGACCCGCGTGAGGACGTGGGATCGGCTCGTGGGCGTGGCCTCCGCCGGCGGGCCTCGGCGACCGGCGGAGGAGCCGGGAAGGCCCTGACGTCCGCCAGGACCAGGGGCCCGGCGGCGCGACGGGTGCGCCAAGATTCCGACGAGCACCGCGAACCCCGGACGCGGCTGAGCGTCCATACCGGCGCCTATCGCACGCGGGGAGGCCAGGCTGAAACGGGGCTCTTCCGATCCGAGCGTGGCGAGCGGGGTGGCCGCCGAGGCGGCCGCTGGGGCGTAGACGCGACAGCGGGTTCGCGGGGGGCTTCGCTCGAGCCTCACCCGACTAGGGCGAGATCGATCCGACGAACGGACCTCCCGCCGCAGCCACGAGCCGCAAGCGTCGAGCGCGCCGAATCGCGCCGGAACCCGACTCCCTCCACCGCGCCTACTCCGGACGCGCCCGGGGGCGCCTCCCCCACCGTCTTGGGCGTTCCCCCACCGCATCCCTACGCCTTCAGACGCTCATACTTACGGAAACGCCACCCCGCCCAGAAGCCAAACAAGTAGCCTCTGAGCAGGGCTTTCAAGGCGCGCCCGGCAGGATTCGAACCTGCGACCGGCGGATTAGAAGTCCGCTGCTCTATCCAGCTGAGCTACGGGCGCTCGCGGCTCGGACGGTATCGGACCGCGGGTGGGCGGCCCCGAGCGCTGAGGCCGCCGGGGGGACGAGAACCCGCAGGCGCCCGGGGCGACTGCGGAAGACGACCTCTCCCGAGACCTCGCGCGCCTCGCCGTCGTGCGCCCTGTGGGGCGGGCTCGCGGGAGCCGCACCCCGGGGGCCCCGCAGACGACAGCGGCCCCCGACCTTCTGGCGAAGGTCGGGGGCCGCGGGACCAGCCGGTACCGGGGAGTGCTAGCCCAGGTACTTGGTGGTGTCGATGTTGTGCTCCTCGAGGAGCTTCTTGAACGTCTCGGTCATCTCCTCGGGGTAGTCCGGGAGGCCGCCCTGGGCGAGCACGTCCTCGGCCCGCTTGCGGATGTTCGGACCGAAGTCCCAGTCGTCGTCGTTCATCAGGCGCTTGACCTCCTTGGCGGGCCAGGAGACCACGCCGGGGTCGCGGCTGAACTTGGCGGCGAGGGCGTCGATCTCCTTGACGCGGCCGCTGTCCGGGGCCTGCTCCTGGAGCATGCCCTTGGCCGTCAGCACCTCATCAACGGCCGGATCGTTCTCGAACGGAACGCCGTAGGCGCCGTTGTGGAAGAGCTTGTTGTACTTCAGACGCGGACGCTGGCCGCCGGCCTTGAAGTCCTCGAGCGGGTAGCCGAAGGCGTGCGCCCAGGTGAACTTCAGGTTCGGGGTGAGGCCGAAGGCCTTCTCGACGCCGCCCGGCTTACGGCCGAAGGCGATGAGGATGCTGCCGATGTCGAGCGCGCTCGCGGCGAGCGTCGCGGCGCCGGCGGCCTGACCGGTCTCGAAGCGGAGGAGGTTCTCCGTGCGCTCGGTCGGGAAGCTCATGAGACGCGGCACCGTCTGCGTCATCGTGAACTCGTAGTTCCAGCCGTGGTACTTGGTCAGCGCGCCGGACAGCGACAGGGACGACAGGCCGTCGTTGGCGCGGCCGTACCAGGCGTTCAGGTTCGTCAGCCAGAAGATCAGGTGCGAGCTCTGGTTGATGATCTGGACGTTGAAACCGGAGACGCACTCCTCGATCTCGTCCCAGAGGTCGGAGTTGCCGCGCTCGACGACGATCGCCTCGGTGGCGTTGATGTTGCCCTGGCAGGAGGCCAGACGAGCGGACTGCAGGATCGCCTGGATCTTCCAGTCCTCGACCCGCTTGTCCGGGTCGTAGTAACGGATGCTGCGCCGGTCCCCGACGGTCTGCAGGAATGTCTTGTCGGGAACATCGCTTGCGCTTATGGACATTAGGCCCCCCTGGGGTCGCATCGTCTGGCGTGTGTGGCTGCGTGGCGGGTTGCACACGGGACCCGCCGGCGGGAGCAATCTACACTGGCGCTCCCGCTCGTGGCGACCGTTGCGAGGTGATGTTTCGCGCACGACGGCCGGCCATCCCCGGTCGCGGGCGGGTCTCCCGACGAGCGCCGGCGCGAGTCGGTAATCTTTTCCGCCATGCCAAAACTACTGTTCGTCACCGTTCCCACCGACGTCGTCCTCAACAAGGAGGGGAAGGTCCGCTTCCCCGGCTCCGAGACCGCCGTCGAGAGGTTGCAGGGCAAGGGATGGGAGGTCGAGGTCGTGGACCCGACGTGGCCCAAGCCCCTCGAACTGGCCAAGGAGGGCGGCTACGACGCCATCCTGGTCTCCACCTACAAGGCCGTCCCGCGCTCGCGCGACGCCGCCTCGATGCTCTCGCGCATGCAGGAGACGCCGGTCTCGACCGTCGGCGTGCTCCAGAAGGACGAGGCGTTCCGGACGATGGCCCCCACGGTCAACGTCCTGAAGGGCATCTCCGAGCTCCCCTTCCCCGGCTGACCCGTCAGTCGGTGAGGTAGGCGATCGTCGCGCCGTCCCCGCCCTGATCGGGCGGGGCCGGCTCGGCGCGCGCCACCAGCGGGTGCTTGACGAGCTCCTCGCGCACCACCGAGCGCAGGGCCCCGGTGCCGTGCCCGTGGATGACGCGCACCGTCTCCAGCCCGGCGATCGCGGCCGCGTCGATACGCTCGCGGACCGTCCCCCGCGTCTCCTCCGCGCGGCGCCCGCGCACGTCGATCTCGAAGGACGCCGCCGGGCCCGAGGGCGGCGGCGGCGGAGCCGGTTCGGGCTCCGACCGGCGCCGCGCGGCGCGATCGCGCACCAGGCGCGCCACCGGCACGCGCATCCGCGCCGAGCCGCCCTGCACTTCCGCGCGGCCGCCCTCGATCGAGAGGATCCGCCCCCGGAAGCCCATCTCGGGGTCGACGACCTCGTCGCCCACGGCCACCGGCTCCTGCTCCCGCGGCCCCACCGGGCTCGGGGCGCGCAACGATGCGCGGGCCCGCTGGGCCGACAGCGACGCGGCGCCGAGGCGCCGGTCGCGCTCGCGGGCGCGCTCGCCCGCGGGCTCGGCCATCTCGGCGGCCCGCCCGGCCTCCTCGCGGCGCGCCGCGGAGATCGCGCGGCGCAGATCAGAGAGCTCGCGGGTGAGTCCCGCCAGCTCGGCCTCGGCGCGCGTCCGGGCGGCGACCCGCTCCGACTCGGCGCGCTCGCGCGACGCCGCGATCCGACGCTCCAGCTCCTGCGAGCGTCCCGCGGCCGCCCGCTCGGCGCCCTCGGCGGCCAGCCGCGCCTCGCGGGCGGCCTCCAGCTCACGGTCGGCGGCCGCGCGGGCCCCGGCGGCCTCGGTCAGCAGCGCCTCCAGGGCCCTGCGCTCGGGCGGACCGGCCCGCCGGGCGGCCTCCACCACCGCCGGATCCAGGCCGAGCCCCTCGGCGATGCCCAGCGCGTGCGACGCGCCCGGCTCACCGATCTTCAGCGAGTAGAGGGGGCGGAGCGTGCGCACGTCGACCCCGACCGCGGCGTTCGAGGCCGACGGCGAGGTGCTGGCCCAGGCCTTCACCTCGGGGTGGTGGGTCGTGGCGAGCACCAGCGCCCCCTGCTCCACGAGCCGCTCGATGACCGACTGCGCCAGGCGTGAGCCCTCGTCGGGGTCGGTGCCGGCGGCCGGCTCGTCGAGGAGCACCAGCGAGCGCTCCCCGGCGACTCCCATGATCGCGACGATCCGGCGCACGTGCGCCGAGAAGGTCGACAGGCTCTCGGCGATCGACTGGTCGTCGCCGATGTCCGCGAGGATCCGGTCGAAGACCGGCAGGCCCGCGCTCGCCGCCGGCACCCGCAGGCCGCATTGGTGCAACATCGCCAGGAGGCCGAGCGTCTTCAGGGCGACCGTCTTGCCCCCGGTGTTCGGGCCGGAGACGACCAGGGCGCGGGTGCCGGCGAGCGGCAGGTCGATCGGCACCGCCGTGGCCGGATCGAGCAGCGGATGCCGGGCCGCCCGCAGGTCGACCTCCGCCGCCGGCTCCACCCGGCAGCCGTCCCAGGCCCGCGAGAGCGCCCCCGACGCGAGCGCGCGGTCGAGCTCGGAGAGGGCTCCCGTCAGGTCGTCGAGGACCTCGCGCTCCTCCCCCACCAGGCGCGACAGCGCACGCAGGATCCGCTCCTGCTCCTCGGCCTCCTCGGCCGCCAGCTGGCGGGTGCGGTTGTTGGCCTCCACCAGGGCGATCGGCTCGACGAAGATCGTCTCGCCCGAGCCCGAGCTGTCGTGGACGATTCCCGGCACGGCCGAGCGCGACGAGGCCTTCACGGCCAGCACCGGGCGCCCCCCGCGCAACGTGGTGAACGACTCCTGCAGGTGGGTGCGCAGCCGCACGACGAGGTCGCGCAGCAGGTCGGCCGCGGCGCGGCGGGCGCCCACCAGACGGCGGCGCACCGAGGCAAGCTCGGGCGAGGCCGTGTCGAGCAGGCCGCCGTGCGGGTCGAGGGCCCGCGCGAGGGCCGTCTCCACCCGTCGCGCGGACGCCGCGCTCGGGGAGGCGACGGTCTGCGCCAGCAGCGGCGCCAGCTCCTCCAGGGGCGCGAGCGCCTCGGCCGTCTCCAACCAGATCCGCACGGTCGCCAGCACCTCGGCGAGCATCTGCGCGTCGAGGGTCGCCTCGCGCGCGGCCTGGGCCACCATCTCGCGGACGTCGAAGGCGCCGCCCGGGCCGCTGAGGCCCCGGTCGCGCAGGACGAGCGCCTCCTCGGTGCGCGCGACACGGTCGGCGACCTCGGCCGGATCGGCCGACGGCGCGATCGCCAGGGCCAGCGCGCGGCCGCCGGCGAACGAGGTCAGCCCGGCGAGCCTCTCCCGGACGACGGGCAGCTCCAGCAGCTCGGCGCTCCGTGGGTCCACCCCCTCAGGCTAGCGGGGCCCTCACGGTCCGGCGGGCCCCCCCTCGGCCGGGACGAGCCCGTCGCCGGGTGCGCCGCCCCGGCGCATGCTCCACCACTCCTGGATCAGCACCTGCGCGATGCCCGCCACCGGGATTGCGAGGAGGGCCCCGAGGACGCCGAGGATGTTGGCCCCGATGAGGACGGCGAGGATGATCCACAGCGGGTTGAGCTGAACCGTGAAGCGGTGGATCACCGGCTGGAAGACGTTGTTCTCGATCTGCTGGTAGACGACCAGGAAGGCGATCGCGGCGACGCCGACCTGCCAGCTCTGGAAGAAGGCGACCGCGATGTAGGGCACCCCGCCGATCGTGGCGCCCACCAGGGGGACGAGCGACGCGAGCGCGGCCCACAACGCCAGCAGCAGCGCGAACGGGACGCCGACGAGCGTCAGGAAGACCCACGCCGCGAACCCGCCCGTGAGCACGACCAGGAAGATCCCGACCACGTACCCCGAGATCACCCGGTAGATCCGGTCGCAGACCCGTTCGATGCGCTCGTGGCGCTCGCCCTCCGCGTGGGACAGCGTCCAGGCGCGCAGGCGCGGCCCGTAGAGGCTGAGCAGGAAGCAGATCACCGCGATGCTGATCAGCGCGAACAGGCCGTTGACGACCCGGGAGGCCAACTCGAAGGCGGTGTCCGGGCCGGCGATGCCCTCGAGTGTCGAGGTCGCCTCCGTCTCGAGACGGTTCAGCACGCCGTACTCGCGATCGAGGTCCTGGACCAGGCTCGACTGGGAGAGGCGGTCGACGTAGGCGGGCACCTCGTCGGCGGCCTGCTGGCCGGCGTCGATGAGAGGCGGCACGAACACCAGGGCCGCGCCCGCGACCACGGCCGTCAGCAGGAGGTAGACGACGAGGATCGCCCCGGCGCGGCGCAGCCTCAATCGCCGGTGCAGGACGCTCACGAGCGGATTGATCGCCACCGCGAGGAAGGCCGCGATCGCGAGCCAGGTGAGCACGCCGCGCGAGACCCACAGCAGCCAGAGCACGAGGGCGACGCCGCCGAGGACGGCGACGACGCGCAGGATGGCGCGCGTGGATGGACCGTCGGAGGGCACGTGGTCTCCTTCGCCCCGTGGGGGGCGAGTCCTGGGGCGGCGACATAGGGTCCCACCACACGGCGAGGCGGGAGGCGGCGCGATGGGCGGCAAGCTGAGGAACAAGGAGTACGAGGCGGAGCTGACCCGCATGCAGGCCGAGATGCTCGACCTGCAGGCCGCCGTCCGGCACGAGGGCATGCGGGTCGCCGTCGTGTTCGAGGGCCGCGACACGGCCGGCAAGGGCGGGACCATCCGGCGCATCAGCGCCGAGCTCAACCCGCGCTCCTACCGGGTCGTGGCACTCGGCGTGCCCAGCGAGCGCGAGGCCGGCCAGTGGTACTTCCAGCGCTACATCGAGCAGATGCCCGCGAAGGGCGAGATCGTCCTCTTCGACCGCAGTTGGTACAACCGCGCCGGCGTCGAGCGCGTGATGGGCTTCTGCACCCAGGACCAGGCCGAGGACTTCCTGAGCGCGGTGCCCGACCTCGAGCGCATGCTCGTGAGAGACGGGCTGATCCTCGTGAAGTACTGGCTCGACGTGAGCGCCGAGGTGCAGGAGGAGCGCTTCCAGGAGCGCGCCAACGACCCCACCAAGCGCTGGAAGCTCAGCCCGGTCAACCTCGAGGCCCGCACGAAGTACGCCGACTACACGAAGGCCCGCGACGAGATGCTCTCGCGGACCGACACCCCGCAGGCCCCCTGGTTCATCGTCAACGCCGACGACCAGCGCCGCGCCCGGCTCAACCTGATGCAGCACCTGCTCGACCACATACCGGCCCGCAGGCGCGAGAAGAAGGTCGCCCTGCCCAGGCGGCGATCGTTCCCGAAGGACCCTCCCGCCCCCCAGCAGATCGCCCGCGTCCCGGAGCGCTGGTAGGCCCCCGGGCGCGCCTACCGGCCGGCTTCCGCGCCGGATCCGCGGGTCATGGCGCCGAGCACGGTCCCGAAGACCGCGTGCATCACGACCTCCTGGGCGAAGACGCGCCGGTCGGTGAGGAGCGGATCGGGCCAGTGGCCCGATCGCCGGTCGGGATGGATCCGGTCCATCAGCGCCATCCCCGGCCAGGTGGCGAGGGTCTCGACGCCGGTCCACGCCAGGCCGTCGCGCACACCGCCCCGGCCGGCGAGGCCGAACAGCGCGCCGAAGGCGGCGCCGTTCGCCAGGTGGACGGCGGCCCCCGCCACCGCCCAACGGCGCGGCGCGGCGAGGCGCCCCAGCAGGCGCACGTCGGTGTAGGTGGTGCCGAGGGCGCGCGCCGCGAGCGGCTCGAGCGCCGACCACACGGCGGCCGCCGCGGCGCCGGCCGCCGCTCCGCGGGCCGCCCGGCCCAGGGCGCTCACGCCACCACCCGCCGCGCGGCGGACATGCCGCTGTCGTACACCCGGTGGTGGTCGGCCGAGCCGAACCCGGCCCCCGTCAGCGCGTCGCCGGCCACGACGATGCGGGACCCGGGCGGGTTGATGGCGGCGGCGTCGCCGGGCGCCTCGGGGACGGCGAAGCGCCAGCGCTTGACCTGCGACCACGCGGGCCGGGCCGCCGCCGGCCCGAGGAGGGCGGCGAGAGCG
Organism: uncultured Thermoleophilia bacterium; assembly: GCA_963823515.1. Classification (GTDB taxonomy): domain Bacteria; phylum Actinomycetota; class Thermoleophilia; order Miltoncostaeales; family Miltoncostaeaceae; genus Miltoncostaea. Next base: position 69,645 of record CAWGMB010000002.1, read on the forward strand.
GGGAGCGCACGCTCGAGGACCTCGGCGTCGGACGCCTCGAGCAGTTCGGCGCTCGCGGCCGCGTCGAGGCGGACCACGACCGGCTCCACCCCCTCGATCGGCGGGCGCCCCTTGAGCGACTCGCGGCGCACCGCGCCGATCGGGGCGGCCGGTGCGCCGATCGCGTCCCACGAGGTGTCCGCGGCCGGCAGCCCGAGCAGGATCATCACGGCAGGCGCGTAGGAGACCGCGCGCAGGGCGGCCACCCGCGGCCCGGACTCCGGGCTGCGCTCCAGCAGGTCGGCGGACTGCGGCGCGGGCGCGCAGAGCACGACGGCGTCCACCACCCCGTGCGTGTTGCCCTGCTCGTCGCCCACCTCGAAGCCCCCGGACGCCGCACGAAGCGCGGCGATCCGTATCCCCGGGCGCACGTCGAGGCCGGCGGCGATCAGCTTGGGCAGGCGCGTCGCGCCGGAGGAGAAGGCGAGGCCGTCGTCCAGATCGACCCGATCATCGGCCTCCAGCGCATCGACCAGCGCGCGGAGGGCGCTGCCGGGGGGCGCCGCCACGACCGGACTGCCGTGATCGAGGACGGTGCCCTCGGCCCGACGCGAGGCCAACCGGCCGCCCATGCCGCGGCTCTTCTCGAAGACGATCGCCTCGTGCCCGCCCGCCGTCAGTCCGCGCGCGGCCGCGAGCCCCGCGAGGCCCGCACCCACCACCGCAACACGCATGCGCCCTCCCGATCCCCGACTGCCCGACGCGAACGAGGTTACCCTGGGGGCGATGACCGTCGTCCAGGATCCGACCCCGACGCCGCCCACGGGCGGGCTGCTGCTCCTGACCGGCGCGAGCGGATACGTCGGCGGGCGACTGCTCGAGCGGATGGAACAGGCGGGCAGACGGATCCGCTGCATGAGCCGGAGGCCCGAGCAGATGGCGGCCCGCACGGCACCGACGACCGAGGTGGTGCGGGGCGACGTTCAGGATCCGGCCTCCCTTCCCGCCGCGCTCGAGGGCGTCGACACGGCCTACTACCTGATCCACTCCATGGCGGGGGGAACGGACTATCGCGAGGTGGACCGCGCCGCCGCCGAGTCGTTCGGCGCGGCGGCGCGGGCCGCCGGGGTGCGCCGGATCGTCTACCTCGGTGGGCTCGGCGAGGGCGACGACCTCTCGAGCCACCTGGCCAGCCGCCAGGAGGTGGGACGCATCCTCGCCGCCTCAGGGGTGCCCACCCTTGAGCTGCGCGCCGCCATCATCATCGGCTCCGGCAGCACCTCCTTCGAGATGATCCGGGCCCTGGTGGACCGCCTTCCGGTGATGATCTGCCCGCGATGGGTGGCGACGAGAACCCAGCCGATCGCCATCGAGGACGTCCTGGAGTACCTGCTCGAGGCCGCCGACATCGAGATCGACGGGAGCCGGGTGGTGGGCATCGGGGGGCCCGACCGGGTCTCCTACGGAGAGCTGATGCGCGAGTACGCGCGCCAGAAGGGCCTGCGCCGGGCCATGATCCCCGTGCCCGTTCTGACCCCCCACCTCTCGAGCCTGTGGCTCGGCCTCGTGACGCCCGTCTACGCCCGCGTCGGTCGGGCCCTCGTGGAAGGGCTCAAGAACGAAACGGTGGTACCCGACTCGGCCGGACTCGAGCTCTTCCGGGTGCGACCGCGGGGGTTCAGGGAGGCGATCGCGCGGGCACTGATCAACGAGGACCACGAGTTCGCCTCCACGCGGTGGTCGGACGCGCTGTCATCCGGCCCCGGCCAGCCCTCGTTCGGAGGGGCCGCGGTCGGCTCCCGCCTGGTCGATTCGCGCGTCCAGCGCGTCCCGCTGCCCCCGGAGCAGGCCTTCGCCCCCATCCAGCGCATCGGCGGCCGCGAGGGCTGGTACTACGGCAACCTCCTCTGGAGGTTGCGGGGACTCCTCGACCTCCCGTTCGGAGGGGCCGGCACCCGACGGGGACGGCGCGACCCGGTGCACCTCCTGCCCGGCGACACGGTCGACTTCTGGCGGGTCGAGGCGATCGAACAGGACCGGCTGCTGCGGCTGAGCGCGGAGATGAGCCTGCCGGGCCGGGCGTGGCTGCAGTTCGAGGTGGAGCCGTCGCCGGGCGGCTCGATCATCCGCCAGACGGCGATCTTCGATCCGATCGGTCTGTTCGGACGGCTGTACTGGTACGCGATCTGGCCCATACACGGATTCGTCTTCAACGGGATGATCCGAGGTATCGCCCGGGCTGCGGCGGAACGGAAAACCACATGACCGACGGATACGGTGAGCCAATGGGATCCCCCGACACCGGCCTCGCGGACAGGCTGGTCCGCTGGATGGCCGACAACCGCAAGGGCCTCGACGCGATGATGGTCGAGGAGGGCTCGCGGGCCATCCACGAGGAGTTCCTCCTCGCCGAGGGCGGAACGCTGCCGGATCGGGCCACCCGCATCGAGCGCGCCCGCGGCGCGAGCGCCCGGGCGTGGATGCGCCACCTCGGTCACGCCATGGCGGAGGTCTGGCCGGGGGCCGACCCCGCCCTGCCCGAGAAGATGAGGCGCTGGAACGCCGACCACCCGGAGCGCCTCGAGGCCCACGTGCTCGAGGAGCAGGCCGTGCTGGAGCGCCGGGGCGCCTCGGGCGACCCCCACGCCGACCAGCGCGACGCGGAGCTGGCCGGGCACTGCCGCACGTTCGCCGAGATGCTGGCATCGCTGTCGGAGCCGCTCATCGAGTCGCCCGAGTCGCCGCCGGACTTCGCCCGCCGCGTCGCGTCGTGGGCACGCAGCCAGGAGGGCCACCGGCGCGAGATCGAGGCCGAGGCCCGCGCGGCCTGGGGCAGTGGCCCTCCGCCCGGCACGGAGCAGGCGATGAGCGCGGCCACCAGCGCGCCCGAACCAGACGAGATGCGCGTGGCCGAGGCCGCGGCCGTCTGGGCCCACGTCCAGATCCTGGCCGAGGCCCTGGAGCACGCCCTGGAGGCGGCTCCCGAGACCCCGGCCTGAACCCGGACGGACTTCTCTAGCGCACGCTGCCGCGCACGTCGGCCACCCCGAGCGGGAGGCCGGCGGTCAGCGCCGTGACGCCGAAGGCCGCGTTGAGTGCGGCGGCCGCCTCGGCCGTCAGCGCGACCTTGGCGTCGCGGACGACTGCGGTGCGCTTGGAGATCCCGGTCCTCGCCGAGGCGAGGTCGAGCGCCAGCGGCACCCGGGTGGAGCTGTCACCCACCTGAGCGGTGAGGTTCGGGCTCTTCGTGATGTTGATCTTGAAGTTCTTCAGCTGGACCTGAGTGGCGCCCGCCGTGAGGGCGATGCCTCCGGAGTGGCTGATGCTGCCCGCGAAGGTCTTGGCCGCCAGGCGTCCGGCGGTGATCGGGAACACGAGTCCCTTCGCCGATGCGGTGCCCGGGGCGATGACCGACGGGGTCACGCCGAGCGAGGTGAGCGCCGCGGCGGTGCCGGCGTCGAGTGCCAGCGTGGTGCCACCACCCTTGAGGATCACCTGCGAGGGCTGGGACTTGAGGTCCACCCTGCCGATGTTGACGCCGCCCGGCAGAGCGGTGCCGAACGCGGAGTTGAGGGCGGCTGCGGCCGCGGGGGTCAGGTTCGCCTCGGCGCGGACGACCCAGGTGCCGATACCGCCGGAGCCGCGGCGGATCACCGCGGCCTTGGAGAGGTCGATGCTGGCGAGCGGGATGCGCGCCGAGCCGACGGCCGCCGTGAGCACGGGCGTGGACCGCGCCGTGTTGACGATGAAGTTCTTCAGCCGGACCGTGGTCCCATGCGAGGAGAAGGCGAGCCCACCGGAGTGCGTGACGCGGCCGGCGGCGTTCGCGGGGTCGATCGCGCCCCCCGTGATCGGGAAGGCCACCCTCAGGCCGCTCGCCTTGGCGGGCCCGATCGGGGCCACGGAGAGCCCGGCGTCGGTCAGAACCCCGGCCGTGGCGGCGTTAAGGTGTAGGTTGGTGGTTCCGCTTGCGACGGGCACGGTGGCGGCGGAGGCCACCGGGGCCGCGATCGCCGCGCCGGCGGCGACGGCGGCCGTGGCGAGCCCGAGCCGACGGCCGAGTTTCACTGATGACACGTAAGTCCTCCTGAGGTGGTGTACGAAAGGATCTACGAGAGTGGACCGATGATCGGTTGAGACATCCGGCCGGCCGCCTCGCTTCGTACACATGACATGTCCTCGGTCGCATACGCAGCTGATCTACGGCTCCTGCCGCGCCCAATGGTGATCGGCCGCTTCCGCGACCGGCGCCGCGGCGGCGAGGATCCAGGGGCCCAGACGCTCGCCGGAGGGCTGCGGCGCGGCGACCCGGACGCCCTCGCCGAGATCCACGGCACCTACGGGCCGGCCGTTCTGGGATACCTCCGCGGAGCCCTTCGCGACGAGGCCACCGCGGAGGACGTCCACCAGGAGGTGTTCCTCGAGGTGTGGCGCCGCGGTCGCTCCTTCGATCCGGACCGCGCCTCACTCGGCACCTGGATCATGCTGATCGCCCGTAGCCGGGCGATCGATCACCTCCGCAAGCGGATCCCCGAGCCGGTCGATCCCACCGGCCCCGGCGCCACGACGCTGCAGGGCGAGGAGGACGGCTCGGCCTCGCCCGACGCCCTGATCGAGCGCTGGCGGATGGCCGCCCTGATCGCACAGCTCCCCGAGGACGAGGCCCGCATGCTGCGGATGCGGTTCCACGAGGGGCTCAGCCAGTCCGAGATCGCCGAGCGCACGGCAATCCCGCTCGGCACGGTCAAGACCTACATGGTGCGCGGACTGCGCCGGCTGAAGGACCTGATGGAGGAGGGCGGGTGACCCGCGACCACGACATCGTCGACTACCTGCTCGGGGAGCTCTCCCCGTCCGACCGCGCGCGCATGGAGCGCGCCATGGACGCGGACCCCGCCCTGCGCGACGAGGTCGAGCGGATGCGGCCCCTGGTGGTCGACCTGGAGGCGCTCCCCGAGGAGGCCTGGGCGCAGGCGCCGGCGTACGGCCTCCCGCCGCTGCCCGACCTGCCGCGGACGGCGGGCCGCGCGCGACGGCGGGAGGCCCGGCGGCTGATGGTGCGACCCGCGATGGCCGTCGCGGCGTCGCTGGTGGTCCTCGCGGTCGGCATCGCCATCGGCACGCTCGCGACACGCGGCGGCACGGACGCAGGCGGTCCGGAGATCGCCCTCGAACGGATCGGCGAGGGCGGCCCGAGCGCCTCCGGCGTGGCGCGCGTCGTGACGGATGACGGCGGCGCCCTGCGCCTCGAGGTCTCGGGGTTGAGCCCCTCGGACCGGTCGCAGTTCTACGAGCTGTGGCTCCTTGACGGACCGCGCAAGGCGCTGTCGCTCGGCGCGTTCCGGGTCCCCGAGTCGGGAGCGACCGATCTGACGGTGCCCCTGCCCTTCCCGCTCACCGACTTCCGCTACATCGACGTCTCGGTCGAGCCGGAGGACGGCGTGGCGACCCACTCGGGGCGCTCGGTGCTCCGGGCGGCCACCTCCGCCTGAGACGCGCGAGCCCGGCGATCCACCACCGGGGCCGACGCATCGCGAGGCCGCCGAAATCGGTGCTCGAAACGCCGGGCGCGTTGCGAAACCGCCACTACGTCCTCCGCGCCGCGGAGGGTCCGGCGGCGGTTCGACTCAGCCGGCGGTGGATCCCACGGGCTCGTCGGCGCGCGCGCCGATGCCGTCGAGGACGACGTTGACGTGCACCCGCAGGCTCTCGTCGTCGAGGCCGCCGCCTCCGAGGACCATCGCGCGCACCAGCGGCGCCGACAGGAGGTCGGCGGTCGCGGCGGGATCGATGCCCTCCCGGATCCGGCCCTCTTCGATCCCGCGGGCGACGATCGCCACGAGGCGTTCCCGGCGCGGGCCGAAGATGCCCCGCTCGAGCTCCTGGGCGAGCGCCTCGTCGGAGACGCTGTGGAACAGCGCCGAGCGCAGGAAGCGCGAGTGCTCACCCACGACGTAGAGCTCGTGGTCCTCGCTGAGAGCCGCATGGAGATCGGCGCGAACGGATCCGCTGTGCTCGACGGGGACCGGAACGCGCAGGTCAACGACCGCCGCGACCATCAGGTCGGCCCGGTTGGCCCAGCGGAGGTAGATCGTAGGCTTCCCGACACCCGACCGGTCGGCGATGGCCGACATCGAGGCACCCTGGATCCCGAGCTCGGCGGCGACCAGCCGCGCGGCCGTCAGGATCCGCCGGTCGGCACCGGGATCGCGCGGGCGCCCGCGCTTGCGCTTGACGGGCTGTTCGACCCCATTGGCGTTGTCGATCGGGCCTACCCCTTTCCGTTCCGGTGACGAGACCCTGGTTCTCCGGCACCTTAGTGAGTAAGGGTGACGAGAGGGAAGAGCGTGCCGCGAGATGGAATCGACCCGGCACGGAGGCGATCCGAATCGGTCACTCTTCTGCCGATCACGCTGCGCAATCGTGCCCGGACAGCCGTAACGCCATCCCGGACGGCTACTCGTCGCGCGGCGAGGGATCGATGGGCACGGTCTCGCCCGTCACGAGGAAGCGCACGCGGGCGCCGATCTCGGCGGCGTTGTTGGCGACCCGCTCCACGTGGCGGGCGACGAGCACCGCGGCGGCCGACCACGCGCGCATCGTCGGACCGCTGGGCGCGCGGGTGACCGCCTGGAGCACGCTGTCGAGCATCGGGCTCACCGACCGGGCATCGCTCACGGCGCGCTCGCCCGCCTCCACATCACCGCGGGCGACGGCCTGCACGGCCTGCGCCATGGCGTCAACGGCGCGCTCGCCCATCCGGGCGATCAGGCTCCTGACCGCGTCGAGCTCGGGGGCGGGCGGAGGCACCGAGCCGGCGAGCCGGGCGATCTGGACGGCGAGGTTGCCGACGCGCTCGAGCGCCACCGCGACGATCAGGCCCACGTGCAGCAGCCGCAGGTCGGCGGCGAACGTCGCCCAGTTGCGGTGCAGAGCGAGTATCCGCTCCTCCAGGGCCGCGCTCCTCAGGTCCACCTCGCGGTCGGTCGCGCTCACCAGCTCGGCGACCCCGGCATCCGACTCCCCCCACCCGGCGACGGCCCGCTCCACCTGCGCCAGGACGAGGCCCGCCAGTTCGCCGAGGTCGTCGCGCAGGGCTGCGAAGTCGGCCGCGGGCTCGCTCCGGGGTGGGCTCACGGCGTGACGCTACGCCGGATGGGCGCCGCTCGACACCATCGTCGTGTCGCGCCCCGCGGCTTTGGCCCGGTACAGCGCCGCGTCGGCCCGGCGAAAGAGCTCGGCCGAATCGCCGGCCTCCGGGTCGAGCGCGGCGACCCCCGCCGAGACGGTCAGCCGGCTCACCGCTCCGAAGGCCGCCTCCCCCACGGCCAGCCGGAAGCGCTCGACCGCCACGCGCGCCCCGGGCATCGCGGTCTGGGGCATGAGCCAGGCGAACTCCTCGCCACCGACGCGGCCGATCACGTCGATGCCGCGGGCGTGCTGGCGCAGGAGCTCGGCGAGCGCGCGCAGGGTCGAGTCACCTGTCAGGTGGCCGTGCGCATCGTTCACGAGCTTGAAATGATCGACATCGATGACGGCCAGGCTGAGCGGCTGCATGTAACGCCGGGATCGGGCGACCTCCCCCAGCAGCGACTCGTGGAACGCGCCGTGGTGCGGCAGGTCCGTCAGCGGATCGGTGCTGGCCTGTCGCACCAGCTGCTCGCGAACCGCCGCGTTGGAGGCCGCGATGCCGACGAAGTCGGCGAAGCGCTCGAGCCGCTCCTCGGCGTCGTCGCAGAGACCGTCGGCGCGGCGGCTCACCACCCCGAGCGCCCCCCAGAGGTGGTCATCGACGCGGATGGGCGCCGCCGCGGAGACCGTCCACGGATGAGGCAGCTCCCCCTCCGGCCCGCTGAGCGCCACGTAGTCGACACGACTGGGCCGCCCGGTCGCGAAGACCCGCGCGGTCGTCCCCTCGCCGTGGAGGGGGAGCTCGCGCACGTCGCGGGCGTCGAGGGCCGGATGGCCTGACCAGCTTCCGACCATGAGCCCGGTGTCGCCGCCGCGGAAATGCGCCACGCCGGCCCCGTCGGCGCCCACCAGCCGGGCCACCTCCTCGGACACCCGGCCGAAGAGGTGGGGCGCGTCCTCACCGCGGGTCACGGCGTCGGCCACCCGGTGGAGGGCGGCGCGTTCGGCCTCGTCGCGCTTGGACGCGTCGATGTCGGTGAGCGTCACGATCGCCCCGCCCCCGTCGCCCTCCACCGCCGTGAGCGTCGCCGCCAGCCATCGCATCGCCCCGGCGGGTCCGACGCCGCGCACCTCGGCCGGCGGATCCGCCGGCCGGGGAAGGAGGGCATGGTCTGCGGGCAGGATCAGGGCCCTCCAGTCGTCCCCCACGCCGCCGCCCCCCGAGGCCGCGCGCATGGCGTCCCAGCGGGCGTTGGTGCCGACCACCGCTCCCCCGGCGTCGATCACCGCGACCCCGGCCGTGGAGCTCTCCATGACCGACCTCAGCCGGGCCGAGGCGAGGGCGCCGGCGTTCACGGCGCCCGGTCCACCCAGACCGGCTCCCGCTTGCCGAGGAAGGCGGCGATGCCCTCGTTCGCGTCGGGGGTGCCGGCGTTCGCGCACATCACCCCGGAGGCGTGCTCGTAGGCCGCCTCGAGCGGCAGGTCGAGGTTCTCGGCGACCGCCTGCTTGCCGGTCGTGAGCGTCGACCGCGCCGCCGTGGCGATCCGGGCGGCGAGGCCCGCGGCGGCGGCATCGAGCTCGCCTGCCGGGACGACCCGGCTCACCAGACCCCACTCACCGGCGGTCGCCGCGTCGATCGGCTCGCCCGTGAAGAGCATGAGCGAGGCGCGCGCGCGGCCGACGGCCCGCGAGACCTCCACCATCGGGGTGGTGCAGAAGAGGCCGATGCGAACGCCGGGTGTCGCGAAGCGGGCGCTCTCGGAGGCGACGGCCAGATCGCACGCCGCCACCAACTGGCAGCCCGCCGCCGTCGCGAGGCCCTGCACCCGGGCGATCACCGGGACGGGCAGCCGGTGCACGGCGAGCATCAGCGCCGAGCATGAGGCGAAGATCCGCGCGGTCTCGTCGGCGCCGGAGGCGGCAAGCTCGCGCAGATCGTGGCCGGCGCTGAAGACCGGGCCCGCCGCGCCGATCACGACCGCCCGCACGCCACGGTCGGCGCCGGCCTCCTCGAGCGCGCCGCGCAGCGCGTCCATGGTGGCGAGAGAGAGGGGGTTGCGCCGCTCGGGCTCGCTCAACAGGAGCGTGACGACGGGCCCGTCTCGCTCGGCGACGACCGTAGGTGCGGCCATGTGATCCACGGGCATGGTGCCTTCCGACGCGCGTTCCGGGGCGAGAGTAGCGCCCCCGGCGGCGATCCGCCGCGCGGGTGCCCCGGTGAGAGATGATGCCGCCGTGGACGTTCATCTCATCGATGGCACTTACGAGCTCTTCCGCAACCATATGGCGCTCCCACGCGAGGTCGCGGTGTCCTCGAGAGGGGCCGCGACGCGGGGTGTCATGCGGTCGATGCTCGATCTGCTGGAGGACGGCGCGACCCATGTCGGGGTCGCCACGGACACGGTCATCGAGTCGTTCCGCAACGACCTGTGGCCGGCCTACAAGACCGGCGCGGGTGTCGAGCCGGCCCTCCTCGACCAGTTCCCGCTGCTCGAGGAGGGTCTGCGTGCGCTCGGGATCACCGTCTGGGGCATGACGGACCTGGAGGCCGACGACGCCCTCGCCACCGCGGCCGCGCGCGCGGCCTCGGACGAGCGCGTCGCCCGGGTCGTGATCTGCACCCCCGACAAGGACCTCGCCCAATGCGTGCGCGGCGAGAGGGTGGTTCAGCTCGACCGGCGCGCGCAGGTGGTGCGCGACGATGCGGGCGTGCGGGAGCGCTTCGGCGTGTCCCCCACCTCCATTCCCGACTACCTCGCCCTGGTGGGCGACTCGGCCGACGGCTTCCCGGGCCTGCCGGCCTGGGGGGCCAAGAGCGCGGCGACGGTGCTCGCCCGCTGGGAGACGATCGACGCCATCCCCGACGACCCGGCCGACTGGGACGTCCGGGTGCGCGGGGCGGCGCGCCTGGCCGACTCGCTGCGGCAGGGGCGGGCCGATGCCGCGCTGTTCCGCGACCTCGCGACGCTGCGCGACGAGGCCCCCGGGGTCCTCGAGGACGGAATCGAGGAGCTCGCGTGGCGGGGGCCGGCCGGCGGGCTGACCGCGTTCTGCGCGCGCATCGGCGGCTCCGACCTGGAGCGACGGGCGCGCGAGCTGGCGGAGCGGTAGGGCGCGCGGAGCGCGCGGGGGCGCCGGTGCGGGCAATGGCGCCGAGGGGCGCCGTCCTCCCGCCGCACGAGACGGACCGCCGCGGCGCCCGCACCGGTGGAGATCACCGGGACGGGCGCCGCGGTCATGCCGGGACGGGGGCCGGCTGGACCTCCGACACGAGCTGCTCGAGAACCGCGCGCAGCCGCTCGGCGGCGTCGTCGTCGTCGAGTGCGTCGCCCTCCCCCCACTTCTCGTGGGCGTGACCGAGGGCGAGGTCGCCCTCGACGACCCGCGCCCCGGACGCGCCGAGCACCTTGCGGAGCTCGGCCTGGGCCCAGACCGCACCGAAGGCGCCGGTGCTGGCCCCGATCACGGCGACGGGCATGAACCGCAGCGGACTCGTCGCCCGCGGCCGTGACGCCCAGTCCAGCGCGTTCTTGAGCTGGCCCGGGATCGAGGAGTTGTACTCCGGCGTGGCGATGAGGAGCGCGTCGGCGTCCGCGATCGCCTCCCGCAGCCGTGCGACGGCGGCGGGTGCGGGGTCGCGATCGTCGTCCTCGTCGTACGGCGGGACGTCGCGGAGGCCCTCGAAGAGGCGGAACTCCGCGCCGACCGGGAGCTCGCGCGCGGCGGTGCGCAGCAGCCGCGTGTTGTGGGAGTCGCTGCGCAGGCTCCCGGAGATTGCGAGGACGATCATGGGGCTAGGCCTCCCCGAGCTCGAGGTGTGCGGTGAGCTTCACGTCGTCGCCGACGGCGAAGCCGCCGTTCGGGAGCGGCGCGTTCCAGTTGAGGCCGTACTCGGTGCGGTCGATCACGCCCTCCAGCTCGACGCCGATCTTCTGGTCGTCGCCGATGGCGATCGGGCCGACGAGCGAGCCCGTCAGCCGGAGCGGCCGGGTGACGCCCTTGAGGGTCAGCTCGCCCTCCACCACCAGGCCGTCGCCGTCGCGGTGGATGTCCGAGGAGACGTAGCGCACCTCGGGGAAGCGCTGGGCGTCGAAGAAGTCCGGCGACTGGATGTGACCGGTGAGGTTCTCGTCGGCGGTCACGACGCTGGCGACCCGGCCGGCGGCCTCGAGACGGGCCCTGCCGTCCTCCGCTCCCGTCAGGGTGGCGTCGAAATCGGTCAGGGATCCCCGGAAGGTGGCGACCACCATGTGCTTGACGGAGAATCCGAACGTCGAGTGGACCGGGTCGCTCGTCCAGGTGCCCGTCGGTACGGCGGCGATCTGCTCGGTGGTGCTCATCGTGTTTTCTCTCCTGGTGGGTTATTGTTGACTACGCAATCAAGCTAGCGAGCTTCATTTGACTGGTCAAGTGTTGAGCCCACAAGTTAACGCGGCGGTCACGGCGTGGGTCCGGATGGCGGGCGCGCATGCCGCCATGACGCGCGCGTTCAACGCCGACCTGCAGGCGGCCGGCGCGATCACGGTCACCGACTTCGAGGCGCTGCGGCGCCTCGCCGCGGCGGAGGGCGGCCGCATGCGGCGCGTCGATCTCGCCCCGGCGGTCGGACTGACCGCCTCCGGGGTCACCCGCCTGCTCGACGGGCTCGAGAAGGCGGGACTCGTGCGCAAGGAGCAGTGCACCAGCGACCTGCGGGTGACCTACGCGGCCATCACCGACGCCGGCCGCGCCCACCTGCGCTGCGCCGCCGAGTCGCACCTCGAGAGGCTGGCGGCGATCTTCGCGGAGCGCTTCACGCCCGAGGAGGTCGACCGGCTGGCGGAGCTCCTCGGGCGCCTGCCCGGCGCCGAGGACGACGCCTCGTCCTGCCCCGGGATCTCCCCGGACTGAACCGCGCGGGACGGGGAGCCGGGCCCCGGCGTGGTTGACGGCGACCCCGGGGGGAAAGGTAGCGTCGGAGCCGCCCCCCTGAAGAGGAGTACGTGCGATGTCCCATTCCCGGACCCCACGCCGGCGCGCCCAGCGCCTGCGCATCGCGCTCGGACTGGCGCTCGCGGCGCCATGCCTGGCGCTCGCCGCAACTCCGGCGCTCGCCGACCCACTCGGCGTCCAGGTCCAGATCTCCTCGCAGGGGCCCCGCCGGAAACGCGGCTTCGATGCCTTCGAGGCCGACCTGGCCTACAACCCGGCGGCCGATCAGTACCTGGCGGTCTGGCAGGGCGATACGACGACCGCGGGTGAGGACGAGATCTTCGGGCGCCTGCTCGACGGCGCGGGAAATCCGCTCGGCGGCATCTTCCGCATCTCGACGATGGGTCCCGACGGCAACACGGCCCACGTCGCCTCCGACCCGGCCGTGGCCTACAACAGCGCCAGCAACGAGTACCTGGTGGTCTGGGACGGCGACGACGTCGACGGCGAGACCGAGATCTACGGCCAGCGGATATCGGCCACGGGCACCGAGGTCGGCGCCGACGATTTCCGCCTCTCCGACATGGGCCCCGACGGTAACACGGCCTTCGACGCGTTCGATCCGGACGTCGCCTACAACCCGGGAGCCGGTGAGTACCTGGTCACTTGGGAGGGCGACGACGACACGGGCGGTCTCGTCGACGGCGAGAACGAGATCTACGTCCAGCGACTCGACGCCTCGGGCGCCCAGCTCGGCGTCAACGACCGGCGCGTCTCGGACGTCGGCGCCGACGGCGACGCGGCCCGCGACGCCGGCGACCCCGCCCTGGCCCACAACACCGTCGACAACCAGTTCCTGGTGGTCTGGGAGGGCGACGAGGTCGATGGCGAGAACGAGATCTACGGCCAGCGCCTCGCCCAGAACGGCGGGCCGCTGGGCGCCAACGACTTCCGCATCTCCGACATGGGGCCCGACGGGAGCGCCGACTACGACGGGGACGATCCGGCCGTCGCCCATCTCGCCCCCACCAACGAGTACCTCGTCGTGTGGGAGGGCGACGACGACACCCCGCCGCTCGTGGAAGGGGAGGATGAGATCCGCGGTCAGCTCCTGGGCGGCGCGGCCGCCGAGGAGCGCGGCGTCAACGACTTCCGCATCTCCGACATGGGCCCCGACGGCAACACGGCCTTCGACGCGTTGAACCCCGAGCTCGTGGCCAACCCACGGGCGGGGGAGTACATGGTCTCCTGGCAGGGCGATGACGACACCCCCCCGCTGGTGGACGGCAAGAATGAGATCTTCGGCCAGCGCGTGAGCGCCATCGGCACCGACATCGGCACCAACGACTTCCGCATCTCGGTCACCGAGACCGCCGCCAACATCAACGCCGGGGCGTTCAGCCCCGCACCGACGGCCTACAACAGCCAGCGCAACGAGTACCTGACCGGCTGGGAAGCCGACGGCGACGTCGCCCCGCAGGTCGACAACGAGTACGAGATCTTCGCGCGTCGCTCCTCGGCGGGCACGGCGGCCGCGCCGCCGCCGCCGATCTGCGCCGCCGCCCCGACGCCGCCCACGCCCTCGACCGGTGGCACCGTGACCCTGACCACCGCCCAGCTGCGCATCAACCAGCGCATCTACGCCGCGGCCATCAAGCGCGCCGAGGCGATCAACGGGTGGCTCGATGCCGGCGTGGAGCCGCGCGACCTGTGCGCCGGGGGCCTGACGGCGTCCTCCTTCCACTCGGGGGTCACCACCGGGCCGGGGGGCAACGGGCCGCTCGATCGCGGCCTCGGCGCCCAACCCGCGCCCGATCACCCCCGACGCGCTCGCCACCAAGACGCAACGTCATCTTCACGCTGAGCACGGAGCAGCTCCAGATCAACCAGCGGATCGCCGCGCGGGCGGTGCGCGAGGCCAACGCCCTGCGGGTGCGCCTGACCGCCAAGCTGTCCGGCGGAGACGTCGATGACGCCGCCGTCACCGCCGGCAAGATCAGCACCTCGGTGGCGATCCTGGGGGCGACACCGGCCGCCACGCTGCCGCCCAAGACGAAGACCGTCGTCAAGCCGGCCATCAAGAAGACGGGGGTCACCTTCACCCTGAGCGCCGCCCAGCTGGGCATCAACCAGAAGATCGGCCAGGCGGCGATCCGCCGCCTCAACACCAGCCGCGACACCCTGCTCGACCGGGCTGAAGACCGACCGACTTCAAGGCCGCGACCATCACCGCCGTCGACCTGCGCCCCGGGGGTGGCTCCGTAGGCGTCGATCGGCGTCGACCGCGCGCATCAATTGACGCGCGCGGTCAACCGCCTACCTCGGCGCCGCTCCGGCGGGGCGCTTGTTGAGCCTCGCCCGGCGGCTCGCCGTCATCTCGACCTTGCGCAGGCGCACGGCGCTCGGGGTCACCTCGACGCACTCGTCGTCGCGCACGAACTCGAGCGCCTGGTCGAGGGAGATCCGCTTGGGCGGCACCAGCCGCACCAGCTCGTCGCTCGTCGAGGAGCGCATGTTGCTGAGCTTCTTCTCCTTGGTCGGGTTCACGTCGAGGTCGTCGCCCCGGCCGTTCTCCCCGATGATCACGCCCTCGTAGACGGCCTCGCCCGGACCGACGAACAGCGTCCCCCGCTCCTGCAGGCCGAAGAGCGCGAAGTTGGTCGTCTGGCCGGAGCGGTCGGCGATCAGGCTGCCGCGAGGGCGGGTCCGGATCTCCCCGAGCCACGGCTCCCAGCGGTCGAACACGTGGTGCAGCAGGCCGGTGCCGCGCGTCTCGGTGAGGAACTCCGTGCGGAAGCCCACCAGGCCGCGGGCCGGCATGAGGTACTCCATGCGCGCCCATCCGGTCCCGTGGTTCACGATCTGCTCCAGGCGCCCCTTGCGCAGGGCGAGCAGCTGGGTGACCACACCGAGGAAGTCCTCGGGCACGTCGATCGACGCGCGCTCGATCGGCTCGCAGATCTTCCCGTCGATCTCGCGCGTGAGCACCTGAGGCTTGCCGACGGTGAGCTCGAAGCCCTCGCGGCGCATCGTCTCGACGAGGACGGCGAGCTGCAGCTCGCCGCGGCCCTGGACCTCCCAGGCGTCGGGGCGCTCGGTGGGGAGCACGCGCAGCGAGACGTTGCCGATGAGCTCCTGGTCGAGGCGGTCGGAGACCTGACGCGCCGTGAGCCTCTTGCCCTCCTTGCCGGCCAGCGGCGAGGTGTTGATGCCGATCGTCAGCGACAGGCTGGGCTCGTCGACCGAGATCACGGGCAGCGGCCGGGGATCGTCGAGGTCGGCGAGGGTCTCGCCGATCGTGACCTCCGGCAGGCCGGCGACGGCGACGATCTCACCGGGGCCGGCCGACTTCGCGGCCACCCTGTCGAGCGCCTCGGTGACGTAGAGCTCGCTCACCTTGGCGGGGACGATCGTGCCGTCGGCGCGGCACCACGCGACGGTCTGGCCGGTCGAGATCGTGCCCTCGTGGACGCGGCAGATCGCCAGGCGCCCCACGTAGCTCGACGCCGCGAGGTTGGTAACCAGGGCCTGGAGGGGGGCACCCTCCGTGTAGCTCGGCGCCGGAATGTGCGCGCGCAGCACGTCGAAGAGGGGCTCGAGGTCGGTGCCGCGGTCATCCGGCGTCAGCGATGCCTGCCCGTCGCGGGCAACGCAGTAGACGATCGGGAACTCGATCTGCGACTCGTCGGCGTCGAGGTCGAGGAAGAGCTCGTAGACCTCGTCCACGACCTCCTTCACCCGGGCGTCCGGGCGGTCGACCTTGTTCACCACGAGCACCACCGGCAGCCGGGCGCTGAGCGCCTTGCGCAGCACGAACCGCGTCTGCGGCAGGGGGCCCTCGGACGCGTCCACCAGCAGCAGCACGCCATCGACCATATGAAGGCCGCGCTCGACCTCCCCGCCGAAGTCGGCGTGCCCCGGGGTGTCGATGATGTTGATCTTGAGCCCGCCATGGCGCACGGCGGTGTTCTTGGCGAGGATCGTGATCCCCTTCTCGCGCTCGAGATCGGTCGAGTCCATGACGCGCTCGTTCACCGACTCGTTGTCGCGGAAGGCTCCTGACTGCCAGAGCATCGCGTTGACGAGCGTGGTCTTTCCGTGGTCGACGTGGGCCACGATCGCCACGTTCCTGAGGTCTTCTCGTGTCAGCATCCGAGGGATGCTACGCGCTTCTGGGCGGAGCGCCGCCCGGAGGGACCCGCTCAGCCCGCCCGGCGCTGCTCCTGGCTCACCGCGACGAGGCGCCCGCCGACCTCGTCCACCCGCCCCGTGGCGATCATCAGGCCGAGCGCGACCTGGATGCCCTGGGGCGAGACGGCCGAGCGCGGGACGCCCAGCTCGTCGGCCACCGCGCCGGCCAGCGAGCGCGTGAGGATGCCGCCCGGCGTCACCGCGACGCATACCGAGATGGCCGCCTCGAGGACCGCCGGGTCGGACACGGGGCCGTCCCCGACCGCCCGGAGTCGCCGTGCCTGCGAACCACCGCGTGCGTCTTCCATCGTCTCGTGCCTCCGTCGTGCCTGGTGGGGCGGGAATCCTACCTCGCGCCCCGGACGAACACATGTTCGCCATGCGGCGGTGCTTTCCTTCACGAGCCTTTGACGCTCCCGCGGGTGCCGCATACGATTCTCGGGATTCTTCGCTGGCTTTACTGTGTTTTTCTCCCGGAAGGAGCTCGATGAGCGCCGAGTCCCCGTCTCCGCGTCCGGAGACCATCTCGCTTCACGGCGGTCAGGTCCCGGACCCGACGACCAACGCCCGCGCCGTCCCGATCTACCAGACCGTCGGGTACGCCTTCGACGACACCCAGCACGCGGAGGACCTCTTCGCGCTCGCCGTCCCCGGCAACATCTACACCCGGATCATGAACCCGACCTGGGACGTGCTCGAGCAGCGGGTCGCCGCGCTCGAGGGCGCGGTGGCGGCGTGCGTCACCGCATCCGGCCAGGCCGCCGTGACCTACGCGGTGCTGAACGTGACGCGAAGCGGGGACAACATCGTCGCCCTGTCGACGCTCTACGGGGGCACGTACAACCTGTTCGCGCACACCCTGCCGCAGTACGGCATCGAGGTGCGGCTCGTCAACCCGGACGCGCCGGGCGATCTGGCCCGGCACGTGGACGCGAACACCAAGCTGGTCTTCGCCGAGACGATCGGCAACCCGCGGATGAACGTCGTCAACGTCAACGCCTGGTCGGACGCGGCCCACGCCCTCGGCCTGCCGCTGGTCGTGGACAACACGATCCCGACACCGATCCTCACCCGGGGCCGCGACCACGGCGCCGACATCGTCATCCACTCGCTGACCAAGTTCATCGGCGGCCACGGCACCTCGATCGGCGGCATCGTCGTGGACAACGGGACCTTCGACTGGACGGCCCACTCCGACCGCTTCCCGGGCCTCACGAAGCCGGACCCGTCGTACCACGGCGTGGTCTGGAGCGACGCGCTCGGGCCGGCGGCCTACATCGGCCGCGTGCGCACGGTGCTGCTGCGCAACACCGGCGCGGCGCTGTCGCCGTTCAACGCCTTCCTCTTCCTGCAGGGCATCGAGACGCTGCCCCTGCGGATGGAGCGCCACTGCGAGAACGCCCTCGCCGTGGCGAAGCACCTCGAGGCGCACCCCCAGGTGACCTGGACCTCCTATCCGGGCCTGCCTTCCTCGGAGTACCACGAGGTCGCCACCCGGATCCTCACGGGCGGCTACGGGGCGCTCCTCACGTTCGGCATCAAGGGCGGCCGCGACGCGGGGCGGAAGTTCATCGACGCCCTTGGCTTGTTCAGTCACATGGCCAACATCGGCGACGCCAAGTCGCTGGCGATCCACCCGCCGACCACCACGCACTCACAGCTCAACGAGGCCGAGCTGGAGAAGGCCGGCGTCTCGCAGGACATGGTGCGGCTGTCGGTGGGCATCGAGCACATCGACGACATCCTGGCCGACATCGACCAGGCGCTGGCCGCGGCGGCCTGACGGAGCGCCGGAGGGGGGTTGCGTCGCGTGGGCCGCGGGGTGGAGCATGCGCCCCGTGACCCGCGCACGCCTCGCCCGGGCAGGGCTCCTCAGCGCCGCCACGCTCATCGTGGGCGGCTCGCCCGCGCCGGCGGCCCCGGCGACCTGACCCTCGTGTCGGCCTCCTCCGCGGGGGTGCAGGGCACGACGGCCTCCGACGCGAACGCCGTCTCGGCCGACGGCCGCTTCGTCGCGTTCACCTCGGCCTCGGCCCTCACAGCCACGCCGACCGGCGGCAAGGTGCAGTTCCACGTCCGCGACCGGACCACGGACGCGACGACCCTCGCCCCGTCCTCGACCCGGGGCGCCGCGGCGGGCGCGGACGTCGACACCCAGGATGTCGGCAAAGCCCAGTTCTCGATCTCCGGCGACGGCAACGCGACGACGGTCGCACGCACGATCACGCGCTCGGCCCCGGCCACCTCCACGCCGCGCCCGCGCGCGAGGGTGCGGCTGCCGGCCCTCCGGGCGGCGCTCACGAAGCCGAGGGGGTCCGGGGGGTCGTCCGCCTGAGCGCGGGGGCCAGGGTGCGGGTGAGCCTGCTGCGGCGCACGGTCCGCGCAGAGGTCCGCCGGCGGATCGTGCTGAGCAACGTCGCGCGCGCCGTCACCAGGACTCTCAAGACCGGCAGGCGCGCGATCGTCCTGAAGCCGCGGCGGCGGCTGGTACGCGGCCGGTACGTCGTCCGCGTGGGGATCCTCTCTTGCCGGCCGCCGGCCCGAAGAACCGCAGCAGGACCCTGAAGGTCACGCGGCGGCGCTGACTCTCCGGGGGCTCCTCGGTGACGCTCAGGTTCCTCTTATCCGCGCCTCCTATGGTCCTCATCGTTCAGTGAAACCGGACGAGGGGGCGGGTGTGAGCTTCGGACGACGGAAGGTGATGGTGGTCGCGGCGAGCGCGATCGGAGCGGCGGGGTTGGCGGCCGGCGCGGTCGCCGCGACCAGCGGCTCCTCCGACGACGCGGGCGACCTCGCGGCCGCGATCAACAAGCGCGCCGGTACCTCGATCACTGCCAACCAGGTCACGGGCGCCTACCAGGACGTCCTGAAGAAGCATCTCGCGGAGGCCGTGGCCGCCGGGAAGATCACACAGGCGCAGGCCGACCAGATGCTCACGCGCGCCCAGAGCGCGCCCGGAATACCGCTGCTCCGCGGTCCGGGCGGACCGGGCGGCCGCGGGCACCACGGACCGCGCGCCGATGTCCTCGGCCCGGTGGCGAAGAAGCTGGGGCTGACCAAGGCCCAGATCCGCACCAAGCTCGAGGCCGGCTCGACCCTGGCGAAGATCGCCAAGGCCGAGGGCGTGAGCCGCGCCGACCTGATCGCCACGCTCACGGCCGCGCTCAAGGCCGACGGCGTGCCGGCCGACCGGGTGGCCGACCTCGCCGCGCACATCGCCGATGACACCCGGCCGGAGCCCGGCGAGCGCCACCGGGGATGGCGCGGCCCGACGCCCTAGCCCCCACCGCCCCGCCGGCGCCGATGCCGGCGGGGCGCCCACTCTTCGATCAGGGGAGCGCCCCGCGCACGCGATCGAGCAGATCGCCCGCGTCGATGTCGCCGATCGTGCCCGCCAGATCCCGGGTGGCGGCGGTGCCGCGGATCAACTCGTCGATCGGCGCCCGGCGCGCCAGGGCTCGGAGCACGTCGGCGACGATCGAGTTGAGCGAGCCCCGGTCCTCGGCGTCGTCGATCGCCCGGACGAGGCCGGAGCGCACCGCCCGCTCGACCACCGGCGGGCTCCAGGGCACGCGCTCGGTGCCCACCCCGCCGGATCCGAACGACAGCACGAGGTTCTCCCGCGACACGCCGAGCTCGCACGCGGCGCCGGCGAGCCCGTCGAGGACCACGCCCTGCAGCGTCGCGTCGATCCCGCCCCCGCCCTCGCGCGGGATGACGACACACGGGTCGGTGGTGGTGGAGCGCCCGAGGCCGGCCCCTCCCGCCGCCGCCTCCACGCCCACCAGCGCGCCCGCCGACACCACGAGGACCGCGAGCAGGCCGGCGGCCGCCGGGGGACCGCGCGTGACGTGGCCGCCGCGCGGCCGGCCGGCGACGAGCACCGGAACGAGCGCCAGCAGCGCGAAGAGGGCGGCGACGAGGTAGGAGGAGCGGAAGCTCCGCGTGAGCGCCGACTGGATCGTGTCGAGCAGGCCGTCGCGAACCCGGGCAACGCCGGCGTCGTCGGCCGCCCCGTTCTCGTCGAAGGCCCGCGCGACGTCGGGCACCTGCCCGCGCGGCGCCCGGTCGAACTCGCCGGCGATGGCCAGAGCGATCGGGACCTTCTGCTGCAGGCCGATCGGCGCGTCGAGGATGACCTGGGTGGCGTTGAGCGTCGCCCGGTCGCCGCCGGCCGTGAGATCGTCCGCCAGCAGGGGCGCGACGATCAGCAGGACGGCCACCAGGCCGACGTGCCGCGCCCCGACCGAGGCGGCGGCGGCTGACGCGAGGCCGCGCTCGCCGGCGACCGAGCCCGCCGTGAGCGGCGGGACCAGCAGGCCGAACCCGGCGCCGCAGACCGCGAGGGCCGCCACGGCCCAGCCCACATCGACCGAGGGAAGGAGGGCCAGGGCGATCAGGCCCGCGGCCAGCAGCAGGGCGCCGGCCGCGGCCCCGGCGGTCGGGCCCGCGCGCTCCGACAGCGGGCGCACGGCGACGGCGGCGAGCGGCAGAGCGCTCACCACGAGGGCGCCCGTGAGCGGCCCGAGGCCCCACACCGTCACGATCATCAGCACGGCGAGGAAGAGCGCGCCCACCAGGGCCCCGAAGGCGAACACGAGGCCCGCGTTGGGCCAGATCCGCACTCGCGGCGTCCGGCCGCCCTCGGGGGCGAGACGCCGCACGCGGGAGGGGATCAGGGCCGTGAGAGCGAGGGCGGCGACCGGCGCCTGCGCCAGGAAGATCGCGCGCCAGTCGAAGAGCTCGGTGAGGAGGCCGCCCGCCGCGGGACCGAGCACGGCGCCGAGCGTGCCGGCGAGACCCCACCATGCTCGCCCGCGCACCGGGGATCCCGTGAGGGCCGCCATGACCGGCAGGGAGGCCGAGAGCAGCAGCGCTGCGCCGAGCCCCTGCGCCGCGCGGAGCGTGATGAGCAGCGTCAGGTCGCTCACCAGTCCGCACGCCAGGGACGCGACGGCGAAGATCGCCAGGCCGATCCCGACCGGCACGGCGGGGCGGACGCGGCCCACCAGCGGCACCAGGGCGAGCGCGACGACCGCGACGACCAGGTTGTAGGCGGTGATCACCAGCGAGACCTCGGAGATGGAGGCCTCCAGCTCTCCGTAGATCTCGGGCAGCCCGAGCATCACGATCGAGGAGTCGGCGAACGCCAGGGCGACGGCAGCCGCCATCAGCGCCGCACCGACCCGCCCCCGACCCGTCGCGATCACCGCCGTGCCCACCGCTCCCCCATGACGACCGGCACCGAGTCTGCCACCACCGGCCGGTGGCCGGCGGTTCAGGTGTGGTTAGCCATCCCCGGGGTCCGCGACGGCGTGGCGCAACCTCGAGGCCCATCCGCACGAGTGCCCGATGCGCTGCTCCGGCACCCGGTCGCTCAGCGGCCCGGCCCTGCCGAGGCGCGAGAGTGCGTCCCGGTCCTGGTCGCCGACCGGGATCCGGTCGCCGTTGTGGAGGCCCAGCACGACGCGCACCCGGTGGGCGACGCCGAGCGGCGGAACCCGGCGCGGCCGGCCGCGAGGAAGTTCGGGCTGGAGCTCGCCCACCCGCGCGAGGGAGGACCCGCGCACCCCCCTGAGGCACACCCCGGGGCCGCCCGGCAGAACCTACGCCGGACGACCCCTTCGTCCATTCCGTCCGCGGCGCCCAGCGCGTGGGCGTGCTCTTCCTCGAGCCGCCTGCGCAAGCGCCTTCCTGGTGGGGTTGACGGACGACCCCGGCTCGCGTGCCTCAGTGAGCGAGGGCGTCCTTCATCGCAGCGTCCATAGGCACTACCTCCCTGCGACCACCGCGTCCCGGAGGACGTGGCTCGATCGGCCGCGTGGCTGGGCCCGGCCATGCCGGCTGCGCCGCATCTCGGCGCGCGTTGGGTCGGTCGAGCGACGTCGGATGTCGTCCCGGTCGCCCCGCGGATCCGCCCACTGTGAGCCGTGCGACGGCTCGCCCGCTCTGCCAGGGCGCGACGCCCATCGAGAGACGATTTCTACGTGGCGGTGACGCTGGTGCCGGTGCATTCCGATCACACTCGATTCCCACGGTTCGAGCGTGCAAGCGCCGGATGAAGCGGTGCCCCGGGGCTCACGCTCGTTACATTGACCATGGCCCTCCGCGACGGATCCGTCAAGGGTCCGACCGGAGGATTCGCACCCGTCCGCGGGGACCCGGCGGCGGACGTCGAAGGCGGTCGGATGAGGTTCCTCCGACCGCCCCCTTGGCTCGCCCTGCTCGTCACCGTCGCCGTCCTCGCAGGGGCGTCCGCGCTCGTGGTCCGCACGGCCGGAAGCACGGGCACGGGCACGGACGCCTCCCTGGACGGGCCCGCGCCCGCCACGACGCCGGCCGCTCCGATCCCCGGCCTGGCGGCGGTGGGCGCGGCCCGCACCCACCGCGAGATGGCCCTGCTCTCGATGCGCCGCGAGGCCGTCTACCGCGGATCGGAGCACATGGACCTGGTGGCCCTGACCTTCGACGACGGCCCGGGGCCCGACACGATGCGGATCCTGTCCGTGCTCAACCGCCTGCGCGTCCCCGGGACCTTCTTCGTCATCGGGCGCCAGCTGGAAGGACGCGAGCGCGCGCTGCAGGCGATCGCCGCCCACGGCGACGAGGTCGGCGTCCACAGCTGGAGTCATCCCGACCTCACCACGCTCACCCCCGCCCGTGTCCGCTCCGAGCTGCTGGGGACGCGCAACGCGATCCGACGGCTCGCCGGGGTCGATCCCGTGCTCTACCGGCCCCCGTACGGGGCGGTCGACCGCCGGGTGATGGCCGCGGTCGCCGCGGCGCGGATGGTCCCGGTGCTGTGGGACGCCGACGGCGACGACTGGGCCAGGGGCGCGACGCCGGCCCGCGTCAGCCGGACGATCCTCTCGGAAGTGCGCCCGGGGTCGATCATCCTGCTCCACGACGGGGGCGGACGACGAGGGGTCACCGTGCGCGCTCTTCCCCGGATCGTTGCGGGCCTGCGCGCCCGCCGACTGGAGCCCGTACTCGTCAGCGAGCTACTCGAGCGCGACCCGCCCCCGGGCGACCGGCCCCCGGCCGCGAGGGCGACGGACCCGACCCCTGGCCCGGTGCGTCAGGCGTCCGGCATGCGGGCGAGCGCGAAGGTCTTGACGAAGCGGTAGCGGTAGAGCCCGTCGGGGTCGGCATGGCCCTCCAGCAGGGCACGCATGCGCGCGATCACCTCGGCCTGGCCGTCGGCGGGCAGGTCGGCCCACAGGTGACTGGCGACGGCCTCGAGCCGGGCCGCGTATGAGGCCGGAGTGACGCTGCGACGGCGCGTCTCGGTCCAGACGTCGAAGGGGTCGAGGCCCGCGGCGGCGATGTAGCCGGTGAGGACGTCGGGGTCCACCTGATTGCCCTCGATCGAGTCGGCGAGCCGGCCGAGGTGCGCGTCGCCGGATGCGCGGATGCGCTCGACGGTCATGCGGTCGTGCCCCGGCCCGGGCGCGAGCACCGCGAGCACCCCGCCGGGCGCCAGGGACCGCGCCATGAGCGTGATCGCCGCGGCCCGCTCGGTGAACCAGTGGAGCGCCATGGTGCAGAGCGCCAGATCGACGCTCCCGTCGTCCACCCGCAGCGCGAGCACGTCGCCCACTCGCAGGTCCGCCCGCACCGCCCCGAAGGCGCGCAGGCGGTCCCGGAACACCTCCAGCATCGGGCCGGAGGCGTCGAGCCCGACGACCTCCTCGACCCCCAGGCGCGGGATGGCGGCCAGCGTGGCGAAGCCGGTCCCGCAGGCGACGTCGAGGATCCGCGGATAGCGTCCCTCGGGGACCGAGGCGATCAGCCGAGCGGCGCCCGAGCGGTTGAACGCGACGTGGTCGTCGTACACCTGCGCGCTACGGTCGAAGCTCTCCGCGGCGTCCGGCGAAACCGGGCCTTCCATCGTCAGCGCGCCGCCGTCGTCCCCGCCGAGCCCACCGCTCAGCGCCCGCGCGGCCGCGCCTCGGCCTCATAGCGGGTGAGGTCGAGCACGAAGAACCAGCGCAGGAGGGCGACCCCCTCATCGCCCGACGACAGGGCGACGTTGACCGCCACCTTCGCGCCGTCCGGGGGCGTCTCGAGGCCCACGGCCCGTGCGAACTGGTCGGGCCCGAGGGAGTCGAGGCGCCCTTCCAGCTCCACTCGGTGCTCGGGCTGCAGGTACACCCGCTTTCGACCGGTGTAGTACGAGACGCCGAACCGGGTGACCAGCTCGGCGAGGGCTCGGGAGGGGTCCTGCGCCAGCGCGGCGGCCTCCTCCGACGAGCCGAGCGGGATGCGGTACCCGGCGTTCAGCACGATGCCGTTGCGGCCGCGCGTGACGCTCGTGACCAGCGCGACCCAGGGCGCCCCACCGGGACCCTGGCGCGTCCAGAGGAACAGCTCGCGGTCGCCCTGCGAGTACGCGGCCGAGGCGGCCGGGCGTTCGGCGGTGTCGTGGGCGTGCGTCTGGCGCAGCACCTCGTGACTCATCGCCCGGTACGCGTCCGTGGCCGCCCGGGCGTAGGGCCCCGCCGGAGGCTGCTCGGCGCGCAGGGGCTCGAGCAACTCGACGATCTCGTCCGCGGTCTGATTGGCCATGACGCGAGGTTACCGACGCGGGGCCGGCGCCGGCGCCCGACGCGGGGGCTCAGCGGATCACACTGCGGGCGAGGCCGTTCCCGATACCCCTCGCACCCGGTGACGTCACATCCGCGCGATCGACTCGGCGGCGCCCGCGCCGTCATCTCGACGTGTCCGTCAACCGCATACATCGTCGCCGCCTCTGCGTGACACCAGCGGCCGCATACATGTCACCTGTCGCCGGCACTCGACGCGCGTTCAGATCGCCGCCGTCGTGAACACCTGCTCGAAACGTATCCCGCCTCCGACGTGCGGCGTACCGCGTCGGCGGGTCTCTCGCGACCATGCCACGGCTCGGCCCGAGCGAAGTAACACACGTGGCGTCGGGCACGAACAGCAGCAGCGGCGCCCTCGCGGCGTGACGGACCGGCGGCCGACGAAGTCCGCCCGGCGGTGCGTGACCGGCGCTGGAGTCGCCGCGGACTCGCGAGCGCCGTCCGCGGACACCCCACACACGGCGGTCCCCCGACTCGCAGGGCACCTCACGCCTCACACCTCACACCTCAGGCCTCAGGCCTCACGCCTCACGCCTTACGCCTTACGCCTTACGCCTCGACCAAGAGTCGGGGACCGTCCGGTGGGCACGCATCACGGTCGCATCGTTCCGCTGAAGCCCTTGTACATGGGCTTTCCGCGGTCCGAGGGCGCCGTCGCAAATACCCTCGATCATGGGTCGAGCCTTTTCGGCGCCAAGCGAGGAGATGGCGGAGGTCGTCGCCGACGACGGCGTCGCGCTCCCGCCGCCGAGACGGCAAGTACTCAGGAGGACGCGGTCGTGCATGCCGCCCTCACACCCTCCGTGGGAGCCCGCCCTCGCGGAGGGCCCTCCTACCACTCGGACTCGAGCCCGGCCGGCCGCGCGGCCGTGCCTGCGCACGTCCCCCGCCGCCGCAGAGGAATCTGCGCATGCCAGGGCCGGCCGCGAGCACGCCGGCGAGAGGAGCCCCATTTCATCTCCTCGGGCCGGTCGCGTAACATCGGCGCGTCGTCGTCTGTTACGGGGCCGATGCCGCACGGCGGCGTCCTGGCTGTCATGAATCCAAGATTTCCGGCCGCCGCGCATGACCCTCTTTCACATCACTCCGCATGGAGCCTGCGCTGTCTGCCACCGACGAGGCGCACCTTTCGCCTCGCCCGGGTATGACGCATTGCATATACCTGCCCCAGCACGACCGACTTCGCGGCATCACGTGGTTTCGCTGCGGCCCCGGCGGCGAGCGGGAACGCGCTCCGCGCTGCCCGTCGCACCCTTCGTGCGTGCGACCCGGCCGCACTCCGATTTCACATCGTCGTCCGATCGGGACGAACAACCTCGGGACGCCGCTGAGCACCCTCGTCGGCACGTATCAAGGGCGCCGCTCGTTCCGGCGCCGCGAGCCGCCGGGCACCTGCCGCACACGCCGGAGCATCGCGCCGATCGGCTGGCCCACGGGACGTCGAAGAGCGCCTCGGAGCCCCGAGAACCTCGTCGGCCCGATCGGCGACCCCCGGGCCTCGGTTCGTTATCGCACAAAGTTAACAGCTTCGCGGGATCTCGGTTGCCATGCGGTTTTCTCAGGACGTCCGACGGGCCCGTGCGGGTGGGGCGCGGCCGCGCGCGCCGCCGGCGGGGGATCTAGACTCGGGTCGTGACCTTTCGGCCACCACCCATGGTCCATGTCGTCGGAGAAGCCGAGCGCCGCATCACGCCCGACCGCGTCGTCGTGTCGATCACGATCCAGACGGCGACCCTCCCGAACCCCGCGGAGGCGCTCGCGCTCGGCGTCGAGCGGCGCGCCCGCGTGCGCGACGCGCTGGCCTCCGGAGCGCCGGACGCGACGGTCTCCGACGCCCGGGTCACGACGCAGCCCGACCATGAGCAGGTCGAGGAGCCGGACGCCCGCGGGCGCGTAACCAGTCGCTCCGTCGTCCGTGGCTACACCGGCGTGTGCCGGCTGAACGCCGAGGCCGAGGCCGGGCGCGCCGCGGCGCTGATGGCGATCGCCGGCGCGCACCCGGACGTGACCAACGCGTACCCGTCCTTCGCGATCGGCCCGGCCCTGCGGCGCGCGACCGGGCGCGAGCTCGAGCAGGATGCGGTTCGCGACGCGATCGCGCGCGCGCGGGGCCTGGCGGGCGCCGCCGGCACGCGACTGGGCGAGGTGCTGGCGATCGGCGAGCCGCCCGCGCGCGGCGCCGGCCACCGCGAGGACGGCCTGACCGCCTACTCCATGGCGTCCGGCGCGGCCGACCTGGAGGGCGTCCTCGGCGAGCTCGTACCCGAGGCCCAGACGCTCTGGGTGGCCGTCCCGGTCAGCCTCGCGCTGCTCCCCGGCGACTGAGCCCGACTCGGTCGTCGGATCGTGCACGCGGAGCGTGCACACCGCGCCGCGAGCTGCGACGGATTCAGGCTGCCCCGAGGCGGGGTCAGGTCTTCTTGCTGGGCATGTCGCGGATGCGGTCGAGGAAGGCCGCCTGGGCGCGGGCCTGCTCGCCGTCGATGCGCAGGACGGCCTCGAGGCGGGTCGGCAGGTAGGCGAGCTCGTCCTGGCCGAGGCGCATCGGATCGACGCCGAGGGTCGTCGCCATCGACCTCTGGCAATCGCCCTTGTGAACGGTGTGGGCCGGACCGGCCCCCTCCTCGTCGCGCCAGACGGTGGTGCCCTGCGCGGCATCGACGATCGGCTTCCCGCAGGTGTCGCAGATGAGGACGAAGCGCTGCGCGCCTTCGCGGGTGACGGACGTGAGCGCCATGTCGGGCCTCCGGTGGGGGCGGCGAACGCTACCGGCTCGGGCGGCGCGCACCCGCCGGCTCAGCGGGGAGACATCCACCAGTCGCCGAGGGCGGCCGCCGAGCGCTCGGCCAGCGCCAGGGCCTCCTCGAGGGCGGCCGTGCCGGGGGGACGCCCCGCCTCGGCCTCCTGCTCGATGCCGGCGAGCACCGCCGGCAGCTCCGCGAGGCCGACCACCACGGCGCCCGAGCGCAATTCGTGCAGCGCCGCCGGTAGATCGGCCGCCCCCGCCCCGCGGATGCGCACGGCCGCGGCCGGCAGGGCGGCGATCCAGCCCCGGGCGATGCCGGAGTAGAGCTCGGGACGGGCCGCCGCGGCCTGCTCGGCCAGGCGTGCCGCATTGAGCAGCGCAGTCACCCCGCGACGGTATCAGCGCCGGCGAGGGCCGCCGGTGCGGGCTCCCGCGCTCCGGATCCGGGGTTTCCCCGGAAGCGGGCGCCGCGGCCGGGGAGGATGCTCGTCCTGAGATACGACCCCGGGAAGGAGGCCTACGATGAGCACCCGCGCCCCGCTCGAGCCCGACGAACCCTATGCGGAGCTCGACGCCGAGGATCTGGAGGAGCAGCTGGGTCTCGAGGCCCGGGAACTGGACGACGATTTCCTGCGCACGGTGGACGGCGCGCAGTCGGACGAGCCCCTCGACCCGGCGATGGTTCCGGTGATCGAGGCCGGAGGCGGGGTCTCGGAGGGGTTCGAGCAGTCGGAGGCCCAGCTGGTGGACAACGCGTCCGACGGCCCGGTCGACGGCACCGAGCGCATCCTCCGCGACGCCTTCCGCGCCGAGGCGGAGGACGACCACGCGGTCTACGGCGAGGCCGACCAGGAGGGGCACGAGCGCTGAGCCTGGATCCGTCTAGGGCACGCGCAGGGTGAGCACCGGACGCCGTCCCCGGGCGATGACCCGCCCGGGGACGGCGTCCGGCCGAGAAGACGGCGACCCCGCGGTGGCACGGGCTAGGCTCGCACGGCCTCGAACCCACACGGAGGTCGCCGTGTCCCGCCTGCTCTACGCCCTCCTTCCCCTCGCGGGCGGGGCGCTCATCGCCGCCCAGGCTCCCATCAACGCCCGCCTGCGGATCACCCTGGCGTCGCCGATCGGCAGCGCGCTGATCTCCTTCCTGATCGGCATCGTCATCCTGCTCGGCGCGGTCGTGATCGTGGGCGACGGAGGGGCCGTGGTCTCCGGGCTGGGAGGCGGCCCATGGTGGGCCTACCTGGGAGGCGCGTTCGGCGCGTTCTTCGTCGTCGCCACGCTCGTCGCGGCCCCCCGCATCGGCGTCACCACGACCTTCGTGGCGGTGATCGCCGGGCAGGTCGCGGCGGCCATGCTGATCGACCGCTTCGGTTGGCTGGGCGTCCCGAGCATCCCGCTGACCCCCGAGCGGGTGATCGCCCTCGTGCTCCTGGCGATCAGCGTGCTCCTGCTGCTGAGACGCGGCTGAGCCGCCGGCGTTTGCGTCAGGGAGCCGGCCGGGGGGAAGCTTCCCTCCACAGGCGAGTTCGACGGAGGACGATCAGCATGGCCGACCAGACGGCGTTGCCACAGGAGCTCGAGGAGCTCGCGAGCGCGGCACCGGGCGAATGCCTCAACCAGAGCCAGGTGGCCGAGCTGGCCGAGTCGCTCGGTCTCGACGACGAGGCCGTCGCGGACGTGTACGGCGCGTTGCGCGAGCGCGGCCTCGACCTCAGCGACGACTGCGGCCGGATCGACGTGTCCGGGCCGACGGCGCTCGCCAACAGCCGCCTGGCGGAGGCGACCACCGACGCCATGAGCCTGTTCCTGCGCGAGGTGGCCCGGTACCCCCTCCTGACGCCCGACCAGGAGAAGGACCTCGCACGCCGGGTGGAGGCGGGCGACGCGGGGGCCAAGGAGCGGATGGTCAACTCCAACCTGAGGCTGGTGGTGTCGATCGCGCGGCGCTACCGCAACGAGGAGCTCACGCTGCTCGACCTGGTCCAGGAGGGCACGCTCGGGCTGATCCGGGCGGTCGAGAAGTTCGACTGGCGCAGGGGCTTCCGCTTCTCGACCTACGCGACCCTCTGGATCCAGCAGGCGGTCCAGCGCGCCCTCGCCAACCAGTCGCGGACGATCCGCCTGCCGGTGCACGTCGTGGAGGACCAGCAGCGCGTCGCGCGCGCGGAGCGGGCGCTGCTCGCGCGCACGGCCGAGGAGCCGACCGACGCCCAGATCGCCACGGAGGCGCGCCTGACCGAGGAGCGTGTATCGATGGTCCGCGAGCTGCCGCGCACGGTGACGAGCCTCGACCGGCCGCTCGGCGAGGACGATGCGGCCACGGTCGGCGACCGGATCGCCGCGCCCGAGGAGGACCCGTTGGGCGAGATGGACGTGAGCCTGCGCAGGCACGCGCTCGAGCAGGCGCTGGCCGAGCTGCCCGCCCGCGACGCCGACGTCCTGCGCCTGCGCTTCGGCCTCGGCGCCGCCGAGCCGCTCACCCTCGCCGAGGTCGGCAGGCAGCTGGGCGTCTCGCGCGAGCGCGTCCGCCAGATCGAGGTCTCCGCCCTGCGGCGCCTCTCCGAGATGCGCGAACTGGCGGCGGAGCTGAGGCCCGCCGCGTGAGGGGAGACCCGCCGCCAGGGGTCGCGATGGGACGACCCGAGGCGCCCGAGCCCTCCGGATGAGACCCCGCGTGCGGGCCGCGGCCGCGGCGCTCGCCGCCGGACTCGGCGCCGGCGCTCTGGCCCCGGTCGCGATCTGCCGCGACGCCGCACTCGTGCGGGCCCATCGCGCGGGATACCCCGCGGCCGAGCTCGCCGCGGCCCGCGCGTCGGGCTCGGACGGGGTCCAGGCGGCCTACGACGCGGCCCGCGATCTGCAGGAGGCCCTGCACAGGAGCGCCGACGTGAGCCGCCCCTGCCGGCCCCTCCGTACGGCGCTCTCGCGCTACGCCGCGGGCCGGGTCCTCCAGATGGAGGGCGTCAACCGGCCGAGCCCCTCCGATGTGGAGCGCGGCCGCCGGGCGGCCGCGCGGGCTCATGGGGCCGTGCGCCGGGCCGCGCCGGACTGCCGGGGGACCGGCGGCGGTCGGCCCGCCCCGAGACTGCCGATCAGCCCTGCCGACGGAGAGGCCTTCTTCGGGCCGGTCGTGGCCCGGGCGCCCGCCGGGGCCGACGCGGCCACGCTCCGCGTGGACGGCCGGGCCGCCGGAGTGGCCCCGATCCGGGCCGGGCGCGCCCGTTTCGCACTGGACGGGCCTCCGGGACGTCACGAACTGAGTGTCACATTCACTTCGGCGGGGCGCCCGGTGCATGTGACACGCACACGACGCGCGTGGTTGCTCGGCGCGCATTCACGTCACGCGCGGCCCGGCTCCCGCACGTCTGGCGCCCTCGCGGCCGCCCTCGCTCGCGCCACCGCGCGCGGGGCCCGCTTCCGCGCCGCCTGGCTGCAGGATCTGACCTCCGGCGCGGCCGTCGGAGTCGCTTCCGAGGCCCTCTTCCCCGCCGCCTCGACGGTGAAGCTCGGACTGATGGCCGGAGCACTCGCCAAGCTCGGTTCCGGACCCGCGTTATCCGCGCATGACTACGACCTCCGGGCGATCGCGGCCTGGTCGAGCAACCTGGCCGCCAACCGCCTGCTGCGCCGGCTCGGAGGAGCCGCGCTCGCCCGCGACGGGCTCCGCCGGCTCGACGGCCGGCGCAGCACCTTCCCCGGCGGGTACCTCGTGGGCACCCAGCTGCAGCCGGGCCTGCCGGGCGGAGCGGTGACGCCCGCGCCGGCCCGCACCTCGCGACGCGTGACCAGCGTCCGCGACCTCGCGCGCATGCTCTACGCCGTCCATGCGACGGCCGCCGGCGCACCGGGATCCCGCTCCCGGACGGGGCTCTCGACCCGCCAGGGGCGTCTGCTGCTCGGATGGCTCCTCGCCTCAGAGCAGCGAGGCGACAACCGCGGGCTCTACGCCGCGGGAGGTCCGCCGGGGGCGCTCATCGCGCAGAAGAACGGCTGGCTCCGCTCCACACGGCTCGGCGCCGCGATCGTCTACGCCGCGCACGGGCCGGTCATCGTCGTCCTGGCCCTGCACGACCCGGCCGGCGTGTCCCTCGCGGACGCCAGGGTCCTCGGGACGCGCATCGGACGACTGACCCGGCCCTGAAGCCGGAGGCCACGGGCCGACCGCGGCCCCTCGCGTCGGGGACGGCCCGCCGGCCCCCCGATCGCCCCCGCGGGTGCCCGTTACGCCCGTCGCGCCACGCGCGCGCGAGCACCCACGGCCGCCCGGCGGCGCCCCGGTCACGGACACGTCTCGCTCGCATCACAGCGCGCCCGTCGCTCCCATCGTCCGCGCCCCTCGCTCGTGTCACATTCACCTCTCGCCGATGTCGCCTCCGCCCCCGTGGGCGGGGGCGACGCGACGCGCGAACGCCTGTTCGTTCACATGGCCTTACGGCTGTCACGTCACGCCCCCTGCACCGGAGTCGCACGCACGATACGTGTCATCCCGAGGCCGGCCCTCTCTCTCACCCCCCGGGCGCACGACCGGACCCTGTCTCACATGGCCCGGGTGCCCGGCCCGATACGTGCCGGGCCGGCCGCTGCCCACGCGCGTGGCCAGCCGGCCGGGTGCGTCCGGCGGGACGGTCGCGGCTGCAGCACCCACGGGCCGCGTGGCTCCCGCGGGCCGAGGTCCCGACCGCTCGAGAGGCCGCTCGGCACACGAGCACAGCCGCGTCGCCCGACGGACGCGTGATGTAACACACCGCGGCACCGCGAAACACGCAACACGTGAGCACGCCCCTGCGAATGATCGGCCCAGGCGCCATCGGGCGTGCGTACGCAACGTGATTCATTCGTGTCGGGCCTGCGTGACGGAGGACAACGTGCGCGCCGCCCGGAAGATCACGCGCCCGCTCCGGTACCACCTCTCCCACGCGCCGCCGTGTACACGCGGCGGGAGCGATCAATGGCGCAACCCGCTCGCCGACGTCCGACGTAGTCCGGTCGCCGGGATCGCCCAGCCGCACGGGGAGGTCCGGGAGCGCGAACGACGTTCGGCCCACGGGATGCCGACGTGAATCATCTCGATGGCGACTTGAGGGTCAACCGACGCGACGTCGCGCACATCACGCGACGCAGGCCGGCTCTCCCGGCGGCCGCCCTTGCCGCGCCGTCCGGTACGCAGCTTCTGTGGACCTCATGGGCGATCACGATGGGGACTCCTGCAACACCAGGGCGCAGGTGCGTCGCCGTCACCCCGAGCGCGAACATATCGCTGGACGACGACTCACGTCACTCCCTTTCACCTCCGGGGCATGACGAATCCACCGAACCCTCGTGTCATCTCCGGATCGCCTCGAACGCGGTGCGGGCACCCCTGATGCGATTGCACATGGGCGCGTTGATTCATCCAGCACACGTCCGCCGCTCGGTCATCGCGGAAGGCGTCGACTCCACTCCGGGCGGTGCGGCAGCATCCTCTCGTGGCGCCAGGCCCATGGAGGCGCAGTACGGTCCCGTGGGTCCGCGCGCCCTCTGCCCGGAACGCCGTTCCCGGGCGTACCCCCTTCCCCACCAGGGAGGCCGGGAAGCGCTCGGACGTGGGTCAAGTTCTGATCGAGGGTTGGTGACTCGATCCAACGCTTCGCGCCGGTGCGGCACGGGGCGTGTGAGAGCCGGCCCGTTCCTCGGAGGAAGTGGGCGCTGCCCAGGCGCCGGTATCACATCGGGAGGACCGGTCGTCGCTGAGCGACGGCGAGGGCGCAGACGCGGGAGGCTCCACGCGGCGTTACGAGGGTCTGTGATGACCTACCGCGAGTTGATGGCCCGGCGCTCGGCTCACGTCATTCACGAGTCAGCGCCACCTGTGCACGATACTCGGCGAGGTACTACAGGGCCGAGGTCACGTCATGAGCTCGGCAAGGAGCCTCAACGCGTCGGGCTCGCGTGTGTGTGCGATCAACGTGGTGACGCCGCAGTCCCGAAATGCGCTGAGACGCTCAGCGATACGTCCCCGCTCCCCGATCAGGGAGACCTGGTCGATCAGCGCGTCGGGCACGGCCGCGGCCGCGTCGGCGCGGCGCCCGGCGAGGAACAGATCCTGTATGTCCGCGGCTTCGGATTCGAAGCCGTATCTGACCGCCAGGCGGTTGTAGAAGTTACGTCCGCGGGGCCCCATTCCGCCGATGTACAGGGCGAGCAGCGGCCGCAGCGCGTCGCGGGCGCCGGCGAGGTCGCTCGAGACGACGACTGGGACGTGAGGCGCGAGCTCCCACCCGGACGGGCGGCCGCCGCGGACGGCGAAGCCCTCCCGCAGGGATGGCAGGTGGGTCTGAGCGAAGCGCTCGGGAGAGAAGAAGAGCGGAAGCCAGCCGTCGGCGATCTCCGCGGCGAGCGCGACGTTGCGCGGGCCGATGGCCGCGAGGTGGATCGGGATGCCCGGGCGGGGCGGGCGGAGGATCAGCTTCAGGGGCCTGCCGAGACCGGTGGCGCCGGGCCCGGAGTACGGGATGTCGTAGTGGGGCCCATGGTGCTCGAGCGGCTCCTGGCGGCGCAGGACGGCGCGGACGATGGCGACGTACTCGCGGGTGCGCACCAGCGGCCGCCCCCAGGCCTCGCCGTGCCACCCCTCGGCGACCTGCGGGCCCGAGGTGCCGAGTCCGAGGATCACGCGCCCGCCCGAGAGCAGGTCGAGCGTGGCGGCGGTGGCGGCCGTCGTGGCCGGGGTGCGGGCGGGCATCTGCGCGATCCCGGTCCCGAGGAGGATCCGGGAGGTCCGGGCGGCGATCCATGCGAGCGGGGCGATCGCGTCCGACCCGTAGGCCTCGGAGGTCCAGACCGAGTGGACCCCGCAACGCTCGGCCTCCTCGGCGAGGCCGGTCCAGAAGACCGGGTCGTCGTAACCGAGCTGCAGGCCGAGGCGCATGCCCCAGCCTAGTGCCCGGAGTCGGAGGTTCGTATGCGCTTCCCGAGCGAATCCCCCGCGAGGCCACGAGGCCGAAGAAGCCGGTGACTGCCACGCGATTCCCGGCTCGGGACACTGGCCGCGGGAGCTCCTGGTGCTTCAGGATGGCGAGGTGCCCGAGGACGCCCCGAGCACGGGTCCGCGCGCGCGCCGGGCCCGTGACGACGAGATGCCCGCCGTGCTGGGCCTGCGCTTCGCCGTCTTCTGCGAGGAGCAGGGCGTGCCCGAGGAGATGGAGCACGACGCCGCGGATGCGACGGCCGTTCACCTCGTGCTCGACGACGCCGGCGCGGTGGTGGGCACGTGCCGTCTCGTCTGCGGGGGCGGGCGGATCCGCCTGGGTCGGATGGCCGTCGCCCGGGACCGCCGCGGCCAGGGGCTCGGTGCGATCCTGCTCGCGCACGCGCACGAGGTGGCCGCGGAGGGCGGCGCGTACGAGGTGGAGCTGCACGCGCAGGTGGACGTGCGCGGCTTCTACGAGCGGGCGGGCTACCGGGCCGAGGGCGGGGTCTTCCAGGAGGCGGGCATCGCGCACGTCGCCATGCGCCGCCCCCTCGCACGGTGACCGCCGGCGGCGGTCGGCGTGCCCCGCGAAATCACACGGATCGCCCAGACCCCTCACATCCTCCTTGCAAAGGGGCGGTAAGCAGTGCTGGTGCCGCGCGTGGTTGCGGTCGAGACACGCACGCGGTGTAAGCCCGCCGCCCTATCAGGAGGTTCCTATGCTCACCCGGTCCAAGACCTCGCTCGCCATCGGCATGTCGTGCGCGGCGGGCGCCGCGCTCGCCGGCGGGGCGATGGCGCACTCAGGGGCTCACCACGGGGTCAGGGCGGGCCTCGACGTGAAGGTGCGGGGCATCGTCACGGAGCTGACGCCCGCCACCCCCGCGGCGCCCGGCACGATCACGGTCTCCCCAGGCGGCACCCTCGCCCCCTGGACCTGCGCGCTGCGCGAGGGCGCGGACACAAGCGGTGTGGTCGTCGACACCACCACCGTGAGGATCAGGTGCCGCAGCCGTCATGGCGTCCTCGGCGCCAAGCGCATCCGGGTGACCGACGCGGACACCGGAAAGGTCAAGGCGAGGGCGGCCGGCCTCGTCACCGCGTTCACCGCGGCCGGCGCGAGCACGAAGGCCCCCGGCACGCCGACCGGGCCGTCCACCCCGACCGACCCGAAGACGCCGACCACCCCCGCCGACAGGGTGCTGTTCGACACGGGCGCCTCCCCGGCCGAACCGGCGGCCCCGGGCACGATCACCGAGCCGGCCCCCGGCTCGATCACCATCGACCCCGGCAGCGGCCTGCCTGCGGTGACCTGCGCCATCACCGGCCGCACACGCGTGCGCACGGCCCCGGTCGTGGGTACGAGCACGGCGAGGATCGTGTGCCGGACCCGCGGCGACGTCCTGGTGGCGAAGACGGTCCGCGTCAAGGACAAGAGGTCCGGCTCGGCGAAGAAGGCCGGCGGAAGCATGGACCGCACGGAGCGCCACTAGAGGCGCCTCGGGCACGCACCAGGACGGCGCCTCACGGCGCCGTCCTGGCCGCCCCCCGGACCGCCCGCGCACGCGGTCGGGCGGACGCCGGCCGCGTGCGCGCGACACCTGCGAGGGTGCCGTGACGCGAACGACGACGAGGGGACGATCGATGCGGTGGTACCTGGGAATCGCGCTGGCGTTCGGATTGCTCGCGGGCGCCGGCTGCTCGGGAGGCGGCGACCCGGAGGCGGCCTCCGCCACCGCAGGGGCCACCGGTCAGCGCTTCCCCGAGGTCACGGAGGTCGAGGTCACCGCGAGCGGTGGCGCCTACGACTTCGACGTCACGATCAGCTCCCCGTACGACACACCCGAACGCTACGCCGACGGGTGGCGGATCCTCGCTCCCGACGGCGCCGTCATCGGCGAGATGACCCTCGGCCACGACCACGCCTCCGAGCAGCCCTTCACCCGCTCGCAGACGGGCGTGGTCGTCCCCCCGGGGATCCGCCGGGTCACGGTGGAGGGTCGCGACCGGATCAACGGGTACGGCGGCGCCACGAGGACGGCGGACCTTCCCGGCCGGTGATCGCCCCGCGCGATCTCCGGGCTCCCCGCGCCACGCGGGCCGAGGCGAGGACGGAGACCGTGAGCCGTCGGGGTGCCGTCGGGGCGGGCCCGGGGGGTCAGCGCTCGGGCGTGCGCACCACGAGCACGGGGCAGCCGGCGTTCTCGACCACGTGGCGCGAGGTGCTGCCCATGAGGATCCGGTCGAGCCGGCCGTGGCCGTGCGAGCCCACGACGACCACGGACGCCTCGCGCTCCGCGGCCAGTCGCACCAGCGCCGTCGCGGTGCTCTCCTCGCCGTTGACCACCAGGCCCTCCCCCTCGACCTCGAAGCCGACCTCGCGGGCGATCCGGGCGCCCCGCTCGGCGGTCTGGCGGACGCCTTCGAGCATGGCCTGGTCGGCCATCGCGGCCGCCCCCAGATCCATCGGGGCCGCCTGCATGGCGGGACTGTCGAAGGTGGCGTAGGCCGCCCCGGCCTCCCACACCGTCACGACGAGCGCTTCGCGCACCGAGAGCAGGGACGCCGCCTGACCAAGAGCGTGCTCGGCGCTCGGAGAACCGTCGAAGCCGATGATGACGGGTCCCTGTGACATGGCTGCCTCCCGGATGTTCGTCGCCGTCCGCGGATCAGAGCACACCGGTGCAGGCGGCGCGAGGGACGCCGCCGCAGACGAGCGCCGCGCCTGCCTCACGGACGAGAACCACGCTCCCGACGCCGAGCGCAGCAACGGCAGCGGCGATGATCGCTGCGAGCGCCCCGAACGCGCCTGCTGCGAGGAAGCGGTGCCCTGGCCGCTCTCCTCGCGCTCTCGTCATCGCTCGCGCCGAAGCCTGCGCCGGCTGTCGCCTAGGGTGCTTCCGGGCTGGTCGACGGGGACCCGGACGCCGCCGGCTCGGATCCGGACGAGTCCGGGGAGACCTCCCCCCACCGCCACCCGGCGAGCACTTCGTGCACCGCCGCCGCGCCGATCAGCGGATCGGGGGGCGGCGGAAACGCCGCGGGGTAGAGGATGAAGGGCCGCGTCTGCGGCCCGCCGAGCCCGCCGTGGAACGAGATGAGCTCTTCGAAGGCGCAGCCCTCCTCGAGCTGCGGATCGAAGAAGCTGCCCACGGTGATGTCGGCTGCGTGGCGGAAGCCGTCGGCGCGCAGCAGATGCGCCGACGCCGTCGGGGAGAACGCGGCCAACGGGTCGTCGCCCTCGACGCGCCCGGAGGCGAGGTGGCGCACGCCGCGCGGGCCGAGCACCAGCGGGCCGTCGGCGGCCGATCGCACCAGGAGCCAGCCGATGTGCGGGTGCGCCCGCAGCGCAGGGACGAGGTCGGGGTGGGCGGCGTCGATCTCCTCGAGGGTGAGCCGCTGGGGCTGGTCCATCAGGTAGACCAGCCCGAGGTTGCCCGAGGCCAGCACCACGACGCGGTCGGCGGCCGTCTGCTGCCCCCCCTCGCCCGCGACCTTGCCGGTCGCCTCCGCCACAGCGTGCCGGACCGCACTGTCGTTCTCGTCGCCGCCGCCGATGTCGGCCACCCGCCCCTGGGACAGGGCGCGCCCCACGAGGTCGTCCAGACCGTAGCCGTTGCGCTGGAGGAAGGTGGCCCCCTGCGTCTGGCCGTGGTCGGAGAGCACGACGATGTCGTAGGGCCGCGGCGCGTGCGCCCGTGCCCGCTCGATGCGCGCGAAGACCTGATCCAGCTTGCGCAGGGCCTCCAGCGTGTCGGCCCGCTCCAGGCCCGAGTGGTGGGCCACCTCGTCATAGCTCGAGAAGGTCGCGTACATCGCGGGCCTGCCGCGCATCATGTCGAGGAGGACGCCGAAGGCGATGAGGTCGCGCACGGCCACGCAGAGGGCCGCGCGCAGGAACGGGTAGATGCCGCCGCGATGGCCGCGCGGGCGCACCCCCCGGCGCACGGCGCGCGTGGACGCGACCACCTCGAGGATCACCTCCCACACGAACAGCACGAGGGTGCGCGTCACGTTCGAGCCGTTCGCGAAGAACGCCCGATAGCCGGGGTTGGAGCCCTTCTCCTCCTCCATGCGGCTGACCGTGAGGATGACGTGGTCGGCCTCGCCGGAGAGCAGGTTGCCGCGGCTCGCGCCGCCGTCGACGAGCAGACCCCTCCCCGTCGCGAGGCGCCTCTCGATCTCGGCGCAATCGGCGGGCGCGGAGCAGGTCATCACCCGTCCGGTCTCCTTCTCCACCCAGCGGAACGCCGGGATGTCCTCGTTGGAGCCGAGCAGGATGCCGGCCTGAGAGGCGCCGGTCTGCGATGACAGGTCGGTCTCCCACTCCACCAGGCGATGGGAGCCCTCCGACAGCCAGGAGGCCATCGTCGGCGCGTTGCCGTCGCGCATCGCGCGCCGGAGCACCGGCAGTGCCAGCCCGTCGATCTCGAGGAAGATCACGCCGGGCGCATCCGACTCGACGCGATCCCCGGAGCGCCGGGCGATGCGTCGCGTCACGCGGAGCATGTACGTGTCGTCGTCGTTGGTGCCCAGCACCACCTGCAGCACCACAGAGGCGGCGGACATGATCAGGGCGGCGAGCAGCCCCCACCAGTAGTCGTCGACGGTGATCGCCTCGGGGACGATCTCCGAGACCGCGAGGATCATCGCGCCGTCGATGATGAGGATCAGCAGGAAGTCGACGAGCAGCGTGAAGGGCACGCGGAGCGCCGCGATTATCGGCGGCACGATGGCGTTCAACACCGCGATGACGGCGGCGGCGAGCAGCGCGCCGCCGAGCCCGTTCACGTCCACCCCGCCGAGGATCGCGGCCGCGAAGAGCAGCGACAGCGCCGCCACGAGCCATGCGCCGAGCAGCTCGAAGGGCCGCCATCTCAGAGTCCTGGCGCCGGGTTCGGGGGGCGCGCTCACCGGTGCCGGCCTCCGACGCTCATCCGGGTTTCGTGGCCCAGCGACGCCCGAACCCCGGCTCGACGTGTGACGATGTAGTGGTGAGCGATATTTCCCACGCGCCCGATGCGCCTGCGCGGCTGGCCGTCACCTGGGGCGGCCACGCGACGGTGCGCATCGAGATGGATGGTGTCGCACTCCTGACCGACCCGCTGCTGCGCCGGCGCGTGGGCCACCTGCATCGCGTGGCGCCGCCGCCGGGTCCGGTGACCGTGGGCCTGTCGGCCGTGCTGATCTCCCACCTGCACCGCGACCATCTGGACGTCGCATCCCTGCGCCGGATCGATCCGGCCGTCCCGGTCCTCGCGCCGCGGGGAGCCGGCGCGCTCCTGGCCCGCGCCGGCCGGCGGGAGGTGATCGAGCTGCTGCCGGGCGACGTGACCGACGTGGGGCCGCTGCGCGTCCGCGCGACGGTGGCCGCCCACGACGGCGGCGGGGCGCGCGCGGGGGGGCCACGCGGACTCCATGCCCCGCACGCCACGGCGCTCGGGTTCGTCGTGGAGGGCGAAAGCACGGTCTACTTCGCCGGCGACACCGACCTCTTCGCCGGGATGGCCGACATCGCGCCGCGGATCGACGTGGCCCTGCTGCCCGTGGGCGGCTGGGGCCCGGGCCTCGGGCCGGGTCATCTCGACGCCGCCGGCGCCGCGCGCGCGCTCACTCTCCTTCGCCCGCGCATTGCGATCCCGATCCACTGGGGCACGTACGCCCCGTGGCCGATCCGGGGGACGGCGGGGTTCGTGCGCCACCCCGGCCCGGAGTTCCTCGCGAGGGCCCGACTCGTGGCCCCCGCCACGGAGGTGAGACTCCTGGCCCCCGGCGGACGGTCCGTCATCCTGCCGGGCTGAAGCGCGCTTCGCAGACATGATCGGAGCCTACGGGAAGGTGCGGACCGCCGGCGATGCGGCTGCGGCGCATCATCCGGGTCGGTCCCCCTCGGGCGGGAGCTCGCGGTCCGTCAGGGCGGCCCCGATCGCTGCGGACGCCACCGGCTCGGGGACCGGAGTCCTGCGCCACGAGCGGCGCAGCCGCCAGACCAGTAGGGCGACGCTGCCCAGGATGATGGGTCCGACGTAGGTGACGCGGCGGAACAGGAAGACGCCGGCGAGATCACCGACTGGTCGGCATCGGGTGCGACGGCCGTGAAGCCGGCGACGAAGTAGGCCTCGACCACCCCCACGCCTCCGCGCGTGATGTCCACGATGGTCGCCAGCCGGACGAACGCGTGGACCACGGCGACCGAGCCGACCGGCAGCGCGTCGGCGTATCCGACACGTGCACCCGACGCCGGCTCACATCGACGGCCATCTCTGCGTCCGGTGAGCTCCCGTCCCCGCCGGACCGCGCCTCACGGACCGGCGGCGGTCGGCGCAGCGGCGTCCGCGCCGAGCGCCGGCGCTCGGCGCGCGGCCGCCACGTCGGCGGCGATCTTGAGCCCTGCCGAGGTGAGCGGGGCGGCGAGCACCAGTCCCACCATCCCGAAGATGCTGCCGCCGGCGATCGTGACGATCAGGACCACCAGCGGGTTGAGGTCGAGGGTCGCCCCGAAGGCGATCGGCTGCACCACCTGCTGGAGCAGACCGTTCGCCAGCAGCACGATGACGAGCATGATGGCCGCGGTGTCGGCGCCGCCGCTCGACAGCGCGATGATCACGGCGAAGGCGCCCGAGACGAACGCCCCGATGAAGGGCACGTACGCCGTCACGAAGACGACGACGGCGATGGTTCCCGCAAGGGGCACCCCGAGGGCCAGCGCCCCCAGCCCGACGACGACCCCGTTGAACGCCGCGACGATGGTGACCCCGTAGAAGTAGCTGCGCAGCGCGCCGATCACGTTGCCCGTGACGATGGTGGCCACGGCGGGCGGGATGCCGAGGTGGCGGTCGACCGAGCGTCGGTACGAGGGCCCGTCCTTCAGGAGGAAGAACGTGCTGAAGAAGAAGAACGACAGGAAGAAGGCGACGGAGGTCAGGCTCTCGATGCCGCCGACGACGCCCTCGACGAGGGCCGAGCCGATCTTCGGAAGGGCGCTCTGGAGATCCTCGCGGGCGCTGTCGGTGCCGGACACGCCCGCATCCTTCGCCCAGCCCTGGATGGTGTCCGCCCCCTTCGAGAGGGCGTCCTTCGCCTCGTTGCTGTTGGCGTCGATCCCGCTGACGACGAGCGCCACGATCAGCACGCCCAGCGCCATCAGGATCAGGAGGACCAGCCCGGCACCCGCGGCGCGGGGCACCCGGTGGCGAGCCTTCAGCCACGAGACCGCCGGGCCCGCGACGGCTGCGGCGACCGTGGCCGCGATCACCGGCGTCACGATCTCTCCCGCCTTGCCCAGGAGCAGGAAGCCACCGACGAGCACCAGGGCGACGCCCACCAGGAGCCAGGCCGTACGGCCCAGGTCCTGCAGCCACGGTGGCGCCGCGAACATCCCCTGTGGGCCGTTCTCCGCCAGGGCGGCCGAGCGGACCACCCTCGGGCTCGCGACGCGGCTCCCCCGGCGGCACCTGAGGGGTCTCGGTCACGGACGGACTCTAGGCAGCACCCTCGGACATCGAAGCCCGGCCCGGCGGTCGGGCGTCGATGTCCGGCGCAACCGGGGATGGCGCAGAGGCTGCCCGGTTCGCGATGGTCGACCGATGCCGACGGTCCGCGTCGGGGGGCCAGGGCGGTCCAGGTCGTGGCGTTGCTCACGCTCCCGCTCCGGGCGTTCCAGCCCGCCGCGGCCCACCCGGACGTGATCGGTCTCGAGGAGGTCGCCCTCTGGCGCGTGCAGGAGCAAGGGCGACGGCTTCCTGAGCCCGGCGTCCCAGGTGCGCATCGACCATCGCGACGGTCGTCGACGATCCGTTCTTCACTCATCGATCAGCCCCGCGGGGCCGGGGGGTCAGCGCTGGGGCGTGCGCACCACGAGCACGGGGCAGCCGGCGTTCTCGACCACGTGGCGCGAGGTGCTGCCCATGAGGATCCGGTCGAGCCGGCCGTGGCCGTGCGAGCCCACGACGACCACGGACGCCTCGCGCTCCGCGGCCAGTCGCACCAGCGCC
Source organism: uncultured Thermoleophilia bacterium (assembly GCA_963823515.1). Classification (GTDB taxonomy): domain Bacteria; phylum Actinomycetota; class Thermoleophilia; order Miltoncostaeales; family Miltoncostaeaceae; genus Miltoncostaea. The sequence continues at coordinate 112,158 of CAWGMB010000002.1, forward strand.
GTCGCGGTGCTCTCCTCGCCGTTGACCACCAGGCCCTCCCCCTCGACCTCGAAGCCGACCTCGCGGGCGATCCGGGCGCCCCGCTCGGCGGTCTGGCGGACGCCTTCGAGCATGGCCTGGTCGGCCATCGCGGCCGCCCCCAGATCCATCGGGGCCGCCTGCATGGCGGGACTGTCGAAGGTGGCGTAGGCCGCCCCGGCCTCCCACACCGTCACGACGAGCGCTTCGCGCACCGAGAGCAGGGACGCCGCCTGACCAAGAGCGTGCTCGGCGCTCGGAGAACCGTCGAAGCCGATGATGACGGGTCCCTGTGACATGGCTGCCTCCCGGATGTTCGTCGCCGTCCGCGGATCAGAGCACACCGGTGCAGGCGGCGCGAGGGACGCCGCCGCAGACGAGCGCCGCGCCTGCCTCACGGACGAGAACCACGCTCCCGACGCCGAGCGCAGCAACGGCAGCGGCGATGATCGCTGCGAGCGCCCCGAACGCGCCTGCTGCGAGGAAGCGGTGCCCTGGCCGCTCTCCTCGCGCTCTCGTCATCGCTCGCGCCGAAGCCTGCGCCGGCTGTCGCCTAGGGTGCTTCCGGGCTGGTCGACGGGGATCCGGACGCCGCCGGCTCGGATCCGGACGAGTCCGGGGCCGCCGGCTCAGATCCGGACGGCGACGAAATCGACGGTGGCACCTCCGATGGCGCCGACTCGGACGGAGCCTCAGGGCGCTGCAGGTTGACGTCCGTCCGTGTGATCGTCGGCGAGTCGTCGTCGTTCACCAACGCAACCACGAGCGCCGTGGCCCCGAGCCCCAGGGCGATCATGACGAGCACGCTCACCCAGCCGAGGCCACGCCGCGCGCCGCTGTCTCTCGATTCGGACGCCTGCGGCTGGGGATCTGCTTGCTGCTGCCCGAGCGCTCGCGCGCGGAGCACGCCCGGAGGGGGCGGGTCTTCGCGTCCCTCACGCAGGATCTCACCGAGCCCACGCTCGACCGCCACGACGTCGACGTCGGCGAGGACCTCGAGGTAGACGGCTTCGGTATCCGGGTCGTTGCGAAAGCTCGGGTACGCGGCCTCCAGCCGGCGCGCGATCGGTGGCCACTCATCAGCTCTCATGCGCCGTCCGTCCCGTACGTCATACCGCACCTCCTGTCAGCGGGATTATCGCGCATCCGCACCAACGCCGCAGGTGGAGCGACGGTGGCGAGCGGCGACGGCTTCGTCATCATCGGATCGTGCCGTGCGCGGCCGGGAACACCTGCATCGCCGGCCCGCCCGAGAGCCGCGTGCGTCGCGCTCGTGCCCGCAGAGTCCGTCTCGCAACTCACGAGCGTCGGCCGCGGGCCGATGTGCGACGCCTTTCCCCGATCACGCTACCGCGCCGCTCACATAAGCAAGACGAGGGCCGACACTCTGGCCATGTCCACGACATCGCCCGTGCCCGCGGCGCCCGAGGACCCCGGGAGCGAAGCCGCCCGCATCGCCAGCCTGCGGAGCCTGAGGATCCTCGACACGCCGCCCGAGGAGAGGTTCGACCGGATCACCGAGCTCGCCGCCCTGGTGTTCGCCGTTCCCATCGCGCTCGTCAGCCTGGTCGATTTCAACCGGCAATGGTTCAAGTCGTGCATCGGGCTCGACGTGTCGGAGACCGACCGGGAGGTCTCGTTCTGCAGCCACGCGATTCTGAGCGCAGAACCGATGATCATCGAGGACGCGCAGGCCGACCCGAGGTTCGCGGACAACGCCCTCGTCACGGGACCACCAGGCATCCGCTTCTACGCCGGCGCACCCCTCAGCGACCCGGCCGGCCACAGGCTCGGCACGCTGTGCGTCATCGACGTGAGGCCGCGGAGGCCCACCGCCCGCGAGATCGAGATCCTGCGGAAGCTCGCCCGGTGGGCCGAGAAGGAGGTCAACTCGATCGGCCTCGATCGGACGACGCAGTTGCTCCACGAGAGCGAGGACTTGTACCGGTCCGTCGTCGCCGCGGTGGAGGAGGGCGTCGTGGTACGCGACACGACGGGCTCGGTCGTCGCGTGCAACGCGAGCGCTGAGCGGATACTCGGGCTGCCGGCCGATCGGATCGTCGGGCGGTCGTTGACCCGCCTCCCGTGGCGCGCGGTCGACGCCGAGGGGGCGCCCTTCGGCGACAGCGACAGCCCGGCAGCCACGGCCCTGCTCACGGGGCAGGCCTGCTCGGGCGTGATCGTCGGCCTGTGCCGGCCCGACAGGGATACCACCTGGATCACCGTGAACGCCCGGCTCCTCATCCAGCTCGGCGAGTCTCGGCCGTACGCCTCCGTGGCCACCTTCGCCGACATCACCGAGCGTCGCGCGGTCGATCGGATGCAGGACGAGTTCGTCTCGGTCGTGAGCCACGAACTGCGCACGCCGCTCGCGTCCGTCAAGGGGGCCCTCAGCCTGATCGCGGACGGCGACACAGGCACTTTGCCCGCGGCCACGAGCCGCATGACGGAGATCGCGCTCGCGAACGTCGATCGCCTCGGCCGCATGGTCGAGGACATCCTGGACATCGAACGGCTGAGGTCGGGTCACGCGAGCCTCGTCACGCAGGAGACCGACGCCGCGGCGCTGGTGCGCAGCGTGATCGCGGCGATGCAGCCGGACGCCGAGCGCGCGGGCACGACCCTCGAACTGACGTCCGACGGGGCGAGCGCCGTGCTCGACGCCGACCGCATCACCCAGGTCCTCACCAACCTGCTCGGCAACTCGATCAAGTTCTCCTGGCCCGGGAGCGCGATCCGTCTGTCGGTCGCAGAGGAGGGTGGCTTCGCGGTCTTCCGCGTCTCCGATCAGGGCAGGGGCATCCCGAAGGACGATCTCGAGACGATCTTCGGGCGGTTCCACCAGGTAGAGGCCGCCGACGCGCGCGAGAAGGGCGGAACGGGGCTCGGCCTCGCGATCTGCCGGGGGATCATCGAGCAGCACGGCGGGCGCATCTGGGCCGAGAGCGTCGAGGGCCGGGGCTCGACATTCACCTTCACCCTCCCGCTCGAGGCCGGCGCCGGAGGGGCGGCGACGAGCGCAGAGGCCCCGCCCGGCGGCCTCACCACGACCCAGTCGTAGTGGCCCGCCACGTCGCGGGCGGGCGTCGCTGGATGCGCAGGGGCGTTCAGGAGGGGTGCGCCGGTGACGAAGACCCGGCCGGCCGGCCCGATCCCCGCCAAGCCGGGGCGAGGACTCGGACTCGCGACCTTCCCGCTCACGAGGGGCAGCCGAGGCCGGCGGCGGGCCCCGCAGGGGTCAGGTCTCAGATCCGCCGGAGCGCCGCCCCGGCACAGGACGGAGCCCGGGCAGCCCCTCTACCGAAACCATCGGCGCGCCACGCTGACGGTCGGAGCCGGGCTCGTGGTTGCGCGCAATCCCCGTGAGACGCTCCATACGGATCTCGCGCTCGGCTTCGTCGATCTCCTCGTCGAGCGAGTCCCACTCGGCGCGGCCTCACGTCCCTTGCACGGCAGGGATAGCGCCGGGGGTCCGGGTCGGCCACTTGTGCGGAATCCCGGCCCTACGGCGCCGCAGGGGGCTCCAGATCCGCGGCCGTAATCGTGCCGTCCGTGAAGTTCTCGCCCCTCAGCCCGGTGGCGAGCAGGGTGCGGAGCGTGTTGGTTCGTATCACTGCCCCCCTGGCGATTCTCTGGTTGATCCTCAGCTGCGTGAGCGTGGGAGTGATCTTCGCCGTGGAGATGCCGGGCTTCTTGATGGCGGTCTTTGACTTCGCCGGTGCTCTTGCGGGGCCTGTGGTGCTGATGATGGTGAGGTCTCGGCGCAGCCGGTCTCGGCCGAGTGTGCCGTCGTCGATATCACCACCGGTGAGGGTGCCCTCGATCCGCGCCTTGAGCGCATTCGCTCGGCGGATGGCAGCAGCGTAGACCCTCTGGTTGGTGGCAAGCTGCCTGGCGGTGAGGGTGAACTTTGCGTTCCTATCCTTCGCCGTGGGGATGTTCACCGGGCGGGGATTGGCCACCGTGGCTTCGGGTCCAAACGAACCGACCGTGATGGCGATTCCGGCATCCAGATCTTGAGGAGCGAGGGAGCTTCCGCACAGATCACGGCCCTCAATCCCCTCCTCGAGCCACGTCTGGATGGCGTTCGCCCGACGTACCGCGGCAGCACCGATCGCTTGGTTGATCTTCAGCTGACCGACGGTGAGCCTGAGCGTGCCCCCACCTCCGGAGCCGCCGATCGGTGTGGGTGTGGCACAGACCGGATCGGTGAGGCCGGGAGCCTCTCCGCCCTTGACCTTGCGGGCCCAGATCTCGAACTCGAAGTTGACCAGCGGGGCGGTGTCGTCATCGCCGTACCAGCTCACCAGGTATTCGTTGGCCGCGGCGTTGTAGGCCACCGCCGGGGAATACGCGGCGTAGCCGGGGTCCCCGTCGGGGCCCATGTCGGAGATCCGGGTGTCCCCGCCGATTTCGGTGCCGCCGGCGCTGACGCGCTGGGCGAAGACCTCACGTTCATTGTCGACCAAGGGGGCGGTGTCGTCATCGCCCCACCAGGTCACCAGGTACTCGTTGGCCGTGGCGTTGTAGGCCACCGCCGGGTCCTGCGCGGTGTAGTTGAGATCCCCATCGGGGCCCATGTCGGAGATCCGGGTGTCCCCGCCGATCTCGGTGCCGCCGGCGCTGACGCGCTGGACGTAGATCTCGTCCTCATCGTTGACCAGGCCGGCGGTGTCGTCATCGCCGCGCCAGGTCACCAGGTACTCATTGGCCGTGGCGTTATAGGCCACCGCGGGGTAATCCGCGGCGTAGTCGAGATCCCCGTCGGGGCCCATGTCGGAGATCCGCGTGTCCCCGCCGATCTCGGTGCCGCCGGCGCTGACGCGCTGGGCGAAGATCTCCCACTCCCCGACGAAGCCGGCGGTGTCATCGACGCCCCGCCAGCTCACCAGGTACTCGTTGGCCGTCGCGTTGTAGGCGACCGCCGGGTAACCGGCGACGTAGTCGAGATCCCCGTCGGGGCCCATGTCGGAGATCCGGGTGTCCCCACCGATCTGGGTGCCGCCGGCGCTGACGCGCTGGACGAAGATCTCCGTCTCCCCGATGGCCAACCCCGCGGCGTCATCGACGCCGTGCCAGCTCACCAGGTACTCGTTGGCCGTCGCGTTGTAGGCCACCGCCGGGAACCACGCGTTGTAGTCGGGATCCCCGTCGGGGCCCATGTCGGAGATCCGGGTGTCCCCGCCGATCTCGGTGCCGCCGGCGCTGAGGCGCTGGACGTAGATCTCGTACTCCTCGTCGACCAGGCCGCCGGCGTCGTCATCGCCCCACCAGCTCACCAGGTACTCGTCGGCCGTCGGGTTGTAGGCCACTGCGGGGGAATACGCGCCATAGCTCGCATCCCCGTCGGCGCCCATGTCGGAGATCCGAAACGAGTCGCCCTGTGGTTGGCCGTCCGGCCCCGAGAGCCGGCCGAAGATCTCCGACTCATCGTCGGTGTCCGTCTCCCCCGCCCAGACGTGGAGAAAACCGCCGGTCGCGGTGTTGTACGCAATCGCGGGATCAACCGCCTGGAAGGCGGGATTCCCGTCCGGTGCCTGCTCCGATATGCGGATCTTCTGACCGAGCGGCTCGGTGGCCGATGCCGTGACGACGAGAGCGACGAAGGCGAACAGGCCTAACGCGAGGGCGGTAGACCACCGAGGGAACGTCACGACGAATCCCCTGAGCGCGGGCCGGACATTGCGGTCAGCCCTCCGCCGTTCAATGGATCGGATGGGCCACTCGACCACGACGTCGACCAATCGGCGGGCGCTCTCTTCGCCAATCGAATCAGCCTCTTCCGTGCAGTCTGCCCCACCAACTTGTGCTCCCACCGATCACGTGACCCTTCAGGGAACCGCAGCCGTGCAATTGTCCGCGTAGGTGAGTCGCGAGCCATCGGGGAATGCCTCTGACCAGGCAAGGGTTTCCCGAAGGCGGGCCCCGAGGGGATCGCCGGTGTTCCCTCTCGTGCGCCGGCGCCTGTCGAGCCGACGCGCGACGGCGTGGAGCGGGATCCGAGGCCGGTAGTCGGCGAATGCGCGAAAGGCGGTGGTCGGCGCGCCCGACCTTCTTGTCGCCGACCCGCAGGCCCAGGAGCATCCGCTCGAGCGCTGCGCCGCGGGCCGTCGGGCCGCCGCCCCGGACCGCGGACGGCGGCCTCGTCGGCCGCTCAGATGACGCCGCTCAAGACCGCCAGATGCGGATGCGTCTCGCGCGTGAGCATCGGGTTCTCGCCGATGTGCTTGAGCTGCTGGTAGCTCTCGAACCCCCACCGCCCGAGCTCGCGCCCGACACCCGACTGCTTATAGCCCCCGAAGGGCGCCCGCAGGTCGAAGCCGTGCCAGTCGTTGATCCAGACGGTCCCGGCGCGCAGGCGCCGGGCGATCGCCCGGGCGCGCTCGAGGTCGCAGGACTGAACCCCGGCCGCCAGGCCGTAGATCGTGTCGTTGGCCAGCGCAACGGCCTCGTCGTCGCTGTCGAACGGGGTCACCGTGATCACCGGGCCGAAGATCTCCTCCTGACAGATGCGTGAGTGGTTGTCGACGTCCGTGAAGATCGTCGGGGGGTAGAAGGCGGCGCGATCGAGACCTTCGGCGAGCCCCTCGGGAACCGCCCCCCCGCAGGCGGGCTCGCCGGCCTCGGCGCGACCGATCGCGACGTACCTGGCGACGTGCTCGACACGCCCCCGCGAGGCGAGCGGGCCCAGGTCGGTCGCGGGGTCGAGGGGGTCGCCGAGCCGGATCGCGGCGGCGCGCGCGACGAGCAGGTCGCGAAGCGACTCGTAGATCGGGCGCTGGACGAACACACGCGTTCCCGCCTCGCAGATCTGGCCCGAGTGCGTGAAGGCCGCCCAGAGGACCGCGCCCGCCGCCACGTCGAGGTCCGCGTCGTCGAGCACGATGTTCGCCGACTTCCCCCCGAGCTCGAGGGTGACGGGCTTCACCGTGGACGAGGCGAGCTCCATGATCCGCCGCCCGACCTCCGTCGACCCGGTGAAGGCCACCTTGTCGACGCCCGGACTCGACGCGAGGGCCTCACCGACCACCTCCCCCGGCCCCGGGAGCACGTTGAGGACACCGGGCGGCAGCCCCGCGGCCTGCGCCACGTCGGCCAGCGCCAGCGCCGAGAGCGGCGTCAGAGAGGCCGGCTTCAGGATCACCGCGTTGCCGGCGCCGATCGCCGGCGCGACCTTCCACGAGGCCATCAGCAACGGGACGTTCCACGGGATGATCGCGGCGCAGACACCCGTCGGCTCGCGACGGACGACGTGGCGACCGGGAGCCCGCTCGTCGAGAGGCAACTCCATCTCCTCAGGCGTGCTCTCGGCGATCTCGGCGAAGGCACGGAAGGTGCCCGCCGACCAGGGGACGTCCATAACCGAGATGCGCCGGATCGTGCCACCGCTGTCGCGGGCCTCGAGCTCGGCCAGGCCGGGATACGACTCGAGCCCGTCGGCGATGGCGCGCATCACCCCGGCTCGCTCCGCGGGGGTCATGCGCGGCCAGGGCCCCTCCTCGAACGCTCGCCGGGCCGCGGCCAGCGCGCGCTCGACATCCTCCTCGCCGGCGCGAGCGATCCGGGCGATCTCGGTCGCGCGAGCCGGATCGTAGGTCCCGAACGTCTCGCCGGAGGCCGCGTCCCGGAACTCGCCATCGATGAACAATCGGGTTCTCATCGCCCATCCTCCTCGTGTCCCGCACACCGGCCCCTGAGCATCGCCGGGCATCGAGGGGCGGGGCGACCGTGCGCCCCCGATGCCCGCTTACGGAAACACCGCTTGCGCATGCGGGTAATCCGGCCGGGGTGGGGCACGCACACGTCGGCATGTGGGCCGCCTGGTGGCGGACCCTCACCGCCGCGCTTCGAGGGATGTCCCCCTGCTCCCATGAACGGCCCGCGCACCTTCTCAGGATCACGGCGCGCGCCGGGGCGGGTGTGGAGCGGGAGACGGGAAGCCCAACGGGGGCGCAACGGTCCCCGGACCCGTGTTTCCCTCAAGGGCCTCGCGCAAGCCGGAGAGGGGACTCGAACCCCTGACCTGCCGCTTACAAGGCGGCTGCTCTACCAGCTGAGCTACTCCGGCGGATGGACTCCATTATCGCCATCCCGACCTCCGCCGGGGGCCGGCTCGCCCAGCGGGGCGCACGGCCGGGGCGCCGGTCTTGCGGGGTCAGGTGCTCTCGGCCCACCGGGCGCCGGTGGGCGCTCGAACCAGCACGAGCGCGGCGAGGCCTGCAACCAGGCTGATCGCGGCGAGGGCCAGGTAGGCGCGCGCCTCCCCGAGCGGGATCGCCGACACGCCGACGAGCAGAGCCCCGAGCGCTCCGGCCCGGGCGTTCATGGCGCCGCCGGCGAGGCCGATCGGCACCCGCAGCTCGCCGTGGACGTGGCCGGCGCGCCGCACGTTCACGACGAGGCCGACGAGAGCGCCCGCGCCGAGCAAGGCCGCGTAGCCGATGGCCGCCTCGCGGGCACCGTGGGCAAGGGCGAGGGCGACGAGGGCGACCGGCTGCGCGACGAGAGCGCCGACCAGCGCGGATTTCCAGGGGACGAAGCGGATCAGCCGCGGGGCGGCGACCGTCGTGACACCGAGGGCGACGATGCCGAGCAGGAAGACCGGTTGGACCTTCGGGCCGAGGCCGAGGTCGAGGCGCAGATAGGGCAGGATCAGCGCCCCGGCGCCGCCGGCGATCACGCTCGCGAGGAGGCCTGCCATCGTGAGCGCGCGCAGGGGTCGGTCGCCCCACAGCAGGCGGGACGTCTGGGCGACGGCGTGGTCGAGCGGCAGTCGCGCCTGCGGTCGCAGGTCGATGTCGGGATGGTGGCCGGCCGACACGATCGCCCCCGCGGCGAACACCGTGGCGGCGGCGAGGAAGAGAGGCCGCGGACCGAGTCCGGGCGCTGCCGCGGCCGCCAGGCCGAGACCGCAGATGTAGCCGGCGTGAAACTGCCCGGTGAGGTCGCGCGCAGCCGTCCCGAGGCGCTCGTCGGCCACCAGGTGGTGAAGCGTCGACAGGCACGACGCGTCGAAGGCGATGCGCGCGACGCCCCATCCGAGGGCGGCGAGCGCGACCAGACCGAGGCGCGGCGACCCGTCGAGGGCGAGCGCGGCCGCGACGCCGGCCAGTGCGAGCTGAGAGATGACGAGCGTCAGGCGGCGCGAGCGGCGCTCCACGTGGCGGCCCGCCCACCCGGCGCCGACCGCGACCGGCAGGAGGCCCGCGGCGACGCAGAGCCCGATCGCGCCGGGGCCGTGCGAGCCGGCGATCAGCGTCAGCGCGATCAATACCGTCCCCATCCCCTGGCCCAGGGCGCAGAGGAACTGCGCCCACCACATGAGGCGGCGCTCGTTGCGCGGGTCTGAGGAGTGCGTGCGGTTCATTGCGATCCGGTCCTGGCAGACGAACGGCCGGCGATGGGCGCCGGCCGGAGGTGTACGACGGATATGACGTGAGGGCGGGGGTGCGCCCCGGCCACGTAACGAGAGTAGGTGAAGAGCGCGCGGTGCGCCCTCTTCTCGGCCACGCGTCCCTGCCACACCTCATCGGCAGTCCGCGCGACGTTCCGAGGGCAACGGCCGAAGGCGGAGCGATGAAGGACGCACATCCCCTTCCCCGCCCCACCCCGCCCCGCTCGCATTCGCCCGAGCCTGGCCGGAGGCCCTCCTCCCGGGGCATCTCCTACGATCACCCCGAAGGACGATGGCGCGGCGACGACGGATGCGGCTGGAACTGGACGAGACCCACCTGGGGATCCACCTCACCCGCGGCGAGAAGATCCTCGCCGTGCACGGCGACATCACGATCCCGCTGGCCGAGATCACGTCGGTCTCGGTCGATCCGGACCCCATGCAGTCGATCCGGGGGCACCTGCTCGTGGGCCTGCGCGTCCCGCGCCGCCGCTATCTGTGCACCAGCGGCCTCGGCCGGGAGTTCTGGGCCATTCGCGGCAGTCGGCCGGCGCTGCGGGTGTCGTTCACCGGCCGCCGCCTTCGGATGGCGACCATCTCGATCGCGGATCCCGAGGGGATCGCCGAGCGCATCCACCTGCAGCGACGTGCCCTGAGCTGACCGGCGTCGCGGCCGGCGTCGGTGTCCCGAGTCGACGTCGGGGACGCCTCTCGGGCGGCGCGGTATCCGTCGCTGAAAGCTCCCGTGGCTCTGAGGACGATCTCGTCTGCGCCGCCGCCATGCCTCCTCGCTTGCAGGTCATCGCCCGGCCTGGGCGACCCTCGGCGCAGACCGGCCTCGTCTGCGGCGGGGCAGCCGCAGCCCGAGCCCCCGCCGACTGGCGGTCGTGACTGCCGGCGCCCCCCGGGCCGACCGCGTGGCTCGAGCCGGGGCTACTCGATCAGGCCCAATTGACGCATGATGTTGGCGAGGTCGAAGTAGTGGTGCATCTCGGCGATCTTCCCGTCCCGTACGCGGACCATCATCGCGGCCGGGTTCACCGTCTGCTTGCCGGTCGCCGGCAGGGTCTGCCCGTCGGGTGTCACCAGAGGGCCCGACTGGGTGCCGAGCCAGACCGTCTCCATGGCCACCTCGTCGCCCTGGGCGACCGTCCTCGTGTCGCTGTTGCGCAGATCGGGCCAGCTGGCCTTCCAGCCGAAGACCAGATCGGCGACCTGGGCGGCGCCCTCGGCCCTGCGCCCGGTGCACGGCTCCCAGTAGACGCAGTCCGGCGTCAGGGACGCCTCCCAGGCGGCGCGGTCCCCGTCGCTGAATGCTCCCATGGTGCTGAGGACGATCTCGTCTGCGCTCACGATGCGCCTCCTTGCTCGCAGGTCATTGGCGTGGCACGAGAGACCGTCGGATCCCATGGTCTCCCGGTGCCAGCTTCGGGCCGCGGTGCGCGCGACGAATCAGCGTCGCCCCGCCTCGCCCCGGGGAGAACTACGGTCAGCGGATCGTGCCCCTGCCCGCAGGCCGGACCCGGCCGGGCTTCATCCGCACGACTGGCCCAGCGAGGACGAAGACCGCGGCATCGCCCGGGGATGAGCCCTCGACGGCGCTACGCGGCCCGAGTCCCGCGGTCGAGCCTCCCCACGAGCGTTCCCACGATGAGGTTCGCGAACAGGTACGTGAGCAGGACGTAGGGCCACATGTAGCCGTCTTGGACATGCCAGCCGATCAGGATGTCGTGCACGGATCGGCCGATCAGCAGGCTCCCGCCCCACTCGAAGGCGAGCGTCAGGGCCAGCCACAGGACTCCGATCATCGCGAGGTCGCGGGTCGTGTAACTCACGGCGTGGCGCACCAGGCCGTAGGCGAAGGCGAAGATGTAGACGATCCTGGTCGTCATCCCGATCTGATGCGCGGTCAGCTCACCGAACGCGGGCTCGTAGACCAGGTTCATCAGGACGAAGAAGTTGAAACCCGAGACCACGATCTCCATCAGCCAGACGCGGACCGCGAGAGCCGCGAGAGAGGGGTCCAGGAGCGGCGCACGTCGGGGGTGGATGACGATCCTCGCGGAGATGGGCGCTGGCGGGCGTGGGCGATCCGTGGGAGTCGACGCCGACCTCGACGGCGTGGGAGCCCCCGGCTGAAGTCGGGCGTCGTGCACCGTCGGCTGGCCCGGCGTCGGGTCTAGTGTCCCGAGTCAGAAATTGCGTGGCAGTTCCCGGCTGCATCTCATCGCGAGGCAGCGTCCTCGACCACCGCAATAACCCCGATATTGTGGTGGATCTGCGTCCTCCCCTCGCGGGAGATCCGCTCGGGAACTGCATGCGAACTTCCGACTCGGGACACTAGATGGTGAAGCCCTCCGGGTACGGGAACGACGCGCTCCGGTCGATGCGGGCGATGCGGCCGGGCTGGAGGTAGGCCAGCAGCGGCGTCTCGTGGATCAGGTCGGCGTCGTCGCGCTCGTCGTGGCGCAGGGCCGCCGGGTCGGCCGAGGCGGCGGCCACCACGCCGACGATCAGGCTGGCGTCGCCGAAGCCGTCCACGATGCGCTCCAGGCGGCATTCGAGGTACGCCAGGCATCCGTTGACGAGGACCCCATCGACGACGCGGGCCGGGCTGGTGGTGAGCGCGGCCAGGCCGGTCTTGGCGTCGTCCACCCGCGGCGCGGCCGCCATCGCGATCTGCGCCACCTGCTCGGGGCGCGGGAACGACACGGTGAAGATCTCGGTCGCGAGCACGTTCTGGTACGTGGCGTGGCGGGGGGTGCAGACGAACCCGTAGTGGTTCTGCCAGCCGATCGGCATCGCCATGTGCTTGGGGGCGATGTCGTAGGACGGGCCCTCGCGGGTCGCCACCAGCACGAGCGGCAGGACCGCGAAGAACCGGTCCCATATCGGGGCGATCCCGACGTCGATGGGGACGGGCGCCGCGGGCTTGTCTCCGGCGTTCATCGGGCCTCCTGGTCCAGTCCGGCCTGAGAGCAGTCTCGGGGCGCCCGGCCGGCCGGTCATCGGCGGACGCCACGGAGCGCGATGGGTACAAAGCCGCACCCCCGGGCGGGCGAACACTCTCGCCGGGCGCGCCGCCGAGGGGCCATTGTGCAGGTGCCGCACAGTCCGCGGCCGGAGGGCCGAAGCGATGACGGGTCCACGTGAGGGCACCGAGCAGGTGAGAGCGTCCCGAGCCGCGCCAGGGGAGCTGCTCGAGTGGCTGCGGGGGCGCGAGGACGAGATGTGCGCGCTGCTCGCCGAGCTCGCGCGAGCGGAGTCGCCGTCCACCGACGCCGGCTCCCAGGAGCGGGTCCGCACCCTCCTCGCCGCCGAGCTGATCGGCCTGGGCCACCGGGTGCGGGAGCCCTCGCGCCCGGGGGGCGGGCGGCACCTGTTGAGCGCGCCCGCCGACCGGCGCCGGGGGCGCCCCTTCCAGCTGCTCGTGGGGCACCTGGACACGGTCTGGCCCGTGGGGACGCTGGAGACGATGCCGGTGCGCCGGCAGGGGAGCCTGCTCTTCGGACCGGGTGTCTTCGACATGAAGGGCGGCCTGGTGCAGGCGATCTTCGCCCTTCGCGCGCTGACGGCGCTCGACGCCGAGCCCGAGCTCGCGCCGGTGCTGATGATCTCCTGCGACGAGGAGATCGGCAGCCGCGACTCCGGCCGGCACATCGCCCGGCTCGCCCGCGCGGCGTCGCGGGCCATGGTGCTCGAGCCGGCGTTCGGGCATGAGGGCGCGCTGAAGACCCGCCGCAAGGCCGTCGGCGCCTTCTCGGTCGTGGTGGCCGGGCGGGCGGCCCACGCCGGCATCGATCCCCAGAGCGGCGTGAGCGCCATCCTGGAGCTCTCGCACCAGGTGCAGCGGCTCTTCTCCCTCAACGACCCCGAGCGGGGGATCACCGTCAACGTGGGCACGATCGACGGGGGGCTGCGGCCGAACGTGATCGCGCCCGAGGCGACCGCGAGGCTGGACGTGCGCGTGCCCACCGCAGATGACGCGGTGCGCATCGAGAGGGCCATCCGCGGCCTCGAGCCTCAGGCGCCCGGGGTCACCATCCGGGTGGAGGGCCGATTCGGGCGGCCGGCCATGGAGGCCACCCCGCGCAACAGGCGGCTCTGGGAGCGGGCGCTCGCCCACGCCGCCGACCTCGGGATCGCACTCGAGGAGGCCGCAGTCGGAGGGGCCTCCGACGGCAACACCACCAGCCTGCACACCGCCACGCTCGACGGCCTGGGGGCCGTGGGCGACGGCGCCCACGCCTCCCACGAGCAGATACGGATCCCCACCATGCCCGAGCGCGCGGCCCTGCTGGCGCTGCTCATGCGGGAACCGGACGACCGCGACGGGGGCGGACCATGAGGACCGTCCGCACCAGCGTCACCCGGATCCTGCCCCCCGGCGAGGGCCCGGTGGACACGATCGCCGTGCCCCGCGAGCGCTGGCGGACGGGCGACTACGTCGTGGGGCAGGTGGTGGGCCGGGGGTGGCCCCCCTGGCAGGTCGAGGCGGTCTCCGGGCGCCCCGAGGAGGTCTGGGACGAGGACCTGATCGTCGGCGTGCTGGGGGAGCGCCGCGCGACGTTGGAGGCCGTCGGGAGCTGGCGCGAGGTCGGCGACGATCTGATGATGAGCACCCTGACCAGGGCGGGCATCTTCGGCCGGTGCACCTCGTCGGCGCCCTGGATCCGCCACCTACTCATCCCGGTCTCCTACCGCGGGCACCTCGCCGCCGGCGGCGGGGGGACGATCTCGATGTCCGACGTCGCGCTGCCCCCGCGCGATCCGCCCGTCGCGCTCCCGCCGGTGGCGCTCCTGATCGCCTCGTCGATGAGCGCGGGCAAGACGACCGCCGCCAAGGCGATCATCCGCCGCGCCAGCCGGCGCGGCCTGCGGGTGGCGGGCGCGAAGCTCGCGGGCGTCGGGCGCTACTCGGACATCCTGGGCATGCGCGACGCCGGGGCGCAGGTGATCGTCGATTTCGTCAACGCCGGGTTGCCGTCGACCATCACCACGGCGTCGGCGATGACCGGCGCCCTCGCACCGCATCCTCGGCGAGGTCGCCGACGCCGAGGTGGACCTCCTGGTCGCCGAGGTGGGCGCCTCGCCGCTCGAGCCCTACCGGGGGGATCTGGCCATCGCGGCGCTGGGGGGCCACGTGGGGCTGACCGTGCTCTGCTCGTCGGACGCCTACGCCGTCAAAGGAGCGATGGACGCGTTCGGAGTGGCGCCCGACGTGGTCGCCGGACAGGTGGCGGCCACGACGGCCGGCGTCGACCTCGTCGCGCGGCTCACCGGGCTGGAGACCCTCGACGTGATCGACCCCGCCCAGGGGGAGCGCCTCGACGCGCTCCTCGAGATGGCGCTCGCCGGGCCGGGACGCCGCTGAGCGGTCCGCGCGCCCGCTCAGGCCAGCCGGCAGCAGCGGACGCGCTCGCCCGCCTCCAGGCGCTCGGCCTCGGCCGGGATCACGGCGAGGTGGGTGGCCCCGGCGAGTGAGGTCATGTCATGAGAGGCCTGGCGCGCCATCGGGCGCAGGGCGCCGGCGGCCTCGGTGCAGCGGATCAGCTCGGTCCGTGGGGTCCGCTTCGCGTAGGTGGCCGCGAGGGGCATGGTGGTGCCCCAGTCGTCCTCGTGGCTGAGGAGCGGGCGGGCGAAGGCGTGGAAGCAGACCGCCGCGCTCACCGGGTTGCCGGGGAGGCCGAGCACGACCTGCGAGCCGCGTACTCCGAGCCAGAGCGGATGGCCCGGGCGGATCTCGACCCCGAAGAGGGTCTCGCGCACGCCGAGGGCCTCGAAGGCGGGGCGCAGGTGGTCGTGGCGCCCCACCGAGACGCCGCCCGTGGTGATCAGGAGGTCGGGCGCGGGATCGGCGTCCAGGGCGGCGCGGATCGCCGCGATCGTGGCCTCGCGCTCGTCGGGCATCACCCCGCTCGTCAGCACGTCGGCCCCGGCCGTGATCGCCTGTGCCGAGATGCCGGGACGGTTCGCGTCGTAGACCTGGCCGGGCTGGAGCACCTTCTCGTGCGACACGACCTCGTCACCGCTGCCGAGCACCGTCACCCGCAGCCGCCGGTCGCAGAGCGCCTCGCCGATCCCCATCGCGGCGATGGCGGCGATCTCGTGGGCCCTGACGTGGTGCGAGGCCGGCAGCAGCAGGTCGCCGCGGCGCGAGTCCTCGGCCCGGCGGCGCACGAACATGCCCTCGGACGGGGGCACCGTGGCGACGACGTGGCCGTCGGCCTCGGCGGCGTCCTCCCGGCGCAGGATCGCATCGAGCGCGTCGGGCAGCACCGCGCCGGTCGAGATCCGGATCGCCTCGCCCGCGCCGACGGCGCCCACGAACGGCGCCCCCGCCCGGCTCTCGCCCACGATGCGCAGCGGCGCCCCGCCGGCCGCCTCGGCGGCGCGGAGCGCGAACCCGTCCATGGCCGAGTTGGTGAAGGCCGGGTTGTCGATTCGCGCGCGCAGGTCGCGCGCCAGGCGGCGACCGACCAGAGCGTCGAGGGGGACGACCTCGGGGTCCGGCAGCGGCGCCCGCGAGCGCATCTCCTCGCGCGCCTCGTCGAAGGTGACGTCGCGCAGGCTCACCGCAGCCCCCGGCGCAGGGCGAGGATCCTGCCGACGGCCGCCTCGTGCCTGCGGGCGCGAGAGCGTGCCGCGCCGGAGCCCCCGCGCGATCGCCGCAGCCGAGGCCGTGCCCGCGGCGAAGCCGGTATGGATGAGCAGGTCGGAGCCGGCAGAGGCCGCGCGCACGGCCACCGCGCCCGTGCCGCCGACCGGCGCGAGCGCCGGCGTGTCGAGCGCGTCGGTGACCGTGACCCCCGTGAAGCCGAGCTCGGTGCGCAGCAGGTCGGCCGCGATCGGGCGCGAGAGCGCGGCGGGCACGCCGGGGTCGAGCGCCGGGTAGACGGCGGTGCCGAGCATGACCATGGGCACGTCATGGGAGATCAGCGCCCGGAAGGGGCGCAGGTCGATCCGGCGCAGGGTGGCCCCCGGAAGGCGGATCCGCACGGGCGCCTGGTCGGTGCTGACCGTCGCCGCCCCGATGCCCGGGAAGTGCTTGGCCGTCGCGGCGACTCCACCCTGGCGCAGCCCGGTGGCGAACGCCGTCGCGGCGCCGGCCACCCGGCCCGGCGACCGGCCGAAGATGCGCCCGTCGGCGGCGAGGGCCGAGCCCGGGCGCGCCACGTCGGCGACCGGTGCGAGGTCGACGTTGATCCCCGCGGCGGCGAGGGAGCGCCCGGTGGCGCGGCCGGCGGCGCGCGCGGCGCGCGGGCCCTGCGCCCCAAGGTCCGCCGCCGAGCGCGTGGGCGGCGCGGCCAGGCGGCGCACCCGCCCGCCCTCCTGGTCGATCATCACCAGCAGCGGCGCGTCGAGCGCCGGGGGGCGCGGGATCGACTGCAATCGCGCGGTCAGCGCGCGCGCGGCGGCGCGGCTCGGCACGTTGCCACCCAGCAGCAGGACGGCCCCGGCCTCGCCCCGGCGGATGCGCCGCACCAGGCCGGGGGGCGGCACGGTGCCCGGGAAGCCGTAGACCATCCGCTGGCCCGCCAGCTGCGCCGTGCTGAGCGTGGAGAGGTCCGCCGCGGGCGTGCCGGGGCCGCCGGCGGCGACCCCGGCCACGACGGCCCCCACGAGCCCGGCGAGGACCCCGCCGATCAGCCCTCTCCCCGCTCCTCGAAGTCGAGCGAGGCCGAGTTGATGCAGTACCGCAGCCCGGTCGGCGCCGGCCCGTCCTCGAAGACGTGCCCGAGGTGCGCGCCGCAGTTCTGGCAGAGCACCTCGGTGCGCACCATCCCGTAGGCGGTGTCGGTGCGGTCGGCGACCTTGTCGGGGTCGGCCGGCCGGAAGAAGCTCGGCCATCCGCTGCCCGACTCGAACTTCGTCTCCGAGTCGAACAGGGGCTCGCCGCAGCAGACGCACGTGTAGACGCCGTCCTCGTGGTGATCCCAGAACGCGCCCGTGAAGGCCCGCTCGGTAGCGCCCTGGCGGGTCACGGCGTACTGCTCGGGCGACAGGCGCTCCCGCCACTCGGTCTCGCGTTGCGTGGTCTCGTCGGCCATGCGGTCCTCCCCGATGCGTCTCGTGGATCCTGGGTGCAATGTCGCACAACACGGTCCCACCGCGACCTTACGGTTGAAGGAACGGCGCCGACACGCCGACAAAGGGGATGTGACGCGACGTTTCCTCCTGTCCGCCTCCGTCGCGCTCGGCTCCCTCTGGAGCTCGGGCGCGGCGGTGGCAGCGTCACAGCCGCCTCCACCGCCCACCCCCGCGCCCCCGGCCCTCGCGGCGCCCGCCCCGACGACGGCGCCCGCCGCCGGGCTCGACTCGTGGGCCCAGCCCGCCGCCAAGGCGCTCATGGCCGACGGATCGTGGCCCGAGCTCGCCGGGGACGACCTCTCGCGCGACGCCACCCGCGGGGACCTCGACCGGGCGCTCGCCATCCTCACCGGCACGCCCGGCACGAGCTCCGACCCCACCCGACCCCTGAGCGTCTGGACCGGGCACCTGCTGGTGGTGCGGGCCCTCGGGCTGCGGCCGGAGATGCGCGGCATCGCGCGCATCGCGATCGACGGCGGCGGCAGGCTGCGGCTGCCGCGCTACGCGGCGAGCGAGATCCTGGCCAGGGAGCTCGGATTCGTCTACAACCAGCCCTCCTCGCGCGACGCCCGCGAGCGGAGTCGCCGCCAGACGATGCGCCTCGCCGATCTGGTCTACATGGTCGACCGGGCCCGGAGGGTCGGCTCATGGCAGCGCGCCACGCTCGCCCGCTACCGCGAGGTCCGCCTGCCCGCGATGAGCACCGAGCGCCTGGCGGTCGTGCAGGCGGCGCTTCGGCAGGTGGGCCAGCCCTACGTCTGGGGCGGCGACTGGCCCGGCGTGCGCTCGCCCTGGGGCGCCCAGCGCCACGGCGGCTTCGACTGCTCGGGCCTGGTCTGGTGGGCTTTCAAGGGCAGCGCCGGATCGCGCCAGATGTCTCTCGGCGACGGTCTCCTCGGCCGCACCGCCGACGCGATGGCCTTCGAGCGGCCCGCCGAGCGCGAGCCGGTCGCGGCGCTCGCCCCCGGCGACCTCGTCTTCTTCGGGCCCAAGGGCCCGAGGAGCCGCAGGGGCTCCATCTCGCACACCGGGATCGCCGCCGGCAACGGCTGGATGGTCCACTCGTCGGGCTCGCGCGGAGGGGTCGCGCTCAGCCATCTCGACGACTACTGGCCCTCGGCCACCGCCTTCGGCCGCCGCGTGGCCCAGCTCGGCGCATAGAAGGTCTTCAGAATGACGAGCACGGCCATCCGCTCGCTGCGAATCATCGCGAAGCGGCGTCCTCGGTCGGGGCGATAGCGACCGCTATCGCACCCTCCCTGCGTCCTTGCCTCGCGGGATTCTCGCGGCGGACTGACCCCGCTTCATTCTGAAAGACCTTCTTAGGGCCTCCGGAGGCCCTGCTGGGAACGTGGAGGGCGCCGTCCTGGCCACCCGATCCGCCTCGGACCGGCCGCACGTCCCCGCGGGCGCCCCCGGGCCCCGGGTCATATCCTCGAGGTGTCCCCTGGAGCCCCATCACCGAGGTCCACCATGTCGATCCACAGCCCGGCGCTCGACCCGGGGCAGCCGACCGGCCTGTTCCTCGAGGGCGCGTTCGACGCGCGCAACGAGGACCTGGCGGTGACCAACCCGTACAGCGGCGAGACCATCGCCACCGTGGCCGTGGGCGGTCCCGACGATGTCGCCGCGGCCGTGGCGGGCGCCCGCGCCCACCTCGTCGGTGCATCCGGCCGCCGAGCGCGCCGAGGTGCTCGAGCGCGCGGCGCGGCTGGTTGCCGAGCGGGCCGAGGCCTTCGCCCGGACCATCTGCATGGAGGCCGGAAAGCCGCTGAAGCAGTCGCGGGCGGAGGCGGCGCGCTGCATCGACACGCTCACCTTCTCGGCGGTCGAGGCGCGCACGCTCGCCGGGGAGTTGGTCCCCATGGACGGCAGCGGCGCCGGGGCCGGAAAGCTCGGGATGATCGTGCGCGAGCCGATCGGCGTCGTCGGGGCGATCAGCCCCTTCAACTTCCCGCTCAACCTGGTGGCCCACAAGGTGGCGCCGGCCATCGCCGCGGGTTGCCCGGTTGTGCTGAAGCCCGCCTCGGCCACGCCGCTGTCGGCGCTGCTGCTCGCGCGGACGCTGTCCGACGCCGGCCTGCCGGCCGGCTTCCTGTCGGTCGTGGTGGGCGGCGGCGGCACGGTGGGCGACGCCCTCGTGGAGCACCCGGACGTGCCGATGATCTCGTTCACGGGCAGCCCGCCGGTCGGCTGGGGCATCCGCCAGCGCCAGCCGCGCAAGGAGGTCGCGCTCGAGCTCGGCAACTCGACGCCGGTGATCGTGGAGGCCGACGCCGATCTGGAGCGGGCGGCCGCCAGGCTCGCCGCCTCGGGCTACACGCACGCCGGCCAGTCCTGCATCTCGGTCCAGCGCGTCTACGTGCAGTCGGCGGTGTTCGAGCGCTTCCGCGAGCTGTTCGTGGAGGCCGTCGAGGAACTGGTGGTGGGCGATCCGATGGACGAGGCCACCGACACCGGCCCGCTGATCGACACCGGCAACCGCGACCGCGTGGTCGAGTGGATCGACGAGGCCCTGCGCGGGGGGGCCCGCGCGCTCACGGGCGCCGAGGTGCGCGAGGGATTGCTGCGCCCGACGATCCTCGAGGGGATCGACCCGGCCATGAGGGTGTCGTGCGAGGAGGTCTTCGGCCCGGTCGTCGGGCTGGCGGCCTACGACACGATCGACGAGGCCATCGAACTCGCCAACTCCTCGCCCTTCGGCCTGCAGGCCGGGATCTTCACCTCGCGCGTGGACGCCGCCCTCGGATGGGCGCGCCGCCTGCACTTCGGCGGCGTGCTGATCAACGAGACGCCGACCTTCCGCGCCGATCAGATGCCCTACGGCGGCGTGAAGGAGAGCGGCAACACCCGCGAGGGGCCCCGGTTCACGGTCGAGCACATGACCGAGCGCAAGCTCGTGCTGATCGACCTCCCGGGCTAGCCACCCGGGGAAATTGTCCGCAGGGGACGGGGTCCCGCCCGTCCCCTGCGGGATCCGGCGATCCGGGTGCCCTCCGGATGCCAGTTGGGGACGCGGCATGCCAGGAGGTTCACTCCGACCGTCGCGCCGTCCCGCACCAAGGTCATCGTCTCCTCAAGAAACGAGTCGATCCCCCTCATGGGGGATATTGCGCCCCGGCGGACCGGCGCGGGGCCCGCGACGAAGCCCGACCGGTCCGCGAGGAGCGCAGATCGGGCCCTCCGGCCTACTGCAGGCTCACCACGTAGGCCACGACGTTGTCGAGGTCGGTGCCGGTGACCAGACCCGCCGGCATCGGCCCTCCGCCGTTGTTCACCTGGTCGCGGACCCTCGCGGCGTCGAGGCCGGACCCGGCCAGCTTGGGCCCGATGCCGCCCGCGTCCTTGCCGTTGTTGAGGTGACAACCCGTGCACGTCGACGCGAAGACCAGCTCACCCGCGACGACGTCGCCGGCCGTGGCCGGTGCGGCGGGCGCGGTGGCGGCCGGAGCCGTCGTCGGGGGGGTGGAGGTCGCCGGCGCCGTGGTCGCCGCGGGCGGCGCCGAGGTGGTCGTGGCGGCGGCGCCCGACGACGAGCCCGACCCGCAGCCGGCCAGGAGCGCGATGCCCACGAGCATCGCCAGGGCCAGGGCCGCGCTGACGTGACGGACCATGTGGCGCCTCCCTACGAGCCCGCGGAAGAAGTCGGGGGCCCGTGATCGGAGAGGGGACCACGGACCCACCGTCCCGATCGTCTCGCGATCGGCCTGAACTCGTCCTGAACGCCCGCAGGGCGATGCTCAGCGCGAGAGGTCCTCCGCCCGCATCCGGGCCACGGCCGCGGCGTCGCGTTGCTCGATGCGATCGGCCTCCTCGAGGACCGCGCGCAGATCGTCGCGCGGGATCACGACCGTCCCGGAGCGGTCCGCATAGACCCAGTCGCCCGGGATGACGCTCACGCCGCCCACGACGACGGGCACGGCGGCCGCGAAGGGCATGATCGTGTCGCCCCCCTGGCGGACAGTCTCGCCACGGCACCAGGCGCCGAGACCCAGATCGACCACCTCGGCGAAGTCGCGCAGGCGGGCATCGGCCACGATCCCGGCGAGACCGAGGTTGGCGAGGCGCGAGAGCTTCTTGCCACCGGCGACCGGCTGGTCGGGATGCCCCCAGCTCGAGACGACCAGCACCGCGCCGCGCGGATCGACACCGGACACGGCCTCGTCCAGGAGGGCGCCGAAGTCGTGCCGCTCGGGTTCGATCAGATCGGACCGCAGGGGCAGGAACTGCATGGTGAGCGCACGACCCAGCAGCCAGCGCTCCGGCGCCGGGCTGACCAGGTCGGCGACGTGCGCGAGGTGGTCGTGGCGACGCATCATCGCGTCGCAGATCGCCGAGCAGCTGACCCGCTCGGCGATCGCCCGCAGATCGTCCGGGGCCCTCACCCCTCGTGGCGGGTGAACACCAGGCAGGCGTTGTGGCCGCCGAAGCCGAAGGAGTTTGAGATCGCCGCATCGATGCGGGCGGCGCGCGCGCTCAGGACATGGTCGAACGGCGCCTCGGGCTCGGGATCCTCCAGGTTCAGCGTCGGCGGAAGGATGCCGCGCGCGAAGGCCATGACGGTGGCCACCGCCTCGAGGCCTCCGGCGCCGCCGAGGGCGTGGCCGTGGGCGGACTTGGTGGAGGACACCGCCGCCCCGCCGAGACCGGCGAGCGTGATCGCGCGCGCCTCGGCGATGTCGCCGGCCGTCGTCGAGGTGGCGTGCGCGTTGACGTAGCCGATGTCGGCCGTCGTCAGCCCGGCGTCCTCGACGGCGAGCCGCATCGCGCGGGCCGGCCCGGCGCCGGTGGCATCCGGGTCGGTCGGGTGCCCCGCGTCGCAGGAGCTCCCGTAGCCCGCGAGCTCGGCGTAGATCCGCGCGCCCCGGGCGAGCGCGTGCTCGCGCTCCTCGAGGAGCAGCACTCCGGCCCCCTCCCCCATGACGAAGCCGTCGCGACCGAGGTCGAAGGGGCGCGAGGACTCGAGGGGGGGGCGCACGCTCGGCGTGAGGGCCCCGACCTTGATGTAGCCGGCGATCACCAGGGGCGACAGGGGTGCGTCGGCCCCCCCGGCGATCATCGCGTCGGCACGCCCCTCGCGGAGCACGGACAGGGCGCACCCGATCGCGTCGGATCCGGCCGCGCAGGCCGTGGTGGGCGCGGCCGAGGGGCCGCGCAGGCCGAGAGCGCGCGCGGTGGCCGCGCAGGGGTGGTTGGCGAGCGACATCGGGATCGCCAGGGGGCCGACCCTGTCGGCGCCGCGCTCGAGGAACGCGCGGTGGGCCTCCAGGAGCGCGTCGGCGCCGCCGTGGACGCTGCCGACCGAGACGCCGATGCGCTCGGGGTCGACCCCGAGGTCGCCGGCGTCCTCCAGGGCCCAGGAGGCGGCGACCGCCGCGAACCGCCCGCTGCGGTCCATGCGCCGGGCGTCGCGCTGGCCGAAGCGCTCGCGCGCGTCCTCGCCCTCGGTGACCGGGAAGGCGCAGATGTCGCCGACGCCCTCGATCGTCACCGTGCCGGCGCCCGAGCGGCCGCCCGCGAGGGCGTCCCAGAACGGGCCGGCTCCGGCTCCGATCGGGCTCACGACCCCCGCTCCCGTGATGACGACCCGTCGACGCACGCGCGGAATACTCGCAGAGCGGGGGGCCGCGCGCGTAGAGGTGGGTCTGTGCAGGGGTAAATCCGTCGTCGGTGCCGCGCCATGTCCGCACCGCCGCTCCGCGACGCCGCGGCAGGCGACCGCGCCGGGGCCCGCCGCCCTCGCCGACTCGCCCTCGCCCTCGCCGGCCTCAGCCTGGGTCAGACGAGCTCCGGGTCCTGGACGACCTCGACCAGGGAGGGCCCGTCGTGGGCCAGTGCGCGCGCAATGGCCGGCGCGAGGTCCTCGCGCCGCTCCACGCGGATGCCGAGGGCGCCGCACAGCTCGGCGTAGGCTGCGAAGCCCGGGTTGTGGAGGTCGGTCGCCCAGACGTCCCAGTGTCCCGCCCGCTGCTCCTTGCTGATCTTGCCGAGCTGGCCGTTGTCGAGGAGCACGTGCGTGATCGGCATCCCGTACTTGACGGCGGTGGTGAGCTCGCCGAGGTACTGGCCGAAGCCTCCGTCGCCCGTGACGCAGACGATCGGCCGCTCAGGCGCCGCGCACCAGGCGCCCATCGCCGCCGGGTAGCCGAAGCCGATCGAGCCGAGGTAGCCGCTCATCAGCACCGACTGGCGAGAGCACTCGAAGTAGCGG
This sequence comes from uncultured Thermoleophilia bacterium, assembly GCA_963823515.1. Taxonomy (GTDB): domain Bacteria; phylum Actinomycetota; class Thermoleophilia; order Miltoncostaeales; family Miltoncostaeaceae; genus Miltoncostaea. The sequence goes on from CAWGMB010000002.1 coordinate 135,872, forward strand.
CCGAACGAGTACGTGTTGTTGCCCACGTCCACCGCGATCACGGCATCCTCGGGCACCAGCCGGCTCATCGCCGCGAACACCGACGCCGCCGAGAGCCCGCGCCCGTGGTCGTCGGCCTCGCGCCGCGACTTCTCGGCGCGCCAGCCCTCCCAGCGGCGGGCGATCTCGGGGCGCCGGTCCTCGGGAGGCTCGGCCCCTTGGAGCGCGTCGAGCAGCAGCCCGGCCGTGACGCCGATCTCGCCCTGGACGGGGACCTCCACCGGGTGGAAGCGCCCGAGCGCCATCGGGTCGCTGTCGATCTGGATGATGGGCAACTTCGGCGTGATGCCGGTGTGATTGGAGAACGACGCGCCCATGACCAGCAGGAGATCGGCCTCGTTCATGAACCAGCTCGCGATCGGCGTGCCGCTGCGACCGAGCACGCCGCACCCGAGCGGGTGGTGATCGGAGACGAGCCCCTTGCCCTTGAAGGTGGTGAGCACCGGCGCGTTGAGCCGCTCGGCGAGGCGCATGACGGCTTCCATACGGAAGCGCGCCCCGTGGCCCACGATGATCACCGGCCTGCGCGCGGCCCGCAGCCGGTCGGCGGCGCGTGCGAGGGCCTCCTGCGGAGGGTGGATCGCGGTGTCACCCAGCCGGCCCTCCGGCCCCCGGGCGATGGCACCCTCCGGCGCAGGGCGCGTCTGGACGCCGTCCGGGAAGACCAGGTGCGAGACGTCGCGCCCGACGATGGCGTGCTTGAGCGCCAGCGCCATCAGCTCGGCGTGGCGGCTCTCGGGATGGACCGTCTGGCCCCACGCGGCGACCCCTCCGTACGCGGCGCGCAGGTCGACCTCCTGGAAGGCGCCGGGGCCGAGCACCTGGAGGTCCACCTGCCCGGTGAGCGCGAGGATCGGCGCCCGGTCGACCTTGGCGTCCCAGAGCCCGGTGAGCAGGTTGGTCGCGCCCGGCCCGGCGATCGACAGGCAGGCGGCCGGGCGGCCGGTCAGCTTGGCGAACGCCGAGGCCGCGAAGCTGGCGGCCCCCTCGTGGCGGATGCCGACGTAGGTGAGGGCGCCGGCCTCCATCTGGCGCCGGATGGCGTCGGCCAGGCCGAGATTGGAGTGGCCCACCATGCCGAAGACGTGGGTCACGCCCCAGGCGACCATCGTCTCGACCATCAGGTCGCTGACCGTGCGCACGTGCGGGGCCTCCGGCGGGATCGCCACCCACACCCCGTCGTCGCGCACCTCCACCGGGAAGGTCGCGACGCCCTCGTCCTCGTGGCCGCCCGGCGCCTTCCCGGTGATCGGGCAGTAGTCCCACCCATGCCACGGACAGCGCAGCCATCCGTTCTCGATCGCGCCCTCGCCGAGCGGGCCGCCCTGGTGGGGGCAGCGGTTGTCGAGGGCGCCGTAGCGGCCGTCGTGGTGGGTCATCGCGAGGCTGCGCCGGCCGGCGGCGACCGTCGTGACGCGCCCCTCGGGCAAATCGTCGAGGCCGAGCACGCGGTGCCAGACGGCGTCGGGAGCGCTCACCCGGTCACCCCCCAGCGGGCCACGAGCTCCTGGCCCGGCGGGAGCACGCGCAGGCCGTCGGCGGAGTTGAAGGCGTCTGGCGCGCAGGTCATCGGCTCGACCGCGAGGCCGTGGCGGCGGCGGTCCGGCGCGAGCGTGTCGCCGGTGAAGACCATGACGTGGCCGAAGACCTCGTCCATCCAGAGCGTCGTCACGACGGAGGGCCCCTCCAGCAGCACCCGGGAGCGTCCCTCGGCGTCGCGGGCGAGCCCCGTGAAGCAGTGGTCGAGCACGGCGTCTCCGATCGTCCGCCCGGCGCGCAGGTCGAGGGCGCCCTCCACCGGCCGCCGCTCGCCGGTGGGGATCCCCCGGCCGTCCACGGGCAGCCAGAAGTCGGCCGGCACCGTCAGCCGCAGGTCGTCGACCGTGGGCGTCCCGGCGCGCAGGTAGGGATGGAAGCCGGCGCCGAAGGGCAGCGGCCCGGTTCCCGCGTTGGCCGCCGTGAGCGTCACCGTGAGCCCGTCGTCGTCGAGGGCGTACCCCAGGCGCAGATCGAGGGTGAAGGGATAGGCGGGCTGCGGATTGAGCCGGAGCGACATCGTGCAGGCGGACGCGGCGCTCCCCGCGACGTTCCAGTTGGCCCACCGCACGAGGCCGTGGATGGCGTTGCCCGCGGCCGGCTCGCTGAGGGGCGCCTGAATTGCGCGGCCATCGAAGGAGTACGAGCCGCCGGCCATGCGGTTGGGCCACGGCATGAGGGGCTGGCCCCGGCCGCCGCTCGCCATCTCGTCCGAGCCGTAGCCCTCGAGGACGGCGTTGCCGTTGCGCGACAGTATCCGCAGACCGCCGCCCACCTCGACGACGGTGGCCGCCCACGGTCCATGACGGAGCACGATCTGCCGCCCGCTCGGCACGCTCATCGTGTCACTGTCGCAGGTACGGCCACCCGGGGCGATCCCTCCCTCGTCACAGGTGGCCCGGACACGGCCCGGCGACGTGCTCGAGCGTAGTGTGGGACGACCGAGATGGACACAGGCCCATGACCACGCAACCTCTCTCCACCCCGCCCGCCGGCTTCGCGGCCGGACGCGACGCGGCTCACCGGCTGGCCGTCTACGTCATCTCCCCCGCCCGGCGCCGGGTCACGGAGCGCATCGGCTTGCGGGCGAGCCCGGGAGGGTTCACGACGCCGCCGTACGGCGGGGACGAGCGCGTGCGGCTCGACGCGGACCGGATCGTGCGCGAGCGCAGCGGGGCCGCCGACTCCCGGCCGGTGACGACGCTGACCGCGGCGGCGGACTTCGTGCTCGGCGGCGCGCCGGACGTGGAGTGGGCCCAGGGCTTCGACGTGCCGCCGCTCGGCGACCCCGACGAGCCGCTCGCGCTCGACCCCGCGTCGGGGGCGTTCCTCGGGGCCTGGTTCGGGTTCGCGTTCGACGTCCTGGGGGAGCTCCACGAGGAGATGGCGGCGAACGACCCGAACGAGATCCAGTTGTGGCCCGAGCACTTCGACGCGGCGTTCGATGCCGACGCCGCGGGCGGGCGGATCACGTTCGGCGCCTCTCCGGGCGATGTCACCTCGGACGAGCCATACCTCTATGTGCTCCCGCCGGTCGCGGTCCCGCGCGGCGAGGTGTGGAACGCCGCCGGCTTCGCCGGCGCCGTGCTGCCGCTGTCGGGCTTCGTGGACGCCGCCGACCAGCGCGCGGCGGCGCTCGTCTTCATGCGCGGCCGGCACGCCGCCGTCGCCTCCCCCTGATGCGCCGGCTGCTACCGGAGCCCGGCCCGGTCGATCCGGTCGCGGCCTACGCCGACCTGCCCGTCGCGGACGGACGTCCGGGCGTCCGGCTCAACATGGTGGCGAGCATCGACGGAGCGATCGCCGTGGACGGCACCTCGGGCGCGCTCGGGGGCGACCCCGACCGGCGCGTCTACCAGGCGCTGCGCTCCCTGACCGACGTCGTGCTGGTGGCGGCGGGCACGGTGCGGGCGGAGGGCTACGGCCCTCCGCGGCTGCCCCGGGTCCTGGTGGAGCAGCGCCGCGCGCGAGGCCAGGCAGACGTCCCCCGCATCGCGGTCGTCACGCGTTCGCTCGACCTCGACTGGACGAGTCCGCTCTTCGCGGATGCCGCCGCGGCGGCGCGGACCCTGATCGTGACCTGCGCCGCGGCGCCGGCCGAGGCACTCGCGCGGGCCCGGCAGGCCGCCGAGGTGGTGATCGCGGGCGAGGCCGAGGTCGACCTGGGCGCGGCGCTCGTCGCGCTCGCAGAGCGCGGGGCGCGGTCGGTGCTGGCCGAGGGGGGCCCGCGCCTCAACGCGGCCCTGGCGGCCGCCGGGGTGCTGGACGAGGTGTGCCTGACGATGTCGCCGCGCCTGGTGGGCGGCGACTCGCGCCGGATCCTCGACGGGCCGCCCTCGGCCGGGGGCGGTCGGCCGATGCGACTGCGGTCGGTCTGCGAGGACGAGGGCTTCCTCTTCCTCCGCCACCGAGCGGCGGGCTAGCCTCTCGCCCGGAGGAGGGCGCACGTGACGAGCCCGGGGGCGCTTCGGCGAGGAGCCGGACGTGCCGGATCCGGGTCCGCGGTCATGACGCCCGGGGGTTCCCCGTCCCGGTCTCCCTCGGTCCCGCTCCGATCGCGCAGGACTCCTCGGGCTCGGCGACGCCGTCGGGGTCGCCCGCCTCCTCGGCCGCCAGCTCGGCGGCCGAGCGCGTGAAGTCCTCGCCGCCGTAGCGCTCGTACAGATGGCGCACGATCCGCCGCGAGTCGACGATCACCTCGTCCCCGTCCACCAGCACGGGCACCTTCGACTGGCCGCTGACCGCGAGGACCTCGACCCGCTCGTCGCGCGGGTACGGCACCTCGACCAGCTCCACCTGAGCCCCGACGTTCTCGATGCCCTGACGGGCGGCGGCGCACCAAGGGCACTTCCAGCGGTGATAGAGGCGCATCACCCTCCGATCTGCCGAGGTTTTATATATCTGGTAGTAATACACCTATTGGAAACATGCGGTCAAGGGGTGTAGGGGTGAGCGCTCTGCCGGTGACGACCTTCGCGGTGCTGGGCCAGCTGGCGTCCGGTCCGAGCTCGGGCTACGAGATCAAGGCGCGGCTGGCGGGCGCCGCCGCCCAGTTCTGGCACGCCTCCTACTCGCAGATCTACGCCGAGCTGCGCCGGCTGACCGAGCTCGGCCTCGCCAGCGAGGAGCACGTCCTCCAGGAGGCGCGCCCGAACAAGCGCGTCTACACGATCACGCCGGCCGGCCGCGACGCGCTCGGGGAGTGGTTGCGCGAACCGTGGGGCCTGGCGTCCCTCAAGGACGAGTCGCTGGTCAAGCTGACGCTCGCCGGCCCCCTTCCCCCGGCGCAGATCGTCGCGCAGCTGCGCCGCCTGAAGGCCGCCCACGAGCGCCGCCGCGCCGAGTTCGAGGAGCAGATCGCCGCGCTCGGCGAGGGCTCCGGCCCCTACCTCGCCATCGCCCTGCGCAAGGGCGTGCATGCGCAGACCGCATTCGCCGCCTGGTGCCAGGAGGCGATCGACACGATCGGCGACGGCGCAGGCCGGGCACCGTAAGACTTCCGAAAGCTCGCGACGCGATCATCGGAGGGTCATGATGGACGCGCACACCATGGAGCAGCCCACCCCCGCCGCGGCCGGGACCGGCGCCACCGTCCTCGTCGTCGACGACGAGCCGATCGTGCGCGAGGTCGTGGCCACCTATCTCCGCCGCGAGGGATACCGCGCCCTCGAGGCCGGCGACGGCCTCGCCGCCCGCGACCTGATCGAGCGCACACGGCCCGAGCTGATCGTCCTCGACGTGATGCTGCCGGGCATCGACGGGCTCGAGCTGTGCCGCTGGATCCGCTCGCGCTCCGAGGTGCCGGTGATCATGCTGACGGCCCGGGGCGAGGAGGCCGACCGGATCGTCGGCCTCGACCTGGGCGCCGACGACTACGTCACCAAGCCCTTCTCGCCCCGCGAGCTCGTGGCCCGGGTGCGGTCGGTGCTGCGTCGCGCGCCCGGCGGCGCGAGCGCGCGACGCGTCGAGGCGGGTCCGCTCCTGATCGACGCGGGCACCCGCGAGGTGACGCGCGACGGGGTGGCGCTGAAGCTGACCGCGAAGGAGTTCGACCTGCTGTGGTTCCTGGCCGGCAACCCCCGCCTGGTCTTCTCGCGCGACCAGCTGATGGACCGGGTCTGGGGCTACGAGGCCGCGTTCGACACCGGCACCGTGACGGTCCACGTGCGGCGGCTGCGCGAGAAGATCGAAGAGGACCCCTCACGCCCCCGTCACGTTCAGACGGTGTGGGGGGTCGGCTACCGGTTCGTCCCGTGATCGGGACGGCCCTCGCCCTGGCCGCGGCGACCCTGGCGGCGGGCGTCCTGATCGCCCTCCTGGCCGGCCGGCTCCCGAGCCTGCGGCTGCGCGTGGTCGCCCTGGCGCTCGGAGCGGTGGTGCTGCCCCTCGGCGCGGTGCTCGCCTCGGGCCTGCTGATGTTCGACTCGGGCCACGACCTGACCGTACTCGCCGTGGCCTGCGCGTCGGGGGCCGCCGCGCTCGTGGGGGCCCTGCTGATCGCGCGCTCGGTGCTGGAGCCGCTCGACCGCGTGAGGGCGGCGAGCGAGGAGCTGGCGCGCGGCGACCTGTCGGCGCGCGCGCCCGAGCACGGCCCGGCCGAGCTCGCCCAGCTCGGCACCGCCTTCAACCTGATGGCCGGTGAGCTGGAGCAGCTCTTCGACGCCCGGCGCCAGCTGGTCGCGCACGCCAGCCACGACCTGCGCACGCCGCTCGCCTCCCTGCAGGCGATGCTCGAGGCGATCGAGGACGGGCTGGTCCCGGCCGAGGACTACCTGCCGGCGATGCACGACCAGGTGCGCCACCTCAGCCGCCTGGTGGACGACCTCTTCGAGCTGGCACGCATCGACGCCGGCGCCCTCACTCTGGAGCTTCGCGAGGTGCGGCTCGACGGGCTCGTGGAGGGCTGCATGCGCGGCGTCGAGGCGAGCGCCGAGGCCCGCGGAGTGCGGCTGGAGTCCCACGTCGACGGCGGCGTCCCGGCCGTGCGCTGCGCGCCCGACCACCTGGAGCGCGTGCTCCTGAACCTGCTCACCAACGCCCTCAGGCACACGCCGTCCGACGGCTCCGTGGGCGTGCGGGTGGCCTCCGCGTCCGATGGAGTGCGGGTGAGCGTCGAGGACACCGGCGAGGGCATCGCCCCCGAAGCGCTCGAGCGGGCGTTCGAGCGCTTCTGGCGGGCCGACTCGGCCCGCCGTCGCGACGGGGCCGGGGCGGGCTTGGGCCTGGCGATCGCCCGGGGCCTGGTGGAGGCGCAGGGCGGTCGCATCTGGGCCGAGGAGCGTCCGGGCGGGGGCGCCCGGGTCTCCTTCGTGCTCCCCGTCGCCTGACGACCCGGGGCGGGCCGTCAGGCGACGGGACGCCCGGACGGGTGGCTCAGCTCAATACCACTTGCCCTTGACGAAGCCACCGAAGGCGATCAGGCCGACGAGCGCGATGATGATCCCCAGGATCAGGGATCCGAAGATCGCAACGAGCACTCCGACGATGACCAGGATGCCGCCGAGCCCGATTCCACCGATGCTTCCGTTCATTGCTGCCTCCGTCGTAGATGAGCCCCTGCCATGTTCCCCCATCGGGGGCATGCCCAACCAGGCATCGGTGCCGCGTGCGCATGCGCTGCCGCGGGAGGCGGCCGGACTCTGCCACGCCGTGCGCCTGGCCGGGCTCTCCGATCTCCCCGCGGTGCTGGGCGCGGCGCCGGTGCGCGACGCGCTCACGGCGGCGCTGGTCCGCCTCGATCGCGCACGGGTCGGGGCGCGCTGAGCCTGGCCTTGCGGTCGCTCACGCGTTCCTCACGGCGATCCCATCGCCGCGCACGCGCCCCGGGAACGCAACGAGGCCGCCCCGAAGGGCGGCCTCGTCCTCGTACCCTTGGGCCTCGAAGGGCCTTAGAGCGGGGAGACCTTCGCGGCCTGCGGACCCTTCGGGCCCTCCTGGCTCTCGAAGCTGACCTTCTGGCCCTCATCCAGATTCCGGAAGCCGGAGCCCTGGATCTCGGAGAAGTGGACGAAGAGGTCCTTGCCCCCATCGTCCGGAGTGATGAAACCGTAACCCTTCTCCTGCGAGAACCACTTCACGACGCCTTCGGGCATTACCCATCCTTACGCTCAGCGAGAAAAACCGAAGACCCGCCGAGCTCGAAGGCCCACCAAAGTCGTCGCTCATCCACGCGTTCTTAGCTGGCCCCGGACGGAGCCGCCGCGGGCACAGTAGCGCGATCTGCCGGACGACACCCGCTCAGCCGCCTCACGGGACGTGCTCGGACGGGAAGCTCCGCACCGGACCGCGGCCGATCTCAGCCCCCCGCGGCGCCGAGTTGGCGCATCATCTCCATCGCGTCGAACACGCCCCAGTGCTCGTGCACCAGGCCGTCGTCCGCGCAGCGCATGATGTCGATCACCTGCACGTCGACGCTCCTGCCGGTGGCCGGCATCCCCATGAACTCGCCCCGGTGCGTCCCCGTGAACCGCACCCGGGCGACGACCTTGTCACCACCGTCGATGACGTCCTGGGGCGTCATCGCGAGGTCGGGGAACGCCGCGATCTGCATGCGGAAGAACGCCTTGACGCCCTCCCTCGTCGGATCCTCTCCGGGCAGCTCCTCGTGCTCGACGAAGTCGTCCGCCAGGAGGTCTCCGAAGGCGTCGATGTCACGGGCGTTGAGGAGGTCGTACAGACGTCGGACGGTCGCCGTGTGATCCATTCCCACCCCTTTGCATATGCCCGGCCGCGACGGGACCGGCATACGTCCCGCCCGGCGGGCGGCCCGCCCTCGGCCACCGCGGCCGTGGGTCTCGACGAGGCTATTCCCGGTGACGGCATCCTGGCAACCGCGGGCTCCGTCGCCGGTCGCGCGCGGGCCCCGGACCCGTGGCCCCGCACGGGAGACAGGTGACACGCCGGTCGCACCCGGACCGGCGCGCCACGCCTGTCACCTCGGATCCCGATCGGGACGCCCGGATTCGAACCGGGGACCCCCGCCACCCAAAGGCGGTGCGCTACCAGGCTGCGCCACGTCCCGAACCGCCCGGCCAGGGTAGCCGAAAGCCGCTCAGGCCGAACCTTCGGGCGCGGGTTCGGGATCGGGGTCGTCCTCGGCGAGCCCCCCCGACGCGGCCGTCTCGGCGCTCGCCAGCAGCCGGGCGTCGTCGGCCGCTTCGACCCGCGCCGGGGCGGGCGCGGCGAGGGGCTCGGTCACCGGCGTCACCGCGCAGTCGGGCCCGAACGGGAACCGGAAGCACCAGCTCACGATGGCGTCGGCGACGGCCGGGTCCAGCGGGTCGAAGTCGACCCCCACCGACCATCCGTCGCCCCCGGCCGCCGCGCGGACCGTGGCGACCGTCCCACCCACCTCGATCGGGCCGTCGTCCAGCAGCAGCACCATGCGGATGCGCTCGCCCGGCTCGCGCGGGTCCTGCATGTCGACGCGGGCGCCGTGGCGGCTGAGGTCGGTGGTGTGCCCCACCAGCGACGGGACCACGCCGGACTCCGCCGAGTAGGCGGCGTGGATCGCCGCCGGAAAGCGGTGGCTCCGGCGCCGGTGCTGGACGCCCCGCGCCCAGACGACCACCGAGATCACGAGGCCGATGTTCGCCATCGCCCACAGGTTCGTGACGGTCGAGGCGCCCGGCGGCAGGCGCCCCGGCAGGTCGAGCAGCTGCGCGGAGGTCTGGTAGCCGATGGCCAGGACGCTCAGCGCGGCGATCGCGATGGGCAGCCGCAGCGCTCGCGCCACGGGGGAGCCGCCCGATCGGGCGCCCTTCGGCGTCACCGCGAAGCCGGCGCCGCGGCCGCGCGGCAGGGCGGCGAGCGCCCGCAGATAGGCCTCCATGCGGACGATCGAGAAGCGCTCGCCCTCGAGGACGCGGTAGCGCCCGCGCGTCAGCGCCTTCGACGCGAGCGGCACCAGGATGACGTGCGGGATGAAGATGGCGAGGTAGAGGCGGGGATCCGACGCGATCGGCACGGCGCCCGTGGCCAGCACCAGCGGCGGGACGAGGAGGCCGATCAGGCGCTGGGGCCCCTCCAGGAAGTGGAGGCAGCTGGCCGAGTACTCCAGGCGCTGGGCCCGGGTGAGGCCGCGCCGGAACAGGGGCATCTCGAGCCGCAGCATCTGCAGCGAGCCGCGCGCCCAGCGCGCCCGCTGCACGATGAAGGCGCCGATCTCCTCGGGGGCGATCCCGAGCGCCATGACCTCGTCGTGGAAGACGACGCGCCAGCCACGGGCGTTCAGCTTGAGGCTGGTGTGGGCGTCCTCGACGACGGTCTCGGTGGCGACGCCGCCCACCTCGACGAGGGCCTCGCGGCGCAGCAGCGACGGACAGCCGCACCAGAACGCCGAGCCGTGGCGGTCCTTGCCCCGGCAGATGACGTCGAAGAAGATGCTCTGCTCGTTGCGCAGGGGATCCTCGACCGATCGCGGGTGGCCGAAGCCCCGGTTGTAGAAGGCCTGGGGGCCCTGCACCACCGCGACGCGCGGGTCGGCCATGTGGCCGAGCATCCGCTCGACCAGCTCCGGGCGCGGCACGTGGTCGGCGTCGAGGGTCACCAGGAACTCGGCGTCGACGTGCTCGAGCGCGTGGTTGATGTTGCCGGCCTTGGCGTGGGCGCGGGGAGCCGGACGGCAGAGGTAGCGCGCCCCGACCGCCCCGCACATCGCCTCGACCCAGGGGCGTCCGCCGTCGTCGAGCACCCAGACCTCGGGGGCGACGTCGTTACGCACCGCGAGGGCCCCGACGACCGTCGGGCGCAGGACGTCCTCGTCCTCGTCGTAGGTGGCGATCAGGATGGCCACGCGCCGGCCCTCGAGCGGCGGCGGCGGCGTGCGATCGGACAGCCGCCAGCACGAGAACGTCAGCAGCCCCAGCATCACCAGCCCGTAGGTCTCCGCCAGAGCCAGGGGCACGCCCAGCCAGAGAGCCGAGCCCTCGAGCGTGAAGCCCCAGCGCCAGACGAGGTAGCCGCCCGCGGCCACGAGCGCCGCGAGAGCGAGCACCTGGGCGATGCGCGAGGCCGACGACCGCGGCGGGCAGGTCGCGGCCGCAGGGGCCGAAGCATCCTCGGCGGTGAGTTGGGGCATCCGTGCCGTCCTCGGGCGTTCATGTGACGATCGGTGGTTCGTCAACTCTTATCGGCGCGCTGGACCGCGATCTTCGTGATGCGTCATCGGGCGGGGCGTCGCCCCCGCGACGCGCTGCTCAGCGAGCGGGAGCGCGCTGGGCGAGGCCGAGCGCGTACTCCGGCCACCAGGTGCCGGCGGGGGGACCGCCGTTGCAGGTGCCGTCCGACTCGCCCGGCCTCTTGACCCAGAGGAACGCGTCGATCCGCGGGTCGCCGGTCGCGGTGCCCGGGCGCTCGCCGAGCGCGCGGCCGGTCGGGTTGCACCACTCGCCCGCGAGGCGGCCGAGGCCGTTGCGGCTGGTATCGATGACGAAGTGCGCGCCGCGGGTCCGCCGCGAGATCGCCCGCCCGAAGGCGATGGCGTGGGCAGTGGTGTCGAACCCGGAGACGTTGACGGCGAAGCCGCGAGCCCCGGCGATGCCCACCGCGCGCAGGCGGCGGGCCATGACGGCGGGCCGGATCCAGCCGGGGTTGCCCGCGTCGATGTAGACGGCCGTCGCCGGCAGGTGCGACAGGCGGTCGACCGCGCCGGCGATCAGCCGCAGGCGCTCCTTGCGCTGGGCCCGCGAGAGGCAGCCGATGCCGGCGAGCCCGTCGGGCTCGAGCACGACGATGGCCGGGGAGGAACCGATTCCGTCGGCGAGCCCGTCGATCCAGCGGCGGTAGGCCGCCGCGCTGGACGCACCGCCGGACGAGTGCTGTCCGCAGTCCCGGTTGGGCGCGTTGTAGGCCACGATGACGGGCACGGCGCCCGCCCTGCGCCCGGCGGCGACGCGCTTGGCGGCCTCGGCGCGCACGTTGTAGCGCCAGTCGCCCAGCCACAGGCTCTGAGGCTGCTCGGCGATCGACCGGATCAGCTCCGCGTCGCTCGGACGTGAGCCACGCCAGGCGTTGGCCTGCGCGTGGGCCGGGCCGCCGGGCTCGACGTAGAGCGGCAGCTCGTCGAGGGGGTTCCTCGCCCGCGCCTTGGAGCGGCGCTCACGACGGACGGCGCGCGCCCGGCGGGCCGTCACCGCGGCGCTCCGGGCCACGGCCGTCGCGACCTGACCGGCGGGGTCGCCCCCGCCCCAGGCGCCGCCGAGCGGACCGGGCGCCGGCGCCGCGGCCGCCGAAGGCGCGCAGACGCCCACGGCCAGGGCCGCGACGAGCAGCGTGAGGCGCCGGGTGCGGCGCTTTCGTCGAATGGGCACAGATGTGTCGAAGGGCACGTGGCGCCGGTATCGGCACCTCGCACGGAGACTGAAGACTATGGAATCCTCATGGTCAACGTCGGGCGCCGCCCGGCGCCCGGGGCCCGCGGCGCTCAGGTCGGCCGCGCGAGGTGCCGACCTGCTCGGTGATGACCTCCGCTCCCTGGCTCCGGCGGCTGATGCTCGCCTTCGGCGGCATCGCCGTCGCCGCGGTGGTCGCGGGGGTCCTCGCGGTCCCCTTCCTCGTGGCGTCCGACCGCGCTCCCGTGGTGGCTCAGACGCTCTCGGACGAGCAGGTCACCGTGCCGGTGGCCGACCCCGAGCGCGACCCGCCCGCCGTGCCGATGCGCGCCCTCGAGGCCCCCGAGAAGGGCGTCTATCTGGGCGTGTCCAATTTCCGCCTGGTCGAGCGCGACGGAGCGGTCGCCGACTGGACCGCGGCCAACGGCCCCCACCCGCGGATCGTCAACTGGTTCCAGCAGTGGCTGACCGGCGAACGCCGGTTCCGCCCCGACTGGGCCCGCCGGGTCGCGCGCGCCGGCTCGGTCCCGATGATCACCTGGGAGCCGTGGAGCGCCCCGGAGGGTGACAAGCACGTCGCCCTCCAGCCGGACATCAACCTCGCCCGGATCGCCGGCGGCTCCCACGACCGCTACATCCGGGCCTGGGCCCGCGACGTGGCGGCCTACAAGGGCCCGGTCATGATCCGCCTGATGCACGAGATGAACGGCGACTGGTACCCGTGGGGCGTGGCGGTCAACGGCAACTCGCCCCAGCTCTACGTGCAGGCCTGGCGACACGTCCACCGCATCTTCGAGGACGCCGGCGCCCGCAACGTGAGCTGGATCTGGTCGATCAACAACCTCGAGCGCATCGAGGGTGAGAACCACGACATCGACGCCTACTACCCCGGCGACCGCTACGTCGACTGGGTGTCGACCAGTGGGTTCAACTGGGGCTACGCCTACTCGTGGAGCTCGTGGCGCACCGCTGAGCCCCTCTACCGCGACACCTACCGCCAGCTGGTGCGCTTCGGCAAGCCGATCATGATCTCCGAGATCGGCACCACCGGCGTCGGCGGCAATGCCCGCGTCTGGATCCGCCAGACCTTCCAGCGTCTGCGCCAGGACTTCCCCCGGCTGCGCGCCGTGCTCTGGTACGACGACATCGACGGAGGCGGGCTCGACTTCCGCCTGCAGGGCCAGACCGCGGGCGCGCTCCGCCAGCCCGGGACGCTCGGCACCGGCTGGCTCAAGGAGCCGCGCTTCCGCGTCGTCGGCTGAGGGCTCACGCCCGCCCTCGGACCACCGGCCTCAGAGGAAGCGCGCGCGCTTGGTCACGACCCTCGCCGGAGCCTCGCCGCGCCGCGGAGCCGGCCACTGAGGCGATGACAGCGCTCACGCGACGCCCCCCCGGACGCGCCCCGGGCAGGGCCGAACGTCTCACGGCGGTCCTGAAGACGCGCGCCGTCAGCCGGGCGGCACCGCCGCGCGCTCGAGGAGCTCGACGGCGACGACACGCCCGCCCGCGCCCTCGGACCGCCGGATCCCGGCCGCGACCGCCGCCGCCAGGTCGCGCCCCTCGGCCGAGACCTCCTCGGACGAGCCGGACGCGGTGGTGATGTGCAAGCGCACGCGGACGCCCGCCGCCCGGGCGCGCGCAAGGATCGGCTGCAGGGCCGCCGCCAGCAGGTCGAGCACCAGGAGGGCGCCGAGGAGCCTGCCGAGAAGCCCGTCGCCGCTCTCGGTCCAGATCACGTAGGCGAAGAGCGCGGTCGCGGCCGCCGCCAGGACCGTCCCCGTCACGAAGAGCCTCTCGACGAGGCGGGGCTCGAACGCGCCCCGCCGGGCCACCAGGGCCGCCGTCTGGGCCGTGGCGACGGCCACCGCCGTCACGGTGACCATCGTCTTTGCGAGCCACACGGGCGGGTCGTCCTGCCAGACCAGCAGCACCGCGAGGGCGGCCCCCGCGGCGCAGGCGGCCAGCAGCGCACCCGCGAGGCGCGGCCGGCGCCCCTGGTCGAGCAGCATGGCCGCCGGCAGGGCGAGGATGCCGAAGCCGCCCAGGAGGGCGGTCGTGCCCAGGATCCTGCCTTCCACGGTGCCGAACCTGCCGATGAGGAGGATCGCCACGGCGAGGAGCGCCGAAGCCGTGAGGAGCGCCGCCACGGCGAGGAGCAAGGCGCGACGGTGAGTCCAGGGCTGCGATCGCGAACCGGACATCGACGCCTCCGTAGCGGGTACGCCGATCGTCGCCGACGCCGGGCCCCGGCGCATCGGGAACGCCCCGATGCGCCTGCGGGCGACTACGCAGCCACGGCGATCAGGCCGGCTCCTTCCCCACCCCCGTCGCCGGGCTCGGATCGGCTCCCTCCTGATCGCCCTGGCCACGGGTGGCCCACAGGGACGCGAGGACGGCCGTGCCGAGCACCACCACGACCGCGCCAAGGGTGATGTAGACCGGCGGGTGGTAGACGTCGCTCAGGAGCATCTTGAGGCCCACCAGGCCCAGTACGACCGCGAGGCCGTAGTTGAGGTATCTGAACCGGGTCAACATCCCGACGATCACGAAGTACATCGCGCGCAGGCCCATGACCGCGAAGACGTTGGCGGCGAGCACGATGAACGCCTCGTCGGTGACCGCGAAGATGGCCGGGATCGAGTCGATGGCGAAGACGACGTCCGTGCTCGCGATGACCAGGAGGACGGCGAGCAACGGCGTCGCGAGCCGGCGTCCGCCCTCGTGCACGAACACCCTGTTGCCGCGGAACCCCCTGGTGGAGGGCACGAAGCGGTTCACCAGCAGCAGCAGCCTGTTCCTACCCGGGTCCACCTGCTCTCCGGTGCTGCGCGCCAGCCGGTAGGCGGTGAAGAGCAGGAAGGCCCCGAAGACGTAGATCACCCAGCTCGCCGCGCCGAGCGCCGCGGCGCCGATCGCGATGAAGACCCCCCGGAACACCAGCGCCCCGAGCACGCCGTACATCAGGACGCGCGGCTGGGTCTCCTTCGGTACCGCGAAGTAGCCGAAGATGACCGCGAACACGAACAGGTTGTCGATCGAGAGGCTCCACTCGATCAGATACCCGGACAGGTATTCGCCGGCCGCTGTACCGCCCTGCGTGAGGCCCATGACCACGCCGAACGAGAGCCCGAGCGCGATCCAGCAGGCGCTCCAGAGCGCGGCGGTCCTGACCGCCACCTCCCTCTGGCCGCGGCCGAACACCAGCAGGTCGATCCCCGCGAGCACCGGCACGGCGAGGATCAGGGCGATCCAGGCCCAGAGGGGCGGCTCCAACGGACGTTCTC
Organism: uncultured Thermoleophilia bacterium; assembly: GCA_963823515.1. GTDB lineage: Bacteria > Actinomycetota > Thermoleophilia > Miltoncostaeales > Miltoncostaeaceae > Miltoncostaea. The sequence continues at coordinate 151,062 of CAWGMB010000002.1, forward strand.
CTCGACGCGGACGACGGGCGTGCGCCGAAGGTCTCTCCCGCCGCCGTCATCGGGACGGGGCCTGCATCACCGGGCCCCGACGGGGCCGTACTGACGACGATGCCGTTGGGGATACTCCCCTTGCGGTGCCGGGATGTTAGCGCCCCGGATCGGAGGTGCTCCCCGACCTCGAGCCCAGGGACTCAGCGGGTGCGGCGGAGCCACTCGAGGCTCATGGCCGCGTGCTCGGCCTCCTCGTCGCGGTCGCGGGCGAGCACCGCCGCCAGCTCGGGGTCGCCGGCGGCCTCGATGCGTTGGGCACACCAGTCCATCGCCTCGAGCTCCTCCATGAGCGAGACGATCCCCCTGTGCCGGTCGAGCGTGCCCGGCGACAGGTCGCTTCAGTCCTCGTGCAGTCCCATGCTCGAATCGGCCACCCCCGCCTCCTAGTCGTCGTCGGTCGCGTCGGCGAGCCCGTCGGCCAGCCGGACGCGGTCGCCATCGACGACGAGCGTCGCCGAGAGCACCTCCCAGTCGCGCGCGATGCGCGCCATCACCAGATCCACCTGCCCGGAATCGGCCGGACCCGAGACCGGCACCACGAGATTCGCCTGCGCGGCGCCCGTGCCGGAGGGGACCTCACCCTCGGGGCTCCCCACCTGCACGGGCCGGCCGACGACCGACAGCACCGCGGGATGGCCCTCGACGAAACGGGTCGCGGCCCGGGAGGCGTCCTGGCCGCGCCGGCGCCAGCCCCGGAACAGGATCACCGCGGCGGCGGCGATGAACACGTAGGCGAAGACGCCGGCGACCACCCCCAGCGTGTCCTGGGAGCTGCCGGTGCTGCGGAAGACCGCGGCCACGATGAGGAACGCCCCGAATATCCAGGCGGCGGTCAGCATCAGGGTGCGCTGGGTGCCCGGCCCGAAGCTCATGCCCTGGCCCAGATCTCCGCCAGGCGCGCCAGGGTGGCGCGGTAGCGGGCGAAGGCCTCGTCCCGGCCCAGCAGCGCGAGGCTCTCGTAGGTGCCGGTGGAGACCAGACGGCCGGTGATCGCGATCCGCTGCGGCTCGAGGAAGTCGCGCGCCGCCTCGCCCATGACGTGCAGCTGGTCCTGCAGCGCGTCCTTCACGGCCTCGGCGGTGAACTCGGGGAGCGACTCGAGCCGCCCGAGCCCGGAACCGATCACCTGGATCGAATGCTTGACGTCGCGGGTGAGCACCTCCCACGCGGCCGGCTCGATCTCGAGGTCACAGAAGAGCCAGCCGGCCATGTCGTCGTACTCGGCGAAGGTGCTGATCTTGCGCTTCACGAGCGGCGCGCTGGCGCGCACGAGTTCCTCGGCGCGTGGCCCGCGCGCGGCGATGTACCCGGTCGAGCGCAGCCAGCCGACGAGGGCCTCCACGAAATCGTCGGCGGGCATCAGGCGCAGGTGGCGCCCGTTCATGACCTGGAGCTTCTTCAGGTCGAAGATCGCCGGACTCTTGGAGATGCGGCCTACCGAGAACGCCTTCACCAGCTCGTCGACCGTGAAGATCGTCGTCTTGTCGTCGAAGCTCCAGCCCAGGAGCGCGAGGGCGTTCACCACGGCCTGGGGAAGGAACCCGCCCGCCTCGAGGTCCTCCACCGACGCGGCGCCGTGGCGCTTGGAGAGGCGCTTGCGGTCCTCGCCCAGGATCAGCGGGATGTGGGCGTACTCCGGCGGCGTCGCCCCGAGCGCGCGCATCACCATCATCTGCTTGGGCGTGTTGGAGATGTGGTCCTCTCCGCGGATGACGTGGCTGATCGCCATGTCGACGTCGTCCACGGCGGCGGCGAGGTTGTAGGTCGGGGTGCCATCGGAGCGCACGACGATGAAGTCCTCGATCTGCGCGTGGTCGAAGGTGACCGGCCCGCGCACGTAGTCGTGGATCACGGTCTCTCCCGGGACCTCCACCGCGAAGCGCCAGGCGGGTCTGCGGCCTTCGGCCTCGAGGGCGGCGATCTCGGCGGCGCCGCGGTCGCGCGCGCCACGCACCACGGGGGCCCGCTTGTCGGCGCGCGCGGCCGCGCGCTGGGCCTCGAGCTCCTCGTCGGTCTCGTAGGCGGGGTAGATCGCGCCGGACGCCTTCAGGCGCGCGATGGCCTCCTCGTACACCGGCCCTCGCTCGCTCTGGCGATCGGGGCCCTCGTCCCAGTCGAGGCCGAGCCAGGTGAGGCAGCGCAGGATCTCCGCCTCGCTCTCGGGCGTCGAGCGTTCGCGGTCGGTGTCCTCCAGGCGCAGCACGAAGGTGCCGCCGGTGTGCCGGGCGATCAGCCAGTTGAAGAGCGCCGTACGCGCGCCGCCCACATGGAGGCTGCCGGTGGGGCTCGGCGCGAAGCGCACGCGCGCGGGGCCGGTCACCTCGGGTCGGGTAGGTCTCGCCACACGGGTAGATTAGCGGCGTGAGATTCGGAGCCCACGTCTCCTCCTCCGGGGGCATCAGCAAGGCGATCGGCCGGGGCGTCGATCTGGGATGCGAGAGCCTCCAGGTCTTCACGCACAACCCGCGGACCTGGAAGCCGATCAACCACAGGCCGGAGGAGATCTCCGCCTTCCGCGCGCTGGCGGCCGAGGCGGGGATGGGCCCGCTGGTGAGCCACGGCCTCTACCTGATGAACCTGGGGGCGCCCGACCGCGAGGTGCCCACCGGGCCGCCGGGCAAGCCGGCGGTCGGCACCCGGAACATCTACCGCTCGTCCATCGAGAGCCTGGTGCAGCACCTCGAGATCGGCGACGCGCTCGGACTCGAGGGCGTCGTGCTCCACGTCGGCTCGTCCAAGGGATCGACCGAGGACGAGGCGATCGCGCGCATCGGGCAGGGCATCGCCGAGGCCTTCGACACCGCGGGCGGCGCGTGCTGCGTCTTCCTCGAGAACACCGCCGGCGCCGGAGACACGATCGGGCGGACCTTCGCCCAGCTGCGGGCGGTGGCCGACGCGGTCGGGCGGCCCGGGCGCCTGGGGTTCTGCCTCGACACGCAGCACCTGTTCGCCTCGGGCTACCCGGTGCACGAGCCGGGCGGGATCGATCGCGTGCTCGAGGAGTTCGACGCGACGGTCGGCATCGACAAGCTCCGCTGCCTGCACCTGAACGACTCCAAGACCGCTTTCGGCTCGAACCGGGATCGCCACGAGAACATCGGCGACGGCGAGATCGGCGAGGACGGCATGCGGGGCATCCTCGGATGCCCGGCGCTGCAGGCGCTTCCGGTCATCCTCGAGGTGCCGGGGCTCGCCGGCCAGGGCCCGGACCCGGAGAACATGGCGCGGGCGCGCCGGCTGAACGCGGAGGGCCTGGCCGCCCGCTGACCGGGGGGCGCCCCCTCCCCCGGCGCCCGCCGGACCGCCATTCCGCTACGGGGTCCAGCCCGATCAGGTCTCGGCCCGAGGGGCCGATGCCTGTCTCCATGAGGTTGTGGACCATCCTCGGCGGGGCGGCGGCGACGTCGATCGGCGCCGTGGTCGCCCTGATGCTCGCCGCTCCGGGGCTGAGCGAGTCCGTCGCCCTGCCCGCCTGGGGCGAGGCGGCCACGGAGCTGTCGGGGGCGGTCGCCTGCGCGGCGGCGGCGATCCACACGCGGGGGCGCGCGCGACAGGTGTGGTGGCTCTTCGCCCTGGCCGGCGGCATCTGGGCGGCGACCGACGCGACCCTCGCCCTGATGCTGATCTCCGGCGCGACCGTCCCGGAGGTGAGCGCGCTCGACATCGGCTGGCTCTCTTTCTACGTTCCCGCCGGGCTCGCAACGATCCTGCTCTATATGAGGCTGCGCCCGGAGCGCGGGGCGCAGGGCCCGATCGACGGCCTGATGATCACCGTGGCCGTGGGGGCGCTGGCCTGGGTCGTCCACCTGCAGGACGCCGCGTCGACGGCGTCCGGCGGCCTGAACGCAACGCTCCTGGTGGCCTTCTACCCCATCCTCGACATTCTCTGCCTGACCACGCTCGGATGGATCGTGCTGCGCCACAGGCGGCGGGCGCCGCGCTGGCTCTTCTTCGTGGTATCGGCGTTCGCGCTGCAGGCGACGGCCGGCATCGCCTACCTGCTGTCCATCCTCCCCGGCCGCGACCTCGACGTCCTCGCGACCGCGGCCTTCATGGGCGCGGGATGGTGCTGGATCGCAGCCGGCGTGCTCCGGGTGCGCGCCCCCCAGCGGGCCTGGGCGGCGGGCACGCACGACCGGCCCCCGGTCTGGAGCGAGAGCTTCCCGTTCATCTGCGGGATCGGGCTCATCGGCCTGGCATCCCTGCGACCGGACGCCGAGCTGCGCGCGGCCGCGATCCTGGTGGGCGGGCTGATGGGCATCCGAGCAATGGCGGCGCTGCGCGTCAGCCGTGGCCTGCTCGCTGAGCGCGACCGGCTGCTGGTGGTCGATCCGCTGACGAACGTCTACAACCGCCGCTTCCTCGACGGAGCAGCCGAGCGCGCGATCTCACGCGCGGGCCGGGGCGCCGAGGCGCTCTCGGTGATCTCCTTCGACCTCGATGGCTTCAAGCAGGTCAACGACACGCTCGGGCACGATGTCGGCGACCGGGTGCTTCAGAGCATCAGCGCGGCCGTGGGCGCCGAACTGCGGGGGAGTGACGTCTTGTGCCGGCTCGGCGGCGATGAGTTCCTCATCCTCTGCCCGGGGACCGATGCGACGGAGGCGACCATCGTGGCCGAGCGCGCCCGCCGGTGCATCCGCGAGGCGTCCGAGACGGTGGCCCTGGGCGCGGGGGTGACCGCGTCGCTCGGCGTCGCGACCTACCCTCACGACGGAGGCGACCCCGACACGCTGCTGCGCAGCGCCGACGCGGCCCTCTACGCCTCGAAGGCGCGCGGACGGGACGTGGTGACCCGCTATGACCGTCTCCTCGACGATGAGCGGGTGGCCACCGCCTGAAGCCCGAACGCCGTCGCCGGGACCCTTGGTACAGTGGCTCCGCGGCAGATCCATCGCCCTGCGGGCGTAGCTCAATGGTAGAGCAATGGCCTTCCAAGCCATCGACGGGGGTTCGATCCCCCCCGCCCGCTCTTTCGTTTCGAAGCCGCGTCGCGGTGGTCCCGGAGAGCCTGCTCGGGACGAGGTGGTCTCACTCCCTCTGCGGGCGACGATCGTCTGGGGCGGACGGTGCGCTGACCCGGGACGTGCCTCGACGCACCGCCTTGTGCGCGGACGGCCGCCGAGACACCGAGACGGTCCCGTGCGTGGGCCGGCCACGTCGCAGGGGGGCGGTGATCGTGAGGCCGGGTGGACTGCTCCCCGAGGGCCCCTTCGCTGGGTCGCTGTCGGGCCTGGTCCAATTGGACGAGTGCTCGGGGTCCATTTGGACATGGCGCCCCAGAGCGCCGTCGGCACCTTCGGCGGAGGCAGTCTCAGAAACATCCAGACGGTGCCGTGCCTGGGCCGGCCAGGTCGCCCGGGGGCGCTGATCGTGGAGGCCTGTCGGGGTGGCCGAGGGTCTCGTGGCTGGGTCCGTGCCGGGCTTGGTCCAGTTGAACGAGCGCTCGGGGTCCGATTGGACGCGGGGCTCCCCGCGGCGGCCGGCGAATTGTGAAGACGGGCGGAGTGCTCCGCGGGAACGGCTTCGTAGAACCGATCTCGGGGGTGGTCCAAATGGACCACCCCTCGGGGTCCATTTGTACGCGACACCTGCGGCGGCCCGGCCCTCGGCCGTGTTCGGACTCCTCGGACCGTGGTGATGGGCGCCTCGGAGGCAGGACCCGAGAGCGCGGGGACGGCGACCGGCGCGGGCCCCCGGGGGGGCGCCCATCCCCCCCGGGGGCTCCGCTTGTGGGCTAGACCGCGTGGGGCGCCAGGCTCGTGCCGGCGCCCCGTACGGTCTAGTCGCCCTTCACGAGGACCGCTGAGAGAGATCCTCCGCCGCCCTCGCTCACGGAGACCACCTTCCAGCCCTCGGCGGCGCGGGCGTTGAGGGCCGCCGGCAGGCTCTCACCGGAACCGGTCTCGACCGCGTACTCGGGCGTCGGCGCGTCCGGGTCCTCGCCCTTCTCCGCGCGCTTACGGAAGGCGTTGTAGGGCCGGACCACCAGGAAGAAGACCACGGCGGCGATGATCAGGAACGTGATCACGGCGTTGATGAAGAGGCCGTACTGGAAGCGGCTGCCGTTGATGGTGAAGTCGAGCTGGCTGAAGTCCGGCTGGCCGCCGATGGCGGCCAGTAGAGGCGTGATGATGTTGGCGACGAATGCGGCGATGACGGCTCCGAAGGCCGTTGCGATGATGACCGCGACCGCAAGTGCGACGACATCGCCCTTGAGGACGAACTCCTTGAAGTCCTTTGCTGCGTTCGTCATTCAGATGCTCCTGTTTCTCGGGCACACAAGGAAACCGCACGGCTGGGCACGGCCATTGGACGGCAGGCTATGCGTCGGGGCGGTCGGGGGCGCGATCGTCCGCGTCACCCTGACTCAGGCGACGCTCAGTTGATGCGGCGCTCGCGGCCCGCCCACTCCCGCTCGCGCAGCTCGAACTTGCGGATCTTGCCGGTGGAGGTGCGTGGCAGCTCGGCGAGGAACTCGAAGGAGTTCGGGCACTTGTAGCCGGCCAGACGTTTTCGCGCGTGCGCGCGCAGGCTCGGGCCGTCGGCTGTGCTCCCCTCGCGCAGCACCACGAACGCCTTCGGCCGCTCGCCCCAGCGGTCGTCGGGCACGCCGACGACCGCGACCTCGAGCACGGCGGGGTGGCTTCCGAGGGCCTGCTCGACCTCGATCGTCGAGATGTTCTCGCCGCCCGAGATGACCACGTCCTTGGCCCGGTCGCGCAGCTCGATGTACCCGTCGGGGTGCCACACACCGAGGTCCCCGGAGTGGAAGACCCCGCCGGCCAGGGCGGCCTCCGTCCCCTCGGGGTCGTCGAAGTAGCCCTTCATGACGTTGTTGCCGCTCATCACGATCTCGCCGACGCTCACGCCGTCGCGCGGCACGTCGGCGCCGTCGGGGCCGACCACCCGGATCGGATCGGCGATCACCATGGCGACGCCCTGGCGCGAGAGCAGCCGGGCGCGCTCGGCCGGCCCCTCGTGGTCCCAGTCGGCCTGCCACTGGCAGACGGTGTGCGGCCCGTAGGTCTCCGTGAGCCCGTAGACGTGGATCACCCGGGCGCCGAGTGCCTCGGTCCGGGCGAGCGTGACCGGGTTGGGAGGTGCGGCGGCGGTCATGATGGTCAGCGGGTGCGCCAGCGGGTGGGCCCGCTCGGCGTTGACGAGCAGCGACAGGACGATCGGCGCGCCGTTGAGGTGCGTCACGCGCTCGGCGTCGATCAGCCGCCACATGTCGCCGCCGTGGACCGCGCGCATGCAGACCTGGCGGCCCCCCGCGGCCACTATCGCCCACGGATGGCACCAGCCGTTGCAGTGGAACATCGGGAGCGTCCACAGGTAGACGGTCCGCATGTCGTGACCAGCGGTGATGTTCTCGCCGAGGGCGTTCAGGTAGGCCCCGCGGTGCGTGTACATCACCCCCTTGGGCGCTCCCGTGGTGCCCGAGGTGTAGTTGATCGAGATCGTCGCGTCCTCGTCCTCGACGGTCCACGGCAGCGGCTCGTCGGAACCGCGGGCCAGCAGCGCGTCGAGCGTGGTGCCCGGCGGAGGGCCGACGCCGGTGTCATCGTCCCACACGACCTCGCGCACCCCGAGCGCGTCGGCGACCGGTGCGAGGACGGCGCCCAGCGCCGTGTCGGCCACCAGCATCCGGGCCCCGGAATGGCGGCAGATCGTGGCCACCTCCGGCGAGGCGAGGCGTGTGTTGAGCGCGACCAGCACGGCGCCCGCCAGCGGCACGGCGAAATGGGCCACCAGGAGCGCGGGCGTGTTGGCGCACAGGTAGGCCACGCGGTCGCCGGGTCCGACGCCCGACGCGCGCAGCGCCCGCGCCGTGCGGGTCACCCGCGCGGCGAGCTCGCGGTAGCTGATGCGCTCGTCGCCGTGCACCACCGCGGTCGCCTCGGGGAACACCTGCGCCGAACGCTCGAGGAACGCGAGCGGGGTGAGCGGTCTGATGTGGACGGGCACCGGCACCTCTCTACGGGGCGGCCGGGCCAAGGTCAAGGGCGGTCGCGCTCACGCAGGGGGCGCGGCGCGCAGGCGCAGCGACAGCCCCGCGGCGGCGAGTACGATCGCCGCACAGGCCAGGCCGATCGCCTGGTAGCCGGGGCCCTCGAAGACCGGGCCCATCACGGCCGCGCCGAGCATCACGCCGATGTAGGTGGTGCTGCTCATGAGGGCCACCACCGCGCCGCGGCCCTCGGGCATCACGTTGGTGGCCATCGTGGCCATGGCGGTGAGGAAGCCCGCCTGCTGGGTCCCCATCAGGACCAGCACCGCCCCGAGGACGACCGGCGCGGCGGCGGAGAAGGGCAGCGCGGCGAAGAGCGCCGTGAGCGCGAGGAGCGTCAGGGTGACGGCGCGGGCCTTGCCGATGCGATCGATCACCCAGCCGTTGGTGGACATCACGGCGACGCCGAGGCCGTAGAGCAGGATCAGCCCGGCGGCGGGCCCGCTGCCCACGTCGAGCTCCTCCCGCAGGAAGCTGCCGAGGTAGGTGTAGACGCCGTAGAACGCCAGCATGTCCAGCAGGTTCACCACCAGCAGCCCGCGCACCGCGCCCACACCGAGGGCGGCGCGGAGCCCCACGCGGACGGGGGCGTCCCCCGGCTCGGGCCGCGCCGCGGCGGGCGGCAGCAGGCGCACGGCGAGGACCGTCGCGACCGCCGCCAGGAGCGCGAGCACCGCGAGCGCCTCGCGCCAGCCGGCCACCTGGCCGATGAGGCCTCCGAGCGGCACTCCCGCGACGAGGGCCAGCGCCCAGCCGGAGATCACCCAGCCCATCACCCGGGCCCGACTCTCGTAGGGCACCTCGTCGCCCACCCAGGCGTAGGCGGCGGGCAGGAACAGGCCCGACCCGACCCCGCAGAGGGCACGCCCCGCCAACAGACCCACGAGGCTCGGGGCGGCGGCGCACGCCAGTCCGGCCACCGCGAAGATCACCAGCCCGAGCAGGATCGCCCCGCGGCGCGAGGTGCGGTCGGCCACCCACCCGGCGGCCGGGGCGACGATCGCCACCGCGAGCCCGTAGACGCTCACCGAGAGACCCGCGGCGTCGACGCCGGTGCCGAAGTCGTCGGCCACGTCCTCCAGCAGCGGCGAGATCACGAGCGCCTCGGAGCCCACCGCGAAGACCCCCAGCAGCAGCGCGAGGGTCGCGGCCGCGAGCGCTCGGCCCGCCAGCACGGGGCGCCCGGCGGGGGGGCTGGTGGCCATCGGGGCAGTGTGTCGCGTCGCGTCGCGCGGCGCGCGAGACCCCCTCACCGCCCGATGCGCTCCGCCGTCAGCTCGTGGATCGACGCCAGGACGTCGTCGGCGAGGGCCAGCGCGTCGGCGGCGGGCGGATAGAGGGCGTTCGGGATCGCGACGACGCGCATCCCCGCGCCCGCCGCGGCCCGGATGCCCGCAGCCGAGTCCTCGACCGCGACCGAGCGCTCCGGCGCGACGCCGAGCCCGTCCAGCGCGCGCAGGTAGACGTCGGGCGACGGCTTGCCGCGCGCGACCTCCTCCGAGGAGACGGTCACCGCGAAGGCGCCGGCCAGGCCGCCCAGGGCGAGCACCGCGTCGATCAGCGTCCGGGTCGAGGAGCTGGCGAGACCCAGTGGAACGCGGTCCGCGAGCGCGAGCGCGGCCTCCCGCGCGCCGTCGATGAAGGGCGGGTCGGCGCGGTACCGTGCCATCAGGCGGCGCACGACCTCGTCCTCGATCTCCCCGGCGGACATCGGGACGCCGACGACCTCGCGCATGTAGCCGGTCCATTCGGGGGTGCTCATGCCCATCATGTCGTGATGGGCATCGGGCCCCCACCGCCCGCCGCGCTCGCGCGCCAGATCCTCGCGCACCGCGTCCCAGACCTCCTCGGAGGAGATCAGCACGCCGTCCATGTCGAAGACGACGGCGAGGGTCATCGCGGCGCCCCCGCGGATAGCCTGCGGGCGTCGCCGCCGAGCGGGCGGATCCCGAGGATCAGGAGGGACCGGATGGAGGCGCGTCTGCTGGAGTCGGTCTTCCCCACCGACACCAATCCCCGGGGAAATCTCTTCGGAGGCACGCTCGTCTCCTGGATGGACAAGGCCGCCGGCTTCGCGGCGATGCGCCGGGCGCGGTCGGTCGTGGTGACGGCCGCCATCGAGAACATCGCGTTCGACGTGCCGATCGTGCAGGGCGATCTGGTGGAGGTGCACGCGCGGGTCGTGTCGGTCGGCCGCACCAGCATGCGCGTGCGCGTCGAGGTCAGCAAGGAGGACGCCCTGGCGGGCACGAGCGAGCTGTGCACCGTCGGGCACTTCACCATGGTCGCCGTGGGCCCCGACCGCCGGCCCGTGCCGGTGCCCCCCGAGGAGGAGGCGGCCGCCACGGGATGAGGGCGCCGCACGCCGCTCATCCGGGCACGTCCCACTCGTGCACGGGAGCGCCGGCGGCGCTGCGCTCGATGTAGGCCTCGGTCAGCGCCGCCAGGGCCGCGGTGCGCTCGCGCCCCCGCTCGAGCGAGGCGAGGGCACGGCGCTGCCAGACCGAGCCGGTCTGGCCCGAGGCGACGCGTTCCGCGACCACCGCGAGCAGGTCGTCGGCCTCCGAGGCCGCCACGCCGAAACCGACGAGACCGACGCGCGCCGCCGGCAGCAGCCGCGCGATCAACTCGGCCGCGGGAGCGGGTCGCGGAGAGGGCGCCTCGGGCGAGGGCCACAGCAGTGCCGCCCCCAACCCGTCACGCGCGGCGGCGTAGAAGTTGCGCCGGGCGTAGTCGAACGGCATCGAGCGGGCCATCCAGCCCATCTGCGGAGCCAGCGCCACCGTGAGGCCGACCAGGAACGCGATGTTGGCGCGCATGTCGATCATCGAGGGCCCGCCCGGCAGGGCGCGCATCTCGATGCGCAGGTGCGGATCGTCGCCCGGGGCGAACACGGCCCGGTTCCAGCGCCAGACGGTTCCGTGATGCATCCGCAGCTCCGCCAGGTTGGGAGTGCCGCCGGCGGCCAGCACGGTCCCGGGATCCTCGTCGGACAGGACCGGGAGGATCGGCACGTGGAGGGCCACGCTCTCGGCGAACGGCTCCAGCGGCCCCGCGATCCAGCCGTGCCCGAACGACGCGCGCGAGGGCAGCCAGGCGCCGCCGACCGGCGCGCGATCGTCGATGGCCTGGCCGAAGAGCGCGACGCGCGTCTCGTGCCACAGCAGATGTCCGAGCAGCAGGGGCGAGTTGCACGACGCCGCGAGCACCGGCGCCACCGCGGTCTGCGCGGCGTTGAAGGCCGCCGCGAACGCAGACGGCGGCACCCTCAGGTGCACGTGCAGGCCCGTGGCGGCGCCCTCGAGCGTGATGTCGTCCCACTCCATCCGCAGCGGCTCGTCGCCGTCGATGTCGATGTGGAAGGGCTCTCCCCGCAGGCCCAGCAAGCCGTCGCTGAGGGCACGGAAGCGCGGGGAATCGCTCATTCCGCCGGGGCCGAGGTCACCGCGACGCAGTGTGGGCAGGATCCCCACGGCCACCGCGCGCGCGCCCACGGTCGCGGCCGCCCGGCCCACCGCCGCGAGGCCGTCGGCAAGGTCGTCCCCGAGCGCCGCCATCGGCCGGCCGGCGAGCGGCACGGGCTCGGAGTCGATCTCGAGGTTGAAGCGGTCGAGCTCGAGGGCGACCGCTCGCCCGCCGGCGGCCCGCCGCACCGCGTCGTTCACGGGCGCCGGGAGCGCGTGCACGTCGACCAGCCCGATCTCCAGCTCGGCGCCGACAGAGGGGGTTCCCGCCCCGAAACCCGGCCGATCCACCAGCGCGCCGAGCGCGGCCAGCCCCTCGCGGCAGCGCTCGGCGAACCGGTCCGCGTCGCCGGGGGGGAACCTCTCGCTCGCGATCTCCTCGCCCACACCCTGCATCCTGCCCGTCTCGGACCCCCGGGATGCGCCCGGGTCCGCCACGGCACGGTCCCCCGGGCGCGATACTGGCCAGATGCTCTCTCCGGTGGTCATGGTGGTCGAGGACGACGCGGCCCTGCGTTCGGTTCTGACGCGGGGGCTGGAGGAGGAGGGCTTCCGCTGCGAGGCGGTCGAGACCGGCGCCAAGTTGCTCGAGCGGGTGGTCGCCGCGGGGCCCGACGCGCTGGTGGTCAACGTCGGCCTTCCCGACTGCGACGGACGGGACGTGTGCCAGGCGCTGCGCGCGCGCGGCGATGACACCCCGGTGCTCTTCCTCACCGCCCGCGACGCCCTGGTCGACCGACTCGCCGGCTTCGAGGCCGGAGGCGACGACTACCTCACCAAGCCGTTCTCGCTCGACGAGCTCGTCGCCCGGCTGCGGGTGCTGATCCGCCGGGCCGGACCGCCGAGCGTCGCCCGCGTGGGCGGCCTGGAGCTCGATCCCGCGGCCCACGCGATCCGGGCGGGCGAGGAGATCGCGCGCCTGACCCCCACCGAGTTCCGGATCCTCGCCGCCCTCTTCGCGCGCCCGGGCCAGGCGGTGCGCCGTCGCGAGCTCGTGCGGGCCGGCTGGCCACACGGGGCGATCGTCAACGACAACACGCTCGACGCCTACATCGCGCGACTGCGGCGCAAGATCCGCGGTCTCCCCGGGGCGCCGACCCTCGAGACCGTACACGGCGTGGGGTACGCGATCCGGTGAGGCTCGGCCGGCCGCGGGCCCTCCGCTCGCGCCTGCTCCTGGCGATCGTGGCCGGCGTCGGCGTCGCGCTGACACTGCTGGTCGTGGTGTTCAACGTCGTGCTCGCAACGACGCTCGCCAACGACGCGGACGAGGTCGTCCGCGCCCGCGCCGAGGCGGAGGTGGCCACGCTGCGGGTCGCGGGCGGCGTGGTCTCGGTGCCGGCGTCGCAGGCCGTGTCGGGCATCGGCACGCGCCTCTGGGTCTTCTCCGGACGGGAGGTCGTCGAGGCGCCGCCGCGCGATCCGCGCATCGACGCCGTCGCGCGCACGCTCTCGGAGGGCCCGGAGCGGTCGGTGGACATCGGCGACGACGTCCACCTCCACGCGCTCCCGGTGATCTCGGAGGGCCGCCGCGTGGGCACGGTCGTGGCCGGCGTCTCGCTCGCCCCGTACAACCGCACGCGCGCGATCGCCCTGGTCGCCTCGAGCGCTCTCGGGCTCGTGGTGCTGAGCGCGGTCGCGCTGGCGTCGGCGCTGATGCTCCGCGCGGCGCTCGCGCCGGTGGCGCGGATGACCGCCGACGCGGCAGTCTGGAGCGAGAGCGACCTCGACAGCCGCTTCGCGGTCGGGCCACCACACGACGAGATCACGCGCCTCGCCGCGACCCTCGACGGGCTGCTCGAGCGCCTCGCCGCCGGCATGCGGCGCGAGCGCCGCCTGACGGCGGAGGTCTCGCACGAGCTGCGCACCCCCCTCACCCAGATCTCCGCCGAGACCGACCTCGCCCTACGCCGGGAACGGCAGCCCGAGGAGTACCGCGCCGCGATGGAGCGCATCCGCGCCGGGGCGGCGCGCCTGGAGGCCACGGTCGACACCCTCATGGCAACGGCACGGCAGGAGTCGCTGCTGCCGCGCGGCACCGGCGACGCCCGGCAGGCCGCCGTGCACGTCGCGTCGGCCTGCGAGCCCATCGGGGCCGAGCGTGGCGTGCGCATCGAGATCGCCGAGGCCGCGGGCAGCGCCCGGGCGGGAGTGGAGGTGCAGGTGATCGAGCGAATCCTCCAGCCGATCCTCGAGAACGCCTGCCGCTACGCTCAGGCGCTGGTTCGGGTGGGCATCACCACCGACGACCGTGGCGTGGCGGTCGAGGTGGTCGACGACGGGCCCGGGGTGCCCGCCACCGACATCGAGGTGATCTTCGAGCCGGGGGTGCGGGGCCCGTCCGCCGACGGGCGCTCGGGGGCGGGCCTTGGGCTGACGCTGGCCCGGCGGCTGGCGCGGGCCGCCGGAGGCGACGTCGAGGCGGTGCCCGCGACCGGGCGTGGGTGCTTCGTCGTGCGGCTGCCGGCGGCCTGAGCAGACGGTAGGCTGGCCGTCATGTGCATGCAGTGCGTCGGGGCGGTCGGGACCGCCCTCCAGGCAGCGTCCGTGGTCGGCGGACCGATCGCCTACGCGGGCTATCGGCGGGTGCGCGCCCGCCTCGGGCTGCACGACACCTCGGTGGCCGCCGTGGAGACCGCTCAGGCGGCGGGCGTCCCCGAGATCGCGCCCTCGACCACGAGGCCCACGATGGCCTCGACCACGTCGACGGAGAACTGGGCGCCGGCACAGCGCCTGCACTCGGCGAGCGCCTCCTCGACGGTGAGGGGTTCGTGGTACTTGCGCTGGGAGCGCATTACGTCCCAGGCGTCGGCCAGCGCGAGCACGCGCGCGCCGTCCGGGATCGCCTCGCTCGCCAACCCGTCCGGGTAGCCGCGCCCGTCCCAGCGCTCGTGGTGGCCGCGGACCCACGAGACCTGCTCGGGGCTGAGGACGTCGGCGACCATCTCAGCGCCGATCGCCGCGTGACGCATGATCTCCTCGTACTCCGCGGGGGTGAGTCTGGCGGGCTTGAAGAGGACGCGGTCGGGCACGCCGATCTTGCCGACGTCGTGGATCAGGCCCGCCTCGCGTAGGCGGACGAGCCGCTCCGGATCCCAGCCGAGCACGCTCCCGATCGCGACCGCCAGGTCGGCGACGCGCTCGGAGTGCTGAAGGGTGTCGCTGTCCTTCGCATCCACCGCGCGGGCGAGGACGCGGATGCTCTGGAGCGCCTGGACGCGCTGGAGCCGGTCGGCGCGCTCCTCGGCCGACAGCTCCTCGACGACGGACGGCGAGTAGAGGAAAGCGACGTCGCGGCCATGCTGCTTGGCCCAGTAGAGCGCGCCCTCCGCCAGCTTCAGGAGCTCGCCCGCCGAGCCGGCCTGCTCCAGATCGCACACGCCCGCCGAGACGGTCACGTGGACGGATCCGTCGGCCGGCGTGCGCGCCACGGTCTCGCGCGCGCGGTCCACGGCCTGCCAGGCGTCCATCGCCTCGGTCTCCGGCATGAGCCAGGCGATCTCCTCACCGCCGACCCGCGCCACCAGGTCGTCCTCCCGCGCGGAGGACCGCAGGAGGCCGGCGATCTCGGTCAGGACCCGGTCGCCCACCTCGTGCCCGTGCTGCTCGTTGACCTGCCGGAAGTGATCGATGTCGATGAGCGCCAGCGACAGGCTCCGTCCGTGGCGGCGCGCGCGTGTGACCTCCTGGGTGAGGCGCTCCTGGAAGGCGCGGTGGTTCGCGAGGCCGGTGAGGGGATCGGTGACCGCGCGCGCGCTCACCTCGACCGCGCTGCGCAGCGACTCGGCGTGCAGTCGCGCGTTCGCCAGAGCGACCGCGGCCATCCCGGCGAGGCTCTCGGCGGCGGCGCGGTCGCGGGCCGAGAACCGCCGCGGGCTCCGGAAGGAGACGAACAGCGAGCCCAGGAGCGCGGGGGCGCCGTCGTGGCGGACCGAGGGGTGCTCCAGCCGGATGCCCACCAGCGCGCCGGCGCCGATGCTCGACGCCACCGCCCCGGGGATGGCGGGATCCCCGGCGACGTCCTGGATCACCATGGTCCGGGTCGGGTTCTCCATCATGAGCTGCCACACCGGCATCTGCGCCCGCGGGCGCCCGCGGGCGGTCTGGAGGAAGGCCCGGATCCGCGGGTCGGACTCGGTCGTCACGACCGAGTCGATGACCTGGCCGCCGGCGTCGTGGACGTAGCAGGTCGCCCGGTCCGCGCCCATCGCCCGGCGGGCGGCGTGGACGACCAGCTCGATCGTTCCGTCGAGGTCGAGATCACCACGGAACATGCCGGCGACGGTGTCGCTGACGATCCGCTCGCGGGCCTCCTCGTTGGCGATCGCGAGACCCGCGAGCTCGGCGAAGCGCCGCAGGCGCGCCTCGTCGTCCGGATCGAAGGCGCCGGGGCGCTGCGAGCCCACCCACAGCACCCCCCAGGTGTGACCCGAGACCCACACGGGGCAGGCGACCACCGCGCGGAAGTCGGGACGCCCGCCCCAGGCCGCCAGCGTCTCGACGTCGAGCGCCGCCCAGAGGTCCTCGACCCGCACCCCGGCGCCGGTGCGGTGCACTGCGCCCACCGAGCTCGTGCCCTCCAGCGGGGTGGGCACGCCCACAGGCCTGCCCCGCACGCCCTCCCGGGCCCACGTGCCGACCTCGACGGCCGTGTGCACGTCGAAGCGGCTCACCCCCCCGACGTCCCCGTGCAGGATGGTGGCCGCCTCGCGGGCCACCCGGGCGAAGAGGACCTCCGCCTCGCTCTCGGCCGCCACGGCCGTCGCCACGCGCTGGAGGGCCGCGTGCTCGTCGGCCTCCCGGCGGCGGCGGCTGACGTCGCGGCTCAGGCCGACGTAGCCCGTGACGCTTCCGCTCCGGTCGAGGATCGGGGCGATCACCCGCGCGGCGGGGAACCGGCTGCCGTCGCGTCGCACGTGACACCACTCGCGCTGCTCGGCCTCGTCCTCGTGCGCGCCGGCGATGAGGGCCTCCAGGCCGGTCGCGACGCCGAGCTCCCGGGCCCGGGCGGCGAGCTCGTCCGGATCGTGGCCGAGCGTGAGGTCGGCCACGCCGATCACCTCGCCGGCCGTATGCCCGAGCATGCGCTCCGCCCCCGTGCCCCAGTCGCGGATCACGCCCTCGCGATCGGCGATGACGACGCCGAGGATGCCCGCCGCCCCCCGCATCAGCCCGCTGAGCCGGTCGTCGGAGCGCACGCGCTCGGCCTCCGCCTCCCGGCGGGCCGCCCGGGCGGAGGCTCCGGCCAGGCCCCGCTCGACGGCCGGGATCAGGTCGTCGAGGTCCTCGGCCTCAACCACGTCGGCGGCGCCCGCCCGCATCAACCCGACGGCGGCGGCCGCGGTCAGGCCGGGACAGACCAGCACGCAGGCGACCTCCGGCGCCGTCGCGCAGACCGCCTGGAGCGCCTCGCAGTCGCCGGAGATCGCCTCGGAGCGCACCACGACGACCAGGTCGACGCCTCCGGCGGCGAGCGCGGAGGCGAGGTCGACCGGCCCCCCGGCCACCCTCCCGGCCGACACGCCCGCCCCCTCCAGGACCGCCCCGGCGCGGTCGGCGAGCCCTTCGCGCTCCTCGAAGAGGAGCACGCCGGGGGAGTCGGGGAACGGCACGTAAGGAGATTCGTACTATCGTCGGCCGATCGCAAGTCGGGCTCCACGACCGCAACCCGGGGGGTATGCCGGCCCGGTCAGCCCGCGCCGGTCAGGCGCGCCCTCTCCATGACCCGCTCGGCCATCCGCCGAGTGGCCTCGTCGATCATCTCGCCGTCGAGGTCGGCCGCGCCGGCCCCCGCCGCCGCGGCGGCGGCGTGCGCCTCCAGGACCCGCCGCGCGCGCTCCACGTCGTCCGCGCTCACGCCGTAGACGCGATCGAGGACCTCGATCTGGGATGGGTGGATGGACCACTTGCCGTCGTATCCGAGCGCGCGCGAGCGCTCCGCCGACGCGACCAGGCCCTCGGGGTCGGAGATCGCGGCGTAGGGCCCGTCGATCGCCTGGAGCCCGTGTGCGCGCGCCGCTACCAGGATCCGCCCGAGCACGTGGTGCCATCCATCGCCCGGGTAACCCGGCACGGCCGCCCCGATGGCGGTGTGCGGCATTCCGAGAGAGGCCGCCAGATCGCCCGGGCCGAACACCAGCGCCTCGAGACGGCCCGGGCAGGCCGCCGCGATCTCCTCGGCGCGGACCAGGCCCTCGGCGCTCTCGATCTGCGCCTCGATGGCGACGCCGCCCGGCGGCAGCCCGAGCTCGTGCTCGAGGGCGCTGAGCAGATGACCGGCGAAGGTCACGTGGCCCGGGTCGTCAACCTTCGGAAGCACGACCACGTCGAGGGAGCCGCCCGCGCGCGTGACCACCTCGACGAGGTCGCGGTGGCAGTGCGGCGTGTCGACCGCGTTGACCCGCACCGCGGCGGTGCGGGCCCTCAGGCCGGCGCGCAGGGCCGCGGACACGGCCGCGCGGGCGTCCGCGCCCTTCGCCCCGGCCGCCACCGAGTCCTCGAGGTCGAGGATCACCTCGTCCGCCTCCAGCCCGGCGCCCTTCGCGAGCATCCGTTCGCTCGACCCCGGCACCACGTGGCAGCTGCGGCGCGCGCGCGGCGGACGCGACGGCATCCCTACCGCCGGCGGAGCATGCCGAAGATCCCCCGGACCACCTCGCGGGTCACCTGGCGCGCCATGCTCGATCCGAGCACGTCCTGCACCTGGTCGGCCAGGGCCTCGGGCGGCTTGGGCTCGCGGCGCCGGGGCACGGGACGCGGGCGCTCCCGCACCTCCTCGGCCTTCTGGTCGTCGCCCGCCAGGCGGGCCTCGAGCAGCTCGGCCGCGCTCTCGCGGTCGAGCCGATCGGCGTAGCGGGGGCGCAGGGGCGAGGCCGCGATCGTCGTCGCGCGCTCCTCCGGCGTGAGCGGGGTCATGCGCGAGGCAGGCGGATAGAGGCGGGTCGCCGCGACCGGCGTGGGCACGCCGCGCGGGTCGAGCACCGTGACCACCGCCTCGCCGACTCCGAGCGACTGGAGCGTCTCCGTCAGCTCGTAGTGCCCGGTGACCGGGAAGGTCTCCACGGCCGACTTCAGGGCGCGCGCGTCCTTGGGCGTGAAGGCGCGCACCGCGTGCTGGACGCGGTGGCCGAGCTGGGACAGGACCTCGTCGGGCAGGTCGGTGGGCAGCTGGGTGATGAAGAAGACCCCGACGCCCTTCGAGCGGATCAGGCGCACGGTCTGGGCCACCGAGTCGAGGAACGCCTTCGAGGCCCCGTCGAAGAGCAGGTGCGCCTCGTCGAAGAAGAAGACCAGCGTCGGCTTCTCCGGGTCGCCGACCTCGGGGAGGCTCTCGAACAGCTCGGCCAGCACCCACATCAGGAAGGTCGAGAACAGGGCGGGCCGCCGCGCCACGTCCACCAGGTTCAGCACCGAGACCACGCCGCGCCCGTCGGGGGCGGTGCGCAGCAGGTCCGAGACCTCGAAGGCCGGCTCGCCGAAGAAGACGTCGCCGCCCTCGGCCTCGAGCTGGGACACCTTGCGCAGCAACACCCCGGCGGTCGAGGCGGAGATTCCGCCGAGCGACTTCAGGTCGGCCTTGCCGGGGCCGGTCAGATAGGCGAGCGCGGCGCGCAGATCCTCCAGGTCGATCAGCGCGAGCGCCTTCTCGTCGCAGAAGCGGTAGATCAGACCCAGGCTCGATTCCTGCGTCTCGTTGAGGTCGAGCACCCTCGACAGGAGCGTCGGCCCGAACTCGGTGACCGTCGCCCGGATCGCCACCCCGTCGTCGCCGGTCAGCGACAGCAGCTCCACAGGGCAGCCCGCCGGCGCCCACGCGTCGGCGAGCTCGGTGGCGCGCGAGGTGAGGCGCTCGTCGGCCGTGCCCGGCGCCCCGATGCCCGCCAGATCGCCCTTCATGTCGGCCGCGAAGACCGGGCAGCCCGCCGCCGAGATCTGCTCGGCGATCAGCTGCAGGGTGCGCGTCTTTCCGGTGCCGGTCGCCCCGGCGATCAACCCGTGCCGGTTGAGGAAGCGCAGCGGGATGGCGACCTCGACGGCGGTGTCCGGCTCGTCGGCGACCACCCAGGGGCGACCGAGGCGCACGGTGGAGCCCGTGAACCCGTAGCCCGCCGCCATGTCGTCGTGGAAGCTCGCCATCAGGGGATGAGCACCAGCTTACGGCCCCCCGCGCCGGCTGCCTGGCGCGCCCACCCGGCGGGCGCGTCGCCGAGGGGGACCGCCTCGACCCCGACGGAGATCTCCCCGGCCAGGACGACCTCGGCCAGCTCCCGGTAGCCGCGCGCCACCGCCGCCGGATCCTCGGAGATCACGGAGAAGCCCAGGATGTCGATGAGACCGCCGCGCAGCGGGCCCGCGACCACCTCGAGCGAGGGACTCTCCGCGTTTCCCACCTGCACCAGCCGGCCTCCCCGGCGCAGCACGCCGATGGCGGCGCCGGCCGAGTCCCCCCAGAGCGCGTCGACCACCAGATCGGCTCCCCCGCCGCAGGCCTCGCGCAGGGCCCCCGCCAGATCCGGGCCGGTGGGCAGGGCCACGTCTGCGCCGAGCGCGAGGGCGGCCTCGCGCCCGCTCGCACCGCGCGCCACGGCCACCACCCAGCGCGCTCCGCCCAGGCGGGCCGCCTGCACGGCCACGCGGCCGACCGCGCCGCTCGCACCGAGCACGACGACGGTCTCGCCGGGCGCGAGCCGCCCCCTGTGGCGGACGGGCATCCACCCGGCCAGGCCGGCGACGCCGAGCCCGCCCGCGGTGGCGTCGTCGAGGCCGTCGGGCACGGGGGCGAGCGATTCCTCGGGGGCGGTCACGAGCTCGCCGAAGCCGCCGGTCACCGGCAGGCACCAGACGCGGGTGCCGGCCGGATGCGTCGTGGAGGACACCACCTCGCCCATGCACTCCGCGCCCGCGACGAAGGGCGGGTCGGGGAGCGGCAGGTAGAAGCGGCCCGACGCGATGGCGAGGTCCACGGGGTTGAGCCCGGCGGCCCGCATGCGCACCAGCGCCCGGCCGGCCGTCGCTGCCGGCTCGGCGACCTCGCCGACGACCGGCGCGGCGCCCCACTCGACGATGCTCACGGCTCTCACCGTCGGCACGGTACACCGCCCCTCCGGAGGGCGGCACCGCGCCGAACCTTGGCCGGAGGGCCAAAGGCGGCCGGCGGACGGCCGCTCACACTCCGCCGATGACATGGATCTCACCTGAACGCCACGAGGGCCGCGAGGTCTGGGTCCCCTGTGGGACGTGCTGGGGTCAGCGCACGCTGTTCACGACGTCGTCCGACCACGGCCGGCTCGTCCCCTCCGCATGTCCCAGCTGCCTGGGGCTGGGCGAACGGCTCTCGGACGGGGGCCACGCCCCTGCCACGGCTCCCTGACCATCAGTTCGGCCGGCGCCGCTTCCTCTGGTTCTCGGGGCGCAGCGGGCACCCCGCGCACATGCGCTTGGACACGCAGCACCGCTTCTTGACCTTCAGCTTCTTCTTGCCTCCGGTCGCCATCCGCGGGGCAGCATAGCGACCGAACGCGAGAGATGAGGGGCTCCGAACACCGCGGGCCCCGGAGACTACCCGGCCAGCCCCAGCAGCCAGCCGATGGTGAGGACGACGACGCCCAGACCGGCGATGGCGAGGGGGTGCAGCGGGGGGAGGATGCGCTCCATGACGACTCCTGCGTGGACGTGTGTGCCGGCTCCTGCCCATTCGCCGGCGACCCTCGGCTACCCTTCCCCGGTGCCCGTCGTCGATCTCGCCGCGAGTGCCGACCGTTGGCTCGTGGGGGTCGTCGCCGCAATGCGCGGCGCGCCCCTGACAGCCGTCATGACGCTGCTGTCGGCCTGGTGGGTGAAGGGCCTGGTCTTCGCGGGCGTCGGCACGGCGGCCGACCTGCGGTCACGGCCCCGCCGCCTGCCCGCCACGCCGCTCCTGGCCGGCGCGGCGCTCCTGGCGGCGTCGCTCGCGAGCGGCGCCTTGAAGGACGTGTTCGGGCGGTTGCGTCCACCCCTCGCCCATGACTCCCTCACGGCCCTCGTGAGCCTGCCGGCCGACTCCTCGTTCCCCTCCGGCCACGCCACGGGCGCATTCGCGGCGGCGGGAGTCGTGGCCGCCCTGCACCCGCGACTGCGAGCGCCGGTCCTCGCGCTCGCCTGCCTCGTCGCCTTCTCGCGGGTCTACCTCGGAGTCCACTACCCCACCGACGTCGTGGCGGGGGCGGCCCTCGGGCTGGCCATCGCGGCGGTCGCCGTCGGGCTCGCGCGACGGATGGGCGTGGCGCGCGCACTGCCGACGCCCTTTACCCGGGTGACCCTCGGGGAGAGGATACGTGCGTGGAGATCGAGTCCCTCGACGTGAGAACGGCGCGGCGCCCCGCGTGACTCGCGTGCTGGTCGCGGGGGCCACGGGCGCGTTCGGCGGGGCGATCGCGCGCGAGCTCTCGGCCCGCGGGGCGCGGCTCGCGCTGCACGGCCGCGACCCGGAGCGCCTGGCCGCGATCGCGGTCGAGATGGGCGCGGTGGCCGCCACCGCCGCCGACCTGACCGGCGAGGGCGAGCCCGAGCGCGTCGTGGCCGCGTCGGCCGACGCGCTCGGGGGACTCGACGCGGTCGTCTGCGCCGTCGGCGTCGTCGCGTTCGGGCCGGTGCGCGAGGTCGACGATGCCACCCTGACGGCTCTCGTGCAGGTCAACCTGCTCGTGCCCGTCCGGCTGACGCGCGCCGGCGCCGCGCGCATGGAGGCCGGAGGCGTCGTCGTCAACGTGTCGGCGATCGTCGCCGAGATGCCCACGGCCGGAATGGCCGCCTACTCGGCCTCCAAGGCCGCGCTCACCGCGTTCGACCGGGCGTGTGGCCGCGAACTGCGCCGCGAGGGGATCCGCGTGATCGACGTCCGCCCGCCACACCTCGACACCGGCCTCGAGACCCGGCCGATCGCCGGCGAGGCGCCCCGCCTGGCGGCCGGCCAGGACGCCGCCGGATGGGCGCGCCGTGTGGTCGATGCGATCGAGGAGCCGGGACGCACCGAGGTCGGCTCAGAGGCGTGATCAAGTACATCGGCTCCAAGCGCGCCATCGTCCCGCTTCTGGAGGCGCTCGCGCACCGGCTGCCGATCTCCTCCGTGTGCGACATGTTCGCCGGCACGACGCGCGTCGGCCAGGCGTTCCGGCGGGCCGGGTGCCGCGTGGTCTCCAACGACCTCGCCAGCTACTCGGCCGCCTTCGGCCAGGCCTACATCGCCGCCGGCCCGGACCTCGACCGCGAGCGCCTGCGCACCCTGATCGCCCGTCTCCAGGCCCTCCCCGGCGCGCCGGGCTACGCCACCGAGACCTTCTGCGTGCAGGCCCGCTACTTCTCGCCCGAGAACGGTGCCCGCATCGACGCCGTCCGCGGGGCGATCGACGACCTGGACGTCGACGAGGTGATGCGCGGATGCCTGCTGACGAGCCTGGTCGAGGCGGCCGACCGGGTCGACTCGACCTGCGGGCTGCAGATGGCATACCTGAAGCGCCCCGCCGCGCGCAGCCTGCAGTCGCTGGCGCTGCGCGAGCCCGAGGCGGTGGCCGGGCCCCCGGGACGCGTGACGCGGGAGGCCGCCAACGACCTCGCCGGGACGCTGGACGGCGTTGACTGCGCCTACCTCGACCCGCCCTACAACCATCATTCGTACTTCTCGAACTACCACGCATGGGAGACGATCACGCGCGGGGATCGGCCCGAGGCCTACGGTGTCGCCCGAAAGCGGATCGACTGCCGCACGACCCGCAGCCCGTTCAACCGCGCGCGGGAGGCGTGGCCGGCGCTCGTCGACCTCGTGGGGGCGCTGCGCACACCCTGGGTGATCCTGTCGGTGAACGACGAGGGCTACCACGAGCCGGCGGCCGTCGCCGAGTTGCTCGGCGAGCGCGGACACGTCGCGGCGCTCGCGATCGACGTACCGCGCTACGTGGGCGCCCGGATCGGGATCCACAACCCGGCGGGCGAGCGGGTGGGGTCGGTCTCGCACCTGCGGGCGACCGAGTGGCTCATGGTCTGCGGCCCCGATCGCCGCGCGGTGGCGTCGGCCTTCGACGCGGCGGGGCCGGCGCTCATCCCGGCAGGGGCGTGAGCGGCTCCTCGCTCCCGCCGGGCGCGAGCAACCGCGCGCCGCGGCCGGCGAGCTCGGTCACGAGGCGCGGCGGCGCATCGTCGGACAGGTGCACGGCGGCTCCATCGTCGACCGCGAACGTCGGCGGCATGCGCCCCGCCTCGATCAGCGGGCGCAGCGCGACGAGCCGGCCGGGGTCGCTGTCGGCGTGCGGGCAGAAGCCCCCCGACAGCAGCCCGAGGCCGGCGACCGGCGCGAAGTCCGGGCCGAGCGAGTTGGTGAGCCCGGCGGCGAACCAGCAGATCGCCCCGGCGCTGACGCCCGACAGGACCACGCCCCGCTCCCATGCCACCCGCAGCGTCGGCCCCAGGCCGTGGACCCCCCAGACCGCCATCAGGTTGGCGCTGCTCCCACCGCCCACGTAGATCACGTCCTGTGAGAGCAGATACTCCTCGACCCCCGCCGGGTGGGAGTGGAACAGCGACAGGTGACTCGGCTCGCAGCCGCTCCGGGCGAAGGTCTCGTAGAAGCGGGCGACCAGCCAGTCGGAGTCGCCGCTCGCGGTGGGGAGCAGGCAGACGCGCGGGCGCGCCGCGCCGGTGAGGTCCAGGATGTGGCGCTCGAGGGGTCCGATACCGGTGTCCGAGGACCATCCCCCGCCCCCGCAGGCCACGATGTGTCGGCTCATCCGGGTGGAGGTTACCCCGGCGGGGATTGCGTGCCGGGCCAGTCGGGACGCGGAGAGATCCGTGCCCGCGTCCCTGCCGCCCACCGGCCCGCCCGCCGAGTATCGGCGCATGGCCCGACCGAGCCCACCTCGGCCGCACACGGCCCGATCCCGGCGGCCGCGGCAGATCGTCGCCCTGGGCGGCGGAGGCTTCAGCGAGGAGCCCGGCGGCACGGCCCTCGACGACTACGTGCTCGACGCCTCCGGCGCCGGCCTGCCCCGCATCTGCTTCCTGCCGACGGCCGGGGGCGACAACTCGAGCTACGTGGTCGAGTTCTACGCCGCCCTCGCGGGCGGTCACTGCGTCCCCGCCCATCTCGGCCTCTTCAACCGGACGGTCGACGACGTGCGGTCGGTGCTGCCGGCGCAGGACGTGATCTACGTGGGCGGCGGCATCGTGCTCGCCGGCCTCTGCGCCGGGTCGATGAGCTGGTCCGCGAGCGGCATCACGGCTTCGTTCGGGGTGCGCGTGCCCCCCTCGACGGCGGTCTCGGCCTCCTGCCGGGAAGCGATTGCCCCACTACGGGCAGCGCCGTGACGCCTACATGCAGGCGATGCGCGACGGCATGGCCGGGCGGCGTGTCTGCCGAAGACGGCGTCGCGCTGCACTTCGTGGACCGCAGGCTCGCGGCCGTGCTGGCTTCGCGCGAGGGGCCGAGGGCCTATCGCGTGGACATGGCCGGCGACCGCGTGATCGAGGCGCCGCGGCGGCCGGTCATCCTCGACCGCCCGGACGCCGCGCGTACGGCGGCGACCTCCGCCCGAAGGGATCCCGTCGGGGTGCGTCCCGCGCTCGCCGCCGCACGGTAGCGGCGGCGAGCGGTGGGGCACCGATGTCTGACGGACCTACTTCAGGCGGAAGGTGATCCGACCCCGGTTGAGGTCGTAGGGCGAGAGCTCCACCTTCACCCGGTCACCCGGGTTGATCCGGATCCGGAACCGCCGCAGCTTGCCGGCCATGTGCGCCAGCACCTCGTGTTCGTTGTCCAGGATCACGCGGAACATGGTGTTCGGGAGAGCCTCAGTGACCTCTCCCTCCACCTCGATCGCCTCTTCCTTCTGCTTTGTCGCCAGAACGTCTCCTCTCGATGCCTTGAAGGACTACCCGCGTCGGCTAGAGCGCCTGCACGGTCGAGGCCTGGGGACCCTTCTGGCCCTCCGTCGCCTCATAGCTGACCCGCTGACCCTCCTCCAAGTTCCGGTATCCCGAGCCCTGGATCTCCGAGAAGTGGACGAAGAGATCCTTCCCGCCGTCATCCGGCGTGATGAATCCGTAGCCCTTCTCGGACGAGAACCACTTCACGACACCCTCAGCCATTGGTCATCCTTCTTCTTGTACGTACCTCGCCCCGCTGCGCGGAGTCCCGCGCATGGTAGCTCACGTTGCGCGGTTCAGGACACCCGTGCCCGCATCACGCCGATCGCACGCCTCAGATCCGGCTCCGGGACGACGAGCGGCGAGGCGTTGGCGATCGCCGTGACCGGGCCGTCGAGGGGGTCGTCGCCGGTGAGGGCGTTGGCGACGAAGCGGATCGGGATGTCGTGGGTCACGACGAGCGGGGCGGCCGCGGAGGAGGCGATCAGGCGCTCGAAGCCCCGGACGTAGCGCACCAGGGCGTCCATCCTGCTCTCGCCCCCCCGTGGCCGGGCGTCCTGCGGGTGAGCGCGGCGCCAGGTGCGGTACTCGCCGGCCGACGCCCCCTCGAACTCGCCGAGGGCCACGTCGTCGAGTTCGGGGCACTCCACCCGGCGCACGTCGCGTCCGGCGAGAAGCAGGTCGAGGGTCTGGACGGTCCGGCGGAAGCGCGTGTGGACGGCCAGGTCGAACGCGCGCCCGGCGAGCGCGGCGCGCAGTGCCTCCACCTGGCCGCGGCCGGTCTCGTCGAGCGAGACCGCCACCTCCGGATCGCCGTTGAGCGTGTGCAGGGCGTTGTAGTCGGTCCGCCCGTGGCGGACGAGGACGAAGTCGCGAATCGGGGTCATCGCGCGCAGCGTAACGCCCCGGGGTTTCACCTGACCGACGCCAGCGCACTATTGTGGACCTGTGCTCAATCGCCGCCAGGCCGTCATCGGCTACCTGACCTACCGTTTCGCGCGCCGCCTGGCGCGGGATGAGGTCAGGCTCCGCGTCGCCGCGCGACGACGAGGCATACGTCACGATGCCCAGGGAGGACACATGCTCAAGAAATCTGCGACGGCCGACCGCGCCGCCGCGCTGGTGGAGACGGTCCGCCCTATCGTCACCAAGGCGATGAACGACCCGGAGCTCCACGAGGCCCTGCGCCAGGCCTTCGTCACCGGCCGAGAGGTGACCGGAGAGATCCACGGACGCCCGCCGGCGAAGGCGGCGAGGAAGCTCGCCAGGGACCGCAAGCTCCAGCGCAGGGTGGAGAACTCCGCGCTCGACCTCCAGAAGGCCGTCAGCGGCCTCGTGGAGCCGCCCAAGAAGAAGGGCCGCGTCCGGCGGTGCGTCGGCAGGGTCGTCGTGGTCGGCGCCGCCGCCGGCGCCGTGGTCGTCGTTCTGCGCAAAGTGCGCGGCGGGAGCGGCACCGTCTGAGCCCGGATCCGTGCACGGACCCCGTGATCCGGCCTGAGTAGCCGGGGAGCGGGGGGTGGCGCGGCGCGCTAGCGTCGCGGGTCGTGAACGACGACACCCCACCCGCCCTCCTCTGCGACGGCGTCACCAAGTCCTTCGCCGGAGGCGTGCAGGCGCTGGCAGGCCTTGATCTCTCCGTTCCCGAGGGGGCCTTCTTCGGGCTCCTCGGCCCGAACGGCGCGGGCAAGACCACGCTGATCCGCGGCGTCGTCGGGCTCACCCGGCCGGACGGGGGTGGGATCTCGGTGTTCGGCGTCCCGGCGTGGGGCGAGGGCGCGGCGCGCGCGCGCCAGGCGATCGGCTACGCGCCCCAGGACGTCGCCCTCGACCGCTTCGTGCCTGTGCGGGAGCTGCTGTCGCTGCACGGGCGCTACTTCGGCATGTCGCGCCGCGACGCGGGGGCGCGGGCCGACGAGATGCTGCGCGCCTTCGACCTCTCCAGCAAGGCGACGAGCTACGCCCACCTCCTGTCCGGCGGGATGCGACGGCGCCTCCTGCTGGCGCGCGCCCTGCTGCACCGCCCGCGGCTGGTGATCCTCGACGAGCCGACCGCCGGGGTCGACCTCGAGCTGCGACACGACCTGTGGGACTACATCCGCGCGCTGCACGCGGACGGCACGACGATCCTGCTGACGACACACTACATCGAGGAGGCCGAGGCCCTCTGCGAGCGGGTGGCGTTCATCCGCTCGGGGCGGATCGTGGCCGAGGGCGCGCCGCCCGATCTGCGCGCCGAGTTCGGCGCGCCGCGCCTCGAGGACGTCTACCTGCAACTGGTGGGGCGCTGACCACGGCCGAGGTGCGCCGCGCGCGCCGGCGCGGCACGGGGGCGCTCGCCGAGCGCGAGGTGCTGCGGGTGCTGCGGCTGTGGAACCAGACGATCGCGCCGCCGGTGGTGGCGGCCGTCCTGTTCATCGTCGTCTTCGGCGTGGCGCTGGGCAGCAGCATCCGGCTGATCGACGGCATCCCCTACGAGGAGTTCATCGTCCCGGGGCTGGTGCTGATGGGCGTTGCCACCTCGGCCTTCGGCAACAACGCCACCTCGATCTACCAGGCCCGCAACGACGGCTTCATCGAGGACCCCGCCAGCAGCCCGATGACCTCGTCCCAGATGCTGGTGGGCTACCTCGCCGGCGGGGTCGTCCGGAGCCTGCTGATCGGCGTGCTCACACTCGGGGCGGCGCGCATCTTCGTCGGCTACCCGGTGGAGCACCCGGCGGTCCTGGCGGCCTCGCTGATCGGCACGAGCCTCGCGTTCTCCGCGCTCGGGATCGTGGTGGGGCTCTACTCGACCGGGTGGGACCAGCAGAACGTGGTCGGCAACCTCGTCATCCAGCCCCTCGTGTTCCTGGGCGGCGTCTTCTACTCGATCGAGGCGCTCGGGGAGCCCTGGCGCAGCCTCACCCACGCCGACCCGATCTTCTACATGGTGGTGGCCGCCCGCCACGGAATGCTGGGGACCTCGGACGTCGCGCCCGGGCTGTCGGTGTCGGTGACCCTCGGCCTCGCCGCGGCGATGCTCGGATGGGCGTGGTGGACGTTCGCCCGCGGGATCGGCATCCGCACCTGAGATCCGTCGGCGGCCGTGGCTAGACTCGCGCCGATGACGATCCCCCGACGCCTCCCCGCCATTCTCGCGTGCGCCCTCGCGGTCGCCGCCACCGCCGCGTGCGGCAGCGACTCCGCGTCCGAGGCGCAGGCCCCCGACACCGCCCCGGCCGCCACCACGGCCCCGGCCGGGCAGACCGTGACCTCGTCCACCGGCGAGACCTGCGTCTCGCGCGAGCCGGACCCCGCGCCGGATCCGAAGACGTATTCCAAGGCGCCGCCGACGACGATCGACCGGACGGCGAAGTACCGCGCCACGCTGACCACCTCGTGCGGGACCATCGTGATCGCCCTCGACGCGGCACGCGCGCCGGCGACGGTCAACAACTTCGTCTTCCTGGCTCGCGAGGGCTTCTACGACGGTCTCACCTTCCACCGGGTCGTGACCGGCTTCGTCATCCAGGGCGGCGACCCGGATGGCACCGGACGGGGCGGACCGGGATACGAGATCCCCGACGAGCGCCCGGCCGACGGCTACCGGCCCGGCGCGGTGGCGATGGCCAACGCCGGCCCCGACACGGGGGGCTCCCAGTTCTTCATCGTGACCGGCGACGCCTCGGCGCTGCCGAACGCGTACTCCCGGTTCGGCCAGGTGGTGAAGGGCCTCGGAGTCGCGCGCACGATCGAGGGCTTCGCCGATCCGGCCGCCGACCCCGGCGATCCGGCCGCCCAGACGCCGACGAGCGCGATCTACATCGAGAAGGTCACGATCACCGGCCCCTGAGGGGGGCCTCACTCACTCGGACCAGTCGCCCTCGGCGACGGGCGGCCCCTGGCGGTTGAGGAGCTCCGCCGGCAGCAGGAAGCGGCGCGCGTCGCCCTCGACCCCGCGCTCGAACTCCATGGCCACCTCCTCCGGGAGGTCCACCGCGAAGACGACCCACTCGTCGCCGGCGGCCTCGGTCACCGGCGGGCGGTCGGTGAGCCAGACGCCCGGCGTCGTGCCCGGGCTCGGCCGGTCGCGGAAGCCCGCGCTCTGGATCGCCATCGCCTCGTCGTAGTCGCTCGCATGGAAGAGGCGCACGCGCCGCCCGGACGTGCCCATGCGCCGGTGGCGGACGTCCTCGTCCGGCGTGGTGCTCTCGTGCTCGAGGTCGACGACGACGTGGGTGATCGGCAGTTCGTAGCGCTCCCGTGCCCGGCGCACGACGTCGCGCTCGAGCCACGACGAGCGCTGGTGCGGGTGGGTGGAGATGACGACCTCGTCGGGGTCGAAGATCCGCAGCGCGTCATCGAGCGCCTGGAGGGGATCGGCGTCGCCCAGATGGCCACGCGCGCTCAACCCGGCCTGGGCGAACGCGGCGAGCGATGACTCGAGCCGCGTGCCGGCCTCGGCCTGGCGCCGCTCCAGGTCGGAGGTGAGCCAGTGCTCGAGGCGGGTGCGCGCGAGCGCCGGCGCCACGACGAGCACCTCTCCCTGCTCCCCCGCGCGGTAGCGCACCTCGTCCACGACGCCCTGCGCAGCGCAGGTCTCGTTGGCGATCACGAGGATCCGGCGGGGTCTCGCCCAGTCGCCCGGGGTCGAAGTCATGTGTCGAATGTAACGAATGATCCGCCGCCGCGCCAGACCCGATTCACCGATGTCGGTCGGCGCGCCGAAGCGGCGAGTACCATGGGCCGCATGGGACGCGCTCATTCGATCGACGACTACCTCGAGGCGATCTACTTCCTCGCGACCCCGGTCGGCGAGTACGGGCCCGTGGTGAAGGAGGCGCCGGTCCCCGCGGCGCGCGTCGCGGAGATGCTCAGCGTCACCCCGCCGACGGCCAGCGAGATGCTCAAGCGCCTCGAGTCGGAGGGCCTGATCGAGCGCGGCCCGCGCAAGGGCCCGCTGCTCACCAAGCGCGGCCGCGCCGAGGCCGAGCGGGTCGTGCGGCACCACCGCGTGATCGAGCGCTTCCTCACCGACTTCATGGGATACACCGCAGCCGAGTCGCACGTCCACGCCGACGAGCTCGGCGACGCCTTCTCCGACGAGATGGTCGAGCGCCTCGCGGTGCAGCTCGGCAACCCGGAGCGCTGCCCACATGGCTGGCCGGTCGACACCTCTCACGAGCAGGAGGAGAACCGCGAGCTGCGGGCCCTGGCGCAGATCCCCTCCGGCCGCGCGCGCATCGTGCGCCTTGCCGAGCATGACGGCGACCTCCTGCACTGGTTCTACGAGCAGGGCCTCGTGCCCGGCACCGAGGTCGAGGTGCTCCGCGTCGATCCGGCCGCCGGCCAGCTGACCGTGAGGGTCGACGGCTCCGAGCGCGTGATCGGCGAGCGGGCCGCCGCCGGGTTGTACGTCCTGCCCGAGTAGGGCCCGGCCGCCCCCCTCGGCGGGTGCGGCACGATAAGGTCGACCGAATGCCCGCTCTTCAGACACCACACGTTCCGCATGCCGGAGGGCCGTCCCGCGAGCGCTGAGCCGGTCGTCGTCGCGGGGCTCGTCAAGTCGTTCGGGGCCGCCCGGGTGCTGCGCGGCGTGGACCTCATGGTCCCCGCCGGGTCGCTGGTCGCCCTCCTGGGCCCGAGCGGCTGCGGCAAGACGACGCTACTGCGCGCCGTAGCAGGCTTGGAGCGCCCCGACGGGGGCGAGGTGCGGGTCGCCGGCCGCATGCTGTCGGGCCCCGGCGCGTTCGTCCCCGCCGAGCGGCGGCGCATCGGGATGGTCTTCCAGGAGGCCGCCCTCTTCCCCCACCTCACCGTGGCGCGCAACGTCGCGTACGGGCTCCCGCGGCGCGACCCCGGCCGGGGCGACCGCGTGAGAGAGGCGCTCGAGCTGGTGGGCCTCGCCGGATTCGGCGAGCGCGCGGTGCAGACGCTCTCCGGCGGCCAGGCGCAGCGGGTCGCCATCGCCCGGGCTCTGGCGCCGCGGCCCTCGGTGATGCTGCTCGACGAGCCCTTCTCCAGCCTCGACGCCCCGCTGCGCACTGAGCTGCGCATGGAGGTGCGGCGCATGCTGAGGGCGATCGACGCCACCGCGATCTTCGTGACCCACGACCAGGAGGAGGCGTTCGTCGTCGGGGACGAGGTTGCGGTCATGAGCGACGGCCTCGTGGTGCAGCAGGGCTCGCCCACCGCCCTCTACGAGCTGCCGGCCACGCGCGGGATCGCCGAGTTCATCGGCGACGCGAACTTCATCCCGGGCAGCGCCGACGGCGAGTGGGCCCGGACGACGATCGGACCGATCCCGCTCGTCGACGGGGCGGCGGGCCCGGTCGAGGTGATGGTGCGCCCGGAGCGGATCCTCGCGGTCCCCGGCGACGGCGGCACGGTGACGGGAGTCGAGTACTACGGACACGACGCGGTGTACCTCGTGCGGATCGACGAGGGCCGCACGGTGCGCTCGCGCGTGATCGGGGCGCCGCGCTTCGGGCCGGGCGACCGCGTCGACCTGGCGTTCACGGGCGATGCGACCGTCGCCTATCCGGCGGGCGCGATTCCGGTCTCCGTACCAGCCTGAGCGCCGGAGGCCCAGGCCTGGTCGTCCTGGGCGGCGGGCCCGCCGGAGTCGGCGCCGCCCACCGGGCATCGCCGAGGACGGCGCCCACCACGGAGAGGTCGATGGTGGCCGCGATGTACGCGGCACTCACGCCGAGAGCGATCACGCCGCCGATCAGCAGCGACCGACGAGGTACGTCCGACTTTCCTTCGTAGGTTCACCTTATATTCAACGGCGGTGCACCTTACACTGCGCTCCGGCGCTGGACGGCGCTCGGCCGCAGGGCCGCGGACGCGACCGGAGGACGGCGATGAGGCGAGTGACGACGATCGCTGCGATGGTGGTGCTGGCGGCCCTCACCGCCCTCGGCGCGAGCGGCTGCGGAGGCGACCGCGACGCGCTGACCATCTACACCGGGCGCACCGAGAGCCTCGTCGGACCGCTGCTCGACAGGTTCTCCGAGGACACCGGCGTCGCGATCGACGTACGTTACGGCGACACCAACGACCTCGCCCTGCTGATCGGAACCGAAGGGGACCGCTCCCCGGCCGACGTCTACTGGGGCCAGAGCCCGGGCGCGACCGCCTACCTGGCCGGCAAGGGCCTCCTGACCCCCCTCCCCCGCACGCTCCTCGACCTGGTCGCCCCCGGCTACGAGGACCCGGACGGTCGCTGGGTGGGGATCAGCGGGCGCGAGCGCGTCCTCGTGTACGACAGCGAGCAGGTGGATGAGGCGGACCTGCCGGCGTCGGTGCTCGACCTGACCGCTCCACGCTTCTCCGGCAAGGTCGGTCTCGCGCCCACCAACGGCTCCTTCCAGGACTTCATCACCGCGATGCGGGTGCTCGAGGGCGAGGACGTGGCGAAGGACTGGCTGGAGGGCATGGTCGCCAACGACGCGCGCACCTACGCCAACAACAACGCCATCGTGGAGGCCGTCGGGCGCGGCGAGATCCCCATGGGGCTCGTCAACCACTACTACAACTTCCAGTTCCTGGCGGAGGACCCCGGCCTGCCGAGCCGGAACCACCAGTTCGCCGCGGGCGACATCGGCGGGCTCGTCATCCCGAGCTCGGCGAGCATCCTCGCGAGCTCCGACAAGACGGACGACGCCCAGCGGTTCGTCGCGTTTCTGCTGTCGGCCGACTCCCAGCGCTACTTCGCCTCGGAGACCTTCGAGTACCCGCTCGCCGACGGCGTGCCGGCCGCGAGCGGCGTGCCGCCGCTGGCCAGCCTGAAGCCCCCGGCCGGCGAGCAGGCCGACGGCCTGGGCGACATCGAGGGCACCGGCAAGCTGATCGCCGCGAGCGGCCTCAACTGAGCACACATCCGCCGCATGTGGCATCGATGCGCGCGTGGATCGCGCGCCTCGATGCGCGGGCGGTGAGCCTGCGACTGGTGGTGATCCTCCTGGCGGCGCCGTTCGCGGCGCCGCTCGCGTACCTGGTGGTGCGCACGATCGACGAGGGCGAGTTCTGGTCGACCGCCACCGACTCCGCCCTGCTCGCCCCCCTCGGGCGCAGCCTCGGGCTCGCGACGGCCGTCGCGCTGGGGGCGTCGGCCCTCGGGACGGCCGCCGCCTGGCTCGTGACGCGAACCGATCTGCCGGGGCGCCGAACCCTGCGCCTGCTGCTCCCGCTGCCGCTGGTGCTGCCGTCGTTCATCGGCGCGTTCGCACTGATCGCGGCCTTTGCGCGGGGCGGTCTGCTCGAGCGGATGCTCGCGCCGCTCGGCGTGAGCGACCTACCGCGGGTGGAGGGCTTCGCCGGCGCGTTCACGGTGCTGACGCTGCTGACCTACCCCTACGTGTACCTGCCCGTCGCGGCGCGCCTGCGCCAGCTGTCCCCGGCGATGGAGGAGTCGGCGCGGCTGCTGGGGCGAGGGCCCGCAGCGACCTTCGCCTCGGTGGTGCTACCCCAGGCGCGCGCGGCGATCGCCGCCGGCGGGCTGCTGGTGTTCCTCTACGTCGTCGCCGACTTCGGCGCCGTCCAGCTCCTGCGCTATGACACGCTGACGCGGGCGATCTACTCCAACCGCCTGGTCGACCCCCCGGTGGCGGCGGTGCTCAGCCTCGCGCTCGGCGTGCTGGCGATCGTCGTCGTCGTCGGGCAGCGCGCCGTGGCCGGGGCGGTGCGCAGCGATGCGCGCAGCGACGGGCGAGCGCTCGTGGTCCGACTCGGCCGCTGGCGCGCGCCGGCCCTCGCCTTCGTCGGCGGCCTGCTCACCCTGGCGCTGGTCGCGCCGGTCGCGGTGCTCGGCTACTGGACGATCCGGGGCGCCGCGGAGGGCTCCTCGCGGCCCTCGTCGCTGATCGCGAACCCCGACCGGCTGATCGAGCCCGCGCTCAACACCACGATCGCGAGCGGGCTCGCCGCGCTCCTCGCCGTCGCCGTGGTGCTTCCGGCGGCGTTCCTCACCGGCCGCCACCGCGGACGCCTGGGCGCGGGCGCCGATGCCCTCATCACCGGCGGCTTCGCCCTGCCCGGCATCGTCATCGCCCTGGCGCTCGCCTTCTGGACGCTCAACAGCCCCGGTGCGATCGGGGGGCTCTACCAGACCCTCCCGCTGCTGGTGGGGGCCTACGCGCTTCACTTCGGGGCGCTGGCCCTCGGCCCCGCCCGGATCGCCGTGACCAGCGTGCCGCGGCCGCTCGACGACGCGGCCCGCACGCTCGGGCGCGGGCGGCTCGGGCGCCTCGTGTCGATCGATCTACCCCTGATGGCGCCCGGGCTGGCAGCCGGCGCCGGGCTGGTGCTGCTGTCGGCGATGAAGGAGCTGCCGGTGACGCTACTGCTCGCTCCCGCCGGCTTCCCGACCCTCGCCACCCGCGTCTGGAGCGCCGCCGAGGACGCGTTCTGGGCCGACGCCAGCCTCGCCGCCCTGGTGCTCGTGGGACTCTCGGGCATCCTGACCTGGCTCCTGGTGGTCCGCCGCGAGCGGGAGCCCTCGTGACGTTTCCCTCGCTGCGGGCGGCGATGGCGCTGGTCGCACTCGTCGCGTTCGCCGCAGCGGCCGCGGGCGGTCCGGGGGTCGGCGACATCCGGGGCGCAGACGACCGCCGATGAGCCGCACTACCTGCTCACCCCCTCCGACCTGGCCCAGGACGGCGACCTGGACGCCGCCGACCAGTTCCGCGAGCGGGCCTACCTGCCCTTCCACCCGCCCGACCTCGCCCCCCAGTGGCCGACGGCGCCCTGATCGAGCCCCACCGACCCGCTGCTGCCGGTTCTGCTCGCCGTGCCCACGGCCGCCGGCGGCCGGGTGCTGACGAAGCTCGTCCTCTGCCCCGCGGCGGCCGCGCTCGCGGGACTTTCGCTGTGGATCGCCGTGCGCCGGCCGCCGTCGCCGCCGCGCTCGCGGGCCTCGCCCTGTGGCGGCTGGCGCGCTCGGCGCGCACCCGACGCC
Organism: uncultured Thermoleophilia bacterium; assembly: GCA_963823515.1. Lineage (GTDB taxonomy): Bacteria > Actinomycetota > Thermoleophilia > Miltoncostaeales > Miltoncostaeaceae > Miltoncostaea. Next base: position 186,415 of record CAWGMB010000002.1, read on the forward strand.
GTGGCGCTCGGCGCCGGGCTGGTGGTCGCCGCGGTGGCCTGCGCGGTCGCCCATCGTGACCACATGACCTGGGTGCTACACGCAGCCTGGTCCCTGGCCGTCGTCGGCGCCGCGGTCCTCGCCTACCGCCCGGCGCGAGGGCGGGGGCCGGCAGACGTCGGCGAACGCGGCGCCCGCTGAGCGCGCCCGCGGTCGCGGACGCGCCCGGCGGGCGGTAGCTCAGGCCGGCGGCCTCCAGTTGCGGGCCATCATGTCCGGGTCGAAGTACATCCTCTCCTCGAGGATCTGACCGTCGGCGATGCGGGCGATCGAGACGCCGGGCAGCTCGACGGCCTCGCCCTGCCCCTCCCAGTCGCCCCACGCCCCGGTGTGCGTGCCGAAGCAGGTCCACTCGAAGATGCCGCCGTCGTCGGTCTCGGCGTAGGCGCCGAGCTCGACCCGGAGGTCGGGCAGCATGTCCATGAACGCCTTGACGCCGCCAGCGATCGCCCCGCGTCCCTCGAACCGGTCCGGGCTGTGGATCGCGGGGTTGTTGACCACCTGCCACCGCCGCACCCCGTTCGGGGCGAAGTGCGCCGCGACCCCGTCCGGGTCGTGGCTGTTCCACGCGGCGAAGTACGCGTGGACGAGCTCGCGCGTTGATGTCGTCGTCGTCATGTCGTCGCTCCTTTCCCCGTCGCTGGACGGAAACCCCGTCCATCCCCCTTCTCCACCACCGCGCGGCGGCGGGCATCCGGGTCCGGCCCGGTCCGCCGTGCCTCATCCCGGCAGCCGGGCCGAGGTCGACTACGGACGGTGCGGCCCGCGCGCGGCCTAGAGCGAGAAGACGATCCCCGCCGCAGGGCCGGGGTCGGCGGCGATGACCGGCAGAGCAGCCCGGAGCGCTCGCTGGAAGACCCCCGCGCTCTCGCCGAAGAGGCGGGCGAGCGTCTCGGCCGGGGTCGGCTCGGGCATGACGCCGTTGGCGTGGTCGGTCACGAACCCGACCAGGGCGAAGGGCAGGCGCGCCTCCCCGGCGAGTACGGTCTCCGGCCCCCCGGTCTGGCTCACGGCTGCGACGCCCGCCGCCGCCAGCTGCGCGATCTCGCTCACCGTGTTGAGACGGGGCCCGTCCACGTGGCCGTAGGTGCCGCCGTCGCGCACGGGCAGGCCCGCGGCGCGCGCGCCCTCGACCGCGCCGGCGCGGACGCCCGGGCCGAACGGGAGCTCATAGATCCAGTGCCCGCGCCCCGGGATCTCCGGGCCGGTGAACAGGGTGCACAGCGTCCCGTCGGCGAGGCGGTTGGAGGGGAAGTGCAGGTCGTCGAAGACGACCAGACCGCCGAGCTCGAGCGACGGGTCCACCGCTCCGCAGACCGTGGTGGAGACCAGCGCCCGTGCGCCGACCGCCGCGATCGCGGCCACGTTCGCCCGCGGCGTGACCTGGTGCGACAGGCGCGCGTGCCCGGCGCCGTGGCGCGGGACGTGCGCCACCGCGACGCCGGCGAGGGTCCCCAGGGTGACGGTGGCGGTGCCGTGGGGCGTCGTCACCTCCTCGGTGCGACGGTCCTCGAGACCCTCCAGCTCGTAGAGGCCGGTGCCGGTGATGAGGCCGATCGGGGCGGGGTCGGACATCGTGCGCCACCCTACCGGGACTCCACGCCGCACCTTCCTCGATCCGGGAGACGCCGCGAGGCGGCCGATCGATCGTCTCGACGCCAGGTCCCCGCCGGGATGCCGAGGCCGAGGCGCTCAGCCGGGCCGGTCGTCCTGACGGCGGTTGGCGCTCACCACGTAGTCCTCGACGCCCGAGAGCAGGAAGTCGGGGTTCACGCAGGCCGCGGCGCCACGGTGCTCGAAGGTCCGCTCCACCGTCGAGCGGCAGATGCCCAGGGGCTCCTTGGATGCGCGCAGCCCGCCGAAGCCGGCGGCGGTGCGCTGCAGGCGCCGGAAGCCGTCGAGCTCGATCTCCACCTGGTAGACGCCCTCGAGGCAGCCCATCCAGGTGCGCCCCTCGCGTTCGTAGGAGTAGAGGCGCGAGCAGCCGGACTCGATGCAGCCCGCCGGCTGGACAACCCGCTCGCACGACACCGGACACTGACGGCACGACCCAGCCACCATCGCGGTGGCGGCGGGGCTCGGCCTCATCGTGGGATCGCCGGGGGCATCGCAGTATTAAGGCCCTCTCCCACTCCCCGGTCAAGCGATCCGGCCGAGCGGCGGCGCGGCGGTGGGCTCAGCCCGGATCAGACCAGGCAGCGCTCCCCGAAGAGTGTCTTCAGCTCCGCCACGAGGCTGCTGGCCCGCGGGTCTACCTTGAACTCCTCGCCCAGGTGGAGGCGCCGCCGGCCCACCGCGGTCTGGACGTCGAGCACGACGGCGGCGTCGCCCTGGTGGTCCACCAGGAGGCGCCGGAGCTCGGGCAGCGGGGTCTGCGCCAGGCGCGCCATCTCGACCTTCACCACCAGGCGCTCCTGCTCGCCGCCCTCCTCCGGGCGGAAGGCGCGGACCGACTGCGCCACGAGCTTGGTCTCGCCCTCCCCTTTCTGGTCGATGCGCCCGGTGATCAGCACCATCGCGTCCATCGTGAGCAGATCGCGGGCGTCGGCCATGACGGCCGGGACGACCACCACCTCGACCGAGCCCTCGAGGTCGTCGAGGCGGACGAACATCATGGGGTCGCCCTTGCGGGTGGTGATGCTCTTCACGGCGCCGAGCATGCCGCCCACGGTCACCGCCTCGCCGTCGGCGCGGTCGCCGAGCGATACGATGCCGCAGGTGACGGCGCGCGCCAGCTGCTGGCGGCAGTCCTGGAGCGGGTGACTCGAGACGTAGAGGCCGAGAGCCTCCTTCTCGGCCAGGAGGAGCTCGTCCTTGGGCATCTCGCGGGTCGGGATCGGGGGGTCGAGCTCCACGGCGGCGTCCGAGCTGCCCATCGCGCCGAAGAGCGACTCCTGCCCCGCGGCGAGGTCGGAGCGGCGGCGGGTCGCCTGGCCGACCGCGGCCGCGATCGTGTCGAGCATCCCGAGGCGCGAGTCGCCGGTCGAGTCGAGCGCGCCGCCCCGGATCAGGCTCTCCAGGGCACGCTTGTTGACCTGCGCCTGGTCGACCCGGCGGCAGAAGTCCCAGAGCGAAGTGAACGGGCCGTCGTCGTCGCGCGCCGCGATGATCGCCGCGACGGCGCTCTCGCCCACACCCTTCACGGCGGAGAGGCCGAAGCGGATCTCCGTCTCACCGGTGACCGCGAAGTCGGAGCGGCTGACGTTGACGTCCGGCGGGAGCACGGAGAGGCCCATGTCGCTGCAGGCGGCCACGTAGAACGGGACGCGGTCCTTGGTGTCCATGACCGAGCTCAGAAGCGAGGCCATGTACTCGGCCGGGTGGTTGGCCTTGAGGTAGGCGGTGCGGTAGGCCAGGAGCGCGTAGCAGGCCGCGTGGCTCTTGTTGAACGAGTAGTCCCCCGCCGCCTCGCAGAGGCCCCAGAGGCTCTGGGCGACCTTCTTGTCGGTGCCGCTCTCGATGCAGCCGGCGACGAACTCGTCCTTCAGCGAGGCCATCAGGACCTTGTCCTTCTTGCCCACGGCCTTGCGCAGATCGTCCGCGCGCGACGGCGAGAACCCGGCGAGCTGCCGGGAGATCGCCATCAGCTGCTCCTGGTAGACGGCCACCCCGTAGGTGGGACCGGTGATCGTCTCCAGGCGCGGATCCTCGAAGGTGACCCGTGAGGGGTCGCGCTTGTTGCGGGCGTACGTCGGGATGAACGCCATGGGGCCCGGGCGGTAGAGGGCCACGAGGGCGATCAGGTCGGCGAACTCGGTGGGGCGCACCTCGCGCAGGGCCTCGCGCATCCCGCTCGACTCGAACTGGAACACGCCGATGGCGTCCCCGCGGGCGAGCATGGCGTAGCTGGCCGGGTCGTCGAGCGGGATCGTCTCGATGTCGAGCGGCTCTCCGCCGCGGTCCTGGATGAGCTCCAGCGCGCCCTGGATGACGTCGAGGTTGCGCAGGCCCAGGAAGTCCATCTTCAGCAGGCCGAGAGCCTCGACGTCGTGGTCGGGCACCTGGGTGACGACGTTGCCCTCGTCGTCCGTGCGGACCGGCAGATAGTCGGTGACGTCGCCGGGGGCGATCACGACGCCGGCCGCATGCACGCCCTCGTTGCGCACGAGGCCCTCGAGCGGGAGCGCGGTGTCGATGATCTCCCGCACGACGGCGTCGTCGGCGTAGGCCTGGGCGAGCTCGGTGCCCGGCTTCAGCGCGTCGGCCAGCTTGATGCCGATCGGGCGCTCCGGGACGAGCTTGGCGAGGCGGTCGACCTGGCCGTAGCTGTGGCCGAGCACGCGGCCCGAATCGCGGACGACGGCGCGGGCGAGCAGCTTGCCGAAGGTCCCGATGCGCGCCACCGCGCTCGAGCCGTACTTCTGGGTGACGTACTGCACCACGCGGTCGCGGCCGGCCACGGCGAAGTCGGTGTCGATGTCGGGCATGCTCTTGCGCCCGGGATTGAGGAAGCGCTCGAAGAGCAGGTCGTGCGCGAGCGGATCGAGGTCGACGATCCGCAGCGAGTAAGCCACCAGCGAGCCGGCGGCCGAGCCTCGGCCCGGACCTACGCCGACGCCGTTCTCGCGGGCCCAGCGCATGTAGTCCCAGACGATCAGGAAGTAGCTGGCGAAGCCCATCTCCTTGATGACGCCGAGCTCGAAGCGCAGGCGCTCCTCGGCGTTCGCCGGCTGACCGCCAGGGTAGCGGCGGGCCATGCCCTCCCGGCAGAGACGCTCGAGGTAGACCTCGTCCTTCTCGCCGCCGGGCACGGGGAAGCGCGGCAGCTTGATGTCGCCGAGGGGCAGCGACAGGGCCTTGCAGCGCTCGGCCACCTCGAGCGACACCGGCAGGATGTCCACGAACTCGGGCAGCGCGGCGGCCATCTCCGCGCCGGTCTTGAGGTAGAACTCCTTGGTCCCGAACTTGAAGCGCTTGGGGTTGCTCAGCACGTCGCGGGTCTGGATCGCCAGGAGCGCCTCGTGCGAGTCGGCGTCAGCGCGGCACGGGTAGTGCGCGTCGCAGGTGGCGACCATCGGCAGGCCGGCCTCGGCGGCGATCCGCTTCAGGTGGACGTTGATACCCGTCTGCACGTCGAGCCCGGCGTGCTGGATCTCGACGTAGACGTCGTCCCGGCCGAAGATCTGAGCGAGCGCGTCGAGCTCGGCGCGGGCCGCCACCACGTCCTCGCGCTCCAGGCTCTGGCAGACCACGCCGGACAGGCAGCCCGAGAGGGCGATGATGCCGTCGGAGTACTTCTCCATCAGCGCGTGCGAGATGCGCGGCTTACGGTGGTACCCCTCGAGGTAGCCGGCCGAGCAGAGCTTGATGAGGTTGTAGTAGCCCTCGGTGGTCTCGGCCAGGAGCGTCAGGTGGTTGCGCTTCTCCTTCGCCGGGCGCGCCTCGTGGTCGTCGACCACGTAGGCCTCCAGCCCGACCACGGGCGTGATGCCGCGCTTGGTCGCCTGGCGGTAGAGCTCGACCGCCCCGCTCATCACCCCGTGGTCCGTGAGCGCCACCGCGCTCTGGCCCATCTCCTCGACCCGGTCGAGCAGCCGGTCGATCTTGCAGGCCCCGTCCAGCACCGAGTAGTGGGAGTGGACGTGGAGGTGGACGAACGGCGGATCTGACGTGGACGGCATCGGGCCTCAGGCTAACCGCGGCCGCGGGGGCCGACAAGGCGGGAGGACGCTAGATGCGGGGGATACCGGTGGACGCCGACCCCAGGGATGGTGGGGCGGCGGCCGGAGGGGATGGCGCGTCCGCGCGGCATACCCCTCATCCTGAGACTTGCCTCGGACGTCGTCGTCGCCGATCGTCTTCGCCCGATGAGCTGGAGCGCCGGGTGCTCGGCATCGTCTGGTGCACGCTGGCGACGACCGACCGCGCCGGGCTGCCGCGCGCACGGATCGTCCACCCCTGGTGGGAGGGGACGACGGCGTGGATCACGGGCCGCCCGGGGTCGCCCGAGACCGCTCGCCTCGCGGCCGTCGCCTGGGCCCCGCTCCTCCACTGGGATCCGGCCCATCAGGTCGTGCTGGCCGAGTGCGCAGCGCGTTCCGATGAGGAACCGGGGAACACGAGCGCGTCTGGCGGCGATCGCCGCCCAGACGCCTCCGTGCGGCTTCGGCCCCGGGCCCATGTTCCCGCGGGCCCGCGCGACACGGCGCTCCCTGCTGCGCCTCGAGGCGCACCGCATCGATCTGGCCGGCGCCCCCGGCGACGCCCAGGCCCCCGCTCGGGACCTGGGCGCGCGCTGAGACGAGCGCGGAGCTCTGACGTCAGCCCAGGTCGGCCGCCGTCAGGGTGCCGGGCTGCAGGTCGGTGCCCGACAGGCCGGTCTCCATGCGCCGGATGAGGGCGTTGGCGTCACGGACGCCCGCCTGGGCGATGCGCTGGTTGATCTTCAGCTGCCTGATGTCGAGGGTGACCGAGCCCGGGTCGGCCGGGGTGCGCCGGGCGGGGATGACGGTCGTGCTCGGCGCCGGCTCGGGGCTCGGGGTCGCCGTGACGATCCGCAGGCGGTCCGAGAGCTTGCCCTGCACGACCTGGCCGCTGGCGATGTCGCCGCCGGTCAGCTTGGCGTTCAGGCGGTTCTCGATGCCCTGCGCCCGTCGCAGGGCGGCCTGGTAGATGCGCTGGTTGATCAGCAGCTGGCGCGCCGTGAGCGTCACCGGGTCGCCCGCGGCGGCGCGGCCCGGGTCCACGATCGGGGCCGGGTCGGCCGGCGCCGCAGGCGCCAGCGAGACCGCCGCCAGGTTGCTGGTGATGCCGCTGCCGAGCTCGCTCGCGCCGATCGAGTAGCCGCACAGGTCACGCGCCGCCAGGCCGCCGTCAAGCCGCGCCCGGACGCCGTTCAGGCGCCGGATCGCGGCCTGGCCGATGCGCTGGTTGATCAGCAGCTGTCGCTCGCTGAGGGTGAAGGTGGCCTTCTCGGTGCTCGGCGCGGGCGCCGGCGGCAGCACCTTGCAGACCGGCGTGGCCACGGCCGCGATGCCCGCAAGCGGGATCGCCTGCCAGTCGGGGGTGATGTCGCTGTCGGGCAGGGCGGGAGCACCGTGGTCCTCCGGCGGGCCACCGTGGTCCCCAGGCGGGCCACCGCCTCCGGGCTCCCCAGGCGGGCCACCGCCTCCGGGCTCCTCAGGCTGCGCCGGATCCGGCTCGGGCTCCGGCTGTGCCGGCGGCGGGTCGGGAACCACCACCGCGATCGCGCTGTCGGGGTGCCGCGTCTGGCCGGAGCCGTCGGCGGCCATGGTGTAGATGTCGGGGTCGCCGGCGACCGTCTCGCCGGGGTCGGGCCGCGTGCTCTGGAACGCGATCTGCGTGCCGTCGGGCGACCAGGCCGGGTTCAGGTCCGAGTAGGCGGTCGGCTCGCCGCCCTCCTCCTCGGGCGGAGCCGCCCCTCCCAGGGGGTCGGTGAGCTGGGTCGCCGTGCCGCCGCTCGCGGGCGCGACCCAGATGCCGGCGCCGCCGCCCTCGTCGCCGCGGCGGAAGACGATCCTGGTGCCGTCGGGCGACCAGGCGGGCGTCGCGTCGGACAGGCCGGGTGCGTCGATGACGGTGGTGTCGGCGCCGGTCGCCAGATCGATGACGTTGATCTTGACGGTGGGGCCCTTGCCGTTGGAGTAGAGGAGCTTGGTGCCGTCGGGCGACCAGGCGGGCTCGGCGTCGTAGCCGGCCGGGCCCCCGGCGCCGCCGGTGAGGCCGGTGATCCGCTGGGTCTTGCCGGTGGCGAGCTCAATGATCCAGATGTCGGCGTTCCGGCCGTCCCCGACGCGGTACGCGAGCCGGCCGCCATCAGGCGACCAGGTCGGCTCGTACTGGGCGGCGCCCATCGCGCCGCCGGCGCCGGGCTTGTCGGCGGTCACCTGGACGACGTTGCTGCCGTCGATGTTCATCACGTAGATGTCGGGGTCGGTCGAGCCGTCGTCCGGATCGAGCCGGTTGCTGGTGAAGGCGACGCGCGTGCCGTCGGGCGACACGGTCGGGTGCAGGTCGTTGATCGCCGTCGGGACGGGGTCGCCGCCCTCCTCGGGCGCGACCAGGTCGACGTTGTTGGCGGTGAGGTTGGTGACCCCGCCGCCCTGGCGCGTCAGGAAGATGTCGAAGTCGGAGATCCGAGCACCCTCCGCGTCGGTCGCGGTGTCCTCGGGGCCGAGGCGGTTGCTCGCGAACACGAGTGCCCCGTTGGTGCCCACGAAGGCCGCGTCGGCCGCCGGCACGGCGGCGAGCGTCCCGGCGACCATCATGGCCGTGAGGGCGGCCGCCCGCCTGCGGCGAGGACGGGAGCGGACGGCACCTGAGGTGAATGGTGGCCTGGGTGACATGGCTCCCCCTCTTCGCAAAGACCGGACTCCTCACGCTCTCACCATCGGGCGGGAGGGTTCATCGGGGGGCCGTGCACCTGAGGGGCGGGGCCGGGCAGGCCCTCAGCGTGGTCCTCCGCACGTCGCCTGCGGTCGACTACGCCTCCCGTCCTCCGGCGTCGCCCACGGGCCCGGCGACGCCCGGGACTACCGGCCGGCAGACCGCCGTCACCGGCGCAGGGGGGCGCGGGGCCGAGAGCATCGAGCCCCGCCTCGGGACGCTGCGCGAATGCGGACCGCGCGCGCCCGCGGTCAGCCCGGGGCGGTGGTCGCCTCGGCCAGGAGGACTCCCCACGGCCCACCGAGGGCGAAGTGACGGCCGTCGGCCGACCACGCGGCTGCGCGGGCGCCGCGCACCCAGCGCGCGAGCGAGCCGTCGGAGATGCGGATGAGGGCGATCACGTCGTTGCGCCCCTCGCGGCTGTGGACGGCCACGAGGTCGCCCCCGGGGGCGGTGGCCACGACCGGAAGGTCCTTCTCGTGGAGGACGTCCGGCGACACCGGCGGGGGCAGCTCCGCCGCGGGATCCTCGCCGGGGCGCTCCTCCGCCTGGAGGGAGAGCGTGGGGACCGCCCAGGCCCTGACGACGAACGGGCTGACGCCGCGCACCAGGGCGCCGTCCTCGTCGAACGCGAGCGTGAAGGCGGCCTCGCGGGCGGCGGCGACCACGCGGATCGGACCGAGCCCGGCCACCGGCGACGCGGGGTCGAGGCCGGCGAGCGCGAGGTGCGTCTCCGGGGCCGGGGAGAGCATCAGGCCCACGGGGGGCTGCGGCCGGCGGCGGCCGGGACGGCCGGCCTGCGAGAAGACGGAGCTGACCACGCTCCACGGGCCCGGATCGTCGGCCAGAACGGCTGGAGCGGGCAGGGGGCGTGTGCTCATGAGTCCTCCTCGAGTGGTTTCATCCAGGCGCAGCCCCAGTCGCCGGCCACCAGCAGGGTGCCGGCCTCCGGCGCGGGGGCGATCAACCGCGCGCCGTCCACCCGGCGCACCACGGCGCCGGTGAGGGCGTCGCACAGGCAGGCCGACGGCTCGGCGCCGCCGGGGCTCCCGACGGCGATTAGGCCGCCGTCGGCCGAGACGCCGATCGAGCCGGGTTCGGCGACCGGCGGTGTCCACGCAGCGAGGGACTCGGCGAGCCCGGGCTCCCAGACGCTGATGCTGCCGTCGGCGTGGCGCGCGGCGATCCGCGGGGCCGACGACGCGCAGGCCATCTCCACGATCGGCGAGCCGTCAACTGCGGAGACGCCGGGGGGGCCGACGCGCGAGCCCGCGGCGGCGACCAGGTCGCCCGACGCCGAGTAGCAGAGGGCGCCGGCCGGCCCGTCGTGGCGTGCCGCGACCCCGTCGAGACCGATGTCCCTCTCCTCCACGCCGCCGTCCACGGCCACGGCGATCCTGCGTCCGTCGGCGCGGATCGCGACCGGCCCCTCACCGAGGTCGGCGGCGATGTCGCCGAGGCTCGGGAGCACGACCGCGCGCCAGCCGTCGTCGCCGTGGATCAGCCCGGCGTTCGCCCCCGCGGCGCCGGTCACGCGGTCGAGGCCGGGCGGGCGACGATCGTGTACCACGTGCATCCGCGGCGCGGTGAGGCTGTACGCCGCCCCGACGCCCGCCGCCAGCACCATCGCGCCGTCGGCGACGACGTCGGCCTGGCGCATCCCCGCAGGGGCGGCGGCATGCACCCGCAGCGGCGCGCCCGGCTCGGCCGACGCGCCCTCGGGGGCGGCGAGCGGTGCGAACCGGAGCCCACGCGCCCCGCGCTCGACCCGCGAGAAGGGAGGCACCGGCGCCGGGTCGACCGGCAGCATCGGCGGCCCGCCGCGCCTCATCCCTTCTCCCGGGCCTGCGCGATGCGGTAGGCCATCCTGCTCTGCAGGGAGTAGAGCTCGATGAAGCCGGGCGCCGCGCCCTGCGAGAAGGAGGCGTCAGCGTTGAACGTCGCCAGGCTGCGGTCGTAGATCGCGTTCGGCGACGAGCGCGTCACAGCCGTGGCGCTGCCCTTGTAGAGGCGCATCGTGATGGTGCCCTCCACCCGCTCGTTGACCCGGGAGACGAAGGCGTTCAGGTCGGCGAGCAGCGGCTCGTACCAGAGACCCTCGTAGGCGAGCTGGGCCCACAGTGCGTCGAGGGTCGGCTTGAGCGCGTTCTCGCGGCCGGTGCAGACCAGCTTCTCGAGCTCGCGGTGGGCGGTGAGGATCACCTCGGCCGCCGGCACCTCGTAGAGGTCGCGCACCTTCAGCCCGACCACCCGGTCCTCGATGTGGTCGAGGATGCCCACGCCGTTGCGGCAGGCCGCCACGGCCACGCGGCGGATGAGCTCGACCAGTCCGAGCTCCTCGCCGTCGAGGCTCACGGGGAGACCGTCGCGGAAGCCGATCACGAGGTCCTCCTCGCGGTCGGGCGCCCGGGTCGGATGCGTCACCAGCTGGAAGACGTCGTCCGGCGGCGGCTGGTCGAGGTCCTCGATAACCCCGCCCTCGCTCGAGCGGCCCCAGAGGTTGTCGTCGATCGAGTAGGGGCGCTCCACGCTCGAGCTGATCGGGATCCCGTGCTCGATCGCGTAGGCGATCTCCTCGTCGCGCCCCATCTGCCATTCGCGCACCGGCGCGATCACCTTGAGGTCGGGCGCGAGCGTGGCGACGGTCGCCTCGATCCGCACCTGGTCGTTGCCCTTGCCCGTGCAGCCGTGCGCGATCGTGTCGGCCCCGTAGGTGCGCGCCGCGTCGCAGGCCAGCTTGGCGAGCAGCGGGCGCCCGAGCGCCGTGAAGAGCGGGTAGCCGCCCTGATAGCGGGCGTTCGCGCGGATCGCGGGCGCCACGTAGTCGCGCGCGAACTCCTCCTTGGCGTCCACCACGAGGCTCTCCACGGCGCCCAGGTCGATCGCCTTCCGTCGCACCGCGTCGAAGTCGTCGGCCGGCTGACCGAGGTCGATGCAGAGCGCCACGACCTCGGCGTCGTACTCGTCCTGGATCCACTTGAGCATGACCGAGGTGTCCAGCCCGCCCGAATAGAGCAGCACCACGCGGTGGACCTCGTGGGGCTGTGCCAGATACCCGGCGATGGGCGGTGATGGACGGTGCTCAGGCACTCTTGTTCCTCCGGTCGGATTGGGGCAGGCCAGTTTAGTGCCGCGAAGCCACCCACCGGAGGGGGCCCTCTTCGCGATCCTCGACGATCGGTGGGTACGAGGAGGTCGAGTTCTGTCGTATACCGCCGATAACGTTGAAATGAATCCCAAACACGCCACAAGGCTCCGGTAGTAGATGACCCACGGCGTCCATTCGTGCCTCCGCGTCCCGGCGGACCTCTCGGTCATCTCGTTCGTGCGCTCCGCCCTGGCCTGCGTGCTGACCCGCGAGGAGTGGCCGTCGGAGGGCGTCGGACGCGTGCTGCTGGCCTCGACGGAGGCCCTCACCAACGCCATCGAGCACGGCTCGCCCGGCGGCGGCGCGGTCGAGGTCGAACTGCGGGTCACGGTCGCGCGCGCCGACATCCGGGTCCTCGACCAGGGCCGCCCCGGCGGCTCTCTCCCGGTGATCCCCTCCGAGCCTCCCCCGCCGACCGCCCTGCGCGGCCGCGGCCTCATCATCATCAGCCGCCTCTCCGACGCCTTCGACCTGAGCGCGCAGGGGGACGGCATCCAGGCGGACGTCGGCTTCCTGCGCGACCGCGGCGCCGACCCGGCCGCCGCCCTCTCGCCCGGCCGCATCACCGCCAAGGCGGCCTGAGGCCGGCCCCACCGCCCGGCGGCCGCGGCCAGCGGCGCTGATGCGATCCACGACCGTCTCCGAGGCTCCTCCGAGGTCGGCCCCCTTCACTGGAGGCACCACGACCCACACAGGGAGGGTGCCATGCCGACGCCTCGGACACTGACCGCGGCCATCGCCGCGCTGACCCTCGCCGCAGGAGGCGTAACCGACGTTCGCGGCCGCCGGAGGAGACTCCGCCTCCGGCGCGACCATCAGCACGACTGACGCGACCGCCACGACGACCCCGGCCGCGACGACACCGGACCCGGGCGACTGCCCCGGTGGCCCGGGCGGCCCGGGCGGATCGCCGTCGGGCGGATCCTCGTCCGGCGGTACCGGCGCGTGCGACACGGCCCGGTAGACCGGCGCGCGGCGCGGGTGCCCCCCGCGCCGCGCGCCGGCCCTACTCGTTCTGGATCGCCTCGAGGATGTCCAGGCGCGCAGCGCGCCGGGCGGGCAGGATCGCCGCCAGCACGCCGAAGAGCCCGGCGACAACCAGGAAGACGAGCATCGAGGACCACGGGATGGCGATGGCCTTGAACTCCGGGATGGCCGAGACGCTGACCACGCCGAGGAACACGCCCAGCACCAGTCCGACCAGCGCTCCGATCAGCGCCACGATGATCGCCTCCCAGCGGATCATCGCCCGCACGCTGCGCCGCGAGAGACCGACCGCCCGCAGCAGCCCGATCTCGCGGGTGCGCTCGAAGACCGACAGCGCGAGGGTGAGGACGATGCCGAAGATCGCGATGACCACGGCCATCGCCAGGAGGACGTAGAAGAGGCGCAGGAACGAGTTGATCTGACCGGCGACGAAGTCCTTGTACTCGGCCTTCGTACGCACGTCGAGGTTCGGGTAGTCCTTCAGGTCGGCCTCGGCGACGGCCTTGGCGGCCTCGGGGGTCACCCCGGGTGAGGCGCGGGCGAGGATGACGAGGTCCTCCTGGGTGATGTACTCGCGCGCATACTCCTCGAGGGAGATGAAGAACTGGCCGAAGCTCTCGTCGTCGAACACGGCGACCACGCGCAGCGGCGTCGTACCCGTCCGGGCGAAGAGGACCGGCAGGGTCGACCCGACGCTCAGGTCGTTCTCGGTGGCGTAGTCGCTGAAGACGGCGATCGTCCCGGGTTCCGAGAGCGCTTCGACCGAGCCCTGCGACACCCCGGGGTCGTACAGCTCGGTGAGCAGCGCCGGGTTGACCGCCGACAGGCTCTCCACGCTCCCCCCGGGGTCCTTGAAGTCGCCGCTGCGCCAGGCGCTGACCGCGTTCAGCTGCGGGCTGGCCGAGAGCGCGGCCGCGGCGGCGGGGCTGAAGGGGAGCTGGTTGCTCGAGAGGACCACCAGGTCGGCCCGGACGCGCTTGTCGAGCGTCCCGATGAACGTCTCGTTCAGCGATGCCGCGAAGACGGTCACCCCGGTCACGAGGGCGACGCCGATCGTGAGGGCCGCCGCCGTCTGGGCGGTGCGCGAGGGGTTGCGCATCGCGTTGCCCTGGCCGAGCCTGCCCGCCAGGCCGGTACGCGCCATCGGAGCGCCGATGGCGCGCGCAAGCGGCCGGGCGACGTACTGGGTGAGCATGGCCGCGCCGATGAACAGCAGGACCGCCCCGAGGCCGATCAGGCTGAAGCGCTGCGCGAGCCCGCTGAGCGACGCGAGCAGGCCGAGTAGGACGAGGGCGACCCCCGCGGCCGTGAGCACGATCGACACGGCCAGCCGCGCCCGCGGGGAGCCGGCGACCTGGACGTCGTGCATCGCCGCGATCGGCGGAACCCGGCTCGCCTTCCACGCGGGCAGCAGCGCCGCGGCGAGCGTGACCACCAGCCCCACGAGCAGGCCGGCGATGAGCGAGCGCGGCTGGATCTGCAGGCTGGTGGCCGGAAGGGAGGCCCCCGCGGCGTTGAAGCCGGCGCGCAGGATCGCGGCGAAGGCGATCCCGAAGAGGATGCCGATCACCGAGGCCGCAAGGCCGATGAAGAGCGACTCGAGCAGCACGGAGCCCACCACCTGCCGGCCCGAGGCGCCGACCGCCCGCAGGAGGCCGATCTGACGGGTGCGCTGGGCGACGGTGATCTTGAAGGCGTTGAAGATGATGAAGCTGCCGACGAACAGCGCGATCGCCGCGAAGCCGAGCAGGAAGTTGCGGAAGATGTCAACGAACTGCTTGAACTGGTCGCTGGCCTCCTGGGCGGCGGCCTCGCCGGTGAGGGCCTCGTAGCCCCTGGGGAGGACGGCCTGGATCCTGCGAGCGAGGGTGGCGTCGGGCACGCCCGGCGCGGCGGTGACGCCGACCGAGGCGAAGCGCCCGGGGGAGTCGAAGACCCGCTCGGCGGTCGGGAGCGTGAAGGCGGTGAGCGTGGCCCCGGCGAGGCTGTTCTGCTCGCCGAAGGCGACGATCCCGACGAGCCGGTACCGGGCGGATCCCGACGAGGTGATGATGCGCACGCGGTCGCCGACCGCGAACTTCTCGGCGTCGGCGGTCGCCTTGTCGATCACGACATCGTCAGGGGCCCGCGGAGCCGATCCCGCGACGATGCGCAGCGGGTTCAGGTCCATGTCGTCGGACCAGCTGAAGCCGAGGGCGGGAGGGCCCTGCACCCCCGCCGGCTCGCCGTCGGCGCCGATGATCTGGGCGGTGCCGAAGACCGTGCCCTCGGCGGTGCGCACGCCCTCCACCGCGCGGATCGCCGGCAGCAACGTGGCGGGCACGGGCTGGCGGTCGGCCTCGGAGACCGTCTCGGTGCCGCGGACCTCCACGGCGACGCCGGCGTTGGCCGTGTCGAAGACGCCGTCGAAGGCCTTGTTGATGGTGTCGCCGAGTACGAACGAGCCGACCACGAAGCCGACTCCGAGAACGATGGCGAGCGATGTGAGGAAGAGCCGGAGCTTGCTCGCGAGCAGGTTCCGGAGGGCCTGCCGGCGGATCACGTCCTGGGGCCTGCAGCGAGCGTCTTCATCCGGTCGAGGATCGATCCGGGGGTGGGGTCGTCCATCTGGTCGACGATGTGGCCGTCGGCGAGGAACAGGATCCGGTCGGCCCGGCTGGCGGCCGACGGCTCGTGGGTCACCATCACGATCGTCTGGCCGAATTCGTCGGCGGCGCGCCGCATGAAGTCGAGCAGCTCGGCGGACGACTGCGAGTCGAGCTGGCCGGTGGGCTCGTCGGCGAAGACGATGTCGGGGCGCGAGACCAGCGCCCTGGCGGCGGCCACGCGCTGCTGCTGGCCGCCCGAGAGCTCCGAGGGCCGGTGGGTGAGGCGGTCGCGCAGGTTGAGCGCGTCGATCACCTGGTCCATCCAGTCGCCCTCGGGATCGCGGCCGGCGATGTCCAGCGGCAGCCGGATGTTCTCGATGGCGTTGAGGGTCGGAACCAGGTTGAAGGCCTGGAAGATGAAGCCGACCCGGTCGCGGCGGACCTGCGTGATCTTCTTCTCGGAGAGGCCGGTCAGCTCGACGTCGCCGATCCACGACCGGCCCGAGGTGAGGCGATCGAGGCCGGCCATGCACTGCATCAGCGTCGACTTGCCCGAGCCCGAGGGTCCCATGATCGCCGTGAAGGCTCCGGGGGCGAACTCCACGTCGATGCCGTCGATGGCCGTCACCTGCGCGTCGCCCTGGCCGTAGATCTTGGTCGCGCCGACCGCGCGCGCGGCCGGCGCGACCGCCACTGTGCCGCTCGTCCCCGTCACTGCCCCACCTCCGGTCCGATCAACGCGCGCGAGACTAGCTCAGAGCCGGGACGGACCGCCGTGACGGCCTTCACGGACACGGCCCTCTAGGGCGTCGGCAAGACCTGCCGCAGCGCCGCGACCAGGGAGTCCAGATCCTCCTGATCGATCACCAGCGGAGGGAGCATGCGGATGGTGCGGTCGGAGGTGTTGTTGATGAGGAAGCCGCGCTCGAGCATTCCGGAGACGACCTCCGCAGCGCGCGCGCGGGGCAGGTCGATCGCGCACATCAGCCCGCGGCCCCGGGCCTCGACCGCGAGCCCGTCCTCGACCAGGCCCTCCAGCCCGGCCAGGAGCCGCGCCCCCTTGACCCGCACGGCCTGCTGCAGCCCGACGTCGCCGAGCACCGCGCACGAGGCGAGGGCGGCGGCGCAGGCCAGCGGGCCGCCGGCGAAGGTCGATCCGTGGTCGCCCGGCTGGAGCACGGCGTCGACCCCCGGCGCCGCCACCACCGCGCCGATCGGCACGCCGCCGCCGAGGCTCTTGGCAAGGCACATCACGTCGGGCGCCACGCCGACGTCCTGGTACGCGAACAGCGGGCCGGTGCGCGAGAGGCCGGTCTGGATCTCGTCGATGACCAGCAGCGCCCCGTGGCGGTCTGCCAGCTCGCGCGCCAGGCGGATCATCTCGTGCGGCACCGGGTGGACGCCGACCTCGCCCTGCACCACCTCGAGGAAGATCGCGCAGGTCGCCGGGCCGACGGCCCGCTGCAGGCCCTCGAGGTCGTCCCGCTCGACGTGGCGCACGCCGGGCACCAGGGGCCGGAAGGCCTCCTGCTTGCCGGCCTGGCCCGTGAGCGAGAGGGCCCCGTAGGTGCGTCCATGGAAGCCGTCGACCAGCGCGACGACCTCGGTGCGATCCGGGCCGCCGCGCTTGCGCGCGAGCTTCAGCGCGGCCTCGTTCGCCTCGGCGCCCGAGTTGCAGAAGTAGACGCGCCCGCCGAGCGAGTGGTCGCGGATCCACTCGGCCAGCGCCACCATCGGCTCGGTGTAGTAGAGGTTCGAGACGTTGATCAGGCGCGCGGCCTGGTCGGCGATCGCCGCGACGACCGCCGGGTGGCAGTGGCCCGCGTTGTTCATCGAGATGCCGGCCATGCAGTCGACGTAGCGGCGCCCCTCGGCGTCGAAGAGCGAGGCGCCCTCGCCCCGCGCGAACGCCACCGGCTGGCGCCGGTAGGTCGGCATCAGGGCGGCGGCCTCCCTCTGGACCAGGACCTCGTCGATCACACGGTCACCTTCGTCCCGATGCCGGTCTCCGTGAAGAGCTCGATGAGCACCGAGTGCGGCACCCGGCCGTCCACGATGTGCGCGGCGGCCACGCCCGACTCGATCGCATCGGCCACGGCGTGGAGCTTGGGGATCATCCCCGCGCCGACCGCGCCCGAGTCCATCAGGTCGCGCAGGTCCGACAACCGGCACTCGCTGATCAGGCTCGCCGGGTCGGCGAAGTCGCGGAAGATGCCCTCGACGTCGGTGAGGAAGATCGCCTTGCGGGCGCCGAGCGCGGCGGCCAGACGGCCGGCGACCGTGTCGGCGTTGATGTTGTAGCTCTGCCCATCGGCGTCGACCCCGACCGAGGCCACGACCGGGACGAAGTCCGACAGGCGCTCGAGGACGCGCGGGTCGATCCCGGCCACGTGGCCGACGAAGCCCAGGTCGCCTCCCGTGCTCGAGGCCTTCTCGGCGCGGATCAGCCCACCGTCGTCTCCGGCCAGCCCCACGGCCGGGGCCCCCGCGACATGTAGCTGCGCGACGATCTCCTTGTTGATCTTGCCGACCAGGACCATCTTGACCAGCTCCATCGTGGGGGCGTCGGTCACCCGCAGCCCCTGCACGAAGCGCACCTCGAGGCCGAGCCGGTCCGAGTAGCGCGAGATGTCCGGGCCTCCGCCGTGGACGATCACGGGCTTCATCCCGACCAGCTTGAGGAGGGCGACATCGCGCGCGAAGGACGCCTTCAGCTCCGGCGTGGTCATCGCCGCCCCGCCGTACTTGATCACGACGGTCTCGCCGGCGAACTCCCGGATGTACGGGAGCGCCTCGAGGAGGACGCCGACGCGCGGCTCGAGATCGGTCTGGTGCGGGTTCATCGGCCGTCCGGGGGTGCGAGGTCGCTCATCGGCGGCGGATCGTCGCACATGGGTCCGCCGCGCGCAGCGGCGGACCGGCGTCAGCCGGCCAGCAGACCGGTGGCGTACATGATCGCGACGCCGGCGAGGAAGCCACCCACGACGGCGCCGGAGCCGAGCCCGCCGGGCGCCCGGCGGGCGAGGTAGCGGCCCACCTCGACCACCACCTGCAGCGCAGCGCCGACCGCGAGCGAGAAGAAGACCACCGCGAGGATCTCGTTGGTGAGGAAGCCGCCGATCCAGGCGCCGAGGATCGCGGGCGCGCCGGCGATCAGGGCGAGGGCGCCCAGCCGGACGACGCCCGCGCGCTGCCCCTCGGCGACGGGGGCGACGATGCCGAGGCCCTCGGTGACGTTGTGCACCATGAAGCCGACGATCAGGAAGGTGCCCAGGGCGAGCTCGCCCAGGGCGAACGACGACCCGATCGCGAGCCCCTCTCCCAGGTTGTGCACGCCGATGCCGATGGCGACCATCGTCGCCAGGGCGAGGCCCGCGAGCGGCGCGCCGGACTCGGCCGCGGGGCCACGCCGCGCGAGGCGCTGCGCCACCCAGGTCAGCCCCAGGTAGCTCACGGCGACGCCCATCAGCACCAGACCCGGCCCCCCCAGCGCACCCGGCAGGGCCCCCTGCAGCTCGAGCGCCTCCGAGAGGGCGTCGATCGCGAGGAAGGTCAGCAGGCCGCCCGTGAGGGCCATGAACGCGGCCAGCCAGCGCGGGTCGGCGCGGCGCAGCGACGGCAGCCAGAGCATCCCGAGCGCCACCGGCACGATGCCCACCAGGAAGCCGATCAGGGCGTAGCCCCCGACGCTCGCGCCGGTCGCCGCGCGCGTGGGCACGGCCGCGGCGACCGCGAAGGGCGTCTCGATGCCCGTCGAGCTTGTGACGCCCACGACGTAGGGGTCGTCCTCGACCCAGTTGAACGGCACCCGGATCGTCGCCGACCGCAGCCTGCCGAGCGTCGTGGGCCCGTCGACCGTGAAGGGGTAGATCGCGTCGTCGAGGGTGACGGCGGCGATGGTCAGATCCTCCGCCTGCGGGTTGCGCACGTGGATCCGCACCTCGCCCGGGGCGAACTCGACCCGGCGCACGTCGAACGCGTCAGCGGCGGGCGGGTTGTCGCCCACCAGGCCCGTGATCGAGCCGCCCGACGACACGAACACGCCGGCGATCGCCACCAGCAGCACGATCGGGACCAGGGCCAGGAGGCGGTACCCCCACTCCCCGGGCGGCCGTGGGCGGACCGATTCGGTGCTCACGCGTCCTGCACGTCGAAGAACCCCATCCAGCCGAGCTCGGCGAACTCGGACTGGTGGGCGTGGAACATGAACAGCCCGGGGTTGTGGAAGTCGATCTCCACGATGCCCCGCTCGCCCTGGCAGAGCATCACGGTGTCGGTGTAGTCGAACCGGTCGGTGCTGCCGGTGCGGTAGTAGCGGAAGAACTCGCCGTGCAGGTGGAACGAGTTGATGAGGTCGAACTCGGTGAGGTTGGCGAGGTAGATCCTGACCGTCTCCGAGCGCTTCACCCGGATCGGGTGCTTGGCGTGGAAGAACGCGGGTCCGTTGACCGAGTAGAAGTTGTTGGCGCCGTCGCCGTCGGTGTCGTAGCCGTTCATCACCATCACCAGTTCCTGCGCCGGCGGACGCGGGGTGGCCGGATCGATGATGAAGGCGCCGTAGAGCCCCTTGTGGATGTGCTTCTTCAGGGGTGCCGCGTGACAGTGGTAGAGCTGCATCCCATACGGCCGGGCCTGGAAGCGGTACGTGAACGAGCCCCCGGGCTCGACGACCTCGAAGACCCCGTCCATGTCCGCGGGGTGGATCCCGTGGAAGTGGATCGTGTGCGGGTGGGAGCCGCCGTTGACGAATGCGACCTCGAGGATGTCCCCCTCGGTTGCGCGTAGCACCGGGCCGGGGATCGTGCCGTTGTAGGTCCATGCCGGGAAGGTCACCCCGGGGAAGATCTCGATGTCGCGGTCGACCGCGGTCATCGTGTACCGGCGGACGCGCCCGGGCTGGTGGGGCAGCGCGGGCGGCGGGATGAGGAGGTGGTCGAGGTCGCCGGCCTCCCCCACCGCCGGGACGGCGTCGCCGATCATCGCCGCGTGCCCCGCGTGGGCCTGGTGGGCGGGTCCCTCCGCCGGGGAGGCGGCCGGCGCGGCCCCCACCAGCGAGGGCCCGACCGCCAGGCCCGCCATCGGCAGCGCGGCGATGGCGGGCGCCGCCCCCATGAGCACCTGGCGGCGCGTCAGTCGGTTATTTGGCATGGCTACTTTTAACGTTAGTCGTGGCTACATACAAGGCGGCCATCGGGTGATCCGATGGCCGTGCATACCCGTACTTAGCCACGACTAAGAACCCTCTACGCCACCGCTAGCATCCGCTCCGAGCCCATGAAGACGCCGCCGACCCCTCCTCCCCCCGACATCATCGAGCGCGTCCTCCCGGGGGAGGCGCGCGTCGCCGAGGCGGCCCGGAGCGCGCTCACCGGGCGCAGCCGCGGCATACGGGCCGTGCTGCCGTTCCTCGGCCCCGCCTTCGTGGCCGCGGTCGCCTACGTCGACCCCGGCAACTTCGCCACCAACGTGTCGGCGGGATCGCAGTACGGCTACATGCTGCTCTGGGTGATCCTCGCGTCGAACCTGATGGCGATGCTCATCCAGACCATGTCGGCCAAGCTGGGCATCGCGACGGGGATGAACCTGCCGGAGGTCTGCCGGGCCGAGTACTCGAAGCCCGTGTCGCGGACGCTCTGGGTGCAGGCGGAGGTCATCGCGATGGCCACCGACCTGGCCGAGTTCCTCGGCGCCGCCCTGGGGTTCTACCTGCTCTTCGGGATCCCCCTGTTCTGGGCGGGAGTGCTCACAGGCGTGTTCTCGTTCGCGATCCTGGCCCTGCAGTCGCGCGGAGCCCGGCCGCTGGAGATCGTGATCACGATGCTCGTCGGGGTGATCCTGATCGGCTTCGCGATCCAGTTCTTCCTCTCCGACCCCTCGCCCGCGGGGATCGGCAAGGGCCTCCTGATCCCGGGCTTCGAGGGCACCGAGAGCGTCCTGCTGGCCACCGGCATCCTCGGCGCGACGGTGATGCCGCATGTGATCTACCTGCACTCGGCGCTGACGCAGCGGCGGGTCGTGGGGCGCTCCGAGGAGGAGCGCAAGCGGATCTTCCGCTTCGAGCGGATCGACGTGATCATCGCGATGACGATCGCCGGCATGATCAACATGTCGATGCTGATCATGGCGGCGGGCATCTTCCACACCCGTGGCCTCACCAGCGTCGAGGACATCGACGAGGTCTTCTACCGGCTCGGCGACCTGGTCGGCGCCAACGCGCAGTACGCCTTCGGCGCGGCGCTGCTCGCCTCGGGGCTGTCGTCGTCGTCGGTCGGCACCCTCGCCGGCCAGGTCGTGATGCAGGGGTTCATCGACCGCCAGATCCCGCTGTTCATCAGGCGCGGGCTCACCATGGCCCCCGCCCTGGTGGTGCTGGCGATCGGCGTCAACCCGAGCCGGGCGCTGGTGCTCAGCCAGGTCGTGCTCTCGTTCGGCATCCCGTTCGCCCTCATCCCGCTCCTGGGCTTCTGCCGCCGGCGCGACCTGATGGGCGGCCTGGTCAACCACCGCGCCACGACGGTCGTCGCCACGGTGGTGGTCGGGCTCATCGTCGCCCTGAACGCGTTCCTGGTGGTGAAGACCTTCGGGCTCTGACGCGGGCGGCGCGTGAGCCGGGACGCCGTGTCAGGTGTGGTAGTCCGCGTTGATGGTCACGTAGGCGTGCCCGAGGTCGGACACCCAGATCTCGGCGCCCGCGTCACCGCGGCGCAGGGACACCTCGAGGTCGTACTCCTGGCGGGCCATCACCTCGAGGGCGGCGTCCGAGCCGAACGCGACGCCGTCGACCGAGACGATCGGCTCGTGCACCGGATCGGCGCTGCCGGCGAGGGCCTGTCCGACCGACTGCGAGATGCGGCCCCAGTTGGGGTCGCGGCCGTGGATGGCGGTCTTCACCAGCGACGACTCGCCGACGGCCCGGGCCACCGCGTGGGCCTCGGCCTCGTCGCGCGCGCCGCTCACGACGACGCGCACCGCGTGGTCCGAGCCCTCGCCGTCCTTGACCATCTGGATCGCCAGCCAGCGGCAGACCGCCGTCAGCGCGGCGGCGAATGTGTCGAGGTCGGCGCCGGAGAGCGGCGCACCCTCCCCCGAGGCCATCACGAGCAGCGTGTCCGACGGGCTCATCTGGGCGTCGACGCTGATCCGGTTGAACGAGGCGGCCGCGGCCGCGGAGACCATCCGGCTCAGGTCGTCGGCGCGCAGGCTCGCGTCCGTCGTGACGTAGGCGAGCATCGTCGCCATGTCGGGGCGGATCATCCCGGCGCCCTTGGCCGCCGCGCCGATCACGACGGCGCCCGTGGACAGGCGCAGACGGAAGGCACCGCCCTTGGGGGCCCTGTCGGTGGTGCAGATGGCGCGCCCGAAGTCGGCGCCGCCCTCGGACGAGAGGCCGCGGACCGCCGCGACGATCCCCGGGCCGGCGACGTCGAGGTCGATCCGCTCGCCGATCGTCCCGGTGCTGCAGACCGCCACCTCGTCCTCGTCGATGTCGAGGGCCGCGGCCGCCCGGCGCGCCATGGCGTAGGCGTCGTCAAGGCCCGGGCGAGCCGGTCGCGGCGTTCGCCTTGCCGGAGTTGACCACCACGGCGCGCAGGCGCGCGCGGTCGAGCGTGCGGTTGCGGATCACCGGCGCCGAGGGCAGCGCGCTCGTGGTGTCCACGAAGGCCGACACCACCGGGCCCAGGCTGAAGAGGACGCCGAGGTCCAGCACGCTCGCCGGCTTCAGGCCGCAGGCGACCCCCGCGGCGTGGAAGCCCGGAGTCGTGCTCACCGACCCGCCCCGGATGGGCGTGAGGCCCTCCGGAGCGCCCAGCCAGTCGGTCCGGCTGATCGGGGGCAGGCTCACAGGAGCCCCTCGGTCTCGGGCAGCCCCGCCATCAGGTTGAGGTTCTGGACGGCCTGGCCGGCGGCGCCCTTTCCGATGTTGTCGATCACCCCGAAGGCCGTGATGCGACCGCCACGGGGATCGACCAACGGGCACACCTGCGCGTAGTTGGTGCGCTGGACGGCGCGCATGCCCGGCGGCGCCTCCACGACCTCCACGAACGGGTGGTCCGCGTAGAAGGCCCGGTAGCGCTCGCGCAGGTCGTCGGCGTGGGGCGTGTCGGAGGTGAGGCGCGCGTAGCAGGTTGACAGCAGGCCGCGATCGACCGGCACCAGGTGGGGCGTGAAGGTCACCTCCACGCCGAGCTCCTGCTCGATCTCCGGGCGGTGACGGTGGGCGTAGACCTTGTACGCGCTCACGTTGTCGGCGGCGTGCGAGTAGTGGACGGTGGCGGTGGGCGTGCGACCGGCCCCGCTCACCCCGCTCTTGGAGTCGATCACCACGTCGGCGAGCTCGCCGGCCAGTGGCAGCAGGGCGAGGATGCCCGCCTCGGGGAAGCAGCCGGGGTTGGCCACCAGCCGCGCGGACGCGATCGCGTCGCGGTGGACCTCGGGCAGGCCGTACACGGCCTCGGCCAGCAGGTCGGGGCGCGGGTGCTCGAAGCCGTAGACCGGCGGGTAGAGCGAGGCGTCGTGCAGGCGGTGGTCGGCGGAGACGTCGAGCACGCGGGCGCCGCCGTCGATCAGCTCCGCCACCAGCGGGGCCGCGTCGGCATGCGGGTAGCAGACGGCGGCGAAGTCGCCCGCGGCGACCGACCCCGGGTCGGGCGGCTCGAGGACCCGCTCCACCCGGTACTCGGGGGCCACGTCCACCAGGCGCCGGCCGGCGTCCCCACGGGCGGTGATGAGGCCGAGATCGAAGCCGGGGTGGCGGTCGATCAGCGCCGCGAGCTGGGCTCCCGCGAACCCGGCCGCTCCGAACACGTGGACGGTGGGCGGCATGAGGTCAGCGCCCCCGGCCGGGAGTGCGGCGGGCGCGGTTCCCGGGCAGGTCTCCCGCGAGGCGAGGGACACCGCTTCGCGACGAGATGCAGCCGGGAACCACCAGGTCACCTCCGATTCGGGACACCTAGCTTCGCAGGTTGGCGCCGCGGGCCGCGAGCGCGTCGCGAACCCGCTCGACCGCCGACTCGATCTCCTCGTCGGTGAGCGTGCGGCCCGGGTCGGCCAGGCTCAGGCGCAGCGCCAGGCTGACGTGCCCCTCCTCGACCTGCTCGCCGGCGTACCGGTCGAAGACCCGCACCTCGCGCACGAGGGGAGCCCCCGCATCTCGCGCGGCGCCGACCAGATCGGCGGCCGGGACCCCCTCCGCGACCACGAGCGCGAGGTCGCGGTTCGAGACCGGCACGGTCAGCAGGTCCTCGTAGACCGGGTGACCGGGCACCGCGCCTCCGAGCGCCTCGAGGTCGATGACCACGGCCGCGACGGGGCCTGCGACGCCGAAGGCCCTCAGCACCAGCGGATGCATCTCGGCGGCCCAGCCGACCGTGACCTCGCCCGCGCTCATGCGCGCCTGGCGGACCGGATGGAAGTAGCGGGCCGAGTTGGGGCCGGGCTCGACCCGGACGCCGGCAGCCCGCGCGAGGGTCGTCGCGAGGCCGGTGGCGGCGAAGACGTCCGCCGGGCGCGGGGTGTCGCGCCAGCCGTCGGCGCCGACCCGGCCGAAGAGCACCGCAGCGAGCCAGCCGCGCTCGTCGGCCTGGCCGTCCTCGGCGGGCGCGTACGTGCGCCCGATCTCGAAGAGGCCGCCGTCGGAGCGCTGGTAGGACTGGTTGCGGGCCACCGCGCGCAGCAGGCCCGGGAGCATCGAGCGGCGCATCACGGCCATCTCGGCGCTCATCGGATGGGCCATCCGCACGACCTGGCGGCGCGGGTCGTCGTCGGACAGGCGCAGCGCGTCGGCGTCGGACTCGGGCACCTGGCGGTACGTGACGGCCTCCGACAGGCCGAGGTCGGCGCAGAGCCGGGCGAGGCGCCGCTCGAGCGCCTGGGCGGGCGTGAGCCGTCCACGCCCCACGAGCCGCGGGAGCACGGCGGGGATGTCGTTGAGGCCCCGGATGCGGCCGATCTCCTCGATGAGGTCGATCTCGCGTGTGATGTCCGTGGCCCGCTCGAAGGGCACGCGCGCGGTGAGGGCCTCGCGCTCGGTGGCGAGGTCGACTCCGAGACCGAGGCGCCCGAGGATCGCGGCCGACTCCTCGGGGGGGACGGGGACGCCGAGGATCCTCTCGGCGCGTGCGTGGCGCATCCGCACCGGCGCACGCTCGGGCGCGGGCTGGAGGGCGTCGAGGGTGCCGGGCACGAGCCGTGCGCCGCAGAGCTCGATGAGCATGCGGCAGGCGATCGCCATCGCCCGGGGGGGCAGCTCGCGCGGGAGCCCCTTCTCGAACCGGCCGCTCGACTCGCTGCGCAGCCCGAGGGCGAGGGAGGCGTTGAGGATCGCCGGGCCGTCGAACGTGGCCGACTCCAGGAGGATCCGGCGGGTGCCCTGCGAGACCTCGGCGAACTCGGCGCCGAAGATGCCCGCGATGACGGCGGGGCGCTCGGCGTCGCAGATGGCGAGCATCGAGGGGTCGAGCGTGCGCTCGACGCCGTCGAGGGTGACGATCCGCTCGCCCTCGGTGGCGCGCCGCACGACGATGCGCCCGCCGGCGAGCCGGTCGAGGTCGAAGGCGTGCAGCGGCTGGCCCGTGAGGAGCATCACGTAGTTGGTGACGTCGACGACGTTCGAGATCGCCCGCATCCCCGCCGCCTCGAGGCGGCTGCGCAGCCACTGCGGCGAGGGGCCGACGACGACGTCGGTGAGCACCCGGGCCATGTAGCGCGGGCAGAGGTCGGGCGCCTGGATCTCCAGCGCCGCGAGGTCCTCGACGCGACGTTCGCCGCCGGCCGCCGGCTCTGTCTCGTCGAGGGGCGTGAGCTCGGCCCCGGTCACGGCGTGCACCTCGCGCGCCACGCCCCACACCGACAGGCAGTCGGGGCGGTTGGACGTTATCTCCAGCTCGAGGACGGTCTCCGAGATCGGCAGGGCCTCGGCCAGCGGCGTTCCCGGCGCGATGCCGTCCTCGAGGACCATGATCCCGGCGGAGTCGGTCCCGAGCGCGAGCTCCGTGGCCGAGAGGATCATCCCCCGGCTCTCGACGCCCCGCAGCTTCGCCACGCCGAGCGGCTTCTCCGCGCCCGGAAGGAGCGCCCCCGGCAGCGCCACCGCGACGGTCTGGCCGGCCGCCACGTTCGGGGCGCCGCAGACGATCGTGGCGGGCTCAGGGCCGCCGAGGTCGACCGTGCATACGCGCAGCCGGTCCGCGTTGGGATGCTGCTCGGCGCTGAGCACGCGGCCGACCCGGAACGCCGCGAGGTTGTCGTCGCCGGCCGGCACGCCGATCTCGTGGATCGCCTCCACGAGGGTGCCGCTGCCGGACAGCCGGCGCGCGAGGTCGGCGGGCGGCAGCCCGGGATCGACGTGATCGGTCAGCCACGAGACGGGGACCTTCACGAGAACTGCTCCAGGAAGCGCAGGTCGTTCTCGAAGAAGAGCCGCAGGTCGGGCACGCCGAAGCGGATCATCGCGATCCGGTCGAGGCCGCAGCCGAAGGCGAAGCCCGTGTAGCGCTCCGAGTCGATGCCGCAGTGCTCGAGCACGTTCGGGTCGACCATCCCGGCGCCCGCGAGCTCCAGCCAGGCCGGGCGGCCGTTCTTGTCGATGTAGGAGACCTGCACGTCCACCGAGGGCTCGGTGAACGGGAAGAAGTGGGGCTGCAACAGGATCTCGCGCTCGGAGCCGAGCAGCTCGCGGAAGAAGTGGAGCATCGTGCCCTTGAGGTGCGCCATCGTGAGCCCCTCGTCCACCGCCAGCCCCTCCATCTGGTGGAACATCGGGCTGTGCGTCGCGTCGATGTCGTCGCGGCGGTAGACCACGCCCGGGGCGACCAGGTAGATCGGGGGCTTCTCGCTCTGCATCTCGCGCACCTGCACCGGGGAGGTCTGGGTGCGGAGCATCCGATCCGGGCGGCCGTCGACGAAGAACGTGTCGCTGGACGAGCGCGCCGGGTGCCCCGCGGGCGTGTTCAGCGCCGTGAAGTTGTGCCACTCGGTCTCGACCTCGGGGCCGTCCGCGATGCGGTAGCCGAGCCCCAGGAGGATGTCCTCCATCTCCTGACGCACCTGCGTGATCGGGTGCAGCGCGCCGAGCGGGTGCGGATCGCCGGGGAGCGTGACGTCGGTGGTGTCGCGCTCCAGCGCGGCGCCCATCGCCTCGGCCTCCAGCTCCGTGGTGCGGGCCGCCAGGGCCTCCTCGACCGCTCGACGCGCGATGTTGGCGGCCTTGCCCACCACCCCACGGCGCTCGGGCGGCAGGCCGCCGATGCCCGCGAGGGTCTCCGCGAGGGGGCTGCGGCGACCGGTGTGGGCGACCCGGGCGGCCTCCAGCTCCGACAGCGTGGCGGCCGCGCGGATCTCCGCGAGGGCGTGCTCCTGGATGTTCGCGAGGTCCGGGTCGGTCATCGACCCGGCAGGCTATCCGAGACGCCGCCCTCCGCGACGGAGGGGGCGAGCGCGCGCTGGCGCACGACCTCGGCGAGCAGCGCCGCGCCGGCCGCGGCGACGTTCAGCGACTCGGCCCCGGCCGCCTGCGGGATGGTCACGCGGATCACGTCGCGGCCGTCCGAGAGCCCCTCCAGCGCGGGTCCCAGCCCCAGGCGCTCGGCCCCGAGGGCCAGGACGAGCGGCCGCGTGAGATCGGCCTCCCAGGGCGCGATCCCGTCGCGCGGCACGGCGGCCATCACGGCGAAGCCGGAGCGGGTGGCGAGGTCGGCGGGGGTGACGTTCTCCAGGACCGGGACGGCGAAGGTGGAGCCCATCGCGGCGCGTACGGCGCGCGGATGGAAGGCGTCGGCCGAGCCGGGCCCGAGCGCCACCCAGTCGGCGCCCAGAGCCGCCCCGGTGCGCACGAGCGTGCCCACGTTGCCCGGGTCGGCGACCCCGGCCAGGTAGAGCCCGAGCGAGGGGGGGAAGCGCACGTCGCTGAAGCTGCGCACCGGGGGCTGCGGCAGGATGGCGATCACGCGCGGCGCGGCGGCCAGGGCGCTCGCGTAGCCCATCAGCTTGGGCGGCACGAGGTAGCGCTCGGCGAGCCCCTCGGTGGCGGCGACGCGCGGGTCGCCGTCCTGGAGCTCCTCCGCGTTGAACAGCATCGCGAAGGGCTTGACGCCGCGCGCGAGCGCGCCGTCGACGAGATCCTCGCCCTCGGCGACCAGGAGCCGTCGCTCGCGACGGACCTTCTTCGTCTGGAGCGCCCGCGCGAGCTGCAGCGCGGGGTTGCGCGGCGAGCTGGCCAGCCTCAGCCGGCTGCCCCCCGCGGCTATGAGGTCGTCACGTCAGTCGGCCGCGCGTCCGCCGGCTGCAGGGCGGCGTGCTCCGGTGTCCGCATCGACGCCGATGCCACCGGCATCGGCGAGCACGCATACATCCGGATCACTTGCCCTTCGCTCGGCGGACCGCACGCCCTCTGTGCCCTGACGACCTCTACGAGGCTACCGGCGCGCTCTCTCGAGCCGCGCGAGCGCGTGTGCAGAGCGCGGCGAAGGCCGCGGGCTCGTGCGTGGCGAGCTCGGCCAGGATCTTCCGGTCGAGCTCGACCTCGGCCAGCTTCAGGCCATGGATGAACTGGCCGTAGGTGAGGCCGTTGTCACGCGCGGCGGCGTTGATGCGGGCGATCCAGAGGCGCCGGAAGTCACGCTTGCGCACCCGGCGGTCACGGTAGGCGTAGCGCAGGGAGCGCTGGACCTGCTC
Source organism: uncultured Thermoleophilia bacterium (assembly GCA_963823515.1). Taxonomy (GTDB): domain Bacteria; phylum Actinomycetota; class Thermoleophilia; order Miltoncostaeales; family Miltoncostaeaceae; genus Miltoncostaea. The sequence continues at coordinate 215,194 of CAWGMB010000002.1, forward strand.
CTTCGCGCGACGATAGGAGGAGTGCTTGGTACCCCAGTAGCCACTGGCCTGATCGAGGACCTTGCGGCGCTTCTTGCGCGCGCCGACGGAACGCTTCACCCGTGCCATCCGACTACCTCTTCCCCAGCATGCGCTTGACTCCGGGAACCATCTCGGGGGCCAGGGTGACCTCCTTCGAGAGGTGCCGCTGCTCCTTGCCCGTCATGCGCTCCTGGTTGTGGCGCATGCCGGCGCGCTGGAACATCACCTTGCCCGTCCCGGTTACCTTGAACCTCTTGGTGGCGGACTTCCTGGACTTCATCTTGGGCATGCGTCTGTCTTCCTCGGGAGCGTCGGGCCGGCCGACACGATAGACGACGCGACCCCCCGATACGAGGGTCGCGCGCGGATCAGGAGGAGCCGGCCTCGGCCCCTTGGGGCTCGGGGGTCGCCGCGGGCGTCGCCTCGGCGGCCTGATCGGCCTCGGCGGGGGCCGCGGAGTCGTCTCCGCCCTCCTGCGATCCGCCCTCGTCGGAGACGACCGGATTCTTCAGCGGGGCGATCATCATCACCATGTTGCGGCCGTCGAGGTTCGGGCGGCTCTCGACCAGGGCGATGTCCTTCAGCTCCTCGGCGAGCTTCAGGAGGATGGCCTCACCGCGCTCGGGGTGCAGGAGCTCGCGACCGCGGAACATGATCGTGATCTTGACCTTGTCGCGGTGCTTCAGGAACCGCTCGACGTGACCCTTCTTGGTCGCGTAGTCGTGCGGGTCGATCTTCGGCCGGAACTTGATCTCCTTGATGGTGATCGTGCTCTGGTGCCGCCGCGCCTGCTTGGCCTTCTGCTCCTGCTCGTACCGCCACTTGCCGTAGTCCATGATCCGGCAGACGGGCGGGCGGGCGTCGGCGGCGACCTCGACGAGGTCGAGGCCGGCGTCGTTCGCGATCTCCTGCGCCTCGGCGAGGGGGACGACGCCCCTGTTCTCGCCCTCGGCGTCGATGAGCCGCACGGTGTCGACCCGGATCGCCTCGTTGATACGAGTCGTGGGCCCGGCCGGCGGGCGGGTATCTGGTCCGCGCCTAGGGGGCAAACAGCACCGTGACGGGCCTCAGACGGATCCCCCGACATGCGAGAGCACGCGCATCGGTGCGCGTCGGGGCTCGGTGATGGGGAGGGTGTCTGTCATGGAGTTCGGAACCGCCGTCCGGGCGGTCGGGAGACAATAGCAAGAGGCCGGGGCGCGGCGTGCATCACCCGCGATCATCGGGGCCCGACCACGTACTGGCGCAGGTGGAGATCGCGGAAGGTGACCGGCCCGCGGGGCCCCGGCACGTGGTCGACGTTGATCCCGGTCTCGGGCGCACCGAGCAACGCGAAGCCGTCCAGCAGGCGCGTGCTGGCGTTCCAGAACGCCCCCGTGCCGGTGTAGGCGCCGAGGAACTCCCGAGCGGCGGCGGCGTCCTCGGTGGCGATCGATGCCGCGAGGCCCGAGGTCTCGTCGTTCGCGGTCCGCGCCGCCTCGCGCGGTCCGGAGCACGGGGCGACGGTCACCGTGGCCTCGTTGCCGTCGTCGAGCGCCCACTCGTGCCCGAGCGGGTGGGCGTGGGGCGGAAGGCTCGGCCGGATGCCCAGGCGCTCCAGGAGCGCGACGATCGCGGGAAGGAGCTCCTCCCACCGCGCCCCGGCCACGAGAAGGAGGTTGAGGCGGTTGCAGACGCCGAGCCGGTCGAGGCTGCGCTCGGCGAGCGCGAGCGCCCTGCCGGCGTCGGCCGCGCCGTCGATGTACAGGACGCCGCCGCCCTCGGCGTGCGCGAGCGTGCGCACGCCGTGCGCCGCCGCCTCCCGCGCCAGGGACGAGGTGGTCTCGCCGCTGCCGCGCAGGATCACCAGCGGGATCAGGTGGGGCAGCCCCACCAGGGCCCGTGCGGCCTCGCGGTCGGGTGAGCGGACCAGCTGGAGCGCGTCCGGGTCGAGGCCCGCCGCCTGCATGGCGGGGGCGATGACCTCGTCGCGCAGGGCGATGGCCGAGCGCAGCGCCGCCGCGCCGGTGCGCAGCACCCCGGCGTTGCGCGACTTGATGAGCTGGGAGGCGACATCGACCGTGACGTTCGGCCGCGCCTCGTAGTTCGCGCCGATCACGCCCACCGGGCGCCGGACCTCGCGCATCACGAGACCGCCGGGCAGGTCGCGCTCGCCGACCTGCCCGGCGACGTCGTCGAGAGCCGCGAGCGCGGCGATCTGCCCGCTCATCGCCTCGAGGCGCGCCGGGTCGAGACGCAGGCGGTCGACCAGGGCGGGGGCGAGAGCCCCCTCGGCGTCTGCGACGTCCATCGCGTTGGCCTCGAGTACGGGCTCCGCCCGGTCCCGAAGGCCGCGGGCCATGCCGTCGAGCGTCCGTGCGACGGCGTCGGCCGTGGCGGCTGCGAGCCCGGGGTGGGCGGCGCGCGCGGCGCTCCCCGCCCGGGTGACCTCCGCGAGGGCGCTCACCGGCTCAACGTGAACGCGCTCGGATCCGAGGCGCTTCGGCGCGCGCGACCCGCCCTCCGACGGGTCGCGCGACCGGAAGCCTGCCTCGGTGGTGCTACTTCTTGCCCTTGTTGCCCGCGGCCACGGCCTCCTTGAGGACGGCGCCCGGAGTGAAGCGCGGAACGGTGCGCGCCGGGATCTGCACCTTCTTCGTCGGATCCTGGGGGTTGACCCCCGTACGGGCGGCACGGGCGGAGACGGAGAACTTGCCGAAGCCGGCGAAGGCGACGTCCTCGCCGCCCTTCAGGGCCTCCTGGATCACATCAAGCACCGCGGCGACCGCGCGTCCGGCCTCGGCACCGCTCATGTCGCCCTTGGCAGCCACCTTGGCGACGAACTCGGTCTTGTTCACTGCAGACCCCCTGGCTCGAAGTATGCGGGAGCAGGCCTCCCCGCGCGGCCAACCTAGCAGCGTGTCCGGACGAAATCGCCGTCGTAGCGCGGTTCTTTGGAAAGTCGGGGCACTCGGACGTCCCGTAGACCGTGATTCGCCGCTGGACCGGCACGCTCGTCGCGAGGGGTTCGCAACGGCGTGCGTCATCGGCGAAAACCGCCGATTTGCGGGAGAACTGCGCGAACGCGGCCTAGGAGCGGCGGAGGCGCAGCGGCGCGCACGAGGCACGGCCGCCCGGGCCCGACACGATTCGCGTCCTGACGCAGAAGCGAAGCCGACGGGACGGAGCCAGGCTCCGCGGGACCCGCCAGGTGACCCGGTACTCCATGTCGGCCCGCGCGGGACCGGCGCCGGTGCGGATGCGGGCGACGACGCGCTTGCCCGAGCGGATCACGATCCGCTCGCGGGTCACCTCGCCGCGCCCCATGAGGCGGTAGCGCAGACGGACGGTGGCGCCGGGGCGGGCCCGGGCGATGAGCGCGCGCACCTTCGGCGCGCGGGCCGCGGCCCTCCGCCCGGAGGCGACCGGCGCCGCCAGGCCGCGAGCGATCCAGCCCGAGATGGCGCTGAGGCGCGTGTACACGCCCGGCAGGCCCGGGCGGCCACAGCCGAAGCCCCAGCTCGTCACGCCGACCACGAGGCCGGTGGAGTCGCGCAGCGGGCCTCCGCTGTCGCCCGAGCAGCTGTCGACGCCACCCTCCGGCCGGCCGGCGCACAGGGCCCCGCCGACGTGGAATGAGCCGCCGAGCATCTGCCGGCAGCGGGCCGAGCTGAAGATGGTGAGGGGGGCGGCGACCAGGCGGGTCGGGTAGAGCGCGGTGTCCTCGCCCTCCTCCCCCCAGCCCGCGATCTCCCCGGCCCGCTCGGCGTCGGGGTCCTGATGGGCCGTCGCCGCGTAGGCGGCGACGGGGACCGAGGCGGGACGCGCGAGCACCAGCAGCGCGGCGTCGGGGGCGTCGCCCTCGACCCGGTAGCCGGGGTGCACGCGGATCTCCGCGACCGCGATGCGGTCGGCGGGAGCCGCCAGGTCCTCGGCGCCGACGACCGCCTCGACGGCGCGGGCGGGCGTCACGGCGCCGGATGCGGCGATCACGCAGTGGGCGGCGGTCAGGACGAGGGTGGGTGCGATCAGGGTGCCGCCGCAGTAGGTGGTGAGCTCCGGGGAGCCGCCCGCCGGGACCAGCGCGACGATCGAGGGCCAGGAGGCGTCGGCGACCGGTGCCCCGCCCACGATCAGCGCGCCGGCGTCGGGCGCGCCGACGTGGGGGGCCGGCCCGGCCATCGCCGCCGGCGCCAGCGCGAGGAGCGCCGCGGATGCGGCGAGGAGCGAGCGGAGGATCGTCGGTGCGGCCATGAGATCACCATCAGCCGACCGCGGGGAACCGGCAAGGGAGCCCGTGAGACACCTCTAGGCGATCGTCGCGCCACCGAGCCGCGAGAGGGCGGCCATCACGGCCCGATGGCGCACGTCCGCGCCCTCCTCGGTCCAGCGCCAGCGCATCCCCGCGTCAACCTCTGTCGCCGGCCCACGGACGTCGCGCACGGAGCGCGCCCGAACGCGGACGGCGACCATCCCCTCGGCGCCGGGCAGCGGATCGGCCGCGACCGTCGCCTCCCCCACGACCTCCACGCAGAAACCGGGGCCGCCCACAGAGAGGGCCACGCGTGGCTCGTCGCGCAGCCGCGCGAGGCTGCCCCGGCGGGCCGCGAGACCCAGGAGCAGCGCCCGCGGCCCCTCGCGCAGCACCGCGCTCACGGGGATCGCCGCCGGGCCGGCGCCGCCCACGGTGGCGAGGATCACGACGGTTCCGGGCGGCAGTTGGGGAAGGACGCGGTCGGCCACGGGCCGTAGGATCGCAGGAGACGGGCGCGCGGAGCCGGGGCGCGGCTACGGTTGGTGCGAATCCGATGTGAGGAGCGCGACCATGGCGCAGCGCAGGCTCGGCACCGGCGGTCCCGGGGTGGGGCCGATCGCCTTCGGGGCGATGAGCTTCGCCGGCTACTACGGATCGGCCGAGGACTCAGAGGGGATCCGCACGGTCCGCCGCGCGCTCGATCTCGGCCTCACCCTGATCGACACCGCCGAGGCCTACGGCGAGGGGCGCAACGAGGAGATGGTGGGCCGCGCGCTCGCCGGCAGGCGCGACGACGCGGTGCTCGCGACGAAGTCGAGCCGCGGGGCGCCGGACTACCTGGCCGCCCACGCCGACGCGAGCCTCCGGCGCCTCGGGGTGGACCACATCGACGTCTACTACCTGCACCGCGTCGACCCCGAGGTGCCGATCGAGGAGTCGGTGGGCGCGATGGCCCGCCTGGTGGAGGCGGGCAAGATCCGCCACATCGGGCTCTCCGAGGCCGGACCCGGCACCATCCGCCGCGCGCACGCAGTGCACCCGATCGCGGCCCTCCAGAGCGAGTACTCGCTCCTGTACCGGGATCCAGAGCGGGATGTGCTGCCCGTCACACGCGAGCTGGGCATCGCGTACGTCGCCTACAGCCCGCTCTCGCGGGGGCTGCTCGGCGGGCGGATCCGCAGCGCCGACGACCTCGCCGACGACGACTGGCGCCGGCAGGTGCCGCGGTTCCAGGGCGAGAACCTCGTGCGCAACCTGGAAGTGGTGGCGAGCCTCGCGGAGATGGCCGAGGCCAGGGGCGTCGACCTCGCCTCGCTCGCGATCGCCTGGGTGCTCGCACAGGGCGACGACCTGATCCCCCTCGTGGGTACCAGCCGCGCCGACCACGTCGAGCGCAACCTGCAGGCCCTCGAGATCGCGTTGACCCCGGAGGACCTTGCGGCCATCGACGCCCTGGCGCCCGTGGGCTCGGCATCGGGGGAGCGCTACCCCGCGTCGTACATGCCCCGCCTGGGCATCTGAGGGCCCGGGGGTCCTCAGCCGCCCGGGGGCCAGCGCTCCTCGGGGCGGCCCCGGATGCCGCCCGCGGCGACCAACCGCTGACGGCCGGGGTCCATGGCCTCGTAGGGGCGCACCACCGGGAGCCGCCAGAGCTCGTAGGCGCGACAGGCGGCGTCGGCGTCGGCGGGGTTCTGCAGCACGGCCTGCGCCAGGGCGTGTGCGTCGCCGAGGCCGATGCCCGAGCTCACGCCGGTCTCGGGACCGAAGAAGTGGGCGGCGTCGCCGATGATGACGAGGCCCGGTAACCACCACTGCTGGCAGCTGAGGAGCCGGGGCTCGGAGTAGCGGACCTGGTCCAGCGAGGTGAGGGCCTCGACGCCCTCCCGCGACTCGGGCAGCAGCTCGGTCCACATCCGCTTGATCGCGTCGAGGCCGGGCGCCTTGGCGGCATCCTCGCCCACCTTGTCGATGGTGCGCCAGCCGGCCGAACCCTCGGCCCAGCTGAGCAGCCCGATGTGACCACCGTCCGACATGTAGGACATCGCGAACGACGTCGGCGTCGGCACCGGGCTCATGAAGGTCAGCGCCGCGTCGGCCAACGGCTCGATGCGGGCCTCGATGCCGGCCATCTCGCGCACCGGCGAGCCGACGCCGTCGCAGGCCACCACGAGGTCGGCGGGGATGGTCACGCGCCCGTCGGGACCCTCGGCCACGACCCCGCTCACGCGCCCGCCGGAGTCGCGCACCAGATCGACGACGGTGTGCTCGTAGACGACTGGCAGGTCGCGCGCGAGCGCCTCGATGAGGGCGCCGAAGCGCACGGCGACGGCGACCGGCGGCTGGTCGGGACGGGGGGCGATCGGACGGCCTGCGGCGCGCACCTCGTCGTAGACGCCCACCTCCTCCAGGGGCTCGTAGCCCTGGAAGCCGAGCATGTAGCCGCGGGGCATGTAGTGCCCCTCGGGAGCCCGCTCGAGGACGATCGGGGAGAAGCCCCGCAGGCGCAGGAGGCGCGCGAGGGTCATGCCCACCATGCCGCCGCCGGAGATCACGATGTTCATGGCGCGAGCATATCCACCGCATCGGGGGCGCGGGTCCGCGCGGGCATCACTCCCGCGCGAAGACCACCGTCGCGCCGCCGGGCGTGCGGCTGACTCCCTCGGCCCGCAGGCCGGGAACCTCCAGGGCGCCCACGGCCCGCGGAGTCCCGGCCCCGGACTCCAGAATCGCGCGCGCCAGAAGCCCCTTCAGGTGCTTGCCGGCGTGCCCCGCCGCCCGCCGGGCCCCGTCGTCGCCCACCTCGACCAGCGACACCCGCAGCAGGCGCGAACGCGTGAGCCCCGCGGGGTCGAGCGCCCCGGCGTGCTCGAGCGGCAGGAGGTCGATGATCCACCCGCCCCCCGTCCGTCCGTCGAGGAGCGGCGTGATGAGCGGCCGCCACCACGCGGCCAGCGGGCCGAGCGGGGGCACGCTCGCGCCCATCTTCAGCCGGTAGGCCGGGATCGGGTCGGACGCCGCCACGAGCCCCCACAGGCCGGAGGGCACCAGCACGCGTGCGCGCAGGCGCCGGCGTGCCGCCCGGCTGAGCGTGGAGGGCTGGAGCGCGCTCCAGACGACACCGCGGTAGCGGTCGTGCGCCGGGAGGGTCGGCGCCTCGTCGAGCTCCTCCCACTCAGCGAGAGCGCGCTCCAGCAGGGGCCCGCGCGCGCCGAGGAGGCGCGACCGCGCCGCGGCGTCGCCGGCGAGCGCAGCGCGGACCGCCCCGGCCACCGTCGCGCGCGCCTCGCCGAGCGCGTCGAACGTGTGCGCGGCGTCCCCCCAGGGCGGCCCGTCGCCGCCGGGCGCCTTGCCCTCGGACGGCGGCAGCAGGATGACCGAGGTCACGCGGTGTCCGGATCCGGGCGCACGGCAGGAGACGATAGAAGGTCCCCCGCGGCGCGGCGGCGGGCTCGACAGTCGTCATGGCGGCGTGGAGAGCGCGCTCGAGGTACTCGCCGTCGTCATCACCGTGGCGCTCGTGGCCGGCGCGTCGCGGCGCATCGGATGGTCGGCCCCCCTGGTGCTTGTGCTGGTGGGGATCGCCGGCTCGTTCGTCCCGGGGATCCCGTCGTTCGAGCTGGACCCGGACCTCGTGCTGGTCGGCCTGCTCCCCCCGCTCCTCTACGCGGCGGCGATCCGCACGTCGCTGGTCGACTTCGCCTCGACCAAGGAGGCCCTGCTGTGGCTCTCGGTCGGCTTCGTGATCGTCACGACCTTCGCCGTGGGCCTGGTCACCTGGTGGATCGTCCCCTCCATCTCGCTGGCCGCCGCCATCGCGCTCGGCGCCGTTGTGGCCCCACCCGACGCTGTCGCGGCGACATCCATCGCACGGCGGGTGGGGATGCCGCGCCGGATCGTGACGATCCTGGAGGGCGAGAGCCTGGTCAACGACGCCACCGCCCTGGTGGCCCTTTCGGCGGCGATCACCGGCAGGGTCACCGTCGGGTCGGTGGGGCTCGACTTCCTCGTGGCCGCGGGCGGCGGGGTCGCCGTCGGCCTCGCAGTCACCTGGCTGCTGGTGAGGATCCGCAGTCACATCGTGGACCCGGTACTCGACACGACGTTGTCGTTCACCGCGCCCTTCGTCGCGTTCCTGCCCGCGGAGGCGATCCACGCATCGGGGGTGCTCGCGGTGGTCATCACCAGCCTGCTGCTCGGCCACAAGGCGCCGACCCTCCAGTCGGCCGCCTCGCGGATCTCGGAGTCGATCAACTGGGGCACCGTCCAGTTCCTCCTCGAGAACGCGGTGTTCCTGCTGATCGGCCTCCAGCTGAAGGGGCTGATCCAGGACGTGGCCGACACCGACCTCGGCGCCGGGCGCGTCGCGGCGATCTGCGCGACGGTGCTGATCGCGACGATCGCGGTGCGCCTGATCTACGTCATGGGGATCACCGGGCTGTACGTGCTGGGCCCGGCGACCCTGCGCCGGCGCTCGTGGGGCTGGTCAACGGGGTCGTCGTCTCGTGGGCGGGGATGCGCGGCGTGGTCACCCTCGCAGCCGTGTTCGTCCTCCCGGAGGAGACCCCGCAGCGCGAGGTGCTGCGCCTGGCCGCCTTCACCGTCGTCGCCGGCACGCTGCTGGTGCACGGAACCACCCTGCCCTGGCTGGTGCGCCGCCTCGGGCTGCCCGGGCCCGACCCGGCCGAGGACGCGCTCCAGGCGGCCTCGCTGGTGACCGAGGCCTCCCGCGCGGGGCTCACGCGCCTGGAGGAGGTCCGCTCGCCGGACGACCCGCAGGAGGTGATCGACCAGCTGCGCGAGCGTGCCAGGCGGCGCTCGAACATGGCCCGGGAGCGCCTGGGCCGCTCGCACGAGGAGCTCGAGCCGCCCTCGATGGCCTACCGGCGCCTGCGCACCCAGATGCTCCGAGCCGAGCGCGAGACGATCGTCGCCGCACGCGACGCCGGCACGGTCGACGACGCGGTGCTCCGGTCGGCCATGACCGCCGTCGATCTGGAGGAGTCGCTGCTCGACCGCGCCGAGGACGCCCAGGCCCGCGTCGGCGACGATCTCACCGCGCCGCGCCGGCGCGCCGGCGACTGCGCGCACCTGCGCGCCGCTCCGCGGGTGGCCCTGCCCCGCACGCCCGACGGCTGCGAGGAGTGCCTGCGCTACGGGACGCGCTGGGTGCACCTGCGCATGTGCCTCGCATGCGGGCACGTGGGCTGCTGCGACTCGTCGGTGGAGCGCCACGCCGACCTGCACTTCCACGAGACCGGCCACCCGGTGATGCGCAGCATCGAGCCGGGTGAGGCCTGGCGCTGGTGCTACATCGACGAGCACCTGGGCTGAGGCCGATGCCGGGTCAGCCGCTCCCCACGAGGGCGGCGGCCGCGGCGTCGACGAGGCGGGCCGCCCAGGCGGCGCTGCCGGGGGCGGCGTCGCGCTGGCGGGTGACCGGAGTCGACTCGTACTCGTAGAAGCCCGGAGCCGACGACCACCGCGACACCACGCGGCCGTCGCGCCGCAGCACGCCCGAGGTCCGCGCCTCGATCTCGACCAGGGCGCTCGCCCCGTCGAGGCGGAAGGTCAGCGGCGCCGCGCGGCGCGCCCGGTAGCGGACGCTCGCGCTCCACCCCCCCGACATCCGCGCCTCGAGCGCAAGTTCGCGCGGGTAGGAATGGACACCCACCCGCGACCAGCGCGAGCGCGCGATGGTGACGTCGTCGGCGCGGGCCGACCCCAGCCGCCCCTCGGCGTCCGAGAGCACGAGCACCCCGTCGCGCGGCAGCGGGTCGGCGGGGCGGACGATCCCCGTCACCAGGCTGCGCCCCTGCGGCAGGTGGATCTGGCTCCAATCCCATCCGCCGTGGGCGTCGTCGGCGAGGTCGAACGCGCCGTAGTTGTGGTCGTGGTAACCAACCGCGTCTCGGAGCCGGATCACCCGCGACCCCACCGTCACCGTGCCGCTCACGCGCGCGGCCGGCGCGCCGACGGTCCAGGAGAGGTCCTGCCCCTCGGGCAGGATGAGCGGGCCCGCGACGAAGCCGGGCACGGTGGCGCGCAGAGTGAGGTCGACCGACACGGGTCCCGGAGACCCGCCGTGCAACGGGATCCCCGTGGGCATGTCGATCGTGACGCGCGTCACGCCGGGTCGGGGCGACCAGAGCCGGTCCGGGCCGAGGCGGACGTCGGCGCGGTCGGTCGACGGAGCTCCGTCGAGGGCTCGCGGCGCCGCGAGCGTGTGGACGCGGCCGTCCGGCATGTAGAGGAAGACCACGGTCGCGGGCGGGTTGCCGGGGAACTCGGCTCCGAGGGCCGCCGCCACGGCGAAGCCCTGGGCGGGGTCCATGGCGCCGGCGAACCACCACTCGGTGCGGTCTCCGGAACCGGGATGGGCGCCGTCGTCGGCCGGGGTGGCCGTGCGGAGCCCCGGCGCGCCGAGCGCGGCGGCGGCGCAGACGGCGCAGACGGCGCAGACGGCGAGGGCGGCGAGGGCGATACGACGTGCGATCACACGACGACGGTAGCGCCGCCCCTCGCCGGCGTGCCCGGGATCGGTCCCGCTCAGGCCCGCCCGCGGAGGGGCGGCAGGGCGTCGGCGCTGACCAGCGACTCGAGGGCGTCGACCACGGCGGGGTCGAACTGGAGGCCGGCCTCCCGGCGGCACTCGGCCACCGCCTCCTCCCAGGACATCTCGGGGGCGTAGGCCCGCGGTGTGGTCATCGCCGCGCAGGCCTCGGCCACCGCGAGGACGCGGGCACCGTCGGGGATGGCCTCGCCCGCGGCGGCGCCCGGGTATCCGCGGCCGTCGTGGCGCTCGTGGTGCCCCCGGACCCAGGCCACCTGCTCGTCGGAGATCACCTCCTCCAGCATCTGCGCGCCGAGGGCACTGTGCCCCTTGACCAGCTCGTACTCGGAGGGCGTGAGCCGGTCCGCCTTGAGGAGGACGTGGTCGGGGATCCCGATCTTGCCCACGTCGTGGAGCAGACCGGCCTCGTGCAGCTGGTCGCAGCGCACGGTCGGCCAGCCGAGCGCCGTCGCCAGGCGCACGGCGAGCTCGGCCACCCGCTCGGAGTGCCGGCGACTGGAGGGCTCCTTGGCGTTGACCACGCGCGCCAGCACCCGCACGCTGGTGAGGGCCTGCTGGCGCTCGAGGTGCTCGTTCTGGTCGCGTCCCGACATGGCCTGGACGACCTCGGGCGCGTACCGGAAGCAGAGGTCGCGGCCGTGCGACTTCGCCCAGTAGAGGGCGCCGTCGGCGAGCCGGTAGAGGTCGGCCGCGTCGCGGGCCTGGGCAAGCTCGCAGACCCCGCCGGAGATGGTCATCCGCCCGACGACCGGAAAGGGCTCGTCGCTGATCGCGCGCCGCGCGCGCTCGGCCGCCTCCCATGCGTCGAAGGCGTCGCACTCGGGCAGGAGCCAGGCGAACTCCTCCCCTCCCACACGCGCGATCACGTCGCCGGGGCGGACGCAGCCGGCGAGGCGCCGGGCGGTCTCGGCGAGCACCTGGTCGCCGGTCTGGTGGCCGAAGCGGTCGTTGACCGGCTTGAAGAGGTCGAGGTCGAACAGGGCGAGGGCCAGCTCGCGGCCATGGCGCCGGGCGCGGTCGACCTCCGCCTCGAGGTGCTCGTGGAAGGTGCGGTGGTTGGCGAGGCCGGTGAGGGGGTCGTTGGACGCCCGCACGGCCAGCTGGGCGCGGGCCTCGGCGTTGACCACGGCCAGGCCGGCGAGCTCGGCGAACTCCGACAGGCCCCGCTCCGCCCCCTCGGGGAACGAGTCGGGCCGCTCGTTGGCCGCGACGACGGCTCCCCACAGCCCCGCTCCAGCCCGGATGGGCGCCCCGACGCTGCTGCGTAGCTCCCCGGTGAGCCCGGCGATGGCCGCGACGCCCGGATCGCCGAAGTCGTTGACGCGGGCCGGCGCCCGCGAGCGGAAGACGCGGCCGGTGGCGCTCGCGTCGGTCAGCTCGAACACCGGCTGAACCGGGGCCACCACGCCCGGCCGCTGCCAGGATCCGACCACGCGGCCGTTCCCGCTGCCCTCGAACCGTACGACGAAGCCGCAGGCGGCCGAGAGGATCCCGGCAACCTCGCGCGCGACGAGCTCGAAGACCTCCTCCGGCGGCGCCTCGGCCGCCACGGCCGTGGCCACCCGCCGGAGCGCCGCCTGCTCGGACTCGCCGCGCGCGACGGCCTGGTAGAGGTCTCCCATCTCCCGGCTGGAGATCGTCAGGGAGCGCTCCATCAGATAGCGGTCCTGGTCGGCGCCCTCGTACGCGTTGCTGACGCGCGACAGGAGGGCCCGCCACTCCTCGGGCCCGGGCGGCGTGGTCGCGTCGAGGCGGAGCCGGTTCAGCTGGCGGCGCAGCAACCGGTGGATGTCGTCGTCCCCCCGGTGGGAGGAATCGGGGGCGGTCGTCATCGGCGGCCGCGGGGGGGCCCAGGGACGCCGGCGGGCGGACCGAGGCGGATCGACGACCCTCGTTCTGCGAGAGCGTGTGAGCTGGGCGAGACGGACCTCCGGGCGTCGCCTGGCCCCGAGGGTACCGCGCGCGACCGCGATCCGGCGGGCGCGTAGAGGGATCTCGCGTCCGCCCCGATCTCGGCCTCTGCGCCGATCCACGCCAGGGCGCTCGGCCCGACGCGCAGAGGGATGGGGTTCACGGTCCGTCCTTCGGTCGCGAGGCGGGATGCCGCACGGAGCGCACCGGCGGGTCCGGAGGCCCCCCCGCGCGCGCCCCTCCCGCTTCCCGGGCAGCCGGCCGATCGCCGCCTGCCGCCCGGGCGGCGCGTCAGGCCGAGGTGTCGACCGACACCGGGCCGAGCAGCATCTGATGGAGGGCGCTGGGCGACACGCCGTGCCGGTCGGCGAGCTGCGCGAGCGACGTGCCGGACTTCAGCGCGTCGAAGAACGACGTCTGGTCCATGCCGAGGGCCGAGGTGAGCGACTGGAGGCGCGTCGCCATGTCGCCGTCGTGGTCGCCGTCGCGATCGCGCGGCCCGCCGGGAGCCCCGGGGCCGCGCGGCGGCCCGCCCGTGCCGTCGATGATCCGCTCGGCGATCGCCGCGGCGTCGATGCTCGTCGCGCCCGGCGGCGGGCCGGCGTCCTGGAGGCCCTTGGCGACCGCCGCCAGCAGATCGTCCCTGGAGACGCCCTTCTGGGCGGCGAGGTCGGCGAGCGTCCTCTGGCCGCCGCTCATCGCGGTGCGCAGCTCGTCGCCGCTCATGCCGAGCAGCGACGCCGCGCCGGCCATGACCTGCTTCATGGGGTTCGAATCCCCGGATCCGCCCATCGGAGGCGGACCGTGATGCTGGGTGATGCTTCCAATGACGCTCACGGAAGCTCCTTTCGTCCCCCCTGTCATCGGCCCCGCGACGGGCCGGGTGAGGTCGCAACCCCCATTCACATGGGATTCTCAGGGAACTCCGAGGTGCTCCCGATCATCTTGCCGGGTCACGGGCGAGCCCGGATACTCGGCGGATGGGCGACCCGTTCACCGACACGGCCTTCCACACGGCGAGGGATCGGAGCCGCCCGGAGCTGCTGTGGTTCGTGCGCCACAAGGACGTGCTCGATCGCTGGCCCGTAATCGAGGAGGGGTGGGCCGGGCAGGTCGAGGAGCGGCGCCAGGCCGAGATCAACCCGCCCGACCGGGACATCACCTACTTCCACGGCGGAGGGCGCTGAGCGACGGGTGAGCGGCAGCGCGTCCTTGTGCGCACCGCACGCGCAGACACGGACGACCGGCTGGACGATTCCGGTCGCCGGGGTCATTCGGAATCCCGGCGTCCCGCGGGCGACGCGGCTACGGCGTCGGCACCGAGCCCGGGCGGACGCTCGATGCCGTGATGGTCGCGTTGCGCAGATCGGACGCGGTCAGCCCGGTCGCCAAGCGGCTGCGAACGGCGTTCAATCGGAGGATCGCGGCCTGCGAGATCCGCTGGTTGATCCGAAGCTGCGCGATGGAGAGCGTGAAGGTCACCCCCGGCTTGGTCTGCGCGGGCGGGAGGGCCGTGCGCGTCGGCGGCGGAGCGACGGCCGTGAGCGCCTGGGTCAGCGCGATCGTCGGGGAGAGCGTCTCCGGCGTGATGGCCCCGGGGGCCAGGTCTCCGCCGCTGAGGCCGCGATCGAGGCGGTCGGTGAGCGCGTTCGCATGACGGACAACCCGCGAGGCGATCCGCTGGTTGATGCGCAGCTGCACGGCCGAGAGCGTGAACGTCACATCGGTCTTCTCGACGGGCGGGGCGATCTGCAGCGCGCGGGGATTCGAGTGGAACTGCGGGCGAGCCGTGGCCGGCGCGCCGGACTCGAGACCGGGCCCGAGCACGGACGCCACGATCCCGCCGCCGCAGATGTCGCGGGCCTCCAGGCCTGCGTCGAGCCAGGCCTCGATCGCGTTCGCTCGCCGAACGCCCGCTGCCGAGATCCGTTGGTTGATGCGAAGCTGCGCGGGGCTCAGGGTGATGGTCCCGGTGGTGCTCGTCCGGTCGGGGGCGGGAACCAGACACCATGCCGCGCGTAGCGGTCCGGCGACCAGATCGGTGCCGAGCCCCGGTTCGCCGACGGCCAGGGAGCGGGTGCTTGCGAGGAGCGCGTCTCCCGTCCCGCCGGCGGCGAGTGCGAATTGCTCACCGTTCCCGCCCACACCGGCGCTGACGGCGCGCAGCGGCTGCCGGGTCGGCCTGGGTCCGACCCACCCAAAGAGCGTCGCGGACCCCGGGCCCTCCGGGTCGATCCAGGCGACGAAGGCGTTGCCGAGGTCGTCGAGAGCCACGGGGGCCCCGTGTCCGCCGCCGTACTCGCTCCCACCCAACCCCACCAGAGGGCCCCATGTCCCGTCGGTTCCCGAGCGTCGCCTCATGTCCAGCTCGGTGGCGGATGACCCGAGCCAGGTCACGATCGCATCACCCGCCGAGTTGATCGCGGCCCGCGTCGCAGGGATGGAGCCCGTTCCGAGCTCCTCCGGCGCTGACCAGCCCGGCGCTCCCACCGGCTGGATCGCGGCGCGGATCCGGACGTCCGCCGACGGCGTGCCCGGAGTGCCGCCGGCCTCCTGCCACGCGACGATAGCAGCGCCGTTTGCGGCGACCGCGATGGCCGGTGCCGCGCCGGACGTGGTCAGGAGCGCCGGCGGCTGCCACACGCCGGAACCCGCCGGGCGAAGCGACGCGTGCACGGCCCCGGGCGCTGGCGATCCGACGGCGGCCGACCAGGCTGCGCCGACGCCTCCGCCGGCGCCGACGGAGATGGCCGGCGGCCCGTCGATCGCAAGCGCGGCCGCGGTCGTCCATCGGCGCGAGGCCACGTCGAGCGTGGCGACCCGTACACGTCGGCTCGGGCCGGAACCCTCGCCCCACGCCGCGGTCGCCGCCGACGGGCCGAGCGTGACGTCCGGGCTGTCGAAGCCCGCGCCGTCGCTCGCGACCGTGAGCTTCGACCACGCCGCGGCCGGATCCGGACGCAGTGCGGAGAGGACGGCCCCCCCCGGCGCCCGCCAGACGACGACGGCCTCACCGCTCTGGGCGAGCGCGACCGCGGGCTGGAGCGGCCGGCTGCTGCTCGTCGCCGACAGGCGGATCGGCGCGCCCCAGGGCCCGCCGGCCCGTGAGCGCAACCTGGCGAAGACCGCGTAGCCGCCGTTTGCGCGGCCGGTGAAGACGAGCGCCTGAGATCCGCTCGGGGCGATGGCGACGTCGGGATCGGCCGGCTGCAACGCCGCCGGCGCGGCGGCGGGCGTCTCGAGGTCGAGCGTGGTCGCCAAGGCGGAGTCGGACGCGGCCGGCGCGACTGCCCCGATCGCGGCGAGCATGGCGATCACCGCCTTCGGAATGGGCCTCCGCATCAGTCCAGCCCTCCGCAGTCGAAGCGGGGCGTCATCGCCACGACGTGCTCCGCGCTCAGGCGCCTGACCTCGACCTTCATCTCATCCTCCCCAGGGCAGACGCGTGAGCACTCGGCCGATCACGTCCAAGAACATGCTCAGCCGCTCTGGCGACCAGTCACCGCTCAAGACTCCTACGGAGCGACGGGCCACACATCCGCAGGGCGACGCCATCCGGTCGCGGCTTTTCCGAATGCGCCATGGCTGACCATGACACCGCCCACTCGAAGCGCACGTCAACCCGCAGCCGGCATCGACAATTGCGGCGACCTTCTGGCGCCGGAAACGAGAGAGGGAGCCGATCCGGCGTCTCCGCTGAATCGACTCCCTCTCACTGCAGTGGACCCGGCCGGCACTGCCCCGGCGTCCGAAAGCGTTGCCCCATCGGCTTCTCCGAGCGCAGTCGTCAGTGAGGATCTCGCGAGGGACGTCACCGGCGACCAACCGTCTCCCCGCCAGGCTCTCCTAGTTTCTCGCTCCGCCGCCGAGTGCCGTTGCATTGGAGCCAGGATCGCTAGTTGACACCGGTGATCTCCCTCACGATCCGAAGGGAGGCCGATGGCCCTCATTTACTGCTGTTTAGGCAGCGAGAGCGAGCTTGGGAGAGTTCTCCGCAGCTCCGTTGTTTCCCGGTTTTTAACGCGGTCCACCGGGTCCGCGGCTCGCTTACCGATGCGGTACCGCTCCGTCGAAACTGGATCGGGCCCGTGATGCGTCCTGCCCCCCGAGAGTAGCACCCCCCGCACGCTACGATGCCTCGATGCGCGCGATGCTCATGCGGACATGCCTCTCGGACGTGATGGCGCCGTCGGTCTGGCGCGCGACGCGCACCGTGCTCGAGCGCGCGGGAGTGGAGGTGGCGGTGCCGCGGCGCCAGACCTGCTGCGGCCAGCCGGGCTGGTCGTCGGGACACCCGGAGCAGGCCCGGCGGGTGGCGCGCAACGCGCTCGCGGCCTTCGCCGGCGACGACCCGGTCGTCGTGCCCTCCGGGTCGTGCGCGGCGATGGTGTGCCACGGCTACCCGGAGCTCTTCGCCGGGCAGCCCGAGGAGGAGGCGGCGCTGTCGATGGCCGCGCGCACCCGCGAGTTCACCCAGTTCCTCACCCAGCACGACCTCGACGCCGGGGGGCGCGGGTCGGGGTCGGTGACCTACCACGACTCCTGCCACATGCTGCGGCTCCTCGGTGAGCGCGAGAGCGGCCGGGCGGCGCTGCGCACGGTCGACGGCGTCGAGCTGCGCGAGATGGAGGCCACCGACGTCTGCTGCGGCTTCGGGGGCACCTTCAGCGTCAACTTCCCCGAGGTGTCCGGACGCCTCGGCGAGGAGAAGGCCCGCAACGCGTCAGCGACTGGCGCCGACGAGTTGGTGGCGTGCGATCTCTCCTGCCTGCTGCACATCGCCGGCCGTGCGCGGCGGACCGGTGTGCCGCTGCGCGCCCGCCACATCGCCGAGGTGCTCGCCGGATGAACGACCGACGACCGGTCGTCTACCCGGAGACGGTGGCACCCCTGCGCGAGCGCACGCGCGAAGCGCTCGCCGACGCCGACCTGACGGCGAACCTGAGCACGTCCGCCGCCAGCTGGGCCGCCGGTCGCGCTCGGATCTCCGTCCGGAGAATCCGTTCGCGCAGATGCGCGAACGGGCCCGCGAGATCCGGCGCGGGGACATCGGCGATCTGCCCGAGCTGCTCGACCGGCTCGAGGAGCGGGTGCGCGCGGCCGGGGGCGTGGTGACGCGCGCGGCCGACGCTGACGCCGCCTGCCGCTACATCACCGACCTCGCCGCGGCGCGCGGGGCGACGCTCGTGGCCAAGTCGAAGTCGATGGCCACCGAGGAGATCAAGCTCAACGAGGCGATCGAGGAATCGGGCCTGCGGGTGGTCGAGACCGACCTCGGCGAGTGGATCCTGCAGCTCGCGGGGCAGCACCCGAGCCACATCGTGGCCCCGGCGGTGCACCTCAACAAGGAGCAGGTGCGCCAGGTGCTGATGGCCGAGAGCGGCTGGGAGCTGCCGACCGACCGCGAGGCGCTCGTGGCCCACGCCCGCACGCGCCTGCGCGAGGTGTTCGCGAGCGCGGACATCGGCATCTCGGGCGTCAACCTCGGGGTGGCCGAGACCGGCACGATCTGCGTCGTCGAGAACGAGGGCAACGGCCGGCTGGTGACGGCGCTGCCGCGCATCCACGTCGCGGTGATGGGCATGGAGAGGATCGTGCGCGACTGGGACGAGGCCGCCCACATCCTCCAGATCCTTCCCATGGCGGCGATCGGAGACGACGCGGCCGGCTACGTCAACCTGATCACCGGCCCGCGCGCGCCCGGCGAGGCCGACGGCCCCGAGGAGCTGCATCTCGTGATCCTCGACGGCGGGCGCTCGGCGCTGCTCGGCACGGACCTGGAGGAGGCGCTCGACTGCATCCGCTGCGGCGCCTGCCTCTACTCCTGCCCGATGTGGCGCAGCGTGGGAGGCCAGGCCTACGGGTCGCCCTACTCCGGCCCGATCGGATCGGTGCTGACCCCGCTGCTCGAGGGCATGGAGGGCGAGCGCTCGAGCGAGCTGCCGTTCATGTCGTCGCTGTGCGGCTCGTGCCACGACGCCTGCCCCGTGGGGATCCCGCTCCACGACCTGCTGGTGCGCGTGCGGGCGCGGGTGACGACGACCGCGCACCGCCGCGACCGGGCGCGCTTCCGGGCGTGGAGCCGCGCCTGGAGCAGCCCCGCCGCCTACCGCGCCTCGGTCGTGCTCGCCCGGGTCGGCCTGCGCCTCGCCGGCCGGCGGGGCTGGGCGCGCCGGCTGCCCGGCCCGGGCGCGGACTGGACCTCCCAGCGAGACCTGCCGACGCGATGGCCTCCGACACCGCCGCGCTGAGCGAGGGCATCCTCGCGGCGCTGGCGCGACGGCGGGCGACCGGGGCCGTGGTGAGCGCCGGGGACGCGGCGGCGGCGGCCGTGACCCGCGCCGGCGAGTGGGGCATCGAGCGGGCACTGCTGGCCGACGACCCCGAGCTCGACGCCATGGGGGTCCCCGCGGGCCTCGGTGCCGACGGACGCGAGGTGCTGGTCTGGCCCGACGGGCGCGGGCGGGGCTGGCGCGAGCTGCTCGGCCTGGAGGGGCCGGAGCTCACGATGGGCGTCACCGTGCCCCGCCTCGGGGTGGCCGAGCGGGGAACGCTGGTGCTGGAGACCGGCCCCGGCCACGGGCGCTCGATCGATGTCGTGAGCATGTACCACCTGGCGATCCTGCCCGCGTCGCGGCTGCGGGCGACGCTGGCCGAGGCCCTGGTCGAGACCTACGCACGCGACGGTCGCCCGCCCTCGGCGGTGTCGCTGGTGTCGGCGCCGAGCCGCACCTCGGACATCGAGAAGATCTCCACGCTCGGCGCCCACGGCGCCAAGGGCCTCCACCTGCTGGTGATCTCCGACCGCTGAGCCGCTCATGCCGAAGCACTGCGGGGCCGATCCAATTGGTGATCGTCAACCGGGAAAGGAATCCCCCTGCGCCGAGCTCAGCTCGCATGCCTCGCCGTCGCCGTCGCCGCGGCCGCCTCCCCCGCCGCCGCCTCGGCCGCCATCGAGACCTGGCCCGCCACCCCGGGTGACAAGGTCTTCCCGGCCTCGACGCGTCCCGCCGGCGCCGGTCCGGGTCCGGTCATCGCGGCCGCGCGCGACGAGTACGAGGGAGCGCAGGTCGCGATCCGCGCCGACCAGGCGCTGCAGATCACCCCGGTCGTGAGCGACCTGACCGGCCCGGGCACGATCCCCGCCTCGGCCGTGGAGCTCCTGCGCGTGGGCTACGTCGGGCTGAAGCGCGTCAGCACCGGCGTCGACGCCCTCGAGGGCGACGGCCGGTACCCGGATCCGCTCTTTCCGGTCAGGGGTTCGCTGAGCGTCCCCGCCGGCGAGACGACGAGCCTCTACGTCCTGGTGCACGTGCCGGCGGGCGCCGCCGCCGGCCGGTACGACGGCACCCTCGACCTCGGCCCCGCCGGCACGGTGCCGCTCGCGGTCGAGGTGGCCCCCGTGACCGCGAACCGCGATGGCTACACGATCGTCGCCCGGCTCAACCAGATCCAGCTCGCCAGGGCCTCTGGCGTCGGCGAGGACGACGCGCGCTTCGTCAGCGGGGTCTACGACCGCCTGCTTCCCATGCTGCGCGCGCACGGCGTCAGCCCCGGCAAGCCGCCGCACACCGCGCCGAAGGTCGATGCGGGCTCCTGGGCGCTCGACTACTCCGACAGCCCCTTCGGGACGGCGCGTCGCTCCAACCTGAACGCGTTCTTCGCGATGGGATTCCCCGCGGTCGAGGTGCCCTTCCTGCCGAACTTCCCGGAGGCGGGCGGCCAGGACCGCGGCTACTCCGCCGAGGGCAAGCGGCGCACCGCCGCACACGGCTTCGCGGCGGCCTTCGCCCCGATCGCCGGGCGCACCTTCGCGCTGCCGGTGGACGAGCCGAACGCCAAGACCTACGCGCACCTCAACCGGGCGGCGGCCCAGCTCGCCGGCGCCAGCCCCCGCATCCCCGTCCTCGCCACCGAGGCCCCGCACCCGCAGGCCCTGAAGGCGATCGGCCGATCGGTCAACATCTGGGCGCCTCCGATCTGGGACCTCTTCAAGGTGCCCAAGGGCGTCGCGAGCGTCCGCGCCCAGGGCAAGCGGGTCTGGTGGTACACGTACGGCAGCGACACGCAGCGCTACACCCCGAACGTCCTGATCGACAAGCCGACCACCGAGCCGCGGGTGATGGGCTGGCTGGCCGCCAAGGAGGGCGTGGAGGGCTTCTACTACTGGGGGCTCAACAACTGGGGTGGCAAGAGATACCACAACCCCTTCGACGACCCCTGGTACCTCAGCCACACCCGCGCCGCCGACGCCTGCCACCGTGGCGGCAGCGTGGGCGGCAACGGCGAGGCGAGCCTCATCTACCCGACCGGCGACCCGTCCGACCCGGCCATCGGCAGCCTGCGCCTCGAGGCCCTGCGCGACGGCGCCGAGGACCACAGCCTGCTCGTCGCCCTCCGGGCCGCCGACCCCGCCTTCTACTCCCAGGTGATGGCGGGCGTCAGCACGCCGTACACGGGCCGCTCCGAGGGCGGCCGCAAGACCGGTTGCGCCGACGACGGCCGCCCCGCCTACCTGCCCGTCGTCGAGACCGAACCGGCCGCGGTGGACGGCGCACGGCGCGCCGTGCTCGCCCGCCTTTCGTCGGCGCCGTTGCCCACCCTGAAGGGGCGGATCGTGTTCGGATCGGGCCCGACCAGCCGCTCGCGCCGGCGGGTGAAGCGCTCCCTCGCCCTCGCGGGGAAGCCCGTCGAAGGCGCGGTGGTCCGCTTCGGCGCCTTCTCGACGGTCACCGACGCGAAGGGGCGCTGGACGCTCGCCAACACGAGCCCGAGCCCCGGAACGCTCACCGTGAGCCGTGATCCGGTCGGGAGGATCGACCCGACCGAGGTGCCGATCGACGCGGCCACCCTCGCCCCGGGAGGGACCATCCGGATCGCAACGCCCCCGATGCCCCTGCGGCCCTCCGACCCGGTCATCCGGCGCAACGGCCTCACGCGCTTCTCGGGCCGGATCGCGCCCGCGAAGGCGCGCACCCGCGGCCAGCGAGTGACGATGACGCTCGGGCGCCGCTACCACCGCAACGGCAACGAGGTCCGCTACCGCGGCGGCGTCTCGCCCTCCGTGGAGGCGCGCTACGCCACCGGCAGGCGCGCCAGGGCGAGCAAGAAGCTCAGCAACTGGTCGCGCTACCGCTACCTCGAGTTCACTGCCGAGATCCTGAGGCGGCCGCCGGCCGATCGCGCCTTCCATCTGATCGTGACCCCCGGGGGTCACTACAAGAACGCCACCAAGGTGGCGGTCGGGAACCGCAAGCAGCTCGTGCGCCTGAGCCTCAAGGGAATGCGCGGGATGTCCCGCACGCGGTACCTGCGCTTCGGGATCCAGAGCGCGGTGCCCAAGCCCTGGCGCGGCGGGCACAACATCAAGGTGACGGTGCGCGTGGCCAACGTGCGGCTGGTGCGCTGAACGCGCGCGGGCGCTACGCGTGGAACTCCGGGGTCCAGTACCACTCCTCGAACGCGGAGCAGCGCCCGTCGGAGGCGAAGCGCAGGATCCAGAGGTCGAGGTAGCGGCGCTCGGCGGGCGCCGAGTAGCGCACGTCGAGACGGGCCACCGCGACGTCCCCGTCCACCGCCAGCACCTCGACGGTCATCCGCCAGCCGTCGCTGGGGTCGGTCTCGACGTCCCACCAACGACGGATGGCCTCCAGGCCCCGCAGCGGCGCGGCGCTCGGGCTCGCCCGGTAGGAGGCGTCCTCGGTGAAGAGCCGGCCCAGATCGTGCGGCCGCCCCTCTCGCCAGACGCCCTCGTAGGCGTCGATCCAGCGGGCGACGGCCGCACGGTCGAGCGGCATCAGCGGCGGCGGACGGCCTTGATGGCGCGGTCGGCGTCGCGCCGGGCGTCGCGCTCGGCGATGGAGCGGCGCTTGTCGTAGAGCGTCTTGCCCCGCCCGAGGCCGAGCTCGATCTTGGCGCGCCCCTCCTTGAAGTAGAGCCGCAGCGGCACCAGCGAGAGACCCTTCTCGGCCAGCGCCTGAGCGATGCGCTCGATCTCCTTGCGGTGCAGCAGCAGCTTGCGGGTGCGGCGCGGGTCGTGCCCCGCGTAGCCCGCGTTCTCGTAGTCGGAGAAATGCGCCCCGATGAGCCACGCCTCGCCGTCGCGGATCTGCACGTAGGCGTCGCTGATGGTGGCGCCGCTCTCGCGCAGCCCCTTCACCTCGCTGCCCTGCAGCACGATCCCGGCCTCGAAGCGGTCGGTGATGGCGTACTCGTGCAGGGCGCGCCGGTTCTGCGCGATGTCGCGGTAGCGCGCGTCGTTCTTCGCGGATTTCTTGCCGGTCGCCATGGGTCGGCGATGTTAGCGCGGCCGGGCGGCCGCCCGGGAACGGCGAGCGCGCGAGCCCAGGGGCGTGGGCCCCGGACGCCCCCGCCCCGCCGCCGCGACGGGCTCCAGCTGGATCCGGCCGCGCAGCGGCTCGACCCGCACCACGCGGACGTTCAGGGTGTCGCCCATCCGGATCCGCCGGCCGCTCGCGTCGCCGATGAGGCAGACGCCGAGCGGGTCGGCGCGGTAGTGGTCGTCCTCGAGGCGCCGGGACGGGAGGAAGCCCGTGAAGACCTCGTCGAAGGTGATGAACAGGCCCGCGTCGATCAGCCCCGTGACGCGCCCCTCCACGGGCGCGTCCCAGCCGCCCGCGTCGAGCCGGTCCTTCAGCAGGAACGCCGCGCAGACGTCGTCGGCCCGGCGCTCGATGGTGGAGGCCTCGCGCTCGGTGGCCGAGCTGTGGTCGGCCTGCTCGGCGAGCTCGGTCGCCCCCGGGCTGGGGCCGCCGAGACCGAGGGAGTCGAGCAGGCCGCGGTGGACGAGCAGGTCAGGGTAGCGCCGGATCGGGGAGGTGAAGTGCAGGTAGGCGGGGCTCGCGAGACCCGAGTGGGTCGTCTCGGTGGACGAGTAGTGGGCCTGGCGGAGCGAGCGGAGCACGAGCGTCCACATCGCGCCGCCGCCGGGCCCGCCCGCGGCGAGATGGCGGGCCACGGCCGCCCCCGCCGCGGCCGCGGCCGCGCGGCGCTCGGGGCCGCCGAGGTTGCCGTCGGGAAGCGGCGGGGTGGCCACGCCGAGCGCGTCGAGCTGCTCGTAGAGGCTCTCCAGACGGCTCTGCGCGGGGTCCTCGTGATGGCGGAAGACCGTCGGCACCCCCTTGGCGATCAGGTGGCGCGCCACCGCCTCGTTGGCCGCGATCATGCACTCCTCCACCAGGGAGTGGGCGGGCGTGGAGCCCTCGAGGTGCATCTGCGCGACACGATCGCCCTCGAAGCGGACCACCGGCTCGCCCGAGTCGGCCTCGAGCGCGCCGCGCGCCATGCGCCGGGCGCGCAGGGCGCGCGCGACCTCCCCGATCCGCAGGATGTCGGCGTCCATCGGCGCATCGCCGGTGGAGCCGCCGGCGAGGACCGCGTCGGCCTCGGGGTAGGTCAGGCGGCGCTCCGAGCGGATCAGGGCGCGGGAGAAGCGCGTCTCCCCCACCTCGCCGCGCCCGTCGATGACCATCTCGACCGTGACCGCCGCGCGGTCGGCGCCGGGGCGCAGGCTGCAGAGGTCCGAGGAGAGCCGCGGGGGCAGCATCGGCGTGACCATGCCGGGCACGTAGACCGAGCAGCCCCGCCGCGCGGCCTCCCGGTCGAGCGGGCCGCCCGGCGCCACGAAGCGTGCGACGTCGGCGATGTGGACCCAGATCCGGGTCCCTCCCGGGTCGTCGGCGACGGCGATCGCGTCGTCGTGGTCCTTGGCCCCGTGGGGGTCGATCGTGATGACGCGCTGCTCGCGGAGGTCGCGGCGGCCGCGGTCGAGGGCGACATCGGCCTCGTCGAGCTCCGTCGGCCTCTTCGAGCGCCGCGCGCGGGAAGGGGCGCGCGAGATCCTCCGACACCAGCAGCGCGCGCAGCACGGCCGTGACCGAGCGGGCGGGGCCGTGGATCTCGGTGACCCGGGCTCCCCGGCCCTTCACGGTGACGGTGACGAGATCGCCCACCGTGGCCCCGCCCCGCGCGTTCTTGGCCAGAGGGATGCGCACGCCCGGCTCGAAGGCCGGCTGGGCAGCGGCGCCGCGGCCCGAGGAGACGAGCTCGGCCACCAGCACGGCGGCGGGTCCGCCCCGGCTCATCCGGCCGCCGCGAGGGCGAGCCCCCGCTCGAGGACCTCGTTCCGCGGGGTGGCGGGATCATCGGAGACCTTCACGTCGGGCGGCAGCCCGCGCGTGGCCAGGTCGTACCCGGACGGCGTCAGATAGCGGGCGGTCGTCAGCTTGAGGGCGCCCCCGTCGCGCAGCGGTACGGTGCTCTGCACCAGTGCCTTGCCGAAGGTGCGCTCGCCCACGAGGCGACCGCGCCCGGCGTCGCGAAGCGCGCCGGCCACGATCTCGCTGGCGCTGGCGCTGCCGCGGTCCGTGAGGACGATCAGCGGCAGGTCGCCCGCGACCGGATTCGTGTCGGTGCGGTAGGTGCGCTTGGGCGAGTGCAGGCCCTGGGTGACGACGACGGTCGAGCCCTTCGGCAGGAACGCCCCCGCGACCCCCACGGCCTCGGTGACCAGGCCGCCGGGATCCCCGCGCAGGTCCAGCAGCAGCGCGCTCGCCTTCTTGGCGCGCAGGCTCGTGACGGCGTCGCGCAGGGCGTCGGCCGACCCGCGGGTGAACTGGCCGAGGCGCACGTAGCCGACGCGCGTGCCGCCGGAGGTCTCGATCCGCGACGACACGGCCGGCACCTTGATGCGAGCCCGCGTGAGCGAGAGCTCGCGGGCGGGCTCGGAGCCCGTGACGACGCCGATGCGAACCCTGGTCCCCTCGGGTCCGCGAATGCGGCCGACCACCGACTCCAGCCCGCGCCCGGCGGTCGCCGCGCCCTCGACCGACACCAGGCGGTCGCCGACCCGGACCTTCGCCCGCTCGGCGGGGCCGTCCTCGAAGACGCGGGTCACCACGATCGCGGCGTCGCGCTGCGCCACCTGCAGGCCGACGCCGAAGTAGGTGCCGTCGTTGCGGGCGCGCAGGGCCTCGAGCTCGTCCGGGTCGAGATAGTCCGTGTACGGATCCTTCAGCGCGTCGACGATCGCCTGCACCGACGTGCGCTCGAGCTGGGTGGAATCGACGGCGATGTAGTAGTCGTCTTCGAGGACGTCGAGAACCTGCTTGGAGAGCTCCTGCCCGCTGTCGCCGAGCAGCAGGCTGCGCACGGGATCGGACAGGCGGGTGAGGCCGGTCGCCTGGGCGTGGCCACCCACGACGACGCCGCCGACGAAGACGGCGAGCACGCCGAGGACGGCGGCGGCGAGGCGGATCACGCGACCGGGGGTCATGAGCGGAGGAGTCGTCGCACGGTCGAACTCGGGATTGTAGAGGGCTCCGCCGCGGGCGCCTCCGCCACCCGGTCCCGCGCTGTGGGAGGCGTCAGACCTTCAGGAAGCGGCGCAGCGTGATGCCGCTGCCGAGCGCGCCGACGACGGCGCCGGACGCGATCAGGATGAGGCCGAGGAGGGGGAACGCGATGGCCGTGGCCTGGTCGCGCGTGAGGGCGTCGTCGGCGCCCTGGATCCAGGTGTCGACCACCGTGACCTTGACCGCCCAGAGCAGGCCGACGGCGAGGGCGGCGCCGATCAGCCCGCAGACGATGCCCTCGATCACGAACGGCCAGCGGATGAACCAGTTCGTGGCCCCGACCAGCTTCATCACCTCCACCTCCCGGCGGCGGGCGAAGATGGACAGGCGGATCGTGTTGCCGATCAGCAGGATCGAGGCGACCAGCAGGATCGAGATCAGCGCGAGCCCGGCCCACTGGATGAACCGCGCGACGGTGAGCAGCTTGTCGGCGGTCTTCTCGCCGTACTTGATGCCGAGCTTCGGGTCGACCCCCGGCGCCCACTCGCTCGTCGCCGCGACCGCGTCGGTCGCGTCCGCGGCGGCCGCGCCGTCGGTCGCGCGGAAGGTGTCGATGATCGACGCGGAGCGCTCCGGGTCCACCGGCTTGATGTTGAACTTGGCCGGGAGCGGGTTGCTCGGGAGCTCCTCGAGGATCGACGGGTCGCTGAGGCGCCCGCGCAGGTCGGCCAGGCCCTCCTCCGGCGAGACGTACTTGAAGCTTGTGATGTCGCCCCGCTCCTGAAGGGCGGTGATCTGCGACTTGATCCCGTTGATCTGCGAGACCGTCGCCGAGTCGTCCAGGTACAGGTCGATGTCCAGGCGGCTCTTCTGCGAGTCGACCGTGGACTGCACGTAGAGGAACGAGGGGATGAAGGCGCCCAGGATGAAGACCGCGATCAGCACCGTCACGGTGGCGGCCACGGAGACGGCGGCGTTGGCGCGGATCGAGCGCAGGGCCTCCGCGACGAAGAAGCGGATCCTCACCGGCTCACCAGCGACTCGGCTCCGGCGACGCCGGCCACCGGGTCCGCGCGCAGGTGGCGGAGCGCGTCCGCCGACAGGCTTCGATCGCTCACGGCCTACGAATCCGAACGGGCGTAGCTCGCCTGACGCTGGTCGCGGACGACCTTGCCGTTCTCGAGCGCGATCACCCGCATCTGCATCTTGTCGACCATCTCACGGTCGTGCGTGGCCATGATCACGGTCGTGCCGGTGCGGTTGATCCGGTAGAGCAGCTGCATGATCCCGATCGAGGTCTCGGGGTCGAGGTTCCCGGTCGGCTCGTCGGCGATCAGGAGGCGCGGGTGATTGACGAACGCGCGCGCGATGGAGACGCGCTGCTGCTCGCCGCCCGAGAGCTCGTTGGGGTAGCGGTCGGCCTTGTCCGACAGGCCCACCAGGGCCAGGATCTCCGGCACCTTGCGGCGCGTCGAGCGCGGGTTCTCACCGATCACCTGGAGCGCATAGGCGACGTTCTCGTACACCGTGCGACCGGCCAGGAGCTTGTAGTCCTGGAAGACGCAGCCGATCGAGCGGCGCAGATAGGGCACCTTCGAGCGGCGCAGGCGCTGCAGGTTGCGACCTCCCACCGTGATCGAGCCGCTCGTGGGCTCGAACTCCTTGATCAGGAGCCGGATGAAGGTCGACTTGCCCGAGCCGGAGGGCCCCACCAGGAACACGAACTCGCCGCTCTCGATCGAGAGCGTGACTCCGTCGAGACCCACCGCGTCGGTCGTGTACGCCTTGCTGACCTCGTCGAGGATGACCATCGGGCCGTCACCCGGCCGAAGGGCCGAGCGGCGGTCGCTCGAGCGCAGCGACTCACGGCGCAGGCGGGCGCGCTCGAGCACACGCGACGAGGGCAGGTCGGGCTCAGTGGGCGTGGAGGGGGCGTCTGTGCTCATGAGTGCGTCGAGCGCGCGACCTTCGGGAGGCGATGTGAGGGGCGATCCACGATCAGAGACCTCTTCGTCGGATGCGACCGTCCCGCGAGCCCGGGGAGGGTACCCCCTGCCTCGCGGGGAAGTCAAACCGCGAAAGACGCCGGAAAACGGTGCCTCGGGTGGGCCGGGTGACCTTCGACGCGGCCATCCTCAATCCTCCTGCGCCGCGCCGGAGACCGCCTCCGCCGAGCGGGGATCCGCATGCGAGCGGCGCTCCAGCTCGGCGCGGATGAAGCCGTCCAGGTCGCCGTCGAGGACGCTCTGCGCGTTGCCCGTCTCGTGGCCGGTACGAAGGTCCTTGACCATCGTGTACGGGTGCACCACGTACGAGCGGATCTGGCTGCCGAAGCCGATGCTGCTCTGGTTCTCGCCCCGGTCCCGGGCCGCCTCGGCCTCGCGGCGCTCGAGCTCCGCCTGGACCAGCCGCGCGCGCAGGAGCGCCATCGCGGTGGCGCGGTTCTGCGTCTGCGAGCGCTCGTTCTGGCACTGCACGACGATCTTGGTCGGCAGATGGGTGATGCGGACGGCCGAATCGGTCTTGTTGACGTGCTGACCGCCGGCGCCGCTGGCGCGGTAGGTGTCGACCTTGAGGTCCTTGTCGAGGATCTCGATGTTCACGTCCTCGCTCACGAGCGGGGCGACCTCCACGGCGGCGAACGAGGTCTGGCGCCGGTTGGCCGAGTCGAAGGGGGACAGGCGCACCAGGCGGTGGACGCCGCGCTCGGCCGAGAGGAGCCCGTAGGCGTTCTCTCCGTGGACGGTGAAGCCGACCGACTTGATGCCCGCCTCCGACCCCTCCTGGATCTCCTTGAGGTCGGTCTTCAGGCCGCGCCGCTCGGCCCAGCGCAGGTACATGCGCAGGAGCATCTCCGCCCAGTCCTGGGCGTCGGTGCCACCCTCGCCCGAGTTGATCGTCACCAGTGCGTCGCCGGCGTCGTGCTCGCCCGAGAACAGCCGCGCCTCCTCCATGCCGCCGAGGACGTCCTCGGCCCGCCCGAGGCCGTCGGCGAGCTCATGGAGCATGTCCGTGTCGAGTTGCCCGGAACGCTCCTCCTCGCGCAGCAACTCGGCCATCTCGGTGAACGAATCGATCTCCTCGATGAGGGACCGGTACCCGGCGAGCCGCCCGCTGGCTCCGGCGTGGGCCGCCGAGATCCGTGCCGCGTTGGCCTGATCGTCCCAGAAGCCGGGATCGCCCATCTCGTGCTCGAGCTCCGCGACGCGGCGCTCGAGGGCCGCCGGGTCCAGATAGTCGCCCAGGACGCCGGCCCGCTCGCGCAGGCGCGCGGCGCGCTGCACGAGGTCGTCGAGCGAGAGGGTCGAGTCGGTGCTCATGGGAGTCCGGGGCGAAGCGGGGCCCGCACAGGCCCCTATGCCCCGTGGCACCTCTTGTACTTCTTGCCCGAGCCGCAGGGGCAGGGGTCGTTGCGGCCGACCTTGTCGTCGTCGGTGAGAACGCGCTGCTCCACCACGGCCACGGCGCCGCCGGACTCCTCCGACGCGTGCTCGGCGTCGTCGTCGTCCTCGGCACCCGCGCCGGCGAAGCCCTGGATGGGGTCGCTCTGGTACGAGTAGTCGACGTCGGCGACCTTCTGCTCCTCGGCCTCGGGAGCGCGGTCGACCTCGATGTGGAACATGTACCGGACGAACTCGCCCTTCACGAGGCCCATCATCTCGTCGAACATCGTGTGGCCCTCGAGCCGGTACTCCGAGAGCGGGTCCTTCTGGCCGAGCGCGCGCAGATGGATGCCCTCGCGCAGGTAGTCCATGTTGTAGAGGTGCTCGCGCCAGTGCTGGTCGATCAGCTGGAGCAGCACCCAGCGCTCGAGGTCGCGGACCAGCTCCACCCCCAGCTCCTGCTCGCGCGTGGCGTACGCGTCCATGATGTCGTCCTCGAGCCGGTCGAGGAGCTCCTCGCGCGTGAGCGGGTCCTCCGGGTGGTCGAGGTCGGCCTGGATGTCGGCGAGGCTGACGCCCATGGGGTAGTAGGCGTTCAGCGCGGTGAACATGGCCTGCAGGTCCCAGTCGGCGGGCAGGGTGTCCTCGTCGGCGAACTGGTCGACCACCTCGACCAGCGTCTCGGCGATCCAGTCGCGCGCCTGCTCGCCGAGGTCCTCGCCCTCGAGCACGCGGCGGCGCTCGGAGTAGATGACCTCGCGCTGCTTGTTCAGCACGTCGTCGTAGTCGAGGACGCGCTTGCGGATGTTGAAGTTCTGCTCCTCGACCTTCTTCTGAGCGCCCTCGACGGTCTTCGAGAGCATCTTGGCCTCGATCGGCAGGTCGTCTCCCGGCCCGAGGCGGTCGAGGATCTTGTAGATCCGGTCGCCCGAGAAGATGCGGATCAGGTCGTCCTCGGCCGACAGGAAGAAGCGCGAGAGGCCGGGATCGCCCTGGCGTCCCGCGCGTCCGCGGAGCTGGTTGTCGATGCGCCGGCTCTCGTGGCGCTCGGTGCCGAGGATGTAGAGCCCCCCGGCCTCGACGACGCCGTCGCCCAGCTTGATGTCGACGCCGCGGCCGGCCATGTTGGTCGCGATCGTGACCGCCCCGGCCTGCCCGGCGCCGAGGATGATCTCGGCCTCGCGGGCGTGGTTCTTGGCGTTGAGCACGTTGTGCGGAACGCCCCGGCGGGTGAGCATCCCCGAGAGCATCTCGGAGATCTCGACCGAGACGGTGCCGACCAGGACCGGCTGCCCGCGCTCGTGCGCCTGCACGATGTCCTCCACCACGGCGCGGAACTTGGCGTCCTTGGTCTTGAAGATGAAGTCGTTCTCGTCGACCCGCACCATCGGCCGGTTGGTCGGGATCGCCGTGACGTCGGTCTCGTAGATCTTCTGGAACTCGTTGGCCTCGGTCGAGGCCGTGCCGGTCATGCCCGAGAGCTTCTCGTACATGCGGAAGTAGTTCTGCAGCGTGATCGTGGCGAGGGTCTGGTTCTCCTCTCGGATCTGCAGGCCCTCCTTCGCCTCGAGCGCCTGGTGCAGGCCCTCCGAGTAGCGGCGCCCCTCGAGCACGCGGCCGGTGAACTCGTCGACGATCAGCAGCTCGCCGTCGCGGACGATGTACTCCTTGTCCTTGCGATAGAGCGCGTGCGCCTTCAGCGCCTGGATCAAGTGGTTCACCAGGTTGCCGTTGACGTCGAGGTAGAGGTTGTCGACGCCGAGCGCCTTCTCCACCTTGCGGACGCCGCTGAGGGTCGGTGACGCGGCGCGGTGCTTCTCGTCGACATCGTAGTCGCCGATGGCGGCCTCGAGCAGGTGGTCGCGCTTGAACGACCCGCCCCAGCGGCCGGCCAAGACGTCCATCCGGGCGCCGGCGAGCTTGGAGTCGAGCTCCGGATGGATCCGGGCCAGCAGGCCCTCGGATGAGAGGCGCGGGAAGTCCGCCTCGACCGCGTCGATGAGGTCGGCGGCCGACATCTTGTCGGGCACCTCGAGGCCGGCCTCGCGGGCGCGGGCGACGAGGTCGGACGACTTGACGCTGACCTGCGAGACGATTGCCTGGCGCAGGCCGTCGTCGCTCATGCGCTCGTACTTCTCGCGGTTGCCGGCGACGAGCGTCGGCATGATCCGCGCGAAGCGGTAGTAGGTGTCGGTCGCGGCCTCCGGGACGCCGGAGATGATCAACGGCGTGCGGGCCTCGTCGATCAGGATCGAGTCGACCTCGTCCACGATGCAGAAGTAGTGGCCGCGCTGGACGCAGTCCGACAGGCGCACGGCCATGTTGTCGCGCAGGTAGTCGAACCCGAACTCGGCGTTGGTGCCGTAGGTGGCGTCGGCCGCGTAGGCGCCGCGCCGCTGGTCCTCGGGCATCATCGAGCCGATGACCCCGATGCTGACGCCCAGCCTCTCGTAGAGCGGGCGCATCCACTCGGCGTCTCGGCTGGCCAGGTAGTCGTTGACCGTGACGACGTGCACCCCACGCCCGGTGAGCGCGTTGAGGTACACGGCCGGCACCCCGGCGAAGGTCTTGCCCTCGCCGGTCTTCATCTCGGCCACCCGGCCGGCGTTGAGCGTCATCGCCCCGATCATCTGCACGTCGAAGAGGCGCATGCCGAGAACCCTGCGACCCACCTCGCGGACCACGGCGAAGGCCTCGATCAGCAGGTCGTCGACCGTCTCGCCGGCCGCCAGCCGCTCGCGGAAGACCGGGGTCTTGGCCGCGAGCTCCTCGTCGCTGAGCTTCTCCATCTCGGGCTCGAGGGCGCTGATCTGGGCGACCTTGGCCTGCATGCCCTTCATCGCCCGGCCCTCGCCGACGCGCAGGACCTTGTTCAGGAGATCAGTGCTCATGGGCGGTCTCGGGAGGTTGTGGGCACAACGCCAATCATGGTAGCGCAGCCCTCATCGGCGCCGGCGCGCCCGGGCTGAGCGCCCGGGACGCGCCGGCGAGCGGTTCAGGCCTCGGGAGCGATCAGCCCGTAGTCGCCGTCGCGGCGGCGGTAGACCACGTTCACCTGTCCGTCCTCGTCGTTGCGGAAGACGTAGAAGTCGTGGTTGAGCATGTCCATCGCGAGGGCCGCGTCCTCGGGCCCCATCTGCCTCATCTCGAAGCTCTTGCTCTTGACGAGCCTCGGCATGCGGTCGTCCTCGGCGAGGAAGTCCGAGGCGGGCAGCTCGGGCAGGGAGTCCTCGAGGGGCGGCTGACCGTGATGCTCCTTGCGCCGATCGCGGTACTTGCGGGCCTGGCGCTCCAGCTTGTGGGCGGCTTGGTCGATCGCGGCGTACATGTCCTCCGCGCTCTCGCGCACCCGCAGGACCGGCCCCTTGGTGCGGACCGTGACCTCCGCGATCTGCGCCCGCTCGATCTTGGGATTGCGCTCGACCGACAACTCGAGCTCGACGGAGGTGGCGTCGTCCCACGGCGGGAAGATCTTCACGAGCTTCTCGAGCTTCTGCTCGGCGTGATCGAAGAGTGCGTCGGTGACCGAGAGCCCCTTGCCCTTGACCTGAAGCTGCATGACTGCCCCCTTCGCGTTGCGGCCGGGTACAGAGACAGTAGCGATCGTGGGGAGCCGCCGGAGGACGGCGAGGGACATTCGGCGGCTCATCCCACGCCCCCCTCGAGCACCCGCGCGAAGCAGGCCGCGCCGACCGATCGCGCGCCCGCCGCGCGCAGGGCGCGGGCGCAGTCGGCGAGAGTGGCGCCGGTGGTGTGGACGTCGTCGATCAGCCAGGAGACCGCCGGTGGCGCGGCCCCGGGACGCGCCACGAACGCGCCCGCGGCCTGGCGCGCACGGGCGCTCGCGCGGGACCCGCGCTGGTCGGCGCCCTCGCGCGTGCGCACCAGGACGTCGAGGACCGGGACGCCCCAGGAACGCGAGAGAGCCCGGGCGATCAGGAGGCTCTGGTTGAACCCGCGCTCGCGGGCCCGCCGGGGCCCGAGCGGGACCGGGACGAGCGCCGCCCCGTCCGGAGGACGGGGCACCGCGGCCACGATGACGCCCGCCAGGATCGCCGCCAGCCCCCGGCGACGGTCGTCCTTGAGGCCCGCGACGAGCGCGGGGGCGGGGCCCTCGTAGACGACCGCCTGGCGCGCGCCCGCCAGGCGCCCGCGGCACGCGCCGCACCGGGGCACGGGCACGGGGACCGGTGCGCCGCAGCCCTCGCACCATGGCGGCGGCAACGCGCGAAGGGCGGCCAGGCAGCCCGCGCAGACGGCGCGCCCGGGGAGCCCGCAGGCGGCGCAGGCCGGCGGGAGGATGACGTCGAGGAGCGCGCCGATCGACATGTCCCCATACTCGGCGCGGGCGCCGTCACGGCGCGCCGCGGGTCCGTGCGGGCCGGCGCGCGCGAGCGCGCCGGCCCGCGTCACACCGCGGCGCGGGCCTCGCGGACGGCCGCGCCGAGCGAGCGCTCGTAGGGCGGCCGGTGCACGCCGACCTCGGTCACGATCGCCGCGATCAGGCGGGCGGGCGTGACGTCGAAGGCCGGGTTCGCGACGCTCGTCTGCGCGGACGCGGCCGGCCGGCCGAAGAGGGAGATCCCCCGCACCTCGTCGGCCGAGCGCTCCTCGATCGGGATGTCGCGCCCGGCCGGGGTGGAGAGGTCGACCGTCGTGGTCGGCGCGGCCACGATCACCGGGATGCCGTGCTCGCGGGCGAGGACGGCCAGGGCGTACGTCCCGATCTTGTTGGCGACGTCGCCGTTGGCGGCGATCCGGTCGGCTCCGACCACCACGTGCGAGACCGCTCCACCGGCCATCATCGCGCCGGCCATCGAGTCGGTGATGAGCGTGTGGGCGATGCCGTCGCGCGCCAGCTCCCAGGCCGTCAGCCGCGAGCCCTGCAGCAGGGGGCGCGTCTCGGGGACGACCACCCGCACCGAGGGGTCGGCGGCGTGCGCCGCGCGCACCACCCCGAGGGCGGTGCCGTAGCCGCCGGTCGCCAGCGCCCCGGCGTTGCAGATGGTCATGATCCGCGCGCCCCTCCCCATCAGCACGAGCCCGTGCGCGCCGATCGCCCGGCAGCGCGCTACCTCGTCGTCGTGCACCGCACGGGCGGCGGTCGCGAGGGCGGTGGCGAGGGCCTCGCCCGGGCCCGGGTGGGCGTCGGCGATCGCGCACACCCGGTCGACCGCCCAGGCGAGGTTCACCGCCGTCGGGCGCGCCGAGCGCAGCGCGGCGGCGGCCCGCCCGATCTCCACCCGAAGCGCCGGGAGGTCGGATGCGTCGGCCCGCGCCGCGGCCAGCGCGACGCCCATCGCCCCCGCCACGCCGATGGCCGGCGCCCCGCGGATGGACAGGCGGCGGATCGCCTCGACCACCTGCGGCCACGCCGGGCAGACGAGCGTCTCCTCACGCCCGGGGAGCAGGGTCTGGTCGAGCATCTCGACGCCCGCCTCCGTGAGGCGGATCACGTCATGGGGGTCGAGGCCGCCCTCCACGGGCGCCCCGGTCACGTCCCCTGGTCCCACGAGGCGAGGTAGCCGATCTGCTCCTCGGTGAGGACGTCGATGTCGACGCCGAGCGACGCCAGCTTCAGCGTGGCGATCTCGTCGTCGATGCGCCGGGGGACCGAGTAGACACGCCGCTCGAGCGAGGCGCCCTCGCGCGCGAGGTACTCGACGCTCAGAGCCTGGTTGGCGAAGCTCATGTCCATCACCGAGGCCGGGTGCCCCTCCGCGCAGGAGAGGTTCAGCAGGCGCCCCTCGGCGAGGAGGTGGATCCGCCGCCCGTCGGCCATCCGGTACTCCTGCACCGACGGGCGCACCTCGGCGACCGCCACGGCGAGGTCGACGAGTCCGGGCAGGTCGATCTCGACGTTGAAGTGCCCGGTGTTGGCGAGGATCGCACCATCCTTCATCACCGCGACGTGCTCGCGGCGAATCACGTTCACGTCGCCGGTCGCCGTGATGAAGATGTCGCCGACGCGCGCGGCCTCGCCCACCGGCATCACCTGGAATCCCTCCATGACCGCCTCGAGGGCCCGCAGCGGGTTCACCTCGAGCACGATCACGTTCGCGCCCATCCCGCGCAGCCGGCTCGCCACCCCGCGCCCGCACCAGCCGAAGCCCGCCACCACGGCGCGCCGGCCGGCCACCAGCACGTTCGTCGCGCGCAGGAGCCCGTCGACGGTGGACTGCCCCGTGCCGTAGCGGTTGTCGAACAGGTGCTTGGTGTCGGCGTCGTTCACCGAGACCACGGGGAAGCCGAGACCGCCCTGGGCCTCGAGGGCCCGGAGGCGGATGATCCCCGTCGTGGTCTCCTCGGTGCCGCCGATGACCCCGTCCAGCATCTCCCGGCGCTCGCCGTGGAGCACGCCGATGACGTCGGCCCCGTCGTCCATCGTGATGTGGGGAGCGTGGTCGATCGCGGCCATGATGTGACGGTAGTAGGTGCGATCGTCCTCCCCCCGGCGGGCGAAGGTGGCGATGCCGTGCTCCTGCACCAGGGCCGCGGCCACGTCGTCCTGGGTCGAGAGCGGGTTGGAGGCCACCAGCACCACGTCGGCGCCGCCGGCGCTCAGCGTGCGCACCAGGTTGGCCGTCTCGGTGGTGACGTGCAGGCAGGCGGACACGCGCAGCCCTGCCAGAGGTGCCTCGCGGGCGAAGCGCTCACGGATCGAGCGCAGCACCGGCATGTCGCGGTCGGCCCACTCGATCCCCTGCCCGCCGAGCCGGGCCAGGCCCAGGTCGGCGACATCGTGACGGGGGCCCGGAGCCGCGGGGCTCACGCGCTCGGGTCCGCGCTCCTGCCGTAACCGGTCTCGGCCAGCCGCTCCTTGAGGCGCTCGATCACGTCGACCGGGCCCGGATCGACGGCGCGGAGCAGGGCGAGGTAGAGCGACACGTAGTCGCCGAGCATCACCAGGTCCAGCGAGCGCGCAAGGGCGCTCTGGCCCTCGGAGGTGATCGACAGCACCCGGCTGACGTGCGGCTCGATCAGCTCCTTGGTGAGGTCGAAGCGCCGCTGCACCTGGCGGTGCTGGCGCTCGTCGCGCAGGAGGATCAGCTGGGCGAGCTCGCTGAGCGGCGCCGGCATGCCGGTGAACCCGACGATCTCGTTGTGATCGAGCTCGGGCAGGGTCGAGGCGTAGGCCGGCACCTTGGCGTTCTCGTTGAACTGGTCCTTCCAGCGGGTGGCGATGGGCGCGGTCAGCTCGGAGCCCCACACGAGCGGAACGCTCGCCTGCAGCGAGCGGGCGAGCTGCTTGGCGGGGTTCCCGGCCTCCGGGACGTCCGGGCCGAGGGTGGCGACCGCGGCCGCCACGGTGGCGCGGGCCTCCTCGAGGTCGGACGTCATCGAGGGCAGCACCTCGAGCCGGTCGAAGAGCACCACCAGGGGGATCAGCATCCACAGCAGGGCGGCGCGCGGCTGGAGCCCCGGCGCGACCGGGATCACCGGGACGCCCTCGTCGGCGTAGTGCGAGCCGAGCTTCCCGCCGCTGGTGACGGCGACGCAGAGCGAGTTCCGGTCAAGGGCCTGCGAGGCGCAGGTGAGCGTCTCCTCCGTGCCCCCCGAGTACGAGCTGAGGACGACCAGCGTGTTCTCGCCGATCCATCCCGGCAGGTAGTAGTCGCGCACGACGGCGACCGGCACGCGCAGGCGCTCGCGGTAGGCGCCGATCACCAGGTCGGCGGCGATCGCCGAGCCGCCCATGCCGCAGATCGCCACGTCGCGGACCTCGCCGGGAGGGTAGATCAGCTCCACCGCCTCGGCGGCCGCGCGGGCCTGGTCGAAGGCCGCCGCCGACGCGCCCATCCCCCGGATCAGCCCGAGGCTGTCCGCCGACGTCGCATCAGGTCCATCGAGTCCGAACACCGGGGCAGCCTACCGGAGCGCCGCGGCGCTCACCCGACGCGGCCGTCCGTGGGGACCGGGACGCCCGGATCCACGCGCGCGCCCGAGCCGATCACGGCCCGGTCGCCGACGATCGCGCCGGGGTCGAGGCGCACGCCGGGCGCCACGGCCACCCGCTCCCCCACGATCGCGCCGTCGATCACCGCGCCCTCGCCGATCCGCGCGCCCGCGCCGATCGTGCTGGCCGTGACGCGCGCCCCGGCGCCCAGCACCGCGCCGGCGCCGAGCGTGGAGAGGGCGTCGATGCGGGCCGAGGGGTCGACCGAGGCGCCCTCGCCCAGATACGGCGCGCCGGTGGGCGACTCGGTGTGCAGGGCCCCCGTGAGGACGTCGTGGACCGCGGACAGGTACGACGCGGGCGTGCCGATGTCGCGCCAGTAGGCGTCGCTCGGGAAGCCGTACAGCGTGCCGTCCCCGGCGAGCAGCGGGAAGATCTCCCTCTCGATCGAGCAGGAGCGCCCGTCCGGGATGCGCGCGAGCACCCCGGGCTCCAGCAGATACGTGCCGGCGTTGATGCGGAACGGCTCGCCCGGTATCAGATCCTCGGGGGCGGGCTTCTCCACGAAAGCGTCCACGGAGCCGTCCTCGAAGAGGCGCACCAGCCCGAAGGCGCTCGGGTCCTCGACCGGCGTCAGCGCGATCGTGCCCGTCGCGCGGGTCTCCCGGTGACGCGCCATGAAGGCGTCGAGATCGAGGTCGGTGAGGATGTCCCCGTTGAGGACGAGGAAGGCCTCGTCCTCGATGAGGTCCGCCGCGTTCTTCACCGCCCCGGCCGTGCCGAGGGGCTCCGGATCGACCACGTACCGGAAGCGGACGCCCTCGGGCGAGCGGTCACCGAAATGCGCGCGAAGGGCGTCCGGCCGGTACCCGCAGGAGAAGATCACGTCGTCGATGCCGTGGCGGCGCAGAAGGTCGATCTGATGGGCGACGAAGGGCCGGTCGACCAGGGGCATCATCGGCTTGGGCCGCGTGTCGGTGAGCGGCCGAAGTCGACGGCCCTCGCCCCCGACGAGGACGACGGCCTGCGTCACCGCGTGTCGTCGACGTGCGCCGGGATCCGCCCGATGCCCTCGAAGACGTAGCCGAGGCCGGTCATGAACAGGGGGTCGAGGGCGTTTCGCCCGTCGATCATCACCGGCGTCCGCATGGTCGGCTGCACGGCCGCCCAGTCCATGCCGACGATCGACGCCCATTCGGTCACGAGCACGGCGGCATCGGCGCCGGCAACCGCGGCCTCGGCGCTCGCGCTCATATCGACGCCGTTCAGGCGGTCGGCGGAGTGCCCGACGATCGGGTCGAACGCGCTCACCTTCGCCCCCTCGGCGAGGAGCCGCGCCGCCAGCACGAGGCTCGACGCCTCGCGCATGTCGTCGGTCTCCGGCTTGAACGCCAGCCCCAGCAGGGCGACCCGCTTACCCTCGAGGCTGCCCAGGTGCTTCTTCAGCTTCCCGATCACGCGGCGCTTCTGCAGCTCGTTGACCTCGATCACCGAGGTGAGCAGCTGGAAGTGGTAGCCCGAGTTGCCGGCGAGCTGCTTGAGCGCCGAGACGTCCTTCGGGAAGCAGCTGCCGCCGAAGCCGATGCCCGCGCGCAGGAAGGAGTTCCCGATGCGCGTGTCGAGGCCCATGCCGCGCGAGACGACGGACACGTCGGCGCCGACCTCCTCGCAGACGTTGGCGATCTCGTTGATGAAGCTGATCTTGGTCGCGAGGAAGGCGTTCGACGCATACTTCACCATCTCGGCCGTCGGGACGGTCGTCCGCACGATCGGGGCCTCGAGCGTCGCGTAGAGCGACGCGACCCGGTCCCCGTGCCGCGCGTCGAACGACCCGACGACGACCCGGTCCGGATGCAGGAAGTCCGCGATCGCCGCGCCCTCCTTCAGGAACTCGGGGTTCGAGCAGTAGCCCACCTGGGAGAGGCCGCGGGCGTCGAGCTCGGCCCGCACCCGCTCGCCGGTGCCCACCGGGACCGTGCTCTTCATCACGAGGATGTGGCGGGCGTCGGCGCCGACGCGCTCCAGTTCGTCCACCACCCCCATGACGCGCGAGAGGTCGGCATCGCCCGAGTAGGTCGGCGGGGTGTCGACCGCGATGAAGATGATGTCCGAGCGGTCGAGCATCCGCTCCAGCGAAAGCGTGTAGGTGAGGCGCGACGCGTGCTGGGCCATGACGTCCCCGAGGCCCGGCTCGTAGATCGGCACCTGGCCGTCGTTGAGCGCGGCCACCTTCGCCGCGTCGATGTCGCGCAGCGTCACCTGGTAGCCCAGCGACGCCATGCACACGCCGGTCACCAGGCCGACGTAGCCCGCCCCGATGACCCCGATACGCTCGCGCACCCCGGGCTCCTCATCCGCGGTGGGCTCGCTCATGGCGTCGACCCCTCCGTCTCCACCGAGATCGCCGTATCGGTACGGCCCTTCTTGAGCTTCGCGCGGTTCAGGGGGCGCATCGACTTGGCGATCTCCTGCATC
Organism: uncultured Thermoleophilia bacterium; assembly: GCA_963823515.1. Taxonomy (GTDB): domain Bacteria; phylum Actinomycetota; class Thermoleophilia; order Miltoncostaeales; family Miltoncostaeaceae; genus Miltoncostaea. Next base: position 254,999 of record CAWGMB010000002.1, read on the forward strand.
GTCTTGGCACTCAGGTCGTTGTTGAGAGTATTGGAGATCCAGTAGGTGACCCCACCCACCCGGAAGGCCAGTCTCTGGAGGTTCTTGCCGTCGTAGAAGGTCAGGTACTCGCGCCCGCCGGAGCCGAACGAGCCCGTCTCGCCGGTGATGATCGGCGGGTTGCGCATCGAGGTCATCTCGATGCCCCAGTACTCGTGGTAGTCGTGCTCGAAGACGATCTTGATGGCGGGCGGGCCGTTCCGACCCGAGCCGGTGTTGATCCGATAGGGCCGCACGATGCGCACCCGTGATCCGGAGGCCACCTTCAGCGGGGCCATCACGTTGAACCGCGGGACCGCCTTGCGCGCCTCCCGCAGGGGCTCGACGAGGCTCGTGGTGTCAACCGTGTCGGCGGGGGGCTCCTTGACCGGGGGCGGCGGCGGCGCGAGCGTGCCGGTGAAGTCGGCGCCCGTGTAGACGACGACCTCGTTGCCGTGGGCCTTCGCCGAGCCAGCGAGAGCGCCGATGGTGGCGTTGGGCCCGAGGAGCGCGGCGATCTTGCGCGCCGGCTCCCGGAACGCGGGCGCGTAGTAGACCGCGCTGGAGGCGTGGTCGAAGGCGTCGGCGTTGCCGCCCACGAGGGTGTGGTACTTGCGGGTCGCGAGCGCCTCGGCCACGTTCTCGGCGGCCAGCAGGCGCCCGCTGCCGTTGAGGACCGTGACGTCGACCGACTCCGGGTTGACCGGCTTCTTCGCGGCCTTCGTGCCGAACTCGAACTCCGGCTCCCGCCAGGCCGACACCGCCTCGTCGATGGCCGCCTGGCTCGCCACCTGGATCGACGCGCCCGCCGCGGTCATGTCGCTGCCGGCGTTGATCGAGACACGCGCGATGCGGTCCTTGGGCGTCACCAGCGCGAGCTCCAGCAGCGACAGGAACCTCTTCGGGTCGCGGATGCTGGTCTCGATGTTCCTCCCCCAGATCTTGCGGAAGGTGGTGACGTTGGTGAGGTTCCCGAAGTCCTTCGTCTGGCGCTTGAGCTCGGACAGGAAGGTCTGCTGGCGCGCGTCGCGCGAGTAGGTCGAGTCGGTGTGCCGATAGCGCACGTAGTCGAGGGCGTTCGCCCCGTCCAGGCGCTGGTAGCCGGGCTGGAGGTCGATGTCGTCGTAGTTCGTCGCCGCCGTGCCGACGTTCTTGTTGTAGTAGCGGCGGTCGATGTCCAGGTACACCCCGCCGACGGCGTCCACGAGGTTCGCGAAGCCGGTGAAGTCGACGATCATGTAGGCGTTGACCGGCTGGCCGGTGAGCTGCTCGACGGTCTTGATCGTGGTGGCCGGCCCGTAGGAGTAGGCGGCGTTGATCTTGTCCGTGGTGCCCCGGTCGGCGATCGGGACGTAGAGGTCGCGTGGGAACGAGAGCATCGAGATGAAGTCCCGCCGGGGGTCCATCCGCACCAGGATCAGCGAATCGCTGCGTCCCGGGTCGCCCTCGGAGGGACGCGAGTCCGAGCCGATCAGCAGGACGTTGGTCGCCTCCCCGGGCAGGACGGGCTTGGTGGCCGCCCGCGCTTCCTTGGCCTCCGGCGTGTTGGGCGCCGCGGCCTGGAGGGTGTCGTCGAGATAGATGTAGCCGCCCGCCAGCACCGACACGGCGACGGCGACGAGGCCCCACAGCGACCAGCCGAGGATCGAGATCCACCCGCGGCGCCGGCGCGGCACGCGCCAGTAGCGGGCACGCTGGTGCGGGGACTCGGGCGTCTCGCTCACGAGGCGGCGACCTCCGGATCGACGGCGGGACTCGGCGCGGGGAGCGCCGCGGCGCGGCGGGCGAACTCCGCCAGCGCGCGCCGGTAGAGGGGCAGGCTCTCGATCTCGACGTACTCGTCCGGGCCGTGGTGTCCTGCCCCGCGGGGGCCGAACTCGACCGCGGGGACGCCCACCTCGAGGAAGGCGACGGCATCGGAGGCCCCGTCGCGGCCGACCGAGGTGGCCGAGGGCTCGTGGAGGCTCGCGGCGGCCAGCAGCGCCTGCACCAGCGGATGGCCGGGCGAGACGTCGGCAGGCGGGCGCTCCAGCAGCACCTCGAGGCGCGCCATCGGGTCGAGCGTGCGGACCTGGCGCAGCACCTCGTCGGGCGACTGGCCCGGCAGATACCGCAGGTCCACGTCCATCCTGCAGGTGTCCGGGACCTTGTTCACCGCGTCGCCGCCCTGGATGCGCCCGAGGTTGATCGAGGGGTGCTCGAAGAGGGGCGCCGACTCGGACGCGAACGGGAGACCGGAGATCCGGCGGAAGAGTTCGACGGCACGCAGGACCGCATTGTCGCCCAGCCAGGGCGTGGCGCCGTGCGCGGCGGTTCCGGGCACGTCGATGCGTAGCATCAGGACGCCCTTCGCCTGAACGCCGACCTGCATGTCGGTTGGCTCGCCGCAGACGACGAAGTCGGCGCGCAGCCCGTCGCGGACCATGATCTGGGTGTGGTTGTCGCCCGGCTCCGAGCGCTCCTCGTCGGGCACTACGACCAGCTCCAACTGCACGCCCGGCAGCCCGGTGGACAGGTCGGCGACACAGAGCATCATCGCCGCGAGCGCCGCCTTCATGTCGTAGGCGCCGCGCCCGTACAGGCGGCCGCCGTCGATCCGGGGCTCGAACTGCTCCGGATGCCCGGGCACGACGTCGATGTGCCCATGGAGGATGAGCCGCAGCGGGCCCGATCCGACCCTCGCCACCAGGCTCCGCCGACCGCCGGTCTCGACGGATTCGACGGATGCCCCCCGGGCCTCGAGCCATCCGGCCACGAAATCCGTGGCCTGGCCGATCCCCGAACGGCGGGAGGTGTCGTAGGCGATCAGCCGCTCGGCGAGCAGGACCTCGTCCACCCCGGGAGGATACCCTACGCGCCGCCGCGGGCCGGCTGCGCCGGGGATTTGCCCACCCCTAACCGCCCCGGGGGGCCGTCGGCGGCACGACGATCTACGCTCGGAGGCATGCTCGCCGCCCTCGTCAGCGCCCTTCTCCTGATCGGCCCGGCGGGTCCCGCCCCCGCCGAGCGGCCGGTCGCGATCCCCGCGGGGGGCGGGGTGACGCTCTCGGGCACCCTGGCGGTGCCACCCGGTCCGGGGCCCTTCCCGGCCGCGGTGCTCGTGGGCGGATTCGGCCCCAACAACCGCGACGGGACGTTCGGCGACCGCGGTGACGGGGCCTACCGGGGGATCGCCCTCGGCCTCGCGCGGCGTGGGGTGGCGGTGCTGCGCTACGACAAGCGCGGCATCGGCGCGTCGGACGGGCCCGCGCTCAGCTGGCTCGACGCGCGGCCCCTCGCGCGCGACGCCGGCGCGGCGGCGCGCACCCTGGCCTCGCTCCCGGGCGTCGACCGAACGCGCATCGCGCTGATCGGCCACAGCCAGGGCGGCGATCTGGCCCTCCAGGCCGCGCGCACGGCCCCCGTGACGCGGGTCGTGACCCTCTCGGCGCCCGGGCGCCCCCTGGGCGCGCTGCCGCGTGTCTCGGGGACGGCGGGCCGTCTGCTCGACCGGCTTGCGGGGACCGCCGTCTCCCGGGCGACGCTCGCGCGCGACCCGCGCCGCGACGCGGCGCGGGCCCCTCAGCCGGCGCTCCTCGTGCACGGCACCCGCGACCGGACCGTGCCGATCGGCGACATGGCCCTGCTGGCCAAGGCCCGCCGGCAGAAGGCCCTACCGACCCGGACCCTGCGGGTCGCCGGCGTCGGGCACTTCCTCGAGATCGACGGGCGGGCCCCCGCCGGGATGCTCGACGCGGTGGCCGCCTTCGTCGAGTGAGCCAGAGGTCCGCGACCACTCGTGGTGGTCGATCTCCATCACCGGGTAGCGCAGGCTCCAGGCGCCCCAGGCCGCCAGCAGAGCGGCGCAGCCGGCGAGGGTGGCCTCGATGCCCACCCTCTCGGCCACCACCCCTGCGAGGGTCGAGCCGATCGCGATCGGGCCGATCACCGAGAGCTGATAGAGGCCGAGCAGGCGCCCGAGCAGCGGCGCGGGCGCCAGCAGCTGGATCGCGGTGTTGGTCCCGGCGAACATCCAGATCCAGAAGATCCCGCTGAAGGCCATCCCGGCGAGGCCGAGCGCGAACCACGGCGTCAGGGCCACGACCATGAGCCCGGCCGAGAAGCTGAGGCTCGCGATCGGCAGGGCGCGATGGCGCGGCATCCCCGCGGCGCCGAGACGCTCGAGCATCCACGCGCCGACGAGCGCCCCGCCGCCCATGGCGCCGAGCATGAGCCCGAGGCCGCCCGCGCCGGCGTCGAGGCGGTCGGCCACCACGGGCGCGAGCTCCTGGATGGGCGACGCGAGCGCCGTGAACAGGGCCATGCCGAGGAGCAGACGGCGAAGCGCACGGTCGCGCATGGCGGTCCCGAAGGCCTCCCGCATCCGCGCCCCGGCGCTTCCGGCGGCGGCGGGCTGGGGTGGCAGGGCCAGCAGTACGAGCACGAGCGCCAGGAAGGAGAGGGCGTTCAGGGCGAAGCACACCGTCGCGCCGAAGAGCGCCAGTGTCAGGCCCCCGATCGCCGGGCCGACGAGGCGGGCGACGTTGATGCCGGCCGCGTTCAGGCTGACCGCCTGGGAGAGCTGCCGGCGGGGCACCAGCGAGGGGATCAGCGCCAGCATGGCGGGCAGGCCCAGGGCGAATCCGACGCCGATCACGAAGGTGAGGAGGTAGATCGCCCAGACCTGGACGCCCGCGGTCAGCGTGATCACCGCGAGCACGCCGGCCGACACGGCCTGCAGGAGGAAGGTCCAGATCCCCACCAGGCGCCTGTCGTGCCGGTCGGCGAGCCTGCCCGCGGCGGCGGCCAGCGCCAGCGCGGGCGCCCGCGTGACGAGCGCCAGGGCACCGACGGCCGCAGGGCTGCCGGTCGCCTTCAGGATCAGCCACCCGCTCGCGACGATCTGGAGCCAGCTACCGGCGTTGGATGCGACGCTCGCCAGCCAGAGGTCGCGGAAGGCGCGGACCCGCAGGACGTCGGGGACGAGGTGCATCGGGGCAGTATCGCGACCGGGAGCGGACGGGCTCGGCCGGCCGCTCCGGGGGGCCGGATGACCACCCGCCACCTCTCTCCCACCGCGTGCCGGGGCGCGCGCCCCCGACACGACCGCCAGGCAGGAACCGGCACCGGCGTGGCAGACGATCCGCTTGACTGTTGCTAACACTGTTAGCTAACCTGGCAGCTAACAGTGTTCGCCGCATCGGAGGGACTCGCCATGACCGCGCAGACCATGCTCAACCGCCCCGGCCTGCGCGTCGCGCAGGGTCTGCTGTCGGTCGCGCTCCTGGGCGCCGCGGTCGCCGTGGTCGTCGCCACCGACGCCACGTGGGGTTGGGTCGCCGCGACCGCGATGGCACCCGACGTCGCCCTGTTGCCCGGTATCGGCCGCGGCCTCGCCCGGGGGCAGATCCACCCGCGGGCGGTGCCGCTCTACAACGCCCTGCACCGCCCCGCGGGCCCCATCGTGCTCATGGCACTGGCATCGCTCGGGATCGTCGGCGGGGGGCCCGCTGCCGCGGCGCTCGCGTGGGGCTTCCACATCGCCATGGACCGCGCCGCCGGATACGGTCCGCGCACCCGTGACGGCCTCCAGCGCTCCTGAGCTCAGCGCCCGCGGCCAGCAGTTGGTGGCCGCGGGCCGCAGGCTGCTCGAGCAGGGCGGCCCCGAGGCGCTGTCCATGCGCCGCCTCGCCGAGGCCGTGGGCATCCGTGCCCCCTCGATCTACAAACACCTGGCCGACAAGGAGGCGCTCGAGACCGCGCTGATCGCTGACGGCCTGCGCGAGTTCGCCGAGCGGTGCGAGGAGGCCGTGGAGGGCGCGGCCGACCCCCTGGCGGCGTTCGCGTCGGCGTATCGGTCGTTCGCTCTCGCCCACCCCCATCTCTACCGCCTGATCAACGACCGGCCGTTGCCCCGCGAACGGCTGCCGGCCGGGCTGGAGCAGCGTGCGGGGGCGCCGCTCATGGCGGCCGCGGGGGGCGATGCCGACCGCGCCCGCGCGGCCTGGGCCTTCGCCCACGGGATGGTGATGCTCGAGCTGACCGAGCGATTCCCGCCGGGGGCCGACCTCGACGCCGCCTGGCGGGAGGGTGTGCGCGCGCTCGCGGCGGGATGAGCACCGTTCAGGCGGTCGCCGGCAGCTCCGGGGGCAGCTCGCCGTCGGCGCGCTCGGCATCGGGCCGGAGCTCGCTGCGGACCCGCAGGTCGAAGTAGAGGTAGGCCATCGCCATCGCGGCGAAGGGCAGCGCGCTGACGTAGACCAGGGCGGCGATCAGGTTGACCAGGTCGAAGGCCGCGCCTGTCGCCAGGAGGAAGAGGACCCCGACGGCGGGGCCGAGGAGGAGGGCGACGGCCGTGACGCCGAGGGCTACGCTCGCCACCCGCCACCAGTGGCCGCGCGCCAGCGCGGCGCTGCGGCGCAGGAGCGCGATCGGCGATCCGCCCTCGACGGCAGCGACGACGCCGAGCATCGACCAGCGCACCAGCAGGAAGACGGCGACGGGCACCAGCACCACCGTGAGGTCGAGCACGATCTGCACGACCGCGAACACGATCAGCGCCGGGATCAGTGACCGCAGCCGCGGCAGCACGGAACGATAGGCCGAGAGCGCCGTCACCGGCCGTCCCTCGTCGATCTCCACCAGGGCCCGCGCCGTCGCCGCCTGCACCACCGCGAAGCCGAGGACCGTGAAGGCCAGGCCGAGGCCGAAGACCAGCGCGCCGACGAACGCGTTGCGCTCACCGGCCTCGTCGACGAGCGGAGCGAGGAAGGCGACCTGGAAGACCAGCCACTGCAGGAGGGTGATCAGGATCCCGAGGGGCACGAAGAGGAGCCCGATGCCGAGGAACACCCGAGGCCGGCCGGCGAGCATGCGGCCCGAGCCCGAGAGCATCTGGCCCCAGGCGCGCCGGCGGGCCAGGCGCAGCGGCGAGACGGGCTCCCAACGGGTGCGCGAGAGCGCCCACAGCAGCAGCACGGCCAAGCCCCCGATGACGGCCGCCGAGCGACCGGGATTGATCTTCACCCGGCGCAGCGCCTCCGAGCCGATCTCGACGGCCCCGCAGAAGAGGTCGGTCGCCTGGGTCCCCACCGCGCCCGCCGCGGGGACGTCGAAGCTCTTGTCGCGCCAGCTCTGCCTCGACCAGGTGATCGGCTGCGTCCACTGGGTCTTCAGGTTCGGGCCGGTGGGCCCGTTGAAGAAGCTGCGCTGCTTCTCGCCCCAGCGCCCCTCGAAGCCCAGCCACGGATAGGCGCGCAGGTAGTCGGCGGGGTCGGTCGGGATCGTCTCGATCCCCGGGCGGACGGTCTTCGAGGGGCCGAGCGTGTTGTCACAGCCGACCCCCTCCGCCGAGCTGCGCATGAGGTAGAGCCGCGACTCGAAGAAGTTGGCCTGCGAGCCGGCCGCCGGATGAACCACCGGATGGGTGCCGTCCACGAGCTGGAGCTTGGGGTCGCCCCACTGTGCCCGCTCGGCGCTGGAGTGCTGGCTGTAGCCCACCTCCGCCGGCCGGCCCGCAAGCGCCTGCGCCGGGGTGCCGGCGTCGAAGACGAGCTGGATCATCTCCCAGTCACCCTCGTGCGCGTTGTTCCAGTCGTTGAAGACGTAGTAGAACCAGTACTGCAGGGCGAGCTTCCCGGGGTACGCCGCCTCGGTCACGACGCGCGCGTAGGCGGTGGGTGCGCCGTCCGCCTGGAGCCGAGCCTCCCACTCCTCGAAGGTGCAGCCGGGGTCGAGCGTGTCGCCCGGGAAGTCGAGGTGGTACTCCCAGAGCCCGCGCGCCAGGTCGGAGGCCCGCGGGCCCACGGCGACGAGGTTGGTCCGGTCCCACGGCCCTCGCAGGGCCACCTCGTCGTTGCCCATCAGCAGGTCGACGTCGATCGGCTCGTAGGGCACTCCCCCGTCGCACGATTCGGGCTGCTCGCGTAGCTCCACGACCGGCGCGTAGGTCTTCGCCAGCGCGATCTCCGGCGCGCTCGCCGTCACCGCGCGGGGGGTGGGCGCCGCAGCGGCGCCCACCACGCCCCCGATCAGCACGCCGATGAGGATCGCCAGGATGCTCACGCCCAGAGTCCCGGCGCGGAGGTGGGGCGGGCGCGGCATCCGGAAAACGATACCGGGGCGCCGAGCAGCGGTGGCGGCGAGGCGAGGGCGCGACGGCGCATCCTGTCGGCGCCTCACCATCGCCGGGACACGAGCACGAATGGACGAGCTCGGACCCGTCGATTACGCGATCATCGCGTTTCCGGGGAGCAACTTCCCGGCCGGACCGCGCCCGGGCTCGCGGAGCTCGTGGACGCCGGCACGGACCCTCGTCTCCGAGGGCCGGGCGGCGGCGGCCGCGGTCGTTCAGATCAGAGCTTGCCCGCCACGTTGAGGCGGTTCTCGGCGCGGCGGCGGGCGCTCTCGGCGGCCACCCGGGCCACATCGTCGTCGCCGGCGTCGGCGAGGGCCTGATCGGCTCGCTCCAGGGCGGCCTGTGCGCGCGCGACGTCGATCTGGTCGGCCGGCTCGGCCTGCTCCACGAGCACCAGGACGCGGTCGTCCTCGACCGAGAGGTAGCCCTCGGAGGTCGCGTAGACGACCTCCGAGTCGTCGAGCAGCTTGAGGCGGGTCTCGCCCATCTTCAGGAACGCGATGAAGGGGGTGTGGCGCGGCAGGATGCCGACCTCACCCCGAACGCTCGGGGCGATGACCATGTAGGCGAGGTCGTCGAAGGCCGCGCCCTCCGGGGTGAGGACGCGAACGCCGAGGCGCTTGCGCTCCGTGCCGATGGCGGTGCTCACGACGCGCTACCCGGCCTTCAGGGTCGCGGCCTTCTCGACGGCCTCGCCGATGCCGCCGACCAGGAAGAAGGCCTCCTCGGGGAGGTCGTCGTGCTGGCCCTCAACGATCTCCTTGAAGCCGCGGATCGTCTCCGACAGCGGCACGTACGCGCCCGGACGGCCGGTGAAGGCCTCGGCCACGTGGAAGGGCTGGGAGAGGAAGCGCTCGATGCGGCGGGCGCGCGACACGGCGAGCTTCTGCTCGTCGGTGAGCTCGTCCACGCCGAGGATGGCGATGATGTCCTGGAGGTCCTTGTACTGCTGCAGGATCTCCTGGACGCGGGTCGCGACCCCGTAGTGCTCGGCGCCGACGCCGTCCTTGGAGAGGATGCGGCTGGTGGAGTCGAGCGGATCCACGGCCGGGTAGATGCCCTTCTCCGAGATGGCCCGCGAGAGCACCGTGGTGGCGTCGAGGTGGGCGAACGACGCGGCCGGGGCCGGGTCGGTGAGGTCGTCGGCGGGGACGTAGATGGCCTGCACCGAGGTGACCGACCCGGACCGGGTCGAGGTGATCCGCTCCTGCAGGTCACCCATCTCGCTCTGGAGGGTCGGCTGGTAACCCACGGCGGAGGGCATGCGGCCCAGGAGCGCGGAGACCTCGGAGCCGGCCTGCACGAAGCGGAAGATGTTGTCCACGAACAGGAGGACGTCCTGTCCGCCCTGGTCGCGGAAGTACTCGGCCATCGTCAGGCCGGAGAGGGCCACGCGCAGGCGGGCTCCCGGCGGCTCGTTCATCTGGCCGTACACGAGCGCGGTCTTGTCGATGACCCCACTCTCCTTCATCTCCAGCCAGAGGTCGTTGCCCTCGCGGGTGCGCTCGCCGACGCCGGCGAACACCGACAGGCCGCCGTGCTCCTGGGCGATGTTGTTGATCAGCTCCTGGATGAGCACCGTCTTGCCCACGCCGGCGCCGCCGAAGAGGCCGATCTTGCCGCCCTTCACGTACGGGGCGAGCAGGTCGACGACCTTGATGCCGGTCTCGAAGATCTCCTCGGTGGGGTTGAGCTGGTCGAAGGCCGGCGCCTTGCGGTGGATCGGCCAGCGCTCGCCCTCGCCCACGTCGGCGCCCTCGTCGATCGTGTCGCCGAGAACGTTGAAGATGCGACCGAGCGTGCGCTCGCCCACCGGAACCGAGATCGGGGCCCCGGTGTCGGTGACCGAGGTGCCACGGGCGAGGCCGTCGGTGGTGTCGAAGGCGACCGCGCGCACGCGGTTGTCGCCCAGGTGCTGCTGCACCTCGGCCACCAGCGCCGGGGCATCCGAGCCGCGGTCGATCTCGATCGCGTTGTAGATGCTCGGCAGCCCGTCCGGGAAGTGGGCGTCGATCACCACCCCCTTGATCTCGATGATCGTGCCGGTGCTTCGAGCGTCGTCAGACATTCTTGAGATCTCTCCTCGGGGCTGGTGCGTTACTGGAGGGCGTCGGCGCCCGCGACCACTTCCAGGATCTCCTGGGTGATGGCCGCCTGGCGGGCACGGTTCATGGCGAGCGTGAGGTCGTCGATCAGCGCGCCGGCGTTGTCCGTGGCGTTGCGCATCGCGGTGCGGCGGGCCGCCAGCTCGGAGGCCGCGCTCTCCAGCAGTGCGCGGAAGATGGTGGTGTAGAGGAAGTCGGGCAGCAGCTTGCCGAGGAACTCCTCGGCGTCGGGCTCGAAGATCGCGACGCCCGAGCGCGTCTCGCGCTCGCCCCCCCCGCCCTCGCCGTCCTCGTCGAAGACGACGACCCGCTCCACGGGCAGCAGCCGCTCGGTGGAGACGGACTGCTCGAGCACCGACTTGAATGCGTTGTAGACGATGACGACGCGGTTGACGTCGCCGGAGGTGAAGCGCCGCACCAGGTGCTCGGTGACCTGCTCGGCGTCGGCGAAGGTCGGCTCGACCGAGAACCCCCGGAAGGAGCGGTCGATGGTCATCCCGCGGAACGCGATGGTGCCCGCGCCCTTCTTGCCCACCGTCGTGAACTCCACGTCGGTGAAGCCCTGCGCGCGCAGGTCGTCGGCGACGCCGAAGGCCTGGCGGACGATGTTGACGTTGAACGCGCCGGCCAGGCCGCGGTCTCCGGTGATCGCGACGACGACCGCCGTCCCCTCCGCCGGACGCTCCTCCAGCAGCGCGAGACCCTTGGCGCCGCCGCTCTGGCGGGCCGCCTGCGCCATCAGCCGCCGCATCGCGGCAGCGTAGGGGCGCAGCGCCTCGATGTTCTCCTGCGCGTGGCGCATCTTGGCCGAGGCCACCAGCTCCATGGCGCGGGTGATCTTGCGCGTGTTGCGGACGGATTCGATCCGCCGCTTGATGTCGCGGGTGGTCGCCATAGGTGCCTAGACGGCGGCCGGAGCCGCTTCGGTCGCCTCCTCGGCGGGGGGCTCCTCGGCGGGCGCGGCCGCTTCGGGGGCGTCGGTCGGAGCGTACTGGCGAACGACGCCCTTCACGATGTCCTCGATCTTGCCGGCGACCTCGTCCGACAGCTCCTTCGAGTCGCGGACGGACGCCAGCAGGTCGGCGCCCTTCTCGCGCAGCTCGCGGCGGATCGACTCGTTCACGTCGGGCACGTCGGCCACGGGGACCGCGTCGAGGTGGCCCTGGTTGGCAGCGTAGATGATCGCCACCTGCTCCTCCACCGGCCACGGCGCGTAGGCCGGCTGGTTGAGGGAGGCGACGAAGCGGGCGCCGCGGGCCAGCGTGCGCTGCGTCGCGGCGTCGAGCTCGGAGCCGAACTGGGCGAAGGCCTCGAGGTCGCGGTACTGGGCGAGCTCGAGCTTCAGCTTGCCGGCCACCTTGCGCATGGCCTTGATCTGGGCCGAGCCACCCACGCGGCTGACCGAGATGCCGACGTTCAGGGCCGGGCGGACCCCGGAGAAGAAAAGCTTGCTCTCCAGGAAGATCTGCCCGTCCGTGATCGAGATCACGTTGGTCGGGATGTAGGCCGAGACGTCGCCGGCCTGCGTCTCGATGATCGGCAGCGCGGTGAGCGAGCCCCCGCCGAGGTCGTCACTCAACTTGCAGGCGCGCTCCAGGAGGCGGCTGTGGAGGTAGAAGACGTCGCCCGGGAAGGCCTCGCGACCCGGCGGGCGCCGCAAGAGCAGCGACATCTGGCGGTAGGCATCGGCCTGCTTGGAGAGGTCGTCGTACACGCACAGGGCGTGCTGGCCGCCGTACAGGAAGTACTCGCCCATGGCCGCGGCCGAGTAGGGCGCCAAGTACTTCAGCGGCGCCGACTGCGAGGCGGTGGCGGCGATGACCGTCGTGTACTCCATGGCGCCGGCGGCGCGCAGGCGCTCGACCACGGCGGCGACCGTGGAGGCCTTCTGGCCGATGGCCACGTAGAAGCACATCACGCCCTGGCCGCGCTGGTTGATGATCGTGTCGACGGCGATGGTCGTCTTGCCGGTCTGGCGGTCACCGATGATCAGCTCGCGCTGGCCGCGGCCGATCGGGATCAGGGCGTCGATGGCCTTGATGCCGGTCTGCAGCGGCTCCTTCACCGGCTGCCGCTGCACCACCCCCGGAGCCTTGAACTCCACGGGGCGGTAGTGCTCGGTGACGATGGGGCCACGATCGTCGAGCGGGTTGCCGAGCGGGTCCACCACACGACCGAGCAGCGCCTCGCCGACCGGGACCTGGATGACCTTCCCGGTGCGCCGGACGGTGTCGCCCTCCTTGATGAGGGTGTCGTCGCCGAGGAGCACGACGCCGACGTTGTCCTCCTCCAGGTTCAGCGCGAGGCCGGTGACCCCCTCGGGGAAGTCGAGCATCTCGAGGGACACGCAGGACCGGAGGCCGTGGACGCGGGCGATGCCGTCTCCGACCTGGAGGACGGTGCCGACCTCCTCGACCTCCACGGTCCCCGAGTACTGCTCGATCTGGTCCCGGAGGACCTTGGTGATCTCATCGGGTCGCAGCTTCATACGGGGGTGGTCACCTTTCTCAGCTCAGGTCGGATTGCGTGTCGCGCGCGCATCAGCTGGTCACGGCCGAGTCGATCCGGCTCGACAGCAGGGCCTCGCGGAGCTCGTCGATGCGGTGGCGCAAGGAGGCGTCCACCACCGACTCGCCGACCTGCAGCACGAGGCCGCCGACGATCTCCGGGTTGACCGACTCGGAGAGGTCGATCTCGGCTCCGGTCTTCTCCTTGATCTGCGCCACGATGCGCTCGCGCAGGTCGTCGGGCAGAGGTACGGCCGTGATCGCCCGTACCTCGAGCCGTCCCGCGGCGGCGGCGACCCGGCTCTCGAACGCGTCGAGGATGTCCGGGAACTCCGCCATCCGGCCACGGTCGAGCAGCACCTGCAGGACGTTCGCCACCACGGGCGCGGAGCCCTCGGTGAGACGGGAGACGATGGCCTTCTTCGCCGGGGTGTCGATGTTCGGGTCCTCGAGGACCGCCCGGAGGTCCTGCGAGCCGGCGACGGCGTCCGCGAACGACCTCAGGTCACGACCGACGTCGTCGACCGCCTTGAGGTCGGTGGCGGCCTCGAACACCGCCTCGGCGTAGGTGGCGGCGACGCTCACGAGGTGCTCGTACCCCCGTTGGGGGAGAGCGACGAGAGATCGGCCTCGGAGATGGCCTCCTCGATCAGCCTGCGGTGCTCGGCCTCGGTGAGGGTGCTCCGCGAGACCTTCTCGGCAGCGGCGAGGGCGAGCGTGACGACCTCGTCGCGCAGCCCGCCGGCAGCCTGCCGGACCTCCGCCTGGATCTGGACCTCGGCGTCGTTGATGACCCGCTCGCGCTGGATCTGGCCGTCGGCCAGCAGTTCTGCGCGCTGACGGTCGCCCTCCTTGCGACCCTGCTCGCGCAGGGAGTCGGCCTCCTTGCGAGCGTCCACGAGGCGGGCCTTGTAGTCCTCCAGCATCGTGGTCGCCTCGTCCCGGCTGCGCTCGACCTCTTCGAGGCTCTGCTCGATGTGGGCGCGGCGCTTCTCGATCGCCTCGCCCAGCGGGCCGAACACGTACTTCTTCATGATGAGCAACGTGATGCCGAACATCACGAGCGTCCAGATCATCAGCCCAGGGCTGATCGCGAGGAGCGGGTTGTCGCTCTCCTCGGCTGCGGCCTGGAGCGGCAGCTGTTGCGCGTACGCGAGCAGTGAGACCATCAGATGCCCGATCTAGCCGATGAAGAAGGCGACGAAGCCCATCAGCAGCGCGTAGAACACGATGGCCTCGGTGAGGGCCAGGCCGAGGAACATCAGCGAGGTCAGCTCGCCGCGCAGCTCGGGCTGACGACCGACGGCCTCGACCGTCTTGCCCATCAGGTAGCCCACGCCGATACCCGGGCCGATCGCGCCGAACGCGGTGGCCAGGCCGAGGGCCAGGACCTTTGCTGCGTCCTCGATGTTGCCTTCCATCTCTCTTGCTCCTTTTGGTTGTTAGTGCGAGGACCCGACGGCGAAGCCGATGTAGATGCCGCTGAGCATCGCGAAGATGAACGCCTGGAGTCCGGCGATCAGAAGCCACTCGAAGCACCAGAAGAACACCCCGACCGGGATGGCCAGCAGCCCGGCGAAGTTGCCGAGGAGCACCATGAAGCCGGCGGCCATGATGATCAGCAGATGGCCCGCCAGCAGGTTGGCGAAGAGCCGGACCGAGAGGCTGACCAGCCGCAGGATCTGCGAGAGGACCTCGATCACGAAGATCATGGGCTGGATGGCCCGTGGCGCGTCGGGGACCATGGTCTTGAGATATCCGCCGACGCCGTGCGCCTTGACGCCCTCGTAGTTGTAGACGATGAAGGTCACGGCCGTCAGCGCGAGCGTGACGTTGATGTTCGCCGTCGCCGCGTACAGCCCGAGGTCGGGGATGCCGAGCGGGAACGTGCCCGAGTGCGGCGCCACCGGCAGCGGAATGAAGCTGACCAGGTTGCTCACCAGGATGAAGAGGAAGAGCGTCGCCACGTACGGGAAATAGCGGGCGTAGACCTTCTCGGTGAGCGTCGGGCGCGCGATCTGGTTCTCGGTGAACTCGTACGCCATCTCGACCACGTTCTGCGCCTTGTTCGGGCGCATCGTGAGCCCCCCGCGGATCACGAGCCCCATGGCGAGGCAGATGACCATGGCGAGGAAGAGGTAGAAGACGGCCTTGTTGATCGACATGTCGATCGGGCCCAGCTCGATCGAGATCCAGGGGTCGAGCGCGAACTCGTCGGAGGGGTCGAACTCGCCGCCGGATCCGAAGGCGGCGCCGGGTATCAGGAGCAGGGACGCGAGCGCGGCGAAGGCCGCGAGGCGGAGCCTCATGGCGGCCCTCACTGCCCGATGCCCTTGACGGGCGTGCGCGTGCGCGACGCGTAGAGCGCCGTGCGGCCGAGCAGGTCGAAGGTGAAGCACGTGATGAACACACCTGCGGCGATCAGACCTGCCTCCTCCGAGTAGCGCAGAGCGATGACGAACAGGACGAGGGCCGTGAGCCAGGCCCGGGCGATGAAGGACACGCCCGACATACCGACGGCCGCCGTCGCCGAGAGCCCGAACGACCAGCGCGCGGTCGCGTTCGAGATGCCCCAGTTGACGCACCAGAGGATGAAGCCGATCAGCCAGCCGCTCCAGTCGCCGCCGGCGAGCAGCACGATCGGGAGCGTGAGCACGCCCACGATCAACCCGATGCCGGAGAGGAGCGCCCTGCGAACCGGCGTGGGCTCGTAGACGGTCGCAGCCTGAGCGGTCTCAGGCAGAGGGGGGTGCGGTGTGATTCAGGGTCCTCCGAGTGGATCCGGGCCACAGCCCACCGACAGCGCAGTGCGTCGTCCGCGGGGCGGGGTCAATATACCGGCGCGAGCGCGGCGGTGGGACGCTCCGCGGCCCGCGTATGACGATCGTCCCGCCGGATCGGCCCCGCCGCGAGGGATCCGGCCGAATACGGCGAAATCACCGATGCGATGTCGTCCTCGCCGAGAACCCGCCCGACCCCGCCTTTCGGCCAGTTGCCGCCTGGACCTCCGGCGACCAGGATCGGCCCGGTGATCCCATTCTGGACCCTTCACTCCAGCCTCGGAGCGCTTGTCCTCGCGGGCCTGGCCGTCGCGGCGATCCCCGGCGACGCCGACGCGAGGATGACAGTACTCGACGACGAGGCCGCCACGATCACGCGCGCGATCGCCGTCCAGCCGGGCGGCGGCTCGGGCCTGCGGCTCGACGACAACCTCTTCCAGCTGCCGTCGATCCCACCCGTCCTGCCGGCCTCGCGCCAGGTCGCGCGCGTGTCCGGCGCGACCCCCGCCGACTCGGCACCCGCCCTGATCGGCCGAGGGCCCTACGGGATGGCCTCGCTGCTGCGCCACCGGGTCCGCAGCTCCGGCGCGCACCGCGTCCTGATCGACGACCTCGGGCCCGCGTTCGCCGGCGACGAGGGCGACGATCTCGCGACCGCACTGCTCATCCTCTCCAGGGAGCACCCCTGGTACGCCCGCTCGGGCGTCTCGCGGCGCGTCAACGTCTACGTCTCCTCGCCGGGCGCCGTGCTGGCCGACCCGGCCCTCGCGGGTGCGCGCAGGGCGATCGCGCGCAGCGGGGGCGTCTGGCTGAAGACCTTCGCCGGCGAGACCACCTGGGAGCCGGCCGAGTGGCTCGCCTGGCCCTCCGAGGCCGTCGCCCAGACGGCCGCCGCCGGCACGAGCGTCTCGCGGGTGCACGTGGTCTTCTCCGGGGGCGTCGCGCAGGCGTCGACCTGGTCGCTGGCGCGGGCGGGCAGCGCATGCGCCGTGCTGGGCAACGGCCCGGGCGCCTACCGCCTGGGCGCCGACGTGACCGACTTCGTCACCGAGTACCGCAGGAGCTTCCCGGCCCCCGCCAACTGGAAGAAGCCGACCGCGGGGTGCACCGGGGTCCCGTCGCTCGGACTCTCGGGCGCACGCGGGCTCGACTCCGCCACCGACATGGAGGACTCCGGCCTGGAGATCCCCGAGGGCGGCCTGATCACCCCTCCCCTGCCGGCCGGCGAGCCCGCCCAGCTGACGCTGCAGCTCGACCCCGACCCGCTCGGCCTCGCGGCCGCGCTCGAGATGCCCCCGGAGGCCTTCTGGACCGCCGCCCGGGCGCGGCTCCAGGTGCGCGCGCCCGGCGTCGCGACCGACGTGCTGCTCGAGGGCGACGGCGTCGCGCGCATCGACTTCACCCCGACCGCCCCCGGCCCCGTCACCATGCGCCTGGTGGTCGGCCAGGAGGCGCTCGCGCGCGGCCTCGGGGGCGAGCCGGAGGTGGTCGGGCCGCTCCACGTCGCGAGCGCGGACCCCGACCTGATCCAGCGCGTCGTGTCAGACCCCTCGGGATGGGCGCTTGTCGGTGCCCCTCGTGCAGCCCGGCGCGGCGCCGGGCAGCCCGGTCCTGGAGATCGTCCCTCCCCCGACCTGATCCGCGGGGCGGGGCGGGTCCGCGCATCGCGGACCCCGCATTCAGCGCTCGATGACCTCGCCGCGGCGCGCGCGGCCGAATCGGCTCTGCCGTACCAGCGTCACGACCGGCGTGCTGCGCCACTTCAGGATCTCCAGCACGTAGACCATGTAGACCGAGGCGAGCACGGCCAGCAGGCCGACGCCCGCCAGCGTGAGCGTGCCCAGCAGGCGTACCCCGCCGTCGGGGTCGCGGTAGGGCACGAAGCGCAGCACGATGGCGACGAGGCCCATGAGGACGCACCAGGCGTACAGGGCGAGCACCGTCTTGCGCTGCCCCCAGCCGATGGTGAAGAAGCGGTGGTGGAAGTGGCTGCGGTCGGCCGAGTAGACCGGCAGGCCGTGCTTGATCCGCTTCATGATCACGAACGACGTGTCGAGGATCGGGATGGCGAGCACGAACAGCGGCGCCACGACGGCGATCGCCGCGGTGGTCTTCATAACCCCGTTGATGGCCACGCCCGCGATCACGAAGCCCAGCAGCATCGAGCCGCCGTCGCCCATGAACACCTTCGCGGGGTGGAAGTTGAAGACCAGGAACGCGGCACAGGCTCCCGCGAGGGCAGCGGCCATGATGGCCGGGTCGACGCGGCCGAGCGAGGCCGCGAGAAGGGCGAAGGTGGTGGCGCCGATCCCGGTGATCCCCGCGGCCAGCCCGTCCATGCCGTCGCTGAAGTTGATCATGTTCACGATCGCCACGAACCAGAGCACCGTGAGCGGGTACTGGGCGGGGCCGAGGTCTGCGACGCCGACGAAGGGCAGCGTGATGTGGTCGATGGTGAGGCCGGCCGAGACCGGGACTGCCGCGCAGGCGACCTGGCCCACGAGCTTGACGGCCGGGCTGAGCCCCCAGATGTCGTCGACCATCCCCAGGCAGCAGATCAGGATCGCCCCGGCCACGACGGCACGGGTCGCCGGGTCGTCGGGCAGGTAGTAGAGCACCGGCACCAGGAAGCCCAGGAGGATCGCGAGGCCCCCGAGCCGGGGGGTGGGCTCGCGGTGGATCCGGCGGTCGGACGGCTCGTCGACGGCGCCGACGAGGCGCGCGAGGCGCGCCGATAGGGGCGTCGTCCCCAGCACGATCAGAGCCGCGACGATCGCGCAGAGGGTGGGGATGAGGGTCGTTGTCACAACGTCGGGACCCGGGAGGGCCCACCAGCATTCTAGGTGGGCGGGTCGGAGCCCTTCAACGCGCGCCTGCGACGGTGCGTCTGGGCGGCCATCCAGACGATCGCCCGGCGCGGGAGCAGGCGGCTGCCCAGGAGGCTGACGCGGGCCACGACGCCCGTGGGCACGCGGCTGCGGCCGTGGGCGAGGGCCCGCCAGGTCGACCGGACGACGAGGTCAACGTCGTCGAACGGCACCCCGCGCGGCGTGGTGCCGCCCTCCGCCGACATCGTGAACTCGGTGCGGGTCGGGCCCGGGCAGACGGCGATCGCCCGCACGCCGGTGCCGCGCAGCTCTGCGGCGACGGCCTCGGTCAGGTGCAGCTCGAACGCCTTGGTCGCGGCGTAGGTCGCCATGAAGGGCACCGGCTGCCAGGCCGCCGCAGAGCTGAGCACCACGAGGGCCCCCGCGCCGCGCGCGACCATGCCCGGCAGCACGTGGGCCGCCAGATCCACGACGGCGACGCAGTTGAGCCGGACCATCTCGGCCGCTCGCGCGCGATCAAGGGTCGCGAAGGCGCCCGACGTGCCGAAGCCGGCGTTCAGCACCGCCACCTCCAGGGCGCCGCCCGCCTCGTCGATCGCGTCGCGGCAGGCCGACAGCCCCTCCCGGGTGGCGAGGTCGGCGACCACCACGCGCGTCGGCACCCCGTGCTCCCGCAGGGCCCACTCGGCGAGCTCCCGCAGGCGCTCCTCGCGGCGCGCCACCACGATCAGGGGATGGCCGCGCGAGGCCAGGCTCTCGGCGAACGCCCGGCCCAGACCCGAGGAGGCGCCCGTCACCACCGCGGGTCCCCGCATCACCCCGACTCGGAGTAGAGCCGATCGCCCGCGTCGCCCAGGCCGGGGACGATGAAGCGGCGCTCGTTGAGGCCCTGGTCGATGACGGCGACGGTGATAGGGGTGTCCGGATCGACGGCGGCGAGGGCGGCGAGCCCCTCCGGGGCGGCGATCAGGCCGAGGAGGTGGAGGCGCGTGGCCCCGGCATCGCGCAGGAAGGCGAGGGCCGCCCCGCCCGAGCCGCCCGTGGCGATCATCGGGTCGAGGACCACGACCTCGTCGTCGCCGAGGTCGCCGGGCAGGCTCTCGAGGTAGGAGAGCGGCCGCGCCGTCTTCTCGTCGCGTGCCATCCCGAGGAAGCCGACCCGCGTGTCGTCGGGCAACAGGTCGAGCGCGGGCTGGAGCATCGCCAGCCCCGCCCGCAGGATCGGCACGAGCGTCACGCGGCGCGCCGGCAGGTGGACCTCCGCAGGCGCCAGGGGCGTCGTGACGACGCCGCTTCGCAGCTCCAGATCGCGGAGCGCCTCGGCCACCACGAGCGACGCGAGCACGCTCGACGAGCGGCGGAAGTCGGCCGAGGGGGTCGCGCGATCGCGCAGCCGCGCGAGGTGATGCCCGACGAGGGCGCCGGACAGGGAGACGGGCGGGCGGGCGGGCACGGCTGCACCCTATCGGCGGGGCTAGGGTGAGGGCGTGAGGATGCACTCCGAGGGACATCTCAGCCACCGCGGCGGCTGGCTGCGCGCCGCCGTCCTGGGTGCGAACGACGGGATCCTCTCCACGGCGGGCCTCGTGCTGGGCGTCGCCGCGGCGAACGCCTCCACGAGCGCCATCGCGACCGCCGGAATCGCCGGGCTCGTGGCGGGCGCGCTCTCGATGGCGGCCGGGGAGTTCGTCTCGGTCAGCTCGCAGCGCGACGTGGAGATGGCCGATCTGCGGCTGGAGCGGAGGGAGCTCGAGCGGGACCCCGAGGGCGAGCTGCGCGAGCTGGCCGCGATCTACGAGGCGCGCGGCCTCAGCCCGGGGCTGGCCAGGCAGGTGGCCGACGAGCTGTCGGCGGGCGACCGCCTGGCGGTCCACGCCCGCGACGAGCTCGGCATCGAGCAGGACGACCTCGCACGCCCGCTGCAGGCGGCCTGGTCGTCCGCCGTCTCGTTCTCGCTCGGCGCCGTGGTCCCGCTGCTCGCGATCACGCTGACACCGGGCGGGGTCCGGGTGCTGCTGACCGTGGTCGTCACCCTCGTGGCGCTGGGCGCCCTCGGGGCCCTCGGCGCCCGGCTGGGCGGCGCGCCGCTGCTTCGGGCCGCGATGCGGGTGGGCGCCTGGGGTGCCGCGGCGATGGCCCTGACCTCGGCGATCGGCGCACTGGTGGGCACCGCCGTCTAGCGTCCTGATTCAGAAGTCGGCGTGCGGGGTCCTCGCGATGGGATGCAGCCGGGAGCCGCCGGTGAACTCCTGAATCAGGACGCTAGCGTACGCTCCGGTCCTTCTGCGCCCGCACGTATGCCACCATGCCCAGCGCCTCGTGCGACAGGGGGGTGCCGGCGAACAGGGAGCAGTAGATCTTCCACTGCCCGGGCGGGAGGGTCGCCTGGAAGCTGTCGGTGGCTCCCGGCTCGAGGTAGACCGAGTGCGTGACGCCCGCCCCGTCGAGCAACGTGAGGTCGTGGTCGTCCATGCCGCGGTTGTAGACGCGGAAGGTCACCGGGCCGGCCGCGACCGTCCTCTTGGAGGGGACCACCACGAACTCGCCCTCGTCGACCGCGAGCGAGGTCGGCAGGGGCAGCGGGGGCGGCAGCTTCGTGCGGTGCAGCCGCGGGGCCGCGACGGCGCTCGCGGCCGCGACCAGCAACACGCACAGCAGGGCGCCCGCGATCCGGACCGGGGCCCTCACCCGGTCAACGCGCCGCCGGCGAGCGGGAAGGAGCCGCCCGGGATCACGGCCCCCGGGTCGCCGCCCAGCCACTCGCCCACGACCGCCGAGTAGACCGAGCGGAAGTCGGTGGTGACGCGCAGGTCGCCGCGGTCGAGCGTGGTCAGGCCGGGGAACTCGCCCCGCATGCCGCCGCGCACGGCCGAGCCCATGGCCATCATCAGCCCGCCGGCCCCGTGGTCGGTGCCGCTCTCGTTGGAGGCGACCCGGCGGCCGAACTCGGAGAAGACGATCGTGAGGACGCGCTGCTCGATCCCGCGCGCGGTGAGGTCGGCCTTGAAGGCGGCCAGGGCGCGCGAGAGCGTCGAGAGCTGGGGGTCCTGGCTCTGGAGCTGGTTGCCGTGGGTGTCGAAGGAGCCCCAGTCGATCGTGACGACCTTCGTGCCGAGGTTGGCCGACAGCAGCGTCGCCGCGAGCTGCAGGCGGGTCGAGAGGCTCGAGGCCGGGTAGCCGCCGCCGGCGGGCGCCCCCGCCAGGGACCGCAGGGACCGCGACACCTGGACCGTGCGCCCGAACACGTCGCGCGCCTTCGCGAGCTCGACGTTGCCGGCGCCCGGGGGCACCAGCGACAGCGGCGCCATCTGCTCGGTGGTGTCCACCAGGTTCGTCGAGACGCCGTCGACGCGGAACTCCACCCCGTTCAGGCTCCGCACCGCGCTCACCGGAGCCTTGGCGGTCCGGATCTGCTTCGAGATGCTCGAGTCGAGCGAGACCGCCTGCAGCGGGTTGTCGGGCGAGCCGTAGAGGTCGAGCCAGCGCCCCAGCCAGCCGGTCGACATCTTCTGCAGGGCGCCGGCGAACCAGTAGTCCCGGCTGTCGAAGTGGGAGCGGTTGGCCGGCGTGTAGTCGGCCGC
Source organism: uncultured Thermoleophilia bacterium (assembly GCA_963823515.1). Classification (GTDB taxonomy): domain Bacteria; phylum Actinomycetota; class Thermoleophilia; order Miltoncostaeales; family Miltoncostaeaceae; genus Miltoncostaea. Next base: position 276,934 of record CAWGMB010000002.1, read on the forward strand.
CGGCCACACGGCGAGGTCGGAGCCGGCCCCGCCCGAGCCATCGCCCCAGAGGGTGTCGAAGCCCAGCGTGTCGCCGTTGTTGCCGACGCCGGACACCCCGACGTTGGCCCAGGCGTGCGCGCCGCCGGTGCCCGGCATCACGCTCGAGCCGACCTGGGTGCCGACGGATGGACCCTGCAGGCGGGCGATCGCCGGGCGCTTGGCCGCGTAGGTCCCGTACTCGGCGTTCGGGACGATGGTGTTCAGCCCGTCGTTGCCCCCGTTCAGGAAGATCATCACGACCTGGTTGCTCGGGCTCGCGCCCTCGGCCACGGCGGCCTCGAAGGCCCGGGTCCAGTCGATGCGGGTGGCGGCGTACACCGAGGCCATGCCGAGCGCGCCCGTACGGAGGAACTGGCGGCGGTCGATCCCGCGCGAGCGGGGCACCCCGTCGGGGAAGCCCTCGAGCGCCTCGGGCGAGATCGGCATGCGGTCGACCGGGTCGAGGTCCCTCACCAGGCTGTCGGAGCGCGCGCAGTCGGCGCAGCGGATCGCCTCGGCGGCCCCCGGGTCGATCATTGGCGGATCCGGCGTGTCGTTCATCACATCACCTGTGCGTCGGGGCCGCCGAGAATGAGCGCGCGCAGCACGCGCTGGCGCGCGATGCGGTCGTTCGCCGTGGCCGCCTTGGTGTGCGCGGCGTAGTAACGGAGCGAGCTGATCGTCCCCTTGGCGAGCCAGGGCCGGCCGACGGCGGCGTGGGCGCGCCGGAACGCCTGCGCCGGGGTCTCGCCAACGACGTCCTCGGGCGCCTTGTTCGGCAGCGTCGCGTAGTGCTTGCCCAGCAGCCGGTTGGCGAGCGAGAAACGCGCGAGCGCGGTGTTGGTGTTGAGCCAGGCGAGGTTGCCCTCCCAGCCGGCGACGCTCGGCGGGAAGTAGGGCAGCTGGCCCATGTCGGTCAGGGCCCCCCGAAGCGTTTCGTCGGTGATGCCGAGCCCGAGGGCGCGCATCGTGCCGATCGCCTGCACGATCGGGGGCTTGATCATGTTCGGCTCCTTGATGGAGTCGAGCATCGCGGGGTGCGTGAGGATGCGGCGCACGAGGGGCTTCAGCCGGAACCCGCTGCGCCTGTACACCCGCACCAGGTCGCGCAGGGTGGCGGCGTCCGGGGCGCCCGGGATGAACTCGCCCCAGAGCTTGGCCGCCAGGAACGGCGCGTGGTTGGGGTGGGCGAGTACGACGTCCACCAGCTCGCGGTGGCCGAAGGGCCCCGTCCTGCCGAGGACCGTCTTCAGGCCGTCGTCCCAGCGCGAGCGGTTGAAGTAGCCAACCGCCGCGTCGGGATTCTCGTCCTCGATCTGCCAGCCGGAGGCGGCGCGCGCGGCCTCGCGCACGTCGACCTCGGTGTAGTTCGGCTGGCCCGCCGCGTTGGTCACGCCCAGGCAGAAGAGCTCCATCAGCTCGCGCCCGTAGTTCTCGTTGATCGCCTTCTTGGTGCTGTCCTCGCCGGTGAGGTAGCGCAGCATCGCCGGCCCCTCGCCCACCTCGTAGGCCAGCCTGCGGAAGTTGGCCGTGGGGTAGGCCGCGAAGTCGGAGTAGCGCCGCAGCAGCTCGTTCTGGCCCTTCATCAGCTGCGGCGGCGAGACGTCCTGCCGCGATGTGGCGAAGTGCCGGTGCCAGAAGAAGGTGAGGCGCTCCACCAACGGGTTGCGGGTGCGGATCATCCGATCACACCAGGCGAGCACCAGGTCGGTGTCCGACTCGAGAGGCCTCAGGGGCGTCCCGTCCGCGCGGACCGGCTCGGGCCCGGTGAGGGGGCCTTGGGGCGCGGCGATCAGGCGGTCGACGGCCCGGTGCAGGCTGAGGCCCCTGAGCGCCGCCCGCGAGGCCTCCGACGGCCCGAAACCGGCGCGCCAGGTGAGCCGGTCGACCATCGCGTTGGTCAGCGCGGCCTGTGCGCCGCCGGCGACGGGCTTGCGTAAGCGCTTGCGCCTCGGCGGCGCGGCCAGGCGCGGGCTCACTTCGCCCTCACCCGCCGAAGGAGCTTCGAGAAAGCGAGACGCGAGGACTTGCTCGCGCTCATCCGGAAGTCGCCGTTTCGGTCACGCACGTCGAACCACACGATCCCGGCGAGGTTGGGGATCGACCTCCTGAGGCCGGCCAGCTGGGAGATCCATTTCTGCCGCTTCCCGCCCACCGACGTCGAGCCGGTCTCGGCGATCCAGAAGGGCTTGGGCGACAGGGCCGAGATCTGCCGGTAGGCGTCCTCGAAGAGGGGAGCGGGCTCCGTCCACGCGAGCCCCCTCTTCGCGCCGAAGTTGTAGGCGCTGGTGCCCACGAGATCGACCTGGCGCGCGCCGGGGAAGTAGGCGGAGATCGCGTTCGCCGGCGTGGCCGGGATGCTGCGGGCGTAGGGGGCCCACAGCATGCGGATCCTCTTGCCCCCCGAGCGGCGAACGACCGAGCGCACCCGCTTCCACGCCTTGACGTAGGCCGCGGGGGTGTTGCCGTTGACCGTGCCCGACCAGGCGTACCAGGTCGTGTTGGGCTCCGGCATCGGGCGCAGGATGGGAGTCGGCTTGAGCCTGCGCAGCTGGGCGACGAGGCGCTTGAGCCCCTTGTCCTGGCGCCCGCGGCGGATCGCGGCGAGGTTGTAGCGCTTCTGCTTCGAGCCGTCGCGGCCGCGGTCGGGGAGCCAGGAGACCAGGAGCCGCGCCTTCGTGCGCCGCGCGACCGCGACGACCGATGCAGGGACGACCTGCCCGCCGGTGACGTAGACGGAGATCACGCGGACGGCGCGCTTTCCGACCTTCGCGCGGACGACCGGCACGCCGGACGCGGGGTTGTCCTGGTAGACGCCGACCTCCACGGCGGCGGCCGCCGGGGCGGGGCGCGCGGCCGAGGGGCCGAGGACGAGGGCGAGGCCGATCAGGGCGCAGATCGCCGGGGCGATCGCGCGCGGGACAAGGGCCTGCCGGGCACGGTAGGGGGCTCTCATGTGCGGAACGTATCGGCGGGGCGCGCACGATCCTGGAGAGCCTTCGTTAACCCGAACGGTTCCGTCACAGGTTGCTCACACAACGGCCGGGAGGCCGCGCGCGCGGCCCGAGGCGGCGTCCACGGCCTCGGGCCTCGGCGTCAGGTGAAGATGATCTGCCCGCCCGCGGCCATGGCGTAGAAGTCGCCCACCGTGATGATGTCGGCGATCTGGGGAACGAAGTCCTCGGGACTCAGCCCGAACATGTTGACCGACGCCTTGCAGGCGTAGAGGCCCGCCCCCGTGTCACCGATCATCTCGATGAACTCGGGAATCGGCGGGATGTCGAGCTCCTCCATCTTCTTGTTCATGAAATGCGTGGCGAGCGCGGACATCCCGGGCAGGCCGCCGAGCAGCGTCGGGATGTGCATCCCCGGGTTGCCGACGGTCGCCACCTTGACGTGCTCGATCCGCTTGAGATGGACGGAGTCGAGCCCGAAGAAGGTGAAGAAGAGGTTGGCCTCCATGCCCTCGGCGCGGGCGCCGTTGGCCATGATCAACGCCGGGTAGATCCCTTCGAGAGACCCCTTCGAGACGATGATCGAGACCTTGGAGATCGGCTCCGGCGCCTGCGGCGCCGGGCCGGCGGCGGGTCCGGTGGTCGTCATCAGATGCACCCCTTCGGCTTCGGGATACCGGCGATGTGGGCGGCCATCTTGGCCGGGCCCTTTGGGAACAACGCGTAGAGCTCCTTCACGCTGACGCCCGACGCCTTGCCGAGCACCCGCACGGTCGGGCCGGTGCCCTTCTCGGCGAACTCGCTCCGCATGAAGTCGATCACCTGCCAGTGGCGGTCGGTCAGCTCGTCGATGCCCTCGACGCGTGCGATCTCGGCGGCGATCTCGCGCGTCCACTGCTCGGGGCGCTCGAAGAAGCCCTCGTCGCTGACGTCGACCGTGACGCCCGCATAGGTGGCGGTACTCATGGGGTCTCCTCCTCATCCGGTGCCGCCCGCTCTCCGGCGGGATCGGGGCGGCGCTTTCCGCTCGTGGGCATGTCGGCCCCGACGCCGGGGATGTCGCGCCCCGGCAGCAGGGCGTGCCAGTAGAACCACTGGAACATCAGCTTCCCCAGGTGGTTGAGGCGGCTCTCCTTGAGCAGCGGCACGCCCACGGGCCCCGGGAAGTGCCCGGGCAGCGGCTCGGTCTCGTAGTTGAAGTCGATCATCAGGGCCTTCGAGAACCCGGTCTCGATGAAGCAGTTGGCGTGACCGTCGTAGCTCGCGTCGAGCTCACGCCCTTCGATGTGGCGGATGATGTTCTCGGTCAGCACCTCGCCCTCGAAGTGGGTCACCGACCCCGCCTTGGATACCGGCAGGTTGGTGGCGTCTCCGATGGCGAAGACGTTCTCCTTCGCCGTCGACCGGAGCGTCGCCGGATCTGTGGGCACGAAGCGCAGCTCGTCCCCGAGGCCGGGCGAGCGGCCGACGTACTCCGCACCGTCGTGGAGCGGGATGACCACCGCCAGATCGAACTCCACCTCGCGCCCGTCGTAGCCCACGAGGCGGCCGCCGTGGCCGCCGTCCGCGTACGCGACCTCGCCGACGTTGAACTCGGTCACGAGCTCGACGCCCTTATCCGCCAGCAGCCCCCCGAGCGCCGCCGAGGCGACCGGCTTGGTGAAGGCGCCGTCGAGCGGCGTGGCGTACGTCAGCTGCACCGCGTCGCGAATGCCCCGCTGTTGGAAGTGCCAGTCCGCCAGGAAGCAGAACTCCAGCGGGGCGACCGGGCACTTGATCGGCAGGTCGACGAGGTTGACGACCATCCGTCCGCCCTCGAACCCCTCGAGAGCCCGCTCGAGTGCCGATGCGCCCGGCAGGTCGTAGAAGGTGAACGCGCTGACCCCCCACCCGGGGCCGGTCAGGCCCTCGGTCTCCTCGGGGGCGAGGACCGCGCCGGTCGCCACGACCAGGACGTCGTACGGCAGGCTCCGCCCCCCCTCCAGCACGACGACGTCGTTCTCGATGTCGACGTGGCCGATCGGGACCTGGAGGTACTCGATGCCCGCGTGCAGCTGCCGCGCACGCGGGCGCACGATGTCCTCGGGCTGGGCGAGCCCGAAGGGCACGAACAGGAGCCCCGGCTGGTAGACGTGGCGGTCGTCCTGATCGACCACGGTGATCGACACGTCGCCGTTCCGGTAGCGCCGCCTGAGTCGGTTGGCCGTGAGGGTGCCGCCGGTTCCGGCACCGAGGATGACGATCCGTGTGGACATCTTCGAACCCCCTTCAGGATGAAGTGTCGCGCGCGCGGCGCCCGAAGGACAGGGTGGCGGGCCGAAACCGGGCCGCGGTGAGCCCGCAACCCCCGACCCGCCCCACACGCCACGGGAGCGACGCGCGAGGCGGGCCGTGAGGAGCGGGTCGGGCTCTCGCGCTCAGACGGCCGTGCCCGCGTGCAGCCGGGGGTAGAGCGGGAAGCGCTCGCCGATCGCCCGTGAGCGGGCGCGCAACCCCTCGAGGTCGGCCTCGGAGGCCTCCGGCCGCAGGGCGGCCACGATGATCTGAGCGATCTCGAGCATCTCCGGCTCGCGGAAGCCGCGCGTCGTGAGCGCGGCGGTACCGATGCGCAGGCCCGAGGTGACCGTCGGCGGGCGCTCGTCGAACGGGATGCCGTTCTTGTTCACGGTGATCCCGGCGTGCTCCAGGCGGTCCTCGCCCTCCTGGCCGGTGAGCGGCGTGGCGGAGAGGTCGACCAGCACGAGGTGGTTGTCGGTGCCGCCGCTCACGAGCGCCATGCCGCCCGCGAGCATCTCCCCGGCGAGGGTGCGGCAATTGTCCACGACGGCCTGCTGGCGGGCGCGGAATTCGGGTGTGAGCGCCTGGCCGAAGGCCACGGCCTTGCCGGCGATGACGTGCATGAGCGGGCCGCCCTGCAGACCCGGGAAGACCGCCTTGTCGACCTTCGCGGCCAGGTCCTCGTTGCACATGACCATGCCGGCGCGGGGGCCGCCGAGGGTCTTGTGGATCGTGGTCGTGACCACGTCGGCGATCCCGACCGGGGTCGGGTGCACGCCCGCGGCGACCAGGCCCGCGATGTGGGCCATGTCGACCATGAATCGCGCGCCCACCTCGTCGGCGATCTCGCGGAAGGCCGGGAAGTCGATGATGCGCGGGTAGGCCGAGGCGCCGGCCACGATCAGCGCCGGGCGCAGCTCGCGCGCCATGTCCCGAACCTGGTCCATGTCGATGTACTGGTCCGAGCGGCGCACGCCGTAGTGGTGGAACTCGTAGAGCTTGCCGGAGAAGTTGACCTTGAGCCCGTGCGAGAGGTGGCCGCCGTGCGAGAGGGCCATCGCGAGAACCCTGTCCCCCGGGGACAGGGTCGCCGCGTAGGCCGCCTCGTTGGCCGTCGAGCCCGAGTGCGGCTGCACGTTGACGTGGTCGGCGCCGAAGAGCTCGAGCGCGCGGTCGATGGCCAGCTGCTCGACTTCGTCGACGACCTCGCAGCCGCCGTAGTAGCGCTTGCCCGGGAGGCCCTCGGCGTACTTGTTGGTGAGCACCGATCCCACGGCCTGGAGCACCGCCTGGCTGGTGAAGTTCTCGCTGGCGATCATCTCGAGGGTGTCGCTCTGGCGATCGAGCTCGGCCCCGATCAGGCGGGCGATCGCGGGATCGGCCTCGGAGATGTCCTGCGACAGGTAGCTGTCGTCGTCGATGAAGCTCACGCGGTCCCCCGGGGTGGTGTTCGTGGTGCCCGAGGGTACACCGTCACCCAGGACGGATGACGCCCACCCCGGCGGTGGCGAGCGCGCGCCGGACGGCCTCCGGATCGGGCCCCGGGCGCACCAGCGCGGCGTCGCCCCCCGAGGCCACCGCACGCAGGTCCACCACCGCGGAGGCGGTGCCCGGAAGGGGTCCGCCGTCGAGGGCGCGCGCCCCGCGGCGCAGGTCCTGCGGGACCTCGGCGAGCGACGACGGGTCGGGGCCGCCGGGGTGGTTGGCGCTCGTGGCGACCAGAAGCAGGTCGAGCGCCGCGATGGGCCCCTCCATCCTCGGCGCGCGCAGCCCGACGCTGCCCGCGGCATCGCCCGCGGCCGCCGCGTAGCGCCCGCGCGGGTCGGGGACGAGGCAGGTGGCCGGGCCGGGGAGCAGCGCGGCGGCGGCGGCCCGGGTGACCGGATCGAGCGCGGAGAGCGCCGAAGCGAGCAGGTCCGCCGAGAAGACGAGCACCTGCACGGGCCGGCCGCGCCGGAGCCCCTTGAGCGCGTAGAGGGCCTCGACGCCCGCGGGGACGTCGAGGGCGGCGGCCAGCCCGTAGACCGTGTCGGTCGGCACCAGGGCGACCTCGCCCGCCGCAAGCGCCGCCCGTAGCCCCGCGACGTCGCCGCTCATCCCCGCCGCCCGCCCACCGCGCGGGCGATCCCGGCGAGGTCGTCGCGCTGCCCCACCTCGGCGAGCCCGGCCGCGCGCAGCAGCCCCTGCGCGGCCTCGGCCTGGCCGTCCCCGACCTCGATCAGCACCCAGCCGCCGGGCTCGAGGTGGTCCGGGGCCTCGCCGGCGATCCTCGCGACGGCCTCGAGGCCGGTGGGTCCCGAGACGAGGGCGTCCTCGGGCTCGAAGCCCAGCTCGGGGGGCGCGGCGGCCAGGTCGTCCCGCGAGAGGTAGGGCGGATTGGCGGCGATCACGTCGAAGCGCCGGCCGGAGACGGCCGCGAAACCGTCGGAGAGGAGCCACTCCACCTCGGCGCACTGGCATCGCGCCTCGTTCGCGCGGGCCCGCTCGAGCGCCTGGGGCGAGCGGTCGAGGGCGGTGACCCGCAGTGCGGGGGCCTCGTCGGCGAGCGCGAGGGCCACGGCGCCGCTGCCGGTGCCCCAGTCGAGCACGGTGCCGCCCTCGGGGGCCACGGCCAGCGCCCACTCCACCAGCACCTCGGTCTCGGGCCGCGGTACGAGCACCTCCGGGCCGACGCCCAGGCGCAGGCGCCGGAACGCGCGCTCGCCCAGGAGATAGGCGACCGGCTCGCGGCGCGCGCGGCGGCCCACCAGCTCGCGGGCCCGCGCCAACTCGTCGGGGTTGAGCGGGCGCTCGGAGTCCGTGTAGAGCTGCAGGCGCTCGACGCCCAGGGCGTGCGCGAGCAGCAGGTCGGCGTCGAGGCGCGGAGAGGCGGAGCCCTTCTCGCGCAGGTAGGCGGTGCTGCGGCGCAGGATCTCGCCGATGGTGAGGGCGGCGGTCACCGCGCGTGGCGCGACTGCGTCAGCGGCGCGCCCGGGCCATCATGAAGGCGGCCAGCGGGCCCGTGAGGTAGTCGTGCACGGCGTCGGTCGCGTCCTTGAGGGCGGCGGCGTCGGCGAGCACCTCCCCTTGCGTCTGCACCAGGCGCAGGTAGACCTTCGACGGCTCCGCGTGCATCGGCTCGACGGCGACCTCGAGCGACGACTCGCCGGCGCGCCGCCAGATGCGCAGCCCGAGCGAGACGTCGTCGCCCTCGAGCAGATCCAGCCGGTCGTCCTCCATGCGCAGGACGTCGTTGACCAGCAGCCCGCGGGCGGCCTCGGGGTCGCCGGCGTCCCAGATGGCGACGAGGGTGACGTCCTCGATCCAGAGCTCGCCGATGCCGTAGCGCTCGGCGGCCTCGCCGACGAGGCCCACCACGCGCTCGAGACCCTCGCGGTACCCCATGCCGGTGACCCCGCACGAGGCGATCTGGGTGGGGCGCAGCGCGCACTCGGCGCCGTCCGGGCCTGAGAACGTGGCGCCCGCCTCGGAGTGGAACTCGAGCCGCGACAGGCCGTAGCGGTCCCCGACCGAGGCGAAGAAGATCGCCAGGTCCTCGCGCGGCAGGTCGACCTCCTCGTGGCGCAGCGTCACGCCGAGGAACTCGATCCGCAGCAGGTCCGGATTGAGGCTCATTCCGTCACTCCGGGGTCGGACTGCTCCTCGAGCCGCTGCTGGCGCTCCTGCGCGGTGAGGGAGTCGGTGAGGGCGGTGAGGTTGCCCACGAGCACCTGCTCGCGGAGCGGGACGGTGACGCCGACGCGATGGTCGGTGACCCGGTTCTGCGGGTAGTTGTACGTGCGGACCTTCTCGGAGCGGTCGCCGGACCCGATCGACGACTTGCGGGCGGTGGACATCTCGCGCGCGCGCTCCTCGCGCGCGCGCTCGTAGAGCCGGGCGCGGAGGACGCGCATGGCGCGCTCGAAGTTCTGGAGCTGGCTCTTCTCGTCCTGCATCGACACCACTATTCCCGTGGGCAGGTGGGTGAGGCGCACGGCCGAGTCGGTCGTGTTGACGCTCTGGCCGCCGGGGCCGCTGGAGCGATAGACGTCGCGCTTGACGTCGTTGCGATCGATCGTGACGTCCACGTCCTCCACCTCGGGCAGCACCGCGACGGTGGCCGTGGAGGTGTGGATGCGGCCCTGGCTCTCGGTGGCGGGGACCCGCTGCACGCGGTGGACCCCGGCCTCGTGCTTGAAGACCGCGAACGCGCCCCTGCCCTTCACCGCGATGGTGGCCTCGCGCAGGCCGCCGGCGTCGGCCTCGGAGGTGGACATGAGCTCCACCTTCAGGCCCCGCGACTCCGCGTAGCGGGTGTAGACGTCGAGCAGGTCGCGCGCGAAGAGCGCGGCCTCCTCCCCCCCGGCCGCGGCCCGGATCTCGACCAGGGTGTCGCGATCGTCGTCGGGGTCGGGCTCGATCAGGGCCTCACGGATGCGCGGCTCGAGCTCGGCGAGCTCGAGCTCGGCGTCGTCGAGCAGCGACCGGATGTCGGCGTCGTCGTCGTCGTCGAGCATCTCGCGCGCCTCGGCGGCCCGCCCGGTGGCGTCCTCCCACCTGTCGGCCAGCGTGAAGGCCTCGACCAGGTGCGACCACCGCCGGTTCACGTCGGCGTAGCGGGTGCGGTCGGCGCTCAGATCCGGGTCGGCGAGGGCCTCCGAGAGCTCCGCGCGCGTGCGCACGATCTGATCGACCAGCGATCGTGCGCCCGCGCTCACGGGGTCACCGCCCGACCGTGGGCGGGGGAGTGCCGCAGAGGGCTAGGCCCCTGTGCTGCGCTGGGCCAGCTTGCGCTGGAAGCGCTCGACCCGGCCGCCGGTGTCGATCAGCTTCTGCTTACCGGTGTAGAACGGGTGGCAGTTGCTGCACACCTCGACCTTGATCTCAGGCTTGGTGGAGCGCGTCTCGAACTCGTTGCCACACGAGCAGCGGACGTGCGAAACGACGTACGTGGGGTGGATGTCCGCCTTCATGGTGACCTCGCCTCGAATCGACGACCGCCGACAGAGGGCGGCCACATCAGTTGGATCCAGCTTAGACGACCGCGCAAGCGCGGCCTGGGCCGGGGCGCGAGGCCCCGGCCCGGATCGGCACTAGGAGGCCTTGCGCTCCTTCACGAGCTCGGTCAGCGCGGGGACGACCGTCTGAAGATCTCCGACGACCCCGAGGTCGCTGAAGTCGAAGATCGGCGCGTTGGGGTCCTTGTTGATCGAGACGATCACCTGCGAGGTCTGCATGCCGACCTTGTGCTGGATCGCTCCCGACACGCCGCAGCCGATGTAGAGCTTCGGCGAGACGACCTTGCCGGTCTGCCCGACCTGCGTCGGATAGGGGTACCAGCCCGAGTCGACCACCGCGCGGGTGGAGGCGACGGCGCCGCCCAGTGCGGACGCGAGGTCCTCCATCAACGAGAAGCCCTCGGGCGAGCCGAGGCCGCGGCCGCCGGTGACGAGGATCTCTGCGTCCTCGATCGACGGGCCGCTCTGCTCCTCGTGCGCCTGGTCGACCATGACGGCCTTGGCGGAGAAGTCCTCCAGGTCGGTCGGGATCTGCTCGACGGTCGCCGAGCCGCCCGACTCCACGACCTCGAACGAGCCTGCGCGCACCAGGCCGAGCCGGGGCTCGGAGCTCCAGCCGACGTCCGCGCGGATCGTGTCCCCGAGGGCCGAGCGCTTGCCGACCAGGCTGCCGTTCTCGCTCGCCAGGTCGTTGAGGTCCCAGTTGAGGCCCGCATCGAGGCGGGCCGAGACGCCGCCCGCGATGTCGGTGGCGAGCACCGAGGCCGCGAAGAGGACCGTGCCGAAGCCCTTGTCCTTCACCAGGCGGCTGATGACGTTGACTCGCGGCTGCGGGAGCGGCGCCTCGAGCGACTCGTTGTCGGCCACGAAGACGGTCTTCGCGCCATGGCGGCCGGCCAGCTCGGCGAGCGGAGCGACGCCGGAGCCGACGAGCACGGCGGCCGTCTCCGGGTCGAGGGACACGGCCTTGGAGAGCACCCCGAGGGATCCCTTCTGGATCGCCGAGCCGTGATGCTCGAGGAAGACGAGGGTGCTCATACGAGCTTCCTTTCCACGAGGAAGTCCAGGATCTTCTGGGCCGCGGTGCCGTCGTCCTCGATCTTCTGGTTGCCGCCGCGCGACTCCGGCGGGCTCAGCGAGATGACGGTGGTGCGCGAGCCGGACTCGCCGGCCCGGTCGGCCTCGGCGCCCACGTCGGCCAGCGACTTGACGTCCTGCGGCTTCTTCTTGGCGCCCATGATGCCCTTGAGCGACGGATAGCGCGGCTCGTTGAGCGAGTCGGCGACCGCCAGCACGGCCGGGAGGCCCGTGCTGATGCGGTCGTAGCCGAACTCGGTCTGGCGCTTGGCGGTGATCGTGTCGCCGGAGACCTCGAGCTCGGAGATCTGCGAGACCACCGGCATCCTCAGGCGATCGGCCACGGCGGCCCACAGCACGGCGCCGTCGGCGTCGGAGGCCTGCTGACCGAAGAGGACCAGGTCGGGCGACTCGGCCTCGAGGGCCTTGGCGAGGACGTAGCTCGTGGCCACCAGGTCGGAGCCCGCGGCGGCCTCGTCCGAGACCAGCACGGCGCGGTCGGCGCCCATGGCGAGGCCCTTGCGGATCGAGTCGAGCGCCTTGCTGGCGCCGAGCGAGACCAGGACGACCTCACCGTCGCCGGAAGCCTCCTTGATGCGGAGGGCCTCCTCGACCGCGTTGAGGTCGTACGCGTTCAGCGAACGGTCACCCGAGCGGTCCATCCTGAGCGTGCCCGGGTCGATCCGTCGGTTGGGGCCGGGATCCGGCACCTCTTTGACACAGACCGCGATCTTCAACTCAGCCCCCCTACCGCCGTTTTCACGTATTCGTCGTGTGACTCTAACGCGTCGGCATCCCCGCGGCGTGGCATCCCCGCCGCGAGTGACGGGCGTCAGCGACCGCGGAACTCCGGCGCGCGCTTCTCGAAGAAGGCGGCCATGCCCTCGCGCTGATCCTCAGTGGTGAACGCCAGGGCGAAGGCGTCGAGCTCGCGAGCGAGGTGGCCCTGCAGGTCGCCCTCGAGCGCGAGGTTGACGACCTCCTTGGCCGCGGCGATCGCCCACGGCGGCTTGGTCGCGATCTCCTCGGCGAGGGCGATGGCGCGGTCCATCAGCTCGTCGTGCGGGTAGACGTGGTTGGCCAGGCCGGCGGCGCGGGCCTCGGCGGCGTCCACGCGGCGGCCGGTGAAGATCAGCTCCTTGGCGAATCCGGGCGAGGTGGCGCGGGCCATCCGCTGCGTGCCGCCCCAGCCGGGGAGGATGCCGATGTTGACCTCGGGCAGGCCGAAGTGGGCGCGCTCGGAGGCGAGCCGGATGTCGCAGGCCAGCGCCAGCTCGCAGCCGCCCCCGAGCGCGTAGCCGTTGACGGCAGCGATGACCGGCTTGGGGAACGACTCGAGCCGGTTGGTGATCGAGTGGCCGCGGCGGGCGTAGTCGCGCGCCTCGAGCGGCGTGGCCGTGCGCATGTGGTTGATGTCCGCGCCCGCGGTGAACGCGCGCTCCCCCGCGCCGGTGAGCACCAGCGCGGGGATCTCGGCGTCGTTCTCGAGGCTGTTCAGGTGCGCGTCGAGGTCGTCGAGCATCGCCACCGAGAGGGCGTTGAGCGCATCGGGGCGGTTCAGCGTGAGGATCGCGACGCGCTCGCGGCGCTCGAGGTCCACCGACATCCGGGCCTCAGCCGTGTCCGCGGACGGACGCCGTGATCAGGTCGATCATCCCCTGGATCGGGGCGCCCGGCGTGAAGACCTCCGCCACCCCGAGGTCCTTGAGGGCGGGGATGTCGTCGCGCGGGATCGTGCCGCCCACCAGCACCAGGACATCGCCGGCCCCCTCGGACCGGAGCAGGTCGACCACCCGCGGGACGAGCGTCATGTGGGCGCCCGAGAGGATCGAGAGACCGACCGCGTCGGCGTCCTCCTGCACGACCGTCGCCGCGATCTGCTCGGGGGTCTGGTGCAGGCCGGTGTAGATGATCTCCATGCCGGCGTCGCGCAGGCTGCGCGCGATGATCTTGGCGCCGCGGTCGTGACCGTCGAGGCCGGGCTTTGCGATGACGACGCGGATCGGGCGGTCCACTGGGATCGGGTCCTCCGGATGGGGCGGTGGCCGAGTATCCCACAGGCACGGGATCCGCCGGGGTGCGCGCGCGTATTGTTGCGCTCGTTCCCGAGCCCTGGAGGATGCGATGCGCACCACCGTGAGGAAGTCCGCCGACATCGCGTCCGCGAAGGCCGACCTCCTGGTCGTGACGGTCCCCGCGGCCCCGAAGCCCCTGTCCGGACCGGCCGCGGAGGCCGACACCCTGCTCGGCGGGCTGCTGGCCGCCGCCGTCAAGGACGGCGAGATCGACGGCGCGCCCGGATCGGCCACGCGCTTCCACGCCGCCGGCCTCGGCGCCCCGCGCCTCGTGGTCGTCGGCGTGGGCGAGGGCTCGACCGAGGACTGGCGGGCGGCGGGGTCGGCCGCGGCCGGCGTCGCGAGCCGCGTCAGCACGCGCTCGGTCGCAATCGTGCCGCCTGCCGACGCCACGGCCGTGGAGGTCGGGGCGTTCATCGAGGGCTTCGGGGTCGGTGCCTACCGCTTCGACCGCTTCCGCACGGCGGACGACGCGCCCAAGGCGACCGCCGACCGCATCGCGGTGCACTCCCCCGCCGTCCGCACCGCCGACCTCCGGCGCGCCGACCGGATCGTCGCCGCGGTGAACGGCGCCCGCGACCTCTCGAACACTCCGGGCAACCACCTCACCCCCACCGCGCTCGCCGAGCGGGCGAAGGAGCTGGCCGACGCGACGCCGGGCCTCACCTGCACCGTGCTCGGCAGGTCGCGACTCGAGAAGCTCGGGGCGGGCGGGCTGCTGGGCGTGGCGCAGGGCTCGGCCGAGCCGCCCAAGATGATCGTGCTGCGGTACCGGCCGTCCGAGGTCGCCCGCCCCGGCGAGGTGCTCGGGCTGGTCGGCAAGGCGGTCACCTTCGACACCGGCGGCATCTCCATCAAGCCCTCCTCGAACATGGAGGACATGAAGCTCGACATGGGCGGGGGCGCCGCGGTGCTGGAGGGCGCCGCGCTGATCGCCGCGCTCGGGCTGCCCGTCGAGCTCGTCGCCGTGATCCCGTCCACGGAGAACATGCCGAGCGGCACGGCCATCAAGCCGGGCGACGTCATCACGGCGATGAACGGCCGCACGATCGAGGTCATCAACACCGACGCCGAGGGGCGGCTGATCCTCGCCGACGCCCTCACGCACGCCGCCCGCGAGGGCGCCACCCGGATGCTCGATTTCGCCACCCTCACCGGCGCGATCGTCGTGGCGCTCGGCGAGGTCTACGCCGGCCTGTTCGGATCCGACGACGACTGGACCGCGCTCGTGCGCGAGGCCGGCGAGACCTCGGGCGACCTGGCCTGGCCGATGCCGCTGCACAAGGGCTACGCCCCGCTCATCGAGAGCAAGGTCGCCGATCTGGCGAACTCGTCGAACAAGCGCCAGGCGGGGGCGATCTACGCCGCGCAGTTCCTGCGCGAGTTCACCGAGGGCGTGCCCTGGTGCCACGTGGACATCGCCGGCACCGGCATGATCGGCGGCAAGGGAACGGGCTTCGGCGTGCGCATGATCCTCGCCGTCGCCGAGCGGCTCGCCGCGCCGGCCTAGCCCCGATGGCCGCGTGGGTCATCCTGATCGGCTTCGCGGTCCTGGTGGTCGGCGTGATCGTGAAGATCGGCATCGACGTGGCCGCCTATCTGCGTGAGGACCGCGAGGCGCACGGCGGCAGGCAGACCGTGGTCGCGGCCAAGCGGGCGGGCTTCGTGATCGTGCTCGTCGCGGTGATCGTGATCCTGCTGATCGTGCTGCCCCTGACCCTGTCCGCGCTCGGATACGACTGATCGACCTCGCGCTCCTCTTCCTGGCGGGGATCGCGGCGGGGGCGGTCAACGCGGTGGCCGGCGGGGGCTCGCTCCTGAGCTTCCCGGTGCTGATCGCCACCGGCCTCTCCCCCCTCACGGCCAACGTGACCAACACGGTCGCCCAGATGCCGGGATACCTCTCGATCGTCGAGGGCTACCGCCCCGACCTGCGCGGGCAGGGTCCACGCGTGCGGGCCCTGGTCGCGCCGACGCTGGTGGGCGCGCTGGCCGGGGTGGGGCTGCTGGCCCTCGGCGGGGAGGACACCTTCGAGGCCGTGGTGCCGTGGCTGATCCTCGGCTCCTGCGGCCTGCTGGCGGTGCAGCCCCGCCTGAAGGCCCGGCTGCAAGCGCGCGACGATGAGCGCACGGGGCTCTCGTTCGGCCTGGTCGCCGCCGTCGCCGCGGGCGCCGCCTACGCCTCATACTTCGGCGCCGCCGCCGGGGTGCTCCTGCTCGCGATCCTCGCCGTCGGAATCTCGGACCGCCTGCAACGGCTCAACGCGCTCAACCGCTTCCTGGTGCTGATCGCCAACGCGGTCGCGGTGCCCGCGCTGATCCTCGTGGCGCCGGTCGACTGGCCGTCGGTGGCCGCGCTCGCGCCGGCGACCCTGATCGGAGGGGCGATCGGGGCCCGGCTGGCGCGGCGCCTGCACGACCACCACCTGCGGGCGGCCGTCATCATCCTGGGCGTGGGCGTGGCGGTCTGGCTGATGGTGAGGTAGGGCGCCGCGCTCGGGTGTGGCCCGTCGGGGTGTCCTGACTCGGAGCGGTCTCACCCCTGCGGGGGACGAGGTGGCTCGCTCCCTCTGCTGGGGACGAGGTGGTCTCGGTCCCTCTGCTGGGGACGATCGTCTGGGGCGTCAACGGTGCGCTCACCCCGGACGTGCGTCGAACGCACGACCGTCGCCCGATCGCGTCCCCGGCACGGCGATCATCCCCGCAAGGGGAGTGAGACCACCCGAAGTGGTCCAGCCTGAAGTGGTCTCAGCCTGCGAAGTGGTCTCAGCCTGAAGTGGTCTCGGTGCCCTTCCTCGGGACCGAGTGGCCCCGACCTACTCCAGCCCGGCCCGCTCCAGCACGAGATCGACGGCGCCGGAGGGGTCGAGGCGCCGGTCGAGGATCCGGTCGATCAGGCCGTCGGTGAACTCCGGGTCCGAGGCCGCCTCCACCCGCCGCGCCAGGCGGTCGGCGGCGAGGGCGCGCAGCTGCCGGGCGAGGCCCGCGCGGCGGCGGGCCACCAGCCGGCCGTCCGACTCGAGGAAGGCGCGATGGCGCTCCACCTCGGCCCAGAGGTCGGACACGCCGCCGTCCTCGAGCGCGCGCACCCTCACGATCGGCGGCTCCCAGTCGCCTCCGGGCACGAGGCTGAGCGCGTTGGCGAGCTCGGAGACCAGCAGGTCGGCGCCGGGCCGGTCGGCCTTGGTCACGCCGATCACGTCGGGGATCTCCATCAGGCCGGCCTTGATCGCCTGGACGCCGTCCCCGCTGCCGGGCATCAGCGCCAGGACGACCGTCTCGGTGAGGGCCTGCACCTCGACCTCGTTCTGGCCGGAGCCGACGGTCTCGACCAGGACGACGTCGAACCCGGCGGCGTCGAGCACCAGCACGGCGTCGGCGGTCGCCTCGGCGAGCCCCCCGAGATGGCCGCGGCTGGCCATCGAGCGGATGAAGACGCCCGGGTCCAGGAAGTGGTCGGTCAGGCGGATGCGGTCGCCGAGGACCGCACCGCGGGTGAAGGGGCTGGTGGGGTCGACGCTGACCACGGCGACCCTCGTGTCCGTGGCGCGGAGGTGGCGGATCAGGGCGCTGATCAGCGTGCTCTTGCCGACCCCCGGGGCGCCGGTGATCCCGATGCGCCAAGCGTGGCCGGTGCGGGGGTGGAGCGCGGCGGCGAGCTCGCGCCCCTGGGGGCCGAGCCGCTCCACCAGGCTGATCGCCCGGCCGATGGCCCGGCGCTCGCCGGCGTCGATCCCGGCGATCACCTCCTCGAGGGTCATGCGAGCTCGGCCAGCGCCTCGGCGGCGGCCGCCAGGAAGCGCGCATTCTCCTCCGGCAGCCCGATCGTGACGCGGAGGCATGTGGGCGCCCCGAAGGCGCGGGTCGGCCGGACGATCACACCGCGCCGCAGGAGCCCCGCGTTCAGCGCCAGGGCGCGCTCGGGCGAGCCGAGGTCGATGCAGAGGAAGTTGGCCGTGCTCGGGAGGGGCTCCAGGCCGAGCGCGCGCAGCCCCGACGCCGTCATCGCCCGCTCGGAGGCGTTCAGGCTGATCCGCTCGGGGAGGCGGGCGTCGGAGTCGGCCAGGCTCGCGACCGCGGCCGCCTGCGCGGGGGAGCTGACGTCGAACACGTTGCGCACCACGCCGAGCGCCGACACGAGCGCGCGCGGCCCGAGCATGTACCCGACGCGCAGGCCGGCCAGGCCGTAGGCCTTGCTGAACGTGCGCATGCAGGCCATCGGGCGGCCCTCGGCCACCAGCGCGGCGCCGTCGTGGCCGCCGGGGGGCAGGTACTCGAAGTAGGCCTCGTCGATCACCGGCAGCACGTGGCCGGGCAGGCCGTCGAGGAAGCGGAGCAGGGCGTCGGCGTCGACGGCCGCCCCCGTGGGGTTGTTCGGGCTCACGACGACGACGATCTTGGTGCGGTCGGTGACCTGGGCGGCCAGGGCGTCGAGGTCGTACGCGCCGTCGGGGCCGAGGGCCGCGCTGCGGACGGTGGCGCCCTGGATCTGGGCGCCGAGGCGCCAGGACAGGAACGACGGCCAGCCCATGGCGATCTCGTCGCCGTGGTCGAGCAGCGCCAGGCACATCATCTTGATCAGGCCGTCCACCCCCGCCCCGGGCAGGATCTGGAGCGGGTCGAGGCCGAGCCGAGCGGCAAGCGCGTCGCGCAGCGCCCACGACCCTGGATCGGGATAGACCCGCACGCCCGGCGCGGCCGCGCGCATCGCCTCGATCGCCGCCGGCATCGGCGGGAAGGGTCCCTCGTTCGAGGCCAGCTTGATGACCGACCGTACGCCGAGCTCGCGCTGCACGTCCTCGACGGGGCGCCCGGGCTCGTAGACGTCCACCCCGCCGAGGGCGGGCCTCAACAGGCCCGGCGGGAGGGCGGTCGGTGCGGTCTGCGGGTCGGTGCTCACGCGCGGCGATGGTAATGGACGGAGCCCGGGGTGGTCAGGGTAGGTTCGCCCCGGCGTTCCGCCCTTTCCCGGAGGTTGAGCAACGATGATGATCACCGAGCGCTCCAAGAGCGTCATCCCCTTCCGCCCCGCCGACGCCCAGAGCGTCGGGGAGGGTTCCTTCTACCTGGACATGATCGTCTGGCTGAACGGCGACCGAGTGACGATCGGCGATCGCGTCGGCTTCAACTACGGCTGCTACGTGAACGGCTTCGGCGGACTGACGATCGGTGACCGCTCGATCTTCGGGCCGTACACGATGATCCACACGGCCAACCACGAGATGGACCTCGGCGCGCCGATCCCCGACCAGGGGTGGACCTCCGGGCACGTCACCGTCGGCCCCGACTGCTGGATCGGCATGGGCGTGAGCATCCTCCCGGGCGTGACCATCGGCGAGGGCTGCGTCATCGGCGCAGGGAGCGTCGTGGCGAAGGACCTGCCCGACTTCTCGATCGCGGTCGGCAACCCGGCGAAGGTCATCCGCGACCGGAAGGCGGGGTCGTGAGGGTCCTCTTCCTCCAGCGCCAGCCCTGCATCCGCGCGATGAAGTACGCGCTCGGGCTCCGGGCGCTCCACCCCGAGGTGGTCCTCGGCTTCGCCTACCAGGGCAAGACCCTGAGCGGCTGGTACGGATCGGGCGACGAGCTCTTCGAAGGCTGGTGGTCGCTGCCGGCCGACGACGCCGCCTCGGCTCTCGCCGACTCCGTCGAGGAGTTCCGCCCGACGCTGGTCCACAGCCACAACCTGCCTGACTCGCTCACCGTGCTCGCCCTCGACGTCCTCGACGGGCGCGTGCCGGTGATCCACGACGTCCACGACCTGCAGAGCCTGCGCCAGACCCCCTACGAGGACGGCTTCGACGACCCCGACGACCCGGCCGACCTCGAGTCGGCGGCGGTCGAGGGCTGCGCCGCGCTGATCGCGGTCTCGCAGGAGATGCTGGACGAGATCGACGCGCGCCACTCCACCCCCGCGCGGCGCCTCATCTTCGCCAACTACGCACTGGAGCGCGACATCGCGCCCGACGCGTCCTCACCCCGGACGCCGTCGCGGCCGCCCCGCGTCGTCTACCAGGGCAGCCTGTCGGCGAACGGCAGCCACTACGACCTGCGCGACCACTTCGCCGCGATCGCCGCGTCGGGCCTGCCGGTCAACGTGTTCCCCAACCGTGCCGTGCCCGCGTACCGCGAGCTGGCCGCCCGCACCGACGGGATGACGGTCATGGAGACCCACGAGCCTGCGGCGCTCCTGCAGAAGCTGCCCGCCTACGACGTGGGCTGGACCGCGTTCAACACCGGGCTGAACGCCGCCCACCTCGACACGGCCCTGCCCAACAAGGCCTTCGAGTACCTCGCCTCGGGGCTCCCCATCGCCGTCGGCCCGCACCGCGCGCTGGAGCGCCTCGTGCGCGATCACGGCGTCGGCGTGGTGGTCGCGCGGCCGGGCGACCTCGCCGGGCGGCTGGAGGAGGCCGACCTCGGCGCGCTGCGCGAACGCGTGGCCGAGAGCCGGCGGCGCTTCACTGTCGAGGGCCACATCGGGGCGCTGGTCAACCTCTACCGCGAGACGGCCGGCTCGCCGGTGCCCGCCTTGGGGGCGGCCCGGCGGGAGGGGGCCGGGCTACACTCACCCCGGTGAGCGACTCCCTCGATCTCGGGCTCTTCCCCCTCGACCTGGTCCTGCTGCCGGGAGAGCGGGTCCCCCTCCACCTCTTCGAGCCGCGCTATCGCCAGCTCTACGCCGACTGCACCCTGGAGGGCGCGCCCTTCGTGGTGGTGCAGACCGGACCCACCGGCACCGCGGAGGTGGGCTGCTCTGCGCGTTTCGAGACGCTGGTGCGCCGCTTCGACGACGGCCGACTGAACGTCCTGGTGCAGGGCGTCGCGCCCGTCAGGCTGATCGAGGAGACGGAGGGGCGCCTCTACTTCTCGGCCCTGGTCGAGCCGCTGGAGGACGACCCCGCGGCCCGCGCCGGCCGAGCTGGTGGCCGACGTGCTCACCCGTTTCCGCGCCCTCGCGGGGCTGGGCGAGTCGGAGATGCCCGAGGCGCCCGAGGGCACCCCGCTCTCCTACGCCGTGGCCGGCGCCTTCGACCTGCCCGCGACCGCCAAGCAGGAGCTGCTCGAGAGCCGCGACGAGGGGGCGCGTCTTGCGATGGTCGCCGCGCTGCTCGCGACGGTCAACAAGGAGATGGAGCACGCCCGCATGGCCGCGCAGCGCGCGAGCACGAACGGGAAAGTCTCGACGCCGTGACGCCGCCGGCGTCGGCGCCCGCGGGCCGCGAGGCGGGATACGGGCGCCTGCGCGCCGGAGCGCCTGCCGCGGTGCGCGGGCGAGCCGCGCTGATCTGGGTCGAGGGCCCCGACGCGGGGAGCTTCCTCCACGGGCTGTTGAGTAACGACATCACAGGGCTCGCCACGGGATCGACGTGCGCGGCGCTGATGCTCGACGCCAAGGGGCGCGTGCGGGCCGACCTGCGGGTGCGCAACGACGGCGGTGGCGCCTTCACCCTGGTGGTGCGGCCTGAGCTCGCCGACGACGTCGCCGCCACCCTCGAGCGGTACCATTTCTCCGAGGACCTCGAGATCCTCGGTCCCGAGCCGACCGACCTCGTGACCGTCACCGGCGGTGGGGCGATCCCGGACGGGGTCGCCCAGATGGTGCTGGCGGGCGCCCTTCCGGGTGCGATCGACCTGGTCGTGGACGACGCCGCGGCGGCCCTCGCGGCGCTCGGCCTGGACGAGGAGCCCCCCGAGGCCCTCGAGCTGGCGCGCATCGCGGCCGGCGTGCCCGTGGTGGGAGTGGACACGGGGCCGTTGACCCTGGTGCAGGAGGCCGGGCTCGAGGGGGGCGCGGTCTCCTTCGACAAGGGCTGCTACCTGGGCCAGGAGACCGTGGCGCGGATCGCCTTCCGCGGGCACGTCAACCGCCGCCTCCGCGGCCTCGCATTGGGGGAGGCCGCCGCCGCCGGCGCCGCGATCTCCCGGGACGGGCGCGAGGTGGGCCGGCTCACCAGCGCAGGCGTGACACCGGACCTCGGCCCGATCGGGCTCGCCGTGATCCGCGCCGAGGTGGACGCGGGCGCGCAGGTGGCCGTCGAGGGGTCGGCGGCGCCGGCCCGCGTCGTCGAGCTCCCGTTCCGCGCGTCGTGAGCGACCAGAGCGCGCGGGGTGCCCTCGCGGGACTGCTCGGCCCGGTGGGATCGGCCGCCCTGGAGCAGGCGACGCGGGCGCTTGCACAGACCACCGACACCACCGCCGCCGCCCTGCGCGTGGCCGGCTGGACGGCCGCCGACTGGGCGTTCCGCTTCGAGCTCCCCAACACCGCCCGTCACGTCGTGGTGCACGTGCCGCACGATGGCGCGCCCGTCGTGGTGCGCGACGCGGGCCCGGGGCCCGACCCCCTCGCGCCCGGGGAACCGCGCTCCCCCTGAGCTGAGGCCGTCGCGGAGGGCGGGCGCCGGGACGTGAATCCGTCCGAGGGTGGTGGCACACTACGAACATGCGTTCGATCGCCCCTCAAGGTCAGCTCATCCTCTTCCCCGGCGCCGAGCCCCGGCCCGCCGCCGCCCCGCGCCCGCGACGGCCCACCCGCACCCAGCGAAAGGCCGAGCAACTCGATCGCATCGCGGAGTCGGCCGAGCGCGAGCTCGCCGAGAGCTTCCGCGCGGGCGACGCCATCGGGGCCCGCGCCGCCCACGACCGGGCTCGGGGAGCCCGGCGGGCGGCCGAGATCCTCAGGGCCGGCCCCGACGGCGTCGCCGAAGTCCTCGGGGGGCACTCCACCGCCGCATGAGCGCCGGGTGCAGCCCCCGGGGCCGGGGGCTACGCGAAGAGGATCTCGTCGTCCAGCTCACCCTCGCGCAGGCGGGCCTCGATCTTCTCGTAGGCGAGCTGATGGAGCACCGGCAGGAGGGCCTCGATCGGGCCGTCGGGCGCGCTCGCGTCGCGGAACTGGACGCTCACGCGGCCGACGAAGCAGGTCTTGATGCTGATCTCACGGCCCTCGCTGAGCACGCGGACCTGGAAGCCCCAGAGCATCGAGGGCCCGTCGGTCAGCGACGTGCGGATGGGCTGAGGCTCGAGCTGAAAGGCACGACCCTCTACCTCGAGTTCATGTTGAGTCATAGGTCGATCACCTCTCCGGAACGGGTCACGGCGGCGGCGGCGCCCCCGCGGCGCGGATCGCCGGCGCCCTCCAGGCCGCCCCCCACCCGCCCCGCGACGCTCACCCCGCCGAAGAACAGATTCATCTCGCCCCAGCGGCGGATCCCGTGGCCGTCGGCGGCGAGGGCCGCCACGACGGCGTCGGGAACGCCCCCTTCGACGTCCACGCCGTCCCCCTCGGGATGGATCCTCGGGCGACGGACGGCCTCGGCCGCCGACAGGCGCCCGTCAACGATACCGACCACGGTCTGGAGGATGGCCGAGCGAAGGCGGTTGGAGCCCGCCGAGCCGAGCGCCAGGACCGGCTCGCCGCCGCGCAGCATCAGCGCCGGCGCCATCATCGAGGTCATCCGGACACCCGCCGGGGCCGCTCCGAAGCCCCCCGGGTTCAGATCCTCCTCGCCCAGCATGTTGTTGAGCATGATCCCGATGCCCGGCACCACCACCCCCGAGCTCGATCCGTTGGAGCCGGAGAGGCTCGCCATGCCGCCGTCCGCATCCACCGCGCTGACATGGGTGGTCGATCCGGTGGGCTTGCGCGAGGCGGGAGGCGGTCGACGGCCGCCGTTGTCGGCCCAGCGCGACCAGATGCGCTCCATGCAGTCCTCCTGGTGGAGGTCGTCCGGGAACGCCTCGTCGCGCAGCGCGTTGGCCGCGGCGCCGGCGCGCGCGACGGCCCGGTAGTGCGCGATCGCATCGGCCGCGGGCGGCCCGGCCTCGATGTCGCGCAGGGCGGCGGCGATCAGCGCGCCACCCGACGAGGGCGGCGGGTTGATCAGCAGGGTCACGTCCCGGTACCGAACGCTCAACGGAACCCTTTCGATCACGCGGTACTCGCGCAGGTCGGTCGGGGTCACGAGCCCGCCGGCCGTGGAGAGGTGGTCGGTGATCGCCCGGGCGAGCGCCCCGTCGCGCATGCTGGAGGCCCCCGCCTCGCCGAGGTGGTGGAGCGTCGCGGCGAGATCGGGGAACCGGACCCGCTCGCCCTCGCCGAGCAGGCGCCCGCCCGGCGCGTAGATCGCGGCGGTCGCCGGCGTGAACGTCAGCATCTCCGCGAGGATCTGGTGCAGGTAGGCCGTCTCGCGGGTGAGCACGACGCCCTCGCGCGCCAAGGCGACGGCCGGCGCCACCACCTCGGCGAGGCTCATGCGGCCGAACCGGCGCACCGCCTCACCGAGGCCCGCGATCATCCCCGGCACGGCGACCGACGCCGGGCCGATGTGGAAGACCTGCTCCGCGCCACCGAAGGGCACGGTGAAGGAGTCGAGGTCGCCGGGGTCGAGGCGCCGCCCCCCCGGCCCGAGGCCGGGGACGGCCACGAAGAAGTCGAGCAGCGCGGTCTCCCCCGCCGGGGAGCGGACCATCAGGAAGCCGCCGGCCGCAGGTCCGGTGAGCGGGCTCTCCGCCACCGCTCCCGCGAACGCCGCCGCGCAGACCGCGTCGGCGGCCCCTCCCCCGGCGGCGAGGGCCTGCGCCCCCGCCCGGGCGCTCAGGCGATGTCCGGCCGCGACCACCCCGACGGGTGCGTCGGAGGGGGAGATCGCTACGCCGCGTCCCCCGGCGCGTCGTCGGGATCCGGCCGGCGCATGACGGTGGTCTGGTCCGGGTCGGCCGGCGGCGAGGGCTCCGACGGGGACTCGACGTCGAACACGCGCGGCGCGTCCCCGGCGGCCGCCGATCCCTTACGGCTCGGATAGGGGACGTCGAAGCGCGAGACCCGCCCGGCGCGCGGCGCGGGGGGGCGCGCGGCCCGCTCGGGCGCGGCCGGGGCCTCGGGCTCGGGCTCCGGCTCGCGGGGTGGCGCGGCGCGCACGCCGCTGAAGTTCGCCGCGACCACCGTGACCCACACCTGGCCCTGCAGGTCGGGGTCGATCGTCGCGCCGAAGATGATGTTGGCGTCCGGATCGGCGGCGTCGGCCACGACGCGCGCGGCCTCGCTCACCTCGAACAGCGACAGATCGGGTCCGCCCGTGACGCCGAGCAGGATCCCCTTGGCCCCGTCGATCGGGGTCTCCAGGAGCGGGGACGCGATCGCGGCGAGCGCCGCCTCGGTCGCGCGGTTACCGCCGCCCGCGTAGCCGATGCCGAGCAGCGCCGTGCCGGCGCCGCGGATGATGGTGCGCACGTCGGCGAAGTCGAGGTTGATCAGGCCCGGGAGGGTGATCATGTCGCAGATCCCCTGGACGCCCTGGCGCAGGAGGTCGTCGGCCACCTTGAAGGCCTCGACCATGCTCGTGCCGCGCTCGAGAACCGCCATGAGGCGGTCGTTGGGGATGATGATCACCGTGTCGGCCGCCGACTGGAGGCGATCGAGGCCCTCGATCGCGGCCTTCGTCCGCTTGTTGCCCTCGAAGGCGAACGGGCGCGTCACGACGGCCACGGTCAGGGCGCCGAGCTCGCGGGCGATCTTCGCCACCAGGGGGGCCGCGCCGGTGCCGGTTCCCCCGCCCTCGCCGGCCGCGATGAACACCAGATCGCTGCCGCGCAGCGCGCGGCGGACGTGGTCCTCGCTCTCCTTGACGGCCTGCTCGCCCAGCTTCGGGTCGCCGCCGGTGCCCAGGCCGCGCGTCAGCTCCATCCCGACCGGGATGCGCACGTCGGCGTCGCTCTCCTCGAGCGCCTGACGGTCGGTGTTGACGGCGACGAACTCGACCCCGCGCAACCCGGCCTCGATCATGCGGTTCACCGCGTTGCATCCCGCGCCGCCCACGCCGACGACGCGGATCACCGCGACGTAGTTGGAGGCGTCGCCGTAAGGCCCGTGGTCGGGCTCGGACTCGGGTGGTCCGGCCGGCGGCGGAGCAGCCGGGTCGGTGCTGCGGAAGAGCTCCGAGAGCGGGCCCTCGCGCATGCTCGGCCGCTGGCCCCTCGTGCTCATGCGGCCGCCTCGCGCAGACCGCCCGGCAAGACGACGCCGACCGCGCTCGCGGCGACCTCGCGGGCGAGCTGGCGGTACCAGCGCGCCGCCTGGCCCTCCGGGTCGTACCGGATCACGCTCTTGCCCTCAACGGGCGCCTCGGCGAAGCGGATCGTCTTGCCGATGCGCGTGCGGTAGACGCGGTCGCCGAAGCTCTCCTCGAGCATCTGCACGGCCTCGCGGCTGTGGAGGGTGCGTCCGTCGTACATGGTCGGGAGGATACCCACGATGTCGACCGTGGGGTTCAGGTTCTCCCGCACCTGCTGGAGGGTGCCGCGCAGCTGCGCCAGCCCCCGCAGGGAGAGGTACTCGCACTGCACGGGCACGATCACACCCTCGGCAGCGACCATCGCGTTGATCGTGAGCAGGCCGAGCGAGGGCGGGGTGTCGAGCAGGATGTAGTCGTAGAGCTCGCGCACGGGGCGCAGGACCCGCTCGAGCGCGCGCTCGCGGCCGATGACGGCCGACAGGGCCAGCTCGGCGCCGGCCAGCTCGATGCCCGCGGGCGCGATGTCGATCTCGCGCACCTCGATGATGTCGCTGATCGGCGCGGAGCCGGTCAGCACGTGGTACATGCCGTGGCCGAGGTCCTCGACGTCGACGCCCTGACTCATCGAGAGGTTGCTCTGCGGATCGAGGTCGATCGCGAGCACCCGCGCGCCCATGTCCTTCAGGGCCACGCCGAGGTTCAGGGTGGTGGTGGTCTTGGCGACCCCGCCCTTCTGATTGGCGAGGGCGAGGACACGGGCGTCTTTGGGCATCGTGCGCGCTTTCGTGGCGGCGGTTGACCTCCGCTCGTTTCTACCCCCGGGCGCGATCTCCTTGCGGGCCGCTCGCCGGGAAGCGCGGATCGCGCGTCCCGGAGGGGACCGGCCCTCAGTCCGGCGGGAGCTCCAGGCGGCGCTGACCGGCCCACGCCGCGGCCTGGGAACGCCGCTGGAAGCCGAGCTTGCGCAGGAGCTGGCTGACGTGGTTGCGGACCGTCTTCTCGGACAGGTGCAGCACCTCGCCGATGGCGCGGTTGGTGTACCCCTCGGCGATCAGCGCCAGCATGCGCCGCTCACGATCGGTGAGCCCGGCCAGCTCGGCCTCGGCCTGCTTGGCCGAGAGCTCGCGGAACTGGGTCAGGAGAGCGCCGGCGGCCCGCGGGTCGAGGGTCGCCTGGCCGGCGGCGGCCTCGCGGATCGCCTGGGTGAGGCGCTCGGCGTCGGCCTGCTTGAGCAGGTATCCGCTCGCCCCGGCCATCACCGCGCCCACGATCGCCTCCTCGTCGGAGTAGGAGGTCAGCATCAGCACGCGGGCGTCGGGGTGGTCGGCCTTGATGCGGCGGCAGGCCTCGACGCCGCTGCCATCCGGCAGGCGGACGTCCATCAGGACCACGTCCGGTCGGGTCTGCTCGTTGAGCTGCACCGCCTCGGCGGCCGTCTGCGCCTCGCCGACGACCCGGAAGCCGGCCGAGTGCGAGAGGAGCGTCCGCAGTCCGATCCGGACGACGGTGTGGTCGTCCACGATGAGCACCGTGATCGGATCGGTGGGGGCGGTGGTCACGAGTGGGACACCTCTCGCTCGGAATGGTCACTGACGGTCGGTTCGCTCTCGGGCTCGTCGCTGTCGAGCGGTACGGCGAGGGTGACGCGGGTGCCCCCCTGCGGGGCCTCCTCCACGGCCAGCCGTCCACCGAGGCGCCGCGCGCGCTCGCGCATGTTGCGCAGGCCCTCGTGCGAGCCGGGGGCGGCGTCCGGGTGCCCGGAGCCCGGGCCGCAGCCGTCGTCGGCCACGATCAGGTCGAGCTCGTCGTGCGCGAAGAGCAGCGACACCTGCACCCGGCACGCGCCGGCGTGGCGGGCGGTGTTGCTGA
This sequence comes from uncultured Thermoleophilia bacterium, assembly GCA_963823515.1. Taxonomy (GTDB): domain Bacteria; phylum Actinomycetota; class Thermoleophilia; order Miltoncostaeales; family Miltoncostaeaceae; genus Miltoncostaea. The sequence continues at coordinate 304,218 of CAWGMB010000002.1, forward strand.
GCGCCTCGCGGAGGATCTGGTCGAGGTGCTGCCCGGCCTCGTCCGGGAGCGGTCCGGCCGCCCCGATACCCTCGACCGAGAAGCGCACCTTGCGGCCGGTCTCCTCCGCGAACCGCCGCGTGAGGTCGCCCAGGCCCGCCGCGATCCCCTGGGGCGTGGCCGGCGGCTGGGCGAGCGCGCGGATGTAGTCGCGGATGCCGTCGGTGGCGAGGTTGAGGTCGTTGACCACCTCGCGCACCTCGGAGCGCACCGACGGGTCGTCCGCGCGGATCGCGATCGCCTCGAGGTGCAGGCCGGCGGCGTAGATGGACTGGATGGTGCCGTCGTGCAGGTCGCGACGGAAGCGGGCCCGCTCCTCGGCGATGGCCCGGGCGCGATCGAGGGACTCGAGCTGCTGCTTGGCCTCGACGTCGAAGATCTCGAGCAGCTTCACCGACAGCACGCAGAGCACCAGGCCCGCGACGCCGCGCATCACCTCGAGAGGGAGGCCGGTGAGGTCGAACCAGCCCGACGCGTCGCCGATCCCCCCCGGAGTGATCGGCCCGGGGGGGACGATCAGGCCGCCCACGACCGCGTAGACGCCGAGGACCGCCGCCGCGGCGGCGGCGTAGGGCTTGATCCCCGTCATCCCGGCGTCCCCCAGCTCGGCGCGCTGCCGCCAGAGGCCCACCGCCGACAGCAGCGCCCCGGGGAACAGCAGCGCATACCGGGCGAGGGCGTTGACGGCGTCCTCCCACTCGGCGGCGCCCCAGCCGGTGGACGACGATGCGAGCGCCGCGCCGCCGAGGATGCAGAGGGCCACGGCGACCGAGAGGCCGGTCAGGGAGCGGCGGGCGACCGCCGGCAGGTCCATGAGCCGGAGGCCGAACTGGACCAGGAAGACGAAGGCCACCACCTGGACCATCGCGCGCAGCACCAGCAGGCCCTCGATGACGCCCTCGTCGAGATAGGTCTCCTGGATCGGGACGAAGACGTAGCCCCAGACGGCGAGGGCCTCCACGAACGCGAAGGCGGCCAGCCAGATGAGAGACGACGACAGCGTGAGCCGCGTTGCGCGGCGGCGCTGGAGCCAGACTGCGAAGCCGAGGGAGAAGAAGACGAGGCCCTGCGCGAACAGGATGATGGTCTCGTTCTGTATGAAGAACTCGCGCGCGGCGCAACCGCCCCCGTCAGACCGACGCGGACGGAGCGGGTGGGGGTGGTGAGTCCGGGTACCCCACCCGCGCGACGTCCGTCGGCAGATCGACCCCTACAGGGGGCCGATTGTAGCGCCCATGACGGGCGCAACGACCCTGCCGTCGTACCCTAGCCCTCCGCGAGGGCCTCGAGGTGGGCGCGCAGATCGCGCAGCACGTCGGCCCCGGCGGCCTCGATCACCTCGGGCTCCTCCAGGAGCGCGCGCCGCTCGAGTGGCGAGATCCGGTTGACCACGTAGGGGTCCTCGAGGACCGGCTTGAGGTCCCGTCCGTTGTTCAGCTGGCGCACGACGTACTCGATGAGCCGCTTGTGCTTGGCCGACTCGGTGCCGACCAGCTTCTTGATCTCTTCCTGGATACCCATTGCTCTGGACCGCCCGGTGCGTGGTGGTGATGGACCCCGGACCCCGGCGCGCGGGCGACGGGGTCCGGTCCGAACTATGCCCGGTGTCCGGTCAGAACGTGGGGATCTGGAGGCTGCTGGCCCCGGCCATCCGGCGAAGGCGCGCGACGCGCTCCTCCATCGGCGGGTGGGTCGAGAACAGCTTGCCGAGACCGGCGCCGCGGCCTCCGCGCGCCTGGGAGGCCAGCGGGTTGACGATGAACAGCGGCGCGGCCGAGGGGTTGACCCGCATCGGGATCGCCTCTGAGGTGCGCTGCAGGCTCTCGAGCGCGTCGGCGAGCGGGTTGGGGTCGCCGATCAGCTCGGCGCCGGTCGCGTCGGCGACGTACTCGCGCTGGCGGGAGACGGACATCTGGATGATGAGCGCCGCCATCGGGGCGAGGATGATCGTCGCGAGCGTCCCGACGATGCCCAGCGGGTTGTCGTCGTCCCCGCCGAAGAACAACGAGAACTGCAGGAAGTGCGCGATGGCCGAGATCGCGCCGGCCACCATCGCCGCGATGCTGGCGATGAGGATGTCGCGGTTCTTGATGTGGGCCATCTCGTGGGCGAGGACGCCCTCGAGCTCGCGCCCGCTGAGCGAGCGCTGGATGCCCTGCGTGACGGCGATCGCCGCGTGCTTCGGGTTGCGGCCGGTCGCGAAGGCGTTGGGCTGCTCGCTGGGCGTCACGTAGACGCCCGGCTTCGGCACGCCCGCGCGCTCGGCGAGCGTCGCGATCATGCGGTGCAGCTCGGGCGCCTCGGCCTCGCTCACCTCGACGGCCCGGCTCATCTTCAGGGCCATCTTGCCGCTGAACCAGTACATCGCGAAGTTGAAGACCACGGCGATGATGGCGAACATGAGGATGCCGCTGGCGCCGCCGATCAGGAATCCGATGGCCAGCAGAAGGGCCGTGAGCGCGGCGACGAGAAGGAACGTCTTCACGTTGTTTCCCGCCTTGTACGAGGCGAGGTTCATCAGTCTCTCTCCTTGGGGTCCACCCGGTGGGTCCTCTCCGAACCCGACTCGGAGATCTCAGTATAGGAGAGCGATCCACCGGCGCCCTCCCGTTCCGGTTGACGCTCGGTTAAGGCGATCAGCCGGCGCGCGGGTACTGTGGGAGGAGTGCGCCCGGCCCTCCTCGCTGTCCTCCTCGTGATCCTCGCCGGATGCGGTCCGCTCGACGCGACGCAGGCCGGCGGAGACCAGGCGAGGCCCGTGCCCCTGCTGAGGGTGCTGCCCAGTCCGGGCGAGCTGCGCGGCGCCCCTGCGCGGACGGCCGGCGCCGACGCCCTCGCGCGGGCGTTCATCGGCGCCGACGACCCGGTCCTCGCCCGGCGCATCCGCGACCGCGACCCCGTGGCCGCGGGCGTCCGCGAGTGGAGCAACCCGAGCGGCGGGACGATGACCGCCGCGGTGACCGTCTGGGGCTCCCACCTCACGGCGACGGGCGTCGGATCGGACCTCGCAACCATGCTGGTGGACGACGCGGGCGCCGCGGCATGGACCCCCGACGACGTCCCCGGCGGCCGCGGCGCGCGCGTGGACGACCCGGCCCGGCGGGAGCTGCGCCTCGCCTACTCGGTGGGCCCCAACTCCCTCTACGTCAGATCCACCGGCTCCGTGCCCGAGGCGACAGTGGTCAAGACCGTGAAGCGCCTGATTCAGGCGCTACAGGGAGAGACCGGCTGAGCAGGCCCCGGGGCGGATCGGCTCAGGGGGTCAGGTCGCGGTGCTGGATCAGAACCAGCGCGGCGACGCCCGTGACGAGGGCGAGCCCCCCCAGGGCCACGACGTCCTCGGCGCCGATCGTGCCCCGGCTGAGGATGGCCGGGGGGTCGAGGTAGTGAAAGATCGAGAGCGGCCCGAGGGGCTCCGCGATCGACCAGACCTGCGCGAGGTAGTCGAGGGCATAGGAGACCAGCAGGAATCCGGCCGCCCAGCCGATCGCGCGGCCGCCGCTGCGCACGAGCGAGGCCACGAGCAGGGCGACGCCGCCGACGGCGAGGAAGAGCAGGAAGCCGGCCGCGAGCGCCGCGGCGAGCGGCCCGGCGTGGACCGGGGCCAGGTCGTCCACCGACAGGGCCGCCGCGATGCCCCCGACATAGCCCCCGGCGACCACGACCGCGAGGCCGGTGGCCATCGCGAGAGCGTGCGCGGCGAGCCAGCGCGCAGGTGGGATCGGGCGCGAGAGGACCAGCTCGGCCGTGCCGTCCTCGGCCTCGCGCGCCGGAGTCGCGGCCATCGAGATCGCGATCGCCCCCTGAATCGCGAGGGCCACCGGGTGCAGGTAGCCCGAGCCGGCGTAGCCCGTGGGCGTTGCGATGTCGGCGCTCCCGGCGAGCGCGCGCAGCGCCGGCGGCAGGGTGTCGACGAGCGCGCGGATCGCGTTCTGATCGACGCTGGCGTACGACAGGCCGACCACCAGTTCGAACAGCGCGAAGCCGACGGCCAGCAGGACGATCCGGGTCCGCGCCCGCTCGAGGGCCAGGCCGTAGATCGTCCTCACGTCGCGTAGAGGTCGCGGAAGGCGTCCTCGAGGCTCGGCCGCTCGATCGCGACGTCGGCGACCGGCAGGCGCGAGAGGGCCGCGAGGAGCGGAGCGGGGTCGCCGGAGAGCGAGAAGCGGTGGCGCGGGCCGTCGACCTCCGGCTCCCCCACGCCCTCTCCGGCGTAGCGGGCGGGGTCGACCGGCTCCCGGAAGGTCACCTCGACGCGGCGCACCCGGCTGCCGCGGAGCTCCCCCAGGCGCCCGACGAAGAGCAGCCGCGCGGCGCGGATCATCGCCACCCGGTCGCAGAGCTCCTCCACCTCGGCGAGCACGTGGCTGGAGAAGAAGATCGTGCGGCCGGCCCGCGAGCGCGCCGCGAGCCACGCCAGCAGGCGCGCCTGGATGACCGGGTCCAGGCCGCCGGTGGGCTCGTCGAGGATCGCCAGGGGCGGGTCGTGCTGCAGCGCCGCCACCAGCCCGAGCTTCTGCTTCATGCCGCGCGAGTACTCGCGCACGCGCTTTCCCAGCGCGTACCCGTCCAGCTCCAGCGCCGCGCAGAGCTCCTCGCGCAGCACCGGCGGGCGCGGGTGGAGCCGTGCCAGGGCGTCGAGGGTGCGCCGGCCGGTGAGGCCGGCGTAGAGGCCGAGCTCTCCTGGGAGATAGCCGACCTGACCGAGGGCGTCCATCCGCTCCGCATGGACGTCGTGCCCCATCACCGAGACCTCGCCCGAGGTCGCCCGGATCAGTCCGAGGGCGAGGCGGATGAAGGTGGTCTTGCCCGCGCCGTTGGGTCCGAGGAAGCCGAAGCATTCCCCCGCCTCGACCGTGAGGTCAACCCCGTTGAACGCCGGCCGAGGGACCGTACATCCTTGTGAGAGCCGCGGCCTCGATGGCGTGATCCACTCCGAGCAAGGGTAAACGACCACCATGCAGATCAGCCTGACGTCGGCGCGCGACTGGTGCGTCAGCTGGACCGCCGCCGAGCCCCCCTACATGCAGCGCGGATCGCACGCCCTCGCCTGGGACGGTGGATGCTGGCTGGTGGATCCGGTCGACGGGGAGGGGCTCGACGGCCTGATCGCCCCCCTCGGTCCCGTGCGCGGGGTGATCCAGCTGCTCGACCGCCACGCCCGCGACGGCGCCGCGCTGGCGAAGCGCTTCGAGGTGCCGCACCTCGTCGCGCCCGTGCGGGGGATTCCGGGGTCGCCCTTCACGGTGCTGCCGGTGGGCGAGCACCGGTGGTGGCGCGAGATCGCGCTCTGGTGGCCCGCCCACCGCGCGCTGGTGGTGCCCGAGGCGCTCGGGACCGCCCCCTACTACACCGCCCCCGGAGCGATCGTCGGGATCCACCCGATGCTGCGTCCATTCCCCCCGAAGATCCTGGACGTGGCGCCGCGGCACCTGCTTCCCGGGCACGGCGCGCCGCTGTCGGGCGACGGCGTGGCGGGCGCCGTGCACGACGCCCTGGCGCGCAGCCGCCGCGACATCCCCGGGGTGCTGGCCGGGATGCTGGCCCGCAGGGGCCGCGGCTAGTGCCCTGATTGACACGTCGGTGTGCAGCGCCCGAGCGAATCCCCCGGGAGGCAAGGACGCAGATCAGCCCCGGAATCCGGAGTATCGGGGCTGCCGGGGAGGCCGCCTCGCGATGGGTTCGGCCGGGAGCTGCCGGTGGACCTCTGAATCAGGGCACTAGGGGATCCGGCCCGCCCGCTCGGTCTCGTCGCGCAGCCAGCGCGCCAGCCCGGGCGTGAGCGCCCCCGCCTCGAGCCGCCACGACCAGTTGCCGAGCGCCGTGCCGGGTGTGTTGAGGCGGGCGCCCGAGCCGAGACCGAGCAGGTCCTGGGCCGTCACGACGGCGAGGCCCGCGCGGGAGGAGAGCGCGAGGCGCATCAGCAGGCGGTGCGGGGGCTCGTCGTGGATCCCGGCGGCGGCGGCCGAGCCCCGTGCCTCGCCGCGCACCTCGTCCGACGCCGACGCCCACCAGCCCGCGGCGGTGTCGTTGTCGTGGGTGCCGACGTAGACGACGCTGCGCTCGGGGTGGTGCTCGGGCCGGTGGGTGTTGTCCGGCCCCCCGGGGAAGGCGAACTGCAGCACGCGCATTCCGGGCAGCCCCAGGCGGTCCATCAGGTGGTGGACCTCGGGCGTGATGATGCCGAGATCCTCGGCCACGAGCGACAGCGGCCCGAGCGCCCGGCGGGCCGCCTCGACGACGCGGCCGCCGGGGCCCGCCCTCCACTCGCCATCACGCGCCGTCCGCGCCCCCCGCGGCACCGCCCACCACGACTCGAACGCCCGGAAGTGATCGATGCGCGAGCTGTCGTGCAGCGCCGCGCTGCGCGCGAGGCGCTCGATCCACCAGCGATCGCCCTCGGCGCCCATCGCGTCCCAGTCGTAGGTGGGGTTGCCCCAGAGCTGGCCGTCCTCGGTGAAGGCGTCCGGCGGCACGCCGGCCACGACGTCGCTGCGAAAGAGCTCCGGGTGGGACCGCACGTCGGCGGCGTCCGGGGCGACGTAGAAGGGCAGGTCGCCCATGATCCGGACGCCCCGGTCGGCGGCGTAGGCGCGCAACGCCCCCCACTCCCGGCCGAACCGCACCTGGTCGGCGAGGGCGCCGGCGCCGGCGAATCGGATCCAGTCGTCGATCCAGTAGGCGGCGCGCTCGCGCAGGTCGCGCTCCTCGGACGCCGCGACCGGGGCGTCGGGGCGCTCCAGGAGCCCCGCCCAGCCGGCGAAGGCCGACGGGCTCGCGTACGGCGAGCCGTGCCCGTCGGGAGGCGTGAGGGGCAGCACCTGCCACCACGACTGGCCGGCGTCGGCGAGCCAGTCGACGAACGCGAAGGCCTCACGTCCGAGCCGGCCACCGGGCAGGGAGGTGGCGTGGAGGAGGACCCCGGAGCGACGCGTCGCCGTGGGATCGGGATGTGTGCTGCCGTTGGACACCGGGAAAGGCTACGCTCAGTGCCGCCCGTGCTCGCAACGACGCCCCGCACGCCGCCCCCGCGGATCCAGATCCATGACACCCGTCCCACGGTCGAGGGCGGCAGATGGCCCGTGAAGCGCAGCCTGGGCGACCCGGTCATCGTGGAGTGCGACATCGTCCGCGACGGGCACGAGCACCTTCGCGCGGTGGTGCGGCACCGCCCGCCGGGCGCGAGCGCCTTCGCCGAGGTCGAGATGGAACCGGCCTCGGTCGATCGCTGGCGGGCGGGGTTCACGACCACGGCGCTCGGCTTCCACAGCTTCCAGGTCGAGGCCTGGGTGGACGTCTTCGCCTCGTGGCGGAGCGAGCTGGAGCGCAAGGTGGCCGGCGACCAGCACGACCTCGACAGCGAACTCGCCGAAGGCGCGGCGCTACTCGAGGCGGCGACCGGGCTGCGCGGCGAGGACAGGGCGACCGTGGCCGGCGCGGCGGCGCGCCTGCGCGCGGACGCCCCGGGCGGCGCGCGCGCCGAGGCGGCCCTCACCCCGGCGCTGGCGGGCGCGATGCGCAATGCGACCGGGCGACCTGAGAGGGTTCGCGGGCCCATGCTCGAGGTCGACGTGGATCGCGAGCGCGCCCGGGTGGGCGCCTGGTACGAGCTCTTCCCGCGGTCGTTCGGCGGCTTTGCGGGCGTCGAGGCAGTCCTCCCGGAACTGGCCGGCCTCGGCTTCGACGTCGTCTACCTGCCCCCGATCCACCCGATCGGGGTGACCCACCGCAAGGGCGCCAACAACTCCCCCACGGCCGAGCCGGGCGAGCCCGGGAGCCCCTGGGCGATCGGCGGCCCCGAGGGCGGCCACACCGCGGTGAACCCCGAGCTCGGGACGCTCGCCGACCTGGAGAGCCTGGTGGCGAGCGCCCGCGTGAACGGCCTCGAGATCGCGCTCGACTTCGCGATCCAGTGCTCGCCCGACCACCCCTGGCTGACCGAGCACCCCGACTGGTTCTTCCGTCGCCCCGACGGAACGCTCAAGTACGCCGAGAACCCGCCCAAGAAGTACCAGGACATCTACAACGTCAACTTCGCGACCGACGACTGGCGCGCGCTCTGGGAGGCGCTGCGCGACGCCCTCGTGTTCTGGGTGGACCGCGGGGTCCGCGTCTTCCGCGTGGACAACCCCCACACCAAGCCGATCGGCTTCTGGCAGTGGCTGATCGGCACCGTCCGCACGGAGCACCCGGACGTGGTCTTCCTCGCCGAGGCCTTCACCAGCCCGGCGCGCATGTACGCGCTCGCGAAGGCCGGCTTCAGCCAGTCCTACACCTACTTCACCTGGAAGAACTCGGTCGCCGAGCTGTCGGAGTACGTCTCCGAGCTGGCGGGCGAGGCATCGGAGTTCTTCCGGCCGAACTTCTTCGCCAACACCCCGGACATCCTCCACGCCTACCTGCAGGGGGGCGGCCGCGCGGCCTTCGAGGCGCGCCTGGTCCTCGCCGCCACGCTCTCACCCAGCTACGGTATCTACTCCGGTTTCGAGAACCTCGAGAACCTGGCCGTGGCGCAGGGCAGCGAGGAGTACCTCGACTCGGAGAAGTACGAGGCGAAGGAGCGCCGGCTGGACGGCACGCTGCTGCCGCTGGTGCGCCGCCTGAACGAGATCCGCCGCGCCTCGCCGGCCCTCAGCCGTATCGAGGTGCGGTTCATGGCCACCGAGAACCACAACCTGATCGCGTACGCGAAGGGTCGCGGCCTCGGGGCCATCCTGGTCTGCGTCAACGTGGACCCACACAACGCTCATGAAGGGATCGCGATGGTTCCCGGCGACCTCGACCTGCCCCGCGAGTTCACGGTGCGCGACCTCGTGACGGGCGCGGTCCATCGCTGGGGGATCGGGCCGAACTACGTCCGCCTCGATCCGGCGACCACCCCCGCGCACGTCTTCTCGGTGGAGCCGTGACCGCGGCCGTCGACGCCGACGTCGCCCTGCTGGCGGCGCGCGACCACCACGACCCGCACCGCGTGCTGGGCGCGCACGCCGAGGGCGACGGCGTGTTGGTGCGCGTCTGGCGGCCCGAGGCGGCGTCGGTGCGCGTGTTCCCCGAGGGCGGCGCGCCCGTGGAACTCCCCCATCTCTCCTCGGCCCTCTTCGGGGCGACCGTTCCCGGGCTCGCCCCGGGAGGCCGCTACGAGGTGGAGGTTGACCACGCCGGCCACGTCGCGCGCGGCCGCGACCCCTACTCGTTCCTGCCCACCGTCGGCGAGCTCGACCTGCACCTGGTGGGCGAGGGGCGCCACGAGCAGCTCTGGGACCGCCTGGGCGCGCACCTGCGCGAGATCGACGGAGCCGAGGGCGTCGCCTTCGCCGTCTGGGCCCCCTCCGCGCGCTCGGTGAGCGTCGCGGGCGACTGGAACGGCTGGGACGGGCGCGTGCACCCGATGCGCTCGCTCGGCTCATCGGGCGTCTGGGAGCTGTTCGTCCCCGGCATCGGCCTCGGGGCGCACTACAAGTACGAGATCCGGGGCGCCGACGGCGTGCTGCGCCTCAAGGCCGACCCGATGGCGAGCGCCGCCGAGGTGCCGCCGCGCACGGCGTCGGTGGTGCACCAGCCGGGCCACGAGTGGCGCGACGGAGACTGGATCGCGGCGCGCGGGGCGCGGCGCCCCCACGCCGAGCCGGTGTCGATCTACGAGGTGCACCTGCCCTCGTGGCGGCTCAACCCCGACGAGGGCAACCGCTCGCTCACGTTGATCGAGCTGGCGGACGAGCTCGGCGACTACGTCGTGGACATGGGCTTCACCCACGTGGAGCTGCTGCCCGTGATGGCCCACCCGTTCTCGGGATCGTGGGGCTATCAGGTGACCTCCTACTTCGCGCCCTCACCGGTACTCGGCTCGCCCGACGACCTGCGCGAGTTCATCGACCGCATGCACGCCCGCGGCATCGGCGTGATCCTCGACTGGGTGCCGGCCCACTTCCCGCGCGACGCGTTCGCGCTCGGCGAATTCGACGGCACGGCGCTCTACGAGCACTCCGACCCGCGGCGCGGCGCGCACCCCGACTGGGGCACGCTGATCTTCAACTACGGCCGCAACGAGGTCCGCAACTTCCTGGTCTCGAGCGCCCTCTACTGGCTGAGCGAGTACCACGCCGACGGCCTGCGGGTGGATGCCGTCGCATCGATGCTCTATCGCGACTACTCGCGGGCCGCCGGCGAGTGGGTGCCCAACGAGTACGGCGGCCGGGAGGACCTGGAGGCGATCGCCTTCCTCAAGGAGCTGAACGTCGTCACCCACGCGAGCGCGCCGGGCGTGGTGATGGCCGCGGAGGAATCGACCGCGTGGCCTGCCGTCTCGCGGCCGGTGGACGCGGGTGGGCTCGGGTTCGACCTCAAGTGGAACATGGGCTGGATGCACGACACGCTCGAGTACTTCTCGAACGACCCGATCCACCGCCGCTACCACCATGACGAGCTGACCTTCAGCCTGGTTTACGCATTCACCGAGCAGTTCGTGCTGCCGCTCTCCCACGACGAGGTGGTGCATGGCAAGGGCTCGCTGCTGTCGAAGATGCCCGGCGACAACTGGCAGCAGCACGCCAACCTGCGCGCCCTCTACGCCTACATGTGGGCCCACCCCGGCAAGAAGCTGCTGTTCATGGGCGGGGAGATCGCCCAGGAGCAGGAGTGGAGCCACGAGCGCAGCCTCGACTGGCACCTGGCCGAGCGCCCGCGCCATGGGGGCACCCAGCGGCTGGTGCGCGACCTCAACCGCGCCTACCGCGAGAACCCGGCGCTCTGGGAGCTCGACTCCGATCCGGCCGGCTTCCGCTGGCTCGTGGTCGACGACCGCGACACGAACGTGGTCGCCTTCGCGCGCTTCTCGGCTCAGGGGGTGCCGCTGGTGTGCGTGGCCAACATGTCGCCGGTGCCACGCTCCGCCTACCGCCTGCCGCTGCCCCAGGCCGGCCACTGGCGCGAGATCCTGAACTCCGACTCCGACCTGTACGGCGGCGCCAACCTTGGCAACCTCGGGGGCGTGCATGCGAGCGACGCGCCCTGGGGCGCAGAGCAGGCCTCGGCCGAGTTGACCGTACCGCCCCTGGGGGTCATCTGGCTGACGCCGGATGACTGAGGGCCTCCTGCCGTGGGAGCTCCCGCTCGGAGCTGCACCGGCGGACGGGGGCGTGACGCGATTCCGGGTCTGGGCGCCGCGGGCCTCCGCGGTGGGCGTCGAGGTCGGCGGGGTCGCGACGCCGCTGGCGCACGAGGGCCTCGGCGTCTTCGCCGGAGACGCCGAGGCGCGTGGCCGGCGACGACTACCGCTTCGTTCTCGACGACGGGCGGCGGTTCCCGGATCCCTGCTCACGCTGTCAGCCCGAGGGCGTGCGCGGGCCCTCGCGGGTCGTCGATCCGGCGGCGTTCGCCTGGACGGCGGACGGCTGGACCGGGCTGCGGCGCGACGCGCTCGTGATCTACGAGCTGCACGTCGGGACCTTCACCCCCGAGGGGACCTTCGCCGCGGCCGCCGGGCGGCTGGCCGACCTACGCGATCTCGGGGTCACGGCGATCGAGCTGATGCCGGTCGCCACGTTCCCGGGCGCGCGCAACTGGGGCTACGACGGGCTCTACGCCTGGGCGCCCCACCCCGCCTACGGCGGCCCCGAGGGGCTCGCGGCGCTGGTGGACGCCGCGCACGGCCACGGGCTCGGGGTGATCCTCGACGTCGTCTACAACCATCTCGGCCCCGGCTCGGAGGCGCTCGAGGCGTTCGGCCCCTACCTCACCGGGCGCTACGGCACGCCGTGGGGGGATGCCGTCAACTTCGACGACCGCGACAGCGGCGCCGTGCGCGAGTGGGCGATCCAGAACGCGTGCATGTGGGTGCGCGACTACCGCATCGACGGCCTGCGCGTGGACGCCGTGCACGCGATCCACGACGAGGGCGCCCGCCACCTGGTGGCCGAGCTCTGCGAGCGCGTCGCGGCGGCGAGCGACGGCGCCGCGGTGACGATCGCCGAGAGCGACCTCAACGACCCGCGCGTCGTGCGCGAGCACGGCCTGGGCGGGTGGGGCTTCGACGCCCAGTGGTCGGACGACTTCCACCACGCCCTGCACGCCCGCCTCACCGGCGAGCGCGACGGCTACTACGCCGATTACGCGGACCTGGCGGCCCTGGCGGCCGCGACGGGGCGCCCGTTCGTCTACCAGGGCGGCTACTCGGCGTTCCGCCGGCGACGCCACGGCGCCCCGGACGGCGGCGTGCCCGCCGAGCGCTTCGTGGTGTGCTCGCAGAACCACGACCAGATCGGCAACCGAGCGCTCGGCGAGCGCCCGCCGCTCGCCGGCCCGTGGCCTCGCCGCGATGTGGGTGCTGCTCTCCCCCTTCACGCCGATGCTGTTCATGGGTGAGGAGCACGGCGAGACGCGGCCCTTCCTCTTCTTCACCGACCACATCGACCCGTTCATCGCCGACGCCACCCGCGAGGGGCGCCGCAGCGAGTTCAAGGAGTTCGCGGGGTTCGAGGACGCGATCCCCGACCCCCAGGACCCGGAGACCTTCGCGCGCTCGGTGATCGATCCGGCGGCGGGCGACCCGGCGATGCGGCGCCTCTACCGGGAGCTGATCGCGCTGCGGCGCGAGCTGCCGCGCGATGCGGCCCGGGTGCGCTTCGACGAGGATGACGGCTGGATCGGCATGCGACGCGGTGCCGTGGAGGTCGTGGGCAACTTCACTGACGACTGGGCGGAGGTGGCGGTGGAGGCGAGCGACGTGGTGCTGTCGACCGGGGCGGGCGTGACGCTGGAGGGCGGCCGCCTGCGGCTGCCGGCCTTCGGCGGGGCGGTGGTGCGGTGATGCGGGTCTGGCCCGGATGGGCCTTTCCCCTCGGCGCCACCTGGGAGGGCAGCGGCACCAACTTCTCGATCTTCTCCGAGAACGCCACCAGCGTCGACCTCTGCCTCTTCGACGAGCGCGACCGCGAGACGCGCGTGCCCCTCACCGAGGTCACCGCCTTCCACTGGCACGTCTTCCTGCCCGACGTGGGCCCGGGCCAGCGCTACGCGTTCCGCGTCGACGGCCCGTGGGCGCCGGAGCAGGGTCACCGCTTCAACCCCTTCAAGCTCCTGATCGACCCCTACGCGAAGGCGATCGAGGGGCCGGTCCTCTGGGATGCCGGCAACGTCCTGCCGTACGAGCCCGACGGCGAGGACGCCGACCTGATCCGCGACGAGACCGACGACGCCGACGCAGTTCCCAAGGCGATCGTGATCGACGCCCACTTCGACTGGGAGGACGACCGCCCTCCCGTGACGCCCTGGAACGAGACCCTGATCTACGAGGTCCACGTGAAGGGCTTCACCGAGCGTCATCCCGGGGTGCGCGAGGACCTTCGCGGCACCTACGCGGGCCTCGCCTCGGACGAGGCGATCGAGCACCTGCGCTCGCTCGGCGTGACCGCCGTCGAGCTCCTGCCGGTGCACCAGATCGCCGACGAGCACCACCTCGTCGGGAAGGGCCTCACCAACTACTGGGGCTACAGCTCGATCGGCTTCCTCGCGCCGCACGCCCAGTACGCCGCCACCGGGCGCATGGGCGAGCAGGTGCGCGAGTTCAAGGGGATGGTGAAGGCGCTGCACCGCGCGGGCATCGAGGTGATCCTGGACGTGGTCTACAACCACACCGCCGAGGGCAACCACCAGGGCCCGATGCTCTCGTTCAAGGGCATCGACAACCTGTCCTACTACCGCTGCTCACCCGAGGACCCGCGCTACTACGTGGATTTCACGGGCACGGGGAACAGCCTCAACCCGCTGCACCCGAGCGTGCTGCGGCTGATCATGGACAGCCTGCGCTACTGGGTCCTCGAGATGCACGTCAACGGCTTCCGCTTCGACCTCGCATCGGCGCTGGCGCGCGAGTTCTGGGAGGTCAACCGCCTGTCGGCCTTCTTCGACATCATCCACCAGGACCCGGTCCTGTCGCAGGTGAAGCTGATCGCCGAGCCCTGGGACGTCGGGCCCGGCGGCTACCAGGTGGGCAACTTCCCGGTGCTGTGGACCGAGTGGAACGGCCTCTACCGCGACGAGATGCGCGACTTCTGGCGCGGCCAGGCCAACGGAGTCGCCGGCTTCGCCTCGCGGATCACCGGGTCGAGCGACCTGTACCAGAACGACGGCCGCCGGCCGTTCGCGTCGATCAACTTCATCACGGCGCACGACGGCTTCACGCTGGCCGATCTCGTCGCCTACAACGACAAGCACAACGAGGCCAACCTCGAGGACAACCGCGACGGCACCGACGACAACCGCAGCTGGAACTGCGGCGCCGAGGGACCGACCGACGACGCCGGGATCGTCGCGCTGCGTCAGCGCCAGCAGCGCAACTTCCTCACCACCCTGCTGCTCTCGCAGGGGGTGCCGATGCTCGTGGGCGGCGACGAGATGGGCCGCACCCAGCAGGGCAACAACAACGGCTACTGCCAGGACAGCGAGATCAGCTGGTTCGACTGGGACCTCGACGAGGACCAGCGCGCGCTGCTCGACTTCACCCGGCGGCTGATCGCGCTGCGCCGCGCCCACCCGATCTTCCACCGGCGCGAGTTCTTCGGGGGCACCGACGGCGCGGGCTCCGGGCTGCCGGACATCCGCTGGTTCCGGGCCGACGGGCGCGAGATGAGCAGGCGCGACTGGCGGCGCTCCGACCTGCGCAACCTGGGCGTCTTCCTGAACGGCGAGGAGATCCGCAGCCCCGGGCTCACCGGCGAGCCGATCGTCGACGACTCCTTCGTGATGCTGATCAACGCCGGCCACGAGAACCAGCTCTTCCGGCTCCCCGCGCGCCGCTTCGGCAATCGCTGGCGGCAGGTCATCTCCACGGCCGAGCCGGAGGCGCCCGAGGGCTGGCGCAGCTGGCCGGCGCGCTCGGAGGTCCCCCTGGAGGCACGCTCCGTCGTGGTCCTGCGCCGCGCCTGGTGAGCCGGGCGATCAGGGCGACCTACCGGCTCCAGCTCGGCCCGGGATTCGGGTTCGCCGAGGCGGCGGCGATCGTGCCCTATCTGCGCGCGCTCGGGGTGAGCCACCTCTACCTCTCGCCGTGCCTGCAGGCCCGCCACGGATCGACGCACGGCTACGACGTCACCGATCCGCGCCGCATCTCCGAGGACCTGGGGGGCGAGGCCGCTTTCCGCGCGCTCGCGGGCGCCGGGCTCGACGTACTGCTGGACATCGTCCCCAACCACATGGCCGCCGACGACGAGAACCCGTTCTGGGCCGACCCGGCCCTGCGCGAGCGCTTCTTCGACATCGACCCGCGCACGGGCCGCCACCGGAGGTTCTTCTCCATCGACGAGCTGGCGGGCGTGTGTGCGGAGGACCCCGAGGTGTTCGAGACCACGCACGCCCTGGTCCTCGCGCTCGTCGCCGAGGGCGTGGTCGACGGCCTGCGCATCGACCACCCGGACGGCCTCGCCGACCCGGGCGGCTACCTGCGCCGCCTGGCCGAGCGCGGCGTGGAGCGGATCTGGGTGGAGAAGATCCTCGAGCCGGGCGAGGAACTTCCCGACTGGCCGGTCGAGGGCACCACCGGATACGAGTTCATGGCCGACGCCGCGGGCCTGTTCATCGACCCGGCGGGCGAGGAGCCGCTCACGGCGCTCTACGCGGAGCTCACGGGCGAGCGCCGCGAGTTCGCCGAGCTGGCGGACGAGGCCAAGCGCGAGGAGGCGCACACGACCTTCCAGCCCGAGGTCGATCGCCTGCGGGAGCTGATCGACGAGCCCGGCATGGCCGACGCCGTGGCGGCGCTGCCGGTGTACCGCACCTACGTCGAGCCCGAGGGCGAGGGCGCCGACGACCAGGACCTGCGCATCGTGGAGGAGGCCGATCTTCCCGAGCGCGTGCGCGACGCCCTCGTCGCCCCCGCGGACGCCGAGGAGGAGGCGTTCGCCGTGCGCTTCCAGCAGACGACCGGCGCGATCATGGCCAAGGGGGTGGAGGACACCGCGCTCTACCGCTACTCGCGCCTGGCCGCGCTCAACGAGGTCGGCTCCGATCCGGGGCGCTGGGGCCGGGGCCCCGAGGAGATGCACGAGGCCAACCTCGCGCGCCACCGGCGCTTCCCGCGCTGCCTGCTCGCCACCCAGACGCACGACACCAAGCGCTCGGGCGACGTCCGCGCGCGCATCGGGGCCCTGGCGGGCATCCCCGCCGAGTGGCGGGCGCGGGTGCGGGCGTGGCGCACGATGAACGCGCCGCTGCGCACGGCCGGCGCCCCGAACCCGGACGACGAGTACCTGATCTACCAGACCCTCGTGGGGGCCTGGCCGCTCGAGACCGACCGCCTTCTCGGCTACATGACCAAGGCGATGCGCGAGGCGAAGGTCAACACGGACTGGGGAGCGCCCGACGAGGCCTACGAGGGCGCCGTGGCGGCCTTCATCGGCGGCATCTACTCCTCCTCGGCCTTCATGGCCGACCTGGAGGCCTTCGCCGATCACCTCGCGCCGCTCGGCGAGGCCTCGGCGCTCGGCCAGACCCTCCTGAAGCTGACCAGCCCCGGGGTACCGGACGTGTACCAGGGCGACGAGCTCTGGGACCTCGCGCTCGTCAACCCCGACAACCGCCGCCCGGTCAACTTCGACCTGCGCGCCCGGCTGTTGGCGGATGTGGCCGGGGGCGCCGCCCCGCGTCGCGAGACCGCCAAGATGTTCCTGATCCATCGGGCCCTCGGCCTGCGCGCCCGTCGACCGGAGGCCTTCGCGGGCGACTACGCCCCGCTCGGCGCGGGCCCGCGCGCCTTCGCCTACGCGCGCGGCGCCGCCGTGATCGCGGCGACCCCGATCGCCGCGGGGGGCGCGGCGGGGGTCGTGCGGATCCCGGCCGCGTTGCGCGGTCCCTGGCGGAGCGTCCTCACCGGCGCGGCCGTGGACCTCGGCGGGGAGGTCACGGTCGGCGAGCTGGCCGGAGCCTTCCCGGTGGCGCTGCTGGAGCGCGTCTGATCCACCAGGGCGAGCGTGTCGCGGCGCGGGGGTCTAAGCTCGGCGCATGTCCGAGCGCGCGGTCCGCGTGTTCGTCGCGGACGACCACCCCCCGTATCGGGATGGGATCTCCCGAGCCATCTCGGAGCGGGAGGGGCTGGAGCTGGCCGGGGTGGCCGACACCGGCCTGGCGGCGCTCGCCGCGATACGGAGCGGCTGCCCGGACGTCGCGGTGCTCGCCCTCGACATGGCCGGCCTCGGGGGGATCGACCTCACGACGTCGATCGTCCGCGCGGAGATGGCCACGCGGGTCCTGCTCCTGGCGGCCTCGCCCGAGGACGTCTACGACGCCGTCGCCGCCGGCGCATACGGCTACCTGATGCGCCCGGCGGGGCCCGACGCCGTGTGCGCCGCGGTGGAGGTCGTCGCCCGCGGCAGCGCGGTCCTCGACGGCGCGGCGCAGGAGGCCTTGGTGCGGTGCATCCGCGACCGCGCAGCCCCCGTACGCCAGGACCTCTCCGAGCGCGAGCGCGAGGTGCTGGAGCTCACGGCGCAAGGGCTCTCGGCGCCGCAGATCGCGGCCGAGCTCCACCTCAGCCCGACCACCGTCAAATCGCACCTGCACGGCGCCTACGAGAAGCTCGGCGTCTCGGACCGCGCCGCGGCGGTGGCCGTCGCCATCCGGACCGGCCTGATCGACTAAGCCGAAACGCGGGGACCGGCCGACGGCGGGGGCCGCTCGGGAGTACCGTGCCCCCATGGACGACACCGAGATCCGCACCGTGGTCACGAGGCTGTCGCGGCCTCACCCCTCCGGCGGGGACGTGATCGAGCGCGCCGCCATCCTCGCGTCGGGGGGCGACTTCCGGGCGATCCTGGCGTGGATCGAGGAGCACGACGGCGTCCCCGAGGCGGTCGCGGTCGCGGCTCCGACCGGCGGCCTCCACGGCTCGCGCATGTCCTACGGCGCCGACGCGCCACCGGGGCCGCCGTCGCGCTTCGTCCTTCCGGCGGGCGCACTGGCCTGAGGAGTGCGCGGGCCCGGGACGCGCCCGCGGTGACGACCCCGGCGAGACGCCGCGCGGGTCGTCACGGCCCTCTTCCGCGAGGCGGCGCTGTTCATGGGCCTCTACGCGCTCTGGTTCCACCTGGGCGCCATCGGCCGCACACGGGTCGACGGCGCACTCGCGCGTGGCCAGGACCTCCGGGAGATCGAGCGGGCGCTCGGGCTGCGGAGCGAGGCCGATGTCCAGGGGCTGTTCATCGGACACGACCGGCTGGTCGAGCTCCTCCACGGCTCCCACCACCGGTTCCACTCCCGGCGATGGTCGTCCTCCTGCTCTGGCTCTCTTCCTGCGCCACCGCGACCACTACCCCACCTGGCGCACGTCGCTGGCCCTGCTCACGCTCGCCTGCGTCGTGATCCAGCTCGTGCCGACGGCTCCTCCGCGCCTCTTCCCCGAGCTCGGCATCCTCGACACGGGCCGGCTCTACGGCGACTCGGTCTACGGAGCGCTCCAGGACCCCGGCCCCGCCGGCTCGCGGCGTTCCCCTCGGTCCATGTGGCCTGGGCGGTCCTGATCGGCTGGGCGGCCTATTGCGTGAGCGCGAGCCGGCGGCGGTGGCTGGCGGTGGCGCACGCCGCCATGACGACGCTCGTGGTGCTGGCCACC
Source organism: uncultured Thermoleophilia bacterium (assembly GCA_963823515.1). Lineage (GTDB taxonomy): Bacteria > Actinomycetota > Thermoleophilia > Miltoncostaeales > Miltoncostaeaceae > Miltoncostaea. Next base: position 322,855 of record CAWGMB010000002.1, read on the forward strand.
GGCAACCAGTTGGTGGCTCCAGGGCATCGCCGCGCTCGCCATCCTGCTCGGCATCCATGCGGCGGTGCCGCCGGTGCGGAGCCTGGTGGCGCTGCCGCCGCCGGCCCTTCGGCGGCCCGAGGTCGCACCCGGCGTGGCGCTCGCGAGCAGCGACCCCGGAGAGCCGCCGGGACGGATGATCCGCGGCCCCGAGGAGCCGGCTCAGCCCTCGAGCAGCTCCCGCAGGCCCATCAGGGCGATCGGCACCCAGCTGGGGCGGTTGTTCAGCTCGTAGGTGAGCTCGTAGACCGCCTTCTCCAGCAGAGAGGTGTCGAGGAGCATCTCCAGGTCCTCGCGCGCGGAGGGGATCCACTCGGCCCCGTCGGCCTCGGCGAGGTAGGCGCCGAGGAAGGCGGCGCTGACGGCGTCGCACCACGAGCGGCCCCAGCTCTCGAGGTCGCGGGAGGCGTCGGAGTCGGGCTCGACGAGCCCGCGGGCCGACTGGTCGAGCAGCGAGGCGTAGGACGCGTAGTGGAAGGAGCGCAGGAGGCCCGCCACGTCGCGCAGCGGGCTGCGCTTCACCCGGCGGTCGCTGAGGCTCCGCGCCGGCTCGCCCTCGAAGTCGATGATCATGAAGTCGCGGCCGGTGAAGAGCACCTGGCCCAGGTGCAGGTCGCCGTGGCAGCGGATGCGCTTGGCGTCGAGCGGGCCGGCGGTGAGCCGCGCGAAGCGCGCGAGCAGGTCCGGCTCGTCATCCAGGAGCGCCTCGGCGTCATCGCGCGCGCGGCCGTCGAGGTTGAGGAGCTCCGCCCTCAGCATCTGCATCGCGCGGGCGCTCAGGTTGCGCATCGATTGATAGACCGAGCGCTGATAGTGGGGGGTGAAGGGCTCGGGCGTGAAGCCCTCGTCCATCGTGTCCGCCGACAGGGCGGAGTGGAGCTGGGCCACGCGCGCGCCCAGCAACTGGGCCGACTGGATGTAGGAGCCGACCAGTTCGTCCACCGCATCGGGGATCGGCGCGAGGGCGCGGTCGATCAGGTCGCCCACGGAGCCGTCCGGCGGGGCGACGCCCTCGTGCACCCGCTCCGTGAGCGCCTGCTCGTAGAAGCGCCCGAGCGCGTCGAGCGTGTACTGCCACGCGTCGCCCTCGTTGGAGACGAACTCGTGGACGATCGCGAGCGTCGCGGGCGCGGCGCCGTCGGCGCTGTACTCGAGCGAACCGGCCACCGCGGGTGTGTTGTCGTAGGAAGAGCGCTCGCCCAGGAAGAGCCCGAGCTCGAGGTCGGGGTTCACCCCGGCCTCGACCTTGCGGAAGAACTTCATGATCAGGCCCTGGCCGAACATCACCGAGGTGTTGCTCTGCTCGGCGCGGAAGATCGAGGGCTCGGGAGGCTCGGCGCCGTTCAGCGCCGCGCGCAGGGCCGGCGTCGGGCGGCCGGACAGCCGCCCGCCCGAGGAGCCCTTGAGCGTGCGCCGGCCGCGGATCACGTCCAGGAAGGCGGTGCAGACCCCCGGGTCGATCAGCCCCTCGGCGATCACGGCGCTGTCGCCGCGGCGGTACATCCGGGTGACGACGCTGCGCGGGGCGTCGTTGAGGAGGTGCTCGGCACGCTCGCCCTCGACCAGCGACAGCGGCACCGAGTAGGTCTCGGCCTCGCCCTCGCTGAACTCGACGCGCACCATCAGCACGCGCGGACCGAGGGTGGAGCGGCCCGTCATGAGCGGGATGCAGTCGACGATCTGGACGTTGCGGATCACCCGCGCCTTGCCCGCGAACCACCGCCGGCCCGGCAGGAAGCGCGCCAGGGCGCGCTCGAACTCCGGGCGGGCGCGGCCGGTGACGAGGGCGTCGATCGAGCCGCTGCCCTCGATGACCGGAGTGCCGAGATCGGCGGCGTCCTCGGGCTCGTCGGCGGCCCCCTCGATGGCCAGCCAATAGACGGCGTTGGGGCCGAGCGTGAGCAGATAGGGCAGCTCGCCGATCGGCGGGAAGCGCGTCTGGCCGAACAGCTCCAGGGGCTCCAGGCCCTTGAAGCGCGAGAGGTCGAGCTCGACGTACTGGGCGAACCGCGACAGGTTGGCCACGATCAGCACCGAGCGCCTCTCGTCGCTGCGCAGGTAGGCCAGCACGCGCCGGTTCTCGGGATGCAGGAACTCGAGGTCGCCCCGCCCGAACAGGTCGTAGCGCTTGCGCAGGGCGAGCATCCGCTTCATCCACCACAGCAGCGAGCCGCCGTTCTTGGCCTGTGTCTCGACGTTGACCGTCTCGTAGTGGAACTCGGGGTCGATGACCGGCGGCAGGAAGAGTTGCTGCGGGTTCGCCCGCGAGAAGCCGGCGTTGCGGTCGCCGGTCCACTGCATCGGCGTGCGCACGCCGTCGCGGTCGCCGAGGTAGATGTTGTCGCCCATCCCGATCTCGTCGCCGTAGTAGATGAACGGCGTGCCCGGCAGCGAGAGCATCAGGGCGTTCATCAGCTCGATCTTGGCCCGGTCGTTACCGAGCAGCGGCGCCAGCCGGCGGCGGATGCCCAGGTTGATCCGCGCGCGCTGCTCGTGCGCGTAGACCCGGTACATGTAGTCGCGCTCCTCGTCGGTGACCATCTCCAGGGTCAGCTCGTCGTGGTTGCGCAGGAACAGTCCCCACTGGCAGCCCTCGGGGATCTCCGGGGTCTGCTGGAGGATGTCGATGATCGGGTAGCGGTCCTCCATCTGGATCGCCATGAACAGGCGCGGCATCAGCGGGAAGTGGAACGCCATGTGGCACTCGTCGCCGTCGCCGAAGTACTCGCGCGCGTCCTCGGGCCACTGATTGGCCTCGGCCAGGAACATCCGGTTGGGGTGGTGGCGGTCGGTGTGCGAGCGCAGGGCCTTGAGGAAGTCGTGCGTCTCGACGAGGTTCTCGCAGCTGGTGGCGTCGCGCTCGTAGAGATACGGGATGGCGTCCAGGCGCAGCCCGTCCACGCCCATCTTCAGCCAGTAGTCGACCATCCCGGTCAGGACGCGGCGGACCTCGGGGTTGTCGAAGTTGAGGTCGGGCTGGTGCGAGTAGAACCGGTGCCAGTAGTACTGCTGGGCGATCGGGTCCCACGACCAGTTCGAGGTCTCGAAGTCCTTGAAGATGATCCGCGCCTCGCGGTACCGCTTCGGATCGTCGCTCCAGACGTAGAAGTCGCGCCAGCGGCTCCCGGCCGGCGCCCGCCGGGCCCGCTGGAACCAGGGGTGCTGGTCGGAGGTGTGGTTGAGGACCAGCTCCGTGATCACCTTCAGGCCGCGGTCGTGGGCCATCCGGATGAAGCGCGCGATGTCGCGCATGCTCCCGTAGTTCGGGTTCACCGAGCGGTAGTCGGAGATGTCGTAGCCGTCGTCGCGCTGGGGCGACGGGTAGAACGGCTGCACCCAGATGGCCGTCACGCCGAGGTCGTGGAGGTAGTCGAGCTTCGAGATCAGGCCCCTGAAGTCGCCGACCCCGTCGTCGTCGCTGTCACAGAAGGAGCGGACGTGCAGCTGGTAGATGACGGCGTCGCGGTACCAGTCGGGGCCGTCGTCCGTCGGCGTGCGCGGAGGGCTGGTCAACATCGGGCGGGATGCTACCCAAGCGCCACACGCCGCGAACCCGTGCGCCGACGGACGCGAGCGGGCATCATCCAGTAATGGAGGAGATCCAGCGCACCTACCGCGGCTCGGCCGTCCGGCCCGAGGAGGAGCTGCACCGCCAGGGCCCCGAGCGGGCGCTCGTGATCGCCTCGCTCCCGCGCGACGGCGACGAGCAGGAGGACCGCCTGCGCGAGTTCGGCGAGCTGCTGCGCACCGCGGGCGCGGAGGTGATCGACACCCTCGTGCAGCACCGCGAGCGGCCGATGCCGCGCACCTACCTCGGCACCGGCAAGCTGGAGGAGCTCAAGGGGCTCGTCGAGCGGCACAAGCCGGACCTGGTCGCCGCCGAGGGCTCGCTCAGCCCCGGCCAGCAGCGCTCGCTCGAGGACAGGCTCAAGACGCGCGTGGTCGACCGCACCGCCGTGATCCTCGACATCTTCGCCCAGCACGCGCGCTCGGCCGAGGGCAAGCTCCAGGTGGAACTGGCTCAGCTCGAGTACTCCTACGCACGCCAGGAGGGTCTCTGGCAGCACCTGGAGCGGCTCGGCGGCGGCGTCGGGACCCGCGGTCCCGGCGAGAGCCAGCTCGAGTCGGACCGGCGCCTCGTGCGCAACCGCATGGCGACCCTGCGCCGGCGCCTGCGCGACGTCGCCCGCTCGCGGGCGACCCAGCGCGAGCGCCGGGTCGCCTCGCCCATCCCCCGCATCGCCCTCGCCGGGTACACCAACGCCGGCAAGTCGAGCCTCATGAACGCGCTGAGCGGCGCCGAGGTGAGCGTCAACGACGCGCTCTTCGAGACGCTCGACCCCACCACCCGCAAGCTGGCGTGCGACGGCCACGAGATCCTTCTGTCCGACACGGTCGGCTTCATCCGCCACCTCCCCCACCAGCTCGTGAAGGCCTTCTCCGCCACCCTGGAGGAGGCCCGCGAGGCGGATCTGATCCTCCACGTCGCCGACGCCTCCGAGCCGGAGGGGCGCCGCGAGGCGCGCGCGAGCGCCGTGGACGAGGTGCTGGAGGAGATCGGCGCCGCCGACATCCCGCGCCTGCTGGTGCTGAACAAGATCGACCTGGCCGGCGCCGACGAGCGCTCGGCCCAGCGCTTCCGCCATCCCGACGCCGTCCAGGTCTCGGCCACCACCCGAGAGGGCCTCGACGCCCTCTCGGCGCGCCTCGCCGACGCCGCCCGCCTGCGCCTCACCGCCCTCGACGTGACCATCCCCTACGCCGACTCCGGCCTGATCGCCGCCGTCTACGCCGACGGCAGCGAGGTCACCCAGGAGCCCACCGACGACGGGATGCGCGTCCACGCCCTGATGCCCGCGGCCTCGGCGGCGCGGATACGCGGCCGGCTGGACGGAGCGCGCTCCCGCTAGACGCGGGTGGGCTCGGTGCCCTTGCTGGACACGGGGTGGGCCCGGCGTCCTGCGGGGGACGGGGTGGTCTCGCCCCTCTGCCGGGGACGATCGTCCGGGGCGTCGACGGAGCGCTGAACCCGGACGTGCGTTCAACGCCCTGATGTCCCACGTGCGAGGACATCAGGGCGGCAGATCGGCTTGCGCCGGGGACGGCCGTCGAGATACCGAGACGGTTCCTGGCGTGGGCAGGCCACGCGGGACGGATCCGGTGATTGCGGAACACGTGTGAGGCGGTCCTTGGAGCCCCTTTCCGGGGCGCCGTTGCGTGGTGGTCCAATTGGACGAGTGCTCGGGGTCCATTTGGACGCGTGCCCTCGCGGCGGCCGGCCGGTCGGGTCGGCGAATTGTGAACATGAGCGGGGTGCTCCCCGAGAACGCCTTCGCCGGGCCGATCTCGGGGTTCGTCCAATTGGACGAACACTCGGGGTCCAATTGGACGAACCCGTGCGGCCACGGAGACGCCGCGGCGGATCCGTGGCGTGGGGAGGCCGCGCGAGATGGATCCCGGGACGCGCGGAGGCCGGGCCGGGGGGCCCGGTCACGCCCCGGCGCGCCCCCGCGGCGGGACAGCTCGCCGAGCCGGGTCGCGCCGCCGACCGCGAAGCAGGGGGCTTATGCGTCCGGCATCGCGACACGGCACGCCCGGCGGGGGCCGAGACGGCCCGCCACGACGGCGACGGCGCACAGGCAGAGGACGAGCCCGGCCACCTGCGACGTCTCGTACGGCCCCGTCAGCTCGCCGATCTCGGAGTCCATGACGTAGTGCTGGTCCCAGCCGAGCCACGCCGCGTAGACGACGACGGTGAGCCCGGCGATCCAGGCGATGCGCGGCACGATGAGAACCCGTCATCCCCGAGCGCTGCCCGGACCACCCTCCGTGAGCTGAGACGCGCCGCGGATGAGCGGCCCTCAACGACCGCGGCACCGGCCCTCCACCGCACTCGGCCCCGTCCGACGTGGCCGGCGCGCACCCGTGGTCGTCCCGGTGCCTCAACGGCCGCTCCCGGCGCACGCCGGTGCGGTCAGATCCGCGATCGCCAGGCCAAGGGGGATCCTGCCGCACCGGGGGCCCTGCGCGAGGACCCCCGGTGCGCCGACGCACGTCCCGTGCCCGATGGCGCCACCGGCACGGCGATCGTCTTCAGTCAGCGGATGTAGACCGGCGTCCCGATGTCGACGATCTCGTAGAGGCGCTCGGCGTCGCGGATGTACATGCGGATGCAGCCATGCGAGGCGCGGCTGCCGATCGAGCCCGACGACGGCGTGCCGTGCATGCCGATCGCCGACGCCGAGGTGCCGATCCAGCGCGTGCCGAGCGGGTTGCTGACGCCGGGGGGGATGGGGCCGAGGCCGGCGGCCCACGGCGAGTTCGGCGGGAACCAGGTCGGGTTCCGCTGCTTCTGGATGACCCGGAAGTTGCCGGTCGGCGTCGGGTGGTCGTAGGAGCCGACGGCGATGGGGAACGTGATCTTCTTGCCGGCCTTCCACCACGTGAGGCGGAAGTTGCCGCGATCGACTACCACGATCGGACCCGCCGACCTGACCGAGGGGATCAGCCGCTTCGAGACCAGGGCGACCTTCGCCCTGTCACGGCGCAGGAGGGCGCGCTGCACGACCTTCGCCGACTTCGCGAGGTTGACCGCGGTACCGATCCGCGCCTTGATTGCGACGGGCGTCGTGCCCTTCAGTCGCACGCCCGCGTTGCGGGCCGGGACGTTCTTGGCCGCGGCGCGCAGCTTGAGCGTGGCGATCAGGCGCCGGCGGTTGACCTTCTCCTTGAGCGGGACCGTGACGCCCTCGGCCGGGACCTCCCTCGTGCGGCCGTAGATCAGCGCGACCTGCACCGCGTAGGCGACCTTCGCGACATAGCCGACCTTCACCGGGTTGATCGGCTTGAGGCCGCGGCCGCGGAACGTGAGGGCGAGCGTCGCCCGTCGCGGAACGACGTGCTGGGCGATGACGGCCTGGGTGGCGTCGGCCTGGGTGAGGCCGCCCACGTCGATTCCGGCGATCGACACGCCGGGCGCGATGACCCCGGGCGCGAGGGGGGCGGGGGTCACGGGATCCTGCGCCAGCGCCGCGCCGGGCGCCGCCGCCGCGACGGCCACGGCGAGCGCCGCCACCAGTGTCGATCGCCTGCTCATATCCGTTCCCCCGTCGCGTTCGGTTCATCCCAGACCGGCGATATTAGTGCAGGTCCCGGCCGATTCACCCGATCCGGGGGGTGCGCGATGTCGCAGCGCACCAGGCGGCCGCTCTCCACGACCCGCGCGAGAGCGACGTCGCCCCGTCGGCCGAGCACCCCTCGGCGCGAGAACGTCATGGCCAGACGCCCGTCGGCGTCGAGCGCCACGGACTCGAGCGCCTCGATCGGGACGGGACCGAAGACCCCGACCAGCACGAGCTCGCCGGAACCCGCGTGCTCGGTCTTCACACGGCCCCATGCGGCCGCCAGGCGCGCGCGCCCCAGCTCGGGCCAGGGGACGCGGGTGCGGCGCAGCGTGCGCAGCCCATGGGCCTCGCCCCCGCCCGCCGGACCCCGGGCGCGCGGACGCGCGATCGGGTCGCGGCGATTCGCCCGGGACTCGACCGGCGCGACGCCGTGGCTGGTGGCGGTCACCGCGGTGGTGGCGTCGCGGGCGGGCGGCGCCTGCGTCTGGAGGACGGCGCTGCGGCCCGTCGTCGCGAGGCCCTCGGGGCCACAGACGGTGACGGTGGTCCGCGGCGCGGGCGACGTGCGCACCTCGGCAGGCGGCGACAGGCGCGGGGCTCCGACGCCGGGGCGCGGGGAGTCGAGGCCGCGGGCCTCGGCGAGAATCGCCGCCTCCACCGGGTGGGCGCCGCTCGTCGCGCCGAGGCGGGCCACCAGGCGGCGGATCTCCTCGGCCCGCGAGCGGGCGGGCCGCCGGTCGCTCAGGTCACCGCCCCCTGGGCCACGATGACCGCGAGGGCCGCGCGCACCCGCTCGAGCGGCTCGAGTACGTCCATCCGGGTGCCGAGCTCCGCGAGGACCGCACCGACCGGCTCCTCGTCGCCGGACCCGCTCGGCAGGGTGACGCGCAGCGGGTGGCCGCTCTCACTGACCTGCAGCAGGTAGGTGTCGGAGCCCTGCCCGCTGCGCGTCCCGACGGCGCCGAGCGCGTCGGAGCGCGAGGGGCCGACGAAGGCCATGGGGCAGATGTCGATCGGCTCGTCGAGGAGGCTGGGATCGTCGACCACGAGGAGGCTCGGCGGTTGCTCGAGCGCGTCCATCAGCGTGCGCAGCACGACCTCCGTGCGCAGGTAGCGGTCGAGGACGCCCCCGTAGAGGGCGCGCTGCAGGCGCGTCGGGGTGACGGGGTCGGTGAAGCGGAAGTCAACCGGTAGGCCGCTGGTGTCGGTCACCATCAGCCCGCCCACATAGGTGCCGCCGTCATCGGCCTGCACCACCAGGTAGCCGGGCCGGTGCCCCTCGGGGCCGCTACGCGAAGACATCGACGAGCCCCCCGCTGCGCCCACTGGGGTCCGGTGCGCCTGCCGAGTAGCGGGCGCCGGGCGATCCCGGGCGCCGGGTGGTCTCGGGCTGGGGCGCGGCCTCGGAGGGGAGGGCGTCGCCGGACGGGCGGCGGGTCATCGGGGTGGCGGCGGTCGCCGGCGGGGCGACGGGCGAGCCCACGCGGTCGGAGATGCCGCTCACGCCGAGTCATCCTCTCCGGCGGCCGACGGGCGGCGACCGTAGGAGGCGTCCTGCGCCGCCGAGGCGGCGGCCTGGGCGGCGGCCGCGGCCTGCTCCTCACGCACGGCCTGGGCCGCCGCCGAGCGCATGAGCGCTTGGATCACCATGAGGGTCAACCACCAGGCGACGAGCGACATGGCGACCGCGCCGCCGAGGCCGCGGATGATGGCGTCGGCCTGGGCGAAGCCCTGCCCACGGCACACCTGGTAGGCGATCAGGAAGCCGATGATGCCCCCGACCCCGCGAGCGCGCGCGGTCCAGAGCTCCATCGGGCTGGCGGCGGCGGCATCGCCGCCCTTCTTGCCCTTGCCCTTGTCCTTGCCCTTGTCGGCCATCAGGCGACCCCCACCTCGCGCCGGCGCATCTGGCGCTGGCGCTCGAAGATGAAGCGCACCAGGCGGTCCTCATCGGAGCGGTCCATGTCGGCGAAGGCGATGGCGACCCGGAACGGGCGCTCCTCGGAGTCAACGCGGTCACAGCGGACCACCCGGCCCGCGATCTCGATCGCCCCCGCCTCACCCCCGCAGAGGACCGTGGTGGAGAGCTCCGAGCCGACGTCGATGGCGTTCCGCAGCCGGAGCAAGGCGCCGCCGGCCGACAGGTTCTCGGTGATCGCCCCCGTGGAGAGGGCCTTCTTCCCGTCGCCGAGGCTGGCATGCACGATCAGGTGCACCGACACGCGGACGGTGGTGCGCCGCTGCATCCGGCGCCCCTGGCCGAGGAGCCTCGCGGTGTAGGTCTGGCGCCCGTCAGGCGCGGGGCGCTCCACCAGCTCGGCGTCGACCTCGCAGGGGACCTCGCGCCACGTGTAGGCCACCACGAAGGGCCGCCCGAGCGGCAGCGGCACGATCTCCCCGCCCAGACGCGGCGGCGCGATCGCGAGCATCGCGCCGTCGAGGTTCTCGACCACGCTGCTCCAGGGGCCGCCCGGCAGGCCGTCGAGCAGCACCCGGGCGCCGCGTTCGGGCAGGGGAGCGGCCTCGTGGGCCGGTGGGGCGGCCGGGCTCACGGCAGGAGCATCTCCGCGACCCGGCGGGCGTCGGCCGGCCGCAGCGAATCGGCGACCGACGTGCCGTCGGAGAGGAAGCCCAGGGGCTTGCCCATGCGCATCGGCACGTTGACGAGGTTTCCGTGGAAGCGGGTCTCGTCGAGCTTGGTCATGGTCAGGCGGTTGACGCCGACCATGCGGAAGCGCCGCTGCGCGTCGCCGAGGTCGGCCACCGGCGTCGCCGTCGGGAGCACGAGGTGCACCTCGTCGGGCTTCACCGGACCGAGCAGCGCGGCGAGCTCCTCGATCTCCTCCAGGTGCTGGTGTGAGCGCCCCTCGGTGTCGATCACGATCAGGTCGCGGTCGGCCAGGGTGGCGCAGAGCGCGGTCAGGGCCGCGCCGTCCTGCGCCCGGAAGAGCTGGATGTCGAGCCGGCGGGCGTGCCCCTCGAGGGAGTCGTGCGTGCCGGGGCCGGCGGCGACCAGCGCCACCGCGAGGCCCGCCGATCGGAAGCGGGCGGCCAGGCCGACGGCGGCGCTCGTCTTTCCCACGCCGCTCTGGCCGACGAAGGCGATCGTGTGGCCCATCGCGGGCGGCTTCCAGTCGCGCACCGTCGGCAGGCAGGCGGCGAGATGGTCGCGCAGGTGGTCGCGCAGCGGCGCCCCGCTCTCGATGAACGGCATGGCCGACCGCGCGAAGCCGTCGAGCAGCGGGTCGAGGTAGCGGGCGTCCACGCCGGCGCGCGCGAGGTCGGCGCGCACGCCGTCGAGCGGCGAGGGGGCGCGGGTGACCGGCTGGGGGCGCTCGGCGAACGGCTCGACCGGCTCCGGGGGGGCGGGCGCCGGGGCGGGGGCCGGCGTGGGGGCGGGCGCGGCCGCGATCTCGGCACGGATCGGCGCCGGGGTGGCCGGAGCCGCCATCAGGTCCTCGATGGCCGGCGGCGCGCTGACGGCCTGGGCGTGGGCGTCGCGGACGGCTGCGCGGGCCGCCTCCAGGATCGCCTGGGTGCGCTCGAGATCGCCGGGGGCGAACGGAGCGCCCGCGCGGGCGTAGGCCGCCGCCGGGGACGCGGGAGGGCCGGGCGCGGCCTGGGCCGCCTCGGCCTCGATCTCCTCGGCGGCCGCGAGGCGGCTCTCCAGGTGGCGGCGGAACGCCGACGGGACGAAGTCGTCATCCGTCTCGTCGTCGGTGTGCACCGGCAGCGCCGGCACGGCGACCGACGCCGCGGCCTCGCGGTTCGCGGCCTCACCCTCGCCGGGGGGCAGACCCTCGGCGGCGGTCACCTCGACGCCCTCCTTGCCGAAGAACCCGCCCAGTCCGCCCTTCACGACGCGCTTGGTCTTCAGGATGACGGCCTCCTCCCCGAGCTCGGCGCGGACCTGGGCCAGCACCTCGTCGATGGTGGCTCCGGTGAACTGCTTGATCTGCACGGCCAGGGTCTCCCGGTTTCGGTGGGGCTAGACGAGCGCGGCGAGCCCGATGGGCTCGACGCGGACGGAGGGCAGGATCTCGTGGTACGACAGGACGGTCAGAGTGGGTATCGCGTGTGCGGTCAACGCCTTGAGGTGCCGGCGCGTCGCGCCCGAGCACAACAGGACCGGAACGGCGCCGAGCATCTGCGCCTGCTCGACCTGCTCGGTGAGGGTCTCGATGAGCGCCGAGGCGCGCGAGGGGTCCATGGTCACGGCGGTTCCGTCGTCGGTGCGGGCGACCGACTCGGCCACCTCGCGGTCCACCTCGGGGTCGAGCGTGATCGCGCGGAGCGTCCCGGTCTCGTCGACGAAGCGGCCGCAGATGGCGCGTGAGAGGGCCTGACGGCAGTATTCGGCGAGGATCGGGATGTCCTTCGTCAGCTTCGCCTTGTCGCCGAGCGTCTCGAGGATCGTCACCAGGTCGCGCACGGGGACCGCCTCGGCCAGGAGCGACTGCAGCACGCGCTGGACCTCGCCGACGGTCATCAGGTCGGGGACCAGCTCGTCCACCGGTGCGGGGAAGCGCTCCTTGAGCGTGTCGAGGAGGCCCCGGACGTCCTGGCGGCCGAGGAGCTCGGCGGCGTTGCGGCGGATGACCTCGCTGAGGTGGGTCACGACGAGCGAGGTCGAGTCGACCACCGTGTAGCCGGAGATCTCCGCCTGCTCGCGCTGGGCCTCGCCGATCCAGACGGCCGGCAGGCCGAAGGATGGCTCGACGGTGGGGATGCCGTCGAGCGGCAGCTCGGCGGTGCCCGGGTTCATGGCGAGGAGCTGCCCGGGCATGAGCGACCAGCGCGCCACCTCCACGCCCTTGATCTTGACGGCGTAGTCGTGGGAGCCCAGCTGGATGTTGTCGCGGATGCGGATCGGCGCGAGCGAGAGCCCGAGCTCGGTGGCCATCTGGCGGCGCACCATGGCGACGCGGCCGAGGAGATCCCCGCCCTCGTCGGCGTCCACGAGCGGCACCAGGCCGTAGCCGATCTCCAGCTCGAGGGGGTCGAGCGGCAGCAGCGCGGCGACGTTCTCGGGCTCGGCCGGGCGCGTCGCGACCTCGGTGGCGGCGGCGCTCGTGGCGGCCTCCTCCTCGTCGCGGATGCCCTTCTTCAGCATCGTCGCGACGATCAGGATGAGGCCGCCGATGATGAAGAAGGGGAGCTTCGGCAGGCCCGGCACGAGACCGAGCGAGGTGGCGACGATGCCGGCCAGAAAGAGCGCGCGCGGCTGGCTGATCAACTGGTTGGTCAGATCCTGGCCGAGGTTCGACTCGCCCACCGATCGCGTGACGATGATGCCGGTGGCGGTGGAGATCAGGAGCGCCGGGATCTGGTTCACCAGGCCCTCGCCGACCGTCAGGAGCGAGAAGTGCTGCACGGCCTCGGAGAAGCCCATGCCCTGCTGGAACACGCCCACGGCGAGCCCGCCGAGCAGGTTGATCATCACGATGAGCACGGCGGCGATCGCGTCGCCCTTCACGAACTTCGAGGCGCCGTCCATCGCGCCGTAGAAGTCGGCCTCCTTGGCGATGACCTCGCGGCGCTTCTTGGCGTCCTCGTCGGTGATGATGCCCGCGTTGAGGTCGGCGTCGATCGCCATCTGCTTGCCGGGCATGGCGTCGAGGGTGAACCGGGCCGCGACCTCGGCGACGCGGCCGGCGCCGTTCGTGATCACCACGAACTGGATCACGACGAGGATGGTGAAGACGATCAGGCCGACGACCACGTTGCCGCCGACGACGAAGCGGCCGAACGACGAGATGACCTCTCCGGCCTCGCCGTGGAGCAGGATCAGCCGCGTGCCGGAGATGTTCAGCGCGAGGCGGAAGAGGGTGGCGACCAGAAGCAGCGACGGGAACACCGAGAACTGCAGCGGCTCGGTGGTGTAGAGGGTGGCGAGGACGATCGCGAGCGCCGCCGAGATGTTGGCCGTGAGCAGGATGTCCAGCAGGAACGGCGGCAGCGGAATGATCATCATCACGACGATGCCGACGACGACGATCGCGATCGCGACGTCGCTGTTGTCCAGCAGGCGGTTGAGGGCGCTCCGCTGCGGGGCGGGCGCGGCGACGGCCGTGCTCATGCGGCGGCCGGCTCGCGCCCGGTGGCGCGGTACACGTGGGCGAGGATCTCGGCGACGGCGCCGAAGGCGTCGGCCGGGATGAACTGGCCGATCTCCGCGGCGGCGTAGATGCTGCGGGCGAGCGGCGGGGCCTCGACGACGCTGACGCCGCTCTCACGGGCCTTGGCGATGATCCGCAGGGCCACCTGGTCGGCGCCCTTGGCCACCACCTGCGGCGCGGGCAGGGCCCTCGCGTAGCGCAGCGCGACGGCGTAGTGCGTCGGGTTGGTGATGACGACGTCGGCGTCGGGGACCGCCGACATCATCCGCTGCACGGCCATCTCGCGCTGTCGGCGCTTGAGCTGCCCCTTGACCTCGGGGTTGACGTCGCCCTCCTTGGCCTCGCGCTTGACCTCGTCCTTGGTCATGCGCATGTCCTTCTCGTGCTGCCAGCGCTCGTAGACGAAGTCGGCGATGGCGATGAGGACGTAGATCGAGACGATCGCCCAGCCGATCTTCATGACCAGGCCTCCCACGACGACGATGGCGAGGCCGGGGCTCGCGCCGACCAGGCCCAGCAGGTCGGGGATCCCGCTCTTCACGACGGTGTAGGCGACGATCCCCGTGGCGGCGACCTTGATCAGGTCCTTCACCAGGGTGACCAGGGAGCGGACCGAGAGGAGGCGCTTCACGCCGGTCAGCGGGTTGAGCGTCGAGAAGCGGGGCTTCAGGACCTGGGTGTTGATGGCGGGCTTGACCTGGATCGCGGACGCCACCACGCCCACCACGACGCCGGCGATGGCGAAGGGGGCGGTCAGGCGAAGGGAGTCCCAGCCGGCGTCGGTCATGACGCGCCATCCGCGCGAGGGGGTGATCGGCTCGGTGGTGCCCGCGGAGCTCAGCGAGGTGCTCATCACCCGGATCAGGCCCGACAGCAGCCAGGCCCCCACGAAGGAGAGCATCGCGAACATCGCCATGAGGCCCATGCCCGTGTTGATCTCGCGGCTGCGCGCCACCTGGCCGCGCTTGCGCGACTCGTCGCGGCGCTTCGGTGTCGCTGCCTCTGTGCGATCTCCAGCCGAGCCGGCCAAATCGACGCCCTAGTCGCGCGTCGTCCGTGACTCCGTCTGCCCGCACCCATCCGGGGTGCGGCCGCGGGGCTCAGCCGAGGGGATCCTCGGAGCACACCACGCGGTTGTCTTCGTCAAAAACGACCGCAAGGTTGAGCGCCGTCGCCTCGATCGTGATCGCGCGATCGCCGCAGAGGATCTCCACGCCCCGGTGCGCGACCCTCGCGGCGAGCCTCTCACCCGCGGCCGGGCCGGTCAGGACGACGTGCACGGGCGCCCCGCCGGGGGCGCCGAGCTCGGTGGTGAGCAGCCGTCCGCCCACGCGCACCGTGCCCCCGCGCACCGTCGCCGCGCCCTGCGCGACCAGGTCCCCGCCGACGTCCGCGTCGACGTTGTAGGCGCCGTGGCCCGTGAGCACGAGGCTGCCGCGGGTCTCCACCCGGGACGCCTGCATGTAGGAGGCCCGGACATCCGAGGTGTGCCCGGCGGTGGCGCGCATCAGGGTCATCGCGCGCGCCAGGGCCAGGGCGGAGGAGACGGGTACCTCGGGCTCGACGTGGTCCCTGCGCGCGAGCGCCTCGACCACGGCCGCCGCGCCGAGGACCGCGTCGCGGACACGGTCCTCGACGGCGATCCCCGGGACGCGCAGCACTCGGGCGGCCGACGCCAGGGCGCCCTCGAGGTCCGGGAAGCGGCCGGCCAGCACGATCTGGAACGCCTCGCGCTCGCTGAGCCTGCGACCGCCCTGCGCCGCCGTCTCGACCAGCTGCGAGGACATCGACGCCGCGGAGGTCAGCGCCTCGTCGGCGTCGCCGAGCGCGGCGAGCAGCCGCCGGTGGATGCTGGCCAGCTCGCCCGCCCGGATCTCGGAGTGCAGGCACGCCCCCGCGATGTGGACGTCGCCGCCGCTCTCGATGTGCGCCCGCTCCACATCGCATCCCACGCTCAGGTCGCCGGTGACGTGCAGGCGCACCCCTTCGAAGAGGCTCCCGGCGACCTCGAGCGATCCGAAGACCTCGATCGCCGATGCGCGCGGGGTCACCTCATCGACGTGGAGCACGGGGTCGACGTGGATCCGCCCCGCGTCGTCGACGCGAGGTCGTCCGTCGATCAGCGCCCGCACGATGACGATGCCCTCGCCCACGACCGACTCCCGTGCCCCGTCCCCCGCCGACGCGACCGGCGCGAGAGGATCGGGCGCGATCAGCGGCTCGCCGGTGACCGCGACACCGTCCCGTCCCGCCACGCACGGCGTGCAGCGCGCCAGGAGGGCCCCCGCGGGGATCGTGTGGAGCGGATCGTGCGCCGCATCGGCCGCGAAGGACAGCTCGAGCACGCCGTCGACCCCGGCCGTCGGCAGCGTCGCGCGCGCGACGGCGCGCGGGGCTCCGTCGCGGGCCGCCACGGCCTCCTCCACATGGCCGCGATCGAGGCCGTGCACGACTCCCGAGGCCAGGAGGGCGTCCAGGGCGCCGCGCAGGAGATCGTCGTCGCCGACCGGCCCCTCGGGCGGTCGCACCGCCAGCAGCGCGGCGCGCCCGGCGCCGATGATCTGCACGTCGTAGGGCGCCGCCCGACCGGAGTCCTCGACGCCGGCGTCGTCGTCGCGCGCGAGGGTGGACATGGCCGGTCGCTTTCGACGGGGCGCGGACGAATCCGCCGCCTTTGATGGGTTATCGGACCCCAGACCGCGGATGTGAGCCCCTCGGGGGGGTCGCGGTTGACCGACCGTTCCCCCGGGGCCTATCCGAACGGATGGCACCGGCGGCTCCCGCCGCGCCATACCCTCCTCGCACCCCGCTGAGAGAGGGCGACGAAAGGGCATCCGTGGCGCCTGCGTGCGAAGTGCGACTGAAGGATCCGGCCGGGCTCGCGACGCTGTCGGCGGCTCTCGAGCGCGAGCTCGAGAGCCTCGGGGGCGCGCGGCGTCCGATCGCCTTCGCATGCGTGGGCACCGACCGCTCCACCGGCGACGCCCTCGGCCCCCTCGTGGGCCAGCGGCTCC
This sequence comes from uncultured Thermoleophilia bacterium, assembly GCA_963823515.1. Lineage (GTDB taxonomy): Bacteria > Actinomycetota > Thermoleophilia > Miltoncostaeales > Miltoncostaeaceae > Miltoncostaea. The sequence continues at coordinate 339,151 of CAWGMB010000002.1, forward strand.
TGAAGCTCGGCTTCGGCGCGGATGCGGTGATCGGCAGCCTCGAGGACCCGCTCCACGCGCTGAACCTCGAGGAGCGCCTGGGGCCGCTCGCCTCGCACCACACGCCGCCCCTGATCGTGGCGGTCGATGCGGCCCTCGGGCCGATGGCGAGTGTCGGTGCCGTGCACCTGCGACGCGGGGGCCTCCTGCCCGGTCAGGGGGTCGGCAAGACCCTGCCGCGCATCGGCGAGCTGGCCGTCACCGCGACGGTGAACGTCCAGGCCGGGGACCTGGACGTCCAGGTGCTCCAATCGACGCGGCTCTTCCTCGTGCAGGAGCTGGCCGAGCTGATCGGCGTGGCCTGCTGGTGGGCCCACCGCAACGTCCGCCGGGCCATGACGACACCGCTGGGCCAGACGGTCGCCGCCTGAGGAGCCCCGAGGCGGCGACCTCGCGGGGCGCGGGCCCGGGGGTCCTAGTCGTCCACCAGGCTGCGCATCTGCTCGGCGAGGTCGCTGACGCGGACGGGGATTCCGGCCGAGTAGGCGCCCACCTGGCGCCCCTCGCGGTCGACCAGCGCGATCCGCGCCGAGTGCGCCGAGACCGGCTTCCCCGCGGGTTGCGCGGCGACGGCCCACGCCTTCCAGATCGGGACGAGCTGCGCGCGCGTGCCGACGATGTAGTCCATCCGGCCGATCAGGTCGTGGCGGGCCAGGAACGCCCGCACCTTCGCCGGGGTGTCGCCCTCGGGGTCGACGCTCACCGCCACGACATCGAGCTCCTGCGCGGCCTCGCCCGCCTGGTCGAGCGCCAGCGAGATCTCCTGCGCCGCTCGCGGGCAGATGTCGGGGCAGTCGGCGAACAGGAACGTGACGATCGCCGGCCGGCCCGCCGTGGGCACCGAGACCGGGGCGCCGTCGTATCCGGTGCCGGCGGTGGGCGGCGCATCGTGCCGGCCGGTGTCCCTCAGCCCGCTCGGCTCGGGGGCGGGCCCCGACGCGGCGAGGCCCACCACGACCGCCGAGATCGCGGCGATGCAGGCCGCGAGCATCGCGAGCAGGACGATGGGGCGGCGAACCATGACGTTCAGCCTAGTGCCCCTCGGGTGGAGTTTCGGCGGTCATCCGTCCCTGCTCCAGCCGTGCAGGATCCTCCGGGATGAAGGCGGTGGCCCACCGCGCGAATCCCGCTCGTCGTCGTGAGAGACCTTCTGGATGTCCTGCCGACATAGGTTCCGAAGCGACTGATCGGAGCCTTACCGCCGAGGCCGATGTGTGGCCGCCGCTCCCTGTAGTGGCCCAGCCGGTAACGCAGCGCCCTGTGGCGGTGGCGGTGGGAGAGACAGAGCACCCCGTAGGGCCACTCGTCGCGGCGCACCGGCGCGCGCTCGGCCGGCGCGGGCCGCGAGAGGCCATGGCGATGCAGGACCCTCCAGACGCCCGAGTGCGCCATGCCGAGCTCGCCCGCGATCAGACGTGGGGCCCAACTCGATCGCCGGGGGCCAGAACGATGCGCACCTGGGTGAGCGGGTCCATGGGGCGCGGCTGCCGGTGCGGGCGCGGGGAGCGATCGCGAAGGCAGGCCGATCCCCGGCGCTCTGCCACCGAGGCCCGCCTCCCGCGGGCGACCCACTCGAAGGCCGTCGAGGGACTGCACCTGAAGGCGGGTGCCGCCTCGCGGAAGCTGCGGCCCTCGGCATCGACGAAGAGCACCGACTCGAGACGGCCGCGCGCCGTGAAGCGGACGTCGGGGCGCTGCATCCGGACCTCCCGGAGGTCCGTGGGCTTCAGACACCCGCAGCCCCTCGGGAGGCCCGGACTGCTTCTCAGACGTTCGGAACGTCTGCAGGCGGGTCGACTAGCCGCCGGCGGCCCTCATGATGTGGGAGAGGTCCGAGAACATCTGATTGGTGAGCGAGTTGATGAGGCCGACCATCGTGGGCAGCAGGATCGCGGTGCCGGCGAGGGCCACGATGATCTTGAGCGGCAGGCCGACGATGAAGACGTTCATCTGCGGCACCGACCGCGAGATCACCCCGAGCGTGATGTCGGTGATGAGCAGGGCCCCGATGAGCGGGGCGCCGATCTGCACCGCGACGAGCAGGATGTCGTCGGCCCGGTCGAGCACGCCGATGACGACGGCGTTGAGGTCCGGGTTCGCGAGCGGCGGCGCCAGGACGAAGCTGCGCACCACGCCCGCCACCAGGAGCTGGTGCCCGCCGAGCGACAGGAACGTGGTGATCGCGACCAGGTTGTACCAGCGACCCAGGATCGAGGCGGCGACGTTGGTCGTCGGATCGAAGGTCTGGGCGATCGCGAAGCCCGCGGTGACGTCGATGAACGCGCCGGCGGTCTGGAAGGCGGCGAACATGAACTGGGCCACCAGGCCGAAGGCGAAGCCGATGATCGCCTCCTTCACGGCCAGGGTCGCGAAGCCGACGACGCCCTCGGGCACCGTGCCGCCCTCGGCGGCGACGATCGGCAGGGTGATGTAGCTGATGATGATCACCAGACCGGCCTTGACCCGGGCGGGGATCATCCGCGCGCTGAACACCGGGGCCACGACGAACATCGCCGAGAGGCGCGTGGCGATCAGCATGAAGAGCGCAGCCTGCGGGGCGAGCTGCGCCAGGAGCTGCTCCACTAGTTGTTCGACCCCACTGAGGGGATGCCGCCCCAGAGCTCGATCGTGAACCCGAGCATGGTGTTGAGCATCCACGGGCCTGCGACGACGATCACGACGACCACCGCGAGGATCTTCGGGATGAACGTCAGGGTCGGCTCCTGAAGCTGCGTCACGGCCTGGAAGATCGAGACCAGCAGGCCCACGACCAGACTGACGCCGAGCACGGGCATCGAGATCTGCAGCGTCACCCACATGGTGCGGGCGCCGATCTCCATGATCTGGCTCTGATCCATCTATCGCTCCCTCGTCGCGCTCACTGGAAGCCCTGGACCAGCGACTCGGACACCAGGTGCCACCCGTCGACCAGCACGAAGAGCAGGATCTTGAACGGCAGTGAGATCACGACCGGGGGCAGCATCACCATGCCCATGCTCATCACGGTCGAGGCGATGACCATGTCGATGATCAGGAACGGGATCAGGATCAGGAAGCCGATCTCGAAGGCCGTCTTGAGCTCCGACAGGACGAAGGCCGGGATCAGGACCTGGGTCGGTACGTCGGCGCGCGTCTTCGGGCGCTCCGTCTTGGAGAGCTGGGTGAAGAGCGCGAGGTCCCGCTGGTTGACCTGCTTGAACATGAAGTCGCGGATCGGGGCCTCGGCGCGCTTGAGCGCCTGCCCCTCGTCGATCTTCTTCTCGAGCAGCGGCTGCAGCGCCTCGTCGTTGATCTGCGTGAAGGTCGGGGCCATCACGAAGAGGCTGAGGAAGAGCGCGATGCCGACGAGGATCTGATTTGGAGGCATCGACGGCGTGCCGAGGGCGTTCCGCACGAAGCCGAGCACGATGATGATCCGGGTGAAGCTGGTCATCATGATCAGGATCGACGGCGCGAGGCTCAGCACCGTCAGGAGGGCGAGGAGCTGCAGCGAGGTGGAGACCTCGCCGTCCTTGCCGTCGAGGTTCAGGTTGATCCCGGGGGCCGCCCAGGCGGCGGCCGGCCAGAGGACGCAGGCCAGCGCCATGACGACCGGCGAGAGCAGGAGGCCCCGACGCAGCCAGCGCCGGCGGCGCGTGGGTGCAGGCGGCGGCAGCGCCGCCACGATGCGCTCGCGCAGGGTCGGCAGCGGCGCCGGCATCCGGGCGGACGCGGACGCCATCAGCGCCGGGTGGTCATCGAGCGCAGGCGCTCGACCAGCGATGCGAAATCGGTCGCGGCGGCTCGCTCCCGGTCGTCCATGACCGGAGCGCGCGCCGCGGACGCCGGCCGGCCGAAACCCGGCCCGCTCGGCGCCACGTCGATGAGACCTGGGGCGTCCTCGGCCCCGATGCGCGCGACCACGTTGACGCTCTGGTCGGTGGCGCCGACGAGGACGATCTCCTCGCCCACCCGCACGAGGTGCAGCGAGCGGCTGGGGCCGAGGGAGGTGGTGGCCACGACGTCGATCAGAGAGGGGCCGCGCTCGTCGAGGGCGGGGTAGCGCGCGCGCTGGACCCGCTTCATGACGTACCAGACCGCCGCGATCAAGCCGATCACCACCACCAGGCCGAGGCCGAGGCGCAGGAGGGTGCCGCCCGAGCCGCCGGACAGGCCGGTGGGGGTCGCCGAACCCTCGGGGATCGCGAGGTTCTCGGGGTCGGCCGGCGTCGTCGACGTCTTCGGGGCCGCGAGGGCGGGCATCGCGCAGAGCAGCAGGCCCGAGAGCGCGACGGCCAGGCGCAGGCTCCATCCCGCCCCGGCGGACCGCGGGGGCGAGAGGCGCATCCGGCGCCGATGGGTGGAGGGCGATCCGTGCCTGGTCGGGGGGGTGGTGACCATGGCGGGTGTGCGCCGGCGGGCCGGCGCGGGTGATCAGATGGCGCTAGGCGAGTGCCTCGTCGTGCTGCTGCGGGTATCGGAATCCGAGGGCGGGACTTGAACCGTCCGGTGCCCTCACGCGCCCTCGGCGGCGAGGCCGCGCAGGCGCTTGGCCTGGCTCGCGACGTCGGTGATCCGCACGCCGAACTCCTCGTCGATCACGACGACCTCTCCGCGGGCGATCTGCTTGCCGTTGACCAGGACGTCCACCGGGCCGCCGGCGAGCTTGTCGAGCTCGACGATCGATCCCGGCACCAGCTCCAGCACGTCGCGGATGCGCAGCTGGGTGCGTCCGAGCTCGACGGTCACCTGGAGCGGGACGTCGAGGAGGAGGCTGATGTCGCTGCCGCCCGGGCCGGACGCCACCTGCTCGAGCGAGGGGAAGGTGACCGGCTGGGCGACGGGCACCGGCACCGAGTGCAGATGGCGGTCGTCCTCCGCCTCGGCCCCGGGGGCCGCGTCCTGCGGGTCGGAATCGGCGGGCGCGTCGGCGCCCCCGCCGGTGAGCCTCTCGACCAGGCCGCGGGCGAAGTCCATCGGCATGAGCTGCATGAGGGTGGTGTCGAGCAGCTCGCCGACGCGGAGCGTGAACGAGGTCTGCACGAGCGGCCCCGCGAAGCCGAGCGTGCCGGCGAAGGCCTCGTCGCGCAGGTCGAGGACGTGCACCTGGGGCGCGGAGATGTCGACCCGGTAGCCGAGCATCTCGGCCATCGCGGTCGCCGAGCTGCCCATCATCTGGTTCATCGCCTCGCCCACGGCGGAGACCTGCATCTCATCGATCTCGTCGGACGCCGCCCCCTCACCGCCCGTCATCAGGTCGGCGACGACCGACGCGTCGCGCGTCGAGAGGACGAAGACGTTGCGCCCCGGCAGGCCCTCCGTGTACTCGATGAGCACCACGACGGCGGGGGCGGCGAACTGACTGCGCACCTCGTCCTCGTCAACCAGGGCGACCTCGGGGGTCGTGATCTGGACCGGACGGCTCAGGAGCGCGCTGAGCGCCGTGGCCGCGCTCGACATGCAGATGTTGCCGACCTCGCCGACGGTGTCGCGCTCGATCTCCGTGAGGCCCTCGCCGGCGTCGGGAGTGGGGTCGGCGGCCTCGGGGGTGGGGTCGGCCTGCTCGAGCGCCTCGGCCTCCGGAGTGGGGTCGGCCTGCTCGAGCGCCTCGGCCTCGGCGGCGACCTCCACCTCCACCTCGCCCTCGGGCGCGGCGGCGGGCTCCTCGCCGGCCTGCGGCTCCTCGGCGGCGGACTCCGGGGGGACGCCGTCGTTCACGAGCGCGTCGATGTCCTCCTGGGAGAGGCTGTCATCGCTCATGCGAACGTCCTTTCGAGGTCCTCGATGGAGCTGGTGATCTGGACGGCCGCCCGCTTGCCACGGGTTCCCGGCTGGACGTTGAACGCCTCGCGCAGCCCGACGCGCAGAACCGCGTCGGAGCCGGGGGCGACCGACAGGGGGATGACGTCGCCCGGCGCGAGCGCGAGGAGGTCGCCGACGTTCAACTCGGCGCCGCCGAGCTCGACGGTGATCGGGACCTTCACGCTGTCGAGCTGCGAGGCGATGCCCTGGCGCAGCTCGGGGGTGGAGCTCTCGGTGAGGCTGGAGAAGTAGCTCTGGGCGGTGAGCTTGTCCATCGCCGGCTCGAGCACCAGATACGGCACGCAGAGCGACAGGGTCCCGGTGGCCTGGCCGATGCGGACCTCGAAGGTGATCAGCACGACCATCTCCGAGGGTTCCACGACCTGGGCGAACTGGGGGTTCATCTCGGTGCCGACGCGCCGGAACCGCATGGGGATGACGCTCGACCAGGCCTCGGTGAAGCCCTCGAGCGCCACCTCGGTCACGTTCTGGACCAGGGCCACCTCGATCTCGGTCAGCTCGCGCGGCTTGGGCCGCTGCGTGCCGGGACCGCCGGCCAGCCGGTCGATGATCGAGAACACCAGCGGGAGGCTGACCTCGATCACCGCATTGCCCTCGAGGGGCTCCATGGTGACGATCGTGATGAAGCTCGGCGTGGGCATGGAGTTGACGAACTCGCCGTAGCTGAGCTGGTCGGCGCTCACCACCTCCACGTCCACCATCGCCCGGAGGGCGCCGGAGAGCCTGGTCTGGACCGTGCGGCAGAAGACCTCGTGGAACAGCTCGATCGTGCGCAGCTGGTCCTTCGAGAACTTGCTCGGGCGCATGAAGTCGAACGGCCGCACCTGGGGACCACCGAGGTCCTCCTTGATCGCGGCAGCATCGATCTCGCCGCTGGACATGGCGCTGAGGAGCGCATCGATCTCGCTCTGGGAGAGAACCTCTGGCACGCCCCTGTCATCGGCCGTGCCCCCGGATAGTTGAGCCTCCGATCCCTACGTCCGGAGGGTCCCCCGGACGCGCCCGACCGTTACGCTCCCCCCTCGCGCGGAGGAGCTCCGCGGGCCGGCCATCGCGGCGTGGGGCAGGAGTGGAGAACAGCGAGCACTACAGGGCGACCCTGGGCGCCGACCCGGCCGAGATCGCGAGGGTCCGCACGGACGTGGGCGACCTCGCCGTCCGCCACGGTTTCCCGGACCGCGCCGGCGATCTCGTGCTCGCGCTCGACGAGGTGATCGCCAACGCGCAGGAGCACGGGCGCGCGCCGATCCTCGTGGAGGCCTGGGTGGACGGGCGCATCGTCGTCGAGGTCTCCGACGAGGGCGGCGGGTTCGACCGGGCGCGGGTGTGGAGCAGACACCCGCCCACCCCCTACGGGCCGCGCGGGCGGGGCCTCTGGATCACCCGCCAGCTCACCGACGCCGTCGCGATCGAGACCGGCCGGCGTGGGACCATCGTCCGCATCGAGCTCTCGCCGGACCCGCACATCGGCGCCTGAGCGCACGGGCGGGCGGCGTGCCCGTCGAACGCCTGGGTGGAGTGGGTGGAGGGGACCGCGTACCCGGGTCACCCGCGCAGTCCCCCACCCCCCGTCGGCCGTTGCCGGCGGACCCGCGGGCGCCCCCGTGTACGCCCTCGCTCTCACCCCGGGCTTCCTGTACCCCGAGGCGATGCTCGAACACTTCGGGTCACCGCCCGCACCCGGCGCGACGCGACCGCGGACGATCCGCATTTCGCCGTCTCGGAGACCCCGGCCCACGTCGGGCGGACCGGGATCCGGCGGACGCCGACCCGGCCGCCTACCGCTGGAGGGCCGAGCCTGAATCCGTCGTGAGATCGCGCCGCGCTCCAGCGGACTCAGGCTCGGCGCTCCGCAGCGACGCGTCGTCCGCGCCGGCCGCCAGCGGCAGGTCGACGAAGAAGGTGCAGCCGGCCGCTGCCCGCTCGTCCAGGCCGATGCTGCCGCCGTGCGCCTCCGCGATGGCCTTGGCGATCGCGAGGCCGAGCCCCGTGCCGGAGACGCCGTCCTCGACCGCCCTGCTGGTGCGGAAGAACCGGTCGAAGAGGCGTGGGCGCTCCTCCTCGGGGATCCCGGGACCTGTGTCGGAGACGCTGATGCGCAAGCAGCCGGGGCGCCGCTCCAGGGCCGCGCGCACCGTGCCCCCCGGAGGCGTGAACTTGACGGCGTTCGAGATCAGGTTGTCGAGGAGCTGCCCGATGCGGCCCGGGTTGACCTGGACGGGCGGCACCGCCGCGAGGCCCAGCTCGATGCGGAGCCCGGCGGCGTTCGCCGAGGGGCGCGCCGCCTCGACGGCCTGCTCGATGACGGACGCCAGCTCCACCGGGCGGCAATCCAGCGGAAGCCGCCCGGCCTGCGCCTGCGCGATCAGCAGGAGGTCGGTCACGAGGTCCCCGAGCCGCTGTCCGTTGCGTCGCGCGATCTCGAGGTGCGACGCGACCTCCGGCTCGAGGTCGTAGCCGCCCTCCAGCACAAGGTCGAGGTAACCGATCACCGAGGTGAGCGGCGTCCGCAGCTCGTGGGAGACGGTGGCAAGGAGCTCCTCCTTGAGGGTCTGGATCTCACGCTCCGCCTCGATCTGGGCCTGGTGCTGGCGGTCGGCGGCCCTGCCGGCTTCGGCGAGCTCCCGGGCGAGCCGCTCGAGCTCGCGGTTCGCCTCCTTGATCTGCCGGCTCGCCGCGGCGGCGTCGCGTGCCCGGGCGCGCATCCACAGGTCGGCGGGCGCCGGGGCGTCGGGCTCGAGGAGGTCGTCGTGCGGCTCCTCTCCCTCTGGATCGCGGACCATGTCCGTGACGTCCTCGACCCGGACGAGGATGTACGCCAGCCGGCCGTCCTCTCCGAGTATCGGCGCGTTGACCGGGCTCCAGAAGCGCCGCGTGAAACCGCCGCCCTGCGCCTCGGGCAGCCTCACGTCGTAGCGCTGGACCGGCATGACGTCGGGCACCAGATGGCGCCGGACCCGGTCGAGCGAGGCGTACAGGTTGCGCTCCCCCGTCGTGCCGGGGTCGTCGGGGTTGTCCGGGAAGACGTCGAAGATGTGGCGCCCGATCAGATCCTCGCGCCGCACCATGACGACGTCGAGGAATGACTGGCTCGCGGCCACCATGACCAGGTCGGGGTCAAGGAGCAGGATGGGGCCGGGCGCCGACTCGAAGACCCTCCGGAAGTCCGGGGGCGCTGCGGCGGCGGCGGCCCTGCCGGGGTCGCCCGCATGTAGAGCTGACATGTCGGCCACGGCGGTCAACCCACCTCCCCCGGAGACGATTCCGGACCGGTTGCGACGCCCTTGCGCCAGCCGACGATGACGCACCACGCGCACGCGTCCATCGGTGCGGATCGCGCGGCGGCTTCGGCGTTTCCACAGGCGGGTCGCCGCTTCGCCGCACGACCCGGCGCCCGTGGGAGCGCCCGCTACTGCACGGCGAACTCGGTGTAGTAGACGTCCAGGATCTTCAGGTCGGTCTCCTTGTTGACCTCCTTGACGATCTCCGCCTTGACCTCCGCCCGGCCCTTGCCGCGCGACAACTCCTCGCTCGAGTACTTCTGAAGGGTCGCGATGACGATGTCGCGCAACTCGGGGTCGGCCTCGATCACCACCGGCTCGGGGCTGTGGCCGGCGGGGACCTCGCCGGCCGAGAACATGGACAGACGCAGGGCCACGCCGACCTTGGCGAAGTGCGGGGAGTCACCGCCGTCGGCCAGGTTGACGACGAAGGGCTCGGCCATGGTGTAGATCGGCCCCGGCTCCTTGGCCAGCGCCTTCTCGTCCGGCGGCGGGGCCCCCGGTAGCAGGAACATCTTGGCCACGACCGCCAGCACCAGGAGCACCGGTCCGCCGATCATCAGGATCTTCTTCATGGAACGGCCCTTCCGTGGGTGTCAGCCGGCGCCGAGGGCGCTGGCGGGGGACTGACTGGGGGAGCCCTGCAGGCGCAGGATCAGGATCTCGACGCGCCGGTTCTCGGAGCGGCCCGCGGCGGTGCCGTTGGTCGCCACCGGTCGCGTGTCGCCGAATCCGGCCACCTGCAGGCGGGGCTCGGGAATCCCGGCGCCCTGCATCGCCACGACGACGGCAGCGGCGCGCACGCCCGACAGCGCGAAGTTCGACGGGAATTGGGACGTGCTGATCGGCGTCGAGTCGGTGTGCCCCTCGACCCGGATCGGATTGGGGATGCCCTTCAGCGACGAGGCGATCGGGGCGACGATCCGGACGGCCTGCGGCTGGAGCAGCGCCTGGCCGGGACTGAAGAGCACGCCGTCGCTCTTGATGCGCACCGCGAGGCCGCGCTCGTTGACCGACGTGTCCACCTTGCCGCCCACTCCCTCCTTGGCGAGCTTCGCATCGATCGCCTTCTTGGCGGCCTCGAGCTGGCTGGTCTCCAGGATCTGGCCCGGGGATGCCTGCGAGAGGCTGACGCCGCCGACGGAGGGCACCTCCGGCGCGATCTGGCTGAACGGCGTGTCGACCACGGGCGACGGCTCGCCTTCGACCGAGCTGAGGATGCTGGTGCCGCCCGCGGCCAGGCCGCTGTTGAAAGCGTCGGTGAGGCTCTCCTTCAGGAGCTCGAAGCGGCTCGTGTTCACCACGCTGATGGAGAAGAGAACCATGAAGAGGACGTACATCAGGGTGAGCACGTCGGCGTAGGTGATCAGCCACCGCTCGTCGGGGTGCTCCTCGTGTCGCTGCTTGCGCTTGGCCATCCGCTCCCCTCCTAGGCGGCGGCCGAGGCCGGCTGGGACGACCCCGCCTCCTCGTCGTCCGGGTTGTCGCGGGCGGCCGGCGGGAGGAAGCTCCACAGCTTCTCCGCCAGGATCCGCGGGTTGTCGCCGCTCTGGATGGAGAGGACGCCCTCGATCACCAGCAGGCGCTCGCTGGCCTCCTGGGCGGTCTTCTTCTTCAGCGCGTTGGCGATCGGCAGGAAGATGACGTTCGCGGCGGCCACTCCATAGAAGGTCGCGAGGAAGGCCGCGGAGATCGACGGGCCGAGCGTGTCGGGCTGGTCGAGGTGCTGGAGGACGCCGACGAGCGACAGCACGGTTGCGAGGATGCCGATGGTCGGCGCGAAGGCGCCGCCCTGCTTGAACATGTCCTGGTTCTTGTGGTGGCGCTCGTCCATCGCGTCGAGCTCGGTCTCGAGGATGTCCTTGACCAGCTCGGGGTCGGTTCCGTCCACTACCAGGCGCACTCCCTTGCCGAGGAAGGGGTCATCGACGTCCTTGGCGTCCTCCTCCAGGACCAGCAGCCCCTCACGACGGGCCTTCTCGCTGAAGCCGACCAGGGTCCGGATGAGCTCAGGACGGTTGTCGGGCAGCTCCTTGAGCGACCCGATGGTCAGCTTGATCATCGAGATGGTCTCCTTCATGCCGAAGGAGGCGATCAGGATGCAGGCGGTGCCACCGACCACCATCAGGAAGGCCGGCGGGCTGATGATGCCCGCGATCGTGCCGCCCTTCATGAGCATCCCGACGATGATGAAGACCCAGGCACCCACGAGGCCGATGAGAGGCGACATCTACTGAGCGCTCCCTGTCGGCACTAGAGGGTGAGCGGTGCGGCGGCGCGCAGGTGCGTGCCGGACGCCACCAGGCGCCGGTACTCGATGGCGGCGTCGATGACCTCATCGACCGTCTCCATGACCAGGAGCTGGCGGCGGTCCATCATGATGATGTGCGTGTCTGGGGTTGCCTCGATCGTGAGGATGAGATCCGCGTTGAGCGTCATCTCTTCTCCGTTGAGGCGGTGCAGGGTGATCACTTCATCCTCCGGTGCGAGGGCGGGCCGGTGACCGGCGAGGGGCCTTTACGCCCCCCGCTTATCGGTCATCCGGCCCGCCGGTTGAGCGGCGCGTCAGGCCGCGTGCATCAGCTGCTTATCGCTTGAGGTTGACCAGCTCCTGGAGCATGTCGTCGGAGGTGGTGATCGCCCGGGAGTTCGCCTGGAAACCGCGCTGGGCGATGATCATGTTGGTGAACTCGAGGGCCAGGTCGACGTTGCTCATCTCGAGCGCGCCGGGCACCAGGGTGCCGTGGCCGGCCGCGCCGCCGGGAGCCCCGTTCACCGCGGGGCCCGAGTTGTTGGAGGCCCGGTAGAGGTTGTCGCCGAGACGCTCGAGGCCGGGGGCGTTGGCGAACTTCGCCAGATCGAGGGTGCCGATGGCCGTGGTGACGCCGGCGGCGCTGATGCTGGAGACCGCGCCGGCGGCGTCCACGTTGATCGCGGCCGTCGTGGCCGGGTCCACCTGGAGACGGCCGATGTTGCCGGTGGCCGCGACCGTGCCGAGGACGTACTGGCCCTTGGTGGTCACCAGGTAGCCCTGGCTGTCGAACGAGAAGTTGCCGGCGCGGGTGTACTGCTCGCCGCCGCCGGTCACGTCGTTGCCGCCGACGCCGCCGAAGGTCGAGCCCGGGGCGGCGACCCGGAAGAAGCCGTCGCCCTGGATCATCATGTCCGTGACGACCCCGGTGCTCTGCGAGTTGCCCTGGGTCATCAGCGTGTCGATCGAGTTGAGCGACATCCCGAGGCCCACCTGGCGCGGGTTGGTGCCGCCGAGGCTCGGCGGCACCGGCGCGCCGGCACCGGAGAGGTTCTGGTACAGGGAGTCCTTGAAGGTCGTGCGCTGGGCCTTGTACCCGAACGTGTTGACGTTCGAGATGTTGGAGGCCAGGACGTCCATCATGGTCTGGTGGTTCCTGAGGCCGGATACGGCCGCGAACATCGAGCGCATCATGGGGGTGGGTTTCCTTTCCCGTGGGTGTCGCCCGGACCCCCTCCATGAGGTCCAGCCCGGGCGGCGAGATATCCGTGGTGCGGTTCCTGTGGCTAGCCGAGGACCGCGCTGTCGATATTGGTGAACACCTGGTCACGCATCCCTGCCTGATCGACCGCGGTGATCACGGTGCGGTTGGTGACCGACACCACGAACGCCATCCGGTCGGCGAGCACGAGGCTCTCGCGCCCGCCCTTGGCGGCCAGCTTGTCCACCGCGCCCTCGAGCCGCTGCTGCAGCTCCGGGGTGACGGCGATCTGGCGCTGTGAGAGTCGCTGTGCGGCGTGGGCGCTCCAGCGCACGGCGCCGGGGGCCTCCGTCGGCTGCAGCTTCTTGGAGAGGATCTGATCGAACCCGGCCGCCGCCGGAGCGCCCGCGCGTGCGGGCGGCTTCGCGGCCGCCGCACCCGTGACCGGGCCGAGCGGCGCGATCGATGGGCGGTCGGTGCTCACGCGCCGACCGTGCTGATGAGCGAGGGGTCCACCAGGACGCCGTCCACGATGAGGCTCATCGTGCCGCCGCTCATGGACAGGCTCTGCACCCGTCCCGCGATGATGTCGGCGCCGCCCAGGGGCGTGTAGGTGACGCTCTTGCCGATCAGCGAGGAGCCCTGAGCGAGCTGGCTGCTCATCGCGAGCGCCTTCATGCTCTGGGCCATCGTCGTGGTCTGCTCGAGCTGCGAGAACTGCGCCATCTGCCCGATGAACTCGGTGTCCTTCATGGGCTCGAGCGGGTTCTGGCTGGTCATCTGGCTCGCGAGGATCTTCAGGAAGCCCTGCGACGAGAAGATGTCAACCTGCTTGGGCGTGGCCGGGACGGCCGGGGTCGGCGAGAACGTGCCGCTGACCGGGCCGGTGATGGGATCTGCCATTGCTCCTCCCCTACGCGAGGATGTCGAGGCGGGCGGGCGAGCCCGCACCGGACGATGTGGTGGTCCCGGAGACGGCCGGGGTCCCGTCTGCTTCGAGCACCTCGCCCGTGAGGGCGCCGTCCTCCGGCTGGGACGAGGACTGCGCGTCGCGCGGGTCCTGCCCCTGGTAGGCGACGTCGAGGTTGTCGAGCGAGTAGCCGAGGTCCCCCAGCGCCGAGCCGAGGTGTGCCATCGACTGCTGCAGCATCCGTGCCGCTTCGGGACGGTCGGCGATGATCTGGGCCTGCATGATCCCGTCGTTCATCGTGACGCGGATCGTCAGGTGCCCGAGATCGGCCGGGCGCAGGTTGAGGACGAGCTCGCGCCCGCCCTCGCGCACGGCCATGTGCACCCGCGTCCCGAGCTCGCGGGCGAGCTCGTGGGGCGTGGTGAGCCCACCACCCGAGCGCACGATCCCCGCGAGGGGATCGGCCTGGGTGAGGGGCTGCGCCGGCGCCGGGGCGACGGAGCCCGCCGGCGCGCTCGGGCTGGTGGCCGCCGCCGGGGCGGCGTCCTGGACCTGCGGACGCGTCGTTGCGGGCAGGGCCTTGTCGGCGGCGGGGGCCGGGGTGGCCGCCGGGCCGGCCGGCACCTGGGGCTGAGCATCCTGCTCGAGCCCGCCGCCCATGGTTCCGGACGGTGCGGTGCCGATCGTGAGGGTGAGCGTGGCGGCCGGAGCGGTAGTCGATCCACTCGAAGCCGGGCCGACGGGCGGCGCGGGAACCGAGATCGCGGCGTCGGCGGTGGCCGTCGGATTCGACTGCGCCACCGCGGTGGCAACCGACGCGACCACCGGAGCCGGCGTCGCGACGCCGGCGGCGGGGGTCGTGACGGCGGGGGTGCTCGTGGGCGGCGCGACGGGGATGCCCGACGCGGCCGCAGCCGGGGTGACCGGGGCCGGGGCCGGGGTGACCGGGGCCGGGGCCGGGGCCGGGGCCGGGGTGACCGGGGCCCGCGTCGCGGCGGACGCCTCGACCTGCGCCTCGGTCATGGGGATGATCGGCGCGACGCCCCCGTTCCCGTCCAGGCGCGCCGGGACGAGGCCGGCGATCGGCTGGGGCGGCGACGCGGCCTCGGCCGTCTCGGCGGCCTCCTGATTCCCGCAGGCCCCGTGGGCCGGCGGGGCGAGCGCAGGTGCGTCGGTCGTGGTCGCCGTCTCGGGCGCCACGGGGGCGTCGGCCACTGCGGTCGTCTCTTCCTGCGAGGCGCCGGCGTCGGCGGCGGCCTCTTGGTGCAGCTCCCCTTTCCGGGGTCCGGCTGCGTGCCTGTGTGTATGGGCCTCTGCGTGGCGTGCGTCCGACGAGGCAGGTGTCCTGCGGCGCTCGAGAGCGGCCGTGAAACCCCTGTCATCCGTCTCGCGGTGAGCGGCCATGGCCTTGTCGCCACAGGCGCCCCCAGTCGAGGCGGATCCTCCTCGGCTCGCAACCGCCACCGGCGGCCCGAGCTGGGCATAGGTCATCTCATCGACACCGTCCCTCCTTGTCGGTCAACGCGTTCCTCACCTTTCATCGGCAGATGGCCGGTGAATCCGGAGTCCGGCGCCACGCTCACGCGGCGACGCCGGGGCGGCGGGTCGCGCGGCGCATGGCGAGCTCGTCGAGCTCGATGCCCTCGAGCCGCAGGCCCTCGACACGGTGGCGCTCGAGCGCGGTCGCCCGCAGCTGGGTGAGCGCCTCGCGCTCCTGGCTCGCGCGGACCAGGTCGGCGCGCCGCTCGTCGGCGACGACGGCGAGGCCCTCCGCGGTGGCCCGCTCGTGGTCGGCGCGGGCCCGCATCAGGGCGAGGCCCTCGTGTCCCGCGCGCAACCGGTCGAGCTCGACCGTCTCGTCCAGGAGGGCGCGCAGCGCAGCGAGGGAGCTCTCCACGGCCCGCTCCGCGGCCACGGCCCGCTCCTGCTGCGCGGCCACGGCGGCCATCGCCTGGGCCAGCTCCTGCTTCATCAGGTCCTCACGCCGCGAGCGATGGTCCAGGACCTGCTCGAGACGGAATTTGAAGCGTGCCATTGCCCCAACCATCGGCCGGGGGGCGGGGAACCTTGATGGAGGCACGTCCACTTGGACGCGCGCCCGAGGTCCATTCGGACACGGGGGTCCATTTGGACCGAGGGCTCAGGTCCATTTGGACACCCCGCCCGCGAGCGCCCCGAGAAGGCCCCGCGAAATGAGATCCCCCGCCACGGCGGAGTCGCCCGCCAGAGCCGTCTCATCGATCGCACCGGCGCAGAGGTCCTCCGCGCCGGTGCGCTACGGCGTCACGCCCCCCGGGCCACGGCCCTGCGCTACGGGAACGTGCCCCCGGAACGCATGCGGCAGCTCAGCTGGCGGAAGCGCCCGCCGCTGCCGTCGCCGCCTGGGCGAGCCCTCCAACCCTCACGACGTCGCGCATCGAGAGGATGCCGACCAGATCCGATCCCTCGAAGACGAGGACGTGGCGCACTCCGTGCTTGGTCATGAGGGTGGCGGCGTCGGAGATCGGCCACCCCGGGGCGGCGGTGACGACCTCGCCGGTCATGTGCTCCTCGACGTAGGCGATCGCGGGATCGCGGCCGGCGGCGACGGCGCGCAGGAGGTCGCGCTCGGTGACGACGGCGGGACCGGGAAGGCTGCCGTCGATCACCACCGCGGCGCCGGTGCGGTGCTGCACCATGCGCTTGGCCGCCTGCTCGAGGGTGTGCTCGGGGCCCACGATCGCGCTGATGGGGCTCATCGCGTCCTTGACCTTCATGGGCCTCTCCCTCGTTACGATTGTTGCTAAGTCGTGAGGATGCCATGCGGGCACCAGCGCCGCAACCCGCCAGGCGGCGGCGGACCCCGCCCCCCGGGCCGGCCGTCTAGGATCGCCCGATGCCTCCGGATACCGCGTTCGTCTACGGGCCCCACCTGCAGGACTACAACCCGAGCGACGACGCCGAGCGCCCCCTGCGGCGCGAGCTCGGCATCGAGCTGATCCGCGCCTACGGCCTGCTCGAGCGTCCCGGCGTGCGCTCGATCGTCCCGCGCCCCGCCACCGACGCCGAGCTGATGGGCGTCCACGACCCCGGCTACATCGAGGCCGTCAAGCGCTACAGCGCCGACCCCGCGCTGGCCGCCGAGCCCGAGGCGCGGGCGTGGGGGTTCCAGGACGGCGACACGATCGCGCGCGAGGGCATGCACGAGGCGGCCGCGGCCGCGGCCGGCGCCGCCCTCACCGGGGCCATCGAGATCTGGGAGGGCCGGGCGCTGCAGGCCTTCTGCCCCGCTCCGGCCGGCCTTCACCACGCCATGGCCAACCGGGCCTCGGGGATGTGCATCTACAACGACGCGGCCGTCGCGATCGCCGCCCTGCTCGAGCGCGGCGCCGAGCGGATCGCCTACATCGACGTCGACGCCCACCACGGCAACGGCGTTCAGTGGATCTTCTACGAGGACCCGCGGGTGCTCACGTGCTCGGTCCACGAGAGCGGGCGCTACCTCTACCCCGGCACCGGCGGCCTGGCCGAGCGCGGCGCCGGCGCCGGGGAGGGCACGGCGCTGAACATCCCGCTGCCACCCTACGCCGCGGACACGTCCTATCTGCGCGCCTTCGACGAGGTCGTGGCACCCGCGGTGCGCCGCTTCCGCCCGGAGGTGGTGGTGACGATGACCGGCGTCGATCCGCACCACACCGACCCGATGGCGCACCTGCAGGTGACCACAGCCGCATTCCGGCGGCTGAACACGGCCATGCGCGACCTCGCCTTCGACGCCGCCGAGGGCAGGTGGTTGGTGGTGACCGGCGGCGGCTACAACATCGATCTGCTCGCGCGGCTCTGGGCCTACCTGCTGGCCTGCATGGTCAACGTGGAGCTGCCCGACCGGATCCCGGAAGGTTGGCTGGCGATGGCGCGCGAACGGGCCGGGCGCGAGTTCACCCCGATCCTCTCGGGCGACACGCCCCGCGCGGTGGACGAGCACCAGATCGCCCGCGCCGAGGCGGAGGCGTTCGAGACGATCGCCGTGGCGCGCGACCTGCACGGGATCCGCTGATGGACGAGCGCGGGCGCCCCGCAGACATCGACGCGCCGGACTGCACGAGCTCCGCGAGCGTGACGGGTTCCGCGCGCGGCGGGCGCGACTCGGGCGGCGCATCGGAAGCGAGCGGCTCGGCCTCGGCATGTGGGAGATCCCCCCGGGCCAGGCCGCCCACCCGCACCACGCCCACCTCACCGACAAGGAGATCGCCGTCGTCCTCACCGGCCACCTCGCCCTCGGCGCGGTGGTGCGCTTCCCGCGCGGAGAGGCCGGGGCGCACCGGGTAGCCGACCGCACCGGCGCACACGCCGACGCCGAGCGCCAACGGCGAGCCGGACGTGGTGCTCCACCCGGACTCCGAGGAGATCGGCGTGGCCGAGAGGCGCCCGGACGACTCGGGCCCGTCCGTCCGCTCCCGCGACGGCGACGCGGTCGGCTACCGGGAGGGCGAGGCGCCACCCGATCGACCCGCCGGTCTGGCGGCGACGACCGCGGGCGGCCCCTCCGGGGGCCACGACTAGGATCACCGGGATGCCACCGCGCCACCGACCCGCACTCCGCGCCCCGGCCGCCGCCCTCGCGGCGGCGGCCATCGTGCTCGCCGGGGCAGCGGCCGCGAGCGCGCACACCGCGCAGGAGGCGACCGTGCCGGCCGACGGCGCGCGCCTGCGGACGGCGCCCGCGGCCGTCGTCGTGGGCTACTCGGCGCCCGTCGCGGCGGTCGTCGAGTCGTCGGTGCGCCTCGACGGCGTTCCGCTGGCCGGCGCCGCGCCGGCGCGCTTGTCGCCCGGCGACGCCTCCCGGGTGCGCATCCCGCTCCCGGCATCCCCCGGCCCGGGACGCGTCGCCGTCCGGTGGGTGGTCCGATCGGTAGACGGGCACCTCATCGCGGGAACCCTCGGCTTCACCGTCATCGGGGCGCCGCTGGACGAGGAGATCGAGCGCGTCGCGAAGGCCGTGGGCGCGGCTGCCCGCGCGCTGGGGTCGATCACCGCCTGACGCGGCCGACCGGTCGGCCGCGTCAGGCGGGGACCACCTCGACGCCGGGCGGCAGGGGGTCGAACGCGCCGGTCATCGCGCCGGGCGCGCCGGCCACGACGGAGTCGTTGACCACCGGCCCGGACGAGCCGGCGAGGGCGAGCAGACGACCCAGCGCCTCGTCGCGCGAATAGGGGTCGGTGGTGCCCTGGCGCAGGAACGCCTCGATGTCGTCCAGCTTGACCCGGGCCTCGTCGACGCGCGGGTCGGAGCCCGGGATGTAGGCGCCGATCGCGATCAGGTCCTCGGCGCGCTTGTGCGCGGCGAGCAGCCCGCGCAGGCGCCCGCCGGCCTCGAGGTGCTCGGGAGACAGGAGCTGCGGCGAGAGCCGCGACACCGACGACAGGACGTCGATCGCCGGGTAGTGGTGGCGATGGGCCAGCTCGCGCGAGAGCACGATGTGCCCGTCGAGGATCGAGCGCACCGCGTCGGCGACCGGCTCGTTCATGTCGTCGCCCTCCACCAGCACGGTGTAGAGCGCCGTGATCGAGCCGACCGGCGCGGTGCCCGCCCGCTCCAGGAGGCGGGGCAGGAGCTGGAAGACGCTGGGCGTGTAGCCGCGCGTCGCGGGGGGCTCCCCGATGGCGAGGCCCACCTCGCGCTGGGCGGTGGCCAGGCGCGTGACCGAGTCCATCATCAGAAGGACGTCGGCACCCTGGTCGCGGAAGAACTCGGCGATGGTGGTGGCGACGAAGGCGGCCTTGATGCGGACCAGGGCGGGCTGGTCGGAGGTGGCCACGACCACGACGCTGCGCGCCAGGCCCTCCGGTCCGAGGTCGTGCTCGATGAACTCGCGCACCTCGCGGCCGCGCTCGCCGACGAGGGCGATGACGTTGATGTCGGCGCTGGTGCCGCGGGCCATCATCCCCATGGTCGTGCTCTTTCCGACGCCCGAGCCGGCGAAGATGCCCATCCGCTGACCGCGGCCGCAGGGCATCAGGGCGTCGATGGCACGGACGCCGAGCGGCAGAGGGGTGCGGATGGTCGGCCGCGCCAGCACGTCCGGGGGCGGCGCGTCGATGGCGCGCCGCGCCTCGATGGCCGGCGGGCCGAGCCCGTCGATGGGGCGGCCGAGCCCGTCGAGCACGCGGCCGAGCAGGCCGCGCCCCACGTCCACGCGCACGGCGTGGCCGGTGGCGATGACGGTCTGACCCGGGCCGACACCGGCGGCGTCGCCGAGCGGCATGAGGAGGGTGCGCCCCTCGCGGAAGCCGACGACCTCCGCCTGAAGGGGCGGCCGGCCACTGCGCACGCCGGGGACGAGGATCTCGCAGCGCTCTCCCACGCTGGCCTCCGGCCCGCGGCTCTCCACCACGAGTCCGATCAGCTCGGATACGCGCCCGTTGAGGCGGTAGGGGTCGAGGTGGCGCAGGCGCTCGCGCGCCGGCGTGAGGTCGACGGCGCTCATTCCTGGGTCGACAGGAGCATGGTCTCGTCGGGCGGGGCCACGAGGGCCTCGAGCACGCGGGCGAGCTGGCTCTCGAAGGTCGCGTCCACGTCGCCGGCGCCCGTCTCCAACACGCAGGAGCCCGGCATGATCCGGGGGTCGTCCACGACCTCGAAGCGCGAGATCCCGCCCATCTCCTGGAGAATCGCCGGCGCCGCCTCGCGGCAGGCCGCGAGGTCGGAGGGGCTGACCCGTGCGACGAGCTGGGATCGGTCGGAAGCGCGGCGGATTGCCCCACGCAGCACGTCGGCCACGCGGTCGGGGTTGGCGGCGATTTCGGCGCGGACCAGGCGCGCGGCGACCTCGACGGCCAGGGCGGTCGCCTCGCGGACCGCCGACTCCTCCATCAGCTCCCGCTGCTCGGCGAGCCCGCGGGCGATCGCGCGCAGCGACGCGAGGGCGTCGGCGACCTCGGCCTCGGCCTCGGCGCGCCCCTGTGCGAAGCCCTCATCGCGGGCCGCCTCCCGCAGCGCGTCGATCTC
This sequence comes from uncultured Thermoleophilia bacterium, assembly GCA_963823515.1. Taxonomy (GTDB): domain Bacteria; phylum Actinomycetota; class Thermoleophilia; order Miltoncostaeales; family Miltoncostaeaceae; genus Miltoncostaea. Next base: position 359,623 of record CAWGMB010000002.1, read on the forward strand.
CCCCATCGCCTGTGCCATCGCGGCCTCGGCGTCCTCACGGGCCCGGTCGATGATGCCCTCGGGCGTCGCCGGGTCGGCGCGGACGATGACGCGGGGCCGCAGCGGCACCGCGACGCTCTCCTCCGCCAGGCTCGCGCCGCGCAGGAGCGGGCTACGCGACAAGCTGGTCCTCGCCACCGCGGACGATCACGATGGCGCCCGACTCCTCGAGGCGGCGGATGACGGCGACGACCTTCTGCTGCGCCTCCTCGACGTCCTTGACGCGCACGGGGCCCATGAACTCCAGCTCCTCGCGGATGTTCGTGGCGGCGCGCTCGGACATGTTGCGGAAGATCGCGTCCTGCACCTCGCCGCCGACGCCCTTGAGCGCCACGGTGAGCTCCTTGGTGTCCACCTCGCGCAGCACCTGCTGGATGTTGCGGTCGTCCAGCGTGATGATGTCCTCGAAGAGGAACATCATGCGGCGGACCTCGTCGGCCAGCTCCGGGTTCTGCTCCTCGAGGGTCTCGACGATGGTGCGCTCGGTGGTGCGGTCGACCTGGTTGAGCAGGTCCACCAGCGAGCGCAGGCCGCCGGCGGACGTGAAGTCCTGGGTGATGACGCTCGAGAGCTTGCGCTCGAGGACGCGCTCGATCTCGCGGATGACCTCCGGAGCGGTGCGGTCCATGAGGGCGATGCGCATGGCCACATCGGCCTGCACGTCGTCGGCGAGGGCGCTGACGACCTGCGCGGCGGTCTCCGACGGTAGATAGGCGAGGATCAACGCGATCGTCTGGGGATGCTCGTTGGCGATCACGTTCAGGATCTGCGAGGCCTCGGTGCGGCGCAGGAACTCGAACGGGGTCACGTGGATCGCGCTCGACAGGCGTGACATGACCTCGTCGGCCTTGCCCTCCCCGAGCGCCTTCTGGAGGACCCCGCGGGCGTACTCGAGGCCGCCCTCGGAGATGTACTCCTGGGCGACCGCGACCTCGTAGAACTCCTCCACCACCGACTGCTTGTGCTCGGGGGCGATGTGGCCCATGCCGGCGATCTCGAGCGTGAGCTCGTCGATCTCCTCCTGGCGCAGGTGCTTGAAGACCTCGGCGGAGGCGTCCTGCCCCAGGCTGACCAGCAGGATCGCCGCCTTCTCGCGACCGCTCATCGTGCCGGTCGCCATCAGCGCTCCACGAGCCAGCCGCGCAGCAACTGGGCGACGTCATCGGGCTTGCGCCGGGCGAGGTCCTCCATCTGGACCTCGATCGGGCTCTTGCGCTGACCCTCGAGCTGACGCACCGGACCGCCGGAGGTGAGCTCGGAGACCGACACCGGGCCGCGCTTGAGCAGTTCCGGCAGCGCCTTCTCGAGCTCGGACTGGCGGCCCTTCAGCGACTTGCGGGCGAACATGGCCAGCAGGAGCAGCCCGATGATGGCGATGGCCGTCTTGGCGAGGGACATGATGTCCATGCCGCCGCCGGCGGCGGGCGGGTTCTTGGCGGCCTCCGCGGCGGCGGCGGCGGCGGTGACGGCGGTGCCGTCCTTCGCGAACGGGACCGACTCGATGCTGACCACCCCGTCGGGGATGGTGCTGTTGCCGACCGCAGCCTCGACGCTCTTCTGGAGGGAGGCCACGACGGCCGTGGGGACGTCACTGCTCACCTGCACCGCGACCGACTGGCTGACCACCGCGCCGGGGGTCTTCTCGACCTGCGAGCGGATTCGGTCCACGCCGTTGCGGGTGCTCTCCGAGCCCTTCTTGTAGTCGGTGGAGCCGTTGCCGCCCGTGGTGGCGGGGAAGGTGCTGCCGGCCGGCGTGTTGGCCGAGGTGCCGGTGACGGCGCCGGACGCGCCGCCCGAGGACTTCAGCGTCTCGTTCGACTTCTCGGTCTCCAGCGGGATCGCGCCGGACTCGTCGGGGTCGAAGGTCTCGGTGTCGGTGGTGACCTTGTCGAGGTCGAGCGTGGCGTGCACCTGCGTGACGGCCTTGCCCGGCCCGAGGGTGGCGGCGAGCATCGCGTCGAGACGGCTCTGGACGCTGCGCTCGTAGGCGGCCTCGATGGCCAGGCGCTCGTTCGCGACGCCGGCGCCCGAGGAGGCGCCGGCGCCTCCGCTCAGGATGTTGCCCTGCGAGTCGGTGATCGTGATGCCCTTGGCGTCGAGGCCCGGGACCGCGTTCGAGACGAGCTTGGTGATGCCCTCCACCTGGCCGGAGTCGAGGTCCTGGCCGGGCCTCATGGTGAGGACCACGGCGGCCGTGGTGGGCTTCTGGTCCTCGGTGAAGAGCTGCTCCTCGGGCATGGCGATCTTCACGGTGGCGGCGTCGATGGGGTCGAGCCGGCCGATGGCGCGCGAGAGCTCGCCCTCGGTGGCCCTGACGAGGTTGACCCGGTTGGTGAAGTCGGTGGCGCCGAGGTTGGACTTGTCGAAGATCTCATTGCCCACGACGGCGCCGCCGTCGAGGACGCCCGAGCTGGCAAGGTCGATCCGCGCCTTGTCGACCTCGCTCGAGGGCACCTGGATCGTGCTGCCCCCGTCGGCGAGCTTGTAGCGGATGCCCAGGCCGTCGAGCTCCTTGGTGATGGCCGAGGCGTCGTTGGCGCTGCTGGTGGTGGCGAGCGTCGCGTACGAGTCGGACCCCGAGAGCCTCATTAGCAGGAAGATGCCCACGATGAAGATCAGAACCGCCCCGACGAGCAACCGCCGGCTCGGGCCGGTCAGGCCCTCCCAGAACCCCGTGACGTTTCCGAGGGCGCCCATCTAGCGCACCGGCCCCGAGGTCGGTCGATGATCCCGCCGCGAAGGCCCCGCGGGGCAAGGGCGCACGCAGACCCCGCCCCGGTTGCCGTGGGGTCGGCCGAGGGCACGGCATCCGCGCCGGCCCGCAACGAGCGGGAGCGCGACATGATCATCGGGGCGGACCACCTAGACCTGCATCCTGCTGATCTCCTGCCACGCCTCGATCATCTTGTTGCGCACCTGCACCGCGGTGTTGAAGGCGAGGTCCGCCTGCTCGACGGCCACGAGGGCCACGGTGGGGTCGGTGAGGCCGCCGGTGGCGGCCTGCTCAGAGAGCCGCTCCGAGCCGATGAGCTGGTCGTTCAGGCCCGAGACGGCGCCGGAGAGCATGTCGGCGAACCCGCCGGACGCCGGGGCGGCCGGCGCTCCGGGCCCCGCGCCGATGCCGTCGGCGCCGGAGATCGGCCCGAAGGGCATCGCGCCGAGCGACTGGATCGGGGGGAGCGGGGTCACGAGATGAGCCGCAGCGAGTCGCGGGCCATCGACTTGGTGGCCTCGAAGGCGGTGACGTTGGCCTGGAAGGCACGCGTGGCGGCGACCATGTCGGTCATCTCGGTCACGGCGTCGACGTTCGGCCGGGTGACGTAGCCCTTGGCGTCGGCCTCGGGGTGGCCCGGCTCGTAGACCCGGCGCAGCGGCGCCGTGTCCTCGACGATGCCGGTGACCGCGACCCCGTGGAGGTCCGCGGCACCCTCCGTGCTCGCGATGCCGGCCGGGCGCGGCAGGGCGAACTGCGCGCCGCCGGGGGCCGGGGCCATCGTGACGGCCTTGCGGCGGTAGGCGTCTCCGACACCGTTGGTGCTGTCGGCGTTGGCCAGGTTGTTGGCGATCACATCCATGCGGAGGCGCTCGGCCGCGAGGCCGGTGGCGCTGATTCCGAGCGCGGCGTACATGCCCATCAGTGAGCTCCTCGCCGTAGGCGGTTGGACAGGGTCAACGGCCCATGATGGCCGTGCGGAACTGCGCGAAACGCTTGTCGAGCAGGGCGATGACGGTCTGGTGGGCGAGAGTGTTCGCCGACAGCTGCGCCATCTCGTCGTCGGGGTCGACGTTGCTGCCGTCGACCCGCATCGTGGTCGTGTTGACAGAGCCCACCGAGGGACCGAGGTCGTCGATCGCCCGGCCCTGGTCGTCGAACGCGGGCAGGGCGCCCTCGCCCCCGCGGTGCATGCGCGAGCGGTCGCTCTCGACGGCGTCGGCGAGGGCCGACTCGAACGAGACGTCGATCCGCTTGTAGCCGGGCGTCTCGGCGTTCGCGATGTTGTTCGCGAGCGCGGTGTTGCGGGCGTTGAGACCTCGCAGCGACGCTGTCAGCACCCCGGTCGTGAGGTCGTCCGGGAACATCAGGCCGTGCCCATGGGATCCGTGGAGACGAGCGGGCTGATGTCGTCCATCAGATGCATCAGTCGCTCGGACGAGATGCCGAGCACCTCGAGCGAGTGGGGGTCCATGCCGTACATCAGGCCGTCGGTCCCGAGGCCGATGCCGAGCATCATGCACGCGGCGTCCGCGAGGTGGACGCAATGGGCGAGAGCCGGCTTGATCGTGGCGTCGCTCGGGCCGTGGTGGAAGCGGATCGCCTCCTCCAGCTCGGGCGGGAAGCTCCACGACGCGGCGATCTGCGCTCCGAGCTCGGCGTGGTCGAACCCGAGCAGCTCGGACTCGACCTCATGGAACGGCATGCGACGCTCCTGGGCGATCCGGGTGACCTCGTCGAAGGCGTTCTCCATGTAGCTGGAGAGGATCGTCTTGCCGATGTCGTGCAGCAGGCCGGCGACGAAGGCCTCCTCGACCGGGGCCAGCTGCACCTCGACCGCCAGGCGGCGTGCGGTGAAGGCGACCGAGATCGAGTGGCGCCAGAGCTCGCCCTGCTGAAGCCCGTAGCCCGGCAGGCCGCCGCCGAGGAGCCGCGCCGTGTGGCTGGAGATCGCGAGGCTCTTGATGGCGGAGAAGCCGAGCATCACGACCGCCTCGGTGATCGTGGTCACCTGACGGGCGTGGCCGTAGAAGGACGAGTTCGCCAGCTTCAGGATGTTGGCCGTGAGGCTCTGGTCGCGCAGGACGACCTGCGAGAGCTGCCCGACGGTCATGTCCTGGTCGTCGCAGGCGGAGATCACCTCCGAGATGCTCGACGGCATCGCGGGGAGCTCGGCCACCGCGGCGGCGACCTCCGGGGCGGTGAGGCGTGTGATCAGGGCAGCCATTGGTTCTCCGGTTCGGCGGTCGAAGCCGGCTAGGCCAGCGCGGGCGTGTGGGAGCTCGGGAGCGACTCGGCCCGGCGCTCCTCGCAGAGCGCGGTCCACGCCTCGCAGAGCACCTGCATGTCGGCGATGACCTCGCGCAGCGTGGGCGAGTTGACCACGTCGGGGTCGAGGCGCCGCAGCACGTACTCGTAGATGGCGCCGAGGTGGCGCGTGATGGAGCCTGCGGCCGGGTTGAGACCCCGGTCGAGCTCCTCGACGATCGCGCGCACGCGGCCGATGAGGCCGGCGGCGGTGGCGCGGTCGCCGCGCACGAGGGCCTCGTCGGCCTCGTTGCCGAAGCGGATCGCGCCCTCGAAGAGCATGAGGACGAGGTCCTCGGGGGAGGCGGACTGAACCTGCTCGAGAGACGGAGTGCTGTGCATCCTGGGGAGACCTCACGGTCGAGATGGATGGTCACGCGGGGTTCCGTCCCCTATTCGCCGGCGTAGGTCCCTGCCGACTCCCCGTATGTCTCGACTGGTGGCCGCCGTTCCTTGAGCCCGGTGCCCACCCTTCTCCACGTCGCCCTTCGACCGCCCCGCCCGAGCGGCGGCGGACCGCCCCGCGGGACGGTCCGCCGCCGGGGTCAGGTCAGGAGGGCTCCCAGGCGATCAGGAACTCCGGCTCGGTGCGGACGCCGTCGGGCCGCAGGGGCACGACGCGCGCCGCGCAGGCGAGGCGGCCGCTCTCGGAGGCCGGCACCACCGCCACGAAGCGCTGCTCGGAGGCCGCACCCCCCGAGGGGACGGCCGCGACGATCGCACGGACCGCGACGCCACCGTGGCCGTCGGGGGCCCCCGCCACGACCTCGACACGCACGTCCGCAGCCGACAGCGAGCCGAGCGTGGCGAACAGCTCCACCTCGACGTCCGACCCGACGGCCACCGATCCGTTCGCCCTCACGGCGCTGCGGACGCTCACCTCGGGCCAGGCCGCGCGCATGCGCTCGCGCCAGGCGGCGAGGTCGCGGGCGCCCGTGCCGGCCCCGCCCCCGAGCGCGACCGCCGCCCGGTGGGCGGGCATGTAGGCGCGCTCGGCGTAGTCGCGCACCATGCGGCCGGTGTTGAACTCGGACCCGAGGGCGCGGATCGAGGAGGTCATCATGGTCGTCCACTCGCGCGGACGGCCCGAGGAGTCGCGGGCGTAGAAGGCCGGGATGACCTCGCGCTCGAGCAGCGTGTAGAGGGCCTCCGCCTCGACGGCGTCGTTCTCCTCGGGGTCGTCGTAGGTCTCGCCGCTGCCGATCGCCCACCCGCAGTCGGGGGAGTAGCCCTCGGCCCACCAGCCGTCGAGCACCGACAGGTTGAGGGCGCCGTTGACCGCCGCCTTCATGCCGCTGGTGCCCGAGGCCTCGAGCGGACGGCGTGGCACGTTCAACCAGACGTCGGCGCCCTGCACCAGGTACCGCGCGACGTGCATGTCGTAGTCCTCGAGGAACACGAGGCGGTCGCGCAGGCGCGGGCGCTGCGACTCCTGGACGACGGTCCGCAGCACCTCCTTGCCCGGCACGTCGAGCGGATGGGCCTTGCCGGCGACGATGATCTGCACCGGGCGCTTCTCGTCGCCGAGCAGGCGCGCGAGCCGGTCGGGGTCGCGGAAGAGCAGGTTGGCGCGCTTGTACGTGGCGAAGCGACGCGCGAAGCAGATGGTCAGCGCGTCCGGGCGCAGGGCGTCTCCCGCCGCCTTGATGGCCAGGCGGCGCGACCCCTTGCGGGCGAGCTGGGCCTGCAGGCGCTCGCGGGCGAACGCCACGAGGCGCCCGCGGCGCAACTCGTGCACCCGCCACAGCTCGCCGGCGGGGATGGTGTCGGCGCGCTCCCAGACGGTGGGATCCTCGGGGCGCTCGCCCAGGCCCGGGCCGATGTAGCGGTCGAGCAGCTCGTGCATCTCGCGGCTGAGCCAGCTCGGCGTGTGGATGCCGTTGGTGATGCTGGTGATCGGCACCTCGTCGATCGGCAGGTCGGGCCACAGCCCGCGCCACATGTGGCGGGAGGTGTCGCCGTGGAGCGCGGCGACGCCGTTTGCGAAGCCCGATGTGCGCAGCGCGAGCGGGGTCATCCCGAAGTCGGTCTCGGCCTCGTCGGGGTGGGATGCGAGGGCGACCAGGTCGTCCCAGGTCATTCCGGCCGCCGCCGCGAGGGGCTCGAGGTAGCTGCGCGCCAGCTCGGGGTCGAAGGTCTCGTTGCCGGCCGGCACCGGCGTGTGGGTGGTGAAGACCGTGGAGGCGACCACCTGCTCGCGGGCCTCGCTGAGCTCCATGCCGACATCGGCCGTCAAGGCCCTCAGACGCTCCAGCACCAGCAGCGCGGAGTGGCCCTCGTTCATGTGGAAGACGGTCGGCGCCATACCGGCCGCCGCCAGCGCGCGGACGCCGCCGATGCCCAGGAGCACCTCCTGGCGCATGCGCTGGTCGCGGTCGCCGCCGTAGAGGACGCTGGTGATCTCACGCGCGCGCGGCGAGTTGCCCTCGATGTCGGCGTCGAGCAGCAGCAGCGGGACGCGGCCCACTTGGATGCGCCTCACGGCCGCGCGGACGGTGTCCTCCCCCACCTGCACCTCGACCACGACGGGCTCGCCGTCGGGGCCCTTCTGGTCACAGACCGGCAGATCGGACCAGTCGGTGGCGGGGTAGCGCTCACGCTGGCCGCCGTCCGGGCCGAGCGACTGGCGGAAGTAGCCGCTGCGGTAGAGCAGGCCCACGCCGACCAGCGGCACGCCGAGGTCGGAGGCCGACTTCAGGTGGTCGCCGGCGAGGATGCCGAGCCCGCCCGAGTAGAGCGGGATGCCGGCGTCGAGGCCGAACTCCAGCGAGAAGTACGCCACCAGCATGTCGGCGGCGTCGGGGTGCGATGGCACGAGCCAGCCCGGGTCGTTGACGTAGGCGTCCAGGCGTCGGGCGACGCGGGCCACCGAGGCGACGAAGCTCTCGTCGGCGGCGAGCCGGTCGAGGCGCTCCTGGGGCAGCCCGCGCAGCAGCGCGACCGGGTTGTGCTCGAGTCGCTCCCACGCCTCGGGGTCCAGCCGGGCGAAGAGGTCGCCCGCCTCGGGGCTCCACGCGGACCAGACGTTCCGTGCGATCTCATCGAGCCACGCGATGCGCTCGGGCAGCGCCGGATGCACGTCAACCTCGTGGACCTTCATCTGCACACTCCTGGGATGACGGGGTAGGCGACTGGGCGCGCGACGACCGGCGGAGACGGCGGCGTCTCCCGGGAAGGGGGAAGCATAGGCGAGGAGCGGTCGGCGTCCACCCCCACCGGCCGGGCCCGGAGACCGGGGTGTGGGAGGCCGACGCCCGGGGTGCCTGGCCCGCGCCGGGCGACCCGGCGAGTCTGCGACTCATGGCGCGCCGACCCGAGAGCGCCGAGCCCACGTGGATCGACTTCCCGCCCCGCTGGCCCGAGCGCGAGCGCGCCCCGGGCGACGCCGAGCGCGAGCGTCCACCGGTGCTGCTCACCACGCCCATCACCCGCCTCGGCCGCCGCGAGCGACCGGAGGTGCCGCGGGTCGTGGCTCAGTGGGCTCCCGCTGGCTAGCGGGAGCTGTCGAGGAAGCGCGAGTGGCCGGCGGGCGGGGGGCGGTAGCCGGCGAGCGCGCTGCGCCCCACGGCGAGGGACCCGGCCTCGTGGCGCAAGGCGTCGCGGGCGGCGGCGGCCGTCTCGACGAGCTCCTCCTGGCCGCGGGCCAGCAACCGGGCCAGCGCACGGACCTCCGCGAGGTCGGCCGACCCGAGGGCCGGGGCCTCGCTGGGCACGATCCGGGCCTGCACCACCATGCGCTCGTGGTCGAGCTCGGTCAGGCGGCCGATGTCGGCGGCGGCCAGCGCCCGGGCCTGCTCGAGCTGGAGCTCGCGCAGGCGGCGCAGCTCATCCAGCAAGGTCCACGCCCACCGAAGGCCGGCTGTTCTCCGCCCGCGCCGGCCGGGGGGTGCTGGCGATCTGGGCCCACGCACTGCGCAGGTCGCCCATGCAGCGCATGGCCTCGGCGATCTCGTCGCCCTGGCGGCCGAGGCGCGCCGCGGTGAGCCGCTCGCCCACGTAGTCGTAGATGCTCGCGAGGTTCTGCGCCACCTGGCCCTGGGTCATGTCCAGCGACACGCGCAGCTCCGTCACGATGTCCTGCGCCCGCGTCAGCTTCTGCCCCGCCTCACCCATGTCGCCCCGCTCGATCGCCGCCTTCGCCTGGGCGGCGAAGCGCAGAAAGCCGTCGTAGAGCATCACCACGAGCTGGCCCGGGGTGGCCGTCTGGGCGGAGTGATTCGTGTACTGGCGCAGTTCCGTCGGCAAGAGCGTGCCCTTCCTCGAAGCAGTTGTGGGGGATGGGTGAGTCGGACCGGGCCGGGGCCGGGGTCGTGCCTAGAGACCGGAGAGCTGCGACGCGAGGTCCGTGCCCTGGGCCCGAAACTGGGTGACGGCCCTCTCCATGGCCGCGAACTGGGCCTTCATGGTCTGCTCGCGGATGTCCATGAGGTTCTCGAGGCTGGCGATCCTGTCGTCCATGCGGCCGAGTGAGGAGGTGAAGCCGGTCAGGCGGGACGAGATGATGTCGCTCGAGAACGTGTTCGCGAACGCCTGGATCTGGCGGGCGATGCCGTCGGCCGGGCCGCCGCCCTCGACGCCGTCGTCCTTGCCGAAGACGCTCGCGACGGCGTTGGGGTCGGCGCTGAGGGCCGCGCTGAACTTGGCCTGGTCGAGCGTCAGCTGGCCGTCGCGCGCGGAGGTGATGCCGAGCTGCGAGAGCGAGTCGTACGCGCCGCCCAGCCCGCTCACCGCGCTGCCGGCGATGTTGCGGAGCGAGCTCGCGAGCGAGTTCATCGTCTGGTCGCCCTGCAGCGTGCCGGCGGTCTTGGTCGCGGCGTCGTAGCTGGTCGCCAGCTTCACGTTCTTCACGACCGCGTTGTAGGCGTCGACGAACTTCTGCGCCTGAGTGAGCGAGGCGGCGTTGTCGGCGCCCACCGTGACGGTGGTCGCGCCCTCCTTGAAGAGGCTGAGCGACACGCCGTTGATGGCGCCCGCGATCGTGTTGCCCGAGCTGGTGACCGCGAGGCCGTTGATGGTGGCCGCGGCGTCCTGGGCGGGCTGGGTCTCGGCGAAGCCGAAGCCGGCGGAGGCCGTGCCGCCGAGCGTGACGGCGCCGGCGGCGCCGCTCTCGCGGGAGATGAACACGAGCTTGTCGTTGATCACGCTCGCTGAGACGCCCACGTCCTCGGTCCCGTTCACCCGGTCGGCGAAGGACTGGAGCGTGTCACCGGCCTCGACGGCGACGTTCGCCGTCGTCGAGCCGGTGGTGATCGACAGGGACTGCCCGGCCACCAGGGGCGGGCTGGCGCCCGTGGCGAGCGTGTGCGCCTTCGCCAGCGAGGTGACGACGACGTTGTAGCTGCCGGATGCGGCGGTCGACTCGACGCTCGCCGTGGCGACGGACGCGTCGCCGCTGCTGGCCGCCTTGTCCTGGAGGGCGCCGACCTTGTACATCGCGGCGGCCGCGTCGCGGAGCTTCGTGAGGAGGCCGTTGACCTCCTGCACCACGCCCTGCTTCTGCTTGAGCTCGGTCTTCTGGGTGTTGATGCGGTCGATCGGCAGCCGCTCGATCCTCATCAGCGCGGTGACGATCGACGCGGTGTCGATTCCGCTGCCGATCCCACTGAAGGAGATCGCCGGCCCGGCGGTCGCGTTCGTGCTCATCGGATCCCCCTCACGAGCTCGTGTCAACCTGGAGGCCGCTCGAGGTGACCGAGGCGATCGCGTCGAGGACGTGGCGTGAGGGGACCTCGCGCAGCACCTCTCCGGTCTCTCTGCTGTACATCGTCACGATCACCCTGCTCGTCGCCTCGTGGATCTCGAATCGTGCGTTGACATCGGCGGCCATGATGTTGAACTTGAGCGAGCTGCGCGGCTCCCAGTCGGTCTTGGAGTCCGGCTTGGGGTCCGACTTGGGATCCGACTGCTTTGCGGCCTCGGCGGGGCGCTCGGAGGGCTTCGCCGGGGCGAGCCGGCGGGAACCTGGGACCTCTGGCGCATCGGGGAAGCGTGAGGTGGTGACATCCATGTCAACTCCACTCGCGGGGTGAACCTGTCCGGGGAATAGGACCCCGGCACACCATCTTTATCGGCAGCCCCGACCGGATCTTGAGCGATCCGACCGGACATCTGCGGAACCCGCCGTTGACGCGCCGAGGGCCCCGTTCACGGGGCCCTCGGTCACGCTGATGGCCCCTCGCGCCGGCCGTGGTCGGGGCGCCCGCGGGCGCCCTCCCCCGCTACGCCTCTGCGCCCGCCAGCAGCGACATCGACTGGCGGAGCTCGCGCAGCACGTTGGAGTGCGGGTAGACCAGCAGGCCCTCGCGCAGGACGGCGTCGGCGTCCTGATAGCGGCCGCCGCCGGCCAGGAGGCTCGCCAGGTCGAGGTGGCGCGACATGTTCTGGTCGTCGCTCTCGAGGGCGGCGCGCATGAAGACCTCGGCGTCCTCGTCCAGCTGCTTGGCCTGGCAGATGTGGCCGAGCGCGGCGTAGGCCTCCGGGGTGCCCTCGCCCGCCTGGACGGCCGACATCAGGCGGTCGGCGGCGGGGTCGGGGAAGTCGTTGGCGTAGAGCAGGTAGCCGAGGCGGCGATCGACGTCGGCCGGGTCGGACGCTGTCGCGTAGAGCAGCGGCACGAGGTTGTTGAAGGGCTCGAGCGCGCCGAGCCCCAGGAGCGTGCCCGCCAGCTCCATCACGGTGCCGAGAACGGCGCCGCGATCGACGGACTCGGGGATCTCCGGGATCGCCGCGCCGGGCGCCTGCACGGCGACCGCCGCCTCGTAGGCGGCGGCGTAGACGCCGTCGCCCACCGGACCGAGCATGGTGATCGCGGTGGAGGCCTCCTCGGCCTCGCCCGAGATGATGGCGATCAGGACGGTCTTGGCCAGGGCCATCGCGTGGTTGGCGCTGCCGGGGGCGAGCGCTGCCCAGCTGGCGGCGGGCGCCGTCGAGGTCGCCGATCCGGATCAGGGCGTCGGCCATGGTGAGGTTGACGGACGAGTCGTCGGGGCTCAGCTCGCGGGCCTCGGTGAGGACCGCGAGCGCGTGCTCCGGGTGGCCCTCGGCGAGGAGGACCTGGGCCAACGCCCGCAGCGACTCGGCGCGGCGTGACGTCCCGATGATTCGGCCCAGGTACTCCCTCACCTCGAGCGGCGGGTCGCTCCGGAGGAGCAGGCGCGTCAGGTGCATGACGGGGGCGGCGTAGAAGCCGTTGGCGTCACGGATGGCGTTGCGCTGGCAGCGGACGGCCTCGTGCGTGTCGCCCATCATCTCGTAGAGGCGGCCGAGGGCGTGCCACGAGTAGAAGGAGCCCATACCGGCCTGGGCCAGGTAGCGGGCGCCGTCGCCGTCGCCGAGCTCGATCGCGCGGCGGAAGCTCTTGACGGCCGCGCGGTACTCGCGACGGCTCGTGTGGATCTGCCCCTGCAGGTAGAAGAGGTCGGTGAAGTCCGGGTAGGCCTGGAGTGCGTCGCCCAGCACGTCGAGAGCCTCGTCCCAGCGCTCGAGCGAGTGCAGGGAGGCGACGATGTTCCGCAGCAGCAGCGAGGCGTAGTAGGCGTTGAGCGAGGCGAGCTCGCTGAACGAGCGCCGGAAGTAGCCGAGGGCGGTCTCGTGGTCGCCGATGCGCTGGTACTCGACGCCGGCGTTGAAGAGGGTGAAGGAGTCGGTGGGCTTGCGCTCCACCTCCTCCATCACGATCGCCATGTTGCGATCGGTCTTCTCCTTGCCGCGGCTGGTCGGCTCGAGGTAGCCGTAGTGATGGATCTCGATGCCCACGAAGCGGGTGCAGACACCGCCGACGGGGTCGACCTCGCCCATGATCTGCTCGTGCAGCGCGCCGGTGTAGCGGTAGGCCGGCTTGTTGCGGAAGAGCCGGAAGGCGGAGTTGACGACGCTCTCGACGCCGAGCTCCTCACCGATGAAGTTGACCTCGCGCAGGCAGTAGCCCTCGATGTCCTCGTCGTGCAGCAGCTCCTTCAGCGCCGCGCCGTCGATCAGCTCCTCGTCGGCGTCGAGCACCAGGATCCAGTCGCCCGTCGCGGCGTCGATGCCCGTGTTGCGCGGGGTGGCGAAGTCGCCCTGCCACTCCTCGTGGAGCACGGTCGCGCCGAACGACTCGGCGATCTCGATGGAGCGGTCGACCGAGCCGGTGTCGACGATGACGATCTCGTCGACGACCCCCTGCACGCTCGCAAGGCAGCGCGCCAGGTGCTCCTCCTCGTCGCGCATGATCATGCAGAGCGAGATCCGCTGGGGGGTCCGCTCCTTCGGCGTGGAGAGCGTCGCGATCGTGAGGCCCATCTCGGTCCTTCCGGAGGTCTGAGGTCCCCCCCCATCGGCGGGAGCGCGGAGAACTTGAGCGCCGATGCCACAGGGACGCCGAGGGGCGCCGGGGCGCCCGCGACGAGCGCATCCGCGCCGGGTTGTCAGGCCAGCGGGATCCTGTCGAGCAGCGGGTCGAACGCCCGCTGAGGCATCACCCCGCGAGGGTCGCCGCCGACCGGCAGGCCCCATTTCATCGCGTAGCGCATGGCGTTGCCGTTCAGCAGCGTGTCGTAGTCCTCGCCGAGGCTCCTGAACGTGCGGTGCCCGAAGTGGTGGACGTACGCATCGTCGGCCACCCAGAGGCGGATGCCGGCCAGGCGCGCGCGCAGCGCGTAGTCCTCGTCCTCCATGTTGCCGATCTCGAAGCGGGTGTCGAAGCCGCCGAGCGCGTCGAGCGCCTCACGGCCGATCGCCATGCAGAGGCCGCTGACCCGGGTCACCTCGCGCCCCTGCCCGGCGTGCTCGCGGGCCCGGTCGGCCGCGAACGTGTCGAGCTCCGCCGAGGGCGCCGCATCGTAGGGCACGTGCGGGATGATCTGGTCGTCGGAGACCCAATTGGAGCGCGGACCCGCGATGCCGACGCCCTCCTCGCGCCCGAGCGCGCCGCGCAGGCCGGCGAGCCAGCCGGGCGTGGCGAGGGCGTCGTTGTTCAGCACCACCACCACGTCGCCCACGGCGGCGGCGAGGCCCAGGTTGCAGCCTCCGGCGAAGCCGAGGTTCACCGACGAGCGCACGACGCGCGCGCCGGCGGCGGCGCACCACTCCCCGGTGCCGTCGGTGCAGCCGTTGTCCACGACGATCACCTCGTGGGGCTCGGACGTGTGCCGGCCGATGCTCTGCAGGCAGAGGGCGGTGTAGAGCAGGTTCTCGTGGCACGGCACGACGATGCTGGTGAGCCCGCTCACGCGGCGGCCCCCAGCGGCTCGGACCCCGCGAGCGCCGACAGGCGCGCGGTGGCGGCCGACGCGGTGTGCGCCCAGGTGTGGCCGGCGCGGATGTGCGCCGAGGCCGCGGCGCCGAGGGCCGCCGCGCGCCCGGGCGACTCCGCCACCGCGCGCATCGCAGCCACGAGGTCGGCCACCTCCACCTCGACCACCCGTGGGCGGCCGGCGATCAGCATGCCGCCCACCATGGCGCTCGCCATCGCGGCCTCCCGCGAGGGCACGAGCACGGCCGTGGAGGCGTCGCAGAAGTCACGCGCGGCCCCGCGGTCGGGGACGATCGCGGGCAGCCCGCAGGCCATCGCCTCGGCGATCGGAAGGCAGTAGCCCTCGCCCCGGTACGGCTGCACCAGGGCGTCGCAGGCCGCGTAGAGCCGGGGCATGTCGGCGTCGGGGAGGTCGTCGGTGAGGTGCAGGATGCGCGGGGCGCGGGGGTCGGCTTGGAGCTCGCGGACCAGCGCCGCCGCCTCCTGGGGAACGTAGGGGCCGCGCCCGCCGAAGTCCTTCAGCACGAGCGTCACGTCGTCGTGGCGCCGGAACGCGCGTCGGTAGGCCTCCAGCAGCAGGTCGATGCCCTTGCGCCAGATGAGACCGCCCACGAACAGGAGGCGCACGCCGGGCGCGCGGTCGCCCAGGTCGAGCGGGTCGGCGCCGGGACGAAAGCGCGCAGGGTCCACGCCGAGCGGCACGAGGGCCACGCGCGCGGGGTCCATGCCCCCCTCGAGCATGCCGTCGCGCACGTGGGTCGAGGCCACCCAGACCTCGTCGAGGGTGGCGGCCTGGGCGTGCACCCACTCCAGCGGCGGCGGGCCGTACTCCCAGTGCAGGTATTGCGCGACGCGGCCGCCGTGGGCCGGGCCGAGGCTGGGCGGGTAGGCGTGCCGGAGCGTGACGTCAACCTCCGGCAGTAGCGCGGAGATGCTGGGCTCCAGGTCGGAGTAGGCCGGGTCGGAGCGATCGAGGCGGTCCTCGCCCGTGTCGACGATGCCGAGCTCGACGGCGCCGCCGGCGATCAGGGCGCGCGCCAGGGCGCGGTTGACACCGGCCAGGGAGTGGACTCCGAAGACGCTCCCGCGAAGGAGCACGCGGGGGTGGCCGGGCGCGACGGTGCGCGACGCGCGGGGACGGACGGCGGTCTCGGCGAGGAGGGCCAACGCCTGTCGCGCCACGGCGCGGTGGTCGTGGGCCAGGGCGTCGGCCCGCGCCGACGCGCCGGCGGCGTGGCGCTCGTCCGGCCGCTCGTGGGCGGCGCGCAGGTCGGCGGCCCGCGGGGCGATCGCGGGACGGCCCATCGCGGCGGCCTCCAGGGCGACGCGGCTGCGCGCGCCCGCCGGGGTCGCCGCGACGACGGCGTCGCAGGCCGCGTGGAGCGCGACCATGCGCGCGGCGGGAAGGAGCTCGTCGATCATCACGACGTCGGCCATCGCCTCGGGGTCGTGCCCCGAGGCGACGACCGCCGCGGCGGCGCGCTCCTGGATCGCGGCCAGGTCGAGCCCGTCGTCGGACCAGGTCTTCAGCACCAGCGTCACGTCGTCGCCGGCGGCGAACGCGGCGCACCACTCGGCCAGCAGCCGCTCGGCGCCGCGGCCCGCGGTCCATTCGAGGACGGCCAGGAACACCGTCCCGTGAGAGCCGGGGACCGACAGCGGCGGGGTGTCCGGATCGAGGACGTCGAGCTCGAGGGCCTCGGGCAGCACCCGCACCGCCGCGGGGGCGACCCCCGCCGAGATCAGCGCGTCGGCCTCCTGCCGGGTCGGCACCCAGAGGGCGTCGAGCTGATTGGCCCGCACGACGGCGTCGGGCGGCACGTCGAGCGCGGACAGGGACGTGCGGCCGATGCGCATCGTCCCGTGCGCGTAGGGGTCGAGCAGTCGGGCGGGGCCGTGCTCGATCGAGGCGGCCACGGCCGCGGGCTCCGGCAGCATCAGGTCGGCGAGTGCCTCGCGCTCGGCAGGCGTCACCGCCTCGCGGTAGTGCCAGACGCGGTGGTCCGCGCGCAGATCGGCGCCCTCCTCGCGCAGCCCGCGCACCAGCGCCCGCCCCTCCGCGGCCCACCCCGAGGGGTCGGTCAGCGGTCCCCGCCACACGATGGTCATGCGATCAGCAGCTCGGCGGCGGGCCGTCCGGTGAGGGCGGTGATGCGCTCCAGGGCGACCTCGGCGGTGCGGTCCCAGGTGTGGTCGCCGCGGATCACCCGCGAGGCGCGGGCGCCCACGATGTTCGCGGCCACCTGGTCGTCGTAGACCGCGCGCATGGCGAGGGCCAGGTCGGCCGGATCGACCTCGTGCACCACCGGGTGGCGGTCCATGCGGTAGGAGCTGGCCACGTCGAAGGGGAGTTCGACCTGCCGCGAGGGGACGAGGAACGCGGTGTCCGGGGCGGTGAAGTCGCGGGCCGCGCCGCGGTCGGGGACGACCACCGGCAATCCGCAGGCCATGGCCTCGGCGATCGTCAGGCCGTAGGCCTCGCCGCGGCAGGGGTGCACGAGGCAGTGGCACGCGGTGTAGAGGCCGGGCATCGCCTCCTCGGCGATCGGCGCCGACAGGTGCAGCACGCGCGGTCCGTCGGGGCTCGCGGCCATGGCCCGCACACGGGCGTCGAGGCGGCCGGGCGGATAGGGCCCGCGCGGGCCGAAGTCCTTGACCACCAGCGTGACGTCGTCGTCGCGCCGGAAGGCGCGCTCGTAGGCGTCGAGGAGCAGGTCAACGCCCTTTCGCGCGTGCAGGCCGCCGATGAAGAGAAAGCGCAGCCCGGGGGCGGCGCCGGCGAGGTCGAGGGGCGCGGCGGCGGGGAGGAAGCGCTCCGGGTCCACACCGAGCGGGAGCACGACGACGCGGGCCGGATCGACGCCGGAGTCGGCCATCCAGTCGCGCACGTAGGTCGAGGCGACCCAGACCTCGTCGGTCACCGCGTCGATCATGCGGACCCAGTCGGGCGGCAGCGGGCCGAACTCCCAGTGGAGCACCTGCACCAGGCGCCCCTGGGCGGGCCGGCCGAAGCTCGGCGGCTGCACCTGGCGGATCACCACGTCGGGCCCGCCGGGCAGGATGCGGCGAGCCGCGGAGGCCACGGCCGCCATGCCGGGCGCGCCGGGGTCGATGCCCACGCCGTCGGTGTCCACGAGCGCCAGCTCCAGGCCGCCGCGGCGCATCAGGGCGCGGGCGAGCTCGCGGTTGACGCCGGCCAGCGAGGACACGCCAGACAGGCAGCCCTCGATGATGGCGCGGGGGGCGCCGTCGCTCGCCGCCGCGGCCGAGCGCGCCCGGCGGCCGAGCTCGGCGAGGCGGCCGAGCGCGATCCGGGCGACGGTGCGGTGGTCGTAGCGGGCCGCGCGCACGATCGCGGCGGCGCCGCGGGCCCGGGCCTCGTGTGGGCGCGCGTGGACGTCGCGCATCGCGACGGCGAGGTCCTCGGCGCGCGGCTCGGCCCAGCGATGCCCGGCGAAGACCGGTATCTCCGCTGCGGCCGCGTCCGACACCGGCACGAGGTCGAAGCCGACCGGCCATCCGACGGTGTCGTCGAGGAAGGCCGAGGGGCCCGACCAGTTCGTGGCGATCACGGGGCGGCCCATGGCCATCGCCTCGACCAGCGGCCTGCCCCATCCCTCGCCCCGCGTCGGGGCCACGACGGCGCTGCAGGCGGAGTAGAGGCGGCACATGTCCTGGGCCGAGAGCAGATCCTCCACGATCACGAGGTCGGCGATCGCGCCGGGGTCGCGCCCGCGGCGGGCCAGCTCGGCCAGCAGCTCCTGCTGGATCTCGGCCGTGCCGATGCCACGGCTGGTCGCCCAGACCTTCAGCACCAGCGTCACGTCGTCGCCCGCGGTGAAGGCGTCGCACCAGGCCGACAGCAGGACGTCCCACCCCTTGCGCAGGCTCCAGTCGAAGGCGGCCAGGAAGACCGTCCCATGGGCGCCGGGGATCTCGAGCGCCGACGCGGAGCGGTCGATCTGGTCGAGCTCGAACGGCTCGGGCACCACGGCGAGGCGGTCGTGGTCGACGCCGGCGGCCGCGAAGGCGTCTCGGTTGTGCTCGGTCGGCACCCAGACCTCGTCCAGGGCGTTGCAGCGCGCGACCCAGTCGGCCGGGATGCGGTCGGTCTCGAACATCGTCCGCCCCACGCGCACGCGGCCCGGCATGTAGGGGTCGAAGAGGCGGCCGATGGTGTGCTGCACCGACGCGTCCACCGCCGGCAGTGCGGTCTCGGTGAGAGCGATCAGGGCGCGCTTCTCGGCGGGGCCGATCGCCTCGCGGCTGTTCCAGAGGTTGGGCTCCAGGCGCACGCGCGCGCCCTCGGCGACCAGCCCGCGCAGGAAGGCCCGGCCGCCCGCGGCGTAGCCGGACGGGTCGGTCACCGGGCCGCGCCAGACGAGGTTCATCGCGCCACCCGGTGGGCGGGACCCTGAAGGAGAGCCTGGGCGCGGGCGTCGAGCGCCGCGGCCGCGGCCGCGATCGAGAAGCGCTCCTGCACGAGCGCGCGCCCCGCGAGGCCGCGCTCTGCAGCGCGCCCGGGATCATCGACCAGTGCCCGCATCTGGGCGCGCAGCGAGGGGACGCTCGGCTCGGCGAGGAGCAGGCCCTCGTAGAGGGAGTTGTCGGCCAGCAGGTCTCCGGGCGCCTCGACCATCCGCTCGACCTCCACCGGGAAGGACATGTGCGGCTGCATCAGCTCCTCGTAGCCGCCCCACGCGGTGGCGATCACCGGCACGCCGCAGGCGGCGGCCTCAAGCACCGGCATCCCCGCACCCTCACCCCGGCTGGGCAGAACGAAGGCGTCGGCCGAGCGGTAGAGGTTGGGCATCTCCCCATGCGCAACGGGCTCCAACACGAGCTCGATGTCGGCGACCGTCTCCGGGTCGAAGCCGGCTCCGCGCAGATGGCCGAGTGCCTGGTCGAGCACGCTCCCCTCCCCCCCGGCACCCGCGCCACGGTAGGTCACGATGACCAGCTTCACCGGCTCGTGGGGGGCGAACTCCTCGGCCCAGGCGCGCAGGAGGACGTCCCAGCCCTTCCGCCAGGTCCACTCGAAGATCGACAGGAAGGTGATGGGCGCATCCACCTTGCGCTCGCGCACGACGGGCCGTAGGACCTCGGTGTCGACCGGGTAGGGAACGGCGTACAGCCGATCGGGGTCGACCCCGGCCTTCGCGAAGGTGCGGACGTTGAACGCGGTCGGCACCCAGACCTCGCGAACGGCGTTGCACTGCTCGACCCAGCTCGCAGGAATACCTTCGGCCTCGAAGCAGGTGGCGCCCACCAGCGGCAACCCGAGGCTTGCTGCAACGTCCTCCCAGACGCGGGATCCGTTGGGCAGGACCGGCAGGTTGTGCGCGACGCAGATGGAGGGGGCGAAATCCTGAGCCGGCAGGTGCAGATCGGGGGCGACCAGACCCTCGGGTGCCGAGTTGACGACGAAGGCCATAACGGGAAGCCCTGCATGCTCGGCCGCCTGGAGCAGGCCACGACCGGCGCCCGCGTAGCCACTACGCCCGAGCAGGGGCCCGACCCACCCGATGCCGCGGCGCGAGGCTCTGGGACCGAGCAGCGCGCGACGAGCAGCCTCGGGCCTCGGGCACTCTGCGTCGAGGATCCCGATGCGCGACTCGCCCACGCCGGCGGCGCGCAACGCCGCGAGCGCAAGCTGACCCACCGCCAGACTGACCCGCGCGCCGCTGATGTCGGCAGGCACGTGAGCGTCCGGTCCGACGACCGCGACGAGAGGCCTCGAGCCCGAGGGATCGCCGAGCGACGAACCTCCGCGGCAATGACGAAAGACGTCCGCGCCCGGCGTGCTCAGCCTTTGGCGGTTGAGAGCCGCGAGCAGGACGTCGTCGCACATTCCCGCGGCGTCGTCGGCGAGCGGGCCGGGGTCGGGGTCGATGGCAAACGGTCGCCGGCCCTCGGCGGTCAGAGCCCGCACCGCTTCGCGACCGAGAGCCGCCTCGCGGCCGGCGTCGAAGAGCGGGCCCTCCCACACGCAGTCGGCCCAGGCGCAGTCCTGCAGGCCGTCTTCGCGAAGGCGAGCCTCGAGATCTGGCTCCCAGCGGTGCCAGCGACGACGGAAGGCGAGGGCGTTGGAGGTGTCATGGCTCATGCGGCCCGGGCTCATCGACTCGTGGTGCACCACCACGCTGTCTCCGCGATAGAGCGTACGACGGCCGACCGCGGCGAGTCGCAGGCAGAGGTCGACGTCCTCGTAACCGTTGAGGTAGCGGAGGTCGAAGCCACCCACCTCGAGGAACAGGTCGCGGGAGATCGCGCAGCAGGCGCCTGTCACCATTAGAAGCTCGCGGGTGCGCGTGACCGTCGGGTGCCCGCCCGGGGCACCATGGTGCAGATGTACCGGCTGACAGGCGAGGGAGAGCGCCATACCGGCGTGCTGGATGCGGCCGTCCGGGTACAGGAGGCGCGACCCGACCATCCCGATGCCCGGGTCGGAGGCGGCGGCGATGAGCGGCTCGAGCCAGCCCGCGCGCACCTCGGTATCGCTGTTCAGGAACACGACCACCCCCGCCGTCGCTGCGCGGGCGCCCTGGTTGCACGCCGCGGCGAACCCGGTGTTGAGCGGATTGCGAAGGATGGTCGCGGAGCCCTCCCACGCCTCGAGCAGCGGGGTCATCGCCGATTCGGTCGAGCCGTTGTCGACCAGCACCAGCTCGACCCCGTCGAGGCCGGTTGACGCGAGAGCGGCCAAGCAGGGGGCCAACATGTCGGCTCGCTGGAAGATGGGGATGACGATCGAGGCGCGAGGCATCTCGCCCACCATCGGCCCCGCCCGCGCCGACCTGAGCGCTTCGGAGGGCGGACGGCTCCGGCACCAACGCGACGGGGCCCGCGATGCGGGCCCCGTCGGTCGAGCGTTGTGTGTTCGGTTGTCGGTCTAGCGGAGGAGCGAGAGGACGCTCTGCGGGGCCGAGTTGGCCTGCGAGAGCATCGCCGTGCCGGACTGCTGGAGGATCTGGTTCTTGGTGAACTGGATCATCTCCGACGCCATGTCGGCGTCACGGATCCGCGACTCTGCGGCCTGGAGGTTCTCCGAGGTCATGCCGAGTCGGCTGATGGTGCTCTCGAGACGGTTCTGGATGGCACCCAGATTCGCTCGGCTGGTGGTGACGGTGCTGATCGCGGCGTCCAGCGAGGCGATGGCCGCGGTGGCCGAAGCCGCCGTGCCCACGGCGATGCCGGAGATGCCGAGGTCGGAGACGGAGACGGTGCCGATGGTGAAGGCGATGCTCTGAGCCGAGTTCGCACCCACCTGCAGGGTGACGGCCGTGCCGGCGGTCGCGACGGAGCCGGCCATGATCTTCAGGCCGTTGAACTCGGTGTCCGTGCCCGTCTTGCCGATCTCGGTCATCAGCTGCTGAACCTCAGTGTCGAGGTTCCCGCGCTGGGCGTCGGTGAGCGTGCCGTTGGCAGCCTGGACGGCCAGGTCACGCACCCGCTGGAGCATGTCGCCCACGCTGCCCAGGGCACCGTCGGCCACCTGCACCATCGAGACGCCGTCCCGAGCGTTGTTCTGAGCGACGTTCATGCCGCGGATCTGGGAGCGCATGCCCTCAGAGACGGCGAGGCCGGCGGCGTCATCCGCCGCGCGGTTGATGCGCAGACCGCTCGACAGCCGCTCCATCGACTTGCTGAGCTGCATGTTCGTGTTCATGAGAACGCGGTGCGCGTTCGATGCTTCGACGTTGTTGTAGACGCTCAGACCCATGATTCCTCCTTGAATCCAGGTCGATCAGGGAAAAGCCATCACTCCGGCCCGCATCCGTGCGAGTGTCGGGGCGATGCCGCGGCGCCATCCTGGAGCACGCGTTCGAGGTGTTTATCGGCAGGTCCGCGCAGCCCTTGAGCGGCGTCCCCCGCGAGGCGTGGATTTCCTCTATGAGCCCCTAACGGGGCGCGGTCTCATCCGCCTCGCCCATCATCCCGAGGGCCTGGTCGAGGGCGTCCTTGCTCGATTCCGCCGCCTCGAGGTTCTGCGCCTGGATCTCCAGGAAGACCTCCTTGCGGAACACCGGGACGTCCCGGGGGGCCTGGATGCCCAGGCGGACCTTCTCGCCGAGGACGGAGAGCACCGACACCTCGATCGCGTCGCCGATCATGATGCTCTGATTCGCCTTGCGGGTCAGCACCAACATATGGGAGGCCTCCTTGCGCCGGACGCGGGTCGGATCCGAAACTCAGCCGCGTTGACGCTAGTATGTCCGGTCGGCTACACGCGTGCCACAAACCGCCGGGGGGTTGGATGCTGTACGGACGTCGCTTGGATCAGTCGCTTCAGCACGTCGATGGGTCGCGCTACGCGCTGGTCCACGCGGTCGCGAAGCGCGCCCGCCAGATCACCCTCTGGCTCACGGCCGATCCGGCGGAGCTCCGGGCCGAAGCGGCCCCGCCGCCGGCGCCGGGCGAGTTGACCTCCCGCGACCCGGTGGCGCTGGCGGAGGCGGAGATCCTCGACGGCGAGGTCAAGGTCCGCTGGGATCCGGACGGGCTCGACGAGGCGGCCCTCCTCGACATCGACGAGATCGAGACCGACCCGCTCCTGCTCGAGGGCCTCGACGACGACGACTCCGGCCTCGAAGGCGACGACGAAGGCGTCACGCTGACCCCGGCGCTCGCCCAGGTACTCGAGGGCGAGGCCACCGCCGCCGCCGAGGACGAGCCCGACGCCGACCCGGCCGACAACGAGGCCGCCGTCGAGGAGCCGGTCGCGGCCGCCGCCTCGACCCCGGGCGAGGTCGAGGAGATCTCGCTCGAAGAAGTCGAGGAGCCTGACGAGGACGACGACGAGGACACGGACCTCTAGAGGTCGCTCACCCGGCGCCGCCCACGCGCGAG
This sequence comes from uncultured Thermoleophilia bacterium, assembly GCA_963823515.1. Classification (GTDB taxonomy): domain Bacteria; phylum Actinomycetota; class Thermoleophilia; order Miltoncostaeales; family Miltoncostaeaceae; genus Miltoncostaea. The sequence goes on from CAWGMB010000002.1 coordinate 382,764, forward strand.
GGTGCAGGACGCTACCGTGGGGGGCGCCGGCCGCGGCGGGCCGACCAGCCCGAGCCGGCGCGGCGGCCCCCGGCCCGTGCTCCCCGGGGACGCCGACATCCCGAGCGCCGAGGCCCGCGGCGGCGGGTGTGCGGTCGGCGCGGTGGCGCCGGAGTCGACTACGCGCTCGCCCCGACGGGAGCGGAGACCGATCGGCCGAGGACCACGGACTCGGGAACCGGGACGGCGACGACCGCCGAGCCCGAGCGGGCGGCCTCGACCGAGGTCAGCACGCAGACCTCGCGGCCGCTCGCGCCCCGCAGGCACGGTGCGGCGCCGCAGACGCCGGGGCGCGCGAGAGCGGCCACGAGGGGATCGAGCCAGCCCGGCGACAGCACGACGTCGCTCGTGACGAGCAGCGCGGCCTCGCCGGTCGCGATCGCGATCGCCGACGACCACGACGCCTGCGGGCCGAGCGGCACGGCGTTGCGGATCACGCGGACATCGCCGCCGAGGCCGGCGATGATCGCAGCCGTGGCGGGCGTCGATCCGTCGTCTATCACGATGGCCTCGACGGCGTCGAGGGCAGCGCACGTCGCCACCGCGGAGTGCAGCAGGCGGGTGAGCCCGTCCGGATCGTCGCGGCAGTGGACCACGATCGAGAGGCCATTGCGCGGATCACAGGGAAAGGCGTCACCGTTGCGCAGCAGCGCGGTGCCGAGGCTGATCGCGACGCCCGAGGTCTCGTGCAGAGCCAGCAGGAAGGCGTCCTCGTGATCGGTATCCGGTGTCTGCACCGAAGGCGGGGGGGCGCCGGGCTCGACGCGGGCGACCTCGCGGGCGCGGAGGTAGACGGACTCGAGTGCCGCGCGCCAGTGATCGGGGTCCTGGAGGACGGCGGCGGCGGCGGCGGTACGGGCGCCGAGATCGGCGCGGTGGCCGGGGTCGTGGGCGAGCCGCGCGAGAGCGGCTGCATACTCGACGGGAGTCGCGGCCACGACGTGGACATCCGCCAGACCGGGCTCGTCGATGTCGTAGGTACCCGCCTGCGGGCGCGGCGGGCGGTAACTGACGACCGGGATCCCGAGGGCCGCAGCCTCGAGACCCGCCGTAAGCGACGCGCAGGGGTGGGCGTCGAGGAAGACGTCCGCGGCGGCGAGGGCGAGCGAAGGATCGTCCTGGACGCCGAGGGCACGTACGCGCCCCCCGGTGCGCTCGCGGAAAGCGGCCCACGGCCCCTCGTCGGTGGGCCCGACCGCCAGAACGACGGCCTCCGGCAGATCCTCGAGCGCGGGCTCGACCAGGTCGATGAACCCGATGTCGTCGATCGGCGCGAGCTTGTACGCCGAGGCCATCACGAGCAGCGCCAACGCGTCTTCGGGCACGCCCAGTGCCCGGCGGGCGGCCGAGCGGTCGTGGGCGCCGCCCAGGCGCTCGGCAGGCACCGGAAGGAGCGCCGAGTGCGGGACCGCCACGCGGCGCCGCTCGACCGCCATCCGGGCGGCGGCGGTGCGTGTGCTCACCACCAGATCGGGCACCCGGGGGCCGAGCCAGAAGCAGTGATCGGCGTGATTGACGAGCAGCACGGGGGGGCGCCCCCGCCGGTCGGCCAGCGCGAGAGCGCTCGCCACCTCGAGCGGGTGGATGTGGAGCACGACGAGATCGGCGCGGTCGACCAGCCGGCCGAGGGCGCGGGCGCGCTCCAGGAGGTCGTGGCCCTCGATCCACTCCACCCCTCCCCCGCGCGCCGCGATCGCCCGCGCGAAGATCTCGGGCAGTTGACCGCGTTGGCGAGTGAGCGCCAGAGTCGGCACGCGCGCGGCGTCTCGCTCGATCCACCTCCAGGCCATGCGCGAGTGGCCGCCGACGGCGGCGCACTCGGTGACGACGTGCAGGACGCGCTCGGGGCCATCGCCGCGCTCCTTCCGGGGGCCGCGGGGGCACGCGCGGAGGCCGATCTCCTCCAGCGCGTCGTCGATGACCGCGCTCGCCATGACACCGGGGTGGCTGTGCCAGGCGAAGTCCGAGGCCACCTGGGCCCAGGCCGCCGCGAGGGCGTCGTGGCCGCGGTTCGCGAGGTCGCGGATGCGGGCCTCCAAGCCGGCCATTGCCGCGCCGTTGGCGGCAACCCGCTCGCGTGCGCTCATCCGGTGGCCACGGCCCGGATGCCGATATTGGCCGTGAGCTCGGGGGGGAGCTCGGGGCTGATGGCGGTCAGGGCGTCCATCAGGTCGGGCGGCCAGTCGAGCATCATCGCGTTCGGGACGCACTTGAGTGTGAACCCGAAGCGCTCCTGCACGCGGAAGCCGGCGCCCTCCAGGTCGGCGGCGAGCGTGTCCAGGCCGTAGACGCGCTGGTGCCCCACGAGGTGGTCGCGCGGCGAGAGGTCGTCCAGGCGCTCCTGGATGCCCATCCGTACGGCCAGGCGGCGGTGCAGCGACTCGCGGTTGGGCACCACGACGACGACGGCGCCACCGGGACGCAGCCAACCCCGCACGTGGGCCATCAGCTCGCGCGGGCGGTCGACGTGCTCCATCACGTGCAGGGCGAGCACCGCGTCGTAGACCGGCCCTGGGGCGAAGTCCTCGAACATCGCCTCGTGGACGACCAGACGGGGGTGCTCCTCGCGGGCGCGGGCAGCGAGCAGCGAGGAGCCCTCCACCACCTCTGCGTCGAGACCGCGGCCGAGCAGATCGCGGGCCATTTCGCCCGTTCCGTAGCCCATGTCGATGACGCGCCGGGCGTCGCCGGCGGCGGCGGCAACCCGGGGCGCGCTGATGCGCTGGGCGCGCTCCTCGATGTCGATGTCCTCGATCGCGTCGCTGAGGTAGTACTCGCGCGCGTAGCGGTCGAGCGTCTCTGGATTGAGTGTCACTGGCTCAGCTCCTCGGCGAGCGGGACGGTTCCGCCGGTCCTACTCGATGACCAGGTAGGACGGCATGCCCGGATTGATCCCGGGAAAGCGCTTGATCGCGTAGCGGGATAGCCCGAAGACCTCCTTCAGAGCGAGCGTCTCGCCGGGGAAGTCGGGGCAGTTGAGCTCGTCGAAGGCCAGGATGCTGCCCTTGGTGACCCGATCACGGAGCAGCTCGAGGCAGTCCTTGGTGGGGCTGTAGATGTCGAAGTCGAAGTAGGCGAAGGCGACGATCGTGTGCGGGTTCGCCTCCAGATATGCCGCGAAGGTCTCGCTGGCATCGCCCTTCACGATCTCGAACTTGCGCAGGTGCTCGTACGGGACCATCTGCTCCCGCGCAGCCAGGACGTCGGTCAGGTACTCGTCATGCGCGGTGCCGGTGGCCAGGGAGCCGACCGAGACCAGCCCGTAGTCGCCATCCTTCTCGTCCACCGACGGGAAGCCGGTGAAGGTGTCGAAGCCGACGATCTTGCGCGCGTAGTTGAGGGGCTCGTAGATCGAGCGGAGAGCGTCGAGCGTCGCCAGGTCGCGGCCGTAGCGGACGCCGAACTCCATGAGCGCGCCGTTCACGTCGAGGATCCGCTTGTACATCTCGCTGAAGAAGAGCATGCGGCGCATCACGTGGGGGGCGGTGAAGAGCGCGATCTGATGCAGCATCTCCCGATCGGGGCCGGGGAAGTCCCGCATCAGCCGCCGCAGACGGTCCTCGGCAGCGATGATCCTGTCCGAGGCGCGGATGTCCATGCTCTGGGCGTCGTCCTGCTCGGTGCGGGGAGTCCTGAGAGCCATGTCGCTCCTTGTCGTCGGCGAGCCGCTGCCCGCTCTATCGGCGGGGTGATGCCCCGCTTGAGCGGTCCGCGTCGCGTCAGGCCGCGCCGCTCCCGTCCGGCCTCCCGCGGATCCCGGGCCCCGACGTCAGCGGGTCAGCTCCTCGGCGCGAAGCCCCTGAATCACCTGCTCGTTGAACGAGTCGGCGCCGAAGGCCGTCGCGCCCCCGACGACCTCCGCGTGGAGGCCCGCGGCCTCGAACCGGGCGCGCGCCGCGTCGAAGGCGTCGACCTCGCGTCGAGAGGGGTCCGGGAAGGCGGGTCCGACCAGCTGGTGCACCACCTCGACCGGCGCGCCCTCACGGACCACCCCGGTGAGCTCGAGCGACTCGCGCACCGCACGCGCGACGTCCGCGGGCCGCGTGTCGTGCCGCAGTTCGAGGGTGAGCAGCAGCGAACCCGGTCGGTCGCCGCCGGCCGCGCTCACCCGGAAGGCCGGGATCTCGGGCTCGGGCGCGTGGACGAGGCTCGGCGCGGCGAGTAGATCGCGCTCGTCGACGCGCGCCCACGCGAGCGCCATGGGAATCCGAGAGGGCGCGTATTCCGCTCCCACGGCCGCGAAGAGCTCCTGGGGGCCCACGCCGAGGATGGGGCGGGTCGCGCGGCGCTCGGTGCCGTCCTCGAAGCGCAGCTCCGTGGCTCGCCCGTCGGCTCGGACGACGCCCTCCAGGCGCCCGGTGGTGGCGATGCTCACGCGCGGGGCGCAGCGGATGCGCTCGAGAAGAGCCTCCAGCACGGCCGCCATGCCGCCCGGCTCCACTGTGTGGAATGGCCGGCGGGGACGGAAGCCGGTCGACTCGCCGGCCGCGGCGCGCGCCAGCGTGCGCGGGTGAAAGAGCGGCATCCACACCTTGCGCCGCATGGCGGCGGGCACCGCGGCCGCGCCGCCGGGATGGATCTTTGCGCACATGGGTGCGATGAAGCGCTCGTGGAACGCCGCCCCGTGGTTGGCGCGCGACGCCTCCTCCAGCGAGCAGGAGAACAGGTCGTGGCGGCCGTCGAGCACCCCGGCCTCACCGCTCTCGCGGCATGCGGCCTCGGCCTCGGAGGCCATGCGCCGGGCCTCCCCCTCGGAAAGGAGGACGGGAAGACCCTCCAGGTCGACCGTGAAGTAGAAGTCGTCCACCAGGCGGCCCCCGATGGCCATCGACGGGCGGTCCACCTCGCGCAGGCGCGAGGGCACGAGTCCCTCCACCAGCTCGGCCACCCGCCTCACGAATCCGGCATGGGCGCCGAAGCCGGCCCGATACTCAGAGAGCGGCGGTGGGTCGCCGGCGTCCTCGCGGTCGATCTCCAGCAGTCGGACGCCGAGCCCGAGCCGCATTCCGGCGACCTCGAGCGGCGCGAAGCCCCCGCCGACCCCCCGCCGCGGCAGGAGCAGCTCGACCGCCCCGCCGTGACGCAGGCGGGCGTCGGCAGCGACGAGGGCGGCGATGGAGCCGCCCAGGACGACGAGGGGCGCGGCGCTAGCCACGTGCCAGCACCAGATAGGTCATCGCGCAGTGCCCGGGCAGATGGCGGGCGGCCCGCTCGAAGCCGTCGAGCACCTCGGGCGGCAGCGCTGCCATCATCGCGTTCGGCAGCGGCTTCAGCATGACGCCCTCGCGGGCGATCACGCCCAGACCGGCGGCCCGCGCAAGGTCCACGAGCTTCTCCGCACCCCACAGCCCGAGCGTTTCGAAGCGGGTCCCGCGCTCGGAGATCTCGCGCAGGTCGTCGATCAGGCCCATCTCGAGGGCCACCAGGCGATGGATCGAGGCGGGGTTCTGCACGGACACGTGGACCAGGCCATCGTCGGCCAGGACGGCGCGCGCGCGTGAGAGGAGCGCCCCCGGATCGTGCATCTCGTGGATGACGTTGCAGGCCAGGACGTGGTCGAACCCGGCCCCGGTGAGATCCTCCCAACCCGGCTCCTCCAGACCGGCGCGCAGGAGGGTGACCCCCTCGCCGACCCTCTCGAGCGCCCGATCGAGGTAGTCCTGGGAGCGGTCGACCGCGCTCACCCGCGCGCCGCCGGCCGCGAGCCTGGCGGTCATCAACCCGGTCGCGCAGCCGAGCTCCAGCACGCGCTGCCCGGGTGCGACCCGCTCGGCGATACGGGCGACCGTGGCCATCGTGTAGCGGCAGTCGAAGTCGGTGTCGGGATCGTAGATCCCCGCGTAGCCCGAGGCGATCGGCGTCGCGCCCCTCACTCCAGCTCCCTCACGAGGTCCATGCGCAGGCTCTCGCGGGCACCGATGCTGCGCTTGAACTGGATGAGCCCCTGGTCAGGTACCCCGGCGACGCTGGAGATGCCGAGGTCGAGGCTGACGACGCCCTCGGAGAGGGAACGCTCCACGAGGCGCAACGCGAGTACGTTCATGGGCGAGCGCGTCAGGTCATGGTCGGCGTCGCCCCAGTTGACGACGAGCTCGCGGCCCGGCGCGACACGGTAGGTGAGCGCGGCGGCGCAGGGGCGTCCCCCGTGCTCGAGCGCGCTCATGCGAACCCGCCCCGGGAACGCGTCGCGTGCGCGCAGCACGTAGTCGAGATCGAGCGCCAGGGCACGACCCTTGGCGGCGCGATTGAGCGCCAGGACCCGGTACGCCCGCGCCCAGCCGGCGTCGTCGACCGCGTTGACCAGCGCGAAGGGCTCCCCCAGGGTGTGGCGCAGCGCGCGACGCGCGGGTGAGCGAAGGCCGGCGGTGTAGTCGGCCACGCCCGCGAGCGGCGCGAGGTCGATATGGAAGTTCAGCTCGCAGGCCTCGACCTGGAAGCCGAGATTGAGCAGGGCGAACTGGACGGCGGTCTCGGAGCCCGAGTAGAAGTCGGGGCGGAGCTTCACGCGAATCGTGCCGACCCGCTCCGCGTCGAGTACCTCCACAGCGTGAGCCAGGGTGGCCGCAACGTTGGCCGCCGTCTCCGCCTCGCGGACGAAGTCGGGTCCGCCGAAGGGGGCGCTGTGGCCCGAGCGGAAGGTATCGCCCTCCACCACGCCGACGAGCGATCCGACCAACCGGCCGCCGGCCAGATGGTCGATGCGTCGCACGCTCTGGCCCGGGCGCAGGTTGAGCGCATGGAAGGCCTCGGCGTTGAAGAGGGCCAAGTGGTCCACCGACGACACTGCCAGAACCGCGGCCTCAGCCATCGGCGAAGAAGCCGGCGACCGCTTCGATCACCCTGTCGGCGGCGTCGTCGGACAGGTGCGGTCCCATCGGCAGGCTGAGGGTCTCGCGCGCGATGGCCTCCGCGATCGGCAGGTCCCCCTGCCGCACCCCGAGATCACGGTAGGCGCCCTGCATGTGCGGAGGCACCGGGTAGTGGACCAGGGTGGAAACCTGGCGCTCGGCGACGTATTCGGCCAGGGCGTCCCGGCGCGGGCTGCGCACCGCGAAGACGTGCCAGACGTGACCTTGGGCGGCGCAGGGCAACTGCAGCGGTGTGCCTGCCAGGCCATCGAGGTATGCGCGCGCGAGCGCCGAGCGACGGGCGTTCCACTCGTCGAGGCGCGTGAGCTTCTCCGACAGCAGGGCGGCCTGCAGTTCGTCGAGGCGGCTGTTGAACCCGAGCTCGTGGTGCACGTACTTCACCCGAGAGCCGTAGTTCCGCAACGAGCGCAGGCGCTCGGCCAGCCCCGCGTCATCGGTGGTCACGGCGCCGCCGTCGCCGAAGGCGCCGAGGTTCTTGCTGGGGTAGAAGCTCCATGCGCCGGCGTCGCCGATCCCGCCCGCCCGACCCGCCATGCAGTGAGCGCCGTGGGCCTGCGCCGCGTCTTCGAGGACCCGGAGGTCGTGGCGCGCGGCCACATCGAGGACGCCGTCCATGTCGGCGGGAAGGCCGCGCAGGTGCACCGGCAGGATCGCGCGGGTCCGGGGGGTCACGGCCGCCTCGAGTCGGTCCGGATCGATGTTCTCGGTCAGCGGGTCGGGCTCGACGGGCACCGGCCGAGCGCCGACCATGCTGACGGCGATCCAGGTGGCGATGTAGGTGTTGGAGGGGACCAACACCTCATCGCCCTCCCCGACGCCCATCGCGACCAGGGAGAGATGCAGCGCGTCCAGGCCCGATGCCACGCCGACGCAGTGGTCCACTCCGACGTACGCCGCCCAGCGGCGCTCGAACGCCTCGACCTCCGCGCCCAGCACGTACCAGCCGCCCGCCAGGACGCGGGCGGCGGCGGCCTCGAGCTCGCCCGAGAGCTCTGTGTAGGCGGGGAGCGCGTCGAGGAAGGGGACGCGAGCGGGCGCGTCGGTGCTCATCGGACTGCCTGTGCGGCCTGCGCGAACTCGTCGTATTCGCGGAAGTAGTCGGACTCGGAATAGTGGTCGGAGGCGAGCACGAGAGCCACCGAGCCGGACGAGAAGTTGGCCAGCTCACGCCAGACCATCGACGGGACGTAGAGGCCGGTGTAGGAGCGGTTCAGGGAGAAGACTCGGGTGTTCGCGCCGTCGTCGACCGCGACATCGAAGCTCCCGGACGCCGCCACGATCAACTGCCGAAGCGAACGATGGGCGTGCCCACCGCGCCCCTCCCCACCCGGCACGTCGTAGAGGTAGTAGACGCGCCTGACATCGAACGGCACGTGCTTGCCGGACTCGATGAAGGTGAGGTTGCCGCGCGGATCACTGATCTTGGGCAGCGCGACAAGCCGTACGGGGCCCTCGGCGCCCGTGCCGACCGACACGCCGTCGGCGAGGTTCGCGGAGCGGTCGCCCAGGAGTCTCAGACCCATGGCCTCCCATCGGCAGGGGGGCAGGAGAGTTGAGCCACCTGCGCGAGGCGCTCACGCGACGCTCGGGCGGCCTCCCCAGACCGATCCGCGGCCCTGAGGAGTCCTGCGCCCAAGCGTTCGATTCTGCCACGCGGAAGGGGTCCGCGCGGGGCCGACGACGCGGGACAGGCCTACGCTCAAACCCCCGAGAGCAGGCCCTTCGCGGGATCGCCGGCGCTCACCGGGTCGCCGTCCCGACTGACGGCCGCACCAAGAAGAAGACCAAGGCCCGGCGCAGCGACGACCGGGTCCGCTTCGACACCCTGCGCGAGGTCATCTGGAACGTGACCGGCCGCCCGAGCCCCTTGGGGCCGTCGCACAGGAGGCGCTGGCGGCCTGACGCCGGCCGCGGCCGGGGCGGATCACCGCCCCGGCCGCCCCGGACTCACCAATGATCCCAGTGAACCGCCTCGCCCACCGGCATGCGCGGCCCCGCGTGGAAGCCCTCGCCGAGGGTGTGGCCGACCGGGATCATCGCCGCCTGGATGACGCTCTCGAACGGGACGCCGAGGACCTCGGCCGCCTCCTGCTCGAAGAACATGTGGACCACGGTCCAGCAGGAGCTGAGGCCGCCCGCGCGGGCCGCGAGCATGAAGCTCCACGCCGCCGGCATCACCGAGCCCCACATCGCGGCCTGCAGCACCGCCGGCTGGACGGCGTCGCGCCGGTAGCCGGCCGCAACGAACGCCGGGCCCATGCCCTCGTGGAGGTCGGCGCAGGGGATCACCAGCACCGGCGCCTCGTGGATGTGCTCGACCAGGTGCTCGGCCGAGCGCAGCCCGCGCGCCATCATCGCCTTCAGCTGGGGGTCCTCCAAGGGCAGGCCACCGGCGTAGAGGGGCGTCTGCTCGTAGACGCTCCATCCCTTGCGGTAGATCTCCCCGAGCGCGGCGCGGCGCTCGGGATCGTTGACGCAGATGAACCGGGCGATCTGGCTGTAGGAGCCGGTCGGCGCCTGGAGCGCCACCTCAACGCAGTGCTCGATCTGATCGCGCGCGACGGGGCGCGTCAGATCCAGCCTGCGACGGACGCAGCGGGTGGTCGTCAGGAGCCCCTCCGCGCTTGGCGCCGTCGTGGGTTCGATCGTGCTCTCGGCCATGGAACCCTCCCCGGGATCGGGCGCCACTCGGCCGCCGGGCCACGGGCGCCGGTGTCGCCCCAGCCTCATGCGCCGCAGGCCTCGGGGACATCCGGGCGCGCGACCACCTCACACGCGGATTCACCGCAAAGCGCCCGCCTCCTCAAACCCCCGAGAGCAGGCCCTTCGCGGGATCGCCGGCGCTCACCGGATCGAGGACCAGAATCGTCGCGGGCTCGGCCCAGATGTCCTGGCTGCTCCGCCTGAAGGCCAGCAGGTGCGGCGTCTCGAGGTGCGCGTCGAGCGCTTCGCGGGTCGCCCAGCGCTCCACGAGGACGATCCGGTCCGGATCGGCCGGCTCGCGATGGAGCGTGAAGGCGAGGCAGCCCTCCTCGGTGTGGGTCACGGCGGCGAGCTCCGCGAACGCCGCCAGCCCGTCCTCGACGCGTCCGGGCAGGGTGCGCGACAGCACCACCACGACGACCTCCGACATCAGACCCCCCTCTCGCCCCGGACCGGTGAACGAACGCTATCCGGTGGGCGAGGTGCTCGTCGCGTCGGGAGTGCTGGTCGCGCCGGTGGTGGAGGTCGAGGCGCCGGAGGGACCGAGCAGCACGATCACGGCGGAGCTGGGCGCGGCGGCCAGGACCGGGTCGCCGGCGGACAGGAGGGTCGGAGCCCCGAGGCCGAGGTCCAGCGCCACCTGGGCGGCGCGCGCCGCGGCGCCGCGGCGGTAGACGACCTGGTCGGCGGTGACGTCGGACGGCGCGTCGGCGGCGCTGACCTTCACGTAGCCCAGCGTGCGGGCCTCGTCGGCGCGCGAGCCGGCCAGGCCGCTCTCACCCGAGCCGTTCAGGAACGCGAGGGTGATCGTGGCCCGCGAGCCGGGACCGCTCGGCACGGCCGCGCCCGGCGTCGCCGACGTCTCGGGCCCCGTGGCGGTGACCGTCTGCGTGACGGTCGTGGTGCCGCCTCCGCCACAGCTGGCGATGAAGCCGATCAGCAGGCCGACCGCAAGCGCGGCGACCACGATCGGCAGGCCGAAGGTACGGACGGGCGGCGGCGGGCGGCGGCCGCCTCTACGCGGACGCTCGTCCTCCCACTCGTCCTCGTATTCCGGTTCACGGCCACGGCTGCTCACGATCGAGGCCCCCTCGGTCTCGCACTGCTGACCCTCCTGGCTTGCACAGCGGGCGCCGGAATCCTTTGTGCGGCGACCGGGGATCCATCGCCGGGCCGCGCGGCGTCAGCCAAGCCCCTGCTCGTTGATCCGCCAGCGCTCGCCGGGGGCGTCCCGGACGAGCACGAAACCCCACTGCACCAGGCCGTCGCGGAAGGAGAGCTCGCGCTTCTGCTCCAGCAGGAAGACGACGGGGACGGCGACGACCTGCGCGTGGTCGCGGTTGCTCGCAAGACCGCGCACCGGCACCGGCTCTCCGACCTCGAGGTCGCGGATGCTCAGGGTGTTGGCGAACCACCCGGCCTCCTCGGCGGCCCGGTCGGCGTCGGCGAACGCCGTGGTCGAGAGCGCGCGTCCGGCCGGCTCGTCGCCCGCGTTCACCGCGTCGATCCACGCGCGCACGACGGCCTCCGGGCTCGAGGACGCGGGCGGCGGCACGACGGTGGACGTCGTCGGCGTGGCGCCCCCATCGCACCCGGCCGCGAGCGCGATCGCGACCGCGGAGACGGACAGGAGGACGATCACCCGCAAGCGCACGACATCGATCGTGTGAAGGCCGGGACCCGCGGGCCGGGAGCGGGGCTCAGACCGGCTGAGGGCCGTCCCAGGGGTTCGGGCCCCACTCGTTGGGCGACGACTTCCCGGCGGTCGCCCACCAGACGATCAGGATGATGGACCCGATCAGCGGGATCAGGGCGATCAGCAGCCACCAGCCGGACCGGCCGATGTCGTGCAGCCGCCGCGCGCCCACCGCGATCGACGGAACGAGGACCGCCAGGCCGTAGATGCCGGAGAGGAGGCCGCCGTAGTCGCCAGAGGTGCCGATGGAGACGTCGACGATCGACAGGATCATGCCCACGACGATGTTCACGAGGGTGAACATCCAGAACTCGGTCCGGTGTGCCCGTCCGTCGAACGACGCGTACTTCCTCAGTACCTCGAGATACCACTGCACACGTGCTCCCCTCGGGTGGCGATCATCGCGTCGGCATTGTGCCTGACACGCGCGCCTCGCGAGGGCCCGACAGCATGGAGGCGACCCCCGGCGTGGGGAGCGGACCCGTTCCCGTCCCGGGGCCTCCCCGGGACGGGGCTCATCCCACCGGGCCGTTCACCAGGTGGCGGGTGTGGTACTCGTCGTTCAGGAGCACGACCTGCTTCGCGAGCATCTTCGCCATGTTCACGACGATCGGGGCGCGAAGGTTGACCGTGATCCCACTCGGCGTGCGGGGGACCGTGAGGATCGCGAACACGCGCGCGTCCTCGAAGTTGACCAGTCCCAGCTGCGCCGCGTCCGCATCCGAGATCTCGGGTGCGTACTCGCCGAACACGCCCCAGGGGTCCGTGACGACGAAGGCTTGGAAGGGTCTCTCGGCGGCCTGGAGCCAGAAGACCGACGGGCTGGCGGAGCCGTCCCTGCGTACGTGCTCGATGAGCGCGTACGACGAGCAGTCGGGGAAGCCGGCCAGCGGCTCGCAGACGCTGATGAGGCTGTCCGACCGCACCTCGATGGCGCCGAGCGCCTGCGAGGGGATGCTGATCACGGTCGAGGGGGCCTCCACGGAGGAGCCTGCGCTGGTGTCCTTGGGGCCGGTCACCTCTACTGGAGGAGCCGGAGGATGCTCTGCGGGGCCTGGTTCGCCTGAGAGAGCATGGCGGTACCCGACTGCTGCAGGATCTGGTTGCGGGTGAAGTCGATCATCTCCGAGGCCATGTCGGCGTCGCGGATGCGCGACTCGGCGGCCTGGAGGTTCTCCGAGGTCAGCTCGAGGCGGCTGATCGTCTGCTCGAGCCGGTTCTGGATGGCGCCCATCGAGGCGCGCTGACTGTTCACCGAGCGGATGGCGGCGTCGATCGACGCGATCGCGGCGGTCGCCGAGGCGGCCGTTCCGACGGCGAGCCCGGAGATGCCCAGATCGGAGGCCGTCATCGTCGAGATGGTGAAGGCGATCACCTGGGCCCCGTTGGCGCCCACCTGCAGCGTGACGGCCGAGGCCGCGGTGGCCACGGATCCGGAGAGGATCTTGATGCCGTTGAACTCGGTGTCCGACGCGACGCGACCGATCTCGGCCAAGATCGACTGGACCTCCTGGTCCAGGTTGTTGCGCTGGAGGTCGGTCAGGGTGCCGTTGGCCGCCTGGACCGCCAGATCGCGGATGCGCTGGAGCATGTCGTTGACGCCGCCGAGCGCGCCGTCGGCCACCTGCACGAGGCTGACGCCGTCGAGGGCGTTGCGCGAGGCGACGTTCATGCCCCGGATCTGGGTTCGCATCTCCTCGCTGACCGCGAGGCCGGCCGCATCATCGGCGGCTCGATTGATGCGCAGTCCTGAGGACAGGCGCTCCATCGATGCGCTCAGTTTCATGTTCGTGCTCGAGAGCTGCCGGTGGGCGTTCTGCGCCTCGACATTGTTGTAGATCCGCAGACCCATGTCAGAAATCCTTTCTCGCCAGTCGATCCGCCAGTTCGGCGGCAGCGGGCCGATGCCCGGAGTAGACCTGAGACGGGACTTCCATGTCCGGCGTCACCACAGTGCTCTCACCGATCATCCGGATCGGTGTCCTGCTGTCGCGCGCCCTCCGGATGGAGGGGTGCGCCCCAAGCTCATCGGACGCGTCGATCACGACTTGAGTGTTGGGTCCCCCGCTCATCCGAGGAAGTCCACGAGAGAGGGCTGGATCACCCTGGCGCCGACGGCGAGGGCCGCGCGATAGACGGACTCGCGCATCGTCGCCTCGGTGATGGCCTGCGCCATGTCGACGTCCTCGATCTTGGAGAGCTGCTCGTTGGTCGCGATCTTCTGGGCCTGGAAGCGGCTGGCGGTGAGCTCGAGCCGGTTGATCTTGGCCGCCTGCTCGCCGCGCAGGCCGCTGATGTTGTCCTGGTGGGCGTCGAACTGGCCGAGGGCCGCTCCGATGCCGGCGGAGTCGTTGGCGAGCAGGGCGGCCGAGAGGCCGTCCAGCACCGCGAAGATGTCGGGGGTCGCCCCGGGCGGGTCCTGGAGCCGGTCGGCGGTGATGTTCACGCTGATCACCGACCCCTGCGCCACCTCGCGGTTCATGAGGCTGGTGTTGATCGGCAGCGTGGCCGTGTCCGTGGTGGGGTCGAAGGGCTGACGGTCGCTCGCCGTGCCGCCGAAGACGAATCGCCCGCCGATGCTGCTGTTTCCGATCTCGACGAACTGGCTCTTGAGCGTCTCGACCTCGGCCGCGATCAGCGCCCGCGAGTCGGCGGACAGCGTGCCGTTGCCGCCCTGGACGGCGAGCTCGCGGGCGCGCTGGACGACCTCGAGGGCCTGCCCGAGCGCGCGGTCGGTGGTGTTCATCCACGTCAGCGAGTCGTCGATGTTGCGGCCCCAGGCCTCGTTGGCGCCCTGGTCGCGGCGCAGTCCGAGGGCCAGGGCGATGCCCACCGGGTCGTCGGAGGGGCTCATCACCCGCTTGCCGGTGGACAGCTGGCGCTGCACCTTCGAGAGGGAGCGGTAGTCGTTCTCGAGGTCCGCGAGGAAGTTCCGGGACATCTGCTCGGTGCTCATGCGAGAGATCATCGGCCGACCAGACCCATGCGGGAGATGATCGTGTCGAGCATCTCATCGACCGTCGTGACCATCCGGGCGGCCGCGTTGTAGGACTTCTGGAAGCGGACCATGTCGGACATCTCCTCGTCGAGGTTGACCCCGCTCGTCGCGGCCCTGCGCGTCTCGGCGGCCTCGAGGACCCCGGTCTGGACCTGGGTGAGCCGGTTGGCCTGATCGGCGTCGACGCCCACCCGGGCGACCATCTGCTGGTAGAAGCCGTCGAGGGTCGTGGTCGAGGCGCCGATCAGCTGGACGACGAACTGCAGCTGCGCGAGCGCGACCGCGTTGTCGGAGCCGCCGGGCAGGTTGGCCGCCGTGTCGCTCGCGGCGATCGCATCGACCGAGGCGAGGACCGGTGCCGAGACGGCCAGGGCCGCCGCGGTGGCGCCGGCGAAGAAGTTGTTGCCCGTGCTGCCGTCGGTGCCGAACCCGGCCGCGTGGCGGGTGTTGACCGAGCCGGCCACCGCGGCCGCCAGGGCGTCCAGCTGGGCCAGGTAGCCGGTCGGGCCCCCGAGGACCGTGTCGCGCATGTCCACCTGGCCGCGAAGGCTCCCACTGGTGATGGTCGTGGCGACGCCGTTGACCGTGGCCGCGCCGGCGGCGCTGATGGCGAGGGCGTTGACGGTGTCGGTGCCCGAGTTGACCAGCAGCTGGGAGCCGATGGCGATCGAGACCTTGCCGTTGGCCGACGGCGGGGTCACCGTCACGTCGGTGAACGCCGAGATCTGGTCGATCAGCAGGTCGCGCATGTCGCGCAGGTCATTCGGCTCCTGGCCGACGGCGACGACCATCGCGATCTGCTTGTTGAGCTCGTTGACCTGGGCGCCCAGCTCGTTGACCCGACCGACGCCGATGTTCACCCGCGTGTCCGCCTCGCTCTGCGAGTCGGTGAGCTGCTTGTTGAGGTCGCGGAAGCCCTGCGCGAGCGACTCGCCGGCGGCCCGGACCGCCTCGCGCGAAGCGGCGGAGTCGGGGTTGACCGAGAGGGCCTGCCAACTGCCCCAGAACTGACTGAGGAGGTGGGTCAGGCCGGTCTCGCCGGGCTCGTCGATGATCGTGTCGATGGCCCCGAGCGAGTCGGCCTTGGCCTTGAACTGGCCGAGGTCGGAGGTGCCGCTGCGGTAGCTGAGGTCGGCGAACTGGTCGCGCAGGCGCGTGTACTGCGCCGCCACCACGCCCGTGCCCATCTGGCCCGGTCCGACGGGGTTGTTCAGGCCCGGACGGCTGAAGGGCGTCGCCGCCTCCATGTTCACGCGCTGGCGCGAGAAGCCGGGGGTCGTGGCGTTGGTGAGGTTGTGCGAGACCGTGTTGAGGGCCCGCTGCTGGGTGACGACGCCGCTGAGCGCGACGTTCAGTCCGAAGAAGGTGGATGCCATGATCAGGCCGCCGTGTTGAGGAGGACGGGGCCGGTCGCGGGCGCGTCGGCGCGCGATCCGGCGGCCGTGTAGGCGCGATGCGAGGTACGCGGATCCGGTGAGGCGAGGCTGCGCACCGAGAGGTCGAGCAGGTCGAGCTCCTGGCGCACGAGCTGGCCGTTGACGGCGTTCGCGAGCTCCAGGTCGCGGACGAGGACCTCGATCCTCTCGATCCGCGGCGCGATGAGCGCCCGGTCGAACGGGTCGAGCGCCTCGCGCAGCGCCGACCAGCGGGTGGCGGCGACGCCGAGCTCGTCGGCGAGGGCCTCGGCAGCCGTGCCGCGGGCCCTCTCGGCGGCCGACAGGCGGCGCACCTCGGTCTCCATCTCGGTGGCGATCGCGTCGACCACGGCGTCGCGTCCGGCGACGATCTCGGGCCTCTGGCGCTGCACCAGATCGAGCAGCGCGGCCTGCGCGTCGATCACCTCGTCGAGGCGGTCGGCGAGCTCGGTGACGGTCGCCCGGGCCATCAGATCCGGCTCCTCATGCCGCGCCGGACCTGCTCAGCGGCGCGCTGCGCGGACTCGGCCTTCGAGGTCATCTCCTCGAGGAGCTTCTCCCGCAGCGCCTCGCGCGCCTGCTGGTCCTTGACCGACTCCGACTCGGCGCCGGCGAACTGGAGGCGCCCCTCGCGGATGAACTCGGCGATGAGCCCCTCCGTGACGTCGGTCGCCTGCGAGGCCGCGGAGATCGACGCGCCCGAGGGGTTGTCCTGCAGCCACTCGCGGACGGTCTGGAACCGTTCCTCGCGCAGATCGATGCAGTCGGCGCAGAGCCCGCGCGGAAGGAACGGGAAGAGCTTGCCGCATCCCTTGCAGGACTGGACGGCGGTCACGAGTCACCTCCGAAGACGGGGGGAGCGCCGCCGCCGAGCTGGCGCTCCAGGACGTCGGCGAGGCCGATGCCGCCCGAGCGGGCGAGCTGGTCGCCGAGCTTCTGGGTCATCAGGCCCGAGTACACGGGGTTGGCCTGGGCGACCTGCGTGCCCTTCATCATCTCCTCCACGAGCATGCTCATGAAGATCCCCTCGAAGCCCTCGGCGGCCTCGCGGATGGCGGGGTCGGTCGTGGACGGCGTGGTCGCCGGCGTCGCGCCGGTCGTCGCGCCCACGGCGCCCGCGTTGGGGGGGACGGGGACGATCATCGGCGCAGCGAGTTGGCCATGCCCATCATCTCGTCGCTCGCGTTCACCACCTTGCTGGAGGCCTCGAACGCGCGCTGGGTGATGATGAGGGAGATCATCTCGGTGCCGACGTTCACGTTGGACGACTCCAGGAAGCCCTGGGAGAGGAGTCCGCGGCCCGCGGCGCCCGGTGTGCCGACCGAGGCGGCCCCCGAGTTGGCGGAGGCGAGGAACAGGTTGTCGCCCGCCGCCTGGAGGCCGGACGGGTTGGTGAACGACGCGACGCTGATGGTGCCCAGCGTCGCGATGGCGCCGTTGACGGTCGCGGTCACCCTGCCGCCGGCGCCGATGCTCACGTCGCTCGCACCGGCCGGGACCGTCACGCGCGGCTGCAGGAGCTCGCCGGTGGGCAGGCCGATGCGGCCGTTGGCGTCGATCTGGAGGTTGCCGGCGCGGGTGTAGGCGAGCGTGCCGTCGGCGCGCGTCACCTGGAAGAAGCCCTCGCCCTGGATCGCGACGTCCATGCCGCGACCGGTGTTCTGGATCCCGCCCTGCTCGTGCTCCTTGGCGACCTGCCCCGGCGCGGCGCCGAGGCCGACCTGGCCGTCCTTGCCGGAGGGCAGGCGGAAGGGCTGGTACTCGAGGTCGACCAGGTCCATCCGGTCGCGCTTGTAGCCCGTGGTGGTCGCGTTCGCCAGGTTGTTGGCGACCACGTCCATGCTGGTCTGCTGGGCCATCATGCCCGTCGCAGCCGAGTACAGAGCATCCATCATCTGCCGATCAGCCTCCGTGTCGTCATGCATGACGGCGGGGCCGGGGCGAAGAGGTCAGGCGAGCGGGGTGGTGCGGGGGCGGGAGCCGTCGATCCGTCGGGCTCCCAGAGCTTCCGCCACGTCGGGGCGGTCCGGCTCAGGTCATCTGCTCGCGTGGGGGCTCTCCGCTATCCGGTTCCGCCCACCTTCGTCAGCGAGGCCTGGAGGGCCTCGTCGTGCGCCTGCACCGACTTCTGGTTCGCCTCGAACGACCTCATCACGCGGATGAGATCGACCATCTCGGAGACCACGTTGACCGTGCTCCCCTCGAGGTGGTTCTGGCGGACGCGGGCGGTCGGAGCGCCCGTGGCCGTGCCCGTGAGCAGGCCCTCGCCCTCCTGGGTGATCGTGGTGGGGTCGAGCGCGGTCAGCAGGAGCTTGCCGCGGACGGCCGGCCCCTGCGTGATGGTGCCGTCGGAGCCGATCCGCACCTCTCCGGCGGAGAGGGTGATCTTCCCGTTGGCACCGAGGACCGGGTAGCCCTCCTTGGTGACGAGCGTGCCCGTGGAATCCATCCCGAACGAGCCGTCCCGTGTGTAGCGACGCCCGTTCGGGGCGTCGATGGTGAAGTGGCCCGTGCCGACGAGCGCCATGTCGAGCTTGTTCCCCGTGAAGCGCAGGGGGCCCTGTGAGTCGATCATCGTGATGCCCTTCACCTGGGCGCCCATCTCGAGCTCCCCGACCTGCGGCCGGAAGGGCATCCCCATGTTGTGCAGCAGCATGCTCCCGAAGGGAGACGCCGTGCTCTCGGAGCGCTTGAAGCCGGTCGTCGTCGCGTTCGCGAGGTTGTTCGCGATCACGTCCTGGCGCGCGCTCTCGGCGAGCAACCCGGTTGCGGCGATGTAGATGCCTCTGATCAACGCCCGGCCCTTCCGGTGGATACACGTTCTCGGGCCCTCTATCGGCACCGTCGCGACGACACTTGATCCCCGGGCTTCAGGCCTGACCCGGAGAGGACGACAGATGACGGGATGACCTCCATCGTCCCCGCGCCCGCGAGCCCGGCGCTCTCGACGGTCTCCCCGACCGCGCCGGCCGGCCCCGCGATCGCGGTCTCCGGCCAGGCGCTCGCGGTCACCCCGGGGCAGGTGCTCGCCGCGCGCGTGGTGGCCATCCAGGCGGGGATGGTCGAGCTGGCCCTCGCGGGCGGCCTCGTCACCGCGGCCAGCGACCTGCCCATGGAGCCCGGCCAGACCCTGCGCCTGATCGTCGACGAGGCGGCGGCCGACCGCGTCACCCTCCGCGTCGCACCTCCGGGAGCGGCGGCCACCGGCGCCGGTGGCGCCGCGGCGGCGCTCGCCGACAAGGGCGTGCCGGCCTCCGCCGCCACCGCGCTGCTCGCCGCGCTCTCCGATGAGGGCGCCGCGCTGCCGACCGGCGCCGGAGCCACCGCGCTCGCCTCCCGCGCCGCCACCGCCGGCGTCACCACGCCCTCCCAGGCCGCCGCCTTCGTGCGGCTGCTGTCGGCCGGACTGCCGACCACGCCCGCCACGGTGGCGGGCCTGGCACAGCTGATCGACGGGGCCCCGCTCGGGCGCGCCCTGACGACCCTGCTCGACGCGGCCGCCTCGCGCGCAGCGTCCGGCGGCGGCGCCACGGCCGGGATGACGACCCCCGCCCCCGGCACGACGCCGGCCTCCGGTACGACGCCCGCGCCGGCGACGGCGTCCGTCCCCGCACCGGCGAGCGCGCCTGCGGCACCGGGCGCACCCGCAACCCCCGCGCCCGGCGCGACCCAGGCACCCCCGGCCCCCCTCCTCGCCGGCGACGCGGCCGCCGCGACGGCGGCGGGATCCTCGGCGGGTCGCGCGACGGCGGGCGGCGCGCCGCCCTCGTCCGCCCCCCCACTCGCGGCCGGCGCGCCGGCCGCCCCCGGCGCGCCGCCCGCCCCCGGCGCGCCGCCGCTCGGCGACCTGGTCGACACGCTCACGCGCCTCGCGCGCGCCGTCGAGTCGAACGCGGTCGACGGCCGCGCGGCCGCGCTGCGCCACGCGCTGGCCGACCTCGGCGTCGGCCTCGAGGCGCGGCTCGCGTCCGGGTCGGCGCCCGATCACGCGCCGCTGCGCTCCCTCCTGCTGGCGCTGGCCGAGCACCCCGGCACCGACCCCTCGCTCGGGCGGGCCGCATCGGGGCTTTCGGACGCCCTCGGCGCCCAGAGCCTCGTCGGCCCGGCCCTGACCGCCGCCGCCCAGTCGGCGGGCAACGCGGCGGGCGGAAACCAGAACGGCGACCCGTCGGCGCAGAACGGCGCCTACCTCCAGATCCCACTGCCGGGCGGGGGGACGGCCGAGGTGCGCGTATCGCCCGATGCGGGACGTGAGGACCCCGAGGGCGGCGAGCGCCCGCGGCGCCTCGCCTTCCTGCTCCACCTGTCGGCGCTCGGGCCGGTGATGATCGATGCGAGCGCGGGCGCGGCGGGGATCGACGCCACCATCCGCGTCGGATCGGAGGACGCGCGCGCCTTCCTCGACGCCCAGGCGCCCGCGCTCGCCGGCGCCCTGCGGCGCTCGGCGCCGGCCGCCTCGGTGCGCGTCGAGCGCCTCACGGCCCCGGCGCCCGAGCGCCTGCTCGCCCCTCCCCCCTCCTCCGGCCTGGACATCGTCGCGTGAGTCCCGGGCCTGGGCCGCGACAGCGCGCCGTCGCCCTGCGCTACCGCACCGGCGAGGACCCCGCCCCGCGCATCGTCGCGTCAGGCAGCGGCTCGGTGGCGGAGCGGATCCTGGCCCTCGCCGATGAGCACGACCTGCCGCTGCGGCAGGACCCCGACCTGGTGGAGGCCCTCGCCGTGCTGGACCTCGGCGCGATGATCCCGCCGGAGCTCTACGAGGTGATCGCCGAGGTGCTCGCCTGGGCCTACCGCGCCAACTCGTCCTTCTCGTCCACCACCCGGGGGCTCGCCGTCCCGGGCTGAGGGACTCGCGACCGGGTGCCGCGCTACGGTTCGAAGATGGCGACCGAGGTCACATTGAGCGATCTGGGTCGCGACCCGGGAGAGGTGGCGGCAGGCCTGGCCGCCTGGCAGCGCGGCGATCCCGATGAGGCCGCGCTGCAGACGCTGGCCCTCTCGGCGGGCGAGATGAACCGCTCGGCGTACACGCTCTGGGCGTGGCAGGGACGGACGGCCCAGGGTGAGCCGGCCTGGGTCCTGCCGGTCACCGCCGCCCAGGCCGCGACCTTCGCCCCGCGCGGCCCGGCCGCAGCCCTGGCCAGGAGCGTCGTGGCCCTGCTGGGAAAGCACGTGCTGGCCGATCCCGATCGGCTCAGGCTCGAGGACTGGAGGGGGTATGCGTGCCTCGTGGCCCCGGGGATCGGCGATGCCGAGCTCGCCTCGCTGGTGATCGAGGAGGCGAACGCGGCGCCCGGCAGGGCCCGCATCGCGTCGCTCCCCCCACAGCACACGATCGGCGGCGCGCCGATCACGCTCGCCTCCGATCCGCTCGCGCGCGGAGCGGGGCTCGTCGCGCTCTCGAGGGAGGTGGTGCTCCACCCCGTGCTGGTGCTGCTCGCGCTGGCGCGCCACGGCTTCGACCCGGGCGCGATCCCCGACGACCCCTCCGACCTCGCCGAGTCGCTCCGCGACCTGGGCTACGCGGCCGAGACACCCCTCGCCGAGCAGCCCGCCGGCCCGAGCTTCGCCATCGACGACGACGCGTGCCCGCGGCGGCGCCACGCGCGTCGCGTCCTGCGACGGCTGTTGCAGAAGGGCAAGATCGGCGGGCACCACACCGAGATCGGCCACTTCACCCGTGGCCTGCCCGACCACGACAAGAGCGACGCCAAGGAGGTCGTCGAGGCGCTGCTGCGCGCGGGCCTCCTGGTCGAGAAGCCGAGCGTCGGGCAGCGTCACATCTCCCTCAACCGGGAGTCGCTGCCGGAGATCCACGCGCTCATCGAGCGCGGCGACACGGCCGATCCGCAGCTCGCCGGGGCCTGGACCGCCCCGGCGCCGGCCGACACCCCCTAGGGCCCCTCCCCCGAGGTGGTGTTCGGCGTCGCCCGGGACGGGGCGGTGGCGGACGTGGCCGCGGGGGCCGTCTCGGTGACCGTCACCGTCACCGGCGCCGGGGCCGGTCCCGGGACGGTGAGCGTGACCACCGGCACGCTGCGGCTCTCGGTGATCAGGCCCGCGGGGGCCGAGTCGCCGCGGGAGGCATAGCCCACGACGATGCCGGCGAGCACGGCCACGCCGGCGAGCACCATCGCGAGCGTCAGGCGGATCTTGCGCGCCGGAGGGCGGCGGGGTGGCCGCGGGCGGGGGGACTGCTCGGTGCTCACCGGCGCGCGTCCGATGCCCCGCGGGCGTAGGTCGCGAAGGCGGCGTCGAGGGTCACCGAGGGATCCCAGGCGTCGGGCACCCTGGGCGCCGTGCGGGACGCGAGGTCGAGGTACCACGACGACGCGCCCTCGTAGACGCGCGCCAGCTGGATCAGGGTGAACGTCACGCCCACCCGGCGGCGCAGCTCATCATGGACCGCCGAGATGATGCGTCGCCGCCCGGCGGTCACGGCGGCCGGGGCCGGCTGGGAGATCCGCTCGAGCCCCTCGTCCCAGGAGAAGCGCGCCGTCGCCAGCGCGGGGTCGTCGCTCATCCGCCGGGCTCGAGCAGCCCGTCGACGCAGCAAACCGCGGGCCAGGTGGCGCCGGAGCGCTCGAGGATCCAGTCGGCGACCGGCGATCCCCCCTCGCCGAGGCCGAAGGCCAGGTGCGCGTGCAGGCACTTGACGTGCTCGGGGTCGCCGCCCCCGGCGACGCGGTAGCCGGCGTGCAACTCCTGGTGCCGGGCGTTGGCGGCGGCCAGGTGCTCGCGCATGTCGGGGTCGGCTTCCAGCATGCGCACGCCCCCCGCGGCCTCGAGCCGGCTGACGGCCTCCCCGAGGGCGCGGCAGGTGAGCCAGTCGCGCGTGGGGAAGGGCTTGCCGCGCAGGTCGAGCGGCGCGTTGCGGACCACCGCGGGCCCGCCGTGGGGACAGCGCACGACGACACGGAAATCGGTGAACGGTTCGCGCCCGATGAGCGCGGCCACGGCACGGCGGTCAGAAGATCCCGGTGAGCCAGGCGAGGGGGCCGCCGTCACCGGCGACCTTCCGCGGGGCGGGCGGCGGCTCGAGGTCGCCACGGACGATGAAGGCTCGCTCGCCCGGCTTGATCAAGCCGATCGCCCGGGCGCGGGCCTCCAGCACGTCGGCCTTGTTCAGGTCGGCGATCTGACGGCGCAGAGTCTCGCGGTTGTGCTCGAGCACCGCGAGCTTCGCGCTCTCGTCGCGGAGCTCCGATCGCTGAGCCAGGTAGCCCGAGACGGGACCGACGTAGCCGAGCAGCAGTGCCGTGAGGAGGCCCAGGATGATGATGCGCCTGGCGTTGATCGGGGTGCTCCCGGGAGGTCGGTTCGGGCCCGCGGGCCCCGTCACCCAGGGGGTACGGTGCGCCGCTGCCCGTTCCTGCCTCGCGATCTCTCACGCGCGGAAGGCCGACCGCCCCGGGTACGAGGCGCCGGGACCGAGCTGCTCCTCGATCCGGATCAGCCGGTTGTACTTGGCCACGCGCTCGCTGCGCGAGGGCGCCCCGGTCTTGATCTGGCCCGCCCCCGTCGCGACGGCGAGGTCGGCGATGAAGGTGTCCTCGGTCTCGCCGGAGCGGTGCGACACCATCGACGCATAGCCGGAGCGGCTCGCGAGGTCCATCGCCGCGAGCGTCTCCGAGAGCGTGCCGATCTGATTGACCTTCACGAGGAGCGCGTTGCCCGCCCCCATTTCGATGCCCTTCTGGAGGCGCGTCGAGTTGGTGACGAAGAGGTCGTCACCAACCAGCTGTACGCGCGAGCCGAGGCGCTCCGTGAGCGCCACCCATCCGTCCCAGTCCTCCTCGGCCATTCCGTCCTCGATCGAGATGATCGGATAGCGCTCGACCAGGTCGACCCAGTACTCGACCATGCCCGCCGCGTCGAGCGTGCGGCCCTCGCCGTCGAGGTGGTAGGCGCCGTCGCGGTAGAACTCGGTGGTGGCCGGGTCGAGCGCGAGCGCGACGTCGGTGCCCGCGGTGTACCCGGCGGCGGCGATCGCCTCCATGATGATCGCGAGGGCCGCCTCGTTCGACTCGAGGTCGGGGGCGAAGCCGCCCTCGTCGCCCACGCCGGTGGCGAGGCCGCGAGCGCGCAGGACGGACTTGAGCGACCCGTAGATCTCGGCGCCCATGCGCACCGCGTCGGCGAAGGTGCGGGCCCCGATCGGGGCGACCATGAACTCCTGCAGGTCGACCGAGTTGTCGGCGTGCGCGCCGCCGTTGAGGATGTTCATCATCGGCACAGGGAGCCGGTTGGCGCGGGCGCCGCCGATGTAGCGGTAGAGCGGCAGGCCGGCGTCCTCCGCCGCGGCGGCGGCGACCGCCAGTGAGCAGCCGAGGATCGCGTTGGCGCCGAGGCGCGCCTTGTTGGGCGTGCCGTCGAACTCGATCATCGTCCGGTCGATCATGGCCTGCGACGCAGCATCCCTGCCGACCAGCACGCCGGCGAGCTCGTCCTCGACGTTGGCGACGGCCTTCATCACGCCCTTGCCGCCGTAGACCGACGTGTCGCCGTCGCGGAGCTCCAGCGCCTCGAAGGCGCCGGTGCTGGCGCCCGAGGGGACGGCCGCACGGCCGATGGCGCCGGAGACGAGTCCGACCTCCACCTCCACCGTGGGCTGGCCTCGCGAGTCGAGGATTTGCCGAGCGTGGACGGACGCGATCTGGCTCATGGACGCTCCGGGTCGGGTGCGCGGACGGGCGATCGAGTCTATCCGCCCGGGTGAGCGCCGACCTCACGCCACGGCCCCGGCGTACGTTCCCATGTCAGATGCCCCTGCCCCCCTTCTCGGTCTTCCTCGAGCGCGAGCGCGAGGTGGTCCACCGCGTGCTGGTCGGCATGGTGGGCCCCGACGACGCCGACGACTGCTTCCAGGAGACCTTCATCAAGGCGCTGCGTGCCTATCCGGATCTGCGCGACGGCGAGAACCTGCACGGCTGGATCCTCACGATCGCCCGGCGAACGGCGATCGACGAGACCCGGGCCCGCGGGCGACGGGCGGCCGCGACGGCCGGTGCGGACGCGATCGCGGCCGCACCGGCCCCCGAGCCCGCCGACCCGGGCCTCTGGGCGGCCGTGCGGGCGCTGCCGCCGCGCCAGCGCGCCGCGGTGGTGCTCCACCACGTGGGCGGCCTGCCCTACGCCGAGGCGGGGGCCGCGATGGGGTGCAGCGAGGAGGCGGCGCGCCGGAGCGCGTTCGAGGGCATCCGGCGACTGCGGGAGGTGTGGGATGGCTGACGCTGACGATCTGACCAGGGCCCTCGGGGCCGGCGACGAGGAGTCGGCCGCGGCTGCCGAGCGCGCGGCGCGGCTCTTCGCGGGACGGGCGGAGCGGGAGGGGCTGATCGACGTGGCCTACGCCACGCTCGACTCCCCCCTGGGCCCGCTGCTCGCCCTCGGAACGGAGCGGGGACTGCTGATGCTGAGCTACGCCGACGAGGCGGTGGACGCGAAGCTCGCGCGCGTCGCCGAGCGGATCTCGCCGCGCATCCTCGAGGCGCCCGGGCGCCTGGACGCTGCGAGGCGCGAGCTCGATGAGTACTTCTCGGGCGCGCGGCGCCGGTTCGGCATCCCGATCGACTGGTCGCTGATCTCGGGCTACGCCCGCGCGGTGCTGGAGGCCACGAGCGCCATTCCCTACGGCGGGGCGATGAGCTACGGCGAGGTGTCGGCGGCGGCCGGAAACCCCCGGGGAGCGCGCGCCACCGGCAACGCCCTGGGGAGCAACCCGATCCCGATCGTCATCCCCTGCCACCGGGTGCTGCGCAGCACAGGGGCGGTCGGCGGCTACACGGGCGGGCTCGACCGCAAGCGCTTCCTGCTCGCGCTCGAGGCGGAGCGCTCCGGGGGCCCCGGAGTCCGATGATCCCCAGGGCCCGGCCGGGCGGCGGCGGCCGAGGGCGATCTCCGGGTCGAGAAGGGGATGCGCTTGTTGCGCGATGCGGATTGCGATGGCCGCCGGCACGTGGATCACATACCCGCGCCCGGAGGGGCCGGTCGCCGAGGCGGCTGACGACGCGCCGCTCGAGATCGCCGCCTGGAGAGGGCTCGTCCGGGTGCAGGGAGCCGTGCACCGCGAGCTCGACGCGCGCCTGCAGTCCGCCGTCACGTTCTCGTGGTCGGCCTCCGCGCCGATCGGGCAGAAGGTCGATCCGGCCTCGAACACGCTCAATGGCACGACGATCGATCCGGCGGCCCCGTACCGCGTGACGGTGGACTCCCTTCTCGCCGACGGGAGCGACGGGTTCACGGTCCTCCTGGAGGGAACGGACCGCATAGGAGGAGGAGGCGACCTGGACGCGTTCATCGCGTACCTGACCGCCAACCCCGGGACCACCGGGCCCACCCCCGACCGGAAGACGCCCCTGCCGTGACCCGATCCGATCCACCCCGGGCCCCGACGGGCCCGGGGTGGGCGGTCGCGGGGCGGTGGGAGGGAGGCCCGGCGGCGGAGGCGGCGGGTCCGCGCAGGAGCCGAGCCAGCGCCCCTCCCGGAACCAGCGGCGCATTGTGCGCACCGAGGGCGGCCGGGCCTCGCCCCGGGACGACGCGCGGGCCCGGAGGCGGGAGATGACCCGCGCCGGCGGCTCGCCGGATCCGAAGGCCGCCTCGGCCTCGGAGCGCAGCGACGCCCAGGAATAGGAGCCGGGCCGCTCGCGGACCGGAAGCGCCCCCGACAGCCGCGCCCAGTGCAGGTCGAGGGCGCGCGAGCGCGAGGCGGTGAGGCAACCGGCGGACGACCAGACGTGGAACAGCGACGCGATGAGATCCCTGCCCGCCCGGCGGGAGAGGAACTCGTCGGATCGATGGGCCTCGCAGAGCCAGACCCGGACCCCGCACGGCAGATGCAGCTGGGCCCGCGGCCCGCGGCCCGCACCGACGCAGATTGCGCACGCCGGCGTCTTCCCCAGTCGCTCCCCCTTGTACAGACTCCGCGCCATGCACCCAGCGTGCCAGGAGACGCGGTTACAGAGGAGACCGAGGTGCGGAGGGATGGGGTCGTCCCTGTTCCGGTTCGCGTCGCAATTGGACCCTCACCGGAGGTCCAATTGGCCGCAGGGGCGACGCGGAGGCCCACCGCAACGAGCCCCCGCCGAGGCGGACCCTCCGCTCAGCCCTGCGGCCCGACCTCCCTCTGGATGACCTCGAACGACCAGAGCTCGCTCTGGCTGCTCACCGGTCCCTGGGTGTTGTGGGCCTTGTGCCCCCTCTGGAAGGCCGAGCTCTCCACCCAGGCGTCGAAGGCGGCCTGCGACTCCCAGCGCGTGTAGACCAGATAGACGCCCCGGTCGTCGCTCGGGCGCAGGAGCTCGAAGGCCTCGAAGCCCGGCGACTTCGCCACCTCTCCGGCCCGCGCCGCGAAACGGGCCTCGAACTCCTCGGCCCGCTCGTTCGGGACGCTGATCGCGTTGATCCTGACGACGCTCACTCGGCGGACTTCTCGTCGTGGCCGCCGAACTGCTTGCGCATCGCCGACAGGAGCTTGTCCGCGAAGTCCGCCTCGCCGCGCGAGCTGAAGCGCTCGAACAGGGCCGCCGTCAGCACGTGGGCGGGCACCCCCTCGTCCACGGCCGCCATGACCGTCCAGCGGCCCTCGCCGGAATCGGACACCCGCCCGCTGAACTCCCCGAGGGCCGGGTCCTCGTTCAGCGCGATCGCGGTCAGGTCGAGCAGCCACGAGGAGATGACGCTGCCCCTGCGCCAGACCTCGGCGACCGCGGCCGTGTCGATCTCGTAGCGGTAGTACTGGGGATCGCGAAGCGGCGTGGTCTCGGCGTCGTGCGTCTGCTCGAGGGCGCCCACGTTCGCCTTCTCGAGGATCGCCATGCCCTCGGCGTAGGCCGCCATCACCCCGTACTCGATCCCGTTGTGGACCATCTTCACGAAGTGCCCCGCGCCCGCCGGCCCGCAGTGCAGGTACCCGAGCTCGGGCTGGACCGGATCCCCGGACCGGCCAGGCGTCCGGCCGGCCGCCTCGATGCCCGGCGCGATCGTCCGGAAGATCGGGTCGAGGCGCTCGACCGCCGCCGCGTCGCCCCCGATCATCATGCAGTAGCCGCGCTCCAGGCCGAACACGCCGCCGCTGGTCCCGACGTCCAGGTAGTGGATCCCCCGCGGGGCCAGCTCGGCCGCCCGCTCGACGTCGTCGCGGTAGTAGCTGTTGCCACCGTCGATGATCACGTCATCGGCGTGCAGGTGCTCGGCGAGCTCCATGGCGGTCGATCCGGCGTACGCGGCGGGCACCATGATCCAGGCGGCACGGGGCGCCGTGAGCTTCGCGGCGAGGTCGGCGAGCGAGGTGGCGCCCGCGGCGCCCTCCGCCTGGAGCTGGGCGACGGCGTCCTTATCGACGTCGAAGACCACGCACTCGTGTCCGTCGCGCATCAGGCGGCGCACGATGTTGGCGCCCATCCGGCCAAGTCCGATCATCCCGAGTTGCATCAGTCTCTCCCTCGTTGGGCGCGATAGCGGCGGATCAGGGCGTTGGTGGAGCTGTCGTGCTGCAGGTCCGGCGACGGGCGGCTCAGCTCGGGGGCGATCCGCCCCGCGAGGACCTTGCCGAGCTCGACCCCCCACTGGTCGAACGAGTTGATGCCCCAGATGACCCCCTGGGTGAAGACCTTGTGCTCGTAGAGGGCGATCAGCTGGCCGAGCGCGCGTGGCGTGAGCTCGGGCATCAGGATGACGTTGGTCGGCCGGTTGCCGGGAAAGGTCCGGTGGGGCACCAGCGGCGGCGCGATGCCCTCCGCGGCGACCTCCTCGGCCGTCTTCCCGAACGCGAGCGCTTCCGCCTGGGCGAAAAGGTTGGCCATGAGCAGGTCGTGGTGCTCGCCCATGTCCACGGCCGGCCGGCAGACGCCGATCAGGTCGCTCGGCACGAGGCGCGTCCCCTGGTGGATCAGCTGGTAGAAGGCGTGCTGGCCGTTGGTGCCGGGCTCGCCCCACACGATCGGCCCCGTGCCGATGTCGACCGGCCGCCCGTGCAGGTCGATCGACTTGCCGTTGCTCTCCATGTCGAGCTGCTGCAGGTACGCGGGAAAGCGGCCGAGCCGCTCGCTGTAGGGCAGCACCGCGTGCGTGTCGGCCCCGAGGAACTCCGCGTTCCAGAGCCCGAGGAGCCCGAGCAACACCGGCATGTTCTGCGCGAGCGGCGCCGTGCGGAAGTGCTCGTCCATGAGATGGAAGCCGGCCAGCATCTGACGGAAGGGCTCCGGGCCGATCGCGATCGCGAGCGACAGGCCGATCGCCGAGTCCATCGAGTAGCGCCCGCCCACCCAGTCCCAGAAACCCAGCATGTCGCTTGCGTCGATGCCGAAGGCGGCCACCTCCTCGGCGTTGGTCGAGACCGCCACGAAGTGGTGGCGCACCGCGCCGGCATCGCCGAGGGCGCCGACCAGCCACTCCCGCGCCGAGCGCGCGTTGGTGAGCGTCTCGATCGTCGTGAACGTCTTCGAGGAGACGATGAAGAGCGTCTCGGCGGCGTCGAGGCCCGAGACCGCGTCGGCGATGTCGCTCCCGTCCACGTTCGACACGAAGCGCACCGTCAGCTCCGCGTCGGACACGTCGCGCAGCGCCCGGTAGGCCATCGCCGGCCCGAGGTCTGATCCCCCGATGCCGATGTTGACGACGTTCCGGATGCGCTTGCCGGTCGCTCCGGTCCACTCCCCCGTGCGCACCCGGCGGGCCAGGTCGTCCATCCGGTCGAGGACCGCATGGACCTCGGGCACCACGTCGTGGCCGTCCACCTCGATGACCGCGTCGCGCGGCGCGCGCAGCGCCACGTGCAGCACCGGGCGGTTCTCGGTGACGTTGATCCGGTCGCCGGAGAACATCGCCTCGGTGCGCCTGCGCACCCCCGCACGCTCGGCGAGCGCGACCAGGAGCTCCAGGGTGCGGCGTTCGACCCGGTTCTTGGAGTAGTCGAGGTGCAGGTCGCCGACGTCGAGCGTCAGCTCCCGGCCGCGGGCGGGGTCGCTCTCGAAGAGGCCCCGCAGGTGCAGCTCGCGCGCCGCCGGGGCGTGCGCGGCCAGCGCCTTCCACTCGTCGGTGCGTGAGATCATCGCTTCGCCCTTTCGTACCAGTGCAGCTGCCGTTCGGGCGGCAGCGCCGTGAACTCGTCGCCGCCCGCGGCGGCCAGCTCGGCCGCCCGCTCCACACGTTCCCGGAACCTCTGCGCCGATGCGCGCAGCGCCAGCTCGGGGTCGGCGCCGACCGCCCGGGCCGCCCCCACCGCGGCGAAGAGCACGTCGCCGAGCTCGCGGGCGCCGGGCTCGTCGCGCAACTCGGCGGCTTCCTCGTCGAGCTTGGCCAGCGCGGCATCGGTGTCGGGGAAGTCGAAGCCCACGGCCGCCGCCCGCTTCTGGACCTTGGTGGCGAACGCCAGCGACGGCAGACCCGGCGGCAGCTCGTGGAACATGCCCTGGTCGGCGCGCTCCTCGCGCTTTCGACGCTCCCACACGTCGAGCACGCCCGACGCCGACGCCGCGACGGCGTCTCCGTACACATGCGGATGGCGGCTGATCAGCTTCTCCGCCTGGCCACGGGCAACGGCGCCGAGGTCGGCGCCGCCCTCCTCCTCGAGCAGCTGGGCGAGGAACACCGACTGGAAGAGGAGGTCGCCGAGCTCGTCGGCCAGGCCGGCGCCGCCCGACGCGATCGCGTCGGCGACCTCGAAGGCCTCCTCGATGGTGTGCGGCACGATCGTCTCGGCCGTCTGCTCCCGGTCCCAGGGACAGTCGCGGCGCAGCCGGAGGCCGACCTCGGCGAGGGCCGCGACCTCGGCGCCGATCGCCCGCGCCCGCAGGGCGCCGCGCTCGGGCAGGGTGCGCGCCCGCGGAAGGAGTCCCGCGATACGGTGGGCCTCGACGTCGGGCGCCAGGATGACCGCGCCCTCGGCGACCGTGCGCGGATCGCCGAGGGGCTCGGGCGCGATCGGGGCGAGGGCGGCCAGCAGCTCCGGCCGGAGCTCGGGCGCCAGCACGCGCACCGCCTCCGCCGCGACCGCGACGGCCGCGGCGGGCACGGCTTCAGGCGCCCCCGTGCCGAGGCCCACGACCCAGATCATGGATCGCAGACTACGGCAGCACGGACGGCCGGTTCAGGACGACCGGGCGGGCGGTCGTCCTGAACCGGCCTCAGGGAGTGGTCTGGCTGGGTGCGCCGGGAGCGGCGGAGGTCGAAGCCGTCGTGGTGGACGGCTTCAGGCTCGAGTCGGCGTACACCGTGCTCGCCTCCGCGTCCTTCAGCGCCTTCTCGCCCCATGCGGTCCACGTCTCCTGGCGCTTGGCCGCGAGCTGGCTGTCGATGATCTGCTTCTTCGCCTCGGCGAACGAGGTCGCCTTGGCCGGCGTGATCTTCACCGTGATGATGTGCCACCCGAACTGCGTCTTCACCGGCTGGGAGATCTGGCCGTCCTCGAGGGCGAACGCGACCTTCTCGAACTCGGGGACGAGCTGGCCCTTCTGGATCTGCCCGAGGTCCCCGCCCTGCTGCGCCGAGCCGGTGTCGGTGGAGTTCTCCTTGGCGAGCCTCGCGAAGTTCGCCGGCGTGACCTCGGCGCGGATCCGATCGGCCTCGGCCTTGGTCTTCACCAGGATGTGGCTCGCGGTGCGGCCGGCCGCCACGGTGAACTGCGTGCGGTTCTCGTCGTAGTACTTGCGCGCGTCGGCGGCGGTGAAGCGGACGCCGCGCGTCACGCTGCTCAGCAGCTTCTGCTGCTCGAGCTGATTGCGCACGATGTCACGCGCGCCGGCCTTGGTGATCGCGCTCTCCTTGAGGAAGGCGTCGAACTCCTTCTGGGAGTCGTTGAAGTTGGCCTTCCGGATGCGCACGAGCTCCGCGCTGATGTCGGCGGCCGTCACGGCGCACGGCTTGCCGCACTCGCGGGCCTTCGAGCTGACCACCTCCTGCTGGATCAGCTGCTGCAGGGCCTGCTGGCGCACCTGGTCGTAGCCGTCCTCGCCCACCGCCGGCAGGGTCTGACCCTGGCTCTTGGCCTGGGCGCGGCTCTGCTCGATGGTCGTCGTGAGCTGCTTCTCGGTGATGCTCGTGTCGTTGACGCGGGCGACCACGCCATCGGGCAGCGACGACGCGTCGTCGCCGCACCCGGAAAGGAGCAGGATCCCGGCGGCGCCCAGGGCCACAAGGCCGACGAGGACCCCCGCGAAAAGCGGTGATCTGCGGTTGGTCTTCGTCACGACGGGGGCGATGGTAGCACCTCGGTTCCGCGCCCCGGTTAGGGCGGTTTTAAGGGTCAGGCGGCGACGGCTGCGGCGCCTGCGAGGGCGTCGAGAGCCGCTTCGGCGGCGGCGAGCCGCTCGGACGGCGCGCTCCCGGCCGGCAGCGAGACGACCTGCTCGCTGCCGGCGTAGCTCGCCTTGGGCTGAGCGTCGCGCAGCACCCGCAGCTGGGCGCTCGTGAGGCTCACCGGACCCACGATCACACGACCCGAGCGGACCGCGATCTGGC
The DNA here is from genome assembly GCA_963823515.1 of uncultured Thermoleophilia bacterium. Taxonomy (GTDB): domain Bacteria; phylum Actinomycetota; class Thermoleophilia; order Miltoncostaeales; family Miltoncostaeaceae; genus Miltoncostaea. The sequence continues at coordinate 414,945 of CAWGMB010000002.1, forward strand.
TCGCTCCGGCCGCGCGCAGCTTCACGCGCACGCGCTGCACGGTGAGCAGCGCCTCCACCGGCACGGGGACGGGCCCGAACCGGTCCTCGATCTCGTCGCGCAGCGTCGAGATCTCCTCGAGGTCCGCAGCCATGGCGATGCGGCGGTGGAGGTCGATCTTGGCCGCCTCGAGCGGCACGTAGTCGGTCGGGATGTACGCCGACACCGCGATGTCCACGCGCACCTCGCGCTCGGGGGCCTCCTGGCCCTGCCCGCGCAGCACGGCCTCGTTGAGCATCTCGAGGTAGAGCTCGAAACCGATCGCGGCCACGTGCCCGCTCTGCTCATCGCCCAGCAGGTTGCCCGCGCCGCGGATCTCGAGGTCGCGCATCGCTATGCGCAGGCCACTACCGAGCTCCGTGTAGTCGGCCAGGGCGCGCAGCCGCGAGGACGCCTCGCGCGTCAGCGACGCGGCGTCCGGATAGAGCAGGTAGGCGTGCGCGGTCACGTCCGACCGGCCGACGCGCCCGCGGATCTGGTAGAGCTGCGAGAGGCCCAGCTGGTCGGCCCGGTCAACGATGAGGGTGTTGGCCTGGGGGATGTCGAGCCCCGATTCGATGATGGTCGTCGCCACGAGCACATCGGCCTCCCCGCGCACGAACGCGAGCATCACGTCCTCGAGCTCGTGCTCGGCCATCTGGCCGTGCGCCGTGAGGAAGCGGAGCTCGGGCACCAGGCCGCGGAGCATCTCGCCCGCCTCGCGAATCGTCTCGACGCGGTTGTGCAGGAAGAAGCTCTGGCCCCCGCGCGCCGCCTCGCGGCGCAGGGCCTCGGCGACGAGCACCTCGTCGTACTCGCCCACATGGGTGGCGATCGGTCGCCGGCCGGGCGGCGGGGTCTCGATGGTGCTGATGTCCCGCAGGCCCGACAGCGAGATCTGCAGGGTGCGCGGGATCGGCGTCGCGCTCATGGCGAGCACATCGACGCGCAGCTTCAGCTGGCGCAGCGATTCCTTCTGGGCCACCCCGAAGCGCTGCTCCTCGTCGACGATCACCAGGCCGAGGTCCTTGGGCTGCACGTCCATCGACAGCAGCCGGTGGGTGCCGATCAGGATGTCGAGGCGCCCGGAGCGGTAGCGCGCGAGCACCTCCTTGGCCTCGGCCGGGGTGCGGAAGCGGTTGACCATGTCGAGGGTCACCGGGAGGTCGCCGAAACGCTCGCGGAACGTGGCCAGGTGCTGCTGGGCGAGGATCGTCGTCGGCACCAGCATCATCACCTGCTTGCCGGCCGCGGCCGCCTTGAACGCCGCGCGCATGGCGATCTCGGTCTTGCCGAAGCCGACGTCTCCGCAGATCAGGCGGTCCATGGGGCGCGGACGCTCCATGTCGTCGGCCACCGCGTCGATGGCACGCTGCTGGTCGGGGGTCTCGCGGTGGGCGAATCTGCGCTCCAGCTCGCGGGTCAGCTCATCGTCCGCCGGGAACGCGAAGCCCACTGCGGCGGCGCGGGCCTCGTAGAGCGCGATGAGCTCCCCGGCCATCTCGCGCACGGCGGCCCGCGCGCGCGACTTCATCCGGTCCCACGCCTTGCCGCCCAGCTTCGAGAGCGCCGGGGGCGAGCCGTCGGAGCCGACGTAGCGCGTCACCCGGTCGAGCTGGTCGTGCGGGACGTAGAGGCGATCTCCGTCGGCGAAGGCGAGCGCGAGGTAATCGCGCGTCAGACCCGCGACGGTCCGGGTCTCGAACCCGGTGAGGCGACCGATGCCGTGGTCCTCGTGGACGACGTGGTCGCCCACCTTGAGGTCCATGAAGCTGGCCAGGCGCTTGCCCACCACCGGTCCTCGCTGCGAGGCGGGGCGACGCCGGCGCAGGATGCGCTCCTCCGGGATGATCGCCAGCCCGAGCTCGCGCGAGACGAAGCCGGAGCGCACGGCCATCACGGAGGCGGCGATCGATCCGGGCGCCGGCAGCTCGCCGGGCTCGAGCTCCTCGGCCCGGACCCGCTCCATCCGCGCCATCGCCCGCGACATGTCGCCGCGACGGGAGAACCCGAGCACCACCCGAAGGCCGGCGCGCCCGAGCCGCGAGAGCTCCGCCTCCGCCTCGGAGGGCGAGCGCGTCGTGAAGCGGGCCTCGATCGCGTCGAACGGAGGCTTCGCGGTGCCCGAGGGCGGGTTCAGGTCGAGCGCGGCGAGCGCCGCCAGCTCCGACTCGACGACCGCGGGATCCGAGAGCGCCCCGGCGGCGACCTCATCCTCGAGGCGCTCCTGGGCCTCGCGCAGCGCCGCCGGGTGCTCGGTCGGCGCCAGGCGCACCACCACGGCTTCCGCCATCGCGGGCTCCGACAGCGGATCGAGCGTGTCGCCCGGCTGCTCGGCGGCGGGCCATGCCAGCAGGCGGCTGATCGGGCGGATCGTGCGCTGGGTGAAGGGCGAGAAGGCGCGCATGCTCTCGACCTCGTCCCCGAAGAGCTCGACGCGCGCAGGCAGATCGGCGGTCAACGGGTAGACGTCGAGGATGCCGCCGCGCACCGAGAGATCGCCGCGCTCCTCCACCTGCTCGACGCGCTCGTAGCCGATCGCCACCAGCCGGTCCACGAGCTCGTCGAGGGAGACCGCCTGCCCGACGGCCACCTCGAGAGGCTCGCGCGACTGGATCGCGGCAACCCGCTCGGCGACGGCCGGCGCGCCGGCCACGACCACGGTCGCGGGACGCCCCAGCGTCGCCAGGGCGCGGGCGCGCTGGCCGACGAGGTGCGGCGAGGGTCCGACGGTCGCGTCGGCGGGCACGCCGCGGGTCGGCCAGAGCGCCACGGCTCCACGGCCGAGCAGCGAGACCAGCTCCATCGACAGGTCGCGGGCCTCGTCGTCACCCGGGGCGACGGCGAGCAGGGAACGGTCGCCGGCGCGCGCGAGGGCGGCGAGCACGTAGGGCCAGGCCGGGCGGGCCAACGCCATGCCGCCGGCGCCCTCGCCGGCGGTGATCCGCTCGCAGGCCGCCGCGACCTCGGGTGAGCCGAGGATCAGGCGGTTGACGCCGGTCGGATCGCTCACGCGGGATCCTCGGGGGGCTCGGAGACATCGTCGGATGCGGAGGCCTTCGCCGCCTCACGGCGCTCGCTCCGCGCGCGGGCTCGGGCGCCGGGCTCGGAGGCGTGGAAGCGCTCGATGGCCGCCGGCATGCCCTCGGCAAGGACCGCCTCGGTCATCTCGACTGCCCGGGCGATCAGCGCCTCCACCTCGTCGCGGGGCTCGGCGAAGCGCGAGAGAACCCAGTCGGCGCCGTCGCCGCGGAAGTCGTCGGGGGGGCGCCCGACGCCCACGCGCACCCGCGGGAACTCGCCCGTGCCGAGGCCGCGCGCCACCGAGCGCAGGCCGTTGTGACCGCCGTGACCGCCGCCGAGCTTGCCGCGCACCACTCCGAACGGCAGGTCGATCTCGTCGTGCACCACGAGCACCTGGCCCGGGGCCGCCCGCAGGCTGCCCGCGGCCGGGCCGACCGAGTCGCCGGACTCGTTCATGAACGTCTGGGGGATCAGGAGGGCGAGCGGGCCGGCCGGCCCGCGCGCCTCGGCCAGGCGCCCCCCGTACCGCGTCGCGAACCGTCCGGCGCCGAGTCGCGCGGCGAGCAACTCCGCGACCATCTGCCCTGCGTTGTGACGGGTCCCCGAGTAACGGGGCCCCGGGTTGCCGAGCCCCGCCACGAGGCGGATGGGGTCGATCGGGCCCTCCATGGCCCCATCATCCGCCTTACTCGCTGGAGGAGTCTTCGCCCCCGTCGTCCGTCACCTCGATCGCCTCGATGTCCTCGGCCTCCGGCTCCTCGCCGACGTCCGAGCTCGGCGCCACGACCGAGGCCACCACGGTCTCCGGGTCGGTCACGATCGTCACGCCCTCGGGCGCGGCCATCTCGCCCACCGCGATCGAGTGGCCGATCGCGAGCTCCGACACGTCGATCTCGATGTGGTCGGGCAGGGAGTCCGGCAGGGCGCGGACGACGACCTCGCGCAGCGGCTGGTCGAGGACGCCTCCGTCGCGCACGCCGACGGCGCTGCCCGTCAGGACGATCTGCACCGGGGCCTCGACCTCCTGCGTGAGGTCGACCTGCTGGAAGTCCACGTGGAGCACCCCGAGGTGCACCGGGTGCAGCTGCCAGTCCTTCACCAGGACGGGCCGGGCCGGCTCGTCGCCGATGACCAGGTCGATGACGCCCGTGCGGCCCTCGTTGAGAGCCTTGCGCAGGTCGTGCCCGGGAAGGGCGAGCGTGAGGGAGGCCCCGCCCGACTGGTAGACGATCCCGGGGACCATGCCCTGCTGGCGCAGGCGGCGGGTGGGACCGTTGCCGAACTCGGTACGGGGATGGGCGTGGAGGGCGACGTGTGCCATGCGTGGATTCGTTCCTGGTCGGGGCCGACGCGGGACTCTACCGGACTCGGCCCTGGCGCGCACCCGCCCTCGCGCGCGAGGAGGGCGCGCTCCGCGGCGCCCCCGCATCGCCGGAACTGATCGATCGGGGTACCCCATGCCGATAGGAGATGTTTGTACGGCCCGCATGGTCGCCTCCCGCCGCCGCCCGCTCGGCATGCCGGCCAGCGGGCTGCACACGTCGGGCATCTACATGCGCGAGGGCGGGATGCGCGGCGACCGCATACTGCTCAGCACCGACGCGGCCCCCATCCCGAGCGGCTCCCGGCCGGCCGAGGCGGCGCGCTCGGGCGGTGGATCGGGTCCGTAGGCCGGCGCGAGCGCCTGCCCGTCCGGTGGACGCGCGACGAGGAGCGCTCGGGAAGCATGGGTCATGGTCGGACCAGCCTCGGGCCGACACAGCGTCCAGGCATGATCAGCCCGCTCGATAGCGCCGGCCAGCACCGCGGCGGCTCCACCCGCTCAGCCCGGCACCCATGAGCGCTCGTCGTCGTCGTTTTCCGCGCTTCGCGAACTGACGTTGGCGGCGTCTCCCGCCGGCGACTCGGGGACGAGCCGGCGTGCGGACGTCCGTGCCGACCGACGGGTGCCGACCGGCCATGGACCGGATTCCGTGGTCGCCGCGACGCACGCAGGGGCATGCGGAGCCTGGCGGCGATGCTGCGGGCGCAAGCGGACGGCTGATTCCGCCGAAAGAGCCTGCCTCGACCAGGGCCCGAAGGTACTGCGAGCAGGCCGACGCGTGGAGCTCGCGGAATCGCGTGACGGCAGGCTCGGAAGCGGAACCGGTCGATCCGGATACAGGCCCTGATCGCCACGCGTAAGCTCGATCTCGATCCAGCGAATCGGGCCTGCCGGCAGGTACGGCCCACCGCGCCCGCCAGGACTGACCCGGCCGCGCGCGCGACGAGTGTGCGGCGGCGGGGGCGAGCCGCAGACCGAGAGCCCATTGCCTTGGCGTTCTCCCGCCTCGGAGGCTAGAAGAGCTGGTTCTCCCCGGCGAAGATCGCGCTGACCGACTCGTCGCAGAAGACGTTGTGCACGGAGTCGGCGAGGATCCGGTCGACCGACAGCACGCGGAAGAGGTCCGACCCGACGGCCGTCTCGGGGAGCGGCACCGTGTCGCTGATGACGACCTGCTCGATCACCGACTCGCGCAGGCGCTCGACGGCGCTGCCCGACAGGAGCCCGTGCGTCGCGGCGGCGAAGACGCGGGTCGCACCCGCGTCCTTGACGACCTTGGCACCGGCGCAGAGCGTGCCGGCGGTGTCGATCATGTCGTCGATCAGCACGGCGGCCCGACCCTTCACGTCACCGATGAGGAACGTGATCTCGGCCTCGTTGTGGTCGGGGCGCTGCTTGGTGAGGACGGCGAGGGTCGCGCCGAGGCGCTCGGCGAAGTGGTTGGCGAGCTTGGCGCGGCCGGCGTCGGGCGACACGACGACCAGCGGCTCGGCGAGGTCCCCCCGGTAGACCCGGTCCTTGAAGTCGTCGACGAACATCGGCAGCGCGGTCATGTGGTCCACCGGAACCCCGAAGAAGCCCTGTACCTGACCGGCGTGCAGGTCCATGGTGAGAACCCGGTCCACGCCCGAGGCGTTCAGCAGGTCGGCGATCAGGCGCGCGGTGATCGGCTCCCGCGGGGCCGACTTCTTGTCCTGGCGCGAGTAGCCGTACCAGGGGATCACGGCGGTGATCCGGTGGGCCGAGGCGAGCTTGGCCGCATTGATCATGATCAGCAGTTCCATGAGGCTGTCGTTCACCGGCCGGCAGGTGGACTGCACCAGGAAGACGTCGGCGCCGCGCACGCTCTCCTCGAAGCGGACGTAGATCTCGCCGTTCGCGAAGGTCTTCAGGTTCACGCCGCCCAGATCGATGCCGAGCCGGCCGGCGATGCGCTGGCCGAGCTCCTGGCTGGAGCGACCCGCGAAGACCATCAGCCGCTTGGAGTCGTCCCTGTCGATGCTGGTGTTCACGCGTCCCCCTTCGCCTCTTCCGCGGCCTGCGCCGCGCGTGCGACCGCCCTCGCCGTGAACCCCTCGACCACGCTCTGGCGCGCGCGGGCGATTCCGAGGGCGCCGTCGGGGACGTCCTCGGTGATGATCGATCCGGCCCCGGTCATCGCGTCGTCGCCCACGCTGACCGGCGCGACGAACACGCAGTCCGAGCCGGTCTTCACGCGCGCCCCGATGCGCGTGGAGTGCTTGCGGAAGCCGTCGTAGTTCGCCGTGATGTTGCCCGCGCCGATGTTCGTCCCCTCGCCGATCGTGGCGTCGCCGACGTACGACAGGTGGGGCACCTTGGCACCGGCGCCGAGCACCGTGTTCTTGAGTTCGACGTAGGTGCCAACCCGCGCGCCCGGCTCGAGGCGGCTGCCGGGGCGCAGATAGGCGAAGGGGCCGGCCTGCGCGCCCTCCGCCAGGCGCGCCTGGATCAGGTGGGCGCTGAGGATCGTGCAGCGGTCGCCGACGGTGCTGTCGGTGATGACCGCGTCGGGGCCGATGGCGCAGCCCTCGCCGATCGCGGTCGCCCCCCTGAGGTGGGTGCCGGGCCACAGGATGGTGTCGCGGCCCACGGTCACCTCGGCCTCGAGGTAGACCGCCGACGGGTCCGGCATCGTCACCCCGTCCCGCATCAGGGCCTCGCGCAGGCGCTGCTGGAGCGCGGCCTCGCAGGCGGCGAGATCGACGCGGTCGTTGACGCCCGCCGCGGCCTCGGGATCGTCGGCCACCAGTGCCGCGACCGTACCCTCGAGGCGCTCCAGGGCGTCGGTCAGGTAGTTCTCGCCCTGGGCGTTCGACGCATCGAGGCGCTCGAGGACCTCGGTCAGGGCGGCGCGATCGAAGGCGTAGAGGCCGGCGTTGTACTCGCCGATGGCGAGCTCCTGCGGCGAGGCGTCGCGGGCCTCCACGACCCGGGCCACGCGGCCGTCCGGCGCGCGGACGACGCGGCCGTATGAGCCGGCGTCGGGCACGACCGCCGTGAGCATCGTGGCCGCCCGGGGCTCCGAGACGTGCTCCGCGACCAGCCGGGCCACGAGCTCGGGCGGCAGCAGGGGCGTGTCGCCGCAGGCGACGACCACCGTCTCGCAACGGGCGTCGAGGACGGCGAGGCCCACCTGGGCGGCGTGCCCCGTGCCGAGCTGCTCGTGCTGGATCGCCACCTCGACCTCGGACGGGAGCGCCTCGCGCACGATCTCCGCGCCGTGGCCGACCACGACGACCGTGTGCTCCACCCCGGCATCGGAGAGGGCGTCGAGGACCCACTGCACCATGGGTCGCCCGGCGAGGCCGTGCGCGACCTTCGGGAGGGCGGATCTCATCCTGGTCCCCTGGCCTGCGGCGAGGACGACGGCGCCGATGCTCATGCGGTTGTCGAGTCCGTCCCGGGCGTTGGGGAAGAGGATCTGCCTGGTTGGGGCGGGAGGATTCGAACCCCCGATCGCGGGACCAAAACCCGCTGCCTTACCTCTTGGCTACGCCCCAGCACGAGCCATCCCTGGCGCGCCGAGTATAGCCCGCGCCGGGCCCCGTCCGGTCGCGCGGAGACCGCGCTCACGCGTCGAGGACGACCACGTCGACGACGAGCGCACGATCCTCGTCGGTGGTCTCGCCGTTCTCGACGTTGATCATCTCGATCACCTCGGTACGGCAGTCCACGCGGACGCGCATGCCCTCCTCGATCGCCCCGTCCTTGAGGCGCACGGCCAGCGGGCCCCGGATCTCGAAGGTGTTGATCCGCATCGGCTCGTCGGTGTCGAGGCTCATCAGCAGCACGTCGCCGTCGTAGGGATCGACGTCCTGCCACAGCAGGCTGATCTCACCCGTGATGGACTGCTCGCTCACGGTGGGCGAGTCTAACGGCGATGGCCGTCGAACCCGAGCCGCCCCCGGCGCCGAGCTACCTCCTGGTGGGGCCGCCCGACCTGCTTCACGACATCGCCCTCGACTTCATGGACGTCGGCTGGGAGGTCTCGGTGGCCGGCTGGCGCGCGGTCGTGTCGGCGGCGCCCGAGGACGCGGCGTCGCCCGCGCCCTCCTGGCCGACGGAGGTCACCCTCAGCGGGGTCCGCCACGAGGGTCACGCGGCGGCGTGCGCGGAGCACATGGCCGTCGCGTGACGCCGCGCCGGCCCCGGCGGCGCCATCAGTCCGGGGGCGGGCGCGCCCAACTGAGTGGGGCTCAGCCGGGCGCGCGCGCCGGCCGGAGGCGGCGGTGCAGGCCCGACCAGCCGGCGAGCAGGTACGGAGCGAGGGCCAGCGCGGCGATGTCGAAGAAGACGTACCCGCTGGCCGCTCCGCTGGGCGGGTTGCCGTCCGGGGTGCCCAGGCCGGGGATCTCGGCCGCCCACTCCCACGTCCCGATCCAGGTGCCGTAGATCTCGAGGAACGCGACCGCGAAGAACACGCCCGCGTAGACGGCCGGCGCGCGGCCGCGGATCAGGAAGATCACGAGGACCGTGGCGCCGACGGCGCCCGCGGCGTCGGTCCGGCCGAGGACGGTCAGCCCGAGCAACGCCCACCCGCCGACCGCCACGATCGCGGCGCCCACGAGCACCCGCGGCCGCGCGCGGAACCAGGGGGCCTGGCTCAACCGCAGCCCGGTCAGATAGACGAGGCCGTGCCCGGGGGGGACGAAGAGCGGCAGGTTGCCGAGGCGGTAGACGTAGACCCCCCAGATCACCGAGCCGATGATCTCGGCACACGTCGCCACCACCACGACGACCGACGTCTGGGCCCGCTCCATCGGCGTGAGGTAGATGAAGGCGATGGCCAGGAAGGCCCACGTGCAGGCGCCCAGCACCAACTGGCCGGGCAGTTCGACCTGGCTGTCGAGGGCCAGCCCGGCGGTCGTGATCACGAGGGTCGCGAGGCAGAACAGGACCGGCGTGCGGACCACCCGCTCGACGGTGCCCACGGCCGGCGTCTGCGAGGAGAGGGCGAGCGATCCTGCGGTGGACACGGAGTCAGGCTAGCGGTTAGGTTGGCCCCGCTTCATGGGTTGGTCGCGAGGGAAGCCGGTGTGAGTCCGGCACGGTCGCGCCACTGTGACCCGGGAGCGGCACCCGCACGACACCATGTGAGCCACTGGGAGAAGTCCCGGGAAGGTCGCGGGGGCTGCGTTCGCACCGGGGAGTCAGGAGACCTGCCTCCAACCCACTCCTGACAACGCCCTCCGCGAGACGAGGAGCTTCAGTGAACACCCCCCTCAGGGTCACCCTGGCCGCGGCCTGCGCCGCAGGGCTGGTCGCGGCCCCGGTGGCGACCGCTCTGGACACCGTCATACGGGTCGAGGGCGCCTCGGCGAACCTCATCCCCGAGAGCGCGATCCCGATCGAGGGCACGGGCACCGCGCAGGTGTTCGACACGGCCTTCACCCCGGTCTCCGTGAGCCGCGCGTCGGCTTTCTGGCAGCTCTACCGCGCGACCGCCAGCACGGGCCTCGGGCTCGGCTTCGAGTACTTCCCCTCCTTCGACGCCGTCCTCGTTCAGAAGATCGGCGCCGACGCCAACGCGGGCACCGCGGGTTGGCAGTACCGCGTGAACCACGTCGCCCCGGCGGTCGGGGCGAGCGACCTCGCGCTGGCCCAGGGCGATCGCGCGCTCTGGTACTACGGCGCGGCCGACGGGGCGCGCGAGCTCGACGTGACCGCCTCCTCCGACCGGATCGCCGCGGGCGGGGGCTTCACCGTCACCGTGACGAGCTACGACGCCGACGGCTCGTCGGCGCCCGCGGCCGGCGCGGCGGTGCGCTACGGATCGGCCGAGGCCACGACGAACGCCGCCGGGCAGGCGGCCTTCGTCGCCCAGGGCATCGGGACGAAGGCCGTCAGCGCGACGCGCGCCGGCGACATCCGCAGCCCCGCGCGTGCGGTCTGCGCGTTCGCGGGTGACCCCACGGTGTGCAACCTGCCGCCGGCGCCCGCCGCGGTGCCGGTGCCGGCGCCGCCCTCGGGTTCCGTCGCGGCGGGCGCCGACACCGTGGCGCCCGGGAGTGTCATCCGTTTCCCGCGGATCGGCTCCGTGCGCTCGTCGGTCCGCGCGATCCGTGGCACGGCGGGCCCCGACCGCTCCGACGTGGCCACCGTCCGGGTCGCGCTCGCCAAGCGCGTCGGCACCCAGTGCCGCTTCCGCACGCGCTCGGGCAGGCTCACCGCCCCGCGCGCCTGCCGCCTGCGCCTCTACGTGAAGGCGCGCTCGGTCGGCGGCCGCTGGTCCCTCCCGGTCCGCCGCCGCCTGGCGCCGGGCGTGTGGCGGGTGTGGAGCCGCGCGACGGACGGCGCCGGCAACGTCGAGCGCATGGGGCTCGCGCGGGTCAACACCGGCCAGTTCCGCGTCAGGCGCGCGGCCCGATGACGCGCCGCCGCGCGTCCGTCGCGCTCGCCGCCCTCGGCCTGGCCGTCGCGGCACCCCACGCGGGTGCGGCGACGGCCGACGCGCGCGCGGCCGCGCGCGCCACATCGTGGCTCGTGAAGAACGCGGCGGGCGCACCGGCCGGGCAGCAGGCCGACGTCATCGTCGCCCTGCGCGCGGCCGGTCGCAGCAGAGCCTCCCTGCGCCCCCGGCTCGCGTCGCTGGGGCGACAGGCCCCCTCCTACGCGCGCACTGCCGGCGGCGCCGCCAAGGTGGTGATGGCGGCCGTCGCGGCGGGTCGCGACCCGCGCCGCCTCGGCGGCGTCAACTACCTCGCGCGCGTGAGGTCCCGCTACGCCTCCGGGCGCTACGGCGCCACGGCTTTCGACCAGGCGCTCTCACTGCTGGCGGTCAGCGCCACCGGGGCGACTCCGCCGCGGTCCGCCGTGCGGGCGACGCTGGCCGCGCGCGGGAGAGGAGGCTGGTCCTTCGACCTCACGCGCAGGGGCCGCGACACGGTGGACGTCACGGCCCTGGTGATCGAGGCCCTGGCCGCGGCCGGCGTCCCGGCCTCCAACCCCGGACTGCGCGCCGGCGCGGCCTGGATGCTGGCCCAGCGCAACAGGGAGGGCGGAGTCCGATCCTCGGGCCACGGCGGCCCGACCGAGGCGAACTCCACGGCGGGGGTGATCCGCGCGCTGCGCGCGCTCGGGCGCACCCCGCCCGCGTCGACACGGGCCGCGCTGCGCCGGTTGCAGGCCGGCGACGGGGGGCTTCGCTTCACGCGGAAGGCGGCCGGGAGCCGTCTGCTCGCCACCAGCGACGGCCTGATCGCCCTCGCCGGCCGCTCGCTGCCGCAGCGGTGACAGGCGGTGATGGCGGAAGCGGGTAGAATCGCCGCTGTGTCCACACGGCTGACCTTCCAGTCCGAGATCGAGCACTTCCGGACGGGGCTCGTGGAGATGGCCAGCCTCGTGCTCTCGCAGGTCGAACGCGGCGTCGCCGCGTGGGAGGAGGTCAACGGCCGGGCGGCCGACGAGGTCATCGCGGCCGACGAGCAGGTCGACCAGCGGTGCGCCGAGCTCGACCACAAGGTCTTCAGCCTCCAGCTCCTCCAAGCCCCCGTCGCGGGCGACCAGCGGCTCCTGCACGTCGGGCTGATCGCGGTGATCGCCCTCGAGCGCGTCGGCGATCTCGCGGTGGCGATCTCCCAGGCGGCGAAGTCGGTCCGCCCCGAGGGCGCGGTGCCGGAGATCCAGGCGATGATCTCCCGGATGAGCGCGCGGGCCGTGGACACGCTGGCGCGGGCCGTGCAGGCCATCGCGCGCGGCGACGCGGAGCTCGGCGAGCAGGCGGCCGTCGAGGCCGCCACCGTGCGCCAGATGCTGGGCGACGTGGTCGCCCGGGTCGCGAGCGCCCCGGACGAGCCCGAGACCCGGGTCTGGTCGGCGACGGCCGTGCTGGTCTCCCGTCACCTCGAGCGGGTCGCCAACAACGGCGCCGAGCTCGGCGGGCGGGTCCGGTTCCTCGTGACCGGCGAGGCCTTCACCCGAGACGGCTAGCCCCCGGGTCGCGCCTCTACTCGGCCTCGGCCTCGTGCGATACGGAGGCGGGGGGCTCACCCTCGGGCGATTCCGTCGCGGTCTCCCCCGCCGAGCGCTCAGCGCGCTCGAGGGATTCCAGCGCCTCGAGGGCCGACGAGTCGGCCGACATGGTTCGGATGCTGCTGCGACGCTGCCGCTTTGCCTTGGCCATCCACCACCTCCCGGGTCATCCGGAGTTTACCCGGCCGCACAAGCCCGACCGCCGGGCTCAGGCCGGGAGGCGCCCCTGGGCGAGTGCGCTCACGAGACCCGCGTCGGCCGGAGGGAACGGCAACCCGGCCAGGTCCTCCCGGCGCACCCAGCGGAACTGGACGCTGCCGAGCGGCCGCGGCTGCTGGGCGGGGGCCCATGGACAGCGGAAGAACCGCAGCGCGAGCGGGCCGGCGCGAGCGGTCCACACCAGGGGACCGATCTCCAGGTCCACGCCGAGCTCCTCCCGCAGCTCGCGCGCGAGCGCCGTCTGGTCGTCCTCGCCGGGCTCGCGCTTGCCGCCGGGGAACTCCCAGCGTCCAGCTTGGCCCGCCCCGGGACCGCGCTGGCTCACGAGGATCCTTCCCCCGCGCTCGATGAGGGCCGCGACGACGACCTGCTGCTGCCTCACGGCGACCCGCCCCCGGCCCGGACCAGCCGGCCCGGGCCGGCGCCCGCGAGGCCGTCGGCCACGAGGCTCGCCGCGGCCTCGGGATCGCGCGACTCGCTCACCCACCCGCGCTCGGCGAGCTCACGCAGCAGCGCGCCGCGCCGTTGGCGCATCGATCCTTCATAGCGCCCCTGGGGGCGCCGCACCGGGGTGACCTCCCGCACCGTGCCCGCCTCCGCGGCGGGACAGCCCTCGCGCAAGGGGCAGCCGTCCGCGCACCGGGGGGCGCGCGCCGTACACCAGAGACGGCCGAGGTCCATGACCGCCTGCCCCGCCTCCCAGCCCAGCCCGGGCGCGCCCGGCCAGCCCGCGGGGAACCGGCGCGCCACGACGCGCGCGGCGTTGGTGTCAACAGGAAGGACGTCCTCCGCGTCGGCGAAGCACCGGATCGCGGCCGCGGTGTAGGCGCCGACGCCGGGGAGGTCGGTGAGCCGCTGGGGCCACCCGCGCTCGGCGATGACGCGCGCGGCCGCGTGGAGGTTGCGGGCCCGACGCGGATAGCCGAGCCCGTGCCACTCGGCCAGCACGTCACCGAGCTCCGCGCCCGCGAGGTCGGGCGCGGTGGGCCAGCGTGCCAGGAAGCGTTCGTAGTAGGGCAGCACCCGGGCGACGGGGGTCGCCTGCAGCTGCGCCTCGGCGACGAGCACGCGGTAGCGGTCACGCGTGCGGCGCCAGGGGAGATCGGTGCCCTCCCGCTGGAACCAGTCCACGAGACGCCGCACCACCGCATCCACATCTGCACCGCCTGGCCCGACCACGCGCGGAGTGTGTCACGCGCCCGCCCCGGGGGGCCTCCAGACCACCACCCGCTCGGGTCCGCCGGCGCCCGCGCGCCAGCGGACGATGCACGGGGCGTGCGCCGTCTGACGTCCGAGGTCGTCGATCGCGAAGGGCCCGATCAGGGTGCGCGTGCGCAGCGCCCGGGCGGCCCGCCAGAGGGCGGCGGGGTCGGCCGAGCCGGCGAGGGCGAGGGCGCGCTCGGCCACGAGCGCCCCGGCGAGCGCCTGCGCCGCCGGATAGTCCGAGTCCGCCGGCAGGACGAACGGCGCAGGAGCAGGACCGCCGTCCCACTGCGCCGGCCCCAGCCAGCCGAGCACCCGCTCGCCCAACTCGTCGGCCATCGCGGACACCCCGCAGGCGACCAGCGCGACCCGGAGCCCCGCGGCGGCGGCGGCGCGGGCGAGGAGGAGGTCGTCCTCGAGCCGGCCTCCGCCCACGATCCAGCCGGCGCCCGCGTCGCGCGCCCGGGCGACCGCCGCGCCGGGCTCCCCCGGCTCGAGGTCGCGCACGAGGACCGGCGCGATGCCGGCGGCGTCGAGGGCCGCGACGGCGCCGGCGGCGATCTCCCCGCCGAAGCCGCCCGGCGCGCGGACGACCGCCACCCGCGCCGCAGCCGCACGGCCGCCGAGAGCCTCCGGCAGGCCGGCCCAGTAGCACCCGGCGGGCCCCAGCACGTCAACCATGCGCGCGCCGGTGCGGGGCACCGCGGCGGCGCCGTGGTTCCAGACGACCTCGTCGCGGCCGGCCATCGCCTCGGCCACCGCGCGGCCGCTTCCGCTGCCGTAGGGGCCGAACATCACGTCGCACCGGCGCGCCAGAGCGCCCGCCAGCCGGGCGCTCTCGGCGGGCAGGCTGCGGTCGTCCTCCAGGCGCAGCGCCGCGCCGCGGGCCTCCGCCCACGCTCGCAGGCCGGCGGCCGCCTGGCGCCCGAACACCGCGTACCGCCCCGTCAGGGCGAGGGCGGCGGCGGCGCGCAGCACGTCAGCCGTCGGGGAGCGACCCGTCGTCGCGCGCCGACTCGGCGATGCGGCGGACGGCGCAGCCGATGTGCTCCAGGACCTCCACGGTGCGCCACCCGCGCGGCAGCTCGAGCGCCCCACCGCCGGCGCCGGCCTGGCGCAGGTGCTCCTCGACGATCGCCGCCTCGTCCATCGCGGTGGGCGCGAGGAGCTCTCGCGGTGAGCGGGAGTGGCGCCGCAGCACCGCGAGGCCCTCCCGGCACTGCTCGGCCCACGCATCGGCGTCGAGCATCGCCCGGTGGCGCACCACGCCTCCCGCGACGAAGAACGCCTCGGCGATGTGGGGCTCCTCGCCCGGCTCCACGAGCACCGCGAAGCGAGCGGCGGCGCGGCGAGCGCGAGCGAGCGCGGCGAGCGTCCCGAGCAGGGCCTGGGGCGCGTCCGGGCCGTCGCCGACGTCGGAGGTGACCCGGTCCCCGGCGAGGGCGGCGCCCAGCCGCAGACCGAGATCGCCGAGGGCGGCCGGCTCACCGCCGAGCACCCCGGCCAACGCGCCGACGGCGCGGGCCCTGGCGTCCGGGTCGGGGCCGGAGATCGGGTACAGCTCGCGCAGGCAGGCGACCGCCTCGCGCGCGAGGCGCTGCGAGCGCACCGGGCCGAAGTAGCTCCCGGCGTCCGGCCGCACCCCCGGCACGACGTAGAGGCGGGGCGACGGGGACGACGCGGTCAGCTTCAGGTACCGCCCGGCGCCGCCCGTTCCACGCCGGTTGCAGGGCGGCCTGAGCTCCTTGATCAGCCGGTCCTCGCGCAGGAGGGCCGCGAACTCCGAGCCGCACGTCTCGTGCTCGATCACCTCGAGCTGCTCGAGGGCCCGCCCGATGAGCCTGCTGTGGCGCCCGCCCGGCCCGAAGTACGAGCGCACGCGGCGGCGCAGGTTGCCCGCCTTGCCGACGTAGAGGGCGCGGCCGGCGCGGTCGCGCATGACGTAGACGCCGGGCCGCGCCGGAAGGTCCTCGGCCAGGGCGAGCTTGAACGCGTGACGCGCGCCCCTGATCCCCGCGAAGGCGACGGCCCCCTCGAGGGTGTCCACGCCGCGCTCGGCGAGCATCCCGATGAGCACCACGAGCAACTCCGCCGTGGCCTCGGCGTCGGGCAGCGCCCGGTGGGAGGGCCGGACCGTGGTGTCGGCCCACGCCGCCAGCGTGCCCAGGTCGTGCCGCGGCACGCGTCCGTCGAGGAGGCGCCGGGCCAGGATCAGGGTGTCGAGCCACGCCTGGGTGAAGTACCGGCCCGCGAGCCGGCGTCGCTCGTAGTTGAGGAACCGCAGGTCGAACGGGGCGTTGTGCGCCACCAGCACGTCCTGCCCGGCGAACTCGACGAAGTCCTCGAGCCCGACGGCGATGTCCGGGCTGTCGGCGACCATGCGGTCGTCGATGCCGGTCAGCTCGGCGACGACGGAGGGGATCGGCCGGCCGGGGTTCACGAGGGTGCTGAAGCGCTCCTCGATGACCAGATCGCGGACGCGCACCGCGCCGATCTCGGTCACCTTGGAGCGCCCGGGCGAGCCGCCGGTGGTCTCCAGATCGACGACGCAGAAGGTCGTGGACGCGAGGGCGGCCGCCGACCAGTCCGGCGGCGCGAGGCCCACCAGGTCGCGCCCGAGCCAGGCGAGTCGCGCGTCGCCCTCGACGATCTCCGCGACGAGCCGCCGCTGAAGGCGCTCCGGGCAGCGGCGCAGTCGCAGGAGCTGCGTCGCGACGTGGCCCACCTCCAGTGGACGCCCCCTGCGGACGATCAGCGCGCACAGCCGGTCGGGCATGGAATCGCCGCTCTCGGCACCGGGTTGCGGGCTCGGAAGTGGGAGTTGGAGTTGAGCCGTCGCAGGCACCGGCGACCGACTCTAACGGCGCCCTCAGCCGTCACGGATCAGGGGGCCGTCCCGCCGGGCGCAATGCGCCTCCTCCCCCTAACGGGGGATCATCACCCCGGGGTCTTCACGGGGTCCTGAGGCCGCTGTATGGTGCGCGCCATCCGGGCCGCGCGGCGGCCCAGTTGACGATTGGTGAATCCGGCTTTCCGATGACGAGCAGGCACCGCCCACGCATGAGGCCCACGGCTTCGAGATGGCTTATGGCCATCGCGTTCGCGACCGCCTTCGGCCTCGTCGTGCCGGCCCTCGCGGCCGGCGCCGCCGCAGCCGTCATCGACGCGCCGGCCTCGGCCGAGCCGGCCGTCCCCGCCGGTGAGGTGACCCCGGCCGACGACCCCGTCGCCGAGTCGAGCGAGCCGGCGACGCCGTCCGAGGCCTCTGGCGTCGTCACCGAGGCGCCCCCGACCGAGGCGCCCGCGCCGTCGGTGGCCGACGGTGGCTCGACCGAGGCGCCCGCGCCCCCGCCATCCGATACCCCGGTCGCAGAGGCTCCGGTGCCCGGAACCGAGGCCACGCCCACGCCCACGCCGGCGCCCGCGCCGGCCACCCCGCGGCAGGTCACCGCGACGCCGTTGCCCGTCACTCCAGACGTGCCCGTCACGCCGACGACCTTGACGGTCATCCCGACCGCCCCGCAGGCGCCGGCCGACCGCATCGCCGCGGTCGCCCCCACGATCCCGGCGGTCAGCGTCGCCCCGACCGCCCCGGACGCGCCGCGGTCCCTCTCCGTCCCCGCCGGTGGCGCGACGACGCCGACGGTCGCGACGCCGCGGACCGCGGCCCCCATCACCGACTTCGTCTCCGCGATCCTCGACCCGACCGGGCGAACCGCCGTCGGCGACTCCTCCAAGGTCGCGTCGCAGGTCGTCTCCGCGGCGGAGGCCCCCTCCGTCACGGAGTTCGCCGAGGGCGCCACGGTCGATCTCACGGCGCCGCAGCTGGTCGCGCCGGTCGGCGCGGCGCCCGCCGGCTCCAGCCTGCTGGCGGTGCTGGCCGGCTACGTGCTGCCGGGCACCAGCGGCCCGCCGGCGTCCACGCTGGTGCTGCTGATCGTGATCGGCCTGATCCTGGGCGTCGGCTACGCCGCCCGCCCGCAGCTCAGCGAGGCCGTGGCCTCGATCAACCTGCTGGGCGCCTCATCCGGCCACGGCATGGCGGTCCGCCGACCCGGTTAAGCGGTTCCCCTCCCCGGAGTGGTGCGCCCTCACGCAGAGGGTGAGCCGGGGATATCGCGTCCCGCGCAGGTCCCACCGATGGGATCCATGCGCAGAACCCTTTCGCGAGATGGGAACACACAGATGCAGCCGATGCAGATCCTGGTTCTTGGCCCCGAGGGAGTCGGACGCTCCGCCCTCGCGGAGACCCTCACCCGGCTGGGCTACGTGGTCATGGCCGCCGAGGCGCGCCCGCACCGCACCCCGCCCTCCTCGGGCGACATCGTGATGCTCGACCTGCGTGGCGAGGAGTCGGACTGGCGCGAGCTGGCCGAGGGCCTGCACGACGACGAGCGCCCGATGATGATCATCTCCGAGCGCCCCCGGCGCCTGGTGAAGGCCCTCTCGGGCCGCCCCGGCGGCACCATGCTGCTGACCGGCGCCGAGTCGGACGCCGGCTACAAGGTCGCGCTGGCCGTCTGCTCGGCGCTGCGCTCCAGCGCGCTCTCGCGCACCCGCACCGGCGCCTTGGCGAAGGTCGCTGCGCTGTGATGGACGCCATGGCGCTCCCCCGGGTCCCCCCAGACGGACCCCGCACGCACGCGGGGTCCGTCTGTAGGCTCGGGACATGAGCCTGTTCGACGGCGTTGACGTGGTCTTCTACCAGGTGTGCAACATGGACCGGGCGGTCAACTTCTACTCGGGCGTCCTGGGTCTCGACGTCATCCGGCGCGAGGGCAACGACTGGACCGAGCTGCGCGCCGGCGACACGGTGATCGCGCTCTCGGGAGAGCTCGCCACCCGTCCCCACCAGGGCGGCGCCACGGTCATCCTGCGCGCGAGCGACATCTCAGCCGTCGATCGCGCCCTCGGCGAGCACGACGTCCAGCGCGGGCGCATCGAGGACATGGGCGGGGCGAAGATGCTCCAGTTCTTCGACCCCGACGGCAACGAGATCGTCGCCCTACAGCCCATCGGGTGACGCCTGGCCGGCCTCCTCGGGAGGCCGCTCCGGCAAGGGGCGCCGGGCCGCGCTGATCGCGGCGACCATGCCCTCCACGTCCTCGGCCCCGATCGCGATCTTCCGGGCGGTCCATCCGAGTGGCGCGCGCACGCGCAGGGGCCCGGACAACTCGATCAGGACGAGGGTGCCGCCGGACGCCCCGACGAACGCCACCAGGCCGCGTGCGATTCGCACACCGACCCCGCCCCACCGGGGCCAGCTCATCGTCCCGACGCGGTCGATCAGGGCCACCGGGATGTCGGCCCGGCCCAGGAGGCCCATGCGCACGACGACGCGGCCGTCGCCCACGTCGGCGTAGGGACGCCGGGCGGAGAGGGGCGCGAGAAAGAGCAGGGCCCAGGGGCTGCGTCGGATCGGGAAGCGCTGCACGGTGTTCGAAGGGTACGCGCCGGAGGCGGTCTATCATCGGGATGCGGGCACGGGGCGATGATGGGGGGCGGGCATGGCGAGACAGGGCTGGTACGGCCGCGACGGAGGGCTCACGGCCCGCATGGGCCTGACCCTGTTCGGCCTGGGCCTGATCTACGTCGTCTTCATCGGCGTCCTGATCGCCGCGGGCGTCGGCGCCGTGCTGGTCTTGCTGATCGCGGCCGGCTTCGCGCTGGTCCAGATCCTGTTCGGGGACAAGATCGCCCTGGCATCGATGCGGGCGAGGGTCACGGAGCCGCATGAGGCTCCCGAGTTGCACGGCACGATCGAGCGCCTCTGCCAGCTCGCCGACCTCCCCAAGCCCCGCATCGCGATCGCCGACTCCCAGATCCCGAACGCCTTCGCCGCGGGACACAGCCGCAAGACCGCGACGGTCTGCGTGACGACCGGGATCATGGACCGGCTGGCGCCGAAGGAGCTGGAGGGCGTCATCGCCCACGAGCTCTCGCACATCGCCAACAAGGACGTCATCGTGATGACGGTGGCGGGCTTCCTGGCGACGGTCTCTGGGCTGCTGGTCCGCATGGGGATCTACAGCGGCATGATGGGAGGCCGGGGACGCAACCGCGACAACGGGGCGGCCGTCTTCCTGGTGGTGGTCGTCGCCTCGGTCGTCGTCTACGTGCTCTCGTTCCTGCTGTTGCGCGCCCTCTCGCGCTATCGCGAGTACGCGGCCGATCGGGGCGCCGCGATAATGACCGGCGCTCCGGCGCAGCTGGCCTCGGCGCTCGCCAGCATCAGCGGCACCATGGACCGCATCCCGACGCAGGACCTCCGGGCCGCCGAGGGAATGAACGCCTTCTTCATCATCCCGGCCGTCGCCAAGGGCTTCTCGCTCTCCAGCCTGGTCTCCACGCACCCTCCGGTCGAGAAGAGGATCGAGCGCCTGATGGCGATGCAGGCCACGCTCGACGCGTCCCCCACCTCCCGGCTCTAGTGCCCCTGCATGCGAGCTTCCGACGCAGGACGCCAGTGCCCCGATTCAGAGGTGCACCGGCGGCGCCGATCGCTGGATCGGGACGCTAGTGGGCCTCCTGGACGTCCTGCGCGGCCAGCGCGCCCCCCGCCGAGCCGACCTCGACCGGATCTTCGGGATCGGCTCCGCGGCGGTGACGCTGGAGGTGTCCATGGGGCTGCGCACCACCGGTCGCGCCGGGGTCTGCTTCCGCGCGATCGAGGCCGCGGTGTTCGAGGAGCTCGTGCGCGAGACCGAGGAGCTGCTCGCGGCCACCAGCGACGACTCGGGCACCACGGTGAGCCGGCACGACGACTCCTACGGCTTCTCGTGGATCGTCATCGCCGACCCCGACATCGAGGACCTGGCGACGACGACGCACGTGGTGAGCCTGTCGCTCGAGGAGCGCGGCTTCTCCGAGCAGCTGCTGTGCGCGGTGTTCGGCTTCGACGGCGAGCCCGGGGCCCTCGATCTGGTGTACGGCTACAAGCGCGGCGGCTTCTACCCCTTCGCCCCCCGGGGCGAACCGAAGCGGGACACGATCCTCGAGCGCCGCGTCCAGGCCGTCCTGACGTCGGAGATCGCGCTCGAGCCGGAGCTGGAGCGCTGGTATCCCGTCTGGGACGCGCCGGTGGCTGCCGGCTGATTGACCCAACGGTAACCATCAGGTTACCGTTAGGTGGTGAGCGCCGAGCGCACCACCGGGGCGGCGTTCGACGCCCTGGGAGACCCGACCCGGCGCGCGATCCTCGAGCTGCTCGGGGGTGGCGACCGCTCCGTCGGGCAGCTCGCCGCGCAGCTGCCGGTGAGCCGGCCGGCCGTGTCCCGCCACCTGCGCCTGCTCAGGGAGGCGGGCCTCGTGAGCGACCGGGCCGAGGGCACACGGCGCGTCTATCGACTCGACGCCGCGGGCGGGGAGGCCGTCCGCCGCTATCTCGAGTCGCTGTGGGGGGACGCCGCGGGCCGGTTCCGCCTGGCCGCCGAGAACACGACGCCCGGGGAGGGCGAGCGCTGAGCGCGCCGATCGTCACCAGTCTGCACGTCGAATGCGCGCCCGAGCACGCCTTCGACGTCTGGACCCGGCGCATCGACCTCTGGTGGCCCCGCGGGCACTCGGTCTCCGGCGATCCGGACCTGCGGGTGGAGATCGAGCCCCGGGAGGGCGGGCGCATCCTGGAGCGCACGTCCTCCGGAGAGGAGCACGTCTGGGGTGAGGTGCGGGCGTGGGAGCCCCCGGACCGGCTCGCCTATCTGTGGCACATCTACGGGACGCGCCCCGAGGCGACCGACGTCGAGGTCACGTTCCGCCCTGACGGCGGGGGCACCCGGGTCACGGTGACCCACACGGGGTGGGAGCGGCTCGCCGCCACCCGCCCCGACGTGCGCGACCGCAACGAGGCGGCGTGGTCGCGGGTGCTCCCGCACTACGTCGCCGCATGCACGACCAACGAGGAGGGGATCGGATCATGAGCGACCGCGTCACGGGCAGTGGGACGGCCGGCGACCCCTGGGTGCTGCGCACCCCGAGCGGGGGCTCGGAGTTGCTGGCACACCGGGACGAGGCGGCCGACCCGCCGGCGCTGGTCGTGATCGCCTCCGGGACCGAGGTGCGCTACCGGCTGAGCTGCATCGAGGACCTGCATGCGGTGCTCGTCGCCCACGGCGACTGGATGCCGCTCGGCAGCGCCGACGAGGGCAAGCCGGTGAAGGAGGGCACTGTCGAGGCGTGGGCGCGGGCCGAGGACAACCCGGTGGGCGGCTACTACGGCCTGAAGAAGGGCCTGCGCGGGCGCTTCGCCAACTACGTGCCCCCGGTCCTGGAGGCGCTGGGACTGGCCGAGGTGGAGCACGCCGCGCGCAACAACCGGATGCGCGCCATCGGCTGAGCCGGGCGGCCCCCGGAGGCGGTCGGGGGTCGGTGCCAGGGTCCGTTCAGGGTGTCGCCCGATCGACGGGCGCACGCGGGGCGTCCAGTCTCGGGATGAGACTGTGCCAAGCTCCGAAAGGATCCACATGCCCACCGAATCAACATCGCTCGCACCCGCGCCGGGGATGGCGGCGCCCCACCCGCCGCTGCGGCGCTCGCGCGATGACAGGATCGTCGCCGGGGTGTGCGCGGGCCTTGCGCGCGCGCTCGGCGTCCCCGTGCTCGCCGTGCGACTGGTGACCCTCGCGGTCGCCGTGGCGGTGACCCCGCTGGCGCTGATCGCCTATGCGGGCCTCGCCGTGGCCATGCCGCGGGACGATGGACGCGCGCTCCTGGCCGGAGAGCCGGAGGACCGCCGGGAGACGATCGTCGGCGTCGTTCTGATCGGCGTCGCGCTGATCGCCCTCGCCGCCGGGATCGGATCGTCGATGCTCGGCGGGCCCGGCGGGCTCGTGCTCCTGGCGATCGGGATCGTGCTGGTCGTCGTGCACCACCAGCGCCGCGGCGCGCCGCCGGTCGCCGGGGCACCCACCACCGCAGCCGCGGCGACGACCACCGCAAGGGGCGCGGCGCCGGCGCCGCGCCGGGCCGTCGAGTCGCCCTACCCCGGACCGGTCCGTTCGCGGATGGAGACGGCCGGCACGGGCGGGACCATGCGCACGATGCCCGGCCCCGCGGCGGCGCCCGCCCGCGGCCCCCGCGAGCCGTCGGTCGCGCTCTACGGGCTGGCCGCCGTGCTCGGCGGGTCGATGCTCGCGCTCGTCCTGGGCGCCCTCGGCGCATTCGACGCCTCCGCCACCGGCGTGGCGCTCGGCCTCGGCATCGGGGCGCTCGCGATGACCGCGGCGGCCATCGTCCTCGCCCGACGCAGCGGCGCGTTCGTGCTCATCGCGCTCGCCGGCCTCCTCGCGCTCGGAGCGGCGGGGACCGCCGCGGTCGGCGACAACCTCAGCCGCGGCGTCGGCGAGCGGACCCAGGGCGTGGCGACGCCCGCCGACCTGGCGCGCGACCACCACCTGGGGATCGGGTCGCTCACGGTCGACGTCTCGCGCAGCGCCCTCGTCTCCGACGTCTCGACGATGAAGGCGCGGCTCGGCATCGGCGAGCTCGTCGTCCGGGTCCCGGAGGGGGTCGCGGTCGTCTCGTCCGGCCCGCAGACCCCCGAGGGGATCGACGCGGTCAACGACGCCGCCGGCCCGGCGCCGGAGCAGACGCTGCGCCTCGACCTCGACGTGGACATCGGAGACGTCCGGGTGGAGCTCGCCGATCGCCGGTAGCCGCATCGTGGCGTCCCGGCGCCCCGCCGGGGGCGCCGGAGACGCCGCCGGCGGACGGCTCGAGCGCTCGCCCGACGCGCGGGTGATCGCCGGCGTCTCGGGGGGGATCGCGGCCTCCCTGGGGATCGACGTCGCCCTGGTGCGGATCGCCTTCCTCGTGGCCGTCGCGATCGGCGGCCTCGGGATTCCGCTCTACATCGTTGCGGCCGCCGGCATGCCGCTCGGAGGCGGGGAGGCTCCGCCGCGCCGGCGACGCGCGCCGATGGCGATCGGCGCCGTGCTCGTGGTGGCGTGCCTCGCGTCGCTCGTCGACCGTGCCGGCCTCCTGCTCCCCGGCAACGTGCTCGGGCCGATCACCCTCGCGGGGGCGGGGGCCGCCCTGATCTGGCGCCGCGCAGGCGGGGAGGTCCGCCTGGGGCTCGAGCAGGGGCTCCTGCGGGTCGGGGCGCGGACGATCGGCGGCGTCCTGCTCGTCACGGCCGGGGTCGCGCTCGCGATCGCCCAGTCGGGCGGCATCGGGCCGGTCGTGGCGGCGGCCCTGTCGGCGGGCGCCGTCGCCGCCGGCATCGGCCTGCTCGTCGCCCCGCGCCTGCGCAGGGTGCGCGCCGAGGCCGAGGCGGAGCGGCGCGAGCGGATCAGGATCGAGGAGCGCGAGCGGGTCGCCGGGCGGCTCCACGACTCCGTACTCCAGACGTTGGCCCTGATCCAGCGCGCGCCGGACGGCGAGAGGGCGCAGAGCCTCGCGCGCCGCCAGGACCGCGAGCTGCGAGCCTGGCTCTACGGCGGAGGAGATCCGGGCGCGCCCACCACCCTGGGGGCGGCCCTTCGCTCGGTCGTCGGCGAGATCGAAGACGCCTACGGCGTGGGCGTCGGCCTGGTCCAGCCCGCCGACCTGCCCCTCGACCCGGTGCTCGACGCCCTGGTGGACGCGGCGCGGGAGGCGGTCACCAACGCGGCCAAGCACGCGGGGGTGGACCGGATCAACGTCCTCGTGCGGGTGTCGCCCCGGACGGTGAGCGTCTTCGTCGACGACCGGGGCGCCGGGTTCGACCCCGGAGCCGTGGCGCCGGATCGCCGTGGGCTGCGCGACTCGATCCACGCGAGGCTGGCCCGCGTGGGCGGCAGCGCGTCCGTCGAGACGGCCCCGGGCGGCGGCACCGACATCGAGCTCCTCGTTCCACGAGACTCCCGGACGTGACCACGCCCGTCCGCAGGGTCGTGCTCGTCGACGACCATGAGATCTTCCGCGCCGGCCTGCGGGCGGGGCTCGACGAGTCGGTCGAGGTGGTCGGCGAGGCCGGGACGGTCGAGGAGGCGATCCCGCTGATCCGCCGCCTCGACCCGGACGTCGTGCTGCTCGACGTCCATCTGCCCGACGGAGGCGGCCAGGCCGTCATCGGTGCAGTCCACGCGGAGCGCCCGGCGGTCCGGTTCCTGGCGCTCTCGGTCTCCGACGCCCCGGAGGACGTCCTTGCCGTGATCCGCGCCGGCGCGCGGGGCTACGTCACCAAGACGATCCGGCCGGCCGACCTGATCGGCGCCGTCCACCGGATCGCGGAGGGGGACGCGGTCTTCTCCCCGTGGCTCGCCGGCTTCGTCCTCGACGCGTTCACCGGGGCCGACGCCCCCGCCGTGGATCCCGAGCTCGACCAGCTCACCCCGCGTGAGGGCGACGTACTGCTCCTGATCGCCCGGGGCTACACCTACAAGGAGGTCGCCGCGAAGCTCCACCTGTCGGTGAAGACGGTGGAGACCCACGTCTCGAACGTGCTCCGCAAGCTGCAGTTGTCGAACCGCGCCGAGCTCACCCGCTGGGCGGCGCAGCGCCGGATGGTCTGAGCGCCGGCGCGGAGGGTCAGGGGGCGGCGGGGTCGCCGCCCTCGATCCGCTCGGCGGCGGGCGTCGCGGAGCCCGTACCCAGCTCGGCCTTGATGCGGTCGAGCTCCGCATCGACGCCACTGGTCGCCGAGAGCTGGGCGAGCTCGCGATCGATGTCGTCGCCACGGGTGCCGCTGAGGTCGTCGAGCGCACCCGACTCGAGCAGCTCGTCGATCGCGCCGGCGCGCGCCTGCATCGTCTGCACCTTGTCCTCGGCGCGGTCCATCGCCATGCCCACGTCGGCCATGTCCTCGGAGATGCCGCTGAAGGCCTCGCCGATCTTGGTCTGGGCCTCGGCGGCGGTGTACTGGGCCTTGATGGTCTCCTTGCGGACCCGGAAGGACTCGATCTTGGCCGTCAGCTTCTGCTCGGCCGCGACCAGCTTGTCCTGCTCGCCTTGCAGCTGGGCCCGCTGGGCGTCGAGGTCCTGCAGCTGCACCTGCACACCCTTCTTGCGCTCGAGGGCGACGCGCGCGAGGTCCTCGCGGTCCTGTTGCAGGGCCGCGCGCGCCTGGCCGTCGAGCTTCTCCACGCTCTGCTCGAGCTTGGCCGCCTGCAGCTCGAGCCGCTTCTTGCTGGTGGCGACATCAGCGACGCCGCGGCGGACCTTCTGCACCAGCTCGAGCTGCTTCTCGTACGAGTAGTCGAGGGTCTCGCGCGGGTCCTCGGCGCGGTCCAGGGCCTTGTTGGCCTTGGCCTTCACGATCATGGTGAAGCGCCCCATCAACCCCATCGCGCGGCTCCTCTCATCCCCTCCGCAGAGCCGTTCGAGGATAGCATCGGGTGGTGGCCCCGCCCCCCTCACCGGCACGCGGGTGGTCGACCTGACCCTCAGCCTGGCGGGTCCGCTCACCACCATGCACCTCGGCGACATTGGGCCCGCACCACCGCCGAGTGGGACCGGCTGCTCGCCGGGGCCGGCGTCCCGGCGACGCCCGTGCGCGAGCGCGACGACCTCTTCGACGGCGAGCAGACGCGGGAGATGGGCCTGCTCGAGGACGTGGACGATCCGGAGGCCGGCGCGCTGCTGATGACGGCTCCCGTCGTGCGGATGTCCGCCGCGCCGGGGGCGATCCGCTTCGCGGGGCGGCGACTGGGCGCCGACACGCGGGCACTCCTCGCCGAGCTGGGCCGCTCGCAGGAGGAGATCGACGCCCTCGTCGCCGGGGGCGGCGCTCAACTGCTGGGCACCCGGGTCAGCGGAGGTCGAGCACCTCGCGGCTGCGCAGGTGGGTGAGGACCTTGCGCTTCACCCGCTGCAGCGCGTTGTCGACCGTCTTGGGGGTGCAGTCGAGCCGATCGGCGATCTCCTCGTACGAGCGGCCCTCGAGGTACATCGTGAGGACCCCGCTCTCGAGCCCCGACAGCGCCTCGCCGAGGCACTCCACCAGGCTGCGCAACTCCTCGGAGGAGATGACCTGGGTGATCGGATCGACCACCGGGTCGCCGGGCAGCACCTCGGCCAGCGACATCTCCTGGTCGCCGCTCGCGCCCGCCCGCGTGTGACTGAAGGAGACGTAGGTGTTGAGCGGGGTGTGCTTGTTGCGGGCGGCCGTTTTGATGGCCGTGATGATCTGGCGGGTGACGCACAGCTCGGCGAAGGAGCGGAACGACGCCTCGCGATCGACGCGGTAATCGCGCACGGCCTTGTAGAACCCGATCAGGCCCTCCTGGATCAGGTCCTCGCTCTCGCCACCCGCGAGGAAGTAGGCGCTGGCCTTCATCCGGACGAATCCGCGGTATCGCTCGATCAGACGGTCCATCGCGGCGGCGTCACCGGCGCGGGCCCGGGAGATGAGGGCCCGGTCCTGGACCTCGATCCAAGGTTGAGGGTGACTACCCTCTGCCCGGTCACCGCGCCCTCGTGACGCTGCAGCTGCTCGTGAGAACGCGATGCTCATGGGTTTCTCCTTGGTTCAGCCCTAGAGGGTCAAGCTGAACTAAAGCCTTTGGATGTGACCGTTGGGGCATTGTTATCGTCCGCACAAAGCGGAGTCAACGTCACAACCACGCAAATAGCGTTAATTTGGCGTGGGCACCGTCTGGAACAGCAGCACCGCCGCGGCCACCGAGATGTTCAGCGAGGCGACCCTCCCGGCCATCGGGATCCGCACGAGGTGATCGCACGCGTCGCGCACCCGGGGACGCAGGCCCTCCCCTTCGGCTCCCATCACGAGGATCACGTCGCGCGGCCAGGCGACCTCGCGGAAGTCGACGCCGCCCTCGGGATGCGCGCCGATCACGGGGCGCCCCGTGCCGCCGGCGTCGTGGAGGAAGCTCACCATGCTCCCGACCCGGGCGATCGCCAGGTGCTCGACCGCCCCGGCCGACACCTTGGCGACCGTGGCCGTGACGCCGGGGCTCCCCCTGCGCGGGATCACGATGCCCGCGGCGCCGACGCCCTCGGCCACCCGGGCCACGGCGCCGAGGTTGCGCGGGTCCTGAGCGCCGTCGAGGCACACCACAGGCCCACCGCCCTCGAGGACGTCGGAGGGCTCGGCGTACGGGTAGGGATCGGTGAGCGCGATCACACCCTGGTGGTCCGAGCTCCCCGCCCGGTGCCCGATCTGATCGCGGGTGCGCACCACGACGCGCTGCCCCTCGAGCCAGGGCTCGTCGGCGAGCTGGGGCAGCACCGAGATCTCGTACACCGGGCGGGCGCCCGCGGCGATCAGCTCCCGGACCGGATTGCGCCCGTAGACCACCTCTCGCCCGTCGGGCCGCGCAGGGGGCGTCACGACGAGCCGGGTTCCTCGGGAGCCGGCGTGGCCTGGGGGCCGGCCGGACCGTCGGTGATCTCGAAGCCGAGCTCCCGGATGCGGTCGCGGAGCGCGTCCGCGGCGGCGAAGTCGCGGGCGCCGCGCGCCTGCTCGCGCTCGGCCATCAGGCGGGTGACCTCCTCGGGCACGTCGCCGGCCGGCCCGGGATCGATCGTCGCGAGACCCAGGACGTCGAGCAGATCCAGGAGCTCGTGGCGCGCCTCGCGCAGCTGGGCGGGCGAGGCGAGCCCCGCCGTCGTCGCCCGGTTGATCCCCCGGACCATCTCGAAGAGGGCCGCGAACGCCTCCGGCGTGCCGAAGTCGTCGTCGAGCGCCCGGAAGAACTCGCGCCGGCCGTCGACCACCGCCCGGGTCAGGTCGGGGTCGTGCCCCTGCCCGCCGGCCGCCATGGCCCGGTCGATCGCGCGCAGGGCGTTGCGCAGCCGCTCCACCACGGCGCGGGCGTCGGCGAGGCGCTCCTCCGAGAAGGGGAGCTTCGAGCGGTAGTGGCTCGTGAGGAAGTAGGCGATCACGACCTCGGCGGGCCAGCGGTCGAGCACCTCCGACAGCGGCGCGATGTTGCCGAGGCTCTTGCTCATCTTCTCGTCGCCCAGTTCCAGCATCTCGTTGTGCATCCAGATCTGGGCCATGCAGCCGCCGTGAGCGCCCTCGGACTGCGCGATCTCGTTCTCGTGGTGGGGGAAGATCAGGTCGATCCCACCGCCGTGCACCTGGAAGCCGTGGCCGAGGGCGGCCTCGGCCATCGCGGAGCACTCGATGTGCCAGCCGGGGCGGCCGGGGCCCCAGGGCGACTCCCACCAGGTGTCCTCGTCGGGCTTGCGGCCCTTCCAGAGGGCGAAGTCGAGGTGCGACTCCTTCCCCGCCCCCGGCTCACCGGAGACCATGTCCTCCAGGCGCCGGCCCGACAGCTTGCCGTAGCCGGCGAAGCGCTCGACGCGGTAGTAGACGTCCCCCGCCGCCGCGTACGCGAGGCCGGCGTCCATCAGCCGCTGGATCATCGCGATGATCTCGGGGAGCGCCTCGGTGACGCGGGGCTCGGCGTCCGGGCGCCCCAGGCCGAGGCGGTCGGTGTCGGCGATGTAGGCGTCCGAGTAGCGCCGGGCGAGCTCAGGGCTCGGTACGCCCTCCGCCCGGGCGGCGTCGTAGATCTTGTCGTTGACGTCCGTCAGGTTCGAGACGAGGCGCACCCGCGTCCCTCGCCGCTCCAGGAAACGCTTGAGCACCGAGAAGACGACGAACGGCCGTGCGTTGCCGATGTGGATGCGCCCGTAGACCGTCGGCCCGCAGACATACACGCCCACGACGCCGTCCTCGCCCGGGACCAGAGGCTCCTTGCGCTTCGTGATGGTCGAGTACAGGCGCACTCCGCCCTCGGGGGAGCCCGGATCGGTCATGTGCCCTCCACCAGTGCGACGGCATGGCAGGCGACGCCCTCGCCGCGCCCGAGGGCGCCGAGCCCGTCGGTCGTCGTGGCGTGGACCGTCACCGGGGCGCCCGCGATCCCGGACATCGACTCCACCATCGCCTCGCGGTGCGCGGAGAGCCGAGGGTGCTCGCAGATCGCGACGGCGTGGGCGTTGGCGATCGCGAAGCCCGCCTCGCGCACCCGGTCGACCACGATCTCGAGCATTCTCGCGCCCGTGACGCCCTCCCACTCGGGGCCGCCGGGGAACAGCACGCCGATGTCGGGCTGGCCGGAGGCGGCCAGCAGCGCGTCGCAGACGGCGTGGGCGATCACGTCGCCGTCGGAGTGCCCCACCAGTCCCTGCGCATGCGGGACCTCGACGGTCCCGAGCATCAGGGGCCTGCCCGGCCCGAAGCGGTGCGCGTCCACGCCCGTGCCGACCCTGAGGCGAGGGCTCACGACGGACCCCGCCCGTCCCGGCGCCGGCATCCGGCGAGGAGCGGAGGCGCGCAGCCCCCCCGCCCACGCCTCATCGCAGCGGCACCTGGGTCGGCTCGCGGCGCGCGAAGCGGGTGATCGTCTCGTAGCCGGCCCCGCGCAGGGCCGCGACGGCGGTCGGGTAGTCGCGGGCGACGTCCTCGGGCGCGTGGGCGTCACTGGAGAGGGTGGCCGGCACGCCGGCGCGGCGGAAGCGCGCGAGCAGCCCGGGCTCGGGGTAGATCTCCCCGACCGGCTTGCGCAGACCCGCCGACGAGCATTCGACCGCCACCCCGGTGGCCGCGATGGCCGCGACGGCGTCGTCGAGGAGGCCGTCGAGGGCGGGCGGGATGCGCCGCCCGAAGACCTTGGGCAGGTCGGGATGCGACATGACGTCGTAGAGGCCCGACTCGGCCGCGGCCACCAGGTGCCCGAGGTAGTCGGTCCACAACCGATCGAGGGGCAGGCGCTCCGAGTCGGCGTCGTGAGGGTTGTCGATCGCGTGCCCGTGCAGGAAGTGGACCGAGCCCAGCACGATGTCGAACGGCCGCCCCTCGAGGAACGCGCGGATCTCGTCCTGGCGGCCGGCGAGCCAGTCCATCTCGACACCGAGGAGGACGGGCAGGCCCTCCTCGCGGGCGGCGGCGATGGCGTCGCAGTAGACGTCGACGTCCTCGGTCGCCTCGCCGCGCCAGAAGGGGTCGTCGAGCCAGTCCCGGGCCTCGGCGAAGCGGTAGACGTGCTCGGTCATCGCGATCTCGCTCACCGCCCGCGAGCGGGCGCGCTCGACGTAGCGGCCGATCCACGCCGTGCCGAGGTGCCCGCCGGCCTCGTCCCAGCGGGACGCGACGGCCGCCCGGGCGCTGTCGCCGTCGGGCTGGAGGTGCATGTGGTAATCGGTCAGCACGGCAGGGAACCCTACCCGGGCCCGCGGATCCCGAGAACGGCGTGCGCGAGCACCGCGTCCGCGGGCGTCGTGACCTTCGGGTTCGGGGCCGTCGAGGCCACCAGGCGCACCCGCCCGCCCGCCGCCTCCACGATGGAGGCGCAGTCGGTGGACCCCGCGAGCGTCCCCGCGCGCCCGGCCGCGGCGATCGCCGCGCGCAGGGCCGGCGCGTGGAAGGCCTGGGGCGTCTGGGCCGCCCACAGGCCCGTGCGCGCGACGGTCCCGTCGATCAGCGCGTCGGCGTCACCGCGCTTGAGCGTGTCCACGACCGGCGCGGCGGCGATCGCCCCGTCCACGCCCTCGAGCGCTCCCAGCACCGCAGCGATCAGGTCCGCGCTCACCAGGGGCCGCGCGGCGTCGTGGACCATGACGCGGGAGGTCGCGGCGGGCACCGCCGTGAGGCCCTCCCGCACCGACTCCGAGCGGCTGCCCGCCCCCGCCACCACGACGACTGGGGCGCCCGGGCCGGCCACGAGGGCGCGGACCGACCCTTCGCGCCCGGGCGGGGCGACCACGACCACGGCGTCCACGAGCGGGCTCGCGCGTATCGTGTCGAGGCTCCACAGCAGCATGGGCCTTCCGCCGAGCAGCATGAGAGCCTTGGGGGCGTCGCCGCCCATCCGGACTCCGGCTCCGGCGGCGACGATGATCGCGGACGTTGACGTGGGCAATTCCTCTCCTCGCGGCGGCGACCGTTGCGGAGCGTGGTCAGAGTGGCCGAATGATGTCAGGACCCATGAGCACCACAGCGAAAATCGACGAGGCACCCGTGACGCGACTCCCCGATCGCGCGCGCTGGCTCGCGTCCCTCACCGACGCCCAGCGCGAGATGCTCGGCGACATGACGCTGCGGGAGGTCGACGAGCGGTTCGCGCGCTGGCTCGAGGCCGAGCGGCCGGACGGCGGCCCGCCGGGGTGAGCCTCCACGTGGGCACCTCGGGGTGGGCCTACAAGGAGTGGAAGCCGGCGTTCTACCCCGACGGCCTGGCGCAGGGGGACTTCCTGCGCCACTACGCCTCGGTGCTCACCGCGTGCGAGG
The DNA here is from genome assembly GCA_963823515.1 of uncultured Thermoleophilia bacterium. Taxonomy (GTDB): domain Bacteria; phylum Actinomycetota; class Thermoleophilia; order Miltoncostaeales; family Miltoncostaeaceae; genus Miltoncostaea. The sequence goes on from CAWGMB010000002.1 coordinate 446,903, forward strand.
TCAACGCGACCCATTACCGCCTGCAGTCCGAGGCGGTCGTGGCGCGCTGGGCCGCCGCGACGCCGCCCGCCTTCCGTTTCGCCGCCAAGGCCCACCGGCGCATCACGCACGCGCGGGCCCTGCCGCCGGCCGAGGGGGGCGACGCCTTCCTGGAGCGCTTCCTCGAGTCGCTGATCCCGCTCGGCGACCGGCTCGGCGCCGTCCTTCTCCAGTTCCCGCCCACGAGGCGGCGCGACGACGGCGTCCTGACCGACCTGCTGTCCTGCCTGCCGCACGGGCTGCCGGTGGCGCTGGAGTTCCGGCACGAGTCGTGGGAGGACCCCGAGGTCGGCGACCGCATCGCCGCCCGCGGCGGCACCGTGTGCGTCTCCGACCGCGACGGCGCGGTGCTCGAGCGGCTGCCCGCGGGACCGCTCGCCTACGTGCGCCTGCGGGGCGAGGGCTACTCGCCGCGGACGCGCGCCGCCTGGCTGGCGCTCTTCGAGCGCGAGGCCGCCGACCGGCCGGTCTACGTGTTCGCCAAGCACGAGGGCGTGCCCGCCGGCAACCCGCTTGCGGGGGTCGGCATGGCGCAGTGGATGGCCGAGGCGGCGGGGGCCCCGGCGGGAGGGACTACGCCTAGCGGGAGCCGGCCCCCGGCATCCGGGTGAAGATCATCTTCCCCGAAGGGCTCTGCAGCACGCTCGTGACCTCGACGGTCACCTCGCGGCCGACCGACGAGCGGCCGCCCTCGACCACGATCATCGTGCCGTCGGGCAGATAGGCGACGCCCTGGTCGTACTCGCGGCCCTCCCGGACGACCTTCACCAGGAGCGGCTCGCCCGGCAGCACGGCGGGCTTCAGGGCGTTGGCGAGCTCGTTGACGTTGAGCACCTCGACGCCCTGGATCTGGGCCACCGTGTTGAGGTTGTAGTCCGTGGTGACGATGGAGGCGCCGACTTCCTGCGCCATGCGCACCAGCTTGGCGTCCACGCCCTCGAGCCCCGGGTAGTCGGCCTCGCGCACCGAGAAGCCGCCGTTGGCCAGCGACTTCAGCTCGGTCACGATCTCCAGACCGCGGCGCCCGCGCGCCCGCTTGAGGCCGTCCGCGGAGTCGGCGACGCGCTGGAGCTCGTCCAGGACGAAGTCGGGCACCACGATGGCGCCCGACAGGAAGCGCGTCTTCATCACGTCCACCAGGCGGCCGTCGATGATCGCGCTCGTGTCGATCAGGCGGGTGGCCCCGCCGGCGGGGACCGCACGTGAGCGGATCCCGACCAGGCGCAGGATGTCCAGGTGCTTGCGCGCCGCGACCCGGCTGAAGACGTAGGCGACGACCAGCACCACCGGCAGCAGCAGGTAGGGCCCGATGATCGGCAGCTGCGCGACGGCCACGCCGGCCAGCGCCGCGGCCACCAGGCCCACCACCAGGCCGAGCGCTCCGACCATCAGCTCGGCGGCCGACCGGCGGTCCGCCGCCCGGTCGATGGCACGGACGCGGTTGCGCAGAAGGCGGCCGACGAGGCCCCCGAGCAGTAGGCCGGCCAGGGCCCCGACGATGGTGATCGCCGCCCAGGCGGCATAGTGCCAGGGCGACGAGAACCATTCGTCGAGGGGAAGGGATGCGCCCGCCTGATAGGCGCCGAGACCGCCGAGCAGCGCGAGGACGACGCGGCTGACGACGATCAGCACGCTGCGCTCACCCCCCGACGCCCCACCCGCGGGCAATGGCCCCGTCGTCATTCCCTGCGTTCCCTTCCGTTCGTCCGGCCTCGTCCATCCCCCCTTGCAGAACCGTAACCGTTCGCTCCTCTAGTCGACCAGCGCCTCCGCGCCGACCGCGTTCTCGGCCTCGTCCGTCGAGCGGTCCTCGCCGATGTCGCCGAGGAGGTTGTCGAGGAAGTCGATCGCCTCCTGCTCCTCCATGTCACGGGCGTACATGAGCTCGCTCGCGAGGATCTTCTTCGCGCGACCGAACATCTGCTTCTCGCCGGTGGACAGCCCCTTGTCGAGGTCGCGGATGGAGAGGTTCCGGACGACCTCGGCCAGCTCGAAGATGTCGCCCGTCTTGATCTTGTCGCGGTTGTGCTTGAAGCGCCGGTTCCAGTTCTTGGGCATCTGCGTGCCGTCGTCCCGGAGCACGGCGAGGACCTCGTCCACCGTCTCCTCCGCGATGACCTTGCGCAGCCCGGCCGCCTCGGCGTTCTCGCAGGGAACCATGACGGTCATGTCGTTGTAGAGGATCTGAATCGTGAGGTACTCGCGCTTCTGCCCGAGGATCTCCTTCAGTTCCTTCTTGATGATGTTGCCCGCGCCGTGGTGCGGGTACACGACCTTGTCTCCGATCTCGTACAACCGTCCCCCCTCGCTCGTGGTTGGCAGGATCGTCCCATTGGTTTCCGTCATCGTGCTCTCGCTCATCGTGCGAATGACGCCTCCAGGGCCTCCCGGACCCCGGGGACGGCGTGGACGTGCGTCGGACTCGGTGTGCCGGACTCGCCGCCCGCCTCGGGCGGGGGCGTGATCGCGACATCCATGCCGTGCGCCGCCGCCGACGCGAGGCGCCGGCCTGCGTGACCGCCGGGGCGCACCGCCCCGGTCAGACCGAGCTCCCCGAAGGCCGCCGTGCCGGCGACGAGCGGGATGCCGCGATGGGCGCTCGTGATCGCGAGCGCCATGGCCAGGTCGGCCGCCGGGTCGAGCGCACGCGCTCCACCGGCCACGCTCACGAAGACGTCGGCGTCGCCGAGGCGCACCCCGGCGTGCCGGGAGAGGACGGCGATCACCTGGGCCAGGCGCGTGCGGTCGACGCCGATGGCGACCCTGCGCGGCGGAACGATCTCGGTGGGGCCCACCAGGGCCTGCACCTCGACCAGCACCGAACGGGTGCCCTCGATCGCCGGGAACACGCACGAGCCGATCCTCTCGCCCGCCTCGGCCAGGTAGAGGCGCGTCGGGTCCTCCACGCAGAGGAGGCCCGCGGGCCGCATCTCGAAGAGCCCGGTCTCGTTGGTCGATCCGAAGCGGTTCTTGGTCGCGCGCAGCACCCGGTGCGCGCGCAGGTCGTCGCCCTCGAAGGAGAGGACGCAGTCGACCAGGTGCTCCAGCGTGCGCGGGCCGGCCAGGCTGCCGTCCTTGGTCACCTGGCCCACCAGCAGGATGGTGACGCCGCGCTCCTTGGCGGCGCGCATCAGCTCGACGGTCGCGTGGCGCACCTGGTTCGGCGCGCCCGGGACGCCCTCGATGGCGTCGGAGTAGAGCGTCTGCACCGAGTCGATCGCGCACACCGTCGGGGTGTGTGCGTCGATCGCCGCCAGCACCGACTCGAGCCGCGTCTCGGCCAGCACCTGCACCGGTCCGCAGTCGGCGTGGAGCCGCTCCGAGCGGCCCCGGACCTGGATCGGCGACTCCTCGCCGGTCACGAGCATCGCCCGGCCGGTGGCGGCGACGTTGGCGAGCGCCTGCAGCACGAGGGTGCTCTTTCCGATGCCGGGCTCGCCGCCCAGCAGCACCAGCGACCCCGGGACGAGCCCTCCCCCGAGGACCCGGTCGAGCTCGACGATCCCCGTGGTCATGCGATCGGGGGCGTCGTCGGTGAGCGCGTCCAGGCGGGTGACCACCGGGACGGCGCCGAGCGGCCTCTGGCGCGTGACGGGCGTGGCCTCCTCGGCCACGGTCCCCCACTCGCCGCAGGTCGGGCAGCGGCCGACCCAGCGTGGGGCCTGCTGCCCGCAGGCCCCACACGTGTAGACCACCCGTGCACGCGACGCCGCCGCGCGAGGCCCCCGCGCGGGGATTACGACTCGCTCGGGCCGGCGGGCGATTCCTCGGAGACCGAGCCTGTGGCGGCGCCTACCGCCTCGGGCTCCGGCTCGGGCGTGGTCTCCTGGATGTCGAGCTTCATCTCGTCGCCGTCCCGGTCGAGCGTCACGATCCCGTTCTCGGGGAAGCCGCCCGACAGGAGCCTGTCGGAGAGCGGGTCCTCGATCAGGCGCTGGATCGCGCGGCGCAGCGGCCGGGCGCCCATCGTCGGGTCATATCCCTGCTCGACCAGCAGGTCCTTCGCCTCGTCGGTGAGGCGCAGGGCCATGCCGTGCTCCTTCATCTGCGTCTGCAGGCGCACGAGGAGCAGATCGACGATCTCGGTGATCTCCTCCTTCGTGAGCTTGTGGAAGACGATGATCTCGTCGATGCGGTTGATCAGCTCCGGGCGGAAGACGCGCTTCAACTCGCCCATGATCCGCGACTTCATGTCGTCGTAGGAGATCCCCGTGTCGTCGGACACCGAGAACCCGAGCGGCGTGTTGCGCGAGATCGTGGCGGCGCCGATGTTCGAGGTCATGATCAGGATGGCGTTCCGGAAGTCGACCGAGCGGCCCTGGGCGTCCGTCAGGTGCCCGTCCTCCAGGATCTGGAGGAGGATGTTGAACACCTCCGGGTGCGCCTTCTCGACCTCGTCGAGCAGGATCACGGAGTAGGGCTTGCGGCGGACCTGCTCGGTGAGCTGGCCGCCCTCGTCGTAGCCGATGTAGCCCGGGGGCGAGCCCACGAGCCGCGACACGGCGTGCTTCTCCATGTACTCGGACATGTCCACCTGGATCAGCGCGCTCTCGTCGCCGAACAGGAACTCGGCGAGCGTACGGGCGAGCTCGGTCTTCCCGACGCCCGAGGGGCCGAGGAAGATGAACGAGCCCGAGGGTCGCTTGGGGTCCTTGATGCCGGCACGGGCGCGCCGGATCGCGCGGGAGACGGCCTTGATGGCCTGCTCCTGACCGATGACGCGCTTGTGGAGCTCGTCCTCCATCCGCAGCAGCTTCTGCGTCTCGGCCTCGGTGAGCTTGAACACCGGGATGCCGGTCCACATCGAGACGATGTCGGCGATCTCCTCCTCGCCGATGGAGGCCCGTGGGCCGCCCTCGTCGCTCTTCCACTGCTCCTCGAGCTCGCGCTTCTTGTTCGTGAGGCGCCGCTCCTTGTCGCGGAGGTTGGCGGCCTTCTCGAACTCCTGCGCCTCGATGGCCGCTTCCTTCTCCTTGCGGACCTGGTCGATCTCCTCCTCGAGCTCGCGGTACGTCGGCGGCGCGGTCATGGTGCGGATCCGCATGCGCGACGAGGCCTCGTCGATGAGGTCGATCGCCTTGTCCGGCAGGAACCGGTCGGCGATGTAGCGGTCGGCGAGGTTGGCCGCGGCGGCGAGCGCCTCATCGGTGATCGTGACCCGGTGGTGGGCCTCGTACCGGTCGCGGAGGCCGCGCAGGATCTGCTCGGTCTCCTCCTGGCTGGGCTCGTTGACCTGGATCTTCTGGAAGCGGCGCTCCAGGGCGGAGTCGCGCTCGAGGTACTTGCGGTACTCGTCGAGCGTCGTCGCGCCGACGGTCTGCAGCTCACCGCGGGCGAGGGCCGGCTTCAGGATGGAGGCTGCGTCGATCGCGCCCTCGGCGGCGCCCGCGCCGACGAGATTGTGCAGCTCGTCGATGAAGAGGATGATGTCGCCGCGCTGGGTGATCTCCTTCATCACCTTCTTCAGGCGCTCCTCGAACTCGCCGCGGTACTTGGAGCCCGCGACGAGCGCGGCCAGATCGAGGGTGTAGATCTGCTTGTTGCGCAGCAGCTCCGGGACCTCGTTGCTGGCGATCCGCTGGGCCAGGCCCTCGATGACGGCGGTCTTGCCCACGCCCGGCTCCCCGATGAGCACCGGGTTGTTCTTCGTGCGCCGCGAGAGGATCTGCATGACCCGCTCGATCTCGGTCGCCCGGCCCACGACGGGGTCGAGCTTGCCCTCGGCGGCCAGCTTGGTGAGGTTGCGGCCGAACTGGTCGAGCAGCTTGCTCGACTTCTTGTCGCCGCTCTGGCCGCCGCCGCTCGCCTGGCCCTGCTGGCGCCGGCCGGGGCCGGACAGCATGCGGATGATCTCGTTGCGGATCTTCTCCGAGTCGGCGTCGAAGTCGGCGAGGATCCGGGCGGCGACGCCCTCGTTCTCGCGAACCAGGCCGAGCAGGATGTGCTCCGTGCCGATGTAGTTGTGGCCGAGCGACAGCGCCTCCCGCAGCGCCAGCTCGAGCACCTTCTTCGCCCGCGGGGTGAAGGGGATCTGCCCGGAGGTGACCTCCTCGCCCGATCCGACGATCCGGATGACCTGGGCGCGCACCTCCTCCACGGTGATCTCGAGGCCCTCGAGCACGCGCGCGGCCAGGCCCTCCTCCTCGCGGAGCAGGCCCAGCAGGATGTGCTCGGTCCCGATGTAGTTGTGCTTGAGGGTGCGCGCCTCCTCCTGGGCAAGTACGACGACCTGCCTGGCGCGCTCAGTGAACCGTTCGAACATCGGGATTCCCCTTCCTGCTCACCCGACCCCGGAGACGCGAAAACCGCGCCGGCGGCGTACGACGGGCGTTGAAGAGTGCGGGACGTCGAAGATGAACGCCGCGGGAGCCGGATCGACTGCGCCTCCGCGACGGCGAGCAAGAGCCCGGCGGTCGCCCGTCGGATGGGTCATTCTAGCACGGCCACATCCCGCGCCCCCCGCATCGGCGGACGGCTCGGACTGGAGGAGGATCGCGCTCGCGACCGGCGATCTCGCCCCCCGTTCGGAGAGAGCGCGACATCGTCGCGAACCCCCCGGCGGACGGGTTGACCAGCATCGTCGGGCGATCTCCATCGCCGCATGATGACCGTCGCCCCGGACGCCTCGGCGCCCGGGGCGGGATCCCTACGGGTTGTTGACCCGGCGGTCCTGGTCGGGGTACACGAGCAGGCCCATCGTGCGGGCGCGCTTGACCGCGGTGGCCACAAGCGACTGCTGGCGGCGCGAGAGCCCCGTGATGCGGCGCGAGCGGATCTTGCCGCGCTCGCTGACGAAGCGCCTGAGCGACGGGTAGTTCTTCCAGTCGATCTCTTCCGATGCGAGCTGGGGACGGCGCTTGCGCTGGGCGGGTGCTCCGCCCTTGCGTCCCTTGGTCTTCGATCGCGCTCGGCCTCTGGGCTTTGCCATCCGCTCCTCGTGTGTTCGGTCCTACAACGGCGAGGGACTATAGCGAACCGTCCCCCGCCGCCGGGGTGGGGCCCCTCAGGGGCTCAGCGACCCCTGGCCGAGCGCGCCCGGCGGCGCAGGTGGCTCTCGCCGGGATTCCACGTCAGGGCGCCCAGCGCCGCGTACATCGTCTTCTTCATCGAATCCCCTTCGTGGACGACGGCTGCCGGCGAACCGCGCCGGTTACGTCGTCGACCGAGTCGCGGATCTTCTCGCCGGCCTGGTCCTTTCGACCCTCGCGCGCCCGCTGCTCGTCGCCGCTGAGCGCGCCGACGGCCTCCTCGAGCCTGCCGGTGTCCTCCTGGGCCTTCCCGGCCTCGGTCATGTCGCTGCGTCTCGTCGGTGACCCGGGAGCGACCCCCCCTTGCCCACGCCGGAAACGCGGGAGGTGCGGCTACGACCTCATCGCGGGGAAGAGGATGACCTCGCGGATGGTGTGGCGGTCGGTGAGCAGCATCACCAGGCGGTCGATGCCGAGGCCGAGCCCGCCCGTCGGGGGCATGCCGTGCTCGAGGGCCGCGAGGAACTCCTCATCCATCGGCTGGGCCTCGTCGTCGCCCGCGGCGGCGTCGGCCGCAGCCATGACGAAGCGCTCCCGCTGGTCGTCGGGGTCGTTGAGCTCGGTGAAGGCGTTGCCGATCTCCATGCCGCCGGCGAAGGCCTCGAAGCGCTCCACGATCGACGGGTCGTCGGGGCGCCGCTTGGCGAAGGGCGAGAGCTCGAGCGGATAGTCGTAGAGGATCGTGGGCTGGATCAGGGTCGGCTCGAGGGTCTGCGAGAGCAGCCCGTCGACGAGCTTCGCCCAGGGCATGCCGTCGGGCGCATCCAACCCGGCCGCGCGCATGGCGGCGCGCAGACCGGCCTCGTCCGTGTGCACCCGCACGTCCACGCCGCTCGCCTCCAGCAGCCCCTCGCGGAAGTCGAGTCGCCGCCACGGGGGGGCCAACTCGATCACGTCGCCCTTCCAGCCGACCGCGGTGGAGCCCGTGGCGTCGCGGGCCGCGGTCGAGACCATCTGCTCCAGCATGTCCATCACGTCGCGGTAGTCCGCGAAGGCCTCGTAGGTCTCGACCATCGTGAACTCGGGGTTGTGCTTGTGGCTGACGCCCTCGTTGCGGAAGTCCTTGCCGAGCTCGTAGACCTTCTCCAGGCCGCCCACGATGCAGCGCTTGAGATACAGCTCGGTTGCGATGCGCAGGTAGAGATCGCGGTCGAGCGCGTTGTGGTGCGTGGTGAACGGCCGGGCGGCGGCGCCGCCGTACACCGGCTGCAGCGTGGGCGTCTCGACCTCGACGAAACCGCGGTCGTCGAGGAAGCGCCGCACCGAGGCGATGGCGCGCGAGCGCGTGATGAACCCGGCGCGCGCCTCCGGGTCGGACATCAGCTCCAGGTAGCGCCGTCGAAAGCGCGTCTCGGGGTCCTTCAGGCCGGCGTGCTTGTCCGGCGGCGGCCGCAGCGACTTCGCCAGCAGCACCGCCTCATCGACGGCGACGCTCAGCTCCCCGCGGCGCGTGCGCGTGACCGGACCGCTCACCCCGACGATGTCCCCCAGGTCGAGGTCGAGCAGGGCGGCCATCGCCTCCTCGCCCAGCCGGTCGATGCTCGCCCAGAGCTGGATCCGCCCGCTGCGGTCGTCCAGGTCGAGGAAGGCCACCTTGCCCTGCCCCCGCCGCGCCGCCAGGCGACCGGCCACGCGGACCACCTCGGCGCCCGTGTCGCCCGGGGCGAGATCCTCGTGAGCCGCGCGCACCGACGCGATGTCGGTCCGCCCCGGGAAGCGGGCGGGGAACGGGTCGACCCCGGCCTCGCGGAGGGCGCGCGCCTTGGCGCGCCGCTCCGCGATCAGTGCCTCGAGCCCACCTTCCGATGGGGTCGGATCAGCCGTGGTGGTCACCGGCCTGGATGTCCACGATCTGGTAGACGAGCGCGCCGCGGGGGGCGGGGATCGTCACCTTCTCGCCCTTCTTCTTGCCCAGCAGCGCCTTGCCCACCGGGCTCTCGTTGGAGAGCCGCTGGTTCTTGGGGTCGGCCTCGGCCGAGCCGACGATCGAGTACTCGCGCACGGCCTTGCTCTTGGTGTCCTTCAGCGTGACCCGTGCGCCGATGGAGACCATGTCGGTGGACAGGTGCTCGGTGTCCACCACCCGCGCGTTGCGCAGCTTCTGCTCGAGGGACTGGATGCGGTAGAAGAGCTGCGCCTGCTCGTTCTTGGCGTCGTCGTACTCCGAGTTCTCGGAGATGTCGCCGAACTCGCGCGCCTCCTTGATCCGCTCCGCCACCTCACGGCGCTTGGTGGTGGTGAGGTACTCGATCTCCTCGGTGAGCTTCGCGTAGCCCTCTTCCGTCAGGATCACTTCGCGGTCCATCGGGTGGGTCTCCTTCGTGTAGGCGCCATCGGCCCCTCTATCGGCCGAAAGGCGGCGCGAAAGGTAGCTTCGACGTTCTGAACTATCAAGCGGCCGCCGAGGCGGCGGCCAGGGAGCGCAGCCGCGCGAGCGCGGCGTCGAGCGTGGGTTCGGTGAGCAGCTCGGACAGTACGGACGCGCCGACCTCCTGGCCGGCCAGGTACCAGGGATAGAACTTGCGCATGTAGCCGGTCGCGCGCGAGTCGCCGATCGCGAGCCGGGCGTCGGCGGCGAAGAGCGCGACCTCCTCGGCGACCTCCGCGAGGTCCGGGCGCGGGCGGCGGTGGCCCGAGAGGATCTCGCCGTAGACCCAGGGGTTGCCGAGGGCCGCACGGCCCACGGCGATCGCCGCGCAGCCGGTGTCCTCGAGCACCCGCAGGGCGTCCTCCGGGGTCGCGATGTCGCCGCTGGCGATGACCGGGATGCCCACCGCGTCCACGACCTCGGCCGTGATGCGGTGGTCGGCCGTGCCGCCGTACTCCTCGGCGGCGGCACGCGGGTGCAGGCAGAGCGCGGCGGCGCCCGCGGCCTCGAAGCGCCGGGCGGTCTCGACCGGGGTCGAGGTGCCGGGCGTGAGCCCGCGGCGCATCTTCACCGTGACGGGCACGCTCACGGCGCGGACCATCACCTCGACGATGTGCGCGGCGGCGGCCGGATCGGCGAGCAGCGCCGCGCCCGCGCCGGTCTTGCAGATCTTGTTGACCGGGCAGCCCATGTTGATGTCGATCAGGTCTGCGCCGGCCGCCTCGACCGCGCGCGCCGCCTCCGCCATCGCGTCGGGATCGGCGCCGAAGACCTGCACCCCGACCGGGTGCTCGTCGGGGACGATCGTGAGCATCCCGAGCGTCTTCCGGTTGGCGTAGCGGATGCCGAAACTGGCGATCATCTCGGAGACGGCCAGGCCGGCCCCGTGGCGGCGCGACTGCCGCCGGAAGGCCCAGTTGGCGATCCCGGCGAGCGGCGGCTGCACGAGCCGGTTGGAGATCTCGAGACCCCCGATCGCGAACGGCTCGGCGACGGGCCAGCGCTCGGGCCGGGCGGGCGGGGCGGCGTCGGCCGCGGTGGTCCGCTCCGCGAGGACGGTGCGCATGCGCTTCCTCATCGGACCTCCCCGGTGGCCTCGAGGCGCGGAACGTTCAGCTCGTGCACCAGGCGCAGGCCCTCGAGGGTGAGCAGAGGGTGGACCTCGTCGATCTGCATCGAGAGCGGGCAGACGAGCGTGGCGAGGCCGCCGGTGGCGAGCACCGTCGTGCCGGGGCCGAGCTCGTCCTTCATCCGCTCGCACACGCCATCGACCATCGCCACGGTGCCGAACACGACGCCGGAGCGCATGCTCTCGGCGGTCGACTTGCCGATCGCGCGGGCCGGCGGCGCGAGGTCGATCTTGACCAGCCGCGCGGCGCGGGCCGTGAGCGCGTCGAGCGAGGTCTCGATGCCGGGGGCGATCGCCCCGCCCAGGTACTCGCCGGCCTCGGAGATCGCGTCGAAGGTGGTCGCCGTGCCGAAGTCGACCACGATGCAGGGCCCGCCCACGCGGCGGAAGGCGGCCACGGCGTTCACCAGCCGGTCGGCGCCGAGCTCGCGCGGGTTGTCGATGGCCAGCGAGATCCCCGTGCGCACGCCCGGGCCGATCAGCAGGGCCTCGCGCTGCAGGTACTTGACCGCCAGCGACCGGTAGGCGGCCGAGAGGTTCGGGACGACGGATGCGACGACCATCTCGTCCAGCTCGCCCAGGCTCCCCCCGCGCAGGCGCAGGATCTGGTCATGGTGGGCCGCGAGCTCGTCGGCGGTGGCCTCGCGCTCTGTCGAGATCCGCCACTCGTGGAGCAGATCCTCACCGTGATACACGCCGGCCTGGGTCTGGGTGTTGCCCGCGTCGATGACGAGGAGCATGGTCACTCGCCGGTTTCGCCCGGCTCCACCGCGTCGAGGGTGCGCAGGATCTCGACCGTCACGTCCTGGGTCGTGTAGATCTCGACCTTCGGGATGATCCGCGTCGGGCGGTTCTTGTCCCACACCCACACGTCCTCCATGGTGATGTGGAAGAAGGGGTAGGAGGCCTGCGGCATGAAGTCGCGCTGGAACTGGTTGCAGAGGTACGTGGCCTCCTGCGTCAGCACGCAGAACCGAAAGAGCGGGAAGACGTCGGCGTACTCGCGCTTCAGTCTCAGCTCGAGCTCGGCGTCGTACTCCTCGAGCTCATCGGTATGGGACATCCGGGGGCTCCTTGGCGCTCGGTCGGCCGCCGATCATATCTCACGCCCTCCGGGGGCCCCCGCGCGCGAGAACGGCTGCTCCAGGCGCTCGGCGGGCTGCTCGTACGCGTCGAGCGCCGCCTCGATGTCGGCGAGGGCGCGCCCGTCGGGCAGCCGCAGGCCCGGATCGATGTCGAGCAACGGCAGCAGCGCGAAGCGGCGCTCGGTGAGCCTCGGGTGAGGGATCTGGAGGGCGTCGTCGCGCCAGCGGCCGCCCCCCCAGAGCAGGAGGTCGCAATCGATCGCCCGCGGGCCGAAGCGCACGCCGCCGGGGTCGCGGCCGAGTCCGAGCTCCAGCGCCTTCACCTCGCGCAGGAACTCGCGCGGGCAGAGCGGGCTCTGCACCCGCGCGGCGGCGTTCAGGAAGGCCGGCTGGTCGAGCAGCTCGCGCGGCGCGGTCTCGTAGGGGTGGCTGACCGCTTCCACGACCGCCTCGCGCTCGAGCCAGGCGATCGCCGCCTCGATCGCGGCCCGCCGGTCGCCGAGGTTCGCGCCGAGGCCGACCCAGTAGCGCACTAGGACGCCGCGGCGCGGCGCAGGGTGACGGCGCTCTCGCGCACCGTGTGCGGGATCGCGACATGCGGCTTGCGCACCCTCACGAGGACCTCGGCGGCGTGGGGCTCGGCGAGCGCCCGGTCGGCGATCGCGCCGGCGAGGCGCTCCAGCAGGGCGAACGGCGGGCCGGCGACGATCGCGGCCACGTCGTCGGCGAGGCCCGCGTAGTCAACCGTGTCGGCGAGATCGTCGGAGCGGCTCGCCTCGCAGTGCGACAGGGTGATCTCGAGGTCGACCACGAACCGCTGGCCGAGCGCGGTCTCCGCGGCGAGCACGCCGTGACGGCCGAAGACCTCGAGGCCCGTGAGCATCACCTGGAGGCGGTCCCCGCTCACGCCGTGGCCCCCGCGTCGCCCACCGCGCTCCACACACGCAGGGCGTCGACCGTCTCGCGGACGTCGTGCACGCGCAGCACCGCCGCGCCGCGCGCGACGGCGGCGAGGCCGGCCGCCACCGAGGCCGGCATGCGCTCGTCCACCGCGCGCCCCAGGAGGGCGTCGAACATGCTCTTGCGCGACACGCCGATCAGCACGGGACGCCCGAGGGCGGCGAGCCTCCCCACGCCCGCGAGCAGGGCGAGGTTGTGGTCGAGCGTCTTGCCGAAGCCGATCCCCGGGTCGAGGATCACGCGCTCCTCGGGCACCCCGGCGGCCACGGCCGCGTCGAGGCGCTCGGCCAGGGCGTCGCGAACCTCGGCGACCACGTCGCCGTAGCGCGGGTCCGCCTGCATGGTGCGCGGGGCGCCGCGCATGTGCACCAGGCAGACCGCGGCCCCGCGGTCGGCGACCAGCCCGAGCAGGTCGGGGTCGCCGCGACCGGCGGTGACGTCGTTCACCAGGACCGCCCCGGCGTCGAGCGCCGCCTCGGCCACCGGGGCGAGGGAGGTGTCGACCGACAGGGCGATCGACGGCAGCGCGTCCCGGATCGCCTGCAGCACCCCGTCCAGGCGCGCGAGCTGGTCGCGGGCCCCCACCGGCTCGGATCCGGGGCGGGTGCTCTCGGCGCCGACGTCGCAGATCGCGGCCCCGTCGCGCTCCATTGCCGCCAGGCGCTCCATCGCGGGACCGGACGCGATCGGCCCGTCGCCACCCCAGAGCGAGTCCGGGGTGACGTTGAGGATACCCATCACGCACGGGGACGAGAGCCATGAGAGGGGGTCGGGCACCGGCCAAGGGTACGCGTCGAGGGGCGAGACCGGACCTGCCCCGCCCGGCGGATCAGGGCTCACCGCTCCCGCCCTGGCCGGACCTCGATGTGGACGGTCCGGTCGGCCGCCGCCACCGCCGCCCGGACCGCGGCGTTCACGGCAGCGGCGTCCACCCCGAGGCGCCGCTGGGCCTCGGCCAGGCGCTCGGCGAAGGGGTGGCCGGGCGTGACGAACTCGACGCCCCGCACCCGCCCGTACTCATCCAGATCCACCACCATGCGGCACCCGAGCTCGATGCTCCTCGCGACCCCGCCCTCGGTGGGGCGCACGTAGAGCGCGTCGGCCTCGCTGTCGTAATCCGCCCGCATGGCGTCTCCCTCGTCGGTGTGCCGGCGCAGCGCGCCGGCGGATGAGGACCGGGAGACGGACGCCCGGAGGCTACCCCTCGGGCAGGGGCTCCCCGGCCGACGGGTAGGGAAGGCGCTTGGGCTTGGCGGTGCCGGTGGAGGACTCGCGCTCGAGCTCGGCGGCGGCGCGGGCGGCCTTGGCGTCGCGCTCGGCGAAGACGACGTCCTCGGGCTCGCCGGCCAGCAGGCCGATGAACTCGTCACGCTCGATCGTCTCGCGCTTGAGCAGGATCTGCGAGAGCAGCTCCAGGGCGTCGCGGTGCTCGGTGAGGATGTCGCGGGCGCGCTGGTGGGCCTCCTCGATGATCCGGCGGATCTCGGAGTCGATCGTGCGCGCCAGGTCGTCGGAGTAGTCGGGCTCGGAGTGCATGTCGCGCCCGAGGAAGGGCGCGCCCTGGTTGTGGCCGAGCACGCGCGGCCCGAGCTTCTCGCTCATGCCGAAGCGCATCGTCATCTGCTTGGCGGTCGAGGTGACCTTCTCGAGGTCGTTGGCGGCGCCGGTGGTGATCTCGTTGAACATCAGCTCCTCGGCGGCGCGCCCGCCCAGGGTCATCGCCATCTGGTCCTCGAGCTGGGCGCGGGTGGTGAGGAACTTGTCCTCGGTCGGCATCGAGATCGTGTAGCCCAGGGCCTGGCCGCGGCTGACCACCGAGATCTTGTGGACCGGGTCGGCGTCGGGCAGGAAGTGGCCCACCAGGGCGTGGCCCATCTCGTGGTAGGCGGTCACCACCCGCTCCTTCTCGGAGAGGATGCGCGACTTCTTCTCGGGGCCGGCGATCACGCGCATGATCCCCTCCTCGAGCTCGGTCTGCTCGATCACGCGCTTGCCCTTGCGGGCGGCCAGCAGGGCGGCCTCGTTGACCAGGTTGGCCAGATCGGCGCCGGTGAAGCCGGGGGTCTGGCCGGCCAGCACGGCCAGGTCGATCGACTTGGCGATCGGCTTGCCCTTGGTGTGGACGCGCAGGATCTGGGCGCGCCCGTCGCGGTCGGGGCGGTCGACGACGATCTGGCGGTCGAAGCGGCCCGGGCGCAGCAGGGCCGGGTCGAGGATGTCGGGGCGGTTGGTGGCCGCGATCAGGATGATGTTGTCCTTGGCCTCGAAGCCGTCCATCTCGACCAGCAGCTGGTTGAGGGTCTGCTCGCGCTCGTCGTGGCCGCCGCCAAGGCCCGCGCCGCGGTGGCGGCCGACCGCGTCGATCTCGTCCATGAAGATGATGCACGGGCTCGACTGCTTGGCCTGCTCGAACAGGTCGCGCACCCGGCTGGCGCCCACGCCCACGAACATCTCCACGAAGTCCGATCCCGAGATCGAGAAGAACGGCACCCCGGCCTCGCCGGCGACCGCGCGCGCGAGCAGGGTCTTGCCGGTGCCGGGGGGCCCGAACAGGAGCACCCCCTTGGGGATGCGCGCGCCCAGGGCCTGGAACTTCTTGGGGTTCTCCAGGAACTCCTTGATCTCGTGGAGCTCCTCGACGGCCTCGTCGGCGCCGGCGACGTCCTTGAAGGAGATCTTGGGGGCATCGACGGCCATCCGCTTGGCCCGGCTCTTGCCGAAGCTCATCACCTTGGAGCCGCCGCCCTGCATGCGGTTCATCAGGAAGATCCAGAACCCGATGAAGAGGATGAACGGGGCCAGCCAGATCAGCGACGACCACCAGGGCGAGCTCGGGATGCCCTTGACCGCGAAGGGCACATCAGCGGTCTGCAACTGCTCGACCAGGGTGTTGGAGTAGTCCTGCGGATATCCGGTGGTGAAGTTCGTCCCGTCCTTCAGGTCGACCTTCACCTCCTGGCTCTCCACCTCGATGGTGGCCTTGGCGACCTTGCCTTCCTGGATCTGCTGGGTGAACTCGCTGAAGGTCGGCGCGGGGGTGGACGGCTCGCTCGACACCACCAGTCGCTGGGCCACGAACACCAGCAGGATCACGATGAGGATCGGGAACGCCGCGCTCTTGAGGAACTTGTTCACCGCGCCACCTGATCGACTCGAGTCACATCGGCGAACGAGCCCCGGGCGACCCTCCGGGCCGACGCCGGACGATCGGTCGAGGATAGCAGCGACCCCGGCGACGGCCGGGGGTCGGGAGAGAGCACTCCAGGGATGACGGCCGCGTTCATCCCGACGGCCTTCTCAGAGGGCGAAGACGGCGATGTGCGGGAGGTTCCGGTAGCGCTCCGCGTAGTCGAGTCCGTAGCCCACCACGAACACGTCCGGGAGCTCGAACCCGACGTAGCGCACCGCGATGTTCAGGCGCTTGTAGCCGGGCTTCGCGAGCAGGGTGCAGATCTCGAGCGAGGCCGGCCCGCGCGAGGTGAGGTTCTTGAGCAGGTAGGAGAGCGTCAGCCCCGAGTCGATCACGTCCTCCACGATGAGGACGTGGCGGCCGGCGATCGGGATGTCGAGGTCCTTCAGGATCCGCACCACGCCAGAGGAGTGGGTGGAGGCGCCGTACGAGGAGACGGCCATGAAGTCGAGCTCGCAGGGCACCGAGAGCTGACGCACGAGGTCGGAGATGAAGAAGATCGCCCCCTTCAGGACTCCGATCACAAGGATGTTGCGGCCCGCGTAGTCCTCCGAGATGCGCGCGGCGATATCGGCGATCTTCCCCTGCAGCTCGGCCTCGGAGATCAGGACCTCGCCGACCGTGCCCTCTGCCTCGTCCGTCATACGGCCTCCATCTCGAGGATTACGGCGGGTCCGCGGTCCGTCACCAGCAGGTCCTCGGCGGCGCGGTGCCCGGCCACCCACACCACGCGATCGGCCGTGGCCACCACGGCCACGCCGACGCGCTCGCGGGACGGTACCCCGTCCGACGCGAGGAGACGGCCCACCGCGACGTGCCCTCCGTGGCGCAGGGGCAGCCGGTCGCCCGGTCGCGGCGACCGGACGGTGAGCGGCCCGTCGCAGCGCACGGCAACGCGGCGCGGCCCCGGTGCGGCGCCCACCCCCTCGCTCGCGCGAACCGCGAGGCCGCCGAAGAGCACCCTGCCGGGGACATCGAGCGGGGCGTCCGGCGACGCGACGGCGGGCGGACCCGACACGACCAGGCGCCCACGCTCCAACGACGCCGATCCGTCGCCGGGCAGGCCGACGCGCCCGCGGGGCGGCCGCAGGGCGAGCACGCGGGCGAGCGGCGCGGCGCCGAGCGCGTCGCCGGGCAGGCCGCTCGCGGCGATCAGGCGGCGCACCAGGATGCGCCGCATCGCCTCGGACTCGGCGGCGAGGGCGTCCAGCCGCAGGCCTCCGCGATCCTGGGCGCGCGCCCACGCCGTGTCCACGAGCGGGAGCAGCAGCTCGGCCTCGTCCCGCATGAGGTCGGCGAAGGCCGCGACGTGGCGCTCGGCTCCGGGATGGACCGCGGCCAGGGCGCCGATAAGCCCGTCCCGCACGCGGGCGCGCGCGAAGCGCGGGTCGCGATTGGAGGGGTCGTCCACGACGGGCAGGCCGCGCGCGTCGCACCAGGCCCGCGTCTCGGCCCGCTCGAGCCCGAGCAGCGGGCGGATGATCCCGTCGCGGTGCGGCGCCATGCCCACGGCACCCGTGCGCCCCGTGCCCCGGGCCATCCGGAAGAGGACCGTCTCCGCCTGGTCGGAGGCGGTGTGCCCGGTGGCGATGAGGGCGTGGCCGTCCGCGGCGGCGACGTCGCGGGCGCGGGCCAGCCGCAGATCGCGCGCGCGCTCCTGCAGGCCGGCGCCCGGCGACATGGCGAGCCGCTCCAGGCGCGCGTGGAGGCCGAGGGCGCGCGCCGCGGCGACGACCCCGGCGCACTCGCCCGCCGACTCCGGCCGCAGTCCGTGGTCGATGGTCAGCACCGCGATGGGACCGTCGTGGATCTCCGCGAGCAGGTGCATCAGGCAGATCGAGTCGGCCCCGCCCGAGACCATCGCGAGGACCGGCGCGCCCGCGGGGAGCAGCGCATGCCGCCGGCAGTGATCCGCGACGCGGGCCTCCAGGGTGCTCGTCACCCGGCGATTATGGCCCACCGCGCCCCGGGAGGCTCAGGGGAGGAGCTGCGCCGCGTAGCCGTCGAGCTGCTCGCGCGTGATCTCCCCCACGAACGTGTCGGCGATGCGTCCCTCGGCGTCGATGATCACGGTCACCGGCAGGCCCTGCACCCCGAACTCCGACGCGACGTCGGCGTCGCGGTCGGCCCCCAGGTCGTAGGGGATCTTCATCTGCGCCGCGAAGCGACGGCTGTCGGCCGGCCGGTCGTTGACCGCGAGCCCCACCACGTCGAGCCCGGGGTTGGCCTTCGAGAAGGCGACCAGAGCCGGCGTCTCGCGCTGGCAGGGCTCGCACCAGGAGGCCCAGAAGTTGAGGATCACCGGCCTCCCCTCGCGGGATGCGAGCGTGAGGTCCGGGCCCCCGTCGAGGGAGGCGACGGACACGGCCGGAGCGGGCTGCCGGTCGCGGGCGGGCTGGATCGGCTGGGTGTCTCCGCCGCCCAGACCCGCGGCGCCACCGCAGCCGGCGGCCAGGACGGCGATCGCCAGCAGGGCGAGGAGGGGGGCGATGGCGGCGCGGCGCATCGCTTCGAGGGTACCAGCGGCCCACGGCGCGTCCCGCCCGCCCCGGTTACCCGGTTAGCCTTGCCGGGATGCGGCGCCTCTCACGACTCGACCGCCGCCTCGGGGCGGCGCTGCGCCGGCGCGTCGGCGCGATCCCCGGCGGGCCGGCGGCCGCGGGAGCCGTCGCCCGGGCGATGAGCCCCGGGTTCCGGGTCGCCGTAGCCCTGCTCGTCGCGGGGCCCGCACGGCGGGCGACCGGACTGCGTGCCCTCGCGGCGGGGGTGGGAGGCGCGACGGCCGCGCGCGCGCTGCGCGACCGGCTGGGGCGGCGGCGCCCCGGCGCCCGCAGCGAGGGCGGCTTCCCCAGCCGCCACGCCGCCGCCGCGAGCGCGATCGCCCTCACCGTCGCCCGCCGCGAGCCGGCGCTCGGGCGGGCGCTCGCCGGGGCGGCCGCCGTGGGGGCTCTGGCGCGGGTGGCGAACGCCGAGCACGAACCCGGCGACGTGGTGGCGGGCGCCGTGCTCGGCGCGGGGGTGGCCGTCGCGCTCGAAGCCGCCCTGAAACGCGTGTTACCGCCGTCGGGCACGCGTATCTCACCCTCGACCTGAGGCTTAGATCTTTCCTTTTACCCTGCTAAGAGGCCGCTGCCCACCGGTGCTCGGGGGCGAAGAGGCTCACGCGGTCGCGACCGGTCGCCTTGGAGTGGTAGAGCGCCTTGTCGGCCTGGTCGAGCATCCGCTCGCCGGTGTCGCCCTCTCCGTTGTGGAAGTCCGCGACGCCCGCGGAGATCGTGGTGCCGACCGACTCGCCGCCGGCCACCAGGACGGTGACCTCCGCCACCGCCGCCCGGATGCGCTCGGCCGCCTCGAGGGCCTCCTCGGCGGGTCCGGGGACAATGAGCGCGAACTCCTCGCCGCCGAAGCGGGCGGCGATGTCCGACGAGCGCGAGCTGGCCTTGATGATCTGGCCCACGGCGGACAGCAGGCGGTTTCCCGCATCGTGCCCCCAGCGATCGTTGAACGCCTTGAATTGGTCGAGGTCGAGCAACACGAGCGACAGCGGCAGCCCGTAGCGCTCGGCGCGTCGGCACTCGCGCGGGAGCGCGTCGGCGAAGAAGGCGTAGTTGTGGACGCCGGTGAGGCGATCGGTGAGCGACAGGCTGGCGATGCGCTGCGCATCGCGGCTCTGGGCGTGATGACCGGCGCCGACCGCGATCCCGGTGAGCACGAAGGCCCCGAGGCCGATCGCCAGGGCGCGGCCGTCGGCGCCGGGCTGCCCCGTCGCCAGGGCGAGCGTCAGGCCCGCGATCGTCGCGGCTGCGGCCATGCCTCGCGCCCCCCCGAGCGGGAGGGCGAGGGCCAGGGGCAGGGCGTAGAGAGGCCAGGCCGTCACGAAGCCGACGAGCACCAGCAGGGTCGGCAGCGCGATCGCCGCCGCCAGGAGGATCACCCGCCGCTGCGCCGCCGCGCCGGCATCCCGCTCGTGCGCGAGTCTCGGAATGTGGGTGGCCTCCGGGGAGTGCAACGGAGCCGACGATAGAGACGCCCTCGGACGACTCGGCGCGCAGCCGTCGCAGGTCTTCTCAGTACACTTCGCGACCGTGTCCTGGGACTCCTTCACGCCGCATCCCGATCTGGTCGGGCGCTCCCTGCTCACGCTCCGCAACCACCCTCCCGACGGGGTTGAGGCCATCCTCGATCTGGCCGACCGCCTGAAGGCCGAGCCCGGCGGCTGGCCGCACCTGCTCGCCGACAGGGTGATCGCCCTGATCTTCGAGCGGCCGTCCACGCGGACGCGCGTCTCCTTCGTCAGCGGCATCGCCCGCCTCGGCGGCACGAGCATGGTGCTCTCGCCCAACGACATGCAGCTCGGCAGGGGCGAGACGATCGAGGACACCGCCAAGGTGCTGGGGCGGATGGCCGACGCGATCATGCTCCGCACGGGGCCGCACGAGACGCTGCGTGAGTTCGACCGGCACGCGGGCGTGCCCGTGATCAACGGCCTCACCTACGAGCACCACCCCTGCCAGGCGCTCGCCGACGCCCAGACGCTGCGCGAGCGCTTCGGCTCGCTCCGGGGCCTGCAGGTCGCGTACCTCGGCGACGGCAACAACGTGTGCGTCTCGCTGATGACGGTCGGCGCCCTCACGGGCATGAACGTCACGGCGGCCTGCCCGGAGGGCTTCACGCCGGACGCGGAGCTGGTCCAGTGGGCCGACGGCGTCGCGCGCTCCCACGGCGGGTCGGCGCGCGTGGTGGCCGACGCCGCCGAGGCTGCCGCGGGCGCGCGCGCCCTCTACACGGACACCTGGACCTCCATGGGCGACGAGGGAGGCGAGGCGGAGCGGCGCGCGGCCTTCGCGCCCTACCGCATCGACGACGCGCTGCTCGACCGGGCCGCGCCGGACGCCGTCGCCCTGCACTGCCTCCCCGCGCACCACGGCGAGGAGATCACCTACGAGGTCCTCCACGGACCGCGCTCGGCCGTCTGGGACCAGGCGGAGAACCGCATGCACGCCCAGGCCGCGCTGCTCGCCCACACGCTCGCCGCGCCCTAGCGGGGCGCCGGGATGGCCGACGCGTGATCCCGCTCAAGGACGTCAACCCGACGCGACGGACCGCGGTGCTGACGATCGCGATCATCGTCGTCTGCACGTTGGCGTTCGCCTTCCAGACGTCCAAGCCGGACGATGGCACGGCGTCCAGCGAGCAGGGGTTCATCTGCGAGTACGGACTCGTCGCCGACCACCTGGTCAACGGGTCCGTCCCCACGGCCGACGGCTGCCTGCAGCTGAATCAGCGCCAGGACCGCTACACCGGCCTCGTGACGAGTCAGTTCCTCCACGCCGACGTGCTGCACCTCGCCTTCAACATGCTCTTCCTGTGGGTCTTCGGCAACAACATCGAGGATCGCCTCGGGCGCCTGCGCTTCCTTCCCTTCTTCCTGATCTGCGGGGCGCTCGCCGGCCTTGCCCAGGCCCTCGTCGACCCCTCGAGCACGATTCCGCTCATCGGCGCGTCGGGGGCGATATCGGGCGTGCTCGGCGCCTATCTGGTGCTCTATCCGCGGGTGCGCATCTGGACCGTCGTCCTCCCGTTCTTCTTCCTGCCCTTCAGGCTGCCCGCGTGGATCTGGCTCGCGGTCTACCTCGCCCTCCAGCTGATCTACCTCGGCGGCTCGGCCACCGCCGGGGGTGGCGGCGTGGCCTACATGGCCCACATCGGCGGCTTCGCCGCCGGCGCTCTCCTGATCACGCCCTTCCTCGTCGGCCGCAGCCGGCCGCGGCCGCCCTCCCCGGCGGTGGGGCACACGTTTTGAGCCTCTTCCGCCGCCGAGCCGAGCCGCGGGCCGCGGCGCCCCGGTGGGTGAAGGTGGCCTTCGCGCGCCACCAGCCCGAGGCCGAGATGCTGGCCGGGCTCCTCGCCGAGCTCGACATCCCCGTGCTGATGCGGCGGGCGACCGTGGACGTGCCCGACATGCTGGCCGGGGGGCCGCGCGAGCTGCTGGTGCCCGCCGACCGCGAGCTCGAAGCGCGCGCGCTGCTCGATCCGATGGAGCCGGAGCCATGAGACGGGCACGACCCGCCGCAGGTGCGCCACAATGACCCTCGTGGACGATCGCGCGCGATTCGGTGTGGGTCTCTCCCAGCAGGCCGACCCGGTGGAGGCGGCCCGGGAGGCGTGCACCGCCGTGCGCGCCGGGCTCGGCGAGGGCGTGGCGCCGACCCTGCTGGTGATGTTCGCCTCCCCCGGGCTCTGCGAGCGGGCCGAGGACCTCCTGGCCGCCATCCACGCCGATCTCGCCCCCGAGCACCTGCTGGGCGCCATGGGCGAGGCGATCGTGGGCGACGGGCGCGAGATCGAAGACGGGCCCGCGCTGTCAGTCTGGGCCGCCCGCCTTCCCGGCGTCGAGGTGATCCCGTTCCGCCTGGTCGCCCGGCCGCTCGGCGAGGGAATGGGCGTCCTCGGCTGGCCGGACGCGATCTCCGACACCGCGGCGACCGGCATCGGCCCGGTCATCATGCTGGCCGACCCCTTCTCCTTCCCCGCCGACGGCCTGCTCGACGAGCTGAACGGCGAGCCGGGCGCGCCCGTGGTGGTGGGGGGGCTCGCCTCGGGCGGCACGCGACCCGGCGAGCACCGGCTGTTCGCCGGCGGCGACGTCCTGGAGGAGGGGGCCGTCGCGGTGGCGCTGCGCGGCGCACGCATGCGGACGGTCGTCTCCCAGGGGTGCATGCCGATCGGCCCGGAGATGGTGATCACCGCCGCCGAGGGCTCCAGCGTCCTCGAGCTCGCGGGGATGCCGGCGCTGATGAAGCTCCAGGAGGTCGTCGAGACGCTCGAGCCCGGCGAGCGCGCGCTGGCCCTCGAGGGGCTGATGGCGGGCCTCGTCATCGACGAGAACACCCCCGACTACGAGCGGGGCGACTTCCTCGTGCGGCCCATCCAGGGCGGCGACCGCGAAAGCGGCGCGCTCATCGTGGGCGAGCGCGTGAGGGTGGGCCAGACGATGCGTTTCCACGTGCGCGACGCCCGATCGGCCGACGACGACCTGAGGGCCGCGCTGCGCGACGCGCGCGGCGAGCCCGGAGAGGGCGCGCCGGGCGGGGCGCTCCTGTTCAGCTGCAACGGCCGCGGCACCCACATGTTCCCGGGCCCCGACCACGACGCGACCGCGATCGCCGAGGAGCTCGCGTCGATCCCCGCGGCGGGCCTCTTCTGCAACGGCGAGATCGGGCCGGTCGGCGGTCGCAGCTTCCTACACGGATTCACCGCGACGATGGTGCTGTTCGAGACGACGCCGTGAAGTGCATCGATAGCCCCAAGTCGTCATATAGGTAGTTTCGCCCGATCATGTAACTGAATAACAGGGCTTCTATACTCCGCTCACATGGATCATTGATACGAGTGGAGGACCGGGTATGGATGGCGACGAGCAGCAGACGACCGAGCGCGGCAACATCGGCAACGAGATCTTCGAGCAGGTGGAGAAGATCATCCAGGAGGAGGGCCTGAGCCGCACCAACGCGTTCCAGCGCCTGTCCGAGATGACCGGCCGCCGGGCCGGCACCGTCGCCGCCAACTACTACAGGGTCGCGCGCCAGCGCGGAGCGACGCTGCAGCCGCGCGCGCCGCGCGGCTCCAAGACGCGCCGCACCGCGCCGGCGGCGCGCACCTCCGGCGGCGCCGGGGGCAACGCGGACGCCGCGCTGTCACGCGCGATGGACTCCCTCCAGGAGCTGGCCGGCATCGTGCGCAGCCAGGAGAAGGAGCTCGCCACGCTGCGCGCGCAGATCGAGCAGGTCGAGAAGCTGAAGGGCATGCTCAGCAAGCTCTGAGAGGCCGCTTCAGAGCATGTCGGGCATCACGGGGTGCTTTTCACCCCGTGATGCCCGCAGTAGGTCGGGTACATCGGCGAGGCCGACCGGACGCCGGAGCAGAATGTCGACCGGTATGTCGCCCGTCGCGATGAGCGATATCGCCTCGCGGAATGCATCAGGCGTGTGGTGATAGGAACCTCGGAGCACCAGCTCTGAATAGTGAATCGGCCCGGTCGGTATGTCGATCCGCGTGCCCGCCGGGCAGCCTCCGTGCAACACGACCTCGCCGCCGGGGCCGGCGAGGGCGACGGCCATCTCCCATGCCTCGGGCCGGCCGACGGCCTCCACCACCAGCGCAGCCCCCTCCCCCTCGCCGAGCGACCGGCGCATCCGATCGAGGGCCGTGGCGCCCCGGGGCACCGGGTGCACGGTCGACGCCCCGGCCCCCAGGGCGCGCGCGCGTCGCTCCGGATGCGGATCGAGCAGCGTGACGCGGTTGCCGGCACGCGACAGCAGCGCTGTCAGGAACCAGCCCTGCACCCCGCCGCCCAGGATCAACGTCTCCCGAGCGCCCCCTCGACTGCAGCCGCGGGCCGTGTGGACCGCGCAGGCGAGGGGCTCGGAGGCGGCGGCCCGGGCCGGGTCGAGACCGGAGGGCAGCGGATGGGTGTTGCGCGCCGTGATGGCGGCGGGCACCCGCACCCGCTCGGCGAACGCGCCGGTCAGGTAGGAGATGCGCCGGCATAGGTTGGGGCGGCCGGCCCGGCAGGCGGAGCAGTCGAGGCACGGCGCGGAGTTCGCCACCACGACCTCGTCACCGGGCCGCGGCCACTCCACCCCCCGGCCCGCCTCGCGCACCACGCCCGCCAGCTCGTGCCCGAGCGGGGCGGGCAGCGGGCCCAGCGCCGGGTGGGCCCCGGCGCGCATCATCTTGGCATCGGTCGCGCACGTCAGCGCGACGAGCACATCGACGGTGATCTCACCTGGGCCGGCGACGGGCTCGGGCACGTCCTCGAGGCGGAGATCGTCGGCGCCGTGGAGGATCAGCGCTCTCACACCGCGACCGTAACACCGCTCGCGCCGAGCGGCGGTAGCATGCCGCGTCCGTTCGTCACGGAGGTCGAGACGCCCTACCCCGAGCACCTGCGCGACATGGTCGAGGCGTACCTCGAGGACCTCACCTTCTCGTCGAGCGATCCCGGCGAAGTGAGCGAGATGGCCGGTACCCAGGGCCTGATCGACGCGATGCGGCATTCGCTCCTGGCGGGCGGCAAACGGATCCGCCCGGTGCTCGCCCTGGCCACCTGCGAGACCCTCGGCCGGAGAGCCGAGGACCTGCTGCCCTCCGCCGCGGCGATCGAGCTCGTCCACACCTACTCGCTGATCCACGACGACCTGCCGGCGATGGACGACGACGACCTTCGCCGGGGCCGGCCGACGTGCCACAAGCTGTTCGGGGAGGACACGGCGATCCTGGCCGGCGACGCCCTGTTCGCCGAGGCCGTGCAGCTGGTGGCCGAGCACCAGCCCGGAAGCGCCGAGACCCGGGTCGGCATCCTGCGCGAGATCAGCCGCGCGACCGGCGTCGCGGGCATGGTCGGAGGCCAGTACCTCGACCTGAAGGACGCGGGGCTCGAGTCGGCGGACGCCCTGCGTCGCGTCCACGCCCTCAAGACCGGCCGGCTGATGTCGTGCGCGGTCCACTGCGCCCTGGTGCTGGCGCGCCCAGAGCCCTCCGTCGACGCGGCGCTGCGCCGCTTCGCCCGCGAGCTCGGCCTGCTCTTCCAGATCGTGGACGACATCCTGGACGTGGAGGGCTCGGAGGCCGATCTCGGAAAGGCCGTCGGCGCCGACGTCCGCCAGGGGAAGATCACCTACGTCAGCGTGCACGGGCTCGAGCGGGCGCGCCGCTTCGCCGCCGAGGCCCACGCGCGGGCGCTCGAGTCGCTCGCCGAGCTGCCCGGCCGCATCGACGACCTGGTGGGCATCAGCGACCTCACGTTCAAGCGCCAGCACTGACCGCGTCGCCGGGGACGGCCTGCGGGTAGGGTCGGTCCATGGCCCGCGACGAGAACTTCCCGGTCGCGTTCCTGCTCGCCCCGCGCGACGTGCGCGCGGACATGGCGACGATCTATCGCTTCTGCCGGACCACCGACGACATCGGCGACGAGGGCGGCGGGACGCCCGCGCAGAGGATCGCGGAGCTCGACCGCTGGGAGGCCGGGCTCCTGGACGCCGCCGCGGGGCGCGACGCGCCCGATCCGCTCCCCGCCCTCGCCGGGGTGATCGCGCGGCGCGAGCTGGCGCGCGAGCCCTTCCTGCGCCTGATCGAGGCCAACCGGATGGACCAGCGCCAGGCGCGCTGGGAGACGCTCGACGACCTGATCGGCTACTGCCGGCACTCGGCGACGCCGGTGGGCGAGATGGTGCTCGGGGTGCTGGGCTACCGCGACGGGTGGCGGATCGCCATGAGCGACAGCACCTGCATCGGCCTGCAGCTGGTGAACTTCTGGCAGGACATCGCCCGCGACCTGCGCGAGCGCGGGCGGATCTACCTCCCGGCCGCGGACATGAGGCGGTTCGGGGTCTCGGAGGACGACCTACGCCGGCCTGTCGCGAGCCCCGCGGTCCGCGCGCTCGTGGCCGAGCAGGTGGGCATCGCCCGCGGCCTGCTGCGCGAGGGCGATCCGCTTCACCGCTACGTCCCCGCGCGCGTCGCGCTCGACGTGAGGATGTTCAGCCTGGGCGGGCTCGCCCTCTGCGACGCGATCGCCCACCAGGACCACGACACCCTGGCGCGCCGTCCGGCCCCCGGGACGCTCGGCCGCATGCGGATCGCCGCGTCGGCCGTGCGGCTGCTGGCGCGGGGCCGGCGATGAGGCGCGAGGAGGCCTACGACCGCTGCCGTGCGATCGCGCGCGCCGAGGCGCGCAACTTCTACTACGGGTTCGTGCTGCTGCCGCCCGCCAAGCGCGCGGGCATCTACGCCGCCTACGCCTTCAGCAGGCGCGCCGACGACAGCGTCGACGAGGGGGGCTCCGACGCGCGGCGCACGGCCGCCGTCGCCGCCCTGCGGGCCGAGCTCGACGCCTGCGTCGCCGGCGCTCCGCCCGCCGGCGACCCGGTGCTGGTCGCCCTCAGCGACACGATCGCCCGCTTCGCGATCCCGCGGGCCCACCTGGACGCGCTGATCGACGGCGTCGAGATGGACATCGCCGTCGATCGCTACGCGGACTTTCCCGCGCTGAAGGCCTACTGCGACCGCGTGGCCGGCGCGGTCGGTCTGGTGAGCCTCCACATCTTCGGGTTCCGCGACCCCGAGGCGCCCGTCCACGCCGCCGACCTCGGCGTGGCCCTCCAGATCGTCAACATCATGCGCGACGTGGCCGAGGACGTGGCGCGCGACCGCATCTACCTGCCCGCCGACGAGATGGCCGCCCACGGGGTGACCGAGGACGACCTCCGGTCGGGCCGCGCGACGCCGGCTTTCCGCGCGCTGATGGCCGACCAGGGAACCCGGGCGCGCGCCTACTTCCGCGGCGGCCGCCGACTCCTGCCGCTCCTCGACCGCCGCTCGCGCATGTGCGTGTCGATGCTCGCCGGCCTCTACGAGGAGATCCTCGCCGAGATCGAGCGGCGCGACCACGATGTCTTCGCGGGCCGCGTCGCCCTCTCCGCGCCGCGCAAGCTGAGGCTGATGGCTCACCGCACCGCCGGGGCGTTGCGGTGAGCCGGCGGCCGCGCGTCGTCGTGTGCGGCGGGGGCCTCGCCGGCATCGCCGCCGCCTGCGAGGCGGCCGGCCTGGGCGCGGAGGTGACCCTGATCGAGCGCCGCCCCTTCCTCGGCGGCAAGGCCTTCAGCTTCACCGACCGCGAGAGCGGGCGCGAGATCGACAACGGCCAGCACGTCTTCCTCGGTTGCTGCCCGGCCTACATCGGGCTCCTGCGCCTGCTCGGCACCCTCGGGCACACGACGCTGCAGGCGCGCCTCGACACCCCGGTGCGCGATCGCGCGGGGCGGCGCGGGCGCCTGCGCGCCGCGCGCCTGCCCGCCCCCTTGCACCTCGGACCATCGTTCGCGACCTACCCGCTGCTGAGCGCCGCCGAGCGGGTGCGCGCCCTGCCGGCGCTCGCCGCGCTCGCGGCCCTGCGCCCGGACGCCCGGGACGCCCTCGACGAGCGCAGCTTCGGCGAGTGGCTGGCCGGGCACGGCCAGGGCGAGCGCGCGATCGCGCGGTTCTGGGACCTGATCGTCCTGCCCACCTGCAACGACCGCAGCGACCGGGTCTCGGCCGCGCTGGCCGCCTTCGTCTTCCACGAGGGCTTCCTGCGCACGAGCCGCGGGTCGGCGATCGGATGGTCCCGGGTCGGCCTCACCCGCCTGGTCGACCCGGCCACGCGGACCTTCCTCGGCGCGCGGGGAGGGCGGGTGCTGAGCGGGCGCGCGGTCGCCTCGGCCGGGCCGGAGGGGGTGGAGCTGGGCGACGGCGAGCGGATCCCGGCCGACGCCGTGGTGCTGGCGATGCCGCCCGGCCGGGCCCACGAGGCGTGCCCCGAGGCCGTCGCGGCACCCGACGGGATCGTGTCGTCGCCGATCGTCAACGTGCACCTCTGGTACGACCGCCCGGTCATGGACGAGCCGTTCACCGCGGTGGTCGACAGCCCGGTGCAGTGGATCTTCAACCGCACCGCGATGGGCGACGCCGCCGACGGGACCCACCACCTGGCGATCTCCATCTCTGGCGCGCGGGAGGAGGTCGCGGTGCCGCGCGCCGAGCTCGCGGCCCGCATGCGGGCCGAGCTGGAGCGCCTTCTGCCGGAGGCCGCGCGGGCCGACCTCCTCGCCACGGCGGTCGTCAAGGAGCCGCAGGCCACCTTCGCCGCCCGGCCGGGACAGGCGTCCCACCGCCCCGGGACGTCGACGCCGCTGCCGGGCGTCGCCCTGGCCGGTGCGTGGACGGCGACCGGCTGGCCCGCGACCATGGAGGGAGCCGTGCGGAGCGGGATCCGGGCCGCACGAAACGCGATCGGGACTCCCGGGGCGACGTGACACACGAGCGGGGCGCCGCGGGCAGGGCGGCTCCCACAGCCTGTCGGCCGCCCCTGCCGTCAGCGTTGCGAGAGGTGGATCCCGTCCCCGTCGGGTTCGACGTACCGCCCGGCGCGATCACGATCGAGGACGCGGAGGCGAGGCGCCCGACGCTCGTCGCGGTGATGCTGGCGATGGAGATCGGGGCGATCGCGCTGGTCCCGGCCCTCGCCTACCTCGTCCGGCCGTTCCTCCCGGGGCGCCTCGACAAGGACGCCGCGCCGGATGACGACGCGGCGCCTCTTCCGTGAGGCGCGGGCGTCAGGGGAGCGGCGGGACCGCCACGAGGGGGCGGTCGGGGTCGGCCGACGCGCGACGGTTGATCGCCACGATCGACTGCATCAGCTCGCGGTAGTCCGCGGGGGAGCCCGCACCGTCCACGTCCAGCTCGGCCGCCAGGTGATTGGCCCACGCCACCAGCCGCCCCTGGGGCTCGGCGGTGCCGTCGAGGAGAGCCTGCTCCAGCACCAGTCCACCGAGGCCGCGCAGCTCCGAGATGACGACGATCCGCATGCGCGGAGGCTTGGGCTTCGCCCGGCTGCGACGACGCGAGGGCTGGACGGGCGTGGTGCGTGCGGGGGCGGCGGCGAGGGGGGCCAAGGCTGCTCCTGGGGGGTCTGTACCGGCCGACCGGACCGGCCGGGGCGATTTGCCTAACCCCCCTTCGGCGCGAAAACCCCCTCACCACCTCCCCCTTTCGGGGGATCCGTCAGAGACCGGTCGTGCGGGTATCCGTTCCGGAGTGCGAATGATGGGCCACGATCCGAACCAGCTCCTGGGGGTCCGAGATGCCCCTGAAGTCGAGGTTGCTGTCGCTCGTATCGGTGCCGGCCGTGTCGAACTGAACCGCCCCCACCTTGAACATCCGGTCGAGCAGGCTCTGGGAGATGCTCACGTTCTGGACCCGCTCGAAGCGCGCGGTCTGCTCGCGGCGCGAGAGTATCCCGGTGCGCACGCGCAACCGCTGGTTGCTGACCACATAGAAGGTGGCGTAACGCCGCAGGAAGTCGTAGACCACCACCAGGGCCGCCAGCACGAGGGAGATCAGCAGCCACTGCCAGTAGGGCAGGCCCGTGTCGATGTCGTCGGCCCGCAGCAGGCCGGCGATGATGACCGGGAGCAGGGCAGCGGGCACCCAGAGGATGAAGAAGCTGATCTGGGAGCGCCACGAGGGGTGTCCCTGCCAGAGGATCCTCTCGTCGCGGACCAGCTCCATGGGCGGAATGTACCGCGAGCCTCGGCCGCATGGGCGTTGGACATTCCGTTCGTGGCCGTGGATACGATGTCGCCGACCCCGGAGCACGTCAGAAGCGAGGAGTCGCAATGACCACCGACGGCCCGACCATCACCTCCCTGGAGCTCGAGGAGCGGCGCTTCCCACCGTCGGCGGAGTTCGCGGCTCAGGCGAACGCCCAGACCGGGCTCTACGAGCGGGCCGCCGCCGACCCCGAGGCGTTCTGGCTCGCCCAGGCGAAGGAGACGCTCACCTGGTCGCGCGAGCCCACCCAGGGATGTGACCGCTCCAACGCGCCCTTCTTCACCTGGTTCTCCGACGGCAGGCTGAACGCCAGCGTCAACTGCCTCGACCGCCACCTCGCCGCGCGCGGCGACCAGGTGGCGTTCTTCTGGGAGGGAGAGCCCGACGAGCGCATGGCCATCACCTACCGCGACCTGCACGAGCGGGTCTGCCGGCTGGCCAACGGACTGCGCGCCCGCGGTGTCGGCAAGGGCGACCGCGTCGCGATCTACCTCGGGATGGTCCCGGAGATCGTGGTGGCGATGCTGGCGTGCGCGCGGATCGGCGCGCCCCACACCGTCATCTTCGGCGGCTTCTCGCCCGACTCGGTGCGCGACCGGGTGCTCGACTGCGGCGTCACGGCGATGATCACCGGCGACGGCGCCTGGCGCGGGGGCAAGCTCGTGCCCCTGAAGGCCAACGTGGACGCCGCCCTCGAGGGTGCCCCCGGCGTGCACACCTGCGTGGTGGTGCGGCGCACCGAGAACGAGGTCGGCTGGGTCGAGGGCCGCGACGCCTGGTACCACGAGCTCGTGGCCGCGCAGCCCGCCGAGTGCGAGCCCGAGATGGTGGGCGCCGAGCACCCGCTCTACATCCTCTACACCTCGGGCTCGACGGGGAAGCCCAAGGGGATCCTCCACACGACCGGCGGCTACCTGACCGGGGTGGCGGCCACCCACCGCTGGGTCTTCGACCTGAAGGACGACGACGTCTACTGGTGCGCCGCCGACGCCGGCTGGGTCACCGGCCACAGCTACATCGTCTACGGGCCGCTCGCCAACGGCGCGACCGGCGTGCTCTACGAGGGCGCGCCCGGCACGCCGGACAAGGACCGCTGGTGGGAGATCGTCGCCCGCTACGGCGTGACGATCCTGTACTGCGCGCCGACGGCGATCCGCACGTTCATGAAGTGGGGCGCCGAGTACCCGGAGCGTCACGACCTCACCTCCCTGCGCCTGCTCGGATCGGTCGGCGAGCCGATCAACCCCGAGGCGTGGATCTGGTACCGCGACACCATCGGCGGGGGCACCTGCCCGGTGGTGGACACGTGGTGGCAGACCGAGACGGGCAACATCATGATCTCCCCGCTCCCGGGCGTCACCACCACGAAGCCCGGCTCGGCCACCAAGCCGCTGCCCGGGATCACGGCCGACGTCGTCAACGAGACCGGCGAGAGCGTCCCGCTCGGCGAGGGCGGCTACCTGGTGCTGTCCGAGCCGTGGCCGGCGATGCTGCGCACCCTCTACGGCGACGACGACCGCTTCGTCCAGACCTACTGGAGCCAGCACCCGGGCAAGTACCTCGCCGGGGACGGCGCGCGCCGCGACGCCGACGGCGACTACTGGCTGCTCGGGCGCATCGACGACGTCATGAACGTCTCCGGGCACCGGCTCTCGACGATCGAGATCGAGAGCGCCCTGGTCGACCACCCGAAGGTCGCCGAGGCGGCCGTCGTCGGGCGCGCCGACGAGACGACCGGCCAGGCGATCGCCGCCTTCGTCACGCTCAAGGGCGGCGTCGTGGGGGACGAGGCCCTGATCGCCGAGCTCCGCCAGCACGTGGCGACCCGGATCGGCTCCATCGCGCGCCCGAGGTCGATCGTGCTCACCCACGACCTGCCGAAGACGCGCTCGGGCAAGATCATGCGCCGCCTGCTGCGCGACATCTCCGAGCACCGCAAGCTGGGCGACGTGACGACGCTCGCCAACGAGGACGTCGTGGCCGAGATCGCGGGCATGGCCGCCGCCGAGCACGCGGACGGCTCCAAGGACCGAGCCTGATGGATCCGGGGCCCCGCGGGCCCCGGATCCGGTCGCGTCAGAGGACCGCCGCCTCCAGGGGCTGCACCATGCGCTGGTAGGGCCGACGGAGCAGGGGGCTCGACAGCAGGAAGTCGGCCGTGGCCCGGTTGCAGGCGATCGGGCAGTCGTGGACCACCGCGATCCGCAGGAGCGCCTTCACGTTGACGTCGTGCGGCTGGGGCATCAGCGGGTCCCAGAAGAAGATGACGATGTCCAGGCGGCCCTCGGCGATGCCGGCCCCGACCTGCTGGTCGCCGCCGAGCGGCCCGCTGAGGAAGCGCTGCACCGGAAGGCCCAGCGCGTCCTCCACCAGCCCGCCGGTCGTGCCCGTGGCGTAGAGCTCATGGTCCTCGAGGGTGCCGCGGTTGAAGCGCGCCCAGTCGAGCAGGTCGAGCTTGCGGTTGTCGTGCGCGATGAGCGCGATGCGCTTGCGGTCGTCCATCGACGCTTCTCCCGGATCCTCGGTGGTGGACGGCGCCGATCACGGTAGCGCGCTCTCCCCCGGGCTCGGGTTGAGATCGAGTGAAGCCTCGTGGTCCGCTCAGAGACCCGCCGGCGCAGGCCGGCCCGCCTCGGCGAGGCGGTCGCGCGAATGGGCGATGGCGAAGGCCAGGACGCTGCGCGGCGGCGACAGCCGGTCCGACTCCCGGTACCAGGCGAGGACGCCCTCGATCCCGAGGGCGAGAGCCATGCGGTCCGGGTCGGCGTCGGCCGCGAGGGCGATCAGCAGCGCGAGGGAGGCGATCTCCTTGAGGGGACCGGCCTCCTGCGGCTCGTCCTCCAGTCGCGGAACGAGCCCGCCGCGCGTCTCCAGCAGGTGCTCCTCCACGCGGGCGCGGCCCTCGCCCTCCCAGGCGACGACAGCGAGCGGGCCGGGCACGCCGAGCCGGTCGAGGGGGGCGAGGTCCCCGGGCAGCGGCCCGGCCTGCGCGTCGGCGATCCCGCGCGCGAGCCGGGCCAGGCTCTCGCGGAAGGCCTCCCATCGGCCCTGGGGCGTGCCGTGCGCCGCGAGCGCGGCGAGGCCGACGCCCAGCGCCATGCGGTCGGCGCTCTCATGGGCCGGCCAGCGGCCGGGCGCCGGGTGGAGCAACACGGCGGCGCGGCGCGGCCCGTGCAGCGCGATCTCGGCGCGGGCGACCGGGGTAGGTCGGAGAAGGGACGTGGCGGCTCCTCGATCCGGCGCTAGCCACCGCTAGCTGGGCGACCCGCGCCCCGGACGTCGTTTGACTTAGCAACAGGCTAAATGACTACCGTTCCCGGCGATGAACGGCCACGCCCGATCCAACCGCGCCGCCGCGTTGCTCTCGGTGGCCTCGAACACGGTCCTGCTGCTGGCGAAGCTGGTGGTCGGCCTCGTGACGGGGTCGGTCGCCGTCCTCTCGGACGCGGCCAACTCCGGCGGCGACCTGGTCGCCTCGGGCATCGCCTACGCGGGGGTCCGCGCGGCGGCCCGGCCGGCCGATGACACCCACCCCTACGGTCACGAGAAGACCGAGAACCTGGCCGCACTCGTCGAGGGCATCCTGGTGCTCGCCGCCGGCGCGATCGTCGCGGTCGAGGCCGCCCGGCGGCTGGTGCAGGGCTCCACGGCCCTGGTGGACCTCAACCTCGCGGTCGCGGTGATGGTGGTGTCGGCCATCGTCAACCTCGCCGTCTCAAGCCGACTCCGGCGGGTGGCGCGGCGTACCGGTTCGCCCGCCATCGAGGGCGATGCCGCGCATCTCGCCTCCGACGTCTGGACCTCGGCCGCCGCGGCCGCCGGGCTCGTGCTCGTGGCGATCACCGGCTGGACGCCGGTCGACGCCCTTCTCGGCATCGCGATCTCGCTCTACGTGATGGTCGTCGGGGGGCGCCTCACGTGGCGCGCGGTGCAGGTGCTCCTCGACAGGGGCCTGCCCGCCGACGAGATGGCCGCGATCGAGGACGTCCTGGCCGACTTCGCCGCACAGGAGCCGGTGAGCTTCCACGCCCTGCGGGGGCGCCGGGCCGGAAGCAAGCGCCACGTCAACATGCACATGGTCATGCCGCCCGACACGACGGTACGCCACGGCCATCTCATGAGCGGCCGTGTGAAGAGCGCCGTCCGCGAGGCCCTGCCCAACGCCGAGGTGCTGATCCACCTGGAGGATCACTAGCGGCCGCTCCGGCGCGGGTGGCCGGTGGAGGAATCGCCGGGCGCCCGGCGAAACCTCGTCGCATGACGACTCAGACGATGGCCCACCGCGCCGACGACGACACCCTCCAGGTGCCCCGTCAGGCCCTGTCCGACTCCTCGCCGCGCCGGCTGGCGGAGATGGACCTCGACCCCCCGTCGGGCCCCGTGCCCGCGGACGTCCTGGCCTACTTCGAGGCCGCTGTCGCACGAGAGGGGAGCCGCCGGGCCGCCTGAGGCCTTCCCGGGGCGGCATGCCCCGGATCCGCGACGACGACGCGGGAAAACCCGCTGTCACGCGGCGGTGGACCTGTGGTGGGATCGAACGGTCCCCATCACGATCGGAGCATCGATGAGCGTTCATCCCGACGGCTTCCAGGACCTGGTGACGAGGGCGCACATCGCGCGGCGCCTCAACATATCGCGGGCCCGGGTCGACGAAGCCGTCGCATCGGTCGGCTTCCCCGAGCCCCTCGGACGCGTCGGGCCGTCCCCCGTCTGGCGCTGGTCGCAGGTGCGCGACTGGGCGGAGGGCGCGATCGGCACCCCCGGAGGACCGAGCGAGGAGGGCATGCGGCTCGCGCACATCCGCGACCACTTCCGGGCCGCGGGGTTCCGTCTCAAGATCATGCGGGGTGCGGACGGAACCTGGCGGGCCATCCGGGTCGCGTCGGGCAGGCCCTCGACAGCCGGTCAGGAGTTCACCGGCGCCACCGCGATCGAGGCGGCCGAGGACGCCCTGACCTGGCTCGAGACGCACCACTGAGGCACGCGCCCTCGCGCTCGCCGCGCACCCGCAGACCCCTCCGCGCGGATAGCGGCTCACGGTATGCCGGAGCCGGGACTCGAACCCGGACGCCCGAGGGCAGAGGATTTTAAGTCCCCCGCGTCTAGCCAATTCCGCCACTCCGGCCGGAGCGAGGGTACCTCAGCGCCCGAAGCTGGCGGCTCCGGGCGTGCGGTCGACCGAGGCGAGGCGGTTGCTCTCGATCGCCTTGGCCCAGCCTTCGGGGAGGATCGGCCAGCGGTCGAGGATCTCGGCGTGGCGGAAGTGACGCATGTTGGCGCCCGTGGCCTGGATGGTGCGGCGGCCGCCCATGACGTCCCCGCCGTCGGGAACCCCAGCACCGGACTGGGTCGTGCTCATGTGTCTGAGTCTAAGGAACGATCATCACAATCGGAACAGTCCGTCCGGGGGGCCCGTCGCGGCCAGGATGATCCCGTCGAGCAGGTCGCGCTCGCTGACCGACATCTCCCCGAGCCCCGCTTCCTCGAGCACGGCGAGGGCGATGATCGCGCCCGCGACGATCACCCCGGCCCGCGCGGGCTCGAGGCCCGGGACCTCGCGGCGCCGCGCGACGGGAAGCCGCGCGAGGTCGCCCGTGATCCGGCGGACCGTCTCGCGCGCCAGCCGGTGCCCGTGCACGCGCTCGCGGTCGTAGGCGCCGAGGTCGATCGCGGCGAGCGTGGTGATCGTGCCCGCGACGCCCACCGCGGCCGCCGGGCCGCCGATGCGCTCCAGCGCGCCGCGCACCAGCTCCCCGGCCTCGCCCCGGAGCGCGGCCAGCTCCCCCGCCGCCGGCGGATCGGAGGTCAGGTGCCGCTCGGTCTGGCGAACCGCGCCGAGCTGCAGGCTCACCGCGCCGGCCGGGCCCTGCGGGCCTCCCCGCACCAGCTCGGTGCTCGCGCCCCCGATGTCCACGACCATGATCTCGCCCGCGAGCGGCGCGCCCAGGCGGGCGCCCGCGAAGGAGCACAGAGCCTCCTGCTCGCCGTCGAGCACGGTCAGCGCGGCGCCGAGCCGGTCGCGCAGGATCGCCCCGACCCGGTCGCGGTTGGGCGCGTCGCGCACCGCGCTCGTGCCGACGGCGACGATGCGGTCGGGGGCGAAGCGGGCCGTGGGGCCGGCGTACCCCGCCAGGCAGCCGTCGAGGCGGGCGAGCGCGTCCTCGGCGAGCGTGCCGTCGGCCGCCGCGCCGCGCCGCAGGCCGACCACCGTCGTGGTGCGCTCGCCGCTCGGGCCGGACGCGTCGACGCCGTCGCACAGGAAGAGTCGTACCGAGTTCGAGCCGACGTTGACGACCGCGATCCGCGCGTCGGGCAGCCTCACCGCCCCAGGTAGCGCAGCGGCGCCCGCAGCACGTCGATCGCCCCGGAGGCCGCGTTCGCGATCGTCGTCAGCACGGCGACCCGCGCCTGCAGGGCGGCGACCGACGCCTGGATCTCGGCCTGGCGCTCGGGCAGCTGGTCGGCGGTCGCCGACAGGCGCTCCCCCTCTGCGGCGAGAGCCTCGCTCGCCGCGGTCACCCGGCGCTGGACGACCCGCAGGGCCCGCCAGAGACGGAATGCGGCGATGCCGAGGATCGCCAGCCCGACGAGCACGAGCACGCCGAGGGTGATCGCCGACAGGGGGACGGCGTTGTCCACGATGAAGTCCACGCCCTGAGTATCGCAGCCGGAGTAGGGTTCGGAACCGGATGACCCCGCCCGACCCGATCGACCCGCGGAGCCTTCCGCGCGTCGCCGCGAACGCGGAGTTCGTGCCCGTCGATGAGTTGCGGGGTTCGCCCCACATCGTGGTCGACGGAGTCCCCCTCCTCGGCACGGCCCTGTCGCTCTCGCACCGCCCGGGCGGCGGCACGCCACCGGGGCTGCGCGCCGACACGAGCGCGCTGATCGTCGACCGCTACCTCGCTGCGGACGCGGGCGGCGAGGAGATCGGCGCGGTCACCAACGACCACTACGACGAGGACGGGCTCTTCGGCATCTGGCTCCTGCTGGAGCGCCCGGCGACGGGATCGCCCGAACGGGCGCTGGCGATCGCGGCGGGCGAGGCCGGGGACTTCTCCACCTGGACCGACCCGTGGGCGGCCCGGGTCGCGATCGCGTCGATGGCGATGGCCGAGCGGCACATGACGCCCTTCCCCGAGGTGGGGCGGATCCTCGCCCGGGCCGGCGGAAGCGATCCGGCCGGCCTCCTCTACCGCGCCATCCTGCCCCGCACCGGCGGGCTGCTCGCCGACCCCGAGCGCTACCGGTTCCTCTGGAGGGGCCAATGGGACCGGGTCGAGGCCGACATCGCGCTCCTCGACTCCGGCGACGCCGTCGTCGAAGAGGAGGACCGGGCCGACCTCGCCATCGTCCGCACGCCCCGCACGCTCCACCCGATGGCCCTGTACCCCCGAACGCGGCGCACCCGGGTGCTCACCGCGACCCCGGACGGCACCCTCGTGCTGGCCCACCGCTACGAGACCTGGGTCGAGTACGTCTCCCGGCCGCTCGCCCCGCGCGTTAACCTCACCCCGCTCGCCGAGCGCCTGCAGCGCCGAGAGACGCTGCCGGGCCGGTGGACCTTCGACGGCGTGCGGGTGATCATGCCGCGGCTCTACCTGCAGGCGGGCGTCGAACGCGACCCCGGGCCGGCGCCCTCGTCGATCTCGCCCGGCGAGTTCGTCAACGCCCTGGTCACGTTCCTGGAGGAGGCGGCATGAGCCGTCTCGCGTGGGTCAACGTCTTCGCCTCCGAGGCGATGACCGGCAACCCGCTCGCGGTGGTCCTCGACGCCGACGGGTGGTCGGCGGAGCGGATGCAGGCCTTCGCGGCGGAGCTCGGGATCTCCGAGACGACCTTCGTGCTGACGCCTCGCGCGGACGCCGACGCGCGGGTGAGGATCTTCACGCCCGCGCTCGAGCTACCCATGGCGGGTCATCCGGTCGTCGGCACGGCCTGGGTGCTGCACGCCGCGGAGCGGATCGGCGAGCAGGCCCGCCTCGAGACCGGCGCGGGCGTGCTCGCGGTCCGCGTCCAGGGCAGCGTGGCGACCATGGAGCAGGCCCCGCCCACGGCCGGGGCCCTCGTGGACGCCGCCGAGGCCGCCCACGCGGCCGGGGTCGTCGCCGCCGAGGGGCCGCCCGCGCGGATCTGGAGCACCGGGGTGCCGCAGCTGATGCTCGCGACCGACCTCGCCTCGCTGGAGGCGGCCCGGCCCGATCACGACGCCCTCTGCGCGCTGGCCGCGCGCGACGGCTGGATCGGCGTGAGCATCTACGCCCTCACCGCCGGTGAGGGCGACCGGCTGATCGCCCGTGTGCGCCACTTCGCCCCCCTGGCGGGGGTGCCGGAGGATCCGGTCACCGGCTCCGCGGCCGGTGCCCTCGGGGCATGCCTGGCCGCCTCCGGGATGTCCGACGCGAAGGGCGACCTGGCGCTGGTCGTCGGCCAGGAGACGGCGGGCGGCCGGGGCGGCGAGGTGGCCGTCCGCGTGCGCTCGGTGGACGGCGAGCCCCGGCACGTGCAGGTCGGGGGTCGTGTCGTGCCGCTCTTCGAGGGGCGCATCCTGGAGGGCGGGTAGGCTAGGAAGGTCTTAGGGGGCGAGATGGACGATGCGGAGGAGGCCCGCAAGCGGGTGCGCCAGCTGCTGCTGTCGGGTGACAACACCCTCAAACACCGCGACGACCCGGTCGCCGCCGAGCGCGCGCGGGCGCGCTTCGAGGAGGCCCTGGCCGTCGCCGAGGGCGCGGACCTGGAGGACGGGCTCATCGAGATCATCCGCCGGCGCCTGGCGCCGGCGCCGGGCGACGCGTAGCCACGGCCGGAGCGCGGCTGTCCACTGACGCGACCACCCTGGACGTGACCGGTCCGCCGCTCTCTCAGCGGCGCCTGCGGTTCGTCCTCGGCAAGGGCGGCGTGGGCAAGAGCACGGTCGCGGCCGCGCTCGGCCTCGCCAGCGCGCGCGCCGGAGGGCGCGCCCTGGTGGTCGAGGTCGCCGGCCAGCATCGCCTCTCGCAGCTCTTCAGCGCCGCGCGGGTCGAGGACGACTCACCCACCGAGCTGCGGCCGGGCCTGTTCGGCGTCTCGATCGACGCCGAACAGGCCACCGAGGAGTACCTGGCGGGGCAGCTGAAGATCCGCCCGCTGGTGGAGCTGCTCACCCACAGCAAGGCCTTCCACACGTTCGCGGCCGCCGCCCCGGGGCTCCCCGAGCTCGTGACGATCGGAAAGGTCTGGAGCCTCGCCATCGCCCTGCGCGAGGACGGATCGGGGCCGCTGTGGGACACGGTCACGGTCAACTGCCCGGCCACGGGGCACGGCATCGCTCTGCTGGAGACGGCGGGCAACATCGAGGAACTGGCCGCCGGGGGGCCGATCCGCGATCAGGCGGCGCGCATCCAGGAGGTCGTCTCGCACCCGGCCGCCACCGGCATCGTGATCGTGGCCCGCCCCCAGGAGCTGGCGATCGCCGAGGCGATCGAGGCGACCGCGACGCTGCGCGGGCACGGGCTGCCGGTGGCCGCGGCGGTGCTGAACGCGGTCCACCCGGAGCGCTTCTCCCCCGACGACGCCCCGGCGCTCACGACGGTGGCCGAGGACCCCGGGGCGCTCGGCGAAGCGGCGCGGGCGGCTCTGCGGCACCTCGAGCGCCAGGAGGAGGACCACGCCTACCGCGAGCGCCTCGCCGCCGAGAGCGGGCTGCCGGTGATCGACCTCCCGCGCGTCGTGAGGAGGCGGATCGACCTCGACGCGCTGGAGCTGCTGGCCGACGCGCTCGCCGTGGGCGTCCCCGGCACGGAGCCGGTCCGATGATCCGCGAGCTGGCGTCCCGGCGGCTCGTCATCTGCTGCGGCACCGGCGGCGTCGGCAAGACGACGATCTCCGCCGCGCTCGCGCTGCGGCTCGCCCAGGGTGGCGCGCGCACCGTGGTCGTCACCATCGACCCCGCACGCCGGCTCGCAAGCGCCCTCGGGATGTCGGGCCTGTCCGACGAGCCCCGGAGGGTGCCCGCCGACGCGCTGCTCGGCCCCGGAGCCGGTGAGCTCTGGGCCCTCCAGCTCGACGCGAAGGCCACCTTCGACCGCCTCGTCTCGCGGTACGCTGCCGACGAGGCCGCGCGCGCGCGGATCCTCGAGAACCGCATCTACCGCCACCTGTCAGGGGCGGTCGCCGGCGCCCAGGAGTACATGGCCGTCGAGCGCGTGCACGAGCTGGTCGAGGACGGCGGATTCGATTGCATCGTGCTCGACACCCCGCCGGCCACGAACGCGCTCGACTTCCTCGATGCGCCCCAGCGGATCACCCGCTTCATCGAGGGGCGGGCGCTGCGGCTTCTGCTGCGCCCCGGTGCCGCTGCCGGCGGGCTCGGCTGGAAGATCCTCCACGCCGGCAGCGGCACCGTGCTCGCGCTGCTCGAGCGGCTCACCGGGGCGCAGCTGCTTCGTGACGTCAGCGATTTCCTCGCCGGCTTCGAGGGCATGTACCAGGGCTTCGCCGAGCGGGCGGGGGCCGTGCGGGCGCTGCTGCTCTCCGACGCCTCGGGCTTCGTGGTCGTGGCCGCGGCCGAGCCGGACTCGCTGGGGCAGGCCGTCGCGCTCTCGCGCCGGCTGACGGCCGACGGGTTCCCGCTGGCCGGGGTCATCCTCAACCGCGTCCACGCGATGCCCGGCGAGCCGCCGGCGGCCGACGACCTCGCCCGCGCCCTCACCGACGCGGGCGCGGGCGACCCGCGCGCCCTGGCGGACGACGCGATCGCGGCGCTCGGCGACGAGCGGTTGCTCGGCCTGCGCGACATCGACGCGCGCCGGGAGCTGCACGCGGCGATCGACGAGGGCGGGCTGATCGAGGTGCCGGCGTTCGCGCGCGAGCCGGTCGAGCTGCCCGGCATCGCCGAGGTGGCCGAAGCGCTCGCACGGTGAGCGGCCCGCGGGTCACGGTGCTCGGCGCCGGGGTCGTCGGGGCCGCCTGCGCCCGCGCCCTCGACGACGCCGGAGCCCGGGTGCGGGTCATCGACCCGGGCGCCGGGCGTGCGGCGGCCTCCTGGGCGGCCGCGGGGATCCTC
The DNA here is from genome assembly GCA_963823515.1 of uncultured Thermoleophilia bacterium. Taxonomy (GTDB): domain Bacteria; phylum Actinomycetota; class Thermoleophilia; order Miltoncostaeales; family Miltoncostaeaceae; genus Miltoncostaea. Next base: position 487,897 of record CAWGMB010000002.1, read on the forward strand.
TCCCCGTCCCACCCCGAGTCCCTCCCGGAGGCGGTCCACCGCCTCGCGGCCCGCAGCCTGGAACTCTGGGAGGAGATCGGCGACCGGTACCCACGCATCGAGCTCCGCCGGCCCGGGCTGACGCTGATCGGCGGCGACCCGGCCTGGCTCGCCTGGAGGGCCGCACGCGGGCTCGCCGTCGGGACGGCGTCGTGGACCCGCACCGACGGGTCGGCGGCGGCCGCGCACCGCTTCCCGGAGGTCGCGACGGTGCGGGCGCCCCGGGTGGCCCCGGCGCTCCTGGGCGACATCGCCGTCGAGACGGAGGCGCAGCCGCTCGAGCGCCTGCGCGCCGGAAGCGACGTGGTGGTGGTGGCCACCGGCGCCTGGGCCGGACCCGCCCTGGCCGAGGCCGGGATCGAACGGCGGGTGGCTCCGCGTCGCGGCCAGATGCTGCTCTTCGGCGCCGGCCGGCTCGACACGGTGCTGATGGAGGCCCGCCCGGGTGCGGTGGGCATCGCCGTGCCGCGCGCCGACGGGCGCGTGGTCGTGGGCACGACCCTGGAGGACGTGGGCTTCGACGCGGCCACCGTTCCGGAGGACCTCGACCGCCTGGAGGCCTGGGCGCGGGAGTGGGTGCCCGGGCTCGGAGACCGCGAGGACTCCTGGGCAGGCTTCCGGCCCTGGTCCGATCACCCGGCCCCGGCCATCGGCCTCCTGGCGCCGGGCCTGATCGCGGCCGTCGGCCACTTCCGCAACGGCATCCTGCTCGCACCCGCCACCGGGGAGCTCGTGGCCGACCTGGTCCTCGGCCGCGCGCCGCGTGTCGCGGCGGACGACTTCGCGCCACGACCCGCGTGAGCGCTCCCCGATACGATCCGGAGCCTATGGCGACCGACGAGGAGGGCCCCCCGCCCGGGGCCACGCAGGCACAGGCGCCCGAGGAGGTGCTGGCCGAGATCCGCGCCGACCTCGCGGCGGGCCGGCCACTCGTCGGCAGCCTGGCGAGCCGCTTCCACCGCGCCGTCCACGCACTCGACCCCGCGGCGACCGAGGACTCGCTGGCCCCCCTTCCGGGCAACCGGGGCGTCCACCTCTACGACAGCCTCGTCGCCTGGGCCAGTCTCGTTTCGGGCGACCAGGTGCTCGACCTCGGCTGCGGATCCGGCGGCGCCGCCCGCGCCGCCGCCCGCGTCGTCGGCGAGGAGGGCATGGTCGTGGGCATCGACGCCAGCCCGGAGTGCATCGCCGAGGCAACCTCCCGCACCCCCCCGGACGCACCGGTGGTGTACCGGCGCGGCGACATCGCCCGGCTCGGCAACGTCCCCGACCGCACCTTCTCCGGGGTGGTCGCAAGCATGGTGCTCGACCAGGTGGACGACCTGTCGCCCGTGCTCGAGGAGGTCTTCCGCGTCCTGCGCCCCGGCGGGAGGATGGTCGCCAGCGTGATGTCGTTCGACCACGTGCGCCCGATGGACGCCTCGTTCATGGGATCGGTGATCGCGGTGGTGGGGCGCCATGCCCCCGGGGCCCTGGCCGGCCGCGCGAGCCGCGCGAGCATCCCTCACGAGCCGCGCGACGCGCGGGCCTTCAAGGAGGCCGGCCTCGCGACGGTCGAGGAGCTCGACGTGCAGCTCGCCGTGGTGATGGAGGACATCGACCAGGCCTGGGCGGTCTTCTCGCGCACCTACATCGCGCACGCGCTCGACGACGAGGGCAAGGCCGACCTGCGGCGCGTGCTCGAGCGCCGCCTGCCCCACACCCTCTACCTGCCCGTGCGCTTCCTGCGGACCCGCCGGCCCGGGTAGGACTAGGAGGGCACGGCTTCCAGGGCGGGCGCGGGGTGCTCGGCGCACTCGCCCTCGGGCAGCCAGCGCCTGCCGTACTCGCGCATCGCATCGACGATCGGCACCAGGTGCAGCCCCTTCGGGGTGAGGCGGTAGACGACGCGCGGCGGCATCTCGGCGTACTCGCGGCGCTCGACGATGCCCTCCTCCTCGAGGGATCGGAGCCGGATGGACAGGGTCCGCGGGCTGATGCCGGCGAGCGAGCGCTCGAGCTCGCTGAAGCGGCAGGGACCGGCGGCGAGGTCCCGGAGCATCAGGAGCGTCCACTTGCCGGAGATGATGCGCGCCGTCTGGAGGACGGGACAGATCGTCTCGGGCGTGTCAAGGGGGGCGAACGTTGCCATCTTCGTGGCAGATGGTACCACCGTGTCACGCGACGCCCGAATCATGCGTCACCCCTCTCGGGGCGGGTCGCTCAGCTGTACTGCGAGGCCTCGCGACGCGAGGCGCCGGCGTCGAGCATCAGCTTGAAGTCGTGCGGGCTGGAGGCGGCCTCCATCGCCGCGGCGAGCGTCACCCGGCCCGATGTGACGTGCTCGAAGAGCGACTGGTCGAACGTCTGCATGCCGTAGAAGTCGCCCTCGCGGATCACCTCGGTGAGCCGTCCGGTCTCGCCCGCGTTCAGGATCATGTCCTTCGCGCGCCCGGTCGAGACGAGGACCTCGCAGGCCGGCACGCGGCCGGCGCCGTCGGCGGTGCGCACGAGGCGCTGCGAGATGATCCCGCGCAGGGTGCCGGCGAGCATCGCGCGCACCTGCTGCTGCTGGTGGAGCGGGAAGAAGCCGATCGCGCGGTTGACCGTCTCGGTCGCGTCCAGGGTGTGCATCGTGGAGAGCACCAGGTGGCCCGTTTCGGCCGCGCTGAGTGCGGTCTCCATCGTGGTCAGGTCCCGGATCTCGCCGATCATGATCACGTCGGGGTCCTGTCGCAGCACGCGGCGCAGGGCGCTGGCGAACGACTCGGTGTCCATGCCGACCTCGCGCTGGTTGACCAGCGAGCCGCGGTCGACGTGGAGCATCTCGATCGGGTCCTCGATGGTCACCACGTGCTTGTGCGCCGTGCGGTTGATCCGGTCGACCATCGCGGCGAGCGTGGTGCTCTTGCCCGAGCCGGTGGTGCCCGTGACGAGGATGATGCCACGCTCCTCGTCGGCCAGGCGGCCGACGACGGGGGGCAGCTTCAGGTCCTCGACCGACAGAACCCGGAAGGGCACGACGCGAAGGACGATGCTGACCGAGCCGCGCTGGCGGAAGATGTTCACGCGGAAGCGGCCGAGCCCCTCGCGGGTGTGCGACAGGTCGGTCTCGCCGCACTCGTCGAACTCCAGGCTCTTGGCCTCGTGCCCCGCGAGCAGCTCGGCGGCGAAGCGACGGGTGTCCTCGACGCGCAGCGCCTCGTAGCCCGGCACCTGCGTTAGGGCGCCGTTGATGCGGATGATCGGCCGCGCCGGGACCTTCAGGTGGAGGTCGCTCGCATGGTTCTCCACGGCGTACGCGAGCAGCGCCCCGAGCTCGGGCGGGCCGGTGGGCGCCGGGGTGGAGGAGGCGGACACGCACTTGCTTTCGGCAGTCGGGCGGGGCGCCATGAGGGCGCGGCCCCAAAATCGTCGAAGGCGCCGGCGGCCGTGAGACCGACGGCGACACCGGAGACGTCCGTCCCACCGGGCCGGGACCCTCGGGTACGGCGGCGCGCGCGGCGACGGGTAACGTCCTTCTCCGACGTGCCCGACACCCCCGAAGACCCGCGACCCGCGCCCGAGGCCCCGGAGTCACCGCGACCCCCCGCCGGCTGGCCGCCCCTGCGCCGCCTGGCGATCGTCGTGGGCGTGTGGGCCGTGGTCGCCGGCGGCGCGCTGCTGGTGGCCGGCGCCCTCGACTCGCCCGTCGGGCAGGGGGCGCGCGACGCCGCACGCCCCGTGGCGCCCGACGCCGCGGCGAGCACGGTGCCCGACACCACCGGCGCCGCGGAGCTGCCGCCCCTCGCCCTGGTCCTCGACCACGCGCTGCCGGCGTCGATCGCGTCGCTCCCCCCGGCGAAGCAGCTCGAGACGCTCCGCTTGGAGGGGATCGCGACGAAGGACCCCGAGCGGTTCGTGGAGCTCGGCTCGCTGCTGCAGATCCTGGGCGACGGTGCGAGCGCGGAGTTCAGCTACCAGTCGGCGCTGAGGTTCGACCCGCAGAACGTCGCCGCCCGGGTGGGCCTGGCGCTGGTGGAGGGCGCCAAGGGCGAGAGCGGCCTCGTGGCCGCCGCGCGCACCCTCCAGGACCTGGCCCGGACGTACCCGCGCGACCAGCTGGTCAGCTTCAACCAGGGCTGGGTCGAGATCTACCGGCGGCGCGGCGCGACCGCCCGGACCGCGTGGGAGCGCACGGTCGCCCTCGGGCCGGGCACGCGACTGGGCACCACGGCCGCCGCGCTCCTCGAGACTCTCGAGAACGGCTCGGGCGGCCGAAACCCCTAGAGCGGGTTTCACCGGGAGCGCATCACCGCTTAACCGGAGCTTAAGGCCGGGGTGGGAGCATCCCGCATCAGCATGGGCAGGAAGGCTCCGGAGGGCCGAGAAAGGACGGAGAGATCCGATCTCCGAACTTTCTCGTATTGGAGCTAAAGGTTTGGGCTCGGCGTGCCGATGTGTGTTCGCTGATGCGTGCGGGCCCCTTGACTTCAAGAAATGAAGCGGTAGCGTACCGAACGGACGTTCGTTTCGGGCGCCCGGCGGTGGGTTGCGTGGGGTTCTCCACGTGCTCCGATGGCGTCCAGCCGGAGGTGAGGACATGACGGTGAGTGAGATGGTCGAGCTGGAAGAGGTCCAGGCTCTTCTGACGCGCGGTCAGGAGCAGGGCTTCCTGAGCATCGACGAGGTCGCGAAGTCGGTCGAGGGCGTGTCCCTCGACGAGGGCGCGGCGGAAGACCTCTACCGGCATCTCGACGAGGTCGGGGTGGAGCTGGTCGAGGAGGCGGAGGCGCGGGATCGCCTGGCGGCGATCGCCGAGGCCGCGGACCGCCCTCCCCGCAAGCTCAACCTGAAGGCCGACACGAGCACGGACGCTCTGCAGCTCTTCCTCAAGGACGTGGGCCGGGTTCCCCTGCTCACGGCCAAGCAGGAGGTCGAGCTGGCCAAGCTCATCGAGCTCGGCGACCTCCAGGCGAAGAAGAAGATGGTCGAGGCCAACCTGCGCCTCGTGGTGTCGATCGCCAAGAACTACCGCAACCAGGGCCTCGCGTTCCTCGACCTGATCCAGGAGGGGACCCTCGGGCTCGTGCGCGCGGCGGAGAAGTTCGACTACCGCAAGGGCTTCAAGTTCTCGACCTACGCGACCTGGTGGATCCGCCAGGCCGTCGCCCGCGCGATCGCCGACAAGGGCCGGACCATCCGGATGCCCGTCCACGTCGTGGAGAAGCTGAACAAGATCAACCGCGCCGAGCGCAAGCTCGTCAGCGAGCTGGGCCGTGAGCCCTCGATCGCCGAGATCTCGGATGCCGTCAAGCTCCCCGAGGCCGAGGTCGAGTCCATCAAGCGCAGCGCGCAGACGCCGGTCTCCCTGGAGAAGCCGGTCGGCGACGACGAGGAGTCGGAGTTCGGTCAGTTCCTGGCCGACGACAAGGCGATCGCCCCCGAGGCGGCCGCCGAGACGGTCCTCCGCAACGAGGCCCTTCACGACGTCCTCAACTCGCTCAGCTACCGCGAGCGCCGCGTCCTCGAGCTCCGCTACGGGCTCGGCGGCGAGCACCCGCGAACGCTGGACGAGGTCGGCCGGACGTTCAACGTGACCCGCGAGCGGATCCGTCAGATCGAGAACCAGTCGCTCCAGAAGCTGGCGAGCCTCGCCGAGGCGCAGCGCCTGCGGGACGTCGCATAGCCGCCCGCACCGCCACACGGGCGTGCACGACCCCGAGGGGCCCGGAGACGGGCCCCTCGGGCGTTGCGGGGCTAGGATCGCCGCATGGCCTACGACGACGACGACGAGTGGCCCGAGCCGGAGCGCGATCCCGAGAAGCTCGCCATCGCGCGTGAGCGGATGCACGCGATGGCTGCCCAGCAGCAGCGGATGCTGCGGTGGACCTACGCCATCCTGGGCGTGATCCTGGTGAGCGTGATCCTGCTGGCCGTCCTCCGCTGAGCGCCGGCGCGCGGCCGGCGATCGGCATCGTGTCCGATCTCTGGCGCTTCCCGGTCAAATCCTTCGGAGGTGAGCGGGTGCGCCGCGCCTTCGTCGGCCCGTTCGGCCTGCTCGGCGACCGGCGATTCGCCGTGGTCGACGAATCGGGCGAGCCGATGAGCGCCCGCCGCTCCCACGCCCTGCTCGGCTTCCGGGCGACCTACGCCGAGCACGAGGCCGCCGAGGACGTCCGTGTGGCGACGCCCGGCGGCGGCGATCTGGCCTGGGACGACCCCGGCCTCGCCGCGGAGCTGGGCACGACGCTCGGTCGGCAGGTACGCCTGGGGCACAGCGCGGTCGGCGCGCACGACGCCGCCCCGATCCATCTGCTCAGCACCGGATCGCTCGCGGGCGTAAGCGACTGGATCGACGGCGAGGAGGTCAACCGGCGGCGCTTCCGGGCGAACCTGATCGTGGAGATGAACGACACCCGGCCCTTCGCCGAGGCCGCCTGGGTGGGCGCGTCGATCGCGATCGGCGACGACGGCCCGGTGCTCCAGATCGTCTCCCCCACCGAGCGCTGCGCCGTCACGACCTTCGACCCGGACACCCTCGCCCGCGACAACCGGGTGCTCGCGGGCCTCGCGCGCGACACCGAGAACCTCTTCGGCGTCTACGCGATGGTCGCCCGCTCGGGCTGGGTCCAGGTCGGCGCCCCGATCCGGATGGCGTGAGGACCTCGGCCAAGGCTGGGCCCGCTTGAAATGGCGCGGGATCGTCCTACAATCAACACTCCGCCGCGGGGTGGAGCAGTCTGGTAGCTCGTCGGGCTCATAACCCGAAGGTCGCAGGTTCGAATCCTGCCCCCGCTATTCACGAGAGCCCGGTCATGACCGGGCCTTTTCTTTGCGCGCCGGTGATTCCGACCCGGCCCCGTGACACCAACGTGACACCAAACGGGCCGACCGGCGCGTCGGTGCAAGAGGTGGCAGGGCCGGTGGGGGTGGCAAACGGCTCATGCCGCCCCTGACTGCTGGTGAGCGCACCACGGTGATGGTCCCGCTGTCCCGCACCTGGCGGCGTGTGCTCGCCGCTCGGGGCGGCTCGCCACGTCCGTGCGGCTGCGACCCGTGTCGCACAGTGGCGCCGGGGCGCTGCAAGCATCCCCTTGTCCTGCGCGGGCCACATCCTCGGCCCATTGCGGTCGCCAGAAGGCCAGGCGCCGCCGTGACGTCGAAAACCATGGCCCTCGCGACTCGCTCAGCAGCGTCCGCCGTCCGTCCGGCAAGACAGGATTCCCCGATGCATCGGAACCTGGAACCTGGCTGGCCGCTGGTCGCTCGCTCATCAGCGTTTCCTCGAGGACGCGAAGTGTGACGTGTGGCCCCTCACCGAGGTTCCGTCGGCCTTCGTCGCTGCCAGATCGAAACCTGTCCCGCAGAGCGGTTCTGGCCTCCATCCCTGGCCACGACCGCTTGGTCCGGCACCGGCGAGTGTGCTCGGGGCAGGCGGTCGCCAAGCCAGCGGAGGAGTTGCGGCTTCGCTGGCCTTCCGCGGGGCCGAGACCACTCTCCCCGGCCGAGAGGCTCGGCGCCCAGGTCCGGCGATCGAGTCGTGGGGCGACGTCTTACACGCGGGGGTCAGTACAGGACGGCGACGGCGGCGCCGCCGATCACGACCACCGCGGAAATCCAGATGGCGATCTGAATCATCGAGAGCCCCCTCCCCCGCGCCCGCTCTCGTTTCGTCGTTGGAACAGCGCCACGAACTCCGCGCCGATTGTCTCGCGCGGTTCTTGTGACGTCGAGCGATGGGGTTGCGGACGATCCGCCTGTCTCATCCTCCGCCGTCGCGGGGTCGGCGGTCGGCGCGGCGCGTCCTGGCTGATGGCGCTGGCCCCGCCCCTGAGCGGGCCGCGGGGACTCTCGCCAGAGGACGCGCGGCTTGAACCCGAGCCACGCTGTTCCGATACCGGGGCATGGCCGACTACTCGATCACGGAGGCCGCCTCTCTCCTCGGAGTCTCGAGGAGCACCCTGCGCAATCTGGCCGAGGCCGGCGAGATCCCGTGCTGGCGCACCGACGGAGGGCACCGCCGCTTCCCAGAGACGGAGCTGAGGGCCTACCGGGCCCAGAGCATGGGTGAGCGGCCCGGAGCGGCGGAGCGGGCCGCTGCCTGGACCGCCGCGGCTCTCGCCGTGCTTCGAGGTGCCGAGGCCGACCTCGGGTCCGAATCCCCCCTCGCCCATCGCATTCGGGCCGCTGCAGCCGAGCTGCGACGCCCGCCGAGCGGCAGCCGCCTCTCCGGTTGGTGTCGTCTCATGCGCCTGCTCGCGGTCATCGTCATCTAGTCGATCTCGACGAAAGCACGATTCGGCTACCTGGGCGCCGTGGCGAGACCCACGAGCACACGGGCACGGGGTCCTGCGACGTCGAGTTCGGCGCGGGGCGCATCGGGCGGGTGGACGCCGACTTCTTCTCGCAGGCCTCGCCGACGGGCGCCTTCCAGGAGCCCTCCGAGGCCCTGCGCGCCGAGAAGGATCACTTCGGCGCGCCGCCCCGGGCCCCGCGACGTCGGCGAACGCGTCCGAACGCCGCCACCCGGGCCCGATCGGCCGCCGACCAGGGGGACGAGCCGCCGTGCTTACCCGAGGATGTTGCTGACCCGGACCCTGTCCCGGGTCTCCACGAGGAACCGCACGAAGAGCAGGGACCAAAGGAAGTCCCCGATCGCGATCAGCAACCAGGGCACGGTCGCCTCGTCGCTGGCGAAGGCATGGACAACGAAGGCGAGGACCGCGAGCTTTCCCATGATCCCCACCCACACCACTGCCCGGTTCTCGCTCGTGTTCATGGAGACCAGCAGGTAGGCGATGCCGAAGAGCAGCACGCACACCCAGAAGGCTCGAAAGAGCCAGAGCTGGTGGTAGTCCCCGACGTAGGCGTCCTCGCCGAACAGGAGCTCGAACGTGAAACGAGAGGCGAGCAACCCGACGAGAGCCGCGCCGAAGTTCCACAGCGCCGCCAAGAGGAAGAACCTCCGCCAGAAGCCATTGCTCATCGTCGCTCGCCCCTTCTCGACTAGTGCTGCTGACACCGGCGCATGGCCATCGTTCCGCCGGCGCGCGCGGGGGGCCACGGTGCTTTCCCGCATCTCGGAGGACGGGTATTCCACACACGATCCGGCACCCGGGCGCCCGGAACCTCGCCGATCCCGACGGCAACCCGTGGGCCGGCGTCGCCAGGCCGCCCCCATCGAGGACGGCCTCGTGGCCTGCGGCGGCCAGGCGGGCCGCGACCGCGTCGACGTCGACCTGGCCCGGAAGGACCACGCGGTAGCGATCGAGCCCACGGGCGTCGAGGGGCGGGGGTCTGTGCGTCGCGGCTGCCCCGGGTGTTGAGGCCCAGGACGCCCTCGTCCGGCCCATCGGGGGGCACATCGAGGCGCGCGCCGAGTCACCGTTCAGCCTGAATCCGTCGTAGATGGTGGATGCGGGGGATGCGCCATCCGGCCTGATCAGATCCCGCCATGCCGTCGCGAAGCTGCGCAGGGACCGGGTGCTCGCGCTGGTCCCGATCGCAGACCTCGGGGCAGGCACGCCGGTGCGCCGCCATGAGGTCCCGGGGCTCCGCGCGCCGTCGGGACATCGGCCTGAGGGGTGGGCCGGGTGACGCCGTGACCGCGCTGGGCCCACTTACGCTTTTCTCGAATAGGCTCCCCGCCCAAGGAACACGACGGGCAGGAGCGACGACCAATGACGATGACCCCGCACTCCACCGCGCGGCAGCGCTCAATCGCGCGGCGCGGTCTCCTGGGCGTCGCGGCCCCGCTCGTCGGCCTGGGCGCCTTCGGGGGCGCCATGGCGCTGGCCGAGGACCCGCCTCCGGGGAACCTGACCCCCAACCCCTCCTTCGAGACCGACCCTTCGGTCGAGTGGCAGGGTTTCCGGTCCGGGGTCATCCAGGTCGCGCTGCCGGGCGAGGCGCCCTCGGGGGCCTACGCGGTCACGGTCGTGGCCGATGCAACCGCCGATGCGCTCGAGGGCTACTCGATCGATGACCGGGATCCCTCGGGGGGCACCGACGTGCCTGCCGGCACCCAGTTCGTCGGCTCGGCCTACATGCGCGCGGCCGCTCCTCAGTCGATCGACAAGCTCGGGAAGGTCTGGGTGCGCGAGCGCGCCGCGGGCAGCCTGATCGACCGGATCAGCGCCGAGGCCCCGCTGACCGGGGTCTTCCAGAAGCTGACCACGCCGGTCTACACGGTCAAGCGCGCCGGCGCTGAGGTGGATGTCTATATCGCGCAGAACCCGGCCGCGCCCGGTGACGCCTTCACCGCCGACCTGGTCACGCTCACACGCAACCTGCCGCCGGCGGGGTCGATCACCGCCAACCGCGCCAGCGCCTCCAGCGGCGACGAGATCACCTTCTCCTCGAGCGGGGTCGCCGATCCCGAGGGAGGCCCGATCACGCGGGCCTGGGACCTGGACGGCGATGGCAACTACGCCGAGGGCACCGGCGTGACCGCCTCACGCAAGTTCAGCGGGGCCGGCACCTACACCGTGCGCCTGAGCGCCGCCGACGGATCCGGCGCTACCGCGATCTTCCCGATCAAGGTCGTCGTGGGCAGGACGGGCGGCGTCAGCGTGGGCGTCGACGGAGCCGGTGCCGTCATCGGAGCGGGCCTCGGCATCCCCTCGCCCAGGCCGAGGGTCACCCGTTTCAAGGCGTTCCGTCGCAAGGGAGTGGCCTACGCGCGGTTCAACCTCTCCCAGCGCGTTCGCCTGGCTGCGCGGCTCGAGCGCCGTCGCGTGGGTAAGCGCGGCTACGCCAAGATCCGCACGACGAAGTCGAAGAACTTCGGTCAGGGCCGTCGCATCGTCAAGCTGGGCAAGCTGAAGGCCGGTCGCTACCGGGTCAAGATGACGATCCGGTACGGAGCGGGGCAACGCCGGGTCGTGGTCAAGGGGTTCCGGCTCCGCCGATAGGCACGATTCGGTTGCCGGTCGCCCAGCGCTCGGAACCGGCCACCACGAGGCCGATCACCTCGTGGTGGCCCTCGGCGCCGACTGCGACTTCGATGCCACGCCGGGGCTGACCGGGGGCGGCAACGCGTTCTCCTCGGTCGCCGGCGCGGAGCGCCTGCGCGAGGTGCTGCCGGGCTTCTGGGGCGGCCACGCGGTGATCGGCGTGTGCGATGCGCCCTTCGGGTGCCCGGCGCGCGCCCGTCGATTCGGCCGCCCCTGCTGACGGACCCGGCCCGCGCAGCCATCGGCGCGCGCCCCGGTCGTCCGACGCCGAGGGCGGGGTGGCACACTCGACCGTGAGACGATCCTCCGGCGTGCCCGTGGGCCGGCGGGCTGCGGCCCCTCCGCAGCCCGTGACGTGCCCCACCCGGACGACGACGACACCGAGCCCGCGTAGCGTCGGTGGACGATCGAGCGACCGGACGGGGCGCTCCCCAGGGGGCCGTCGGCCGAGCCGGGAGACGGGGGATTGTCATGGTCTTCGACAGAGTGATCGCCGCGGTCGACGGAACCCGGGCGGGCTTCGAAGCGGGCCGCCAAGCCGCGCGCCTGGTGCGCCCCGGTGGCGAGCTGCTGCTGGTGGCGGTCGCGGATCCCTCCCTTGCCATCTTCAACCGCTGGGGACCCGGGCCGATCGTACGCCCCCAGGAGGCCCCCGGCGGCGAGGTGCTGCCGCTCGCGACCGAGCGCCTCGGCGACTGCGCGGAGGCCTCCCTGGCGGCGATGCGCGCTCAGCTGCCGTTGACCGAGGGGCTGCGCTCCCAGGTCGTGGAGGGTCAGGCGTGGGATGTGCTGCGGGACCTCGCCCGGGCCGAGGACGCCGACCTGGTGGCGGTCGGCAGCCACGGCGGCCGGCGCCTGATGGGGGCGGCCCTCGGCAGCACCGCGACCGAGTTGCTGCACGCCGCGCCCTGCTCGGTCCTCGTCGCCCGGCCCCCCTTCGATCCGGGTGCGTTCCCATCGCGGCTGATCGCCGGCGTCAACGGCTCGGCGCCCTCGCTGGCGGCTCTCGACATGGCGAACGCGATCGCGGCGGCCGCGGGCTCGCGCGTATGGGCATGGGTGCTGGCGGCGCGCGGCAGCGGGATCGACGACACCGTCCTGCGGCGCCTCGCGCAGCCGCTGCGGGTCGAGTACCGCGAGCTCCGGCCCGTCGAGGCGCTCGTGGCCGCGGCCGCCGAGGTCGACCTGGTGATCCTCGGATCGCGTGGGCTCTCCGGCAGCCGCGCCCTCGGCAGCGTCTCGGAGCGCGTCGCGCACCGCGCCAACTCCTCGGTGCTCGTCGTGAGGGGTCGCGACTGATGCCGAAGGGGGCGCTCGATCGCCATCATGACACCCGCGGGGGGACCACCGGATCCGCGTCGCCGCGGTCACACCTGCCGAGCGGGGACCGGAGACCTTTGCCACGGTCGCGGGCCAGATGGCAGCGCGGAGCCGGCTTGCCCGGTCACCGGCGCGGCCCCGGGTCGAGGCGCTGCTCGGTGCGAGAGATCCGCTAGCGGATCTCTCGCTGTCCTGCCGCGCCGATGTCGAAACGGCGCAGGAGCCGAGGCTCCCTCGAGTCGCGATGCCACGACTCAGGCCGCGCGCGCCGGTAGCGGCGGCGACGTCCCGGGCGACCCGAGCGGCGCTTGGACGCCGTCCGGGAACTGGTCGCGGTAACGATGGGACCGCCCTGGGCCGCACTATCGGATTTCTCACATAGGCTGTTCTTCTCGGAAGCGATGGGCAGGAGAGCCGATCACATGACGACGAGCCCGCGCCCCACGGCGCGACACCGCTCCACCACACGCTTTGCTCTCCTGGGCATCGCGCTCCCGCTCACGGGCCTGGGCGCCTTCGGCGGCGCCATCGCGCTGGCCGAGGACCCGCCCGCGGGGAACCTCACCCGCAACCCCTCCTTCGAGACCGACCCCTCGGTCGAGTGGGAGGGCTTTCGCTCCGGGTTCAACCAGGTCGCCCTGCCGGGCGAGGCGCCCTCGGGGACCTACGGCGTCGCGGTCATAGCCGGCCCCACCGCCGACGCGCTCGAGGGCTTCTCGATCGATGACCGGCGCGCCTCGGGGGGCACCGACGTGCCCGCCGGCACCCAGTTCGTCGCCTCGGCCTTCATGCGCGCCGCCAATCCTCAGTCGCTCGGCAAGCTCGGAAAGGTCTGGGTGCGCGAGCGCGCCGACGGCAGCCTGGCCCTGGTGGACCGCGTCAACACCGCGGTCCCTCTGACCGGGGTCTTCCAGAAGCTGACCACGCCGGTCTACACGGTCAAGCGGGCCGGCAGCGAGGTCAACGTGTACGTCGCACAGAACCCGGCCGCTCCCGGCGACGCCTTCATCGCCGACCTGGTCACCCTCAACCGCAACCTGCCGCCGGCGGGCTCCATCACCGCCGATCGCGCCAGCGCCTCCGCCGGCACCCGGATCACCTTCTCCTCGAGCGGGGTCGCCGATCCCGAGGGCGGCCCGATCACGCGCGCCTGGGACCTCGACGGGGACGGCGCCTTCAGCGAGGGAACCGGCGTGACCGCCAGCCGCGAGTTCAGCGCGGCCGGCGCCTACGTCGTGCGGCTGAGCGCCGCCGATGCCTTCGGCGCCACCGCCGTCTTCCCGATCCCGGTCGTCGTGAGCAGGACGGGCGATGTCAGCATCGGCGTCGGCGGGGGCGGCACGGGTGCCGTCATCGGAGCGGGCGGCGGGGGCGGAGGCGGGACCACCAGAGGGGGCACCCGAGGCCGGATCACCCTCTCAGCGCGCCAACTCCTGATCAATCAGAGGATCGGCCAGGCCGCGATCCGACGCCTCAACGCAGTCGAAGCCAAGCTCGACGGGCGCCCCGCGAGCACGGCAACCGCCAAGAAGTCGGCATCGCGCGTGCGCCTCGACGCGCGTCAGATGCTGATCAACCAGCGCATCTACCAGGCCGGTGTGCGCCGGGCCGCGGCGCTCGAGGCACGACTCGACGGGCTTCCCACGCCCGCTGTGGGCACCCGCAAGGGCGGAACGGTACGCCTGAGCGTTGCCCAACTCGTCATCAACCAGCACATCGCGCAAGCCGCCGTCCGACGAGCAAACGCCCTACAGGCCCGCGTCGGCCTGTGACGCGCGGCAGGGGATGCTGAGGGCCTTCCCTACGCCGCTCGGCGCGTCGACAACACCAGATGGTTGCCGGAGGGATCGGCGACATGCAGGCCGTCTTCGTCGCACGCGATGTCGTGCCCGGACCCGAGGAGCCGTGCAGCGACCGCATCGACGTCTGCGGCATCCGGGAGCACGATGAGGAGGCGGTCCAGGCCGCGGGAGCGCGCGGGCGGCGGCGGGTCGTCGCGCGTCCCCCAGGTGTTGAGGCCCAGGTGGTGGTGGTAGCCGCCGGCCGACACGAAGAGCGCGCCCGGGTAGCCGCGCACCACCGGGTCGAAGCCCAGGACGCCGTGGTAGAAGGCCTCCGCCTCCGAGATGTCGCGCACCTGCAGGTGCACGTGCCCCATCACCGTGCCGTCGGGGACGCCCTCGTCCGGCGCACCGGGCGGCAGCGCGGCGAGCACGCCGTCGAGATCGATGGCGAGCGTCGCCATCTCGATCTCGCCGTCGCGGTGGCCCCACTCCTCGCGCGGGCGGTCACGGTAGATCTCGATGCCGTTGCCCTCGGGGTCGTCGAGGTAGAGGGCCTCGCTGACGAGATGGTCGGCCGCCCCGCTGAAGGACCGGCCGGCCCGCGAGACGCGGTGGACGGCCTGCGCCAGGTCGGCGCGCGAGGGCAGGAGGATCGCCAGATGGAAGAGCCCGGTGCTGCGCGGCGGCCGGGCCGGGGCCGACGGATCGCCGGCCAGCTCGACGATGGGCGCTCCGGCGAGGGTGCCGAGGCGGACGAGGCCGTCCGTGGATGCGAGGTCGTGGAGACCGACCGCCCGGCGGTAGAACTCCGCGACGCCCTGCGGGTCGGCGACGCGTAGCCGAACGGGGCCGAGCGACGTGCTCGCGGGCAGGCGGGGGGCGGATTCCGACAGGTGATTCACGGGTGAACCATACCCCCCCCGAGAGGTAGCGCGCGCGTCTAGACCTTCGAGGGGGTACTGCATCTCGGATCGGGGATATTGTGGTTCTCGTGATGAACGAGGACATCGAGCAGGTGACGAGCGCCGCGCCCATCGAGCTCGGCCCCCCGATCGATATGTGGGAGCGCCAGGGCGCCCTCCGCGAGTTGACCCGGGTGGCCCGGGATCTCGAGTTCGACGACTCGGCCGCCGTCATCGCCCGCCTCGGCCGCCTGACCCAGAGCCAGCGCGACGCGGTGGCCGAGGCGATGGAGCGGATCCTGGAGCTCGGCGAGTAGCACCGCCGGGCCGGGCCGGGATCTGAGGGGCCCGGACGCCCTCACCCGCCCCTCAGGAGAACGTCCCCGCACGCCGAATGTGTGCACGTACGACCAAAACGGCGTCGCCGGGACGGCGTTCGCGATAGCCTAGGAACCCGGCGTGTCAACGACCTCCTCCCAGACCATCAAGGTAGTGCTGCCCGAGCTCGGTGAATCGGTCACCGAGGGCATCGTCGTCGAGTGGAGGGTCGCCGAGGGCGACGCCGTCGAGGCGGGCCAGACCCTTCTCGACGTGACCACCGACAAGGTGGACGTGGAGGTCCCCGCTCCAGCCGCGGGCCGCGTCTCGCGCATCGTGGCCGTGCCCGGCGACACCGTGGAGGTCGGCGCGCTCCTGGCCGAGCTGGCTTCCGGCGACTCCGCGGGCAACGGCTCGGGCAACGGACCTCCGGCCTCTGCCGCCGCGGCCGAGGCGCCGCCCGCGGCGCCCTCCGAGCCCGGCCCCATCGTCCCGATCGTCCTGCCCGACATGGAGTCGGTGACCGAGGGCGTGGTCGTGGAGTGGCGCGTCGCCGTGGGCGACGTCGTCGCGGTCGAACAGATCGTCGTCGAGGTCTCCACCGACAAGGTCGACCTCGAGGTCCCCAGCCCTGCCGCCGGGCGCATCGCGTCGATCGCGGTACCCGCGGGCGAGACGTTCACCGTCGGCGTCCCGCTCGGCGAGATCGAGTCGGGCGCGGGCGGGGCCGAAGGCCCGTCCCCGGCACCGGCCGCGCCCGCCGTCGCGGCGGCTCCGGCGCCCGCCGCGACGCGCTCGGACGCCGCCGCCCGCCTCGAGTGGCCGCAGATCACGCCGGTCGCCCGCCGCCTCGCGCTGGAGAAGGGCGTCAACCCGGGCGCGATCACCGGTACCGGCCCCGGGGGCATCATCCGCAAGTCCGACGTGCTCGGCGCCCCCGCCGGCGCGAGCGCCCCCGCGCCGGCAGCCGCCCCCTCCGTGGCCGGCGAAGAGGCCGTCATCCTGCGCGGACCCGCCGCCGCGCTCGCCGGATACATGGACGAGAGCCTCTCGATCCCCACCGCCACGAGCTTCCGCACCCTCGGCGTCGCGGGGCTCGACGCCCAGCGGCGCCAGATCAACGGCGACCTCGCCGCCGCCGGCCGCGCCGAGAAGCTCTCCTTCACCCATCTGGTCGCCTGGGCCATCATCCGCGCCGCCGAGGCGCTGCCCGCCATGGGCACCGGCTTCCAGGTGATCGACGGAAAGCCCCACAAGCTCGTGCGCGAGGCCGTCAACCTCGGCCTGGCCGTGGACGTGGAGCGCAAGGACGGCAGCCGCTCGCTGCTGGTCCCGGTGGTGCGCGACGCCGGCGCCCAGGGCTTCCGCGGCTTCCGCGACGCCTACGACGACCTCGTCAAGCGCACGCGCGCGGGCCAGGTGAAGCCCGACGAGCTGCGCGGCGCCACGATCACGCTGACGAACCCCGGCGGGCTGGGCACCGTGGCCTCCGTGCCGCGGCTGATGCCCGGCCAGGGCACCATCGTCGCCACCGGCGCCATCGGCTACCCCGCGGGCCTCGCGTCGGCGAGGCCGGAGGCGCTGCGCGAGCTGGGCGTCGAGAAGGTAATGACGATGACCAGCACGTACGACCACCGGGTCATCCAGGGCGCCGAGAGCGGCGCCTTCCTCGCCGAGATCGACCGCCTCCTGGGCGGCGCCGACGGCTTCTACGACCAGATCCGCGCCGATCTCGGCCTGGGTGTCGCCCTCGTCGAGAAGCAGGCCGCCCCGGCCGTGAGCGCGCCCGCCGTGGCGCCGGCGGTCGCCGACGACGCCCTCCTGGCGGGCGTGGCGTCCGCGATGTCGCTCGTCAAGAAGCTCCGCAGCCACGGGCACCTCGCGGCACAGCTCGACCCGCTGGGATCCAAACCGCAGGGCGATCCGGCCCTGAGCATCGAGAACACCGGCCTGACGCCGGAGATCACGGCCCGCATCCCCGCCTCCCTCCTGCGCGTGAAGGTGCCCGGCGAGAGCTTCGCCACCGCCCTGCCCCACCTGCGCAAGGCCTACTGCGGGACGATCGCCTACGAGATCGAGCACCTCTCCGAGCACCAGAAGCGCCGCTGGCTGCGAGGAGTGATCGAGTCGGGCCGGCTCCGCGAGCCGCTCAGCGCCGACAAGCGCACCGCCATCCTCGAGCGGCTGGTCCAGGTGGACGCGTTCGAACGGTTCCTGCGCCGGACCTACCTCGGTCAGAAGACCTTCTCCATCGAGGGTCTGGACGCCCTCGTGCCGATCACCGACGCGGTGATCGAACTCGTCGCCGAGGAGGGCGCGACCGAGGTCGTCCTCGGCATGGCCCACCGCGGCCGACTCTCCTTCATCACCCACGTCGTCGGGCGCCCGGCCGAGTCGATCCTCGCCGAGTTCGAGGGCCACATGGCCTTCGAGACGGGCGACGAGGAAATCCGCGAGACCGCCGGCGACGTGAAGTACCACCTGGGCGCCGAGGGCACGTACGTCACGCGCAGCGGCCGTCCGGTCACCGTCAAGCTCGCGGCCAACCCGAGCCACCTCGAGCAGGTCAACGCCGTCGCCGAGGGCCACACCCGCGCCCTTCAGACGCGGCGCTCCGACCGGCAGCCGCACCACGACCCGGCCTCGGCCGTGCCCGTCGTGATCCACGGCGACGCGGCCTTCACCGGCCAGGGCGTCGTGGCCGAGACCCTGAACCTTCAGGCGCTGCGCGGCTACAGCACCGGTGGCACGGTCCACATCATCGCCAACAACCAGATCGGGTTCACCACCGATCCGTTGGACTCGCGCTCGACGTACCACGTCAGCGACCTCGCGCGCGGCTTCGACGTGCCCGTGATCCACGTGAACGCCGACGACATCGACGCCTGCATCAGTGCCGCCCAGCTCGCGGTGGCCTACCGGGTGCGCTACCAGCGCGACGTGCTGATCAACCTGGTCGGCTACCGCCGCCTGGGCCACAACGAGCTCGACGAGCCCGCCTACACGCAGCCCGTCATGAGCCGCACGATCAAGGCGCACCCCCCGGCGAGCAAGGTCTACGCGCAGAAGCTGATCGACGAGGGCGTGATCACGCGGGAGCAGGTGGACGAGATGATCTCGGGCGCCGAGCGCCGCCTGCGCGAGGCCCACGACGCCGTCGTCAGCCGCGGTGAGACCGGCTCGGAGGGCAACGGCGACCAGAGCACCGCGCCGAGCACCGCGATGAACAGCACCGCGGTCCCCGGCGACACGCTACGCAGCCTGAACGACCAGCTCCTGACGGTCCCGGAGGGCTTCACGATCCACCCCAAGCTGGTCCCCCAGCTCGAGCGGCGTCGCGAGGCGTTCGTCTCGGGGGAGGGCATCACCTGGGCCCACGCCGAGGCGCTCGCCTTCGCGTCGCTGCTGACCGAGGGAGTGCCGCTCCGCCTCACCGGCCAGGACTCGGCGCGCGGCACCTTCAGCCAGCGCCACCTCGAGCTTCACGACGTGGGCGAGGGCGAGACGTGGACGCCGCACACCGGCCGAGTCCACGTCCCGCTGGCCAACCTCCCGAACGCGTCCGCCTCGCTCGAGCTGCACAACAGCCCGCTCTCGGAGGCCGCGGCCGTGGGCTTCGAGTACGGCTACAGCACGCAGGCGCTCGAGGCGCTCGTCCTCTGGGAGGCCCAGTACGGCGACTTCGCCAACGGCGCCCAGATCATGATCGACCAGTTCATCGCATCGGGACGGGCGAAGTGGGGCGAGGCCTCGCGGCTGACGATGCTGTTGCCCCACGGCTACGAGGGGAACGGACCCGAGCACTCCTCAGCGCGGATCGAGCGCTTCCTGCAGGCCGCTGCCGAGGACAACATCGTGGTGGCGAACTGCTCGACGGCCGCCAACTACTTCCATCTGCTGCGCAAGCAGGCCCTGACGCACCACGGCCGCCCGCTGATCATCTTCACGCCCAAGAGCCTGCTGCGCGCCAAGAGCGCTTCGTCCACCCTCGAGGACCTGACCGACGGCGCGTTCCGTCCGGTCTTCGACGACGCGCGCACGGCCGAGCGGCGCGCGCAGGTGACGCGGCTGGTCCTCTGCTCGGGCAAGGTCTTCCACGAGCTCGACGGACACTCCGAGCGCGACGACCACCCCGAGCTGGCGATCGGCCGGGTCGAGTTGCTCTACCCCTTCCCCGAGGATCGGATTGCCGAGCTCCTCGCCTCCTACCCCAACGTCAGTTCGTTGACATGGGTTCAGGAGGAGCCGCGCAACATGGGCGCCTGGGAGTTCATCCGGCTTCAGCTCGAGCGGCTCTTGCCCGGCGGCGTAGAGTTGGGCTACGTCGGTCGTGCGCGTCGCGCGAGCACCAGCGAGGGGTACCCGCAGGCCCACCAGGCCGAGCAGGAGCGACTCCTCGCCGCGGCGCTGAATCCAGAACGGGAGAAGTGATGAGCGAAGGCTCGCGGGTCGTCGTGCTGGGCGGAGGCCCGGCCGGCGACGTCGCCGCGCTGCGCGCGGCGCAGCTCGGCGCACAGGTGACGATGATCGAACGGGCCGAGCTCGGCGGGACGTGCCTCAACTGGGGCTGCATCCCGACCAAGGCGCTGCTGGCGACCGCCGACCTGCTGCGGCGCGTGCGCCACGCCGACGAGTTCGGCCTGGTCGTGCCCGAGGTCTCGGTCGACTTCACCAAGATGATGTCCCGCAAGGAGGACATCGTCGTGAAGATGCGCAACGGCGTCGAGGGCGCGGCCAAGCGCAAGGGCGTGACCGTGGTCCGCGGCGAGGGCCGCGTCGACGGTGACGCGGTGGTCGTGGGCGACGAGCGCCACCCGTACGACCACCTCGTGGTCTGCGTCGGCACCGAGCCCTCGGGGCTCCCCGGCTACGAAATGGACCACCCGGCGGTGCTGACCTCGAACGAGATCCTGCGCCTGGAGTCGGTGCCCGAGAGCATGATCGTCGTCGGCGGCGGCGTGATCGGCTGCGAGTTCGCCAGCCTGTTCGCAGCCCTCGGCACTCAGATCACGATCGTCGAGATCCTCCCCCGCCTGCTGGCGGGCGTGGACCTGCGCACCACCACGCAGTTCCAGAAGCTTCTCGAGAAGGACGGCGTGACCGTCCACCTCGGGCGGCAGGCGGAGGTCTCGGAGTACCGTGAGGACGGGGTCAGCGTGACCCTCGACGACGGGGCGGTCATCTCGGCCGAGAAGCTCCTGGTCTCGGTGGGTCGCCGCTCCCAGGCCGCCGGCATCGGACTCGAGGAGCTCGGGGTCGAGATCAACGACCGCGCCCACGTGGTCGTCGACGAGTACCTGCGCACGAAGAACCCCAAGATCTGGGCGGTCGGCGACTGCATCGGCGGCCTCCAGCTCGCCCACCTCGCCTCGGCCGAGGGCGGCCGGGCGGTCGAGAACGCGCTCACCGGCGAGATGATCCCGATGGACCGGACCGTCGTGCCGAGCTGCATCTACACCCATCCGGAGATCGCCACGGTCGGCCTCAACGCCGACGAGGCGAAGGAGGCCGGCTACGAGGTCAAGCTCGGCCAAGCCCGCTTCGTGGGCTCGGGCAAGGCGCTCGGCGAGGGCGAGCCCGACGGCTACGCCCAGCTCGTGATGGACCAGAAGACCGGGCTGCTGCTCGGCGCGACGATCATGGGCGTCCACGCGGTGGAGATGATCCACGAGGTCGGCGTCGCCATCTCCGAGGGGCTCAGCGTCGCGGAGCTCGGCGAGATCATCCACGCGCACCCGACGGTCAGCGAGATGGTCATGGACGCCGCCCAGCAGGCGGTCGGAGTCGCCCCCTACCTCTCCTAGCGCCGAGGCGTGGCGGAGGCTCGGCCCCGCCGAGCTGGCGCCGCAGGAGGCCGTCGCGCGGCCGGTCGGCCTGCTGCAGGCGATGGGCGCGGGCGCGGCACCCGTGTGCTCCTGGTCGACCGTCGCCGCGCCGGCCCTCGTGCTCGGCAGGCTGGCGGTCGACCCGTCGATCGACCGGGACGCCGTCGCGGCGGAGGGAATCACCGTCGTGCGCCGCTCGTCGGGCGGTGGACCGGTGCTCTGGGACCGCGACCTGCTGGCTCTCGACGTCGTGCTGCCGCGCGGGCACGCGCTCGCGGGAGAGGACGTCGTCGACGCCTACCGATGGCTCGGCGAGGCGATCGCCGACGCGCTCCGCGACCTGGGCGCGCCCGCCGTCGAGGTGATCGGCGTGGCGGCGGCACGGGAGGCCCGCTCGCGCCCGGGTCCGGCCGCCGACGCCTGCTTCGGCGGCCTCTCGCCCTACGAGGTGCTGGCGGGCGGCCGCAAGGTGGTCGGCCTCTCCCAGGCGCGACGCAGGCCGGGCACGCTCCTGCAGGCCGGGATCCCGCTCAGCCTGGACGCCCGGCGGCTGTCGCGGCTCATGGGCCGCGACGAGGGGTTCGCCGCCGGGCTGGCGGCGACCGCCGCGGGCGTCGGCGATTCGGTCCCGGGGCTGACGCGGCAGACCCTGATTGAGGCGGTCGATCGCGCGGTGCGCGAGCGCGCCGGCGTCGAGCTGCGCAACCACTCCCTGAGAGACGACGAGCGCGCGGCGGTCGACGCGGTGCTGACCGCAGAGGTCGGCGGGATCCGGGTGAGGGACTAAGATCGGCCGGTGGAACGCGACCCGAAGGAGCGCCGCCTGCAGCAGCGCACGCGCGTGCGGGGCCAGCGACGGGCTGTCGTGCTGCTTCTGGCCGTCATGCTCGGCGCGGTCGCCATCGCCGCGACGCTCCGGGGCGGCGGCGATGGCGGCACGGCCACGGCCGCGGGGAGGGACGCCGGCGGCGGCGCGCAGGAGGACGCGACGGGCCGAGGGCCGGCGCCGCCGGCCGACGGCGCCCGGCCGGTGTCGGTGGCGGTCGTCGGCGACACGGTGATGGGCAGCCTGCCCTATGGCCTGCCGCCGGACGGCGGCGCCTCGCTCTTCGCCGACGTCGATTCCCTGCTCACCGGCGACGTCGTGCTCGGCAACCTCGAGGGCACCCTCTCATCCGGGGGCGGCTCCAAGTGCGGCGCGGGCAGCTCGAACTGCTTCGCGTTCCAGACGCCGCCCTCGTACGCGCGGTGGCTCAGGCAGGCCGGCTTCACCGTCATGAGCCTCGCCAACAACCACGCCTTCGACTTCGGCCGCTCCGGGCAGAGGCAGACCGTGGCCGCCCTCAGGCGCGTGGGCATCCGCAACACCGGCCGGCCGGGGTCGCGGGCGGTGCAGAAGGTGAAGGGCCAGCGCGTCGCGATCCTCGGCTTCGCGCCCTACACGTGGGCCGACTCGCTGCTCGACATCCCCCGGGCGAAGCGGCGGGTGCGCCAGGCCGCGCGCTCGGCCGAGATCGTGATCGTGATGATGCACGCCGGCGCCGAGGGCAGCGACAAGACCCACGTCCCCTCCGGCAGCGAGAGCTCTTTCGGGGAGAACCGCGGCAACTCACGCGCCTTCACCCACGCCGTGATCGACGCGGGCGCCGATCTGGTCGTGGGCAGCGGCCCGCACGTGCTGCGCGGCATGGAGATCTACAAGGAGCGGCTGATCGCCTACAGCCTGGGGAACTTCATGGGCTACCGGGTGTTCAGCCTCGGCGGTCCCCTGTTGACGAGCGCGGTGCTGCAGGCGACACTCAACCCCGACGGCACCTTCCGCTCGGGGCGGATCCGCCCGACCCGGCTCGTCGGGGCGGGATCGGCCGCGCGGGGCGGCAGCGCCATCCCGACGATCCGGCGCCTCTCGCGCGCCGACTTCGGCTCGCGATCGCCCCGCATCGCGAACAACGGGACGATCCGGCCGCGCGCCTGATCGACGCGGCGGGGTGGGAGGCTCACTCTCTCAGCCTCAGGTCGACGGTGAGATGAGCTCACCGGGTGGGCTCAGGGGGTAGCCGACCGGGGCGGTCCGGCCCTCCACGCCGACGACGAGGACCGCCGGGCCGTCGCCGGTGCGCCGCCACAGGTCGGCGAGGGCCTCGCGCAGCTCGGCCGGGCGGTCGGCTCGGGCGGTCGAGGCCCCGAAGCCCCGGCAGACCGACTCCAGGTCGATCCGCGGCTCGCGCAGCGCGATGCCCGGCCAGCGGCCCTCGGGCCGCCCGGTCATGCCCTCGAGCCCGGCGCGCAGGATCTCGTAGCCACCGTTGTCGGCCACCACCAGCGCCACGCCCAGACCCTGATTGGCCGCGCTCCAGAGCGCGGAGACACCGAACAGCAGGCTGCCGTCGCCCTGCAGCGCCAGGACGCGCCGCGACGGATCGGCCAGCTTCGCCCCCACCGCGGCGGGCAGCCCCCAGCCGAGGGCGCTGCCCCGGTGCGCGAGCCACGTGGCCGGCGTGCGCCGGGAGACCGCGGCGCGCAACCCGCGGCCTGCGGTGAGCGCCTCGTCGACCAGGAGGTCGCGCGGCCCGAGGGCGCCCGCGACCGCGCGCGCGAAGGCTCCCGGCGTCACGTGGCCGGCCGAGGCGTCTCGCGCGAGGCGCGCGCGAGCGGCGCGACGGGCGGCGGCCGTCGTGGCCGCGGCGCGGGCGCGCCGCTCGGCCGATGCGGACGTCGGCTCGCCGAGGCGCGCGGCGAGGCCGCAGAGGCCCGAGCCGATATCGCCGACGAGTCCGACCTCGGGCGCGTGCACCTTTCCCACCTCGTGTGGATCGACCTCGAGGTGCACGAGCCGGACCCCCTTCGGCAGCCCCGGGCCGGGGCTCGTGCCGAAGAGGCGGAAGACCGGCATGCCGACGGCGAGGACGACGTCGTGGCCGCCGAGGAGCGGCGCGATCTGCGCCGCGAAGGGCGGCAGCGGCCCACGCCACAGGGGATGGTCGGTCGGCAGCGGCACCGAGGCCGCCATGGGCTCGCCGAGAACCGGCGCGCCGAGCCGCTCCGCAAGGCGGGCCAACGCGGCCGAGGCGCGGGCGTGGACCACCGCGTCGCCGGCGAGGATCACCGGCGAGCGAGCGTCCGCCAGAAGCGCGGCGGCCCTCTCGAGGGCCTGGGCGGGTGGCGGGGCGGGCACGGCGAGGGGGGCGGCCACGTGCGGCGGGGGCGCGGCGGCGGCCTGCACGTCGAGCGGCAGGCTCAATACCACCGGGCCCCGCGGCGCGGCGGTGGCGGTCCGGACGGCACGCGCGAAGAGCCCCGGAAGGTCCTCCGGCCGGGCGACCTCCCACGCCCCCTTCGCCAGGGGCTGCGCCATCGCGACCAGCTCACCTCCCAGGAAGGGCTCCTGCGGGAGCAGGTCCCGGGCCTGCTGACCCACCGTGACGACGAGCGGCACCCGGCAGCGCGCCGCGTTCAGGATCCCCGACATCGCGTTGGCGAGGCCGGGCTGGACGTGGACGTTGACGGCGGCCGGGCGGCCGGTGACCTGCGCGTATCCGTCGGCCATCCCCATCGCCACCGACTCGTGGAGCGCGAGGACGTAGCGCACGGAGTCCTGGCGGCCGAGGGCGTCGGTGATCGGCAGCTCGGTGGATCCGGGGTTGCCGAAGAGGACGGGCATCCCCTCGGCGGCGAGGGCGGCGAGGAGCCAGTCGGCCCCGTTCATCGCCTCCAAGAGATCGTCAGCCGAGTGGGGCCATCGTGAGGCCGGCGTCCTTCAGTTGCTCCCAGTAGAGCTCGGCCTGCTCGCACTGGCCGCTCCACACCCGGGCCTGCCCGGCCTGGTGGATCGTGTTGGCCAGAGCCATGCCCCGCGCTTGGTCGACGCCGGGGATGAAGCGCGCGAGGGTCGCCGCGACGTGCTCGAACGTGTTGTGGTTGTCGTTCAGCACGATGACGTGGCAGGGGTCGCCGTGGCCGCTGCCCGAGCCTGGCGGTCCCGTGCGCGGCTTGACGGGTGTCTCGGTGCCCACGCCGTCAGGATACCGGCGGGGGCGGCGGAGGCATATCTTCAGGCCGGGTCCGGTCACCCGGACGAGGGGCGCGCGCACCGGCGTCCCACCAGCATCGCCACGGCGACGGGCCGGGCGCACGACCACAAGAGAGCGCAACGGCGTCCAGGATCCGATTCTCCGCTCCCGCGATCGTGCTGGCCGTCGCGGGCCTCGTCGCCGGGGTCGGCACCGCCGACGCCGGCGAGACGGCCACCACCCGCGAGGCGGGCTTCGAGTTGCGGCTCACGCCCGACGGCGCCGGCTGCCGGGGCATCTGGTGGATCGTCGTCGACGACCTGCCCGATGTGGCCCGGTTCGATGTCACCGTCCGCCGGGCAGCGACGCGGAGCGCCGCTGCGAGTGGTCGCGCTCACGCGCCCGCCCGGGCCGGGCGGTGGTGCTCAGGCCCCCGGCGCCACCAACCGGACCAGGCCGGCGTAGCCGCCGGGACCGTAGCTGCGCGCCGAGACCTTGTCGCTGGAGTTGCCCTCCACCGTCTCGATGCCGCCGTCCGGTCGGGTGCCGGTGACCACGCCGATGTGGTCGAGCACCCCATCGCCGTTGCGCTCGAAGACCACGAGATCGCCGACCTGGGGGGACGCCGAACCGGCCGGGATGTAGCGGCCGGTCTGCTCCGCCCACTGCTTGACGGTGGGCACGTAGCCCATCCCCTGGCCGTTGGGGCCGACCGGGACTCCGGCCTGCTGGGCCACCCATGAGGTGAAGTAGGCGCACCAGGGCCCGACGCCCGAGCCCGCCGTGGCCGTGCGGTACTGGGCGATCCGCGGGCCGTCGTTGGAACCGGCGGGCTGCTCGGCCACCCCCAGCTCGGCCGTCGCGATCGCGGCGATCTGCGCCCCCCGCCCCGATCCGGCCGCGCCGACGGACGCGAGCGAGCGCGCCTGCGACGTGTAGCCGGCCGCGGTCGTCGGCGCCCCGCCCGACGCCGTGGGCTTCATGGCCGAGGAGAGCGTCCCGGCGAAGTCGCCCGCGGCGGCGGGGGCCGCCGGCTGCAGCGGCGCGATGATCTCGCGCACGCGGGCGACGGCCTGCGCGTATCCGGCGGTCTGGGTGTCGATGGGCAAGCGGGATCCCGGGGCAGCGGTTCTCGCCGGGGCATCGGCGCAGGAGGGGGCGGGCTTGAGCCGCACGGCGGACCGGGCGGGTCCCGGGGCGACCTCCGGGGGCGGCGATACCATCCACGGGTGAGCACCACGACGCCGACGCGGGGAGGCCACGACCCGGCCCTGCTGCCCTTCCACCCCCTCGTACGGGAGTGGTTCGAGTGCGCCTTCGCAGAGCCGACCGCCGCCCAGCGACGCGGATGGCCCCCGATCGCCGCGGGCGCCCACTCGCTGATCCTCGCTCCGACCGGTTCGGGCAAGACGCTCGCCGCGTTCCTGTGGGCGCTCAACGGGATCGTGGCCGACCGGCTCGCGGGCCGCGAGCCCGCCCGGCTGCTCTACCTGTCGCCGCTGAAGGCCCTCAACTACGACGTCGAGCGCAACCTGCGCGGCCCCCTCGCGGGCATCGCCGCCGTCGCCCGCCGCCGCGACCTGGAGCCGCCGGAGATCTCGGTCGCGGTGCGTACGGGAGACACGCCCCAGCGCGAGCGCCAGCGGATGCTGCGCACGCCGCCGGACATCCTGATCACCACCCCCGAGAGCCTCTACCTGCTGCTCACCTCCCGGGGCACCGAGATCCTGCGCGGCATCCGCTCGGTGATCATCGACGAGATCCACGCGGTCGCCGGCACCAAGCGCGGGACGCACATGTCGCTCAGCCTCGAGCGGCTCCAGCGCGTGGTCGAGGAGGACGGCGGGGCCCTGCAGCGGATCGGCCTCTCGGCGACGCAACGGCCGCTCTCGGAGATCGCCCGCTTCCTCGGTGGCCAGGACGCGCAGGGGCGGCCACGGCCGGTCGAGATCGTCGACGCCGGCGCGGCGAAGCAACTGGAGATCGAGGTCGTCGTCCCCGTGGACGACATGAGCGAGCTTGGCGGCACGGAGCCCCTCCCGGACGAGGACCCCGCGATGGCGGGTTCCGAGTCGCGCAGGCGCTCGATCTGGCCGGCCATGTACCCGGAGCTGCTCGCCCTGGTGCGCGCACACCGCTCGACGCTGATCTTCGTCAACAACCGGCGCCTCGCCGAGCGGCTCGCGCTACGGCTCAACGAGCTCGCCGAGGAGGACGTGGCGCGCGCCCACCACGGCAGCCTCGCCCGCGAGCAGCGGACCCTGATCGAGGAGCAGCTCAAGGAGGGGGCGCTGCCCTGCCTGGTGGCGACCAGCAGCCTCGAGCTCGGCATCGACATGGGCGCCGTGGACCTCGTGATCCAGGTGGAGAGCCCGCGCAGCGTCGCGCGCGGCATGCAGCGGATCGGGCGGGCGGGGCACCAGGTGGGCGCGCCGAGCCGCGGCCGCATCTTCCCGAAGTACCGGGGCGACCTGCTCGAGTGCGCGGCCGTCGTGGAGCGGATGCAGCGGGGCGCGATCGAGGAGACCCACGTGCCCCGCCTGCCACTCGACGTGCTCGCCCAGCAGCTCGTCGCCATCTGCTCCGACGGGTCCTGGAGCGTCAACGACCTGGAGGCGGTCGCACGCGGGTCGTACCCCTTCGCGGAACTCTCGCGCGAGCAGCTCGAGGGCGTGCTCGACATGCTCGCGGGGCGCTACCCGTCCGACGAGTTCGCCGAGCTGCGCCCCCGGGTGGTCTGGGACCGCACGACCGGGATGGTGCGCGGGCGCGACGGATCCCGGGCGCTCGCGGTGCAGAACGCCGGGACGATCCCCGACCGCGGGCTCTACGCCGTGGTGCTGCCCGACGGGGCGCGGGTGGGTGAGCTCGACGAGGAGATGGTCTACGAGGCCCGCAGCGGCCAGACCTTCATGCTCGGCGCCTCGACCTGGCGCATCGAGGAGATCACCCGCGACCGCGTCGTCGTGACCCCGGCCCCGGGCGCCCCCGGCGCCGTGCCCTTCTGGAAGGGCGAGGGCGTGGGGCGCCCCTACGAGCTGGGCGAGGCCGTCGGCCGGCTGGCGCGCGAGCTGGTCAGCGCCGGCCCCGAGCGAGGCGCGGCGCGCCTGCGCGCCGAGAGCTCCTTCGACGAGCGCGCGGCTCGCAACCTGATGGCCTACCTCGAGGATCAAGCCCTGGCGACGGGGACCGTGCCGAGCGACCGCGCGATCGTGGTGGAGCGGTTCCGCGACGAGATCGGCGACTGGCGCCTGTGCGTGCTGACGCCCTTCGGCGCACGGGTGCACGCGCCCTGGGCGCTCGCGGTCGGCGCGCGGATCCGCGCAGAGACCGGCCAGGAGGCCCACACGATCTGGGGCGACGACGGCATCGCGCTCCATCTGCCCGACGCCGACACCGCCCCCGCGCCGGACATCGCCCTGATCGCCCCGGACGAGCTGGAGGAGCTTGTGCTCGGGGAACTCGGGGGCACGGCGCTCTTCGGCGCCCGCTTCCGCGAGAACGCCGCGCGCGCCCTGCTCATCCCCCGGCGGCGCCCCGGGATGCGCACGCCGCTGTGGCAGCAGCGCCTGAAGGCCTCGTCGCTGCTGCAGGTGGCGCGCAGGTTCGGCAGCTTCCCGGTGATCCTCGAGACCTACCGGGAGTGCCTCAACGACTGGTTCGACCTGCCGAGCCTGCGCGGGGTCCTGACGCGCATCCACTCGCGCGAGCTCGCGGTGGTGGAGGTGGAGACCGCGACGGCGTCGCCCTTCGCCGGCTCGCTCCTGTTCGAGTACGTCGCGTCCTATATGTACGAGGACGACACGCCGGTCGCCGAGCGGCGCGCGCAGGCCCTCTCGCTCAACCGCGACCTGCTGCGCGAGCTGCTCGGCCAGGAGGAGCTGCGCGATCTGATCGACCCCGGCGCGCTCGAGACGCTCGAGGCGGACCTGCAGGGGCTCTCCGAGCGCGCACGCGCGCGCGGGGCCGACGGCCTGCACGACCTGCTGCGGCGCGTCGGCGACCTCTCGGAGAGCGAGGTCGCCCGGCGCGTCACCGACCCGGACGCCGCCGGCGCCTGGGTCGAGGACCTGGTCGCCGAGCGCCGCGCCTGCCGGATCCGTCTCGGAGGCGAGGAGCGGGTGATCGCCGCCGAGGACGCCGGGCGCTACCGCGACGGCCTCGGGGCGATGCCGCCATCGGGCGTCCCCGGCGCCTTCCTGGAGACCGTCCCGGACGCGCTGCGGGGCATCGTGGCCCGGTACGCCCGCACGCACGGCCCCTTCCACGCGGCCGAGCCGGCCGGGCGCTACGGGCTGCCGGCAGGCGCCCTCGAGGCCTCGCTCGCCGCGCTCGAAGCGACCGGGTCCCTGGTGCTCGGCGAGCTGCGCCCCGGCGGGTCCGGGCGCGAGTGGTGCGACGCCGAGGTCGTGCGACGGCTCCGCAGGGCCAGCCTCGCCGCGCTGCGGCGCGAGATCGAGCCGGCAGACCCCGGGGCCCTCGGGCGCTTCCTGCCCGACTGGCAGCGCGTGGACCGGCCCGGCGGCACCCACGGCGTCGAGGCGCTGCGCGACGCGCTGGCGAACCTGCAGGGCCTCGCCCTACCGCCCGCCCAGTGGGAGGCCGAGGTCTTCCCGCGCCGGGTCGCCGGCTACGGGCCGGCGGCGCTCGACGAGCTGGCCGCCCGAGGAGAGGTCGTGTGGGTGGGGGCGGGCGCGGGCGGGGTCGGCGGCGGACGGGTGGCCCTCTACTTCCGCGAGGACGCGCCCCTGCTCGGTCCTCCCCCCGCCGACCCGCCCCCCGAGGGCCCCGTGGCCGAGGCGCTGCGGGCGTCGCTCGGCGGGGGCGCGAGCTTCTGGGACGACCTGCTGGTGGCGGCCCAGGCGCCGCGCGAGGAGGTCTTCACCGCCCTCTGGGGTCTCGTCTGGGCCGGCGAGGCCACCAACGACCTCTGGCTGCCCCTGCGGGCCCCGCGCCGCCTGCCGCAGATACCGCGCCCGGGCGCGGGCGGACGGCGCCGGCTGGGCGCCCGCCGCGCAGCCCCCTCGGCCGTCGCCGGCCGCTGGTCGCTGGCCGAGAGGCTCTTCCGGGGCGACATCGACCCGGCCGAGCGGCGGCGCGCCACGGCCGAGCTCCTCACCGAGCGCCACG
Source organism: uncultured Thermoleophilia bacterium (assembly GCA_963823515.1). Lineage (GTDB taxonomy): Bacteria > Actinomycetota > Thermoleophilia > Miltoncostaeales > Miltoncostaeaceae > Miltoncostaea. Next base: position 518,141 of record CAWGMB010000002.1, read on the forward strand.
GGGTGCTGACGCGCTCCGCCGCCCTGTCGGAGGGGGTGCCCGGCGGCTACTCGGCGATCTACCCGGCCCTCGGCGAGCTGGAGACGCTCGGCACCCTGCGGCGCGGCTACTTCATCGCGGGGCTCGGCGGCGCGCAGTTCGCGATGCCCGGCGCCGTCGAGCGGCTGCGCGACCTGCGCGACGCGCAGCCCGATGACGACCCGCGCGCGCTGGTGCTCGGCGCGGCCGACCCGGCCCAGCCCTACGGCGCCGCCGCGCCGTGGCCCGCGCGTGAGGGCAACCGCTCGCCCTCACGGGTGTTCGGCGCCCAGGTGGTGCTGGTCAACGGCGCCCCCGCGCTCTACATGGAGCGCGGGGGCAAGGGCCTGCTGACCTTCCCGGAGACCGGCGAGAGCGCCCTTGCACGCGCCGTCGGGGCCCTCGCCGGCTGGATCCTCGCCGACCGCCGCCGCAGGGCGGCGATCGAGCGCGTCGATGGCGAGCCGGTGTTCGGGTCGACACTCGAACCGATCCTGGCCGCGGCGGGCTTCCGGACCGACCTCCGCGGGCTGGTGCTACGGGCCTGATCGGGGTCGGACGAGCGACCCGGCGCACCTCAGAGGTAACGCGCGGCGAGCTCCCGGGCCTGGGCGGCGTAGCCGCCGCCGAACAGGCAGACGTGCACGAGCACCGGGTGGAGCTGCCAGAGCCCCACGCGCTCGTCGTGGCCCGGCGCGAGCGGCGCGGCCTCGGCGTAGGCCGCGTGCGCTGCCGGCGGGAAGCCACCGAACAGGCGCATCATGGCCAGGTCCACCTCCCGGTGGCCGCCGTAGGCGGCGGGATCGACGACGACCGGACCGCCCACGGCGTCGAGCATCGCGTTGCCGCTCCACAGGTCGCCGTGCAGGCGCGCCGGCGGCTCGGGCGGACCCGCGAGCCCGGGCAGCCGCGCGCGCAGGCGCTCGAGGTCGTCGAGGAACGCGGCCGGAAGCAGGCCTGCGCCGACGGCGCGCCGCGCCAGGGGCGCGAGCCGGCGCTCGGCGTAGAACTCCGCCCAGGTCGGACGGGAGCCGTTGGGCTGGGGGAGCGGGCCGATCCAGCCGTCGTCCGGCGCGCCGAACGACGGCGCCCCGGCGGCATGGAGGGCGGCGAGCGCGCGGCCGAACTCCTCGCCGCGGCCGGGGGTGGGCGGCCCGCGCTCGATCCATTCGAGCGCCAGCAGCGGCGCGTCCCCCTCCTCCACCACCGCCAGGACCGCGGGCGTCCGCAGCGCGCCCGCCGCCGCGATCCACGCCAGGCCCTCGGCCTCGGCCCGGAACGAGCCGGGCGGGGCGTCGCGGTGGTGCTTGACGAAGATCCTGCGCCCGTCGTCGAGCGTCACGCGGACGGCCTGGTTGATGCTGCCCCCGCCGACCGTCTCGGCGGAGCCTCCTCGCGCCCCCACGGCCCGGGCCGCCGCGGCGGCGAGATCGGCGACGATCACGCGCCGGCGGACGTCCCCGCGCGCAGGTGCTCGAGGAGGCCCCGGCAGGCACGGTCGACCATGTCGAAGACGTCCGTGAAACCGTCCACGCCGCCGTAGTAGGGATCGGGCACGGAGAGGTCACCCCGGGCCGAGGCGTCGAACTCCCGCAGGAGACGGACCTTGGCCGCCGAGGCGGCGTCGGGGGCGAGCGCGCGCAGATCGGCCGCGTTCTGCTCGTCCATGGCGAGCACCAGGTCGAGCCGGACGAAGTCGGTGAGCGCGAACTGGCGGGCGCTGCCGGCCATCTCGATGCCGCGCCCACGCGCCTCGGCGCGCGCCCGGGCGTCGGGGGCGTGGCCCACGTGCCAGGAGCCGGTGCCCGCGCTCTCGACGAGGATCTCCTCCTGGAGCCCCGCCGCCGCGATCCGGTGGCGCATCACCGCCTCACCCGTCGGCGAGCGACAGATGTTGCCGAGGCAGACGAAGGAGATCCGGACCGGCAGCTAATCGTCCGCTTCGGCGGCCGCCTTGGCGGCCTCGTCGCGTACCTTCAGCTCGTCGCGCAACTCCGACTCGCGGGCCTTGGCGCGCGCGCGAGAGAGGAGGAGGTAGCGCACGCCGATCGCCGCCAGCACGCCCGCGATGGCGCCGATCAGCGAGCTCGCCCGGAAGTTCGGGGCCTCGACGTCGAGGGTGCGCTCGCCGGCATGGGCGGCGCTGTTGTTGCCGAGGACGATGCCCAGCGTGAACAGGTTCGGCAGGGCGAGGACCAGGGCGGCGGCGGCGATCCATCCGCGCGCCCTCCACGATCGGCGCCGGCGGATGGCGAAGGTGAGGATCAGGATCGGGATGAAGGTGAAGACGAAGCCGTAGAAGAGCCCGAGCCCGATGCCCGCGCTGAGGCTTCCATCGACCTGGTCGCCGATGCGGTGCGACCACCACCGCGGCAGCGCCGAGGCGGCGATGAAGTAGGCGATGACGATCGCCGCGAGGATGCCGCCCCACAGCAGCAGGCGGTTCCTGAGCGACGGCCGCGCCTGGGGCGCGGGGGTCGGCTCGTCGCGGTCCTCGCTCACAGGCGTGATTCTGACCATCGGCACGGCGTTTGGCCAGGCGCCGCGACTATCGTGACCCGGTGCCCGAGGGTCAGGTCAGCCACCGCAACGCGATCCGGTTCACCGCGGCGCTGGTGGGGCACGAGCTCGTGCGGGTGGAGGCCCCCGAGCCACGGCTCGCGGCGCAGCGGCTCCCCGAGCGCCTGCTGGGCGACCGGGTGCTGGCGGCGGACGCCGTGGGCAAGCACCACCTGCTGCGCTTCGCCAGCGGCCGGGTGCTGCACTCGCACCTCATGATGAGCGGCGTCTGGCGCCTCATGCCGGCGTCCCGCCACCCGGCCCGCGGCGGGCTCTTCCTGGCGCTCTGGACGGACCGCCACCTCGCCACGCTCCACCGCTGCCCCAGCGTGCGCCTACTCGAGCCCGGAGAGCCCCTGCCGCGCGGCCTGCTGGCGACCGGGCCCGACCTGCTGGACGAGGACGTCGATCCCGGCGCGATCGCGAGCGCCCGCCTCGCCCGGGCGGAGCCCACCCGCCAGGTGGGCGACGCGCTCATGGACCAGCGCATCGTCTCGGGCGTCGGCAACGTCTACAAGAGCGAGACCTGCTTCCTGACCGGCATCGACCCCTGGCGCGCGGTCGGGACCCTCAGCCCCGACGAGGCGACCGCCCTGGGCGCCACGGCGTCGCGCCTGCTCGCGCAGGGGGTGGCCGACGGCGGGCCCATCCGCACCTGGCGCCCACCCGATGCGCCCCCGTGGAGCCGGGAGCGCACCTGGGTCTACGGGCGGCGGGGGCGGCCGTGCCGGCGGTGCGGCACGCGGGTGCTCTCGCGCGGCCAGGGCGACGCCAACCGCACGACCTATTGGTGCCCCACCTGCCAGACGTGAGCCGGGATCGGGCGAATCACCGGACCAGCGTCGCGTCGCGGTCCAGGGCGCGCGCCTGGCGATGCCGCTGGCGCATGACGTAGATCTGCTCGTTGATCTCCGCGCCGATCAGCAGGGAGACACAGGTGAGGAAGAGGAAGATCAGGTACACCGCCGGAGTGGCGAGCGCCCCGTAGACCGTCTTGTACGAGTCGAAGTTCTCGATGTAGAGGGCGAACAGCCGGGTCACGCCCACCCAGAGAGCCACGGCGATCACGCCACCGGGGAGCGCCGCCAGGAGGCGACGGCGCGAGGCGTTCGGGCCGAAGTGATAGACGGCGATGGTGAACAGCAGCAGGCTGAGGGTCCCGATCAGGTAGAGCAGCCGGCCCGCGACGTTCGGCGCGCCCTTGCCGAAGATCGCCTCGGCCACGCTCTCGACGAGGCGCGAGCCGCCGACCAGCGCCATCGTGGTGGCCACCACGAGAACGCTGGTCGCGATGGCGATGGCGAGCGCGGCGAGCTTGCCGCGCACCCACGGACGGTGCGGCACGCCGCGCACCCGGTCGAGGCCCCCGACCAGCGCGCCCATCACGTTGGCCGAGACGTACAGCGCGCCGATCAGGCCGATGATCAGGAAGGTGGCCGCCTGGCCGGTGTTGTTGGTGGCCGACTGCAGCGACGAGCGCAGGAGCTTGCGCAACTCGACCGGGATGGCGTTGTTGGCGTCATCGGCGAGGAACTCGTCGAATGTGTCCGACTCGGCCACGAGGCCGATGATCGAGACGAGGACGAACAGGAACGGCACGGTCGCCAGGAAGGCGTTGTACGCGAACTGGCTCGCGACGCCGGTGATGTCGTCGGCGACCGAGCGACGGGTGGTGCCGACCACGACATCGACGAACCACGCGACCAGGCGGCGCACGGGCGAGACGATGCTGCTCATCCGCGAGCGCTGGGTGGGAACGGTGCTCATCGGGGCTGAGTATCGCCCCGGGGCACGGCGCGCAACCGCACGGCGGCCCGGAGGGCTCGTCGATACCGCCGGGGGTCGAGCCCCGAACCCCCCCCAACGTCCGGGTGGACGGCGCGGGGACCATCCCCACGGGGGGCGAAGACGGCCCCGGGCATGGGCATCCTTCGTCGCGAGGGTCGTCCTACTGCCCCCGCGCGGCAGTTCGGAGGCACGAGGCGCTCGGGCACAGCGCCTCGTGATTTCTGGGCATCGCTCCCCCGATTGTGTGGTCGAGCGTCGGGGCGACCCTCACCCCTTTCCCCCGTGATCCCTGCAGCCGCTATCGTGGCCGCGTGGTCATCGGCTTCGTCGGCACCGGCCTCATGGGCTCGGGAATGATCCGCAACCTGGCCGCGGCCGGACACGAGGTCCGCGCGTTCGCGCGGACCTCGTCGCGGCTCGAGGGGCTGCCGGCGACCGCCGCGGGGTCGATCGCCGAGGCCGTGGACGGCGCCGACCTGGCGTGCTCCTGCGTCACGGACTCGGCCGACGTGGTCGAGGTGGTCGGCGCCATGCTCGAGGCCGCGTCGCCGCCGCCCGTCGTCGTGGAGATGAGCACGATCGCCCCCGCCGTGGCGCGCGAGTTGGCCGAGCGGTGCGCCGGCGCGGGGGTCTCCTACCTGGACTGCCCGGTGAGCGGCGGGCCCACGGGCGCGGCCGCCGGGACGCTCGCGATCATGTGCGGCGGCGACGCCGCGGCCCTCGCGAGCGCCGCGCCGGCGCTCGACGCGATGGGCGACCCCGCCAAGCGGATCCACTGCGGGCCCGTCGGCCTCGGACTGGTGGCGAAGCTCGTCAACAACGCGCTGGTCGCGACGATCGCGATCGCGACGGCCGAGGCGCTCGGCGCCGGGCAGCGCGCCGGGCTCGACCCCGCGCTCGCGCGCGAGGTACTGATGCGCTCCTCGGGCGACTCGTGGCAGCTGCGCAACCTCTTCCCGCGAATCCTGGAGGGCGAGCACGAGCCGGGCTTCACGGTGCGCAACCTGCTGAAGGATCTCGGTCACGCGGCGGATCTCGACGCCGAGCCGCTCCCGCTCATGGCGCTCGCGCGCGAGCGGCTCGAGCGGATGCCGGCCGACGCCGACTACGGAATCGTCGCGCGCCTCACGATGGACCTCCCAGAGCGCTAGCCCCATCGGGGCCGCCGCCACGTCGACCCTCGCCGGGCCGGCCCTACTTCGACTGGGACAGGAGGACGGCGAGGTCGGCGTACGAGAGCCCCTCGGCCGTATCCGGCAGGCCCAGGTCGTGCTCGATCGCGCCCGCGAGCGCGCGAGCGCGCTCGAGGACCGACTTGTGGACCGGCTGACCGGGCGCCGCTTCGGCGATGCGCTTCGCCTCGTTGCGAAGCTGGTTCAGGTCGGCCGCAGGGGAGTTGAAGCTCGGCTTCTCGGGCGGGGTCCACGTGGGGCTGTTGTCGGTGCTCATGGGCAGCACGATACCGGACGCCCGCGCCGGCCGAGGCCGGTCGCCGGCCGGCCTCAGCCCGGGCGGGCCACCTGGCTGGCGTGCTCCATGAGCGCGTCCTGGGAGTTCAGGGGCTCCTGCCCCGCCGCGGGCTCGATGCGGCGCCAGACGGCGTCGGGGCCGAGCTCCCATGCCAGGGCGGTGTCGGAGAGCTGGACGTCGATCAGCGCCTGGATCTCCTCGCAGGCGAGGGGGTCGTCGACCGGGGCGACGAGCTCCACGCGGTTGTCGAGGTTGCGGGCCATCATGTCCGCGGAGCCGATCCAGTAGCGGGTCTGGCCGCCGACGGTGAACGCGAAGACCCGGGCGTGCTCGAGGAAGCGGCCGACGATCGATATCACCCGCACGTTGTCGCTGACACCCGGGATCCCGGGGCGCAGGCCGGTGATTCCGCGCACGATCAGATCGACCGGCACGCCCGCCTGGGAGGCCCGGTAGACGGCCTCGATGATCGGCCCGTCGATGATCGAGTTCAGCTTCATGACCACGCGCGAGGGCGACGCGGGGTCGTGGCCCTCGATGGCGCGGTCGATCTCGCGGATGATCCCGCTGCGCAGGTGCGCCGGGGCCACCAGCGCGCGCCGGTACTCCGGCGGCCGGGCGAAGCCGGTGAGGTGGTTGAAGAGGTCCGCCACGTCCTCGGCCATGTCCTCACGGCAGGTGAAGACCCCGAGATCGGTGTAGAGGCGGGCGGTCGAGGGATTGTAGTTGCCGGTGCCGTAGTGGACGTAGCGGCGCACCCGGTCGCCCTCGCGGCGCACGACCATGCACACCTTGGCGTGCGTCTTCAGGCCCGACAGGCCGTAGACGACGTGTGCGCCGGCGCGCTCGAGGGCGCGGGCCCACTGGATGTTGCGCTCCTCGTCGAAGCGGGCCTGCACCTCGACCAGGCATACTGTCTGCTTGCCCTGCTCGGCGGCGCGCATCAGCGCCGGCACGATCGGCGAGTCGCCGCTGGTGCGGTAGACGGTCTGCTTGATGGCGAGGACGTTGGGGTCCTCGACGGCCTGCTCCACGAAGCGCTCGACGCTGGTGTGGAAGTCGTCGTAGGGGTGGTGCACGAAGACGTCACCGCCGCGGATCGCGGCGAACATGTCCGTGCGCTCGCCCTCCTCGGGGCGCAGGCGCGAACGGGTGCGCGGCTCCCAGCGCGCGTCGCGCAGGGCCGGCCGGTCCATGCCGGCGAGCATCCACAGCGAGGTGAAGTCGAGCGGGGGCTCGATGCGGAAGGTGTCCCGGCTCGAGACCTCGAGCGCCTCCATCAGGTCCTCGACGAGGCCCTCGGGAGCGTCCGCCTCGACCTCGAGTCGGACGACGTGGCCGAAGCGTCGGCGCTGCAGCTGCGCCTCCACGGCCCCGAGCAGGTCGTCCGACTCGTCGGAGATCGAGAAGTCCGCGTCGCGCGTGACCCGGAAGCGAGAGGTATCGAGCACCTGCATGCCGGGGAACAGCCGGTCGACGTGCGACTCGATCACGTCCTCCAGGGGCACCAGGCGGTCGTCGACCGGCAGGAAGCGCGGCAGCCGCGGCGGCACTTTGATGCGGGCGAAACGGGTCTCGCCCTTCACGGGGTCGCGGACCCGCAGCCCGAGGTTGAGGGAGAGCCCCGAGATGTACGGGAACGGCAGCCCGGGACCGACCGCCAGCGGGGTCAGGACCGGATAGACCTCGCGGTCGAACTGGACGTCGACGTGTCGCCGCTCCTCGGGGGTGAGATCGGTGTAGGCCACCAGCTCGATGCCGTTCTCGGCCAGGGCGGGGCGGATGTCCTGCGTCCAGGTGCGGCTCTGCTCCGCCGTCAGCTCGCGGACGCGGGCGGCGACGCGGTCGAGGACCTCCTCGCGCGGGAGTTGGTCGGGCGTGGAGGGCAGCCGGCCGGCCTCCAGGGCGTCCTGCACCGCCGCGACGCGCACCATGAAGAACTCGTCGAGGTTGCTCGAGAAGATCGCCAGGAACTTGCACCGCTCGAGCAGGGGCACGCCGGGGTCCTGGGCGAGGGCGAGCACGCGCGCGTTGAAGTCGAGCCACGACAGCTCTCGGTTGATGTAGAGACCGGGATCGGCCAGGTCGAAAGTGGCCGGGGCGTCGTGGGTGATACTCATCCGCCCCCCATTCTGGACCCTGAGGGCGCCTGTCGGTAGGCCTGGACGTCGATCGTTGCGGAGCGGCCCACCGACGACGCGTCGCCGGTCTTGCCCCGGACCCCCGACACCGCGAGGGCGTGGACGCCCGTACGCGGCACGGCGGCGGCGATCGTGTCGGGCGGGACGGAGGGTGCGGCGGGGCGCTCCACGACGAGCGCCGGAGGTGGCGCCGCCACCGCCGGGCTCACACGCGCCAGCGAGCGGCGATCGCGACGAAGGCCACGATGATGATGATCGCCGTGGCCAGGGCGGCGACGAGCGAGAGCCCGACCACGAGCGGTATCGTCACCACGATCCCCTGCGCGATGGCGAGGATCCAGAGCAGGTCGCGCCCGAGACCCGGCCCGATGCGCGTCGCGCCCATCACGGACACGACCAGCACGACGACCGCGAGCGTGGCGAGCAGCACCGCGCTCGGGCGCCAGACGATGAAGGCGATCACCTCGACGAGCGCGAGGATCCCGGACAGCATCAGCCGGCGGCCCCGCAGCCACCGGCGGGCTCGCTCCCGGCTGGAGGGCGGCTCGAGCTCGATCAGGAGCGGATCGCGCATCGGCCGAGTTTAGCCACCCCGCTCCGCGGGCCGGGGTCGTCGGATTCAGCCTCCGGTCGCGGGCGTCACCACGGCGGCGGGCCCCGCGCCCCCGAGACGCGCCGCGCCGGCGTCGGCGGCGGCGCGGTCGTCGAAGAGCCCGGCGACGCACGATCCGCTGCCGCAGAGGAGGGCGATCCGTGCCCCGGCGGCCGTGAGCGAACGGGCGCTCGCGCCGAGCCACGGGGCCAGCGCGAGCGCCGGAGGCCAGAGGTCGTTGCGCACCCAGGCGGCGAGCGCCGGCATGCCCGCCGGGGGTTCGGAGCGATCGGCCGGCGCCGGCGGCCCGACGCGGTCGAACGCGGCGTAGACGCTCCCGGTGGAGAGCCCCGGGCCGTCCGGTCGCACCAGCACCGCCGCGAAGCCCGGCGGCGGCGCCGGGGTGAGCACCTCCCCCCGCCCCTCGGCCCACTGGCAGCCTCCCCGGATGAAGAAGGGCACGTCCGAGCCGACGCGCGCGGCGACCGACTCGAGCCGCGCCCGGCCGAGGTCGAGGCCGTACAGCCGGTCGGCGGCCCGCAGCACCGCGGCCGCATCGCTCGAGCCGCCGCCGAGGCCGGCCTGGGCGGGGATCGCCTTGTCGATCTCCACCGCGAGCGGAAGCGGGCGCCCCACCGCGGCCTCGAGCGCGTCGAGCGCCGCCCACGCCAGGTTGCGCGGGCCCTCGATGCCCGGGCAGGAGACGGTCCGCGCATCCGCGCGCGCCACCCGCACCGTGTCGGCGAGCCCGTCCAGCGCGACCATCAGGCTCCGCAGCGGGTGGTAGCCGTCGTCGCGGACCGGGCCGACCAGCAGCCGCAGGTTGAGCTTCGCAGGGGCCGCGAGGGTCAGGCGGTCCAATCGAGCGCCTCGGCGAGCGGCGGGAAGTCGGTGGGGGCGAGCCCCTCCGGACGGATCGTGGGCGGGTGCCCGAGCGCCGCGAGGGCCGCGGCGACGCGCGCGCGGTCGGCCCCCGCGAGCGCGAGGGCGTTGACGAGCGTCTTGCGGCGGGCCCCGAAGGCCGCCCTCACGAGCCGGCGGACCGCCGGGCCGGCGCCGGGGCCCGTGCGGCGGAAGGCGACCAGCGCCGAGTCGACCCTCGGCCGCGGGACGAAGACCTCACGGCCGACGGAGCGCCGGAAGGTGGTGGTGAGCGCGAGCTGCACCAGCACCGAGGGGACCCCGTAGAGCCGGCTGCCCGGGGCGGCGAGCCAGCGGTCGACCACCTCCCGCTGCGCCATCACGCACCATCGGTCGATGGTCGGCAGATCCTCGATGCTGTCGAGCAGCAGCGGGGTCGCGATGTCGTACGGCAGGTTGGAGACGAGCGCCGAGGGGGGTGGCGTCAGCTCCCCGAGCGGCAGGCGCATGGCGTCGCCCCAGTGGACGACCACGTTGTCGCAGCCCGTGAGGGCGTCGGTGAGGGCGCCCTCGAGGCGCCGGTCGAGCTCCACGGCATGCACCGTGGCCGCGGCCCGAGCGAGCGCGACGGTGAGGACGCCGATGCCCGGCCCGACCTCGAGCACCACGTCCGCCGGCCCGATCGCCGCCTCGCGCACGGCGAGGTCGACCAGGTTCTCATCGAGGAGGAAGTGCTGGCCGAGATCGGTGTCGGGGCGCAGGCCGTGGGCGGCGAGCAGGCGCATGACGCCGACCCTGCCGCCCGCGGCCCCGCCCTCACCAGCCGAAGGTCCGGGCGGCGTTGGCGCTGGTGAGGTCGTCGAGCTCCTCCTCGGACGCGCCGCGCAGCCCTGCGATGAAGCGCAGGGTGTGGGCGACGTTGGCGGGACGGTTGGGCCGGCCGCGGCGTGGCACCGGGGCCAGGTACGGGCTGTCGGTCTCGACCATGAGCAGGTGGCCCGGCACGTCGTGCGCGGCGCGGTGGAGCTCGACCGAGCGGGGGAAGGTGACCGGCCCGGCGAAGCTCAGCACGTAGCCGCGCTCGACCACCTCCTCGAGCCGCTCCGGCAGCGAGAAGCAGTGGAGCACGACGGTCAGGCCGGCGGCCTCGTCGGCGAGCATCCTCAGAGTGTCGTCGGCGGCCTCGCGCGTGTGGATGACGAGCGGCAGCCCCGATTCGCGCGCGAGCGAGATCTGGGCGCTGAACGCGCGACGCTGGTTCTCGGGCCGCGCGTGGTCGCGGAAGTAGTCGAGCCCGCACTCCCCCACCGCGACCACCTTCGGGTGGGCCGCCAGGTCGCGCATCCAGGAGATGTCGTGGTCGGTGAATCCGTCGGCGTCGTTGGGGTGCACCCCGACCGTGGCGAACACCCCGGGGTGGGCCTCGGCGAGGGCGACGGCGCCCTCGCTCGACTCCCGGCCCACGCCGATCGCGACGATGCGCTCCACCCCCGCGGACCGGGCCTCCTCGATCACCTCCGCCGCGGGAGCGTCGCAGGAGTCGAGATGGGCGTGGGAGTCGACTACGCCGCCTCCTCCTCCACGCGGGGAAAGAGCTGGTCGGCCGGCGCGACCCGCGCGCCGGGTGCCCCGGCGCCCCACGCCGCCCCCGAGAGCGCGGTGGCGGACGGATCCTGGCCGAGCGATGCGAGGATGCGCTCCGAGGAGCCGGGGATCACGGGCCAGAGCATGATGGCGGCGGCCCGCAGGCCCTCGGCCAGGCTGAACATCGTCTGGTCGAGCTCGCCCGCGCGCGCGGGGTCCTTGGCGAGCGTCCAGGGGGCGCGCTGCTCCACGAGGCGGTTGAGCCGCTGCACGAGACGCCAGACGTCCTCGACACCGCGCGAGAGGTCGAGCGAGGCGAAGTTCGCCGCGCACCCCGCCGCCGCGGCGGCCACGTCGGCGGCCACGTCGGCGTCGCCGCCCCGGTCGGCCGGGACGACCCCTTCACGGTAGCGCCCGATCATGCTGACGACGCGGTTGAGCAGGTTGCCCAGCTCGTTGGCGAGCTCGCCCGAGTATCGGGCGTCGAAGCCCTCGGCGGTGAAGGTGCCGTCCTCCCCGAAGCGCACCTCGCGCGCCAGGTAGTAGCGGAGCGCGTCGATGCCGTAGCGCTCGATGAAGGGGAAGGGGTCGACCACGTTCCCCGTGGTCTTGCTCATCTTCTCGCCGCCCTTGAGGACGTAGCCGTGGATCATCAGCCGCCGCGGCAGCTCCAGCCCCGCGGCCATCAGCATCGCCGGCCAGATCACGGCGTGGAACTTCAGGATGTCCTTGGCCATGAGCTGCAGGTCGGGCGGCCAGTAGCGCTCGACCAGGTCCTCGCCGGGGCGCGCGTAGCCGAGCGCGGTGCGGTAGTTGAGCAGCGCGTCGATCCAGACGTAGATCGTCTGCTCCGGATCCCACGGCACCGGGACGCCCCACTCCACCTGGGCCCGCGAGACCGACAGGTCCTCGAGGCCGAGCTCGATCATCCGCCGCGCCTCGTTGTAGCGGGCCTGCGGCAGCACCCAGCCCGGGTTCGCGTCGTAGTGGGCGAGCAGGCGGTCGCGGTAGGCCGACAGGCGGAAGAACCAGTTGTCCTCCTCCACCCACTCGACCGGCGTCTTGTGCACGGGACACAGGCGGCCCTCGAGCAGCTCGGACTCGGGGTAGAACGTCTCGCTGGCCGAGCAGTACCAGCCGCCGTAGCTGCCCTTGTAGATGTCGCCCGAGGCATGGAGGGCGCTCAGCACGGCCTGCACCTCGGCCTCGTGCGCGGCGTCTGTCGTGCGGATGAAGAAGTCGTTGGTGGCGTCGAGCACCCCGCCGAGGGCCCGGAAGCGGGCCGAGAGCATGTCGGCCTGCTCGCGCGGGGTGCGCCCCTCGCGCTCGGCCGACGCGGCGATCTTGGCCCCGTGCTCGTCGGTCCCGGTCAGGAAGAAGACGTCCTCGCCCAGCTGCCGGTGATGGCGGGCGATGATGTCCGCCATGATCGTCGTGTACGCGTGACCGATGTGCGGGTCGGCGTTGACGTAGTAGATGGGCGTCGTGATGTAGAAGCGTCCGTCGGCCACGACCGGGGAGTGTAGTGCCACCGTCCGCCACGCTGCCGCCGCGTCCGCTCGCCGCCCTCTGCGCGGTGGCCGACGCCCTCGCCGGAGCCCGCTGGCTGCTGTCGGGCAGCGCGGGACGCGCGCTGCTCGGGTGCCCGGCGCGGCCCCGCGACATCGACCTCGAGGTGGATCCGCACGACGCCGGTGTCGTGGCCGCGTCGCTGGGCCTCGAGCTCAGGCCGGCGCAGGGCGGCGGGCGCCGGTCCCGGCGCGGCCTCGCCGTGCGGGCCGGCGTCGAGGTGGACGTGACCTGCGAGCTCGCGATCGACGCCCCGGGAGGACGGCTCACGCCCGACTTCGCGCTGATGTGGGAGCGCGCGCATCCGGTGGTGATCGCCGGACGCACGATCCGCGTGGCGCCGCCCGAGGAGGCGGTCTGCCGCGCGCTCGTCCTCGGAGACTGGGCGGGCGTGGCGAGGATCGCCGGGCAGGCGGCCCGGGCGCCGGGCGGGATCCGCCTCGACGCCGGCTACGTCTCGTCGCGCCTCTCGTCGGCGAGGGCCAGGGCGGCGCGGTAGGCCCGGTTACGGGCCGCGATGCCGAGGTTCGCGGCCACGTCGGCGGCGCGCCCCGCCCCGAGCCCCGCGTCGAGGAGCACCCCCAGCGCCTCGCGCAACCGGTCCTCGCCCTCGGCGATGTCGCTCACGACCACCGCGGGGCCGATGACGACGGCGATCTCGCCCTTCGGAGGCGAGGTGAAGCGGGCCGCCAGCTCGGCCGCGGTGCCGCGTACGACCTCCTCGTGGAGCTTGGTCAGCTCCCGGCAGACCGCCACCGGGCGCTCGGGCCGGGCCGCCGCCAGCTCGGCGAGCAGGGCGGGGAGCCGCTGGGGGCTCTCGAAGAGGACGGCCGGCGCGTCGAGGCGCCCGATCCGCTCCATCGCGGCACGACGCTCGGCGCCCTTGCGGGGGACGAACCCCAGGAAGGCGAACCCGGCCTCACCCGCGAGGCCCGACGCGGCGAGGGCGGTCGTCACAGCGCTCGCGCCGGGGACGACCGTGACCGGCAGGCCGGCCGCGATCGCTGCCCGCACCACGCGCGCCCCGGGGTCGCTGACCAGGGGCATGCCGGCGTCGCTGACCAACGCCACCGTCTCGCCCGCCCGCATCCGCTCCACCAGCTCGGCCGCGCGGGCGGCCTCGTTGTGCCGGTGGACCGCCAGCATGCGGGTGCCGGCGCCCGCATGCCGCAGGAGCGTGGCCGTGCGCCGGGTGTCCTCGCAGGCCACCAGGTCGGCGTCGCGCAGATGGGCGGCGGCCCGCGGGCTCAGGTCGTCGAGGTGCCCGATCGGGGTTCCCACCACCACCAGGCCACCCGGACCCGTCACGGGGGCCCCTTCCCGAGTCGGACGGACATCGCCGTGGGTGACGCTACCATTGCCCGCCGATGAGCCGGACCACCAAGCCCTATCGGCGCTTCCGTGCCCACGGGGGCGAGAACTCCGGGGAGAACGGGCTCGACGCCCTGCGTGCGCTCACCGCGCGGGAATCGGGCACCGAGGCCCCGCCCTCCCCTGGCGGCAACGGCAGGCGGGGCCGGCGACCCGCCGATCCCGCCCCCGCGCCCCGCCCCGGCCGACTCGAGCGCGAGCAGAAGCGCGCGCTCGAGCGCGAGGGGCGCAGCCGCTGGTCACTGCGTGGCATCGGGCCCGGCGGCTGGATCGCCCGCGGCCTGGTCGTGCTGCTGCTCGGATTCGTCGCGTGGGCGGTGTTCGGCTACATCGCACTGAACGGTGCCGTGAAGGAGGCGAACGGCAAGATCACCACGTCCGCCTACGCGGCTCTCGACAAGCCCTCCGGCGGAATGCTCGGGACGCCCACCAACACGCTCATCCTCGGCGTCGACGCACGCAAGGGGGCGACCCGCAGCAAGCGCGCGGACACGATCCTGATCATGCGCACCGATCCCGACTCGGGACGGATCAAGTACCTCTCGATCCCCCGCGACTGGCGCATCGATCTGCCCGTGTACGGCACCGAGAAGATCAACTCCGCGTTCACGTTCTTCGGCCAGGCCGGCATGATCCGGGCGGTCAAGCAGGTCACCGGCATCCCCATCAACCACGTGATGGTGATCAAGTTCAGCGGCTTCCCGAAGATGGTGGACGCGGTCGGCGGGATCACGGTCAACAACCCCACCGCGCTGGTCGATTGCCCCTACGAGGCCGGGCGGACGGTCAGCTTCCCGGCGGGGAAGATCGAGATGGACGGCGCGCGGGCGCTCGAGTACTCGCGCGCCCGCTACGGCGACTGCGGCGGTGACTTCGGCCGGGCCCTGCGCCAGCAGGCCGTCGTCGCCGGCCTTAAGAGCAAGGTGGTCGCCATGTCGCAGCTCTGGCGGGCGCCGTGGCGCGGCGCCGGCGTGGTGCGGGCGCTCCAGACGGACATCGGCACGATGGACATGGTGAAGATGGGCTGGCTCCAGGCGCGGCTCGAGCAGCGCAAGACCGACCGCACCCTGCTCACCGGCGAGGTCCAGATGATCGGCGAGGTCTCCTACGTCGTGCAGACCGACCCCGACCTCAACGAACGCGAGATCGCCAAGTTCATGGGAAGCGGCTGAGGGGTCAGTCGAGCGCGGCGAAGGCCTCCGCGCGGTGGGCCGATCCCGCCACGACGATCATGTCGTCGCGCTGCAGGACGGTCTCGGGAGTGGCGTAGGTGAAGAGCCCTCCCGGGCTCTTCACGCACACGACGGTCACGTCGTGGCGCTTGCGCAGGCCGGCCTCCAGGAGCGTCTTGCCGACCGCCTCACGGGGCGCAGTCGTCTCGATCAGTACGAAGTTCTCGTCGATCTCGATGTAGTCGATCGTGCGCCCCACCATCGAGTGCGCCATGCGGACGCCCATGTCGCGCTCGGGGAAGATGACGCGGTGGGCGCCGACCCGCTCGAGGATCGCCCCGTGCTGGGCCGTGATCGCCTTCGCCCAGATGCGCGGGATCTGGAGATCGACGAGCGCGTACGTGGCGAGGATGCTGGCCTGGACGTCGCTGCCGATGGCGACGACGGCCGTCGGGAAGTCCGGTGCGCCGAGCTGGCGCAGGGCCTCCACGTCGGTCGCGTCGGCCTCGACCACGTGGGTCATGTCGGTCACGCACGACTGCACGGTGCGCGCTGAGGAGTCGACGCCGAGCACCTCGTGCCCGAGCTTGCCGAGGGTCTCGGCGATCGCCCGTCCGAACCGGCCGAGGCCGATCACCAGCGTCTGGTCGTTCTTAGCCAACGAGCGGCCTTTCCTCGGGATGACTGTAGAGGCGCTCGCGTTCGCGAAGCACCAGGGCCACGCCGAGCGTCAGGGGACCGACGCGCCCCAGCAGCATCAGGAGTATCAGAACCCCCTGCCCGAAGGCATTCAACCCCGTCGTGACGCCGGTGCCGAGCCCCGCCGTACTGAACGCCCCGATGCACTCGAAGAGCGCATCGGAGAAGGCGATCTCGTTGGTTGACATCACGAGCAGAGCACCGACCACGACCGCGTTCACGGCGAGCACCGCGACCGTCAGCGCCTGACGTTGCACCGCCAGGGGGATCCGGCGACGGAAGGCCGTGACCTCGGACTCCCCGCGCAGCTCGGCCCAGACGATCAGGAACAGGAGGGCGAACGTGGTCAGCTTGATGCCGCCGGCCACCGATCCGCTGCCGCCGCCGACGAACATCAGCATCTCGGTGACCAGGAGCGAGTCGGGCTCGACCGCGGAGTAGTCGATGACGTTGAAGCCGGCGGTGCGCGGCATGATCCCCGAGAAGATCCCCGCCAGGAGCCGATCGGGCCCGTGGAGCGCCCCCAGGGTGGCCGGGTTGCCCCACTCCGCCAGGGTGATCAGGATCGTGCCGAACAGGAGGAGCACCACCGTCGTGACGAGGGTGAGCTTGGTGTGAAGGCTCCAGCGCACCGGCGTGCGCGGAGCGCGGAGCAGCTCCAGCCAGACCGGGAAGCCCAGCCCGCCGGCGATCACCGCGAGCGCGATGGTGGTCAGCATCCACGGGTCGCTCACGAAGGGGACCAGGCCGCCGGGCAGGATCGAGATGCCCGCGTTGCTGAAGGAGGCGATACCGAGGAAGAGGCCGTTCCACGCGGCCTCGCCGAGCCCGCGGTCCGTGCCGAGCCACAGCCGCAGCGTGATCGCCGTCACGGCGACCGCCTGGAACGCGAGAGAGAACCCGACGATCGCCGTCAGCATGCGACGCGTACCGCCGAGGTCGCGCGTGTGCAGCTCGGTCTGGGCGGCCATGCGCCCGCGCAGGCCGACGCGCCGGGCCACCACCAGGAACAGCAGCGAGGCGCTGGTGACGATGCCGAGGCCCCCGATCTGGACCAGCACGAGGATGGCGGCCTGGCCCGAAGGGCTCCAGTAGGAGGCCGTGTCCACGATCGAGATCCCGCCGAGGGTCACGGAGGCGGTGGCAGAGAAGAACGCCGTCCACAGGGGCGCGTTGCCCGGCCCGGCGGTCGAGGCTGGCAGCCAGAGGACCAGTGTCCCGGCAGCGATAGCCGCCGCGAATCCGACGACGACGAGCTGCGCCGGGTGGCCGACGGTCCGGGCGGTCATGGGGCCCCTCACCCCCGGCCGCCCGCGGTGCGAAGGGTCAGACCTTGTCCAGCCCGACGGTCTTGCCCGAGGACGACGAGGTCGCCGAGGAGGTGTCGGACGAGGTCGAGCCCCCGTCCGAGCCGCCGTTCGACGAAGTGGAATCGGTGGAGGCCGGAGTCGCGCTCGCGCCCCCCTCGTCTCCGCTCGCCCCTCGGCGCTTGCTCGAGTAGTCGGTGTTGTGGAAGCCGGTGCCCTTGAAGTGGATCGCCGGCGCGAAGAGCACGCGCGACGCCTTCGCCCCGCAGACCTCGCACTTCTTGAGAGGCTCGTCGCTCATCGACTGCCTCACCTCGAACGTGTGGCCCTTGGTGCATCGGTATTCGTAGAACGGCACGCAAACACCTCGTACGACGGAGAGCCCGGATTCGGCGTCGGATTATAGACCACCCGGCAGAGGCCCTGGCACTCTCGGCGCGAGTGTGCCAGACGCGCCCGGCGCGCGGCCGCGAAGGAGGCGTTGATAGCATCGGTCGGCGCGGGATGGACCCGCGCCGACCGACCCTGATGCCATGAAGCCCCCGATCCCGATGCGAAAGGGCCCGGCCGTGCATCGCGCCCTGTGGGTCGGCGCGGCCGCGGCGGCGGCCTCAGCGAGCCAGGTGCGTCGCCGTCCGGCGGCGGCCGCGTCGATCGCCGCGTTGGCGGGCCTTGCGGGCGTGGCCGCGTTCATGCCGCGCAACCCCGCCTTCGGGCGCGCCCTGTGGCGGGGCCCCGCCGACCGGCCGCGCGCCGCGATCACCTTCGACGACGGCCCGGGGCCCTCCACCCCGGACGTCCTCGACGTGCTGGCGCGCGAGGGCGTGCGCGCCACGTTCTTCGTCCTGGGCCGCCAGGTCGACCGCCACCCGGGGGTGGTGCGCCGCATGGTCGCCGAGGGGCACCAGGTCGCCAACCACGGCTACGACCACGGCATCCTGATCTTCCGCGGCGTGCGCCACGTGCGCGACCAGCTCGAGCGCACCGAGCGGGCCGTCGAGCGCGCCGTGGGGGCCGATGCCACCTCGCGCCTCTTCCGCGCCCCCCACGGCTTCCGCGGGCCGGCCACGGCACTCGGCTCGGGCCGCGCCGGCTACAGGATGGCGGCCTGGACCACGGGCGTGTTCGACTCGGCCGAGCCCGGAGCGGCGGCGATCGCGCGACGGGCCTCGCAGGCGCTCGCGCCGGGGACGATCCTGCTGCTTCACGACGCCGACGGCTGGGCGCCCGGGCGGCCGCGACAGCAGACGGCCGACGCGCTGCCCGAGATCTGCAGGTCGGCGCGCGCGCGGGACATCGAGCTGGTGACGCTCGACGAGCTGGTGGCGTCCCGGTGACCGCACCGGCGGGCGGGCGCTCCTCCGGACGGCGCCTCTGGGTGCTGGCCGCACGCATCATGCTGGTGGCCTCCATCGGCGTGGTCGCGGTGTGGAAGCTCAACCTCGGCGAGGTGCACGCGGCGTTCAAGGTGACCTCGTGGGGCCTGCTCACGGTGGCCGTGCTCGCGAACTTCGCGTCGGTCGGGTTCAAGGGCCTGGCCTGGAAGGGCGTCGTCGACGCGCTGCCGGGGATGACGAGCCGCGTCCGCTATCGCGACCTGCTCAGCCCCCTGTTCGTGGGCTTCCTCTTCAACACGCTCCTGGCCGCGCGGGTCGGGGAGTTCGTCAAGGTGCTGCTGCTGCGGCGCAAGATGGAGCGGCGCGGCATGGACCGCCCACCGACGACGACACTCCTCGGCACCGTGGTGGCGGAGAACCTGGTCTCGACCATCACCTGGGTCGGGCTCGTGGTGGCCATCGGGATCTTCCTGCCCCTGCCCTCGTACGCGTGGTTCGCGTCGATCGCCCTCGGGGTGGGCTGCCTGGCCGTCGTCGTCGTGGCGCTGCTGTCGGGCCCCGGGCGCCAGCTGCCGCCGTGGCTCAACACGGGGCCGCTGTGGGCGCGCGCGACGCGCGCCCTGGCGCGCCTGTGGGGCGCGGTGCGCGAGAGCCATCTCGGACTGCGAGAGCCGCGCCAGATGAGCCTGGTCGTGGGCGCCAGCCTCGCCACCTGGCTGGCCCAGTGGGCCGGCATCTACTTCACGCTGATGGCGTTCGGGCTCGAGCGCGTCGGGTGGGGCGGCGCGGGCCTCCTGCTGGTGACCATCACGCTGGCGCAGGCCTTCCCGGTGCTGCCCGGGAACCTGGTCGTGTTCCAGGCCGCGGCCGTCGTGCCGCTCACCGCGTCCTACGGCGTGAGCACCGCCGAGGCCCTCGCCTTCTCGGTGGTCCTGCAGGGCACCGAGGCGATCGTGGGCGTCGCCGTCGGCTTCCTGTTCCTCCTCACCGAGGGCGTGGGCTTCGGCCAGCTGCGCCGTCAGGCCGAGGAGGAGGACGCGCGCACGGTGGCCGACGAGAAGGCGCACGCGGACAGCCTCGCCCGGCCGTGAGCGCAGGACGCCCGACCGGTGCGGAGGACTGGGGCGACCCGGAGCACGCGCTGGGGTACCTCGCACGGGCGGACGAATTCCCCCACCGGGCCGAGGGTGAGGGCGTCGTCGACGAGATCGTCCCCGCCCGCGCCCGGCGGATCCTCGACCTCGGCACCGGCGACGGGCGGCTCTTGGCGATCGTCCGGGCGCGCCGCCCGCACGCCGACTGCGTCGCGCTCGACGTCTCCCCGCCGATGCTCGCGGCCGCCCGGACCCGCTTCGCCGGCGATGCCCGGGTCCAGGTGCGCGCCCACGACCTGGCCGAGCCGCTGCCGGGGGACCTCGGCCGCTTCGACGCGGTGGTGTCGGCCTTCGCGATCCACCACCTCGAGGACGCGCGCAAGCGCGCGCTCTACGCCGAGATCCACGCCCTCCTGGATCCCGCGGGCGTGTTCGCGAACCTCGAGCACGTGGCCTCTCCCACGCCGGGATTGCACGCGCGCTTCGTCGCGTTGCTGCAGGTCTCGGGCGACGACGAGGACGGATCCAACCGCCTGGCCCCCGTCGAGGACCAGCTCGGCTGGCTCCGCGAGATCGGCTTCGACGACGTCGACTGCATGTGGAAGTGGCGGGAGATGGCGCTGCTGGCCGGCACGCGCGCGCCGGCGTGAGCCGGCACGGTCACCGCGGGCTCATGGTGGACGGAGCCGGAACAACATCGGCGTGACCCGCGGGCCGGAGCGCCCGGGGAGACTGCCCGTGGCTTCCATTCGCCGAGACGCGCCACCGGCGGCGATTGGGGGTCGCGAGGGCCGGCACCGCCCGGCCCCGGACCGGCGGAGGGGGCTGTCGGGAGCCCCCTCCGCCGACCCCTCCTCAGGAGGTCCCTCAGGATGAAGGGCGGTCAGCCCGCCGCGGGAATCCCGCGAGGCGAGGACGCAGGGAGGGTGCGATAGCGGCGCCATCCCCCCGACCGAGGACACCGCGTCGCGATGACCTCCCGGCCGACCGGGGACCGGCAAGGCGAGTGGATGGCCCCCTCATCATTCCGAAGGACCTTCTTGGCCCGGATCAGTCGTCCGGCGATATCCGCGACCAGAAGGCGCCCATCGCCGCCAGCTCGTCGTCGGAGAAGCGCGAGAGGAACTCCCGGCGCACCCCGGCCAGGTGGCCGGCGCGGGCGGCCCGCAGGCGCCCGCGGCCGCTGGCCGTGAGAGCCACCTCCGCCCCGCGGCCGTCCTCCTCGCACGCCTCGCGCACGACGAGCCCCTCGCGCACCAGCCGGTCGACCATCCTGCTCATGCCGCTGACGCTCAGCAGCGTGGCCGCCGAGAGCTCCGAGATGCGCATACGGCGACGCGGCGAAGTGCCCAGCAGCATCAGGGCCTCGTACGAGGTCACCGAGAGGCCGTGGCGCGCACGCAGGTCGTCGTCGAGCCGCCGCAGCAGTGCGGCGTGCGTGCGCAGCATCCCGTGCCAGGCGGAGAGCTCGAGCGGCGTCAGCAGCTCGCCGTCCACGCCCCGCGACGACGCGGCGCCCACGTCGTCGCGGGGCTCATCGTTCTGCTTGACCGTTGCTTGCATCGTCAACTACCCTCTTGCTTGCACATGCAAAGAGTTTACACGAGGCGCGGCAGCGCGTGCACGGAGGACCTGAGATGAAGCTCGACGGCATCCACCACGTCACGGCCATCAGCGCAGACGCCCAGAGCGCAATCGACTTCCACGTCGGCGTGCTGGGTCTGCGGCTGGTGAAGACCACGGTCAACTTCGACGCGCCCGACCTCTACCACCTGTACATGGGTGACGAGACCGGCAGCCCCGGAAGCATCCTCACCTTCTTCGAAGTGCGCGGCGCCCCCGCCGGGCGGCCGGGCGCCGGCATGATCCACCGCATCGTCTGGCGCGTCCCGTCCCAGGAGTCGCTCGACTTCTGGGCCGATCGGCTCGGGGGCGCCGGCCGGCCGGTGGAGAGATCGGGCGACGCGCTGGTCGGCTCCGACCCCGAGGGCCTCGGCATCGAGCTGGTGGTGTCGGGGGACGCCGACGGCGCGCCGCGTGAGGCCTGCTCGCCCGACATCCCGGCCGAGCACGCACTCGGCGGCATCGTGGGCGTGCGGGCGTACAGCGCCTCCCCCGGCGACACCCGTCGCCTCCTCACGGACGACCTCGGCTTCACGCGCGACGGCGGCGGCCGCCTGGCAACCGCCGGCGCGCAGCGGCGCGGCGTCTATGTCGTGGACCCGGCGCCCGAAGGGCGGCCTGTGCAGGGCGCCGGCACGGTCCACCACGTGGCCTGGACGGCCCCCGACGCCGAGCACTCCGACTGGATCGCGCGGATCCGCGCGGCCGGCGGCCATCCGACCGGGGTGATCGACCGCCAGTACTTCTTCTCGATCTACTTCCACGAGCCCGGGGGCGTGCTGTTCGAGATCGCATCGCCGAGCCCCGGGTTCGCGGTCGACGAGGCACCCGGGCACCTGGGCGAGGCGCTTCGGCTCCCCCCGCAGTACGAGCGCCACCGCGATCGCATCGAGGAGCGGCTGACCCCGCTCGACAACCCGCGCACGCGGCTCGCGCCGCCGGCCGCGACATCACAGGAGAACCGATGAGAACCACCGACGACGACGCGCGTCTCGACCGGGGGCGCGCGCTGGCCGAGCTTCACCTGGGCGACGGCGTGGTGGAACGCTGGCGCGCGGTGTCCCCCGACCTCGAGGAGCTGACGTCGGCCTTCGGCTTCGGCGATCTCTGGAGCCGTCCGGGCCTCAGCCGGCGCGACCGTTCGGTCGTGGCGATGGCCGTGACCGCGACCCTGCGGGCGGAGCCTCAGCTCGGGTGGCACGTGCGGGGCGCCCTCGGCGCGGGCGTGACCCCCGACGAGGTCCGCGAGGTGCTGATCGCGATCTCCGGGCTGGCGGGCTTCCCTGCCTCGTGGACCGCGCTCGAGGTGGCCGAGCCGATCCTGCGGGAGTTCGAGGCGGGCGCGGAGGGGACATGACCGCATTCCGCCACATCCCCGCCACGGCGGGCGGGTCGACGCTTCTGGCGCTCCACGGCCGCGGGGGCCGCGAGGACGACCTCCTCGGGCTGGCCGACGCCCTCGGCGGGCGCGTGGGGATCCTCGCCCCCCGCGGGTCCGAGCCGCAGCCGCCCGGTTACGCCTGGTTCCTCAACCGCGGCATCGGCATCCCGGTGCTCGAGAGCTTCGAGCAGCGCCTGGGGGAGCTCGCGGAGTGGCTGGGCGATGCGGTGCGACGGCTCGGCCTCGCCGCGCCGCTGACCGCGGTCGGCTTCTCGAACGGCGGCATGATGGCCGGGGCGATGGCGGCGGCCCACCCCGGCCTCGTGGGGGACGTCGCGCTCCTGTCGAGCGTCTATCCCCTCCCCGACGAGATCACCTCCCTCGGGGGCCTGCGGGGCAGGCGCGTGCTCGCGGTGGGCGGCGAGAACGACCCGTTCCTGCCGGTGGCGACCGCCCTCGAGGGCGTGGCCACCTACAGGGCCGCGGGGGCCGACGTCTCGGCCACCCTCCGCCCCGGCGGGCACGGCATCGGACCCGAGGAGATCGACGCGCTCGGCCAGTGGCTACCGGTCACCCCCTGAGCGGCACCCCGAGCTCGCCGAGCAGCGCCTCCACCCGGCCTCGGATCTCATCGCGGATCGCCCGGACCTCCTCCAGCGACCCGGCGGCCGAGGGATCGGAGACCTCCCAGTCCTCGTAGCGCTTGCCCGGGTAGAAGGGGCAGGTGTCGCCGCAGCCCATCGTGATGACGGCGTCGGCGGCGCGGACGGCCTCGTCGGTGAGGAGCTTCGGGAGCTCGGCGGACATGTCGAGGCCGATCTCGGCCATCACCGCGACGGCGAGTGGGTTCACCCGGTCCGCCGGGTCGGACCCCGCCGAGCGGACGCTCACGGCCCCGCCTCCGAGATGCGCGGTGAGGAGGGCCGCCATCTGCGAGCGTCCCGCGTTGTGGACGCAGACGTAGAGCACTTCCGGGCGCGGGTCGGGCGTGGTCACGCGATCTCCTCCTGTTCGATGAGCGCCGGTGCGGCGCGCGGAGCGCCCCGCACGAACGCGTAGAGCGCGGCGCCGGCGAGGGCGCCCGCGGTCGGCCCGATCAGGTAGATCCACAGGTCGCCCCACTCCGAGGCGGCGAGGGCGGGCGCGAGCGAGCGGGCGGGGTTCATGGAGGCGCCGGTGACGGGGCCCATCACGAGCGCCTCGAAGGCGATGGTGGCGCCGATCGCGACGGCGGCGAGTTGACCGGCCGCCCGGGTGTCGGTCGCCACAGCCAGGATCACCACCATCAGGACCGCGGTGAGCGTCGCCTCGATCGCCAGCGCGGCGCCGTCGCCGACGAACGCCGGCGCGGTCACGCCGAGCTGCACGCCGGAGCCGAAGAGCCCGCGCAGCGACAGGGAGGCGGCGATCGCCCCGGCGGCCTGCGCTGCGACGTAGGGACCGACTTCCCGCGGCGGGAAATGGCGCGCCGCCGCGAAGGCGAGGGTGACGGCGGGGTTGAGGTGCGCGCCCGACAGGTGCCCGAGGGCCATGACCATGACGGCCACGACCAGGCCGAAGGCGGCCGCGACCCCGCCCAGGCCGAGCGCCCCGCCGGTGAGCCCGTCCACGAGGACCGCCCCGGTGCCGGCGGCCACCAGGCAGAAGGCGCCGAGGCCCTCCGCGACGAGGCGCCGAGGCAGGTCGGGTCTGGTGCTCACGGCGGGGAGGCTATTGCATTGACAGAACTGATTTCAATCGATAGTAATGAATCGATGCCTGTCGATCTCGAGCTCACCCCCAAGCGCAAGCGCGCGGCTGGCGAGCCGTGCTGCGAGCCCGTCGTCTACCCCGACGTCGCGCGCGCCCAGGCGGAGCGCATGGCGACGGTGGCCAAGGCCCTCGGAGACCCCATCCGTCTCCAGTTGGTGGACGTGCTGCGAAAGCACGCCGGGAAGGTCTGCGTGTGCGAGCTGATCCCGCTCTTCGACGTCAGCCAGTCGACCGTCTCGCACCACCTCAAGGTGCTGCGCCAGGCCGGTCTGGTCGACTCCGAGCGGCGCGGCTTGTGGGCCTACTACTACGTCGTCCCCGCGGCGCTCGCGGAGTTCGGAGCCTGGGTGGTCGGCCGCGCGGATGCGTCATGCGAATGCTGACCCCGGCACGCGGAGCGCCCCGATGAGTTCCGGCGACGTGGTCGATGTGCACGAGCAGGTGCGCCGTCGCTATGCGCAGGCGGCGCGCGAGGCGGCCGACGGCGCACGGCCGGGGCTCGCCGGGGACTGCGGGGCGGGCGGCTGCTGCGCCCCCGGCGAGGAGGTCTTCGGCAGCGCCCTGTACGCCGATCTCGCCCCGGGCGAGCTCCCCGAGAGCGCGGTCCTGGCGAGCCTCGGCTGTGGCAACCCCGCGGCCGTCGCCGACCTGCGCGAGGGCGAGGTGGTGCTCGACCTCGGCTCCGGCGGCGGCATCGACGTGCTCCTGTCGGCGAAGCGCGTGGGCCCGGCCGGCAGGGCCTACGGCCTCGACATGACCGACGAGATGCTCGCCCTCGCGCGCCGCAATGCGACCGAGGCGGGGGTGGCCAACGTCGACTTCCTCAAGGGGCGGATCGAGGAGATCCCCCTCCCCGCCGAGACCGTGGACGTCGTGATCTCGAACTGCGTCGTGAACCTCTCCCCCGACAAGGAGGCCGTTCTGGCCGAGGTCTTCCGGGTGCTGCGCCCGGGCGGGCGGATCGGGATCAGCGATGTCGTCGCCGAGGACCGGCTGAGCCCCGCCGAGCGCGCCGAGCGCGGCGGCTGGACGGGGTGCATCGCCGGAGCCCTCTCGCTCGGCGAGTACGAGCGCTTCCTGGCCGCGGCCGGCTTCCGCGACGTGGCGATCACCTTCACCCACGAGGTGGCCGACGGCCTCCACGGAGCGATCGTCGCCGCCGTGAAGCCGGCCGATGCGCCGAGCGTCCCCGCCCTGGCGCCCGGCGCCGCCGGCACGGCCTCGTGCACCGGGCAGGGCTGCTGCTGAGCTGAGCGTGCGCCGGGGCGCCCTCGCCCTCAGCATGAATCCGTCCTGGGCTCGCGGCGGATCCGTGCTCAGTGGGCGTGCTCGGCCCCCTGACAGCCGGTGGCGTGCCCGGTCGGCGAGGCCGCCGCCTCGTCGTCGCAGTGCTCCACCTGCAGAGTCGTGTGACCGATGCCGTAGTCGTGGGTGAGCATCCGCGTGATCTCGCCCTGGAGCGCGTGGCAGTCCTCAGCCGGGCCCACGACGACGTGGGCCGACAGGGCGGGGAAGCCCGAGGTGATGGTCCAGATGTGCAGATCGCGCACCGCGACCACCCCGGGCGCCTCGGCCATCCTGCGGCCGACGATCTCCGCGTCGATGCCGGCGGGCGTCGCCTCCAGGAGGATCGTCGTGGCCTCCCGCAGCACCCGCCACGAGCTCACGAGCACCAGCAGGCCGATCAGAATGCTGACGAGCGGATCGGCGTAGAGCCAACCGGTGGTGATGATCAGAGCCGCCGCGACGATGACGCCCAGGGAGCCGAGCAGGTCGGCGACGACGTGCGCGAACGCGGCGCGCATGTTGAGGCTCTCGCCCTGCGAGCGCCAGAGGATCGCGGCGGCGATCAGGTTGACCGCGAGGCCGATCACGGCGATCGTCAGGGCGGTGCCGCCCGCGACCTCCGGCGGATCCTGCAGTCGCCGCGCCGCCTCGACGAAGATCCAGATCGAGATCGCGACCAGGGCGACCCCGTTGGCCAGCGCGGCGAGGATCTCGGCCCGGCGGAAGCCGAAGCTCAGCCGCGCCGTGGGCGGCCTGCGCGCCAGCGACAGCGCGCCGAGCGCCAGCCCGAGCGACACCGAGTCGGAGAGCATGTGCCCGGCGTCCGCGATGAGGGCGAGGCTGCCGGAGAGGAAACCGCCGATCACCTCGGCGACCATGAACCCGGCCGTCAGGCACAGCACCAGTACGAGCGCCCGCCGGTCGGCGGCGCGGTGGTCGTGGCGGTGGTCGTGGCTCACCCTCACCACCCTGCCATCGGCCGCCGGACCTGTCCGCCAGATGGCGCGATCCGTCAAGAGCGCCGCGGTCCGATCGCTACGCCGCGATGGAGATCACGCGCCCGAGGATCCCGATCGTCGAGCACGACGAGAGCACGGTCGAGGCGGTCGCGTTCCACATGCGCTCGGCGGGCCTCGATCCGGCCATCGCCCCCGACGGGCTGGCCGGGCTGCGCGCCCTTCACAACAGCACGCCCGATGCGGTCGTGCTCGACCTGATGCTCCCGGGCGTGGACGGCCGGCACATCATCCGCGAGGCGCGCGAGTGGGCGCCCCGGCGCGCGATCATCGTGGTGACCGCGCGCGCCAACGAGCACGACCGGGTCGAGGTGCTCTCGCTGGGCGCCGACGACGTCATGTGCAAGCCCTTCTCCATGCGCGAGCTCCTCGCCCGCGTCACGGCGGCCCTTCGGCGGACGGCGGCCGAGAGCGCGCGCTCCAAGCGTCTGCCGATCGCAGAGGGCGATCTGAGCATCGACCCCGGGCGCATGTCGGTGATCGTCGCCGGTCGGCCGTCCAGACGCTCCACGGCGTGGGATACCGGTTACTCGCCACGCCCCGCCGGATGCCCGGGTCGCCGGCCCGCTGAGCGCGGGCGCGCGCCCTCACGCATCGTGCGCGATGCAGGCGCGCGCCGGGGGCCGATGGATGTCGGGACGGCGGTCTCGCCGCCGGGACGTGCCCACCCGAGGAGGACGGACGATGACGTTCAGGATGGTTCGACGCAGCCTCGCCGCGACCGCGGTCCTGGCCGCGATCGCGGCGCCGAGCGCCATGGCGTGCGGCGGCGGGGGCTCCCCCGCCCATGCCGGCGACGGCGCTCCGTCGGCGAAGACCCGGACCCACGCCTCATACGACGGCCATCACCACCGCGACCGGTCGACGCGCGATCGCGATCGGTCGACGCACGACCGCGACCGGGGAACGCCGCCGCCGGTCGTCGTGGACCCGGCCGACCCGACGGTTCCGCCTGACGCCAGCGGCGGCTCGTCCTTCTGATCGGAGCGAGGCCGGGCCTGCGCGACGCCGCTACGCGGAGTCGCGCAGGGCCTGGGCCTCGGGCAGGGCCTCGAGCTTCTTGAGGGTGTTGTTCTCGATCTGACGGATCCGCTCGCGCGTGACCCCGAAGGCGCGGCCGACCTCCTCGAGGGTGCGCGGCTGCTCGCCCTGAAGGCCGAAGCGCAGCTCGATGACCTTGCGCTCGCGGTCCGGCAGCGCCTCCAGGGCGCGCAGGATGTCGGTGTGGCGCAGGTTCACCGACGCCTCGTCGAACGGCGACGCGGCCGATTCGTCCTCGACGAAGTCGCCGAGCTCGGAGTCGCCCTCCTCCCCGATCGGCTTCTCGAGGCTGACCGGCGTCTGCGCCATCCGCAGGATGTCGCGGACCTCCTCGACGCTCATGCGCAGCTCCTCGGCGATCTCCTCCGCGCGCGGCTCGCGGCCGAGTCGCTGCACCATCTGCCGCTCGAGGTGCACCACCTTGTTGAGCTTCTCCACCATGTGGACCGGGATGCGGATGGTGCGCGCCTTGTCGGCGATGGCGCGCGTGACGGCCTGCCGGATCCACCAGGTGGCGTAGGTCGAGAATTTGAAGCCGCGGCGGTAGTCGAACTTCTCGACCGCCCGGATCAGCCCGAGGCTGCCCTCCTGGATCAGGTCGAGGAACGAGAGGCCTCGGCCCAGATAGCCCTTGGCGATGCTGACCACCAGTCGCAGGTTGGCCTCGACCATCGCCTGCTTGGCGGAGAGGTCGCCCAGCTCGATCCGCTTCGCGAGGGCCACCTCCTGCCGCGCGGTGAGGAGGGGCACCCGCCCGATCTCGCGCAGGTACAGGCGCAGGCTGTCGAGGCTCGACTCGACGGCAAGGTCGAGCTCGGGTCCGCGCTCGGGGCGGGCGGCGGCACCGCGGACGATCACTTCGCCGTCGGCGTCGAGCACCTCGACGCCCAGCTCGATCAGGTGCGAGTAGAAGTCCTCGATCTGCTCCTTGGTGACGTCAGCGTCCTGCAGCGCCTCGACGATCTCGTCGTAGGTGAGGGCGCCGCGCTCCATGCCCTCCGCCGCCAGGGCGCGCATCTCCTCGACGTCCGGCAGGGCGATTTCCACGACGCTGCGGGGAGGGGCTGATGCCATCGTCTCGCGTCCTTCCTCGGTGGGGGAACGCACAGGAGTCGTGGCAGCATATCGCGACGGTAGACGGGCCCTGGCGGTCAGGGTGCGTCACAATCCTGCTCGCACGGGAGAAATGTCGTGGCCACCTCGCCGGTGCCCCACCTCCCTCCCCCGCGCGACCGGCGAGATCTGACGAGAGCGAGAACGCATGAGCACCACGCGGCGCAGCGTGGCCGAGGATCTCCAGGAGACCCGGCCCACCGCACTGATCAGCCTGTCCCGCGCCGGCGTGACCCGCTCGGCGAAGGCGATCCGCATCAGCCACAACGGGTCGGAGCGGCTCTTCCAGGCCGAGGTCGAGTGCTTCTGCGACCTCCGGCCGGATCAGAAGGGCGCCCACATGTCGCGCTTCGAGGAGACGGTGAACGAGGCCATCGACGAGGTCGTCATCGGCCAGGCCCTGCGCGTCGAGGCGCTGGCCGAGCGGATCGCCGAGTCGATCATCAGCACGCAGCGCGCGCTGCGGAGCGAGGTCACCATCCGAGCGAGCTACCCGGTCGAGCGGCGAACCCCCGTCAGCGACATCCCCACCCAGGAGATGTACGGGCTGATCGGCATCGCCGCGGCCAACCCCACCACGAGCCGCCGTCTGGTGGGCGTCACCGCCCAGGGCATGAACGCCTGCCCCTGCGCGCAGGGGCTGATCCGCGCGCAGGCCGAGGACGACCTGCGCGCCGACGGCTTCACCGAGGACGAGATCGACCGGATCGTCGCCCTCGTTCCGGTCGCGACCCACAACCAGCGGGCCCGCGGCACCCTGTACCTCGGCTCGCCGAACGCGATCGACGTCGACGCGGACCGCCTGATCGAGATCGTCGAGGAGGGCATGTCCTCCGAGATCTACGAGCTGATGAAGCGCCCCGACGAGCAGTACGTGGTCGACCGCGCCCATCGCCGGCCGCGGTTCGTCGAGGATTCGGTGCGCGAGATGATCCGCGGCACGCTAGACCGCTTCCCGGACCTGCCTGACGACGCGTTCGTCCACGCGCACCAGGCCAACTTCGAGACCATCCACACCCACGACGTCGAGGCCGAGCGCTCGGGGGCGGTCGGGGAGATCCGTGGCGAACTGGAGCGCAGAGACCACGTCGAGCGCCACACGACCCTGCGCGCCTGGCTCGACGGCGGGGTGCCGCGCGGCTCCGACTGAGCGCGCGCCGGCGCGACCGCGAATGTCGACCGTCGCCCGGCTTCCGCCGGGCTATCGGGTCAGCGTGAGAGCAGCGTCCCGGCCCGGCCGGCCAGCGCCGCCACTCGGCGGAAGGCCCACTGCGGATCGCTCAGAGGCGGATCGAGCTGATGGTCGCGGGTCAACGCCGCGCGCACGAGACGCGTCGCGAGAGCGCGGGGCGACTCGTCGGTGCGCTTGGCCAGCGCGTCGCGCAGGGCCGAGCGCTCGCCCTCGATCGGGACATAGGTGATCGACCGGATGCTCTCGCCCACGGGCAGCCGCATCCGCCCGAGAGCCGCTTCCACCCCGAAGCGCGGTAGATCGAAGCCCGCCGCCACGGCCGCGCCGACCGACGCGGCGAGGCGGAGGTTGATGTCGTGGAACCAATAGCGCCCGTCACGCTCGAGGAGATTCATGCAACACGGCCCGCGGTAGTCGGCGACGTGGAGCAGAGCCGCGGCGAGTCGCTCCAACTCGGGCGGCGTCGGGACGATTCGCGAGACCGAGCTCGTCCCGACCACGCGCGGATAGGTGGTCTCGACACGGGCCGCCACCATCCCGACGGCGCCGGTGGCGTCGCGGACGCAGTGGAGCACCCAGGGCCGGCCGATGATCTGCTCCTGGACCACGGCGTCGAGGTCGGAGACGCGCAGGTGCGCGATGGCGGCGTCGCGTTCGGCGACGGTCCGCGCAGCGACCACGGGGGCACGAACGGCGTCCGACAGCGAGGTTCGCGGCTTGACGATCGACGGAAGTGGTGGCCACGGCCCCGCCGGCCCGTCGGGCCCGACCTCGACGCTGGCCGGGTGGTCGGCCCCTGCCAGCGCGGCGGTGCGCGCGAGCTCGAGCTTGTCGCAGAGCATCCGGAACTGGCGCGCGTCGGGCCCGGCGACGACCGTCCGCGAGGGGGGCAGGGGATTCTCGGCCAGAAGGCGCACCACGTCCTCGTCCAGCGGGAGCACCACGTCCACGCCGTCGGCGAGGCAGGTCCTGCGGAGCCACTCGAGGAAGCTCTCGGGCGCGTTGACGGGCGACGGGTAGCGCCGGGGGGAGAGCAGGGCGGTCGATCGCCCTCCTGGATCCCCGTGCGGGTGGGCGGCGATCACACGGTGGCCGGCCGCCCGGAGGCTGCGGAGGGCCCAGGGTCCGGGGCGGTGACCGCACCAAAGCACCAACACGGTCGCAGGCGCCTGAGAGTCGTCTGCCGACGCGTCGGCAGAGCGGGGGCGAGGAATCATCTCGGTGATCGAAAAAAGCATGCCACAGCCATCGTCACGAACGACCCGAGTCTATAGCCGCGCGCGCGTCCCCAATCCGACGAGCCCGGGGGCGTAGTCTGCCGGCGTGAACCAGGTGATCGTCACCGCCGTCGGGGCCGACCGTCCCGGCATCGTCGCCGCTATCACCGGGGCGCTGCTCGAGATCGGCGGCAACCTGGAGGAGACCCGCGCGGCCCTGCTGCGCGGGTCCTTCGCCACCGTGCTGGCGGTGGCGGTGCCCGACGGCACCGGCGTCGACGAGGTCGAGGCGGCCCTCGCGCCCGTCGCGAAGGAGCTCGGCCTGGGGCTCTGGGTGGGCACCGCCTCGCCCAAGCCCGCCGGCGCCCCGCTGCAGCGCTGCGTGGTCTCGGTCTACGGGGCGGACCACCCGGGGATCGTCCACGGCATGACGGTCGCGCTGGCCGAGCACTCGGCCAACATCCTCGACCTCTCCGCGCGCCTGGTCGGCGAGCCCCCGATCTACGTGCTGGGGATCGAGGTGGAGCTCCCGGAGCGGCTGGATTCGGAGCGGCTGGCCGGAGCGCTCGCCCCCGTCGCCGCCGTGCACGGCGTCGAGCTGACCGTCGAGGCCGAGTCGGACGAGGTGATGTGAGTGCCCGACCGGCCGGTGACCGCGGGGTGATCCGGGAGGTCCTGCGCTACCCCGACCGGCGGCTCAAGCTGCCCGCGGTCCGCGTCGGCGCGCCGGGTCCCGCGGTCCGGCGGCTCGCCGCGGACATGCTCGAGACCGCGGCGTCCTACCCGCGCACGGTCGGCATCGCCGCGCCGCAGGTGGGCGAGCTCTGGCGCGTCGCCTACATCGACTGCACCGGCCACAGGAAGGTGCCCGACGCGCTGGGCCCGATGTGGCTGATCGATCCGGTGCTGATGGAGTCCTCCGGCGACGAGATCGGGCGCGAGGGCTGCCTCAGCCTCCCGGAGATCACCGCCAACGTGCGGCGGGCGACGCACGTGGTGGTCGAGGCGACAGACCTCGGGGGGGCCCGACGGCGCGTCACGTCGTCAGGCTTCGAGGCTCGGGTGATCCTCCACGAGATCGACCACCTGGACGGGATCCTGATCCTCGACAGGGTGGCGTCGCTGGCGCTCGACGTCTTCGAGCGCAAACGGCGCTAGTCGTCCTCGTGGGCGGCGGCCCGCGCGAGGAGGGCCGTGATCTGCTCGCGGGCCGGCTCGCCGAAGGTCTCGCGGGCCAGCGCGAGGCGCGACTTCGCGCCGGCATCGTCACCGAGGGCCGCATCGGCGACCGCCCGTCGCAGGCCGGCGACCAGCACCAGCAGCTGGCGGTCGGGCTCGAGGTCGGACATCGGCGGGTCGATCGGGTGCACCACGCGCAGCCACTCGGAGGCCGGCTCGCCCGGCCGCGCGCTCGACCAGGCGGTCGTCATCACGGCCTGCTCGAGGGCCGCGCGGCGCTCCCGGCGGCCCGCCCGACCACCGGCGGAGGCCAGGGCCTCGATCTGGCGCCGTCCCACCGAGACGCGCACGACGCGGCAGAAGGCGTCGTCGGCAGGGGTGCGTGACTCGTCGCTCATCCCCTCCTGATCGGCGTCAGGGTGGTTTTCCGCGAGGGGTGGCCGGGCCCGGGCCGCCGGTCTACTTGTAGACGGTTCCGCCCGTGTCGTCGCGCACCGCGTGCACGGGGTGGCCGGCGGCCTCCCACTGGTAGTAGGAGCAGGCCGGGCCGAAGGCGGGCTCGTACACGTCGGGCTTCGGATTGCGACCCACGTCGCGGGCCGCAGCCGCGTGGCGCAACAGGCTCGGATCGTCCATCTCGGGCCACACGATGACCAGGTGGGCGGCCGTCAGGAACATCGCCACGAACGTGCATCCCTCCGCCGGGCAGGGCCACGCATCGGTGCGCACGCAGTACCAGCCGCTGTAGTCCTGGCCCGAGTCGTCGGTCCAGAGCTCCTCGTCCTGATCGGTCTCCTGGTCGATGTCCGGCATCTGAGGGGCGACGAGGGGATCGTCGAGCCCGATGCCCGGCCGTGGGCTATCCGCCATGGGGGTGGCTCCCGGTCGGTTCGCGGTGATGGGGTACATCATGACCGGACGCGCAGCCGTCGACCCAGGTCGCGGTGCCGTCGGCGTAGAGCGTCTGCTTCCAGATGGGCGCGCGGGCCTTCAGCTGGTCGATGACGTACCGGCAGGCGGCGAAGGCGGCCGGGCGGTGGCCGGACGACGCAGCCACCATCACGCTCGGCTCGCCCACAGCGACAGCGCCGACCCGGTGCTCCACCGCGACCGTCGCGGCGTACGCCGCCCCCGCCTCCTCGGCGATCGCCCGCAGCTCGACGAGGGCCAGTTCCTCGTAGGCCTCGTACCGCAGCGCGATCACCTCGCGGGCGTCCGCCTCGCGCCGGGTGGTGCCCACGAAGAGCGCGGTGCCGCCGTGGTCGGGATCGGCCACCGCGCCGATGAGGGCGCCCGGATCGAGCGGTGTGTCGCGGAGAGCGATCACCCTCCCGACACCGGCAGCACGAGAGCGACCTCGTCGCCATCGCGCAGCGGCGCGCCGGGCACGGTCCACTCGTGGTTGAGCGCGTAGCGCAGGCCGCTGGGCGGATCGAGGGCGCGGACGGCGTCGGGCAGGTGGCTCCAGACGGCGCCCACGGGGGTCGCGGCCGGGAGCCGGAGCGCGACCCGACCCGCGCCCGCGGCGTCACGCAGCGACGCGAAGAGCCGGACCGTCACGGCGATGTCGTCACTCATGGCGAGGTCCTATCAGGAGCAGTCGGCGTCGGATGTGGCGGAATGCCGATCCTCGCCCAGCTCCGGGGCCAGGACTGGCCGCACGAGGGGCCAGGACTGGCCGCACGAGGGGGACTGGTCTCGGCCGCACGAGGGGGACTGGTCTCGGCCGAGTGGATACGCTTCCGGGCATGTTACAAGGAGTCCGCCGCCCGATCCTCGCGCTGCTCGCCTGCTCCGCTGTCGCCGCCGCCGCCCTGCCCGTCTCCGCATCGTCCGCGCCGCTGGGCACGAAGGCACCCGACCTACGTGCCGACCCTGTGGAGGGGATCACGGGTCCGGCGGTCTACGCCGACACCGGGGGGCTGGGGTCGAACCGGCTGTTGGTCCGGTTCGATGGTTTCGTCACCAACGTCGGCGCCGGAACCATCGAGATCAGTGGCGACCCGCAGGTCCCCGGCGGCGTGAGGCAGCTGGCCTGGTCGTCGACCCAGGGGCCCGGCGTCGCACCGTCGGTGGACGTCAGCCGCCCCAACCTGCAGGTACTCTTCGAGGGCGCCGACGGGCACGACCACTTCCACCTGAAGCGAGCGATGGAGTACTCGCTCTGGAACCTCTCCAGGACTGCGCAGGTGGCGCCTGGCCAGAAGGTCGGCTTCTGCCTTCACGACATCGACGGCTCGATCCCACCGCCGGCACCAACGCCTGCACCCCAGGTCTATGTCGAGTCCGTCACGCATTTCTGTGAGTCCGGCAATCGGAACGCGAAGAACCTGCGGATGGGCGTCTCCCCCGGATGGCGGGACGTCTACGACAACTCGCTCGCGTTCCAGTGGATCGACGTCTCGAAGACCGTCCCCGGCTCCTATCTGGTGGCGAGCGCGGCCGATCCCGACGACTCCATCTGGGAGGGCGACCGCGGTGACGAGACCAACATCCGCGCCTTTGCCCCTCGAGAGGTCACCGTCCCCGGGTACGTGGCCCAGCCCGTCACGTTCAACGCAGACCGCCGCGGCCCAGGCGATCACGCTCGCGACGACCGCGGCCGGATCGCCAGGACCGCGGCAGTTCGAGATCGTCACCCCTCCCGCCCACGGCACCCTCAGCCAAACCACCGGGAGCGGCTTCACCACGCCCACGGTGACCTACACGCCGACGGCCGGGTACACAGGATCCGACAGCTTCACCTACGTCGCCCGCGACGCGAGCTCGGCCTTCCCCACGAGCGGCTTCGAGCCGACCGGGACGGTCTCGATCCGCGCAGCGGAGGCGAGCGTGACCATCTCCGGCGCACCGGCGAGCCTCATGGCCGGCACGAGCGTCCAGCTGTCCGGGGTCTCGAACCAGGCGGGCGGCGTCACCTGGAGCACAACGGCCGGAACGATCTTGCCCAGCGGTCTGCTGGTCGCGCCGGCCGAGCCGCCGGCCGGCGGCACCCTGACGGTGCGGGCGACGAGCGTCGCGGTACCCTCGATCAGCGCGCAGGCCGTCATCGCGATCACCCCTGTGCCGGTCGCCCAGGCCGCGCCGCTGCCCACTCCGCTACCCACTCCGCCCGTCACGACGATGACGAGGAGGAGCAAGAAGCTTCTGTCGGGTTTGAGAGCCGGCCACGCGGGCAGGCGCGTCATCGTCGGCACCATCACGACCGGCCCGAAGGCGGGGCGGATCGACGTGATCGTGAGCTACAAGCGCCGGGTCCTCGGCCGCTGCCGCGCGAGGGTGGGCGCGCGCAAGACGGTCTCCTGCAAGATCGTCATGAAGAGGAACTACCGGCTCTCCAAGGTCCGCGTGACGGTGAAGCTGTCGATGGGGCGCAAGTCCGTCGCCGTCCGTCGAGCGTTTGTCAAGGCGTGAGGGCCGGTACCCCGCTCCGTCAGCCGCCGCACGATCCAGTGGCCGGCCCCGCAGCCGACGGCGGCGGACCGACTGACCGGAGCCGCCGAAACCTGCCACGGCCGCCCGGCGAAACCTGGACTGCGGGGGGGTAGACCTGTTCGCGCGAGGGGTGGTCGCCCGCGGCTGGCCTGCGTAGCCTTTGGTGCATGAAGACACCTCGCCGCAGTCTCGTACTGTCCCTCGTCGCGACAGCAGCCTCAGCAGCCGTCGCCCTGCCGTTCCTCGCGTCGTCGGCGCCGCCGGCGCTTCCGGACCTCGTGTCCGAGGCGCCGCAGCTCTCGACCGATCCGGCGTACAAGGCCTATCCGGTGCCCGCGCCCTACTGGGACGGTCGGCTGCTGCTGCGGTTCGACGGGTATGTCACGAACAGCGCGAGCGCCACGAGCGCGTTGGAGATCCGCGCCAAGAACCCCAACGCCCAGCTGGTGATGACCTCCGCCGAGCAGTGGGTCGGCACGTCGTCACCGGGCGTCGGAGGATCGAAGGCCGATTCGGCCGGCCTGCCGACGCCGCTCGTCCGCTTCGAGAACGCGGACGATCACAACCACTATCACCTCAAGAACGCGGCCGAGTACACGCTGTGGAACAAGGAGAAGACGGTCCAGGTGGCCATTGCGCAGAAGACGGAGGCCGGCTTCTGCCTCGAGGACACGCTGTACGCGGGAGGGTCCGGTGGCCAGCAGTACAGCGCGAGCTCGAACGATTTCTGCTGGCAGGACGGCGCGCTGAATCCGGGGACTCTCGTGATGGGCATCTCCCCCGGGTACAAGGACCTCTACGGCGCGTACCTGACCTACCAGTGGGTCAACGTCTCCAACGTCCAGCCCGGTGAGTACAACCTCGCCTCCCGCGTGGACCCCGGCAACGTCATCCGCGAGAGCGACGAGACCAACAACGGCTACAAGTACCTGCCATACACGCTCGCGGGCTTCCTGGCGAAGCCGGTGGTCGTGCCCCAGTCGACCGGGACGCAGACGATCCCGCTCGACGCCCAGCAGTACGGCGCGCCTCCCGGGTCGCGGCGATTCCGCATCGTGACCCCGCCCCAGCACGGCACGCTCAACAAGAGCCCCGGGGGCACCTTCACCGACGCGCTCACCTACACCCCGAACCCCGGCTACAAGGGCTCGGACACCTTCACCTACGCCGCGGTGACGAACGGCTGGGCCTACCCGACGACGCCCGCGCCCGCGGCCGTGACCATCTCCGGCACGACCCCCTCGGTCGCCGTCTCCGGAGCCCCCGCGAGCCTCCTCGTCGGCACGGGCGTCCAGCTGTCGGCCAACGTGGTCGGCGGCGCGCCCACCGTCACGTGGAGCGCGAGCGCCGGCGCGATCTCGCCGACCGGCCTCTACGTCGCGCCGAGCACGGTGCCGGCGGGCGGCCAGGTCACCGTCACGGCGACGAGCACCGAGAACGCGAGCTGGTCGGGTTCGGCGACCATCGTCATCCAGCCCGCACCCGCCGCCAAGCCCGCCCCGGGCGCCCGTACCGCCGCCGCCGCACGCCCGAAGCCCCTGCTGTCGGCCCTCAGGATCCGGCACAGCAAGAACAAGCGGATCATCGTGTCGAGGGTCGCGACCGGCAAGAAGCGCGGCAAGATCCGCTTCACCGCCACCGTCGGCCGGAAGGTCGTCGGCCGCTGCACCGTGAAGGCCCGCGCCAACCGCGCGGTGGCCTGCAAGATCAAGCTGAATAGGCGGTACAACCTCAAGAAGGTCCGCGTCACGGCGAAGCTGACCTTCGCCAAGAAGTCGGTCGTTCGCCGGGCGTTCGTGGTCAAGCGGTAGCCCCCGGCGCACAACCCGGCGGCGGCGTGTGTTAGCGTCGCCGGGCTGTGCGCCGCGGGATCAGCGGCGTGAACGCGATCCCGGCGGGAGGCACGTGGGCGAGGACACGGGCGGGGCAGACCAGGACGTCCGGATCACGGAATCCGGAATCCCGGTGGATCGCGTCTACGGCGAGCGTTCGATCGTGGACCTCGACCTGGGCGAGCGTCTGGGTGAGCCAGGGGCGTTCCCGTACACCCGCGGCGTGCATCCCACGATGTACCGCTCCAAGCCGTGGACGATGCGCCAGTACGCCGGCTTCGCCACGGCGGAGGAGACCAACGAGCGCTTCCGCTATCTCCTGGGCGCGGGGGCGCCCGGCCTGTCCACCGCCTTCGATCTGCCCACGCAGCTCGGGATGGACTCGGACGACGCGCTGGCCGCCGGTGAGGTCGGACGGGTCGGCGTCGCGATCGACTCGGTGGAGGACATGGGCCGCCTGTTCGACGGCATCCCGCTTGGCGAGGTCTCGACCAGCATGACCATCAACGCCCCCGCGGCGGTGCTGCTGCTGCTGTACCAGCTGGTTGCCGAGGAGGGCGGGGCCGACCCCAGGGAGCTGCGCGGCACGATCCAGAACGACGTGCTCAAGGAGTACGTGGCGCGCGGCAACTACATCTACCCGCCCGGACCCTCGATGCGGCTCACCACCGACACCTTCGCCTACTGCGACGCCGAGCTGCCGAAGTGGAACACGATCTCCATCAGCGGGTACCACATCCGCGAGGCCGGCTCGAGCGCCGTGCAGGAGGTGGCCTTCACGCTGGCCAACGGCATCGCCTACGTCGAGGCGGCGCTGGCCGCGGGTCTCGACGTGAATCGCTTCGGCCCCCGCCTTTCGTTCTTCTTCAACGCGCACAACGACCTGATGGAGGAGGTCGCCAAGTTCCGGGCGGCCCGCTCCCTGTGGGCGCACATCATGCGCGACCGGTTCGGCGCCACCGAGCCCCGCGCGATGGCGCTGCGATTCCACGCTCAGACCGGCGGCAGCACCCTCACCGCCCAGCAGCCCCGCAACAACGTGGTCCGGGTCGCCCTGCAGGTACTCTCGGCCGCCCTCGGCGGGGCCCAGTCGATCCACTCGAACGGCTTCGACGAGGCCCTCGCGCTGCCCACCGAGGAGTCGGCGAAGCTCGCCCTGCGCACGCAACAGATCATCGCCTCCGAATCGGGCGTCCGCGACACGGTGGACCCCCTCGGCGGCAGCTACTACCTCGAGAGCCTCACCGCCGGGATGGAGGAGCGGGCGCGTGCGCTGATCGCGCAGATCGACGCGAAGGGCGGTGCCGTGGAGTGCATCGAGTTCATGCGCGAGGCTATCGGCGACGCAGCTTTCCGCCACCACGAGGAGGTCACCTCGGGCGAGCGGATCGTGGTCGGCGTCAACAGCTTCCGTGAGGACGACGAGCAGCCGGTGTCGATCCATCGCATCGACCCGGCCATCGAGACCGACCAGGTGGAGCGGCTCCGCCGCCTGCGTGCGGCGCGCAACGCCAGCGAGGTCAACGCGCGCCTGTCGGACGTGCGCATCGCCGCGCGCGGGACGGCCAACCTGCTGCCCCCGATGCGCGAGGCGCTGCGCGCCCGGGCGACGGTGGGAGAGGTGTGCGGGGTGCTGCGCGAGGAGTACGGCGAGTACGACAAGGTCCAGGCGGCCCGCGGATGAGCAGCACCGAAGAGCGCCGCGAGCACCTCGCGCGGCTCCGCGAGGACGCCCGGCACGCCGGCACCGAGGCGGCCGTCGCGCGCCAGCACGACCGGGGCAAGCTGACCGCCCGCGAGCGCATCGACCTGCTGCTCGACCCGGGCAGCTTCGTCGAGATGGACATGTTCACGCGCCACCGCGCCCACGGCTTCGGCCTGGAGGACACGCGGCCCTGGGGCGACGGCGTGGTGACCGGGCACGGCACCATCGACGGGCGCACGGTCTTCCTCTTCAGCCAGGACTTCACGGTCTTCGGGGGGAGCCTCGGGGAGGTCTTCGCCGAGAAGATCGTCAAGGTGATGGACCTGGCCGTGAAGATGGGCTGCCCGTTCATCGGCATCAACGACTCGGGCGGGGCCCGCATCCAGGAGGGGGTCGTGAGCCTGGGCGGCTACGCCGACATCTTCTTCCGCAACGTCCGGGCGAGCGGGGTCATCCCTCAGATCTCACTGGTGATGGGCCCCTGCGCCGGCGGCGCCGTCTACAGCCCCGCGATCACCGACTTCATCTTCATGGTGCGCGAGACGAGCCACATGTTCATCACGGGCCCCGAGGTCATCAAGACGGTGACCGGCGAGGACGTGACGATGGAGGAGCTCGGCGGCGCCCAGAGCCACGCGACGAGATCGGGCGTGTGCAGCTTCGCCGCCGACTCCGAGGAGGACTGCCTGGAGATGGTGCGCGAGCTCATGTCGTACCTGCCCCAGAACAACCTGGACTCACCGCCCTTCCTGCCCACGGCCGACCCCCCCGGCCGCGCGGCCCCGGAGCTGTCGACGATCATCCCGGACGTCCCCACCAAGCCCTACGACATGACCGAGGTCATCGAGCTCGTCGTGGACGACGGCGACTTCCTCGAGGTGGCACCCCTCTACGCGCCGAACATCGTGATCGGCTACGCGCGGCTCGCCGGCAACGTCGTGGGCCTGGTGGGCAACCAACCCAAGGCCCTGGCGGGCGTGCTCGACATCGACGCGTCGATCAAGGCGGCGCGATTCGTGCGCTTCTGCGACGCGTTCAACATCCCGATCGTGACGCTCGTGGACGTGCCCGGGTTCCTGCCCGGCACGACCCAGGAGTACAACGGGATCATCCTCCACGGCGCCAAGCTGCTGTACGCGTACGCCGAGGCCACCGTCCCCAAGCTGACGGTGATCACGCGCAAAGCCTACGGCGGCGCCTACGACGTCATGGCCAGCAAGCACGTCGGCGCCGACTTCAACGCCGCCTGGCCCACCGCCGAGATCGCCGTGATGGGCGCCGAGGGGGCCGTGAACATCGTCTTCCGCCGCGAGCTGGTGGAGGCCGAGAAGGCCGGCGACGACGTGGCCGCCCGCCGCGCCCAGCTGATCGCCGACTACACCGACCGCTTCGCCAACCCGTACATCGCGGCCGAGCGCGGCTACGTCGACGATGTGATCGAGCCCGAGGAGACCCGGGCCTGGCTGATCCGCTCGCTCGAGGTGTCGCTGACCAAGCGCGAGCTGCGACCCAAGCGCAAGCACGGGAACATCCCGCTGTGAGCGCGGGGGTGCTGACGATCACGGCCGGGGGCACGCCCGGGCCGACGCAGCTGGCCGCCCTGTCGGCCGCGGCGACTGCGCTGATCGAGGCGGAGCGCGCCGCGACCGGCGACCCGCGCCCGGCCGCCTACCGCTCGCGCTGGCGCCGGGCCGCGCTGATCGAGTCGAGCGTGGTGCCCGCCGACCTGAAGGACGACCGAACCGCCTGGGGGGTCCACTAGTGCCGTTCCGCAAGGTGATGGTGGCCAACCGCGGCGAGATCGCGATCCGCGTCTTCCGGACGCTCCGGGAGATGGGCATCCCCTCGGTGGCCGTCTACAGCGAGATCGACCGGGACGCGCTCTTCGTGAGCCATGCCGACGAGGCCTACCTGCTCGGCCCCGGCCCGGCGGCCGAGAGCTACCTCAACGTGCCGCGGATCCTCGAGATCGCCGAGCAGGCCGGCGTCGAGGCCATCCACCCCGGCTACGGATTCCTGGCCGAGAACGCCGAGTTCGCCCGCTCCCTGGCCGGGGCCGGCATCGTCTGGATCGGGCCGCCGCCTGACGCGATCGACGCGATGGGCTCGAAGGTGCGGTCGCGGGCGCTGATGGACGCGGCCGGCGTCCCGATTGTCCCGGGCGTCACCGAGGCGGTGAGCGACGTGGACGCGGCCCGCCCCATCGCCGAGGCGATCGGATACCCGGTGGCCGTCAAGGCCAGCGCCGGCGGCGGCGGCAAGGGGTTCCGGGTCGCGCTCACGCCCGACGAGCTCGAGGGCGCCTTCACCGGGGCCGCGGGCGAGGGCCTGCGCTTCTTCGCCGACGGGGAGGTCTACCTCGAGCGCTACCTGCCCGAACCCCGCCACGTCGAGATCCAGATCCTCGCCGACTCCCACGGCTCGTGCGTCTGGCTCGGCGAGCGCGACTGCTCGGTGCAGCGCCGCCACCAGAAGCTGATCGAGGAGACCCCGAGCCCGATCGTGTCCGACGCGCTGCGCGCCCGGATGGGCGCGGCCTCGGTGCGCGCGGCAGCCGCGGTCGGCTACACCTCGGCCGGCACCCTCGAGTACCTCGTGTCCGGCGACGAGTTCTTCTTCCTGGAGATGAACACCCGGATCCAGGTGGAGCACACCATCACCGAGGCGGTGACCGGCTACGACCTGGTGCGCGAGCAGATCCGGGTGGCCGCGGGCGAGCCGCTGTCGATGACCCAGGACCAGGTGAGCCCGCGCGGCCACGCCTTCGAGTGCCGGATCAACGCCGAGGACGCGTCGGCGCGCTTCATGCCCTCGCCGGCCCCGATCACGGCCTACCGGGAGCCCTCGGGCCCTGGCGTGCGGGTCGACTCGGGCGTGCGCGCCGGCTCGGTGATCGCCGAGATCTACGACCCGATGGTCGCGAAGCTGATCGTGTGGGACGTCGACCGCGAGTCCGCGCGGCGGCGCATGATCCGGGCCCTCGACGAGTACGTCGTCGAGGGCCCCGCCACGCTGATCCCCTTCCACCGCTGGCTGCTTGGGCGGGAAGAGTTCATTGCGGGGGGAGCGTGCCACGCGCTGCTGGCCGAGATGGCCGACCGGGCCACGCCACTCCCGGGGCACGAAGGGGAGCGGCCCTCGCCCGCTGACGTTGAACGTACCGAGGAGCCCCCACCCCAGATCGAGCGGCGCTTCACGGCCGAAGTGGACGGGCGCCGCTTCGAGATCTCGCTGCGCTTCGACGAGCCCGGTGCACAGGCGACGGCGCCGGTGGCCGCCCGCGCGCCCAGGGCCAAGCGGGCATCCAAGGGATCAGGTGGCGGCGGAACGCCCGAGCAGATCGTCACGCCGATGCAGGGCACCGTCCTGAAGGTCCTTGTCGAGGCGGGTCAGGCCGTCGAGGTGGGCGAGGTGCTCTGCATCGTCGAGGCGATGAAGATGGAGAACGAGATCGCCGCCCACCAGGCGGGAACGGTGCGCGATCTACGGGTCGCAGTGGGCCAGGGGGTCGTCGTCGGGGAGGTCCTCGCGATCGTCGACTAGTCGGCCTGACGGCTGCGCGGGTGGTGAGCCCAGGCGAACCTTGCGCCCGCGGCGCCGGCCAACGGGGTCTCCGGTTCCGCGGCGCGGTTCGCCTTGCGTACCCAGGTCGGCCGGTTCGGGGGCGGCTGCGAACGGGCGGCCCGGCCAGCGCCGCGGGCGACCGCGAGCAGACCGACACAGAGACCGAGCAGGATCCAGAGGATCCGCTGGTACTGCCCGGAGATGAAGAAGTCGGCCACGAGGAGGCCCGAAGTGCCGGCCACCAGCGTCCGGCTGAGCAGCTCCATCTTCTCGTCCCCCGCCCGTTTGAACAGCAGCGCGGCGCGCACGGCTGCCGCGAGGCACACGAGGACGAACCCGATGAAGAGAGACAGCCCGACGGTTCCGATCTCGACCAGGATGTGGAGGTAGGTGTTATGGGCCACCTTGGGCGTGTCGGTGAAGAAGTCGCCGCGCCGGACGAGGCCTGGTTGAGCCAGGTACCGTGGGGTCGCCGCCGTGTAGGTGCCGACGCCCGATCCCTTGGTGGGGTGGTCGCGGTAGGCGCGCAGGCCGACGCGCCATATGTCGGTGCGACCCGTACCCCCGCTCTTGCCGAAGCTCTCACCCTCCGTGATCGTCGCGATGCGGGCCTGGGTGGCGGGCGAGGCGGCGACGTTGAGGTAGCCCACGAGCAAGATCGCCACGGCGACGCTGCCCGTCAGCACGCGCACCCGCCACCGCCCGCCGAACACGGTCCAGACGATCAGCGCGGTGCCGATGGCGATGATCCCTCCACGCGAGCCGGAGAGCACGATGCCGAGGGCGCAGATCATCGCTGCAGCGCCGAAGCCGAACCGGCGCAGCGGCGTGTCTGCGGTCGCGGCGAGCGCGCCTGCGATCAGCAGAGCGGGTACGCAGAACGCCGCGAACTCGTTCGCGTCGGCGAGCGTGCCGACGAGGCGACCCTCGATCCTGTTGCCGGTGCCCAGCCCGACTAGGGTCGAAAGGGCCGCGCTTAG
This sequence comes from uncultured Thermoleophilia bacterium, assembly GCA_963823515.1. Lineage (GTDB taxonomy): Bacteria > Actinomycetota > Thermoleophilia > Miltoncostaeales > Miltoncostaeaceae > Miltoncostaea. Next base: position 562,020 of record CAWGMB010000002.1, read on the forward strand.
ACAGAAGGCCCCGCAGATCAGGATTGCCGACCGGCGATCACGCGTGGCTGTGAAGACGATCCCCACGAGGAGGAAGCCGAGGAAGTAGCGCTGGATCGCCTCGACCGACAGGCCCACGTCGATCGACCAGAGCGTCGAGGCGATGCACCAGCCGAGGAAGGCGACGGCGATGGTGAGGAGCAGCGGGTTGTTGGTCGCGAAGCCCGGGTAGCGCCACCGGGTCGATGGATACCGCAGCGCCACGATCCACGTGGCGAGCAGGATGATACCGGCACCCTTCGAGATCACTGACTCGCCGCCGCCGATCAACAGGGCCAGGGGCTGGATGATGACGAAGGCGAGGACGCCGATGGTCAGATCGGAGAGCAGCAGGGCCATCAGCGCCAGCCCGGTCATGGCCCCGACGGCGATCAACGGCGACCGTCCGACCGCCAGCCCGACCACGATGGCGCCGATCGCGGCGCCCGACGCCAGTCGCGCGTTCGGGCCGCCCATCTTCGCCCCCCATCCCGAGATGAGCGGCGCCGAGCGGGCGCGCAGCACGGACAGGCGGTTGACCAGGCGCAGCGTGTGGGCCGGGACCTCGCCGGTCACGACGAGGACGACGACCGCAACGGCGATACCCACGGGGAAGGCCGCGGCGAGCCGAACCAGACCGGGCCCGGGAAGCGCCAGGATCGCCCAACAGACCGCTCCGCCTGCTGCAGCGGCGATGCAGGCACGGACGATGGTTGCGATGAGGGCACCGCGTTCCATGGGGAACAGGCGGGCCACGACGATGTAGTGGCCCGCCACGAAGACGAAGATCGCGGCGTCGGTGCCGATCGCGGCTCCCAGCAGACCGATGGTCGGAATCAGGATCAGGTCGAGGATCAGGTTGACGGTGAACGCGCCGAGGGCGATCCATTTGCGTATCGCGGCCACGCCGACGTAGTCGAGGGCCCGTGAGAGGAGAGGGGCCAGGCCGATGAGGATCACGTAGGGCAGGAGCACCCGAAGCACGGTCGCGCTGCGCGCGAACTCCGCGCCGAGCAGTGTCACGATGAGGTCGTCGGCCGCCACCGCCGTGATGACCCCGAGGACGAGGTAGAAGACCAGCGAGACCCGCAGCGCCTTGGTCAGGAGCGCCGCCCCCGTTTCCCTGTCGACCGCGGCGATGCGAGGGGCGACCGACGACGCGAGACTCAAGCCGAGGAGCCCCAGGATGGTCGCGACGCGCCACGGGGCGTCGTAGAGCCCCACGGCGTTCGTATCGATGAAGGCCCCCAGGAGCACGAGGTCGACCCGCTCGAAGAGCAGCCACGCGACGCCCGCGAGCCAGATGTGGTTCCCGTAGCGCAGGATGGTCGACGTGGAGACGTCCACCTCGCTCATGGAGTCGCGCCACCGTAGGTGGGTTCGCATGAGGTAGAGCCCGAGGCCGACCGCCGCGGCGTAGCCCAGCGCGTTGCCGAGGAGTGCTGCGACCACGCCGAAACCGAGCAGCAACACGGTCAGCACCGCAAGGAATTCGACGGCCGCCTTCACGATGGCCATGAGAGCGAGCGTCTCCCCCTGCTGCACGCCCTCGTACACGCCGCTCACCCATGAGAAGCCGGCACTGAAGAACAGGGCGATCGCCGCCGCCCGCACGGCCCCCTCGAGCCCGCCCTCGCCGAACGCAGAAGCGAGCGGCCCGGCGAGGGCGAAGAGCGCGCCGAAGATCACGCAGGCGGTGACGACCCTCAGCTTCAGGCCCTTCATGAGCACCGTGGAGATGCCGCGGCCGCTGTTGTAGCCCTCGGCGACGAACCGGGAGGTCGCCGAGTTGACGCCGAGCGAGGCGAACAGCGCGGCCAGGGTGGCGATCGTCAGGGCGAGCGCATAGTCCCCGTAGCCGTCGAGGCCCAGCAGTCGGGCGAGGATGATCGTCAGGATCCCCGTCGAGAGCGCCCCCACGACCCGCGATGAGAGGATCAGGGCCGTTTGGCCGGCCACGCTGGTGGTCCGACGCTGGCCGTCGATGTCGGTGGCCTGCGCGGAGGGGACGGACGCTCCGCTAGTCACGGGCCTAGTCCCCCGACGGCGTCCGGGTGGTCACCGCGCCCGCGACGTCTGCTTGCCCTGCCGGGGCTCCGCGCCCGGGTCGCGTGTAGTACGCCGGGCCGCCGGCCTTGTGGCCCCGGTGCGCGTGCGCGGACCGGCCGGGGGCACGGCCTCGCGAGAACGACTCCGCCGCCCCCAGCCCACCAGGCAGAGACCGCGCGGGACGATCTCGTACCGCATCAGCAGGTCGGAGAGCCGCCCGAGGGCCGCGAGCTCGGTCTCGCCGCGCTCGACGACCACGATGACGTCGTTGACCGTGGTGGCGATCGGCAGGGCGTCTCCCACGGTGCCGAGCGGCGCGGCATCGAAAACCACGAAGTCGGCCCAGGTCGCCGTTGAGTCGAGTAGCTGACCGATGATCGCCGACGAGATGGCGACGACCGCCGCCGCCGAGTCGGTGTCGGAGCCGCAGAGCACCTTGAGCGTGCCGCGCACGGTCGGCACGTCGATCATCGCGTCCTCGAGCCGGACGCGGCCGAGCATCACCGAGCCCGTTCCGTGCTCCGGCGTGAGGCCGAGGGCGTCGGCGATGGACGGCTGGCGTAGATCGGCGTCCACGAGCAACACCCGCAGGCCGGCATCCGCAAGGGTCCGTGCCGTCTCGATCGCCGTCACCGTGCGGCTCTCACCATCTCCGGCGCTCGTGAACAGCAGCGACGACAGACGGTGCGGGTCGCGGCGCAGGACCGCGATCGACTGTGCGAGGTCGCGATACGAGTCGGCTGTTGAGGAGGCCGCGCCCGCTCGGGCCTTCGGCACACGGGCGAGTATGGGCAGATTGAACCGCTCGGTGAGCTGGCCCTCGGTGCGCACGCGGCTACTGGCCGTGTCCACCGCGACCGCGCCGCCGAATGCGACGATCGCGCCGACGACCAGTGCGATCGCGATGACGAGCCTCAGTCCCGGCGACGACGGCGCGTCGGGTGCCGTAGCCTGCCCTCCGAGTTGCACGGAGGGGTCATTTGCGCCGCGCAGGGCCTGGAGCTGGGCGAGGCGCTCGTTGAGCTGGCTGCGGGCAGCCGCTGGGAGATCGACCCCGTTGGCCAGCTGGCCGCTCACGGAATCGATCTGGTTCTCGACCTGCTCGCGGAACTGGGCCGAGCGCACGGCGACCGTGCCGTTCGCGAAGGCGTTCGCGACCGCGGCGGCGGACTCCGGGTTGTCGCCGGTGGCGGACACCGACACGAGGAAGCTGCCCCCGATGGGGCTGACGACGACCTTGGAGAGCAGCGCCTGCGGGCTGCCCGAGACGCCCTCGGCGTCCGCCGCCACCCGCGCGACCGGGATCGTCTTGACGAGCCGGGCGAGCGTCTCGACGTCACGTCCGGGGACGCTGGTCTCCCGGATCACGCTGATGCCGTCGAAGCGCGTGTCGTTGCTCGATACCGGCGAAACGCTGAGCAGCGCCTCGGCATCGTAGCTCTTGGACGACAGGGTGACCGCAAGGATGGCCGCGCCGACGACGAAAGCGATCAGCACCAGCATCAGGCGCCACTGGTCGCGCGCGATGGCGATGTATCGCCTGAGGCCACCTCCGCTTTCGGGGTCGCGGACCCAGCCGCGCTCGAAGCCACCGGAGGCCGATCCCTGCGGGTTCACTCCGTTTGAGGTCATTCGGCGGACTCTACTCCCTGCTTGAGCTGATCCCCGACGACAGCCGATCCCCACGTGGCCCGGCCCGTGCCACCCGTCTCGTCCTCCTTCACGGCCCGGTGCCGCCTCGTCCCGGAGCCGGAGCCTCGGGCGACGAGCCGGCCGACGCGCCGGCCGACAAGGGCCACCGGCTCGAGCACCGGGCGCAGCGGACTGTCGGCGAGCGCGACGCGCGCGGCCTCCGCGCGGTGGGCCGCGCGCCCCGGCAGGGAACCGGGGAACAGCGACATCGAGGCGTACTCCTCGACACCGGTCGCCCAGGAGAGCTTGTAGGGCTCATCGTGCCCGGCGAAGTCGAAGCACCGGACGCGCTCGTCGAACGCGCGCCTGATCAGGGCGTGGAGCAATAGCATCCCGGGCGAGAGGCGTCTGAGGCCGTCGTCATAGCCCATCTTCAGGGCGTGGTGGACGCCGAAGGCCTCGACGCTGAGACAGAATGCGATCGGTCGGCCGTCGATCCGCAGGAAGCTGAGCCTCAGCCATCCCTCGTCCGCCGCCCACCCGGCGAGGGCTGTGTAGTAGCGGCGCGTCAGCGGGCTTATTGCGATCGCGGTGCCCCGCTCGGCCTTCCAGCCGGAGGCCTCGACGGCAAAGCCCTCGTCGAGGAGATCGTCGAGGGAAGCCCGATCGAGGTCGCTGAGCACATCGACCGTGAAGTCGCCCGACTCGGCGGCACGCCGCCCGCAACGATTGACGTTGTGGCGAAGGTTGCGGGAGCGGGAGGCCCAGTACGCCTCCCAACCCACCTCGGTTTCGACGACCGGGCTCCGCATGGTGACTCGGGTGACGACGCGATGACCGGCCGACACCGCGGCGGCCTCGAGCGCACGTCGAGACGCCCCGTCGCAGAGGTGTCGCAGGTTGACGCGGTGCGCGCCCTCCTGCAGCACAGCCCGGGCGACGGCACTCGCGGCCTCGGGGTCACGGGCGACGATCCCCTCCGCCGGGGTCTCGAAGTTCCCCGGCGTCTCGAGTCGTCTCCCGCGCCGGGTGACGGCCATGGCGCCGACCAGCACGCCGCCGCTGCGCGCCGTCACCAGCTCCGGCTCGGCCCCGGCACCGAAGGAGGTCATCCATACGCGCAAGTACCCCGGCCACATGAACGGCGAGGCCCGGGTGACACGGGCGAGAGCGTCCCACTCCTGCTCGAGAGCAGGAGTGAGCGGCTGGAGCGACGTCACGACATCGTCGAGCGGACCGACCCCGCCGAGCATCGGGGGACGCACTCTCAGGACGGCGGCGGGGTCGGGCGGAACGACGTGGGTGGCCGGCGCACGAGCGGCCGGGTGCGGCGGTGCCCGGTCCAGGAGCTGCGCGCTGCGCCGGTCGAATGTTCGCGGACGAACTCGAAGCCGGGGACCGCGATCGTCACGATGGAGCACACCGGCCGAGCGCCGTAGCGGGTCGCCGCCCGGCGCGAGGCGGTGTTGAGGTGGTCGATCACCGACACGACCCGGCGCACTCCGCCGGCCCGCAGGTCGTCCAGGGCGTGCACCGCAAGCGCCGGAGCGATGCCGCGGCCGCGGTGGGTGGGTCGCACGAACGAGTCATACCCCCACCTCTCGTCATCTGCCAGCGCGAACTGAATGCCGCCTTCGCGCCAACTTCCGGCCCGGTACCAGACGTGCCCGACGGGCTGGTCTTCGTCGTGGGCCAGGTAGGCGCGGTCGCCCAGCTCCAACCGCTCGCGTATCTCGTCGTCGGGAGCCTGACGGATGGCCGCGAGCTCCACCGCGTCGCCGAGGCCTGCGCGGCGCGCGCTCGGCCAGGGCGGTAGCGATGAATCCCCCACCGTCAGGCGCTCGTGCACCGAGTACCACTCGACCTGGATCAGCCGGCGCGGGAGCCGCCCCGCCATCGCTACCAGGACACCGGCGAGACCGCGAGTCCGGTACGCGCCGACCGCGGTCCCGGCCCGCCGTCGCAGCCCGTCGATGTTGGTGCCGACCGTGCCCGTGACGACGGCGGCGTGGGCGATGAGCGTGGGGGGCGGCATCGGCCTTCATCATTGCCGACCGCCGAACCCCGCGGAACTGCCGAAGGTCCAGTTGGATTCGCCGACCGGGGGGCGCCGCCCCATGCGGCATACGGACACCGGGTAGGATGACCGTCGGCCGCGAGGCCACGGGGCGCGAGCCCCTCCGAAGGCCCGATATCGGGCACGTCAGTCGGCAACGAGGGAGCCGCGTGGATCTTCTCGAATACCAGGGCAAGAGCTTGCTGGGCAACCATGGGGTCAGCATCCCCCGCGGACAGGTGGCGGATACGCCCGAGGCGGCCGGCGCGGCCGCCGAGGCGATCGGTGGACGGGTGGTGGTCAAGGCGCAGGTGCAGATCGGCGGCCGGGGCAAGGCGGGGGGGATCAAGCTCGCCGAGTCGCCCGACGAAGCGGCTGAACACGCCGGCCGGATCCTCGGCATGGACATCCGCGGCCACGTGGTGCGGAGTGTCTGGATCGAGGAGGCCTCGGCGATCAAGCGCGAGTACTACGCCTCGGTCACCTTCGACCGCGCCGCACGGCGCCCGTTGGTGATGCTCTCGGCCGTTGGCGGGATGGACATCGAGGAGGTCGCCACGTCGAGCCCCGGCGCACTCGTGCGACGCCACATCGATCCGCTGATCGGCTTCCAGGCGCACGACGCCCGCTGGCTGACGTATCGGGCGAAGATCGACGAGGAGGCGATCAAGGGTGTCGTCTCGGTGCTCGGAACGCTCTACGAGGCCTTCGTCTCGCTCGACGCCATGCTCGTCGAGATCAACCCCCTCGTACTCACCGAGGACGGACGGATCGTCGCCCTCGACGCCAAGGTGACCATCGACGGCAACGCCGTCCACCGGCACTCCGAGTTCTCCGAGATCGGCGATGTCGCCCCCGAGGATCCGCAGGAGCGGATGGCGCAGGAGCGCGGCGTCACCTACGTCAAGCTCGACGGCGACATCGGCATTCTCGGCAACGGCGCCGGGCTCGTCATGAGCACGCTGGACGTCGTCGCTCTTGCCGGCGGTCGCCCGGCGAACTTCCTCGACGCGGGCGGCGGCTCGAAGGCCGACGAGGTCGTCACCGCGCTGGAGGTGCTGCTCAGCGACGAGAAGGTCAAGGTGCTCCTGATCAACATCTTCGGGGGCATCACTCGCTGCGACGAGGTGGCTGAGGGACTCCTGACCGCTTTCGAGCAGTTGGGGGCGACGCTGCCCACCGTCGTGCGACTCGACGGCACCAACGAGGTGGAGGGCCGGGCGATCATCGCCGAGCGGGCCCCCGACAACATCGTGGTCGAGACGACGATGCTCTCGGCCGCGCGACGAGCCGTCGAACTGGCGAAGGAGATCGCATGAGCATCCTCGTCGACGGATCGACCAGGCTGGTGGTCCAGGGAATCACCGGCCGGGAGGGCGCCTTCCACGCCACCCGCAACAAGGACTACGGCACGCAGGTCGTGGCCGGCGTCACGCCCGGCAAGGCCGGCCAGGACGTCGAGGGCATCCCCGTCTTCAACACGGTTGACGACGCGGCCGAGGCCACCGGCGCCAACACCGCGATGGTGTTCGTGCCGCCCCGTTTCGCGGCCGACGCCATCCTCGAGGCGATCGACAGCCCCGTCGAGGTCGTGGTCTGCATCACCGAGGGCATCCCCGCGCACGACATGCTGCGGGTCTATACCCACCTCAAGCGCGGCGACAAGACCCTCATCGGCCCCAACTGCCCGGGCGTCATCAGCCCCGGTGTGGCGAGCGTCGGCATCATGCCGACGCAGGTCTTCCAGCCCGGACGGGTCGGCCTGGTCAGCCGCAGCGGCACGCTGACCTACCAGATCTCCAAGGAGCTCGCGCTGCTGGGCATCGGCCAGAGCACCGTCGTGGGCATCGGTGGCGACCCCGTGGTGGGCAGTTCCTTCATCGACATGCTCTCCCGCTTCGAGGCCGATCCGGACACCGACCTGGTGGTCATGGTGGGCGAGATCGGCGGCAGCGAGGAGGAGGACGCAGCCGACTACATCGCGGCTGACATGTCCACCCCGGTGGTGGGCTACGTCGCCGGTTTCCAGGCGCCCCCCGGCAAGCAGATGGGGCACGCCGGGGCCATCATCACCGGCTCCAGCGGCACCGCGCAGGCCAAGAAGGAGGCGCTCGAGGCGCGGGGCGTGCGCGTGGGCGAGAGCCCGACGGCCGTCGCCGCGCTCGTGCAGGAGGCTCTCGGCTCGTAGCGCATCAGCCGGCGCGCCGGGACGGATCGGGCGTTCACGGCCCGGATCCGTCCCGGCGCCAGGCTCACGCGCCCCGGAGCTCCTGCAGTGCGGCGCGCACGCCCCGCATTCCGCCGCCGGGGTCCCACCACATGTTGGCCTCGACGATCCGCACGCCGCCCGGCGTTACGGCCACGTCCCAGCCCAAGGTCCGCATGGGCAGGAACGCCGGAGCGGCGGCGATGGCGGCGGCACGACACTCGTCCCACATCGGCATCCGGGTGCCCTTCACGGGCGCGTTCGCGTCCTCAGGCGGCTCCACCTCGTGGAGCACGCCGCCCGGACCGGCGGCGACCACGTTGAGGAAGGTCCCGTCGCGTGGGTTGACGTCGCTCAAGAGGTTGCCGGTGAGGCCGAGGCGGAAGTTGTCGATCACCGCCCCTTCGAGCGCCGTCTTGAAGATCGAGTTGATCACCCTCACGGATCCGTCGCGCTCGACGAGCGTGATGATCCGGACGCACTGCAGGGCGTCGCGGCCTCCCGGCATGTCCGGATGGTTGAAGAGCCGCTCCTGCGCCAGGTGGACATGAAACTGGCGTCCGTCGACCAGCTGCCGGCGTAGCTCCGACGGGGTGATCTCGCCCACCCCGAGCTCGGTGAGGCGGTCACCGTGTCGCTCGATCACGCGCACGTCGAGGCCGTGGTACCCACGGGCGGGCTTGATCACGAAGCTTTCCGGAAGGCCCTTCTGGAAGAGGTCGTCCCAGTCGGCCGCTTCGGCGAGCTGGGCACCCGTGTACGACCAGCCCGGGCCGGACTCGCAGAGGATCGCGTAGAGCCTGGGCACCGGGAGGCCAAGGGCTTCGGCGTGGCGATAGAAGACGGCCTTGTCCTCGGTCAGATACCAGAACTCGTTCGGGTTCAGACGGGCCTGCTCACGGATCATCTCTCGCTTGCTCACGGCGCCGGCGACGACCTCGTCCGGGCACCGCGGGTCGAGCAGGCCGAGGGTGAAGGCCTCCTCGAGGGTGAAGCCGCGCCGCCGGATCAGGCCGGCCGCCCGCGCCGCCGTCTGCGGCAGCGCCGTGCCGCTCTCGCGTGCGCTCATGCGAACGATCTCGGCCGTTCGGGCGCCGCGCGCCGCTCCCGACCGCAGACGCCACGCGAGCCCGTGGCGCACGCGCTCCGCCTGCTTGAGCGCCTGATCCATCATCGTGCGACCTCCACGGGCGCCGTCGTCGGAGCGCTGATCGCCGGGGGTCGGGTGCACCCGACCCCCCTCCCCCCTCGTGCCGCAGCCGAGGGGGGTGAGGGGGGCGCGGGCACGAAGGTCAGCCGGTGACCGCCGGCTGGACGCGGAGCGGCCGCCGGGTGAAGGTCGTCCGGGCCTTGGCGGAGGTGCGGCGGACGTTGGCGCCGCTCACCCTGGCCACGTTGGTACGGACTCCGCGGACGTTGGCGTTGGCGCGGACCCAGACGTAGGTCGTCCGGCTCGCGCCGGCCGGGATCCGGCCGAGCTTCACCACGACGGAGCGCCTGGAGATGGAGCTCTTACGGTTCGAGCGGACGAAGGTGAGGCCGCCCGGGAGGATATCCCGGAGGACGACACCGGTCGCCGCCCTCGTGCTCGTGTTCTTCACCGTGATCCGGTAGCGCACCCGACTGAGGGACTTGGCGCGGGCCGGACCGCTCTTGCTGATGCGGAGGGTCACCTTGCCCGGTGTCGCGGCGACCGGGACGGTCGGGGTGACCGGGGTCGTCGGGGTGACCGGGGTCGTCGGGGTGACCGGAGCCGCGGTGAAGGTGACGGTCGCGGAGGCCGTGAGCGTCGAGGGGCGCGCGTTGACCGTCTCCTGGCTTCCGGCGAGGGGGATCACGCGAATGAGGACGCCGTCTCCGGCAGTGGAGGCTCCGACGGTGACGGTCCCCGGACCGACCGCAGTGAGCACGGCGGTCGCGGTTCCATCGGGACCGATCGTCACCGAACTGGCAGAGAGGGAGCCCGAGCCGCCCGTGATCGAAAGGGAGACCTCCGCACCGGGACGGCCCGTGACGGTGAGCGTCGAGGCGGTCGCGCCAGCCGCCGGGGCAGCTGCCGAGAGCGCGAGCGAGGCGGGAGTCGCGGCGGCGGCGCGTGCGGCGGCGATCAGGGCCGCGACCTCGGCGTTGAAGGCGGGGTCGTCGGTCGGGTCCACCTCGCGCAGGTCGCCGTCAAGCACCCAGACGGCGGTCTGGCTGAGCGCCGCCCGCTGCTGCTTGGGGGGTGTGGGCGGGCCCACGAGCGCGCCGTTCTGGACCACGTAGAGGATGGCCCTGCTGTTGATGGTGTCGAGGGGCACCTCCTGCACGTCCGACTGGACGGTGCCGGTGTCGAGGCCCGACGTGGCGTTGACGCAGAAGCTCACGACGGGGGTGCCGTCGAGGGTGAGGTTGATCGTGCCGGCCTGGCCCACCAGGGAGGCCGGGGATCCGTCGGGCTGGAAGAAGGTCCCGATGTCCGAACGGTAGATGTCCGGGGTGGGTCCATCGTCCTGGCCGGTGTAGGTCTGGGTCTGGACGGCCGCCGCGGCGACGGAGACCTGCAGCGCGAGGATCCCGGCGAGGATGGTGAGGAAGGCCAGTACCCACCTCACCGAGAAGGGCTTCGCGCTCACGTGGTGCGTCATCGAGATCGACCTCCAGACAGTGCAATCGGTGTTCAAGACCGGAGCTCGGACCCCGGGTAGCCGCGCGCAATCCTACTCATACCTCCGGACTGTGCGCCGGTCTCCCCGGTCCGGGGGTGGGGATGCGGGGGTCATCGGCCCGCATCCCCACCCCGAGGCCACTAGAAGCGGCGGATCCTCTTGGTGCGGACGATCGACTTGCCGCCGTTATTCACGACGAAGCGGACGGTGACCTTCTTGCCCCGCCAGCTCCTGGGAACTCTCACCGTCTTCTTGACGGTTCGGGTGCCGGCCTTGCCGGCTCCCTTCACGGTCTTGCGGACGGTCCTCTTGCCGACCTTCGTGCTCAGAATGGCCTTGTACTTCACCCGGCCAGTGCCGAAGCGCCAGGTGATCCGGAGCTGGATTCTGTTCTTCGCGCGGAACTTCTTGACGCCGACCTTGCGCACGTTCAACCTGGGCGCCTTCGGAGCCGCCGCCTGCGGGATGACCACCGGCGGCTGCGAGACCGGGGGCGCCACGACCGGGGGAACGACCGGCGGCACGACCGGGGGCGCTCCGGTCGCGTCGGTGGCCCCGATCTTGAGCTGCCAGCCGTTCAGGACACCGGTATCGAGCGCCGCGGCGTCGGTGATCGAGAGCGTCCAGACCCCGTTGGGGTCCATGCCCCGGAAGGCCGAAAGGGCGCCCTCGGGGATGACCGAGCCCGGAGCGTCGGTCGCCTGCCGCAGGAGGGTCGGGGCCGAGTCGTCGAACGTGCGGCCGGCATAGAACGCAGTGCCGCCGTTGACGCGGGTGGCGATCAGGGCGGTCCGGCCGCCGTGCGAGAGGCGCATCTCGAGATCGCCGGGCTCCGGGTGGGAGATGTTCGTGACGAGGTCGAGGTCGGTGAGATAGTCCTTCGCGCCGCTGACCGTGATCGACGATGTCGTCGGGGGAGCCGGGGCGTCGGCGATCGCAATGCTCCCGGCGGCGCTCGAGGCCGTGACCGTCGGGGCCACGACGGGCGCGGCATCCTGCGTTGCGAGATTGAGCGACCAGCTGGTCAGCGTGCCGCCGTCAGGAGTGAGGGTCGTGACGTCGTCGAGCTTGTCGGTCACCTTCAGGGTCCATGCGCCGCGCGGGTCGATCCCCACGAAGCCCCCGAGCGCGCCTTCGGGCGTCAAGTCGGCCTGCGGCGCGACCTCGCCGAGCAGCGCCCCGTCGAGATCGCTCGCCGGAGTCAGCGAGGAATCGTCCCAGAGTGTTCCGTCGAAGACGTCGTTCGCACCTGCGGCGCCGTTCGGCCCGAGTACGAGCTTGACGGTCCGCGCCGCCTGGCCGGGACGCGCCGGAGAGGTGATCTCGATGTCGAGGTCCCCGGAGCCCGAGTGCGTGATGAAGGTCCTCACGTCCACGTCCCGCAGGAACGGCTGCGCCGTCTCGGGAACCGTGATCGTCGACACGGCGGCGGGATCACTCGCCAGCGGGCCGATCGGCTTGTTGTTCTGGGCAACCGGGCTGCTCACGACGAGCTCGGTGCCGGTTGCTCCGGAGGTGGCGGGGGGAGCAACGGCGAGGGCACGCTCGGTCGCCGTCAAGGCCCCGGCACCGAGCACCGCAAGTGCACCGCCCACCGCCAGGCTCCGTCCCAGGTGGTCTCGTACCGTCATCGAGGAACTCCGTTCGTCATCTTCAAAGTGAACGAGACGGATACTCACGCGGGACGCCCATGTCCGGCAGGGTCGGACGGGGGGTTTCCCGCCTCGACCTTCGGAGCACGACTAGCCGAGCGGACCAGATACCGCGAACGAGTCCCGCCTGGTGTTCAGAGTCGTGTCTCTGTAGCGGTACGCAGCGAGCGGGTCGAAGCTCTGGTCGGCGGTCTTGGTCCCGGACCTGGCGAGCAGGCCCGAGGTGGCGGCGCGCCGGTAGTCGTGGACGGCTCGCCCGGGCACCCCGGGGGTGCGATCGAGGTCCTGGATCCGGGTCCTGTCATCGACGCACTGCACCACCGACCGCCCGGGAGGATCCAGGTGACGGCCGACCACATCGCGGACCCTCTCGATGACGAGCGGATCCCTGAGGGCCGGTGCGGCCGCCATCCGGCGCGTCGAGCGGTGGGTCGCATCGGGTGGTGTCGTCTCGCGCGTGCGGATGATCGCCTCGGCGCCGAGCGCCGAGGCGATCATCCCAGCGCCGCTCGGCCGGCCGGCCGGGGCCGAGGTCCTCTGCGATCCGGGTGTTGTCGGCCCCCTCCCGCGCGGGCCGGCACGATCCGTGCCCGGTCGGCCACCCCCCGCGCCGGTGCGTCGGCGCGACCGGGCCACGTGCTGGTCGCGGCCTCATCACTCGGCTCGATCAGGGCTGGACCAGGGTCTCGGGACATGCCCCGGTCCACGAGATGAGAGTTTGAGACTAACGACTCACGGAACTAGCCCCGCCAGCGGTCCCGGAAGCGGACGAGCCCACCGAGGAAGCCGGCCCCGTACCCGAGATGGAGGGCGCCGAAGATGACCGGCAGGAACCGGAGGTGCCGCACGCCGGCGCGAGCCGCGATCGACATCGAGGCTCCCAGGTTGGCCACGGCGTAGAGAGCGACGAGTGCGATCCAGAAACGGCGGACCGCGCGACTGAAGGGCGCCAGGAGAGCTCCACCGACGAGACCGGCGACGAGGGCCGGCGGTGCGAACTGGCGGGCGCTCATCTGTCGCGGATGCTTCTGGAGGACCCTGACCTTCCAGTGCCCGTACTGGCGGTACTGACGCAGCAGGGCCCGCAGTGAGCTGCGGCTGTAGTAGCGCGAGCGGATCCGGTCGGTGAGCAGGATGCGGCCACCGCGAGAGCTCAGCCGGTAGTTGAACTCGTCGTCCTGATTACGGACCATTTCCGGGTCGAAAAGGCCGATGCGCTCGAAGACCTCACGAGGCCAGGCTCCCATGTAGACCGAATCGACCCAGTGCTGGCCCGCCGCGTAGTGGAACTGCGAGTTGCCCACGCCGAAGGGCGACGAGGTCGCGAGGGCGATCGCCTCGCCCATCGGGCTGTCGCTGACCGCGTCCATGCGACCCCCGACATTGTCGGCCCCGGAGTCGGCGAGGGCGGCAACGCATTGCGAGACGTAGTCGGGATCGATGATGGTATGGCCGTTGACCCGCACGACGACGTCGCCGAGCGTCCGGTCGAGGGCCGCGTTGAAACCCGTCGGGACGATCTTCCCCGGGTTGTCCACGATCTCCACCGAATGGCCCGGGTGCGCCGCGGCAAGGTCGCCGATCACGGAGCGGGTGTCGTCATCCGACATCCCGTCGGCGACGATGACCTGCATCCTCTCGGCGGGGTAGTCCTGCGCCAGCACCGCGCCGAGACTCCGGGCGATGAAGGCGCCCTCGTTGCGGATGGGCATGATCACGGTGACCATTGGCGGCGGCGCGGGCGAGCTCACGGACGCTTCGTCAGCCAAGTCTCTTGGTCAGGCGGACGAACGAGGGCTTACCCGAGCCGGGTCGAAGACCGGCCGTCATCACGACCTTCGCGCCGCGAGAGAGGCCGCCGACGTCGAAGCGGCACGAAACCGACTTGCCGCGAACGACCGTCTTGCGGCACTGGCCGAGGGAGCCGGAGCCGCTCTTGGCCGACATGGTGACGTCCCCGGCGAGCCGCGAGCGGACACCCAATATCAGGCGCCCCCCGGCCTTCCAGGTGGCGTTCGCGGTGAGGTCCTTCGGCCGGGGCACCGCACGCGACGCGCGGACCCGCACATTCGCCGCCTTCTTGCTGATCGGATCCAGCAGGGCAGCCACCACCACCCGCTTGGTCACGTCGGCACGACGCGCGGAGAAGCGGCAGCGGACGACACGCTTGGCGGTCGCGCGCCGCGTGCAGGTGCCGAGGACCTTCCGACCCGAACGGGCCACCATCTTGACGCGCCCGGGGAGGCGCGCGTTCGCCCGGACGAGCAGGGTCCTGCCGGATAACCACGTCAGCGAGAGCCGCAGCCTGCGCAGGGCGCGCGCCGGGCTGCCCCCGGAGGCCGTCGGTGCCGGAGAGGCGCCCGCTCCGCCGATCGCGCCTAGCGCCGTTCCGGGGCCCTTGCCGACGCACGGGCTGCCGGCTCGCAGCGCGAAGTCCTTTCCGGGGCGGTTCGCGAAGAGCGGGTCCGCGGAGATGTTGTTCGAGACCGCGAAGCCGCGCTGGGTTCCGATGTTGCCCTCGGCCCCGTTCCAGAGGCAGTTGCCGTCGGCCCGGTTGCCCGAGCCGACCGGGCCACCCCAGTAGGACTCGACGTTGGTCGTGTCCTTGGAGTTGCTGATGATGTTGTTGACGACGGTGTTGTTGCTCGAGGCCGTCCCCCCCTCGCCCGAGAAGGTCACGCCGCGGCCGTTGCCGTCGATGACGTTGTTGGCGACGTAGGTGCCCTGAGCGTCCGGATACATGTGCACGCCGTAGTCCGCATTGTCGTAGATGTAGTTGTTGGTGATGCGGACGTTTCGGGTCGTGTTCAGGTAGATGCCGTGGTCGAAGCCCGTCGCCGGGAGGCGGCCGCAATTGTGGATGCGGTTCCCGTCGATGACGATGTCCTCCGCCACGCCCTCGCCCGGCTTGCCGAGGTGGAAGCAGATGCCGTGGTTCTCGTCGGTGATCTCGTTGTTCGAGAACGTGATCCGGTCGCCGTTGATGCTGGGGTTGACGCGGAAGGAGTCGCGGCCGTTGATGATCAGGTTCGAGTAGACGATGTCGCTCGTTCCATCAGGCACGTAGAGCTCGCCGAGGATGGTCGCCCGGCCGGCTCCGGGTCCGCTCGTGAGCGTGATCGGGTTGCCCTTCTGACCGCTGCGGTTGCCACGCAGGCGCCCGGTGAAGGTCGCGCCGGGCTGCAGGCAGCCGACCTCGCCGGGGGCGAGGCTGTCCTGGAGCTTCTGGGCGGTCCGATAGGGCGAGGACGCCGAGCCGGAGCCGGAGTCGCTGCCCCCCGAGGTCGCGTAGCGCGTACACGCGGGCGCCGCCGATGCGGCGGGTGTCAGCGTGACGAGGATCCCGAGCACGCCCAGGCCGGCCATGACGACCGCTCGGAGCATGGGAACGGAGAGCCGGGCCCGATCGGGCAAGACGCGTCCTTTCGGTAGGCACGTAGCAATCAGCGCGACGGGCGGCGGCGGCGAGCGCCGACGCACAAGATCCTCCACCTCGATCGGACCGCTCATGAGGCCGGTCTGAGGCATGCCGCACGGTCATGCCGTTCGATTCGCGGTGGCGAGTATGTCCATGCGCATCCGGCGAGTCAACACGCGCGAATGTTAGTTTTTGATGGTTTGCACTACGCGGGTCATCCCGAGGAGGGCGGCGAATACCGCGACGCCGGCGACGGTCAGGACGGTCACCGCGATGTAGTAGGCGACGAACGATTGGTGCGCGTTGACGAAGGCGCCCGCCGACTCGTCCGGAAGGCGGTCGAGACCGGCCGCCCCCAGCCCGGCGGCGACCACGAGGGCCCCGGCGACGATGACCGCCAGGGGCCACGATGCCGCTCTCCGGCCCGCAGCGCGGTGGCGATCGGGATGGGCGACCGCGACCACGAGTGCCGCTCCCGCGAAGCTGACCAGGAAGGCGCCGGCGACGTCGCTCGGATAGTGCCATCCGAGCGCGACGACGCCGGCGGCGACGACCGTGGCCGGGGCGACGGCGAGGATGGCTCCCACGATGCGGGCCCGCGCGGGCAGTGCGACGATGAGTCCGAGGCCCAGCGAGAGAGCGATCGTGGCATGCCCGCTCGGGAACGCCCCCTCGCTGGCGCGCACGGCCTCGCCGCCGACGGGGTCGATCGACGCGAGGATCGGGCTGAGCGCCCACCCGACCAAAGGGCCCGCGCCGACGACGCACGCGGTGATGACGGCCCGCCTCAGCCCTCCGATCAGGCTGCCGGCGAGCAGGAGCACGGCCGCACAGATGAAGGCCACCTCGGATATACGCGAGAAGGCCGCCGACGCATCGTCGCGCAGGCGCCAATCGCCGACGATCTGCGGAAAGCGCAGGTCGGCGTTGACACGGAGGAGATCGTCCCTGCCGAGGGCGAGCAGGTAGATGATCGCCGCGAGGCCGAGGCAGCAGGCGGCGAAGAGGAGCATGCGGCCGTCCGGGGATCGGATCACCTGCGTGCGGACCGGCGCGGAGCGCGTCTCCGCCCGTTCAGGGGCGCCCAACGCCTCGTTCACGAGCGGCGCGGCCGCCCGGGCCGCCATCCGCGGACGCGGAAGACCGTCGAGAGCGCCCCGGAGACCTTGAGCCGGAAGAGGTCCCACGTGTCACGGCCCTCCAGCGGCACGCGCGGGATCTCGAGGGGGGCGCTCCTCACGGCCGGCGCGCCGCAGGGGCCCAGGCGCATGGTGAACGCCATCGAGATGCCGGCGGCCCGCAGCGCGTCCAGAGTCGAGGCGTCGTAGTCCCCGTTCGGATAGGCGAAGGCCCGAGCCGGGTGACCTGTCCGCTCGGCGACCTCGGCGGCGGAGCACGCGACCTCCGAGCGTGCCCGCTCGGAGTCCACTCGGATCATGAGCGGGTGGTCAACGGTGTGCGGCTGGCACTCCACACCATGAGCAACGAGGTCCTCGACCTCATCCCACCCCATGAAGAGCGGCGGGGAGGGATGCGGGGGGGCGACGTCGAGCGCGTCTCGCAACTCCGTCATCGCGGCACCGCGCTGTTCGTCGGGCACCTCCTTGAGCCTGCGCAGGAGTACGGTCCTGGCGGCGGCGCGCGCACGCTCGCCATCGAGCTCCCGCGCGCCGACCAGCGGCAGCTCGGCGCGCGGGAGCCCCGTACGCGCCAGAAGGTACGAGAGCTCGTCCCACCACATGACCCGATCGGTGCCGATCGCCCCGGTGATGAGGAAGATCACGGCGGGGAGCCCCATCGAGCGCAGCACCGGGAAGGCGGCGTCGTAGTTGTCCCGGTAGCCGTCGTCGAAGGTGATCAGTGCGGGACGCTCAGGCAGCGGACGGCCGGTAGTGACGTGCTCGTGGAGATCGGGGAGGGCGATGACGCTGAAATGCTTTGCGACGTAGCGCATCTGGCGCTCGAACATCTCGGGCGTCGCGCTGACCACCCCCGGATCGAACTCCAGACCCGATTCGGCAGGATCGATGATCCGGTGGTAGGCGAGGGCCGTGAGCCGGTCGCGACCCCAGATCGCGTCCGTCACGGGCGCCCGCGCGGCGATCGCGAGTGCGGCGAGGCCGCCTCGACGAGCTGCATCGCGTGGAACGCTCAACCGGGGGACACCAGGGTTCAGCAGAACCTGCCGATGAGTGAAGGGTGGATCGCTCGCGCCATTGCCTGCCCCGCCGCCATCGCGGCCTCCCCTTCGTGTTTCCGACGCCCGCAGGCATGCCAAGAGTCGCCCATGAAAGCACGGAAGCACCCCCACGAAGGCATAGCGGGACTATCCCTGCGACCCGTTCCCGGTCCCCCGGGACCCTGCCAGTCTGGCCGCAGATGCCGCCGCGTGAGCGGTGGTGATCCGCCAGATCATCCGCAGTGCGGGATCACGGCTCGCCCGATGAGAGGAGACACATGAGCACGGACGCGGCAAAGGCTCGGTCCATGAACGGCAGGACACACGGCGCCGGCAGCGCGGGACGGCTGCCCTCCCCCGTGATCCTGGCGGGAGGCAAGGGCACGCGCCTGGCTCCCTTCACGTCGGTCCTGCCCAAGCCGCTCATGCCGCTCGGGGACGGTCCAATCCTGGACGTGCTCCTCCAGCAGCTCCGAGCGCAGGGGTGGGACGAGGCGACCCTCGCGGTCGGCCACATGGCCGACCTGATCCGTGCCTATTGCGGCGACGGCGAGCGCTACGGGATGGACATCGGCTACGTCCAGGAGACCTCGCCCCTGGGCACCGTCGGTCCGCTCGCGTTCCTGCCTCAGGACGTGCGCACGCGCCAACTGATCGTCATGAACGGCGATCTCCTCACCACGCTGCGCTTCGGCGACCTGGTCGCGGCCCACGCGGAGAGCGGCGCGGTGCTCTCGATCGCCGTCATGCGTCGCCCGATCAAGGTCGAGTTCGGTGTCCTGGACCTCGGCGAGAGCTTGGGCACGGCTCGCGAGATCACCAGCTACCGCGAGAAGCCGGAGATCGAGTCGACCGTCTCGATGGGCGTCTACGTCTTCGAGCCGGAGGCACTCGAATACATCACCCCCGGCGAGCAGCTCGACATCCCCACCCTGATCGGGCGCCTCCTCGCCGACGGGCGTCGCGTCGCCGGATACCCGTTCGAGGGCTACTGGCTCGACATCGGGCGCCACTCGGACTACCAGCAGGCGATCGACGACTTCGAGAAGATCCGCACCGAGCTCCTCGCTCCCGCTGAGGTGTGCGCGTGAGCGGGCAAGTCCCCCTCTCGGCGCCCAGCTTCGACGAGGCCGAGGCGGAGGCGGTCGCCGAGGTCGTCCGCTCCGGCTGGCTCACGATGGGACCACGCACGGCGCGATTCGAGGGCGAGTTCGCCACGTTCGTCGGCTCCAGCCATGGCGTGATGGCGTCGTCGTGCACGGCGGCCCTCCACCTCGCCTTCGCCGCCCTGGACCTCGGGCCCGGCGACGAGGTCATCGTCCCGTCGCTGACGTTCGTCGCCACGGCGAACGCCGTGGCGTACACCGGCGCCACCCCGGTCTTCGCAGACATCGTCTCGGCACGAACCCCCCTCATCGACCCCGAGGCCGTAGCTGCCCTCATCGGCCCGCGAACGAAGGCCGTCTGCGCGGTCCACTACGCCGGCTACGTGGCCGACATGGTGGCGCTGCGCGCTCTTTGCGACCGCCACGGGCTCGCGCTGGTGGAAGACGCGGCGCACTCCCCGGGCGCGCGCTCGCCCGAGGGCCCCGCCGGCTCTCTCGGCGACATCTCCTGCTTCTCGTTCTTCTCCAACAAGAACCTGGTCACCGGAGAGGGGGGCATGGCCACCTCCGACGATGAGCGCCTCGTCGCGCGGATGCGCCTGCTGCGGGCCCACGGGATGACCGCCACGAGCTGGGACCGCGAACGCGGCCACGCGAGTGGATACGACGTCGTCGAGCGCGGGTACAACTACCGCCCGAGTGAGCTGGAGGCGGCCCTCGGACTCGTTCAGCTCGGCAAGCTGCCCTGGATGCTCGAGCGTCGTCGCGAGCTCGTCGGCCGCTACCGCAGGGGCCTGGCGGCGACCTCCGAGACGGGCTTCATTCCGTTCTCTGAGGAACTCGACGCGATGAGCTCCTGCCACATCCTCCCGCTGGTGACCCCGGGCATCGAGGCCCGCGAGGGCGTGCGCGCAGCCGCCGCGGACGCCGGCGTCCAGACCAGCGTGCACTACCAGCCGGTGCACGCGTTCAAGGTCTTCCAGCCGCAGGAGCCGCTCCCCCGTACCGAGGATTACGCGATGCGCGAGGTGACGCTCCCGCTGTACCCCGCCATGGACGACGCCGACGTCAACCGGGTGCTCGATATCTTCCCGGCACGCGTCGGCACGGTGGCGCTCTAGCAACCCGCTCCGCCCCGGGATCCCGCGATCCCGGGGCGTCGAGCGACGTCGAGACGCCCGGTGAGGGCAGCTCGGCGGCAAGGTTCCGCGACGGCGGGTCGGCCGAACCCAACCGAGGGTCAGGACGGACCTAGCCGACCGACCCGCGCGACGTGGGCTCAACAGCGCCTACCTTTCACGCATGAGCACACACGCCCCCTTTCAGACCGACCAGCACCTGACCGTCGCGACCGCCGGGGAGGTCCGCCGCTCACGGCTACCCTTCGTGGCCCGCGGGGCCCAGGCGCTCGTCGCCGCGCTCGTGACGACCAATATCGTCTACTCGATCGCACAGGTGTCAATGGGCGTCGCCCTCACGGTGGGCGCCGCGCTCGGAATCATCGCGGCGACCGTCGTCGCCTGGGCCGTCCAGCCCGTGGAGCGCAGCGGCTCGGTGCTACCGCGCCGCCACCGTCCCGCCCACCTGATCGGCGCGGTGCTCTCCATCGCGATGATCCTCGCGATCGTCGGTGAGAGCGCCCTGAATGGCCTGACCGCTCTGGACGCCCTCGTCATCGCGGTTGCGGCCGTCGCGTCGGCGTGGCTCGTCGCCCTCGCCATCAAGCGGGTCGTCGATCGCCCACGCAGGGTCCTGATCGTCGGGACGGGCGAGATCGCCCAGCACTTGATCGACTCGCTTCCCGCGGGCCGCCGCGGCCTCGAGATCGTCGGGACCGTCGATGATCAGAGCCTCACGGCCAACGAGGCGGTGCGTGACGCCGCCCAGCTGGGAGACATCTCGGATCTGGGCGTCCTCGTGCGGGCCCATTCGGTCGACTTGGTCGTGTTCTCCTTCATCGGGTCGCCCGACCACGAGCTGCTCGGCGCCGTCGCCGCCTGCCGCGCCGCCGGAGCGCAGGTAGCCGTGGTGTCGCGTCTGTTCGAAGGCCTCAAGGGCTCGCTCTCACTGTGCCGCCTTGAGGGCCTCCCGGTCGTGGTGGCCGGCGGCGACAGCCCTGCCCGCGGCGCCGGAGTCGCCCAGCGTGCGACCGACATCGCCCTCTCTCTGTTCATGCTCGTCTTGACCGCGCCGCTCTGGGCCGCACTGGCCGTGGCCATCAAGCTCGAGTCCCGCGGCCCGGTGCTCTATCGGGCCGGGCGCATCGGTCGCTACGAGCAGCCCTTCGCGATGCTCAAGTTCCGGAAGATGTTCGACGGCGCCCAGGGCCCGGCCCTGACCATGGGCGAGGATGCCCGCTTCACCCGCATGGGCCGCTTCCTCGCGCACTCCAAGCTCGACGAGCTTCCCCAGCTCTGGAACGTCCTCAAGGGCGACATGAGCTTCGTCGGTCCGCGACCCGAAGACGCGCGCTACGTGCGTGCGCACCAGGAGGCCTACCGCAGGGTACTCGCGGTGCGTCCGGGCATCACGGGGCTGAGCCAGATTCGCTATCGCTCGGAGTTCGAGCACCTGGTGGGCGACGACTTCGAGGCCTTCTACCTCAACACCCTGCTGCCGACCAAGCTCGTGATCGACCAGTACTACGTCGACCACCAGTGCTGGGCTCTCGACATGAAGTGCATCCTCTGGACAGCCGTTGCTCTCCTGAGGGGCGGAGAGCTCCATCTCAGCGAGCTCGCCGGCCACGTCGCCTTCCGCCAGCCGACGAGCAGCCAGCCCGCCGACGGTCTCCCGAACGCCGCGATCGACGAGATGAGCCGCGCCGCCTGACGGAGCGGCGTCACGGTTGATCGCAACGTGGGGAGCCCCGCCGGGCGATCCGGGCGGGCTTGTACAGTCTGACGCCTGATCCGAGCGGCCGAGACCGGGCCCCGGACGACATTCGAGCATGCCGACGAACGGAGCATCGTGAGGACCATCCTTGTCACCGGGGCCGCGGGCTACGTGGGCGGAGCGCTCACCAGGCGACTCCTCGCGGAGCCCGAGACCTCCGTCGTCGGCGTCGACCTCTGCGAGATGGCGCACGGCGCCGAAGGAGTTCGCGAGATCCTCGATCACCCTCGCTTCACGATGGTGCGCGCGGACGTCCGCGACACTCCCGCGATCGCGCCGCTCCTGGCCGGCGCCGACGGCGTCGTCCATCTCGCGGCCGTCGTCGGAGACCCGGCCGGCAAGCGTGATCCCGACCGGACGAGGGCGATCAACATCGACGCGACCATCGCCCTGATCGATGCCAGTCGCGAGGCCGGCGTCGGGCACTTCATCTTCGTGTCCACCTGCAGTAACTACGGCGTCTCGGACACCGACACCCTCGTGACCGAGGACGGGGCTCTGAACCCCGTATCGCTCTACGCGGAGACGAAGGTCGCGGTCGAGCGACGCCTGCTGGAGGAGAAGGAGCTGCCGGCCACGGTGTGCCGATTCGCGACCGTCTACGGGGTCGCCCCCCGCATGCGCTTCGACCTCACCGTGAACCAGTTCACCATGGAGGCCCTCACCGAGGGCGTCCTCGAGATCTACGGTGCGCAATTCTGGCGACCGTACGTCCACGTCGAGGATGCCGCGCGCGCGATCCAACTCGTGCTCGCGAACCCCGACAAGAGCGTGGGGCGTGTGTTCAACGTCGGCGACTCGGACGAGAACTACACGAAGGGGATGATGTACGAGCTCCTCAAGGAGCGGCTCCCCGGGCTGCGCGCCGAGTGGGTGAGCATCGATGAGGATCCTCGGTCCTACAGGGTGAGTTTCCAGCGCATCGCTGACGAGCTCGGCTACGAGACGACCTGGACCGTGCCGATGGGGATGGACCAGATCATCGCTCAGGCCAGGCTCGGCGCTTTCCCCGACCCGACCGCGCCTCGCTTCCGCAACTGAGCGCGTAACCGATCACTCCGCTGAGGATTGGGGCCCGACCCCTCGGGCTTACGCGGGTCGCCTCGGCACCCGGGAGCGTGCCACATCGAGCAGAGACGGGACCAGATGATGACGGCGGGCCGTGAGTTGAGCGGGCTGCGATGCGCCCGTGCCTGCGGAGACGAGGTCCTCCGAGATCTCGCCGAGGCCGGGTGGGACGGGCTCGTCGGCGCGCGCCCGTTGTCTGATCCGTTGCGTCGGATGGCATGGCTCGATGCCTGGCGAACCGAGGCGGGGCAGGGGGTCGAGCCCCGCTGCGTGATCGTGGACCGGGGGACCGCGACCGTGGCGGCCGCGCCACTCGAGGCGGTCTCGCGGGGCGGGCTGCGGATCGTGCGCCACCTGGGCCACGCCGACGCGTGGTTCGACATCGAGCCGCCGGCGGTGGACGACGCCGCCCGCACCGCGCTGCTGAGGGCCGTGTCGGAGGAGCCCGGGGACATCCTCCTGCTCGACGGCCTCTCCGCTGACGAAGACGGGGTCGCCGTGCTGCGGGCAGCGATCCCGGAGGTACGCCTGGAGCCGACCGAGACGTGGCGGCTCACCCTCGCCGACCCACCGCGCTCGCTCCGGAAGCGCCGCAAGGAGGCGGGACGCGCGACTCGGCGGGCCGCCGATCGCGGAGTCACGTTCTCCCAGTCGTCCTCGGCGGACTGGTCCTACATCGGCCCTCGGCTCGGACGCCTGCTCGACTTCCACGCAGCGAATTTCCCGGGCGACGGGCCGAACCTCCTCGCCGGAGTGGGCATCAGGCGTCGCTTCGCGGAGCGCGCGATCGCCGCGGTGGGAGCCGAGGGCCGTGCACGCCTCACCGAGATATGCGTCGAGGGCGGACCGCTGGTGGCGTGGGACCTCGCCTTGGTCGGCGACGGCGCGGGAGCCGTCGCATATGCGGGGGCGTTCGATCGCTCCCGCGAGGACCTCACGGCCCTTGGATGGATCAGCATGCTGGCGATGATCGAGGCCCTCGGTGACGAGGGTGTCGAGGTCCTCGACTTCGGCCCGGGACCCGCCCCCTACAAGGATCTGATCTCGCGTGCCGTGCCTCTGGTGAGAGCGGTCGCCCCGCTCTCTCGGCGGGGGCGCCTGGCGCTGGGCATCCACCGCGCCGTCGGTGCAGTGCGTGAGCGCCGCCGGAATAGGACTGCGGAGGCCCCGTCGTGAGCGATCGACCCTTGAGCGTTGTGATGCTCATCGAGTCGGTCCACGGAGGGGGCGCCGAGCGGTTCACCGTCGGGCTCGCTCGAGCGCTCGAGAGCCCCCGCTGCCGGGTCGTGGTCTGCGCGAGCAGGGATTCCGGCGGCGAAGGCGGGCGGATCTCGTTCGGGACCGGTGTACGCACGCTCCGGCTCGGGCGGCGACGGACCCTCTCGCCCATCGCCTGGCTCCGGTTCGTTCGTTACCTTCGCCGCGAACGCGTCAACGTTCTCCACTCGCACATGTTCGGCTCGAACGTCTGGGCGGTGCTGCTCGGCCGGCTCGCACGCGTTCCGGTGATCATCGCCACCGAGCACTCGTGGACATATGAGGGTCAGCGAGTGCGCAAGATGCTCGACGGATTCTGGATCGGCCGGCTCGCGACGGCCTTCGTGGCGGTTT
The DNA here is from genome assembly GCA_963823515.1 of uncultured Thermoleophilia bacterium. Lineage (GTDB taxonomy): Bacteria > Actinomycetota > Thermoleophilia > Miltoncostaeales > Miltoncostaeaceae > Miltoncostaea. The sequence continues at coordinate 586,558 of CAWGMB010000002.1, forward strand.
CACCCGAGGACGCCCGCCGCATGGTGGAGATCGAGCACGTCCCCCGGCGCAAGGTGCGGACGATCGCCACCGGTCTCCTGCGCGATCCCGAGGAGCTGCGCACGAGCGGGGGGCTGCTGCGGGAGGAGCTCGGCCTCCCCACGGCGACGCCCCTCGTCGGCGCCGTCGCGATGCTGCGCCCGATGAAGGCGGTGGACGTCCTCGTCGCGGCCTTCGCGCTCATTCGCGAGCGACTGCCGGAGACCCACCTGGTGATCGCCGGTGACGGCCCCCTGCGCCACGATGTCGAAGGCCAGATCGCGGCCCTCGGCATCGGCGACGCGGTTCACCTCCTCGGATTGCGCGAGGATGTCCCGAACGTCTTGCGGTCACTCGACGTGGTGGTGATGCCCTCCGACTCCGAGGGCAGCCCGATCGCGCTGATCGAGGCCATGACCGCGGGGCGTGCGATCGTGGCGACGCGGGTTGGCGGCATGCCCTCGATACTCGATGAGGGGCGGTGCGGCGTCCTCGTTCCGGCCCGCCGGCCCCGGGCTCTCGCGGACGCCGTCACCGCACTCCTGGAGGACGCCCCCCGGCGGGAGGAGATGGGCGCCCTGGCCCAGCGCCGCGCCCTTGCCGACTACGCGTTGGAGAGCGTCGCCCGGCGATGGGAGGGGCTCTACCGGGACTTGTCCGAGTGAACCCGATGTGATGCTGGTCGCGAGGTCTCGGCGGTATTAGAATGATGACGGTGACAAGGATTGATCGCACCAGAGTGGGGGTCGCGGCCTTGGTGGCCGCGGTGGCCCTTCTGAGCCTGAGCGGCATCGCGGCCGGGCAAGGGGTCTTGGTGCCCAGCGGCCCCGATCCGGTGCCGCCGAGCGCGGACCCGGCTCCGAAGCCGGCTCCGACGCCGGCTCCGACGCCGGCTCCGACCCCCGTCGCTCCGAGCCCTACCCCGACCCCCAGCCCCGGCGTCGCGCCGAGCACACCCGCGGTGCCCGCGGGTCCCAGCGCGGCCGACCTCGAGCGCCAGCGCCTCGCCCGGGAGCGCCAGGCGCGGGAGCGCCAGGCGCGGGAGCGTCGCGCGCGGGCGGCCGCGCGGGCGGCCGCGGCGCGCCGGGCCAAGGCCGCCAGGCTCCTGCGCGAGGCTCGCGCGCGTCGCGCCGAGGAGCTCGCGTCACAGCGCGAGCGAGACCGGGAGATCCTCGCCGTTCAAGCGGCCCGGAACCGCGCGGCGGAGGCCTTCGCGGCGTCCAGCGGCTCCTCTGGCGGCCAAGGCGGCGGTCGCGCGCTCTCCGTGCTCTTGTGGCTCCTCGCGGCTACCGGGGTCGCCGGCGCGGCCGCGGCGGTCCTCGTGCTCTGGCGGACTCCCGAGCACCGCTCCGTGGGCGTTCTCGTTTCCGTCGTCGTCGAGCGACGCACCGAGATCCTGAGCGGAATCGTGGCGCTGGCGGCAGGATTCGGGCTGCTCGTCTTCCTCGCAAGCGGATAGACCGGTGCCGTCGAGGGCGAGGAGGCGAAGGACGACGGGGTGAGCCTCGATCCGATCGAGCAAGCTCGCGAAGGGGGGCACGCTAGGTCGGCTCGACGTTGCCGGCGCTCCGCCCAGTCGCCGACGCGGGCGTCTCTTCGTATGGACACGTCGGGCTGAAGCTGTCGAGCATCACCGCGATCCGGATCTCGAGCGGGTAGGGCGCGGCGGAACCGCAGGAGCTCGGTGCAGCCGTTGCGGGCCTTGGCGCGCTCGTAGAGACGGTTGCGAAAAAGGTCGTAGACGCGAGACATTCGGCGCACGCCGCGGGGGCGCGGGTAGTCGGCCCGCCGGCGTCGGCGCTGACCCGCCCGCCCCGTCGCGGCGGATCCGCTGGCGGCCGGGATGGGGCGTGAGGCTGAGGGGTCGGACTCATCGGCCGGTCCGAGGCCGTATGGGTCTTCACGCGCCCGGAAGGAACCCACTCGCGGGTGAAGTCCTGGAGGCGCTCCCGGTGCGGCACAGGTTGCGGTCGGAGGGTGCCGTGTGTCCCGGCTGCGAGAACCTCGCGGGCCTGGATGCGCGCGCACCAAGAACCCCGCCGGCGTTGGGATCCGAGTGGGTAGGGTTCTGGGTGGATGACTTCCCCCGCCCCGGCACGCAACGACACACCCGCACGCGTCGGCTACATCATGTCGGCGTTCCCGACCGTCACCGAGACGTTCATCCTGTTCGAGATCATCGAGCTGGAACGACGTGGCGTACGGGTCGAGATCTTTCCACTGCGCCCACGTGGCGAGGAGACCTCGCATCCCGAGTCCGCCCCCCTCGCCCGCAGAACCCACTACGCCGCCCTCGCGTCGCTCGAGACTCTCTCAGCGCAGGCGCATTGGCTCCGCCGGGCGCCGGGCGCGTACCTCGGCGCGTGGTGGCGCGCCCTGCGGGGGAACGCCGGCTCTCGCCCGCTGCTCCTGAGGTCGCTCGTGGTGGTTCCGCTGGCCGCGCGCTTCGCACGGGAGATGCAGCGCATCGGCGTCGGCCACGTTCACGCCCACTGGGCGACGCACCCGACTCTCGCGGCAAACGTCATCCACCGTCTGACGGGGCTGCCCTACAGCTTCACCGCGCACGCACACGACATCTACGTGGACCGTTCGATGCTCGAGGAGAAGATCCGCGACGCGCGCTTCGTCGTGACGATCTCCGACTTCAACCGCGCGATGTTCGCCGATCTCTACGGGCCGTGGGCCGCCGACAAGACCTCCGTGATCCGGTGCGGCGTCAACCTCAGCGCATTCACCCCCCGCCCGCCCCGCGAGGACGGCCGGCCCTTCACGATCTCGTGCATCGCCGGCCTCCGAGAGAAGAAGGGGCAGATCTACCTTGTTGACGCCGTGGACGTACTCCGACGCGAGGGCATCGACGTGCGGTGCCTTCTCATCGGAGACGGCGAGATGCGCCCCGCGATCGAGGCCCACGTTGCCGAACGGGGGCTGGGGGACCGCGTGATCCTCATGGGCCGCTGCAGCCGCGAGCAGGTGAGCGAGACGCTGAAGGCGAGTGATGCGATGGTATTGCCGAGCGTCACCACCGACGCTGGAGACATGGAAGGGATCCCGGTCGCGCTGATGGAGGCGCTCGCGAGCGAGGTCCCCGTGGTCGCGTCGTCCCTCTCGGGGATCCCGGAGCTGGTGGTCAACGGCTCGACCGGTCTCCTGGTCCCCGAGCGCGACGCACAGGCGATCGCAGCCGCGATCCGGCGCATCAAGGACCACCCGCAGGAGGCGGCACGTATGGCCTCGGCCGGACGCGTCCGGGTGATCGAGGCCTACGACCTCGAACGCAACACCGCCGAGCTGAGGCGGCTGTTCCTCTCCTCTCTCCAGGTGCCCGCGCTCAGCTAGACCTGGCCAGCAGGCGGTCGAGGGCCCGGGCGCGACGATCGGCCGCACGCGCAAGGCGCTCGATGGCTCTCATCTGGCCGATGGTCGGCCGCACGGTGACGGGAAGGGTCGCGGGCGGGGGGGCCGCCCTCCTGCCGCGCACGTGGTTCCGCAGAATCGTGATCCGGCGCAGGGACTCCGCCGCACCCCACCGGGACGCGCGCATCTGGCCGGCGACCGCCTTGGTCGCGGGTGCACGGAGCCCGCGCGGGATCCGTGCCATTGATCGTCCCAGTACGCGCCGCTCGAGACCGGCGACCCTTCTCATCAGGCGGAGGACCATTCGGCGGTTCCTTACCACCTGCCGCCGGGTCGGTGCGGCCTTCGGTCCGGCCGCGCGCTGCCGGGGCGTGAGAGGCTGCGACATCGAACGATCCGGCGCGCTCGCGTGCGGCTGGCGCGGTCGCGACTTGGGCGTGAGCGGGCGCGTGACCGGAGTCGCACCCGGGGGAGCATCGGGCGGTCCGAGCGAGGGCGGCGGGGCCGGGGCGGGGGCGGGAGTGCCCTGAGGTCCCTTGCCGGCGCAGGGGCTGCCGGCCGCAAGGGTGAAGTCCTTTGCGGCGCGGTTGGTGAACAACGGGTCGGCGATGGTGTTGTCCGAAGCCGTGAAACCGACCTGGGCGGCGATGTTGCCCAGCTTGCCGTTCCACAGGCAGTTGCGGTCGGCGCGGTTGTTGACGCCGATCCCCGATGCCCACCAGGACTCCACGTTGTGCTTGATGAGGGAGTTGCTGATGATGTTGTTCTCGACCAGGTTGTTGCTCGATACCAGCCCGCCCTCGCCCGAGAAGGTGAGCCCTCGGCCGTTGCCGTCGATCACGTTGTTGGCGACGTAGGAGCGCTGGGCGCCCGGATACAGGTGCACGCCGTAGTCGGCGTTGTCATAGATCAGGTTGTTGGTGATGCGGGTGTCGTAGGCGTTGTTGACGTAGATACCGTGGTCGAAGTTGGTCGCCGGCAGGCGCCCGCACCGGAAGATCCGGTTCGAGTCCACGACCACGTCGTGGGCGATGCCGTAGCCGGCGTTGGAGCCGATGTGCAGACAGATCGCGGTGTTGTCGTTGGTGATGTCGTTGTTGCGCAGGATGGCCCGGTCGCCCAGCACGTCCGGACTCACGCGCGAGCCCGAGGTGCGGCCGTTGAGCACCAGGTTCTCGATCACGACGTCGGTGGCCGCGTCGGGCACCGAGGTCATGCCCAGCAGGGTGGCCTTGGCCCCGCCGGGGGCGGTGGTGAGGGTGATGCCGCTGCGGTTGAACCTGACGCCCCCGAAGGTGGCGCCCGGCTGCAGGCAGCCGATCTGGCCCGCCGACAGGGAGTCGGCCAGCCTCTGGGCGGTGCGGTAGGGCGCGGTCTCGGTACCTGAGGCCGTGTCGGAGCCGGTGGGCGAGGCGTACTTGGTGCAACTCGGCGCGGCGGCCGCCTGCTGGGCGGGTGCGAGGGCAACCACCGCGCCGGTGGCGAGGATCGCGCCGGCCATCCATGCCGGGAGCGCGCGGAAGGGTCGGGCACTGACCATGGCGTCGTCTTCCTCCGTGAAGGCCGAGGGGGACTTCCGTACCTCGGGTGACGTCGGACTGCCGCGCGGGTGCGGCGCCGGATGTTCACCGAGGCCCTCTCGACGTATGTGTCTGATATCGGGTTCGCGCGGTGGGCTCTTTAGGGCGGACCGCCACCCCCTCTGGGCGGTGGCGGTCCGCGAGGCCCTACCGGGTGAGGGTGATCGCGTCCACGTAGAAGGCGTCGCCGCTCACCGCGCCGGACTGGCCGATGTAGACCTCGATCTGATTGCCCGCGGACCGGGCGCTCAGGGTGTTGGTGACCGGGACGAACTCGCCACCGAGGGTGACCGGCGAACCGGCGACGGTGCGCACGATCGCGCCCGAGGCCGAGCGCTCGCGCAGGTAGAGCTTCACCTGCTTGCCGACGCTCGCGTCAGAGGCCGCCTTGACGAGGGCGCGGCCGGTGTAGGGGGCGTCGGCCGTGGCGGAGACGAGCGAGGTGGGCGAGTCGTCCAGGGTGAAGGCGGTGCCGCTGGTGCGCGCGACGCGGGCGACGTACGAACCCTCGGGCGCATCGGCGAGGACAACCCGGCTGAGGCTTGCCTGCCAGGTGGTCCAGCCGTCGAGACCTCCCTCGAAGGAGCCGTTGGAGACGGCGTCGGCGGCGCCCGGCGTCGGAGCCGGCGTCGGAGCCGGAGCCGGAGCCGGAGCCGGAGCCGGAGCGCTCACGGTCAGCGTGCGGCTGACGGTGGCGGTGGCCCCGTCGTCGTCGGTGACCCGCAGGCGCACGCTGACCGTCCCGGCCTGCGAGTAGCTACGGCTGACGATCGATCCGCTCGCCTCGTAGGCGCCGTCTGCGTCGAGGTCCCATTCGCGACTCGCGACCGTTCCGTCGGGATCGGTGGAGGAGTCGGTGAAGGTGACGCTCGCGCCGGTCTCAGGCGTGAGGGTGCTGACGCCGAAGGACGCCGTCGGGGCCATGTTCTGCGGCGTCGAGGGCGGCGGGGCCGGGGCCGGGGCGGGGGCGGGAGTGCCATCCCCGGAGCCGAGGGTGATCGCGTCCACGTAGAGGGCGTCGCCGCTCACCGCGCCGGACTGGCCGATGTAGACCTCGATCTGATTGCCCGCGGACCGGGCGCTCAGGGTGTTGGTGACCGGGACGAACTCGCCACCGAGGGTGACCGGCGAACCGGCGACGGTGCGCACGATCGCGCCCGAGGCCGAGCGCTCGCGCAGGTAGAGCTTCACCTGCTTGCCGACGCTCGCGTCAGAGGCCGCCTTGACGAGGGCGCGGCCGGTGTAGGGGGCGTCGGCCGTGGCGGAGACGAGCGAGGTGGGCGAGTCGTCCAGGGTGAAGGCGGTGCCGCTGGTGCGCGCGACGCGGGCGACGTACGAACCCTCGGGCGCATCGGCGAGGACAACCCGGCTGAGGCTTGCCTGCCAGGTGGTCCAGCCGTCGAGACCTCCCTCGAAGGAGCCGTTGGAGACGGCGTCGGCGGCGCCCGGCGTCGGCGTCGGCAGCCGGAGCCGGAGCCGGAGCCGGAGCCGGAGCGCTCACGGTCAGCGTGCGGCTGACGGTGGCGGTGGCCCCGTCGTCGTCGGTGACCCGCAGGCGCACGCTGACCGTCCCGGCCTGCGAGTAGCTACGGCTGACGATCGATCCGCTCGCCTCGTAGGCGCCGTCTGCGTCGAGGTCCCATTCGCGACTCGCGACCGTTCCGTCGGGATCGGTGGAGGAGTCGGTGAAGGTGACGCTCGCGCCGGTCTCAGGCGTGAGGGTGCTGACGCCGAAGGACGCCGTCGGGGCCATGTTCTGCGGCGTCGAGGGCGGCGGGGCCGGGGCCGGGGCGGGGGCGGGAGTGCCATCCCCGGAGCCGAGGGTGATCGCGTCCACGTAGAGGGCGTCGCCGCTCACCGCGCCGGACTGGCCGATGTAGACCTCGATCTGATTGCCCGCGGACCGGGCGCTCAGGGTGTTGGTGACCGGGACGAACTCGCCACCGAGGGTGACCGGCGAACCGGCGACGGTGCGCACGATCGCGCCCGAGGCCGAGCGCTCGCGCAGGTAGAGCTTCACCTGCTTGCCGACGCTCGCGTCAGAGGCCGCCTTGACGAGGGCGCGGCCGGTGTAGGGGGCGTCGGCCGTGGCGGAGACGAGCGAGGTGGGCGAGTCGTCCAGGGTGAAGGCGGTGCCGCTGGTGCGCGCGACGCGGGCGACGTACGAACCCTCGGGCGCATCGGCGAGGACAACCCGGCTGAGGCTTGCCTGCCAGGTGGTCCAGCCGTCGAGACCTCCCTCGAAGGAGCCGTTGGAGACGGCGTCGGCGGCGCCCGGCGTCGGCGTCGGCGTCGGAGCCGGAGCCGGAGCCGGAGCCGGAGCCGGAGCGCTCACGGTCAGCGTGCGGCTGACGGTGGCGGTGGCCCCGTCGTCGTCGGTGACCCGCAGGCGCACGCTGACCGTCCCGGCCTGCGAGTAGCTACGGCTGACGATCGATCCGCTCGCCTCGTAGGCGCCGTCTGCGTCGAGGTCCCATTCGCGACTCGCGACCGTTCCGTCGGGATCGGTGGAGGAGTCGGTGAAGGTGACGCTCGCGCCGGTCTCAGGCGTGAGGGTGCTGACGCCGAAGGACGCCGTCGGGGCCATGTTCTGCGGCGTCGAGGGCGGCGGGGCCGGGGCGGGGGCGGGAGTGCCCTGAGGTCCCTTGCCGGCGCAGGGGCTGCCGGCCGCAAGGGTGAAGTCCTTTGCGGCGCGGTTGGTGAACAACGGGTCGGCGATGGTGTTGTCCGAAGCCGTGAAACCGACCTGGGCGGCGATGTTGCCCAGCTTGCCGTTCCACAGGCAGTTGCGGTCGGCGCGGTTGTTGACGCCGATCCCCGATGCCCACCAGGACTCCACGTTGTGCTTGATGAGGGAGTTGCTGATGATGTTGTTCTCGACCAGGTTGTTGCTCGATACCAGCCCGCCCTCGCCCGAGAAGGTGAGCCCTCGGCCGTTGCCGTCGATCACGTTGTTGGCGACGTAGGAGCGCTGGGCGCCCGGATACAGGTGCACGCCGTAGTCGGCGTTGTCATAGATCAGGTTGTTGGTGATGCGGGTGTCGTAGGCGTTGTTGACGTAGATACCGTGGTCGAAGTTGGTCGCCGGCAGGCGCCCGCACCGGAAGATCCGGTTCGAGTCCACGACCACGTCGTGGGCGATGCCGTAGCCGGCGTTGGAGCCGATGTGCAGACAGATCGCGGTGTTGTCGTTGGTGATGTCGTTGTTGCGCAGGATGGCCCGGTCGCCCAGCACGTCCGGACTCACGCGCGAGCCCGAGGTGCGGCCGTTGAGCACCAGGTTCTCGATCACGACGTCGGTGGCCGCGTCGGGCACCGAGGTCATGCCCAGCAGGGTGGCCTTGGCCCCGCCGGGGGCGGTGGTGAGGGTGATGCCGCTGCGGTTGAACCTGACGCCCCCGAAGGTGGCGCCCGGCTGCAGGCAGCCGATCTGGCCCGCCGACAGGGAGTCGGCCAGCCTCTGGGCGGTGCGGTAGGGCGCGGTCTCGGTACCTGAGGCCGTGTCGGAGCCGGTGGGCGAGGCGTACTTGGTGCAACTCGGCGCGGCGGCCGCCTGCTGGGCGGGTGCGAGGGCAACCACCGCGCCGGTGGCGAGGATCGCGCCGGCCATCCATGCCGGGAGCGCGCGGAAGGGTCGGGCACTGACCATGGCGTCGTCTTCCTCCGTGAAGGCGTGCGCCACCCGGCGGCGTTCAGGGGCCAGACACGGACACGCGAGGCGGAAGCCGGTCGGAGCAACGGCCGTGAGAGCCATCGGGAAGCGAGGGGGGCGGGAAACGCACCGGACGGATGGCCGCCGTGAGCCGGACCCACGACTGCTCGGTGTCCGGGGTGCAACGGGAGATGCAGGAACCGGAACGCTCTCCTGCTATCGGACGACCCGCAGTCCGGCTTGAGGTTGCCAGCGACGATCGCCTCGCCGATGAGGTCGCGGTCCCCAGGCCGAAGGAGGCGCGACGGGCCTCTGCGTAGGCGAGGGGATCCCGCATGCAGGAAGCCCGCGAGACGAGATCGAGCACCTCGGACGAGGTTCCGATCAGGGAGCTCGTCCTGACCGTCCCAGCGGCCCTGCCCGTCCTTGCGATGGGCGTCCTGGCGGGAGCCAGGGGACCGCCAGGCGCGCCCGCTTCCGCCCCCGGATCCGCCGGCGAGGCTGCCTGGTGGACGTGCTCGTGGTCCGCGCCTGCCGACCCTGCGCGCCCGGTCGTACGGTGGCACACCGTGGCGGCGTCGATGGTGCCTTTCACGACTTCTCCGGCTCCGGAACAGAGCGTGCGTTCGTGGCCCGTGCCGCGAGCTGGACCACCGACCCGCCGGGCGCGTTTTCGCACGGGGCCGAAGCCAGATAGGATCTCGGGCCTTCTATGTCCCGACTCCTCAAGCTGCAGCTCGCCGCCGGGGTACTTTCCTGCGTCATGATCGGCGGGCTGGGCGCGCCGCCGTCCTTCGCGATCGGCCCTCCGGGAGCGCCCGCGTCGGTTCCGGGCTCGCCCTCCACGTCATCGTCGTGGACCTTCTCCTGGGCAGCGGCGGCGGCCGACCCGGGGTCCGTCATCACCGACTACGAGGGTGGCTTCGACGGAGCCGTGGCCAGCTTCGGCCTGACCCAGACCGTCACCCTCTCGGCGGGCGAGGGCAGCCACACGTTCCGGGTCCGCGCCGTGCAGACGCCGTTGGCCGGGGGCTCCCCCACGCGCGGCCCGTTCGCCTCGGCCACGATCAGGGTGGACACCGAGGGGCCGTCGATCACAGCCTCGTACCCGCAGCCGAACGGCATCAGCCCCTGGTATCGGTCGCCCTTCACGGTGAAGTTCGCGTGCACGGACCCCTCGGGCGTGACAAGTTGTGGGCCATCACGGACCTTCACGGCCGCGCCGAACGGCTCCGACCAGGGCCGGCACTCGGTGACCGGCAGGGCCGCCGACTCGCTGGGGAACACGAGTGGGCCCGTGACGGTGGGGCCGTTCTACATCGACATGTTCGCCCCCTCCGACGCGCGGCTGAGCTCGCCCGGTGCCGGCGCGGTGACCGCCGCGGAGCCCACCTTCACCTGGGCCCGGAGTCGCAACAGGGAGACCTCCGGCTATCAGCGCTACGAGCTGGAGGTGCTGATCGGTGGCAGCTGGCTCCGGATCGAGTCTGTCCCCTATCCGCAACCCCCTGCGCGGCCGCCCGACACCTTCTCGGCGACGCGGAACCCGGCCGTCCTGGCCGCGCCGCTCCCCGAGCGCACACCGCTGAAGTGGCGTGTCACGACCTTCGACAACGCCGGGAACCAGAACAGCTCGCCGGCGCGGCCCTTCTCCGTCAACTCCTCGGCTCCGGCGAGCCCCACCTTCACCCAGGGGCCGTCCGGTCCGGTGAGGGACACCACCCCGACGTTCGCCTGGACCGGCGACGCGCTGGCCCCCTCCGTCTGGTCGGTCAGCGCCGAGGGTGAGGAAACCCCTAGGCAGTCGGGGTCCGGGCCCGCGACGTCGGCCACGCTCGAGCCCCTGCCGGACGGCGACTACGTCTTCAGCGTCGCCCAGTTGTCGCCGATCGGAGTCGTGGGCATCGAAGCTACCCGCTCCTTCACGGTCAACACCGTGGCGCCGCCACCGCCGACGATAACGGCGCGCCCCCCGGTGCCGGCCCCCGATGCCGCTCCCGCGTACGCGTGGTCCGGCGAGGAGGGGAACACGTTCCGCTGGCAGGTGCTCACCGCCGCGGGCGCCTCGGCCCAGAGCCCGGTCGAGACACCCCTGGGCAGCACGACCGTCGGCCCCTTCACCCCTGGGTCGTACACGTTCCGCGTCAGTCAGATCGACCCCGCAGGCAACGTCTCGGGCGCCGCGACCGACCCGTTCACGATCGCCGGCGCGGTCCTCGCGGCCGTCGCCAAGCCGACCATCGCCAAGCTGCCCGCCGTGCGCGCCTCGCGCTTGCGCCCGAAGGCCCATCGCACGGTCATGACGCGCCGGCCCACCCTCAGCTGGACCAAGGGCCCGAGGGGCACGCGCCTCTACAACGTGCAGGTCTTCAGGGCCGGCCGCAAGGGGACGTCGTCGACCAAGGTGGTCAAGGTGTTCTCGCGCTTTCCCAAGGCGCGACACCTGCGCCTTCCCACGCGCAAGATCCGCCCCGGGTACTGCTACGTCTGGCGGGTCTGGCCCTACGCCAAGAAGGGGTTCACGCGTAAGCCGCTCGGCGTGAGCAACTTCTGCGTGGGAACGCCCGCCCAGCTCAAGGCGGCTGCCCGCACCAAGGCCAAAGCCAAGGCCAGGGCGAAGGCCCGGGCGAAGGCCAGGGCCAGGACCAAGGCCAGGGCCAGGGCCAGGACCAAGGCCAAGGCGAAGGCCGTCGCCCGGGCCTAGGCCCCTGCCCGACCGGCGCGCGCCTGACCCACGTCGCCGCCGGTCACGGATAGCGCCCGTGAGACAGGGCATGCCGGCCGCGGTCTGGGCCGGTTGCCGGGCCGGACCCTGGGCGCTGGCTCCCGGAATGCGGCCGGATGGGACGTCGTGGCGATGCACCGCGAGGGCGAGGACAGCGGCCGCCCGACCGCGTGCCCGCGGCCGCGGCTCTGCCCGTCGGTCGCACGCGACGAGGAGTCGTTCGTCGATCGAGGCGGTCGTGCGCACCTGCGCGGAGCTCCGGGCGGGGCTCCGTGCCGTCGATGGGCGAGGAGGCCGTGGGCGCGCTCGCCGAGCGCGCGCCCGACCTCGGCGACACCACCCCGGGGTGGTGAAGCAACCCGGGGGGCCGGTCCGCAGCATCCGCGGACCGGCCCCCCGGGAGGCTCACCCGAGCATGTCCTTCACGGTCTCGCGCTCCTCGACCAGCTCCGCATTGGTGGCGGCGATCTTCGAGGCGGCGAACTCCCCGTGGTCGAAGCCCTCGCGGACGACCTCGTAGGTGCCCGGGGCGGTGGTGCGCACCGGCACCGAGGCCCAGACCCCCTCGTCGAAGCCGTACGTGCCGTCCGAGCGGACCGCGATCGAGTGGATGTCGTCGCTCGGGGTGTGCAGCGAGCGGACGTGATCGATGGCGGCGTTGGCGGCCGACGCCGCCGACGACAGGCCGCGGGCCGCGATGATCGCCGCGCCGCGCTTGCCGACGGTCGGAAGGAACTCGCCCTCGAGCCAGGCGTCGTCGCCGATGACCTCGGCGGCCTGCTTGCCGGAGATCGTGGCGTTCGTGAAGTCGGCGAACATCGTCGGCGAGTGGTTGCCGAAGATGATGATGTCGTCAACCTCGGTCAGGGCGACCCCGGCCTTCTGGGCCAGCTGGGCCTGGGCCCGGTTCTGGTCGAGCCGGGTCATGGCCGTGAAGCGCTCGGGGCCGAGGCGCTTCGCCTGGGCGGCGGCGATCATGCAGTTGGTGTTGCAGGGGTTGCCGACCACGACGACGCGGGCGTCGTCGGAGGCGACCTCGTCGATGGCCTTGCCCTGGCCCACGAAGATCGCGCCGTTGTCCTTGAGGAGGTCGGCGCGCTCCATGCCGGGGCCGCGCGGCTTGGAGCCCACGAGGACGCACCAGTCGGCGTCCTTGAACGCGACGTTCGGGTCACCGGTGAGCACCATGCCCGCCAGGAGGGGAAACGCGCAGTCGTCGAGCTCCATCGCGACGCCCTCGAGCGCCTTCTGGACCGCTTCGACCGGGATCTCGAGGAGCTGGAGGATGACCGGCTGGTCCTTGCCGAACATCTCGCCCGCCGCGATGCGCGGCAGGATGCTGTAGCCGATCTGACCGGCGGCGCCGGTGACGGCGACGCGGAGCGGAGCCTTCTCGGCCGGGCTCACTTGGATACCTGGAGCTTCTCGACGAGGGCGTCGGCGACACCCGAGGTGCCGACCGCCGTGGGGTCGTTGCGGTCGTCCTTCATGTCGTACGTCACGGACTTACCTTCCCGGATCAGCTCGGCGATGGCGTTCTCCATGCGATCGGCCGCGTCCACTTCCTTGAGGTAACGCAGCATCATCACGCCGGAGAGCATCATGGCGAGCGGGTTGACCTTGTTCTGGCCGGCGTACTTCGGCGCGCTGCCGTGCGTCGGCTCGAAGAGCGCCGCTTCGGCGCCGATGTTGGCGCCGGGGGCGACGCCCAGGCCACCGACCAGGCCGGCGCCGAGGTCGCTGAGGATGTCCCCGTAGAGATTCGGGAGCACGATCACGTCGTACAGCTCGGGCTTCTGCACGAGCTGCATGCACATGTTGTCGACGATCCGCTCCTCGAACTCGATGCCCGGGTAGTCCTTGGCGACCTCCATCGCGACGGCGAGCCAGAGGCCGTCGGTGTACTTCATGATGTTGGCCTTGTGGACCGCCGTGACCTTCGAGCGGTTGTTCTCGACGGCGTAGTCGAACGCGTACTTGATGACGCGGCGGCTGCCCTCGACGGAGATCGGCTTGATCGAGATGCCGGCGTGCTCGCGGATCACGCCCGCGGCCGACGGGTCGAGCTCGACGATCCTCTCGATGAGCGACGCGACCTCGGGAGTGTCCTTCTCGAACTCGATCCCGGCGTAGAGGTCCTCGGTGTTCTCGCGGACGATGACGATGTCGATGTCGTCGTACTTGGAGCGCACGCCCTCGTAGCTCTTGCAGGGGCGTACGCAGGCGTAGAGGTCGAGGGCCTTGCGAAGAGCGACGTTGACGCTCCGGAAGCCGTGCCCGACGGGGGTTGTGATGGGGCCCTTGATGGCCACCCGGTTCGCCTTGATCGACTCGATCACCGAGTCCGGCAGCGGGGTCCCGGCCGTCTCCATGATGTCGACGCCGGCCTCCTGGACGTCCCACTCGAAGTCCACCCCGGTGGCGTCCAGGACGCGCTTGGTGGCTTCGGCGATCTCCGGCCCGGTGCCGTCGCCGGGAATGAACGTGACACGGTGTCCCACGGGTCCGACTCCTCTGCCTTGCTTCTCTGACGAACGGCCGCCCGGGAGGACGGCCGCAAACGCCCGGAGCATACCGAACCGGCCGGGCCCGCCCCCGGGATCAGGGCTCAGGCTCAGCGCAGGGGCCAGCCGAGCGGGATGAAGATCAGCGCCACGACGATCATGAGGATCGACAGCGGCAGCCCGAGGCGCGCGTAGTCGCCGAACCGGTAGCCGCCGATGCCGTAGACCATCGTGTTCGTCTGATACCCGATCGGCGTCAGGAACGACGAGGAGGCGCCGATGGCGATCGCGATGGCGAATGGCCGCGGATCGAGGCCGGCGGCGGCGGCCGTGCTGATCCCAACCGGGAACAGGAGGACCGCGGCCGCGTTGTTCGTGATCAGCTCGGTCAGGACCATCGTCGCGAGGAGCACTCCGAACAGCAGGCCGAGGTCACCGAAGTGGCCGAAGGGCTCGACCAGCGTCGTCGAGATGTCCGTCGCGAGGCCGCTCGAGCTGATGGCCGCGCCGATCCCGAAGCTGGCCGCGATCACCACGATCACGTCGAGGTCGACCGAGTCGCGGGCCTCGGTGGGCGACATGATCCGGAGGGCGACCACGGCGAACGCCGCCAGGAACGCCGCCGGCAGGATGTCGAGCAGGCCGGTGCCGGCGGCCACGAGCAGGGCGACGATGATCAGCCCCACGAGCGGCGCCTTGTCCTCCCGGGGCGGCCCCTCGCCGTCGAGGGCCGCTACGACGAGGAAGTCGCGGCGGTCGAGGGCGCGCGGGCGGAACGCCGGCCCGGCGAGCACCAGCAGCACGTCCCCCGGGCGCAGCGTCACATCGCCGAGCTTCTCGCCGATGCGCTCCCCCGCGCGGTGGATGGCGATGACCGCGGCGCCGTAGCGCCCGCGGAATCCCGCCTCCTTGAGCGTACCCCCGGCGAGCGCCGAGCCCGGGGCGACGACCGCCTCGTACAGCCGCCGGTCGATGGCCGATCCCGCCGCCGGGAAATGGCGCTCCTCGGCCGAGGCCAGGCCCCGCATCTGCTGCAGGTCGAGGATGCGGGTCACGTTCCCCGCGAAGGTCAGGCGGTCGCCGGCGGCCAGGATCTCGTCGGGCCGCACCGAGGAGATCCTGTGGCCCTCGCGCTCCACCTCCACGAGGTAGACGCCCTGGAGGTTGCGCAGCCCGCCCTCGGCGATGCTGCGCCCGGCGATGCCCGGCTCGTCGGTGACGATCAGCTCGAGCGTGAACTCGCGCGCATCCGCGTCGGCGGTCTCGCTGGGCGCGCGGCGCTCGGGGAGCAGCAGCGGGGCCAGCACGACCAGCATCACCGTGGCCGCGAGGGCGAAAGGCACGCCGACCTTTCCGATCTCGAACAGGCCGAGACCGCCGTGGCCGGAGTCCTCGAGCAGCCCCGAGACGACGAGGTTCGTCGAGGTGCCGATCAGGGTGATGGTGCCGCCGAAGATCGCGGCGAAGCTGATCGGCATCAGGTACCGCGACGGCGAGCGGCCGGTGCGCCGGGCCCAGGCCACGACCCCCGGGATGACCATCGCCACGATGGGGGTGTTGTTCAGGAAGGCCGACGCCGCCGCCGTGGGCGCCACCAATCGGGCGAGCGAGACGCGCTCGCTGGGCTCACCCCGGCGCGGGGAGCTCCGGCGGGAGACGCGCGCCGCGAGGCCCTCGAGCACGCGCGTGCGACCGGCCGCGCCGGCCACGACGTAGAGGGCCGCCACCGTGAGGGGGGCCGAGTTGGAGAAGCCGCTGAAGGCTTCGCCCGCGTCGATCACGCCGGTCACCAGCAGCGCGACGGTGCCACCGAGGATCGTGATCGCCGGGGACAGGCGCTCGCTGATCAGCACGCCGAGGACGGC
Source organism: uncultured Thermoleophilia bacterium (assembly GCA_963823515.1). Classification (GTDB taxonomy): domain Bacteria; phylum Actinomycetota; class Thermoleophilia; order Miltoncostaeales; family Miltoncostaeaceae; genus Miltoncostaea. Next base: position 602,262 of record CAWGMB010000002.1, read on the forward strand.
GACGAGCACGACGAGGGTGATCGCGGCGTCGAGGCTCATATGGATAACTTGTTGATGATCATAAGGAGCGGTTATACATGAGCTGGGCGCCGGGGAGTTGGGCGCTCGCGACCGGTAAAGCGACGAATGACCCGCAGGAGTGCGCGCGTCCGTCCGGTAGAGTCATCTGCGAGGTCTAACCAAGAAGCGGAGGGCACGGACATTGCTCAGCCATGACGTGGTGGTGGTCGGCGCCGGCCTCGCCGGGATGCGCGCGGCGATCGCCGCACACGAGGCGGGCGTCGATGTCGCCCTCGTGACCAAGGTGCACCCGGTACGGAGTCATTCTGGCGCAGCGCAGGGCGGCGTCAACGCGGCCCTCGGCAACCAGACCGAGGACCACCCTGACAACCACACCTTCGACACCGTCAAGGGCGCCGACTACATCGGCGACCAGGACGCGATCGAGATCCTCTGCAACGACGCGCCGGGCGAGATCATCCAGCTCGAGCACTGGGGCGCGGTGTTCAGCCGCGACGAGACGACGGGCAAGATCGCCCAGCGGCCGTTCGGCGGCGCCGGCTACCCGCGCACCTGCTACGCCGCCGACCTCACCGGACTCGTCATGCTGCACACGCTCTACACGGTGTGCGTCAAGTACGAGATCCCGACCTACGAGGAGTGGTTCGTCACCGAGCTGGTGCAGGACTCCCACGGCGGATGCTGCGGAGTCGTCGCCTACGACATGGTCCACGGGACCATCCAGACGATCGGCGCCAAGGCCGTCGTGCTCGCCACCGGCGGCGCCGGCCGTGTGTACCGGCCCTCCACCAACTCGCACTCGTCCACCGGCGACGGCATGGGCCTTGCGCTGAAGGCCGGCGTGCCTCTGAAGGACATGGAGTTCATGCAGTTCCACCCCACCACGCTCAACCCGAGCGGGGTGCTGGTGACCGAGGGTGCCCGCGGAGAGGGCGGCTACCTCCTGAACTCCGAGGGCGAGCGCTTCATGAGCAAGTACGCGCCCAACAAGCTCGAGCTGGCGTCGCGCGACGTGGTGTCGCGCTCGGAGGCCACCGAGATCCTCGAGGGCCGGGGCGTGAACGGGTCGATCATGCTCGACCTGCGCCACCTGGGCCGCGAGAAGATCATGGAGCGGCTGCCCCAGATCCGCGAGCTGGCCATGGCGTTCGCCGGCGTCGATCCGATCGAGGCGCCCATCCCGATCCGTCCGGGCGCCCACTACCACATGGGTGGCGTGCACGTGGACTCGTGGGGCGCGGCCCCGCACATGCAGGGCCTCTTCGCCGCCGGCGAGTGCGCCTGCGTGTCGGTGCACGGCGCGAACCGGCTCGGCGGCAACTCCCTCCTGGAGGGCGTCGTCTTCGGCGCCCGCACCGGGGCGGCGGCAGCCCGCTACGCGACCGACGTCTTCAACGGACGCGGCATCGAGGCCACGCCGGAGGCGGCGGTCAAGTTCGAGGCCGAGCTGCGCGAGCTGCTCGAGCGCCAGAAGGGGCCCCGCCAGCACGAGCTGCGCGAGGTCCTCTCGGACACCATGCAGGAGAAGGTCGGCGTCTTCCGCACCGAGGAGCAGCTCCGCGATGCGCAGGCGACGGTCGAGGACCTGCGCGAGAAGTTCAAGAGCGTCGTGGTCACCGACAAGGGCCGGACGTTCAATCAGTCCCTGATCCACACGATCGAGACCGGGTACCTGCTGGACCTCGCGGCGACGATGGTCGCCGGGGCGGTCGAGCGCACGGAGAGCCGCGGGGCGCACTCGCGCACCGACTTCCCCGAGCGCGACGACGAGAACTGGATGAAGCACACCCTGTCGTATCTCGAGGACGATCAGATCCGTCTCGACTACTCCGAGGTGACGGTGACCAAGTACGAGCCCCAGGTGAGGTCCTACTAGTGGACCATCCAGCGGCCTCCGGCGGCCTCCGGCCTGCAAAGCAGAGCGGATGCGCCGTCCTCGGATCGGCCGATGGCGGCAACCATCGGCCTCACCTGCGTCCTAGCCCCGCCGGCTTTTCGCGGCCGGAAGACCACCGATTCCACTGGACGGTCCACTAATGGCGAGCACGACCTTCGACATCTTCCGGTACCAGCCCGACGTCTCGGACGCCCAGTACCGGCAGTCCTACGACCTCGAGCACGAGGGCGACTTCACCATCCTCGACGCGATCCTGCGGCTGCAGGACGAGCAGGACGGCACGCTCGCCGTTCGATACTCCTGCCGCAGCGCGATCTGCGGGTCCTGTGCCTGCAAGGCCAACGGCAAGACGGTGCTCGCCTGCATGAGCCAGGTCGAGGACGTCAAGAAGGAGTTCGACACCGAGACGGTCCAGGTGGACCCGATCGGCAACTTCGCGCCGCTCAAGGACCTGATCGTGGACCTGGACCCGTTCTGGGACAAGTTCAAGTCGGTCAAGCCCTACCTGATCCCCGACGGCCCGGCGCCCGAGAAGGAGCGCATCGTGTCGAAGGAGGACATGCAGAAGCTCTTTCGCGAGAGCGCCTGCATCCTCTGCGCCGCCTGCTACAGCGAGTGCAACTCGCTGGCCGCCGACCCCGACTTCGTCGGCCCCGCCGCCTTCGCCTGGGGCTACCGCTTCGCCGGCGACGTGCGCGACGGCCAGCGCAAGCAGCGCGCCAAGCTCTACACCGGCGAGCACGGCGTCTGGGACTGCACGCGCTGCATGTACTGCAACGAGCGCTGCCCCAAGGGCGTCAACCCCCGCGACGCCATCGAGAAGCTCGGCGGCATCGCCTTCCAGGAGGGTCGCTCGATGCATGACGCCGGCGCCCGCCACGCGAAGGCCTTCCTGATCTCGATGCGCACCGGCGGAAAGCTGAACGAGACGGTTCTCGTGCCCTTCACCAAGCCGATCGGGGCCATGCTCGACGTGCCCTTCGCGATCCAGATGGCCCGCCACGGCAAGGCGCCGTCGCCGATCCCGCACAAGATCAAGAAGCTCGACGAGGTCAAGTCACTGATCAAGAACGTCAAGGAGACCATCTAGTGCGCCGGTTCGCCTACTACCCGGGGTGCATCGCCGAGTTCAGCTCCAAGGAGCTCGACGCGACCACGAAGCACCTGGCGCCGATGCTCGACCTCGAGCTGCTACCGATGCCCGCCGCCACCTGCTGCGGGGCCGGTGACATCGCCGAGGCGAAGCCGAACCTCTACCTGACGCTCAACGTCCGCATCCTCTCGCAGGCCGAGGAGATGGGCGTGGACATCCTCACCATCTGCAACGTCTGCACGCTGAACCTGCGCCGGGCGAACAAGATGGTGAAGGAGGACGCGCGCCTGCTGGAGTCGGTCAACGAGGAGCTGGTGAAGGCCGGCGCCCGCCCCTACGAGGGCACGAGTGACGTCACCCACCTGCTCTGGTACATCTCGACCGAGGAGGGCCTGTCCCTGCTCGAGAAGCAGGGACCGAAGGGCCTCAACGGCCTGCGGGTCGCCCCCTACTACGGCTGCCAGCTCCTGCGGCCGTCGTCGGTGATGGGCTTCGAGGACCCCGACAAGCCGCAGTCGCTGGAGCGGCTGATCACGGCCCTGGGCGGAGAGGTCGCCGACTACGAGGCCAAGTCCTCGTGCTGCGGCTTCCCGATCATCCTCGCCCGCGAGGCGGTGGCGCTCAAGGAGTCGCACCACGCGCTCTCCCAGTCGCGCGACGCCGGGGCCGACTGCATGGTCACGCCGTGCCCGCTGTGCCACCTGGCCATGGACGCCTACCAGCGCAAGGCCGAGGCGGCCAACGGCGAGAAGTACGAGATGCCCGTCCTGCACCTACCCCAGCTGATCGGGCTGGCGCTCGGGATCGACAACACGATCATGGACTTCAAGCGCCACCTGGTGCCGGTGGACCGCGTCCTGGAGACC
>CAWGMB010000003.1:0-32899 GCA_963823515.1 uncultured Thermoleophilia bacterium
TGTCCTTGACGGTCTCGCGCTCCTCGACCAGCTCGGCGTTGGTCGCGGCGATCTTCGCCGCGGCGAACTCGTCGTGGTCGAAGCCCTCGCGCACGACCTCGTAGGTCCCCGGCGCGGTGGTGCGCACCGGCACCGAGGCCCAGACGCCCTCGGCGAAGCCGTAGCTGCCGTCCGACCGCACGGCGATCGAGTGGATGTCGTCGCACGGCGTGTGCAGCGAGCGCACGTGGTCGATGGCCGCGTTGGCCGCCGAGGCCGCCGACGACAGGCCGCGGGCGGCGATGATCGCCGCGCCGCGCTTGCCGACGGTCGGGCAGGAACTCGCCCTCGAGCCAGGCGTCGTCGCCGATGACCTCGGCGGCCGGCTTGCCGGCGATCGTGGCGTTGGTGAAGTCGGCGAACATCGTCGGCGAGTGGTTGCCGAAGATGATGATGTCGTCGACCTCGGTCAGGGCGACGCCGGCCTTCTGCGCCAGCTGGGCCTGCGCCCGGTTCTGGTCGAGCCGGGTCATCGCCGTGAAGCGCTCCGGGCCGAGGCGCTTGGCCTGGGCGGCGGCGATCATGCAGTTGGTGTTGCACGGGTTGCCGACCACGACGACGCGGGCGTCGTCGGAGGCGACCTCGTCGATGGCCTTGCCCTGGCCGACGAAGATCTTGCCGTTGTCCTTCAGCAGGTCGGCGCGCTCCATGCCCGGGCCGCGCGGCTTGGAGCCGACCAGGATGCACCAGTCGGCGTCCTTGAACGCGACGTTCGGGTCGCCGGTGAGCACCATGCCCGCGCAGGAGCGGGAAGGCGCAGTCGTCGAGCTCCATCGCGACGCCCTCGAGCGCCTTCTGGACCGCCTCGACCGGGATCTCGAGCAGCTGCAGGATGATCGGCTGGTCCTTGCCGAACATCTCGCCCGCGGCGATGCGCGGCAGGATGCTGTAGCCGATCTGACCGGCGGCGCCGGTGACGGCGACGCGGAGCGGAGCCTTCTCGGCCGGGCTCACTTGGATACCTGCAGCTTCTCGATCAGGGCGTCGGCGACACCCGAGGTGCCGACCGCGGTGGGGTCGTTGCGGTCGTCCTTCATGTCGTACGTCACGGACTTACCTTCCCGGATCAGCTCGGCGATGGCGTTCTCCATGCGATCGGCCGCGTCCACCTCCTTGAGGTGACGCAGCATCATCACGCCGGAGAGCATCATGGCGAGCGGGTTGACCTTGTTCTGGCCGGCGTACTTCGGCGCGCTGCCGTGCGTCGGCTCGAAGAGCGCCGCGTCGGCGCCGATGTTGGCGCCGGGGGCCACGCCGAGGCCGCCGACCAGGCCGGCGCCGAGGTCGCTGAGGATGTCGCCGTAGAGGTTCGGGAGGACGATCACGTCGTACAGCTCGGGCTTCTGCACGAGCTGCATGCACATGTTGTCGACGATGCGCTCCTCGAACTCGATGCCCGGGTAGTCCTTGGCCACCTCCATCGCGACGGCGAGCCAGAGGCCGTCGGTGTGCTTCATGATGTTGGCCTTGTGGACGGCCGTGACCTTCGAGCGGCCGTTCTCGACGGCGTAGTCGAAGGCGTACTTGACGACGCGGCGGCGTGCCCTCGACCGAGATCGGCTTGATCGAGATGCCGGCGTGCTCGCGGATCATGCCCGCGGCCGACGGGTCGAGCTCGATGATCTTCTCGATCAGCTCGGCGACCTCGGGGGTGTCCTTCTCGAACTCGATCCCGGCGTAGAGGTCCTCGGTGTTCTCGCGCACGATGACGATGTCGATGTCGTCGTACTTGGAGCGGACGCCCTCGTAGCTCTTGCAGGGGCGTACGCAGGCGTAGAGGTCGAGGGCCTTGCGAAGAGCGACGTTGACGCTCCGGAAGCCGTGACCGACGGGGGTCGTGATGGGGCCCTTGATGGCCACCTTGTTCGCCTTGATCGACTCGATCACCGAGTCCGGCAGCGGGGTGCCGGCCGTCTCCATGATGTCGACGCCGGCCTCCTGGACGTCCCACTCGAAGTCCACCCCGGTCGCGTCGAGGACGCGCTTGGTGGCTTCGGCGATCTCCGGCCCGGTGCCGTCGCCGGGAATGAACGTGACACGGTGTCCCACGGGTCCGACTCCTCTGCCATACTTCTCTGACAAACGGCCGCCCGGGAGGACGGCCGCAAACGACCGGAGCATACCGAACCGGCCGGGCCCGGCCCCCGGATCGGGCTCAGGCTCAGCGCAGGGGCCAGCCGAGCGGGATGAAGATCAGCGCCACGACGATCATCAGGATCGAGAGCGGCAGCCCGAGGCGCGCGTAGTCGCCGAAGCGGTAGCCGCCGATGCCGTAGACCATCGTGTTCGTCTGGTAGCCGATCGGCGTGAGGAACGACGACGAGGCGCCGATCGCGATCGCGATGGCGAACGGCCGCGGATCGAGCCCGGCCGCGGCGCCGTGCTGAGCGCCACCGGGAACAGCAGGATCGCGGCCGCGTTGTTCGTGATCAGCTCGGTCAGCACCATCGTCGCGAGCAGCACCCCGAACAGCAGGCCGAGGTCACCGAAGTGGCCGAAGGGCTCGACCAGCGTCGTCGAGAGGTCCGTCGCGAGGCCGCTCGACTCGATGGCCGCGCCGAGGCCGAAGCTGGCCGCGATGATCACGATCACGTCGAGGTCGACCGAGTCGCGGGCCTCGGTGGGCGACATGATCCGGAGGGCGACGACGGCGAAGGCCGCGAGGAACGCCGCCGGCAGGATGTCGAGCAGGCCGGTGCCGGCGGCCACGAGCAGGGCGACGATGATCAGCCCGACGAGCGGCGCCTTGTCCTCGCGCGGCGGCCCCTCGCCGTCGAGGGCCGCGACGACGAGGAAGTCGCGGCGGTCGAGGGCGCGCGGGCGGAAGGCCGGCCCGGCGAGCACCAGCAGCACGTCCCCGGGGCGCAGCGTCACATCGCCGAGCTTCTCGCCGATGCGCTCCCCCGCGCGGTGGATGGCGATGACCGCGGCGCCGTAGCGCCCGCGGAATCCCGCCTGCTTGAGCGTGCCGCCCGGCGAGCGCCGAGCCCGGGGCGACGACCGCCTCGTACAGCCGCCGGTCGATGGCCGATCCCGCCGCCGGGAAATGGCGCTCCTCGGCCGAGGCCAGGCCCCGCATCTGCTGCAGGTCGAGGATGCGGGTCACGTTCCCCGCGAAGGTCAGGCGGTCGCCGGCGGCCAGGATCTCGTCGGGCCGCACCGAGGAGATCCTGTGGCCCTCGCGCTCCACCTCCACGAGGTAGACGCCCTGGAGGTTGCGCAGCCCGCCCTCGGCGATGCTGCGCCCGGCGATGCCCGGCTCGTCGGTGACGATCAGCTCGAGCGTGAACTCGCGCGCATCCGCGTCGGCGGTCTCGCTGGGCGCGCGGCGCTCGGGGAGCAGCAGCGGGGTCAGCACGACCAGCATCACCGTGGCCGCGAGGGCGAACGGCAGGCCGACCTTTCCGATCTCGAACAGGCCGAGACCGCCGTAGCCGGAGTCCTCGAGCAGCCCCGAGACGACGAGGTTCGTCGAGGTGCCGATCAGGGTGATGGTGCCGCCGAAGATCGCGGCGAAGCTGATCGGCATCAGGTACCGCGACGGCGAGCGGCCGGTGCGCCGGGCCCAGGCCACGACCCCCGGGATGACCATCGCCACGATGGGGGTGTTGTTCAGGAAGGCCGACGCCGCCGCCGTGGGCGCCACCAATCGGGCGAGCGAGACGCGCTCGCTGGGCTCGCCCCGGCGCGGGGAGCTCCGGCGGGAGACGCGCGCCGCGAGGCCCTCGAGCACGCGCGTGCGACCGGCCGCGCCGGCCACGACGTAGAGGGCCGCCACCGTGAGGGGGGCCGAGTTGGAGAAGCCGCTGAAGGCCTCGCCCGCGTCGATCACCCCGGTCACCAGCAGCGCGACGGTGCCACCGAGGATCGTGATCGCCGGGGACAGGCGCTCGCTGATCAGCACGCCGAGGACGGCGACGAGCACGACGAGGGTGATCGCGGCGTCGAGGCTCATATGGATAACGTTGTTGATGATCATAAGGAGCGGTTATACATGAGCCGGGCGCCGGGGAGTTGGGCGCTCGCGACCGGTAAAGCGACGAATGACCCGCAGGAGTGCGCGCGTCCGTCCGGTAGAGTCACCTGCGAGGTCTAACCAAGAAGCGGAGGGCACGGACATTGCTCAGCCATGACGTGGTGGTGGTCGGCGCCGGCCTCGCCGGGATGCGCGCGGCGATCGCCGCACACGAGGCGGGCGTCGATGTCGCCCTCGTGACCAAGGTGCACCCGGTACGCAGCCATTCTGGCGCAGCGCAGGGCGGCGTCAACGCGGCCCTCGGCAACCAGACCGAGGACCACCCTGACAACCACACCTTCGACACCGTCAAGGGCGCCGACTACATCGGCGACCAGGACGCGATCGAGATCCTCTGCAACGACGCGCCGGGCGAGATCATCCAGCTCGAGCACTGGGGCGCGGTGTTCAGCCGCGACGAGACGACGGGCAAGATCGCCCAGCGGCCGTTCGGCGGCGCCGGCTACCCGCGCACCTGCTACGCCGCCGACCTCACCGGACTCGTCATGCTGCACACGCTCTACACGGTGTGCGTCAAGTACGAGATCCCGACCTACGAGGAGTGGTTCGTCACCGAGCTGGTGAAGGACTCCCACGGCGGATGCTGCGGAGTCGTCGCCTACGACATGGTCCACGGGACCATCCAGACGATCGGCGCCAAGGCCGTCGTGCTCGCCACCGGCGGCGCCGGCCGCGTGTACCGGCCCTCCACCAACTCGCACTCGTCCACCGGCGACGGCATGGGCCTCGCGCTGAAGGCCGGCGTGCCTCTGAAGGACATGGAGTTCATGCAGTTCCACCCCACCACGCTCAACCCGAGCGGGGTGCTGGTGACCGAGGGTGCCCGCGGAGAGGGCGGCTACCTCCTGAACTCCGAGGGCGAGCGCTTCATGAGCAAGTACGCGCCCAACAAGCTCGAGCTGGCGTCGCGCGACGTGGTGTCGCGCTCGGAGGCCACCGAGATCCTCGAGGGCCGGGGCGTCAACGGGTCGATCATGCTCGACCTGCGCCACCTGGGCCGCGAGAAGATCATGGAGCGGCTGCCCCAGATCCGCGAGCTGGCCATGGCGTTCGCCGGCGTCGATCCGATCGAGGCGCCCATCCCGATCCGTCCGGGCGCCCACTACCACATGGGTGGCGTGCACGTGGACTCGTGGGGCGCGGCCCCGCACATGCAGGGCCTCTTCGCCGCCGGCGAGTGCGCCTGCGTGTCGGTGCACGGCGCGAACCGGCTCGGCGGCAACTCCCTCCTGGAGGGCGTCGTCTTCGGCGCCCGCACCGGGGCGGCGGCAGCCCGCTACGCGACCGACGTCTTCAACGGACGCGGCATCGAGGCCACGCCGGAGGCGGCGGTCAAGTTCGAGGCCGAGCTGCGCGAGCTGCTCGAGCGCCAGAAGGGGCCCCGCCAGCACGAGCTGCGCGAGGTCCTCTCGGACACCATGCAGGAGAAGGTCGGCGTCTTCCGCACCGAGGAGCAGCTCCGCGATGCGCAGGCGACGGTCGAGGACCTGCGCGAGAAGTTCAAGAGCGTCGTGGTCACCGACAAGGGCCGGACGTTCAACCAGTCCCTGATCCACACGATCGAGACCGGGTACCTGCTGGACCTCGCGGCGACGATGGTCGCCGGGGCGGTCGAGCGCACGGAGAGCCGCGGGGCGCACTCGCGCACCGACTTCCCCGAGCGCGACGACGAGAACTGGATGAAGCACACCCTGTCGTATCTCGAGGACGATCAGATCCGTCTCGACTACTCCGAGGTGACGGTGACCAAGTACGAGCCCCAGGTGAGGTCCTACTAGTGGACCATCCAGCGGCCTCCGGCGGCCTCCGGCCTGCAAAGCAGAGCGGATGCGCCGTCCTCGGATCGGCCGATGGCGGCAACCATCGGCCTCACCTGCGTCCTAGCCCCGCCGGCTTTTCGCGGCCGGAAGACCACCGATTCCACTGGACGGTCCACTAATGGCGAGCACGACCTTCGACATCTTCCGGTACCAGCCCGACGTCTCGGACGCCCAGTACCGGCAGTCCTACGACCTCGAGCACGAGGGCGACTTCACCATCCTCGACGCGATCCTGCGGCTGCAGGACGAGCAGGACGGCACGCTCGCCGTTCGATACTCCTGCCGCAGCGCGATCTGCGGGTCCTGTGCCTGCAAGGCCAACGGCAAGACGGTGCTCGCCTGCATGAGCCAGGTCGAGGACGTCAAGAAGGAGTTCGACACCGAGACGGTCCAGGTGGACCCGATCGGCAACTTCGCGCCGCTCAAGGACCTGATCGTGGACCTGGACCCGTTCTGGGACAAGTTCAAGTCGGTCAAGCCCTACCTGATCCCCGACGGCCCGGCGCCCGAGAAGGAGCGCATCGTGTCGAAGGAGGACATGCAGAAGCTCTTTCGCGAGAGCGCCTGCATCCTCTGCGCCGCCTGCTACAGCGAGTGCAACTCGCTGGCCGCCGACCCCGACTTCGTCGGCCCCGCCGCCTTCGCCTGGGGCTACCGCTTCGCCGGCGACGTGCGCGACGGCCAGCGCAAGCAGCGCGCCAAGCTCTACACCGGCGAGCACGGCGTCTGGGACTGCACGCGCTGCATGTACTGCAACGAGCGCTGCCCCAAGGGCGTCAACCCCCGCGACGCCATCGAGAAGCTCGGCGGCATCGCCTTCCAGGAGGGTCGCTCGATGCATGACGCCGGCGCCCGCCACGCGAAGGCCTTCCTGATCTCGATGCGCACCGGCGGAAAGCTGAACGAGACGGTTCTCGTGCCCTTCACCAAGCCGATCGGGGCCATGCTCGACGTGCCCTTCGCGATCCAGATGGCCCGCCACGGCAAGGCGCCGTCGCCGATCCCGCACAAGATCAAGAAGCTCGACGAGGTCAAGTCACTGATCAAGAACGTCAAGGAGACCATCTAGTGCGCCGGTTCGCCTACTACCCGGGGTGCATCGCCGAGTTCAGCTCCAAGGAGCTCGACGCGACCACGAAGCACCTGGCGCCGATGCTCGACCTCGAGCTGCTACCGATGCCCGCCGCCACCTGCTGCGGGGCCGGTGACATCGCCGAGGCGAAGCCGAACCTCTACCTGACGCTCAACGTCCGCATCCTCTCGCAGGCCGAGGAGATGGGCGTGGACATCCTCACCATCTGCAACGTCTGCACGCTGAACCTGCGCCGGGCGAACAAGATGGTGAAGGAGGACGCGCGCCTGCTGGAGTCGGTCAACGAGGAGCTGGTGAAGGCCGGCGCCCGCCCCTACGAGGGCACGAGTGACGTCACCCACCTGCTCTGGTACATCTCGACCGAGGAGGGCCTGTCTCTGCTCGAGAAGCAGGGACCGAAGGGCCTCAACGGCCTGCGGGTCGCCCCCTACTACGGCTGCCAGCTCCTGCGGCCGTCGTCGGTGATGGGCTTCGAGGACCCCGACAAGCCGCAGTCGCTGGAGCGGCTGATCACGGCCCTGGGCGGAGAGGTCGCCGACTACGAGGCCAAGTCCTCGTGCTGCGGCTTCCCGATCATCCTCGCCCGCGAGGCGGTGGCGCTCAAGGAGTCGCACCACGCGCTCTCCCAGTCGCGCGACGCCGGGGCCGACTGCATGGTCACGCCGTGCCCGCTGTGCCACCTGGCCATGGACGCCTACCAGCGCAAGGCCGAGGCGGCCAACGGCGAGAAGTACGAGATGCCCGTCCTGCACCTACCCCAGCTGATCGGGCTGGCGCTCGGGATCGACAACACGATCATGGACTTCAAGCGCCACCTGGTGCCGGTGGACCGCGTCCTGGAGACCGTCGCGGGCTAGATCGTCCGCCCGGGGCCGCCGTCAGGCCGCCCCGGGCCGCTCCGCCGGTAGCCGGTGCGCGCCGCCGACTCGTAGAGGAAGCCCCCGAGGTTCGCGGCCTGCCACACGAGAAGGAGGGCCGCCGTGGCGGCGGCGTCGCCCGGCCGGCGCCCGCGCATGGCGCGGCGCAGCCAGTGCCGGGCGCGGACGTGGAAGCCCATCTCGTCGCGCATGCGCCCCGAGCCCCGGGCGCCACGTAGGCGGTGGTAGTGGACGGCCCCGCGACCGTACGTGAAGTGCTGGCGCACGTAGCCGGCCGCCCCCATCGCGTGCGCATGCCGCACGAGGGCCTCCGGCACGTAGGCCAGCACGCGCCCGGAGTGGGTCCAACGGTCGCAGAGATCGCGGTCCTCGCAGGCCACGACGGCAAACCGCTCGTCGAAGCCGCCGATCTCCTCGAAGGGCGCCCGGGCCACGCCCAGGTTGTTGGACGCGCAGAAGCCGGCGCGCTCAGGCTGGGCGTTGTAATGGGAGTAGACGATGTCGGTGATCAGCTGGCTCGCGGCGGCATAGCGGTTTCCGGCGAGCTCGTTGATGATCCGACCGCCCACCATGGCCCCGGGCCGGCGCTCCAGGGCCGCCGCCATCCGGCCGACCCAGTCGGGCGCGGGCCGGCAGTCGTCGTCGGTGAACGCGATCAACGCGCCTGCGGCCGCGGCGACCCCCCGGTTGCGGGCACGGGCCGGGCCGGCGTGCGGCTGCACGATGAGCCGCACGTCGAGGCGGTCCCCGAGGCGCTGGACGACATCGGCCGCGGGCGGATCGCCCTGGTCGTCGACGACGATCACCTCGAAGCGGTCCGGCGGGTGGTCTTGGGCGGCGAGGGCCTCAAGGCAGCGCGCCAGCGCGAGGGGACGCCCGTGGGTGGGCACCACGACCGACACGAAGGGCCTCGCCGGGGGGGCCGGGCTCACCCCGGCGGGGGTGCCGGCGCGGCCGGGTCGAAGAGGGCCCTGTCGGGCGCCCGGACGAAGTCGACCCGCCGGAACTCGTAGCGGGCCAGCTCGCTCACCGAGCCCCCGGCCCCGAGCGCGTAGCCGAGCGACTGGCCCACGCCGTCGAGAACGAGACCGACGATCAGCAGCGGCAACCCGCGGCGCACCCCGGGTTGCGCGTGCGAGAGCCGTCGCACCGTGCGCAGGGCGCGCCGGAGACGCACGAGGGGGATGAGCGGAGACGCCGCGCAGTAGAGGGCGCGCCGGGAGCGCGGCCAACCGAGGGCCCGCGTGCCCCCGAAGACGCGGCCGTTGTGCACCTGCACGCGCAGCCAGGGGCCCAGGAGCGAGAAGTTGACGTGCGCCGCGCGCGCGTCGGCGCAAACCAGGAGGCGGTGGCCGCGGGCACCGAGATCGAGGTGCATCACGGTCTCGGCCTCCAGCATCTCCTCCAGCCGCTCGCCGTAGTCGAGGAGGACCCGGCGCGCGTAGCTCGAGTTGTGGCCCGGCAGGAACGGCGCCTCGCCCGTCGCGACCGGCTCGGCCCAGGGCCCGTAGCCGATGACGAAGTCGGCCCAGCTGACGCGGGATCCCGGGTTGGCATTGACCATCGCCGGGCCCACCGCCGTCCAGGGGCCCGCGTGCGCCGCGACGAGCGCCTCCGCCCAGCCCGGCTGGGGGAAGCAGTGGTCCTCGGCGAGCGCCACCACGTCCGCGCGCGCCGCGCGGACGCCCGCGGCGTTGGCCCGCGCGATCGAGTCGACCGAGTGGATCGGGACGAAGCGGTAGTCCCCGAGCTCCTCGGCGCCCGGCGGGGGCGGGGCGCCGGCCTGCGAGGGGAGCCCCACCACGACCAACTCCATCCGCGCGCGGATCGACTGCGCCGCCAGGTGCCGCACCGTCGTGGCGATCGAGTCGAGCCCCCCGGTGCAGGCGAGCACCACCGACAGCGCGGGCGTGACGGCGTCCGCGCTCATCGGCCGCCCTGGCACGGCACGACGACCGCGTCGCCGTCGGCCGACTCGATCGCGGCGAGCACCACGTCGAGGGCGTGCAGGCCGTCGTCGAGGCTCGCCGGCGGCGGGGCGCCTTCCCGGGCCGTGCGGGCGGCGGCGGTCCAATGTGCGACGTACGACTGGCGGAAGTCGCCCCCGCGGCGGGCCGCCGCGAGCGCCGCGGGCAGCCGGCGCGCCGACCCGACGCGCTGGCGCAGGCGCACCGCCAGCCCGCCCGCCATGTCGGAGCTCCGTCGCACCTCGAGGCTGTCGGCGCGGTAGAGGGACAGGCGCAGCGCGCCGTCGCGCCCGAAGATCTCGATGTCGTTGGCGTCCGTGGTGCGCTGCCCGGCGGAGATCGAGACGAGCGTGCCGCCGCTCATCGACGCCGCCATGACGATGCTCTGGTCGACCACGTCCCGGTGGGCCGACTGGACGGCGACGCGCCCAAACTCCTCGCCGAGCAGATGGCGGCAGAGGTCGATGTGGTGAACGGCGATCTCGAACAGGGCCCCGCCGCCTGCGGCGCGGTCGTCCCGCCACGCCGGCCACGCGCCGCCGCGGTGGAACCCCGACGTCCAGACGGTGCGCATCATCTCGACAGGGCCGAGGGCTCCCGAGGTGAGGATCCCGCGCGCCTGTGCGACCAGGCGATGCGAGCGCAGGTTGAAGCCCATCGTGAGCGTGCCGGGCGCGCGCGCGGCCGCCGCCTCGATCGCCTCCGCGTCGGTTCGGGTGGCGGCCACCGGCTTCTCGAGGTAGACGTGCTTGCCGGCATCCAGGGCGGCCACAGCGAACGGCGCGTGAAGCGAAGGCGGCACGCAGATGGCGACGATGTCCACGCGAGGGTCCGCGATCAGCCCGTCGGCCCCCGGATGCGTCCGCAGGGTGGAGTCGGCCGTCACCGCCGCTGCGACGCGGGCGGGGTCGGCGTCGGTCACGGCGACCGCCCGCAGGCCCTTGACCTGTGCGATCGCCGGGAGATGCAGCGTCTCGGTCGCCCGGCCGCATCCGACGAAGCCGATTCCCATGTCCGCGCTCATCGGGAGGGATCCTGCCGGGGATGATCGCGGAACGCGCCGCCCGAACGTCCAGGGCGCCCTCCACGCGCTACCGTTCGCGGGGTGATCGTGTACGACGCCCCCGACTGCTGGAAGTGCGTGGAGGTCAAGCAGGCCCTCGACGCGCTCGGCCTCGACTACGAGCCGGTCACCGTGCGCGGCGACCCCGTCGCGCGGGCCGCGCTGGTGGCCGCGCAGGGCGAGCCGCCCCAGGTTCCGATGCTCGTCGACGGCGACCTGGCCGTCTGGGACCGGCGCCGCATCCTCGCTTACCTGGCGCAGACCTACGGCTCGCCCGAGCCGAACGCGGTGCCCTACACCGACATGCCGGTGTTCATGGGCGGCCTCTGCCGGGTCGACGGGGAGGACTGCGCGCCCCGCTAGTCGTCGCCGGGGGGCCTATCATCCCCTCGTGAGCCAGATCACCTCAGTCACCGCCGCGACGCGGTCGGCGCTCCCCGCGCCCTGCGTCAGCTGCATGTTCTGGCAGCACGACCGCCTGGTGAGCGACGAGCGCCACAAGGCGGCCTGGGCGGAGGGCTTCGGCCGCCGCCACGGCGCGTTCGGCCGCGTGCTGCACGACGGGTCCGCCTTCCGCGGCATGGTGCAGTTCGGCCCGGCCGACGCCTTCCCCCGCGCCCTCGCCCTGCCCGCGGGACCGCCCGGCCGCGACGCGGCGCTCATCACATGCACCTTCCTCGAGGGCGGGGACCCCGAGGGCAGCTGCGAGAGGCTCCTCCTGGAGGCCCTCGCCGATCTGAAGGCCCGCGAGGCGGCGGCGGTCGAGGCCTTCGCCCTGTCCTATGCCGACGACGTCTCCGCCGCCGAGCGGTTCCTCGGCCACCACACCCTCTTCGACCGGGCCTTCCTCGAGGGCCTCGGCTTCGCGGCGGTGCGCGCGCGCGGCGACGTGGCGCTCATGCGCCTCGAGCTCGGCGGGCTGGTGCGCAGCCCGGGCCTCGTGTCGCAGGCGATGCGGCTCGTGCGGGGCACCGCCGAACCCCACATGCGCGGGGCCCCCGCCTGAGCGCCGTGGTGCGGCGGAGTGCGGGCGTCGCCGGGGCCCTCGCCGTCCTCGTCGCCGCCTCCGCGAGCCCCGCGCCTGCGCGGGCCGCCGATCCCGCCCTCGAGGCGCTGCGCGAGCGGGACGCCTATGTGAGCCCGCGCGTCGCCGGCCCGCTCGCGGCCGATCGCGAGCGCGACCTCGCCGCCGCGGCGGCCCGGCTGGCCGACCTCGGCCGCCCGGTGAAGCTCGCCCTCGTGGCGGGTCCGGCAGGCGCCTCGTCGCTGCCCATCTACGTTCGCCGCCTGGCCGTGAGGCTCCACTACACGGGCACCATCATCGTGACCACGCGCAGCGGAACGATCGCGGCGACGGGGCCCCGCTCGACGGCCGAAATGACGCGCGCGCTGCGTGCGCAGCGCGTCGGGCGCATCGTCGATCCGGTCGCGCGACTCGCCCGGGCGGCCGAGGTCGCGGCCCCCGCGGCCCCCGACCTCGACGAGGAGGCCCGCCGCTCGACGCTGGTGTTGATCGCCCTCGCGGCGATCGGCGGGGGCTGGGCCGCCGCGATCGGCCTCGGCCACCGGGGGCGGCGGCTGCGCCGGGACATCACCGAGGCCCGCGGCCGGGCACGCGTGTGCGTGGACGCCCTGCGCGCGCGCACGATCGCCCTGGCGCGCCGCCCCGACCTGCCGCCCGACGCGCGCGTCCACGTCGAGCGGGCCCTCGGCGTGTACGCCGACGCGATCTCCTCACTGCCCGAGATGCGGCGCCTCGAGGAGGTGGCCGACTTCGCCCCGCGCATCCGGGAGGCCCTCGACGACGTCGCCGCGACCGCGGCCACGCTCACCGGGGAGCCCGCCAGCGCCGACCCCTTCACCGGGCTCTGCGGCATCGACCCGGCGCACGGCATCGCCGTGACGCCCCCCGGCCCCGACGGCGCCCGTGCGCACTGCGAGGCCTGCCGGGCCGCCGTCGAGCGGGGCGAGTCCCTCACCCCGCGGATGCTCTTCGAGGACGGCGAGGCCGTCCCGTTCGACGCCGCCCGCTACGGACCGGTGCTGCGCCCGGACCTCGCCGGGTGAGCAACGCCGTTGCTGGAGGCGACGCCGTCGCCGGAAGCGGCGCCCCTCCGCGCGTCTGGGTCTGCGTCCCCACCTATGACGAGGCCGACAACATCGAGCGCATGTCGCAGGCGCTGCTGGGGGTCTTCGATCGCGCCGGGATCGACGGCCACGTGCTGTTCATCGACGACGCCTCGCCGGACGGCACCGGCGCGATCGCCGACCGTCTCGCGGCGGCCCAGCCCCGCATCCGGGTGCTGCACCGGACCACCAAGAGCGGCATCGGCCCCGCCTACCGCGACGGCTTCCGCGCCGCCCTCGCCGCCGGCGCGGAGCTCGTCATGGAGATGGACTGCGACTTCTCCCACGACCCCGACGACGTGCCGCGCCTGGTGGCCGCGGCGGCCGGCGCGGATCTGGTCCTCGGCTCGCGCTACGTCGCGGGCGGCGGGGTGAGCGACTGGGGCCTGGTGCGGCGCGCGATCAGCCGCGGCGGCTGCCTCTACGCGCAGCTCGTGCTCGGCGTGCCGGTCCACGACCTCACGGGTGGATTCAAGTGCTTCCGGCGCGAGGCGCTGGACGCCCTGCCGCTCGACGAGGTGAGCGCCCGCGGCTACGGCTTCCAGATCGAGATGACCTACCGGGCTCTGCTGCTGGGCTTCCGCGTCACCGAGGTGCCGATCACCTTCAGCGACCGCGAGCTCGGCAGCTCGAAGATGTCGCACGGCATCGTGCTCGAGGCGGCGACGCTGGTCCCCCGCCTGCGCCTGCGGCTGGGCCGCGGCCGCAGGCCGCGCGCCCAGCCTGGGGGCTGACGCCCCCGGCCCCTCACTCCAGGTCGCGCCGGCTCAGCACGGTCGCGCCGACCGCGAGCAGGACGGCGACGTAGGCGACGAGCACGAGCCCGCCCGCCCAGGGGGCCAGCAGGTCCACGCCGCCCGCGGAGCTCTCCGGCAGGCTGGTGAGCGCGCTGGAGGCCCCGTCGAGGCTGTACGGCGCGTAGGCGCCCACCGCCTCGGCGAGCAGGCCGTCGACCAGGGCGGTCCAGACGAGCGCGACGGCGATCGCCCCCGCCTGGCTGCGGACGATCGCGCCGAGGGCGAGGCCCAGCACTGCGGAGCCGGCTGCGAGGGGGATGAAACCGGCCAGCATCGCCGCGATGCGCGCGTCCGACAGCCCCGCGGGCGTGTCGGTGGCCGCGAGCCAGGGGAGGACCACGAGCGCCGTGAGCCCGGAGGCGAGAGCGCCCAGAAGCCCGCCGACGAGAGCGTAGGCGATCGCCTTGGCGGCCAGGACCCGGCCCCGCCGCGGCGTGACGAGCAGGGTGACGCGCATCGTGCCGTGCCGCTGCTCCCCCGCGATGCCGACGATCCCGAGGACCATGGTCAGCGTCACGACGACGCCGGTGAGCTGGATCTCGCTGACCACGTCGTCCCCGGGGCGGATGTCCTTAAGGGCGAAGTTCAGCACGTGGAACGCGGCGATCAGGGCGAGCGCCGCGGCCGCCAGGAGCCACGAGGTCCGCGTCGTGCGGAGCTTGAAGAGCTCGGCGGCGACCAGGCGTCTCATTGCGCCGCCTCGCCGCCGCCCGTGAGCTCCAGGAAGGCGTCCTCGAGCGTCCGGGCTGCGGGGCCGAGCTCGTGGAGCGCGACGCCGGCAGCCGCAGCCACGTCGCCCACCTCGTCGACCGTGGCGCCACGGACGAGCAGGCCGTCCTCGCCGTAGCGCTCCACCAGGCGGCCCGGGGCGGCGAGCGCCGAGGCCAGCCGATGTCGCTCGGACGTGCGCACGCGCACGCCCCCACCCCCCATCAGTCCCGTGAGCGGGCCCTGGGCGACCAGGCGGCCACGGTGGAGGATGACCACGTCGTCGACCGTCTGCGCCACCTCGGCCAGGACGTGGCTCGAGACCAGGATGGTCCGGCCTTCGTCGGCGGCGGCCCGGAGGAGGTCGCGCAACCAGCGGATGCCCTTGGGATCGAGCCCGTTCGCCGGCTCGTCCAGGACGAGCGCCCGCGGCTCCCCGAGCAGCGCGCAGCCCAGCGCAAGGCGCTGGCGCATGCCCTGGGAATAGCTCCCGACGCGTCGATCGGCGGCGTCGAGGAGGCCGACGAGCCCGAGGACGTCCCGGACGCGCGCGTTCGCCAGGCCCGCCGCCAGGCAGACGGACCGCAGGTGATCTCGGGCGGTGCGGCCGGGATGGAAGGTCGAGCCCTCCAGCACGGCGCCGACGCATCGGACCGGATCGACCAGGTCCCGGTACCGGCGCCCGTCGATGGTCGCCGTCCCGGCAGTGGGGGCCGCGAGGCCGAGGAGGATCCGCAGCGTCGTGCTCTTCCCCGCCCCGTTGGGCCCGAGGAAGCCCACGATCCGGCCGGGCTCCACGCGAAACGTGACGCCGTTGACCGCCGATGTCTCGCCGTAGCGCTTCGTGAGCGACTCGACCTCGAGGACCATCGTCGGCGCTCCGGATACGGAAGGAGTGGCCGCCACCATCCTGCGCCTCGTGCAGCCCCTGACCATCGGGCGCCACGCGGATCGGCGGCTGTGGGCTTTCCGTACCGCCGGGCCGCGAGCGGATCCCGCCCCTGTCGTCGCGTAGGAGTGGCGCCCGGGTGAACAGGGTGGGCGACCCGCGAGTTCCCAACCCGTTCGTCATGAGCGCCGGATAGGCGCCGCCCTGCGGGGCCTCGGACCGCGCGTGAGGCCTCCGCGTGGCGCCTCAGCGTGGCGCCTACGCGATCGAGCTCAGCGTCCCACGCCCCTGTGCCGCGTGCCCTTTCCTGGAATCGGCCCTCAGAGCCAGCCCTTCGTCACGAGGGACTCCGCGATCTGCACCGCGTTGGTGGCGGCGCCCTTTCGCAGGTTGTCGCTCACCACCCACAGCGCGAGGCCGCGCGGGTGCGAGGCGTCGGAGCGGATGCGCCCCACGAGCACCTCGTCACGCCCGGTCGCGACCCGGGGCAGCGGATAGAGGGCGAGCTCGGGCTCGTCGACCAGCACGACGCCGGGGGCGGCCATCAGAAGGCGCCGGACCGCGCCGGGGTCGATCGCCTCGGTCGTCTCGATGTGCACCGCCTGCGAGTGCGACTGGATCACCGGCACCCGCACGCAGGTGGCGCTGACGGCGAGGCCCGGCAGGCCGAGCATCTTGCGCGTCTCGTCGGCGACCTTGCGCTCCTCGCCCGTGTAGCCGTCCTCGTGGAACACGTCGATGTGCGGAAGCACGTTGAAGGCGATCGGGTGCGGATAGACCGACGGCTCGGGCTCGTCACCGGCGAGGTAGCCGGCGCTCTGCTCCAGCAGTTCGGTGACGGCCGCCTGGCCGGTGCCGCTGACCGACTGGTAGCTCGAGACGATCACGCGCTCCAGCCCGACGGCGTCGGCGATCGGCTTCAGGGCCACGACGAGCGGCGCGGCGACGCAGTTGGGGTTCGCGATGATGCCGTGGTGGCCCTCGATGTCGGCCTCGTTCACCTCGGGCACGACCAGCGGCACCGCGGGGTCCATACGGAAGGCGCTCGAGTTGTCGATCACCACCGCGCCCGCCTCGACGGCGGCCGGGGCGAACTCCCTGGCGCGCGCGCCGCCGGCCGAGAACAGCGCGATCTGGATGCCCTCGAAGGCGTCGGCGGTCAGGGTCCGCACGGTGCGCGGCTGGCCGAGGTAGTCGATCTCGCGCCCCTCGCTGCGCTCGGACGCCAGCGGGCGCAGCTCCGTGACCGGGAAGCCCCGCTCCTCGAGCACGCGCAGCATGGTGCTCCCGACGGCGCCGGTGGCGCCCACCACGGCGACGTTAAACATCGGCGCGCCGGGTGGCCTCGCCGGCCAGGTCGAAGGCGTCGTGGAGGGCCCGCACGGCCCTCTCCACCTCGCGGCGATCGATGACGACCGTGATGCGGATGGTGCTGGTGTCGATCATCTGGAGGTTGATCCCCTGCTCGGAGAGCACGCGGAACATCTTGGCGGCGATGCCGGGCTCCGACTTCATGCCGGCGCCGACGAGCGTCACCTTCCCGATCTGGTCGTCGCTGCTCAGCTCACGGAACCCGAGCGACTCACGGATCCCCTCCAGGGTGTCCAGCGCGAGGCGCAGCTCGTCGAGCGGCACGGTGAACGAGACGTCGGCCCCGCTCACCTGGCTCTGGTTCTGGATGATCGTGTCGACGTTGACGCTCTTGTCGGCGAGCGCCGTGAAGATCTGCGCCGCCACGCCCGGGCGGTTCTCCACGCCCGAGATCGTGACCTTGGCCTCGTCGCTCCGATGGGCGATGCCGGAGACGATCGCGTTCTCCATGTCGGGGGTCTCCTTCGTGATCCAGGTGCCCTCCTCGGGAAGGAAGGAGGACCTGACGTGCAGCGGGACGTCGTGGCGCCGGGCGAACTCGACCGAGCGCAGGGCGAGGACCTTCGATCCCATCGCCGCCATCTCGAGCATCTCCTCGTGACTGACGAGGGGCAGCTTGCGGGCGCCGGCCTCGACGCGCGGGTCGGCGGTGAAGACGCCCGTGACGTCGGTGTAGATCTCGCAGACGTCCGCCCCGAGGGCCGCGGCGAGGGCCACGGCCGTGGTGTCGGAGCCGCCGCGGCCGAGCGTCGTGACCTCGCGGTCGTTGCTCGACATGCCCTGGAAGCCGGCGACGAGGACGATGGCGCCATCGGCGAGCGCGTCCTGCAGGCGGTCGCCGCGGATCTCGAGGATCTTGGCCTTCATGTGGTCGTCGTCGGTCAGGATGCCGGCCTGCGATCCGGTGAACGACCGGGCCTCGTGGCCCAGGTCGTGCAGCGCCATCGCCATCAGGGCGCACGAGATGCGCTCGCCGGTGGACAGGAGCATGTCCATCTCGCGGGGATCCGGCCGCTCGGAGATCTCACGGGCCAGGGCGACCAGCCCGTCGGTGGTCTTGCCGCGCGCGGACACCACGGCGAGGACCTGGTCGCCCGAGTCCCGGGCCTCCGCGATCCGCCCCGCCACGATCTTGATCTTGTCGGCGTCGGCAACCGAGCTGCCGCCGAACTTCATCACCCTCAGGCCGATGGCCGTCCTCCTCCCGACTCGGTCAAGACCAGCGTGGGATGGTAGCGGCAACCCGGGCGTCCGGGCGCCCCCGCCTGCAGGTCACAGGTCCCGTCTGCCGAGGAGCGCGCGTCCGAGGGTGAGCTCGTCGGCGTACTCCAGGTCGGCGCCCACCGGCAGGCCGCTCGCGAGCCGGGTCACGCGCACCCGCCCGCGCACCAGGTCGGCCAGGTAGAGCGCCGTGGCCTCGCCCGACATGGTCGGGTTCGTGGCGATCACGAGCTCGGTGACCCCGTCGGCGTCCAGGCGCGCCACGAGCTCGGGGATGCGCAGGTCCTCGGGGTCCACCCCGTCGATCGGCGACAGGGCCCCGCCGAGCACGTGATAGCGGCCCCGGTACTCGTTGGTGCGCTCGATCGGGAGTATCGCCGAGGGCTCCTCGACCGCGCAGAGCAGGCTACGGTCGCGCCGCGGATCGGCGCAGATCGGGCAGAGCTCGGCCTCCGCGAAGCTGAAGCAGACCGAGCACGGGCGCAGCCGCTCGGTCATCTCGATCATCGCCTCGGCGAGGCCGCGCGAGCGCTCCGGCGGCGCCTTCATCATGTGGAAGGCCAGCCGCTGGGCGCTGCGCGGCCCGATGCCGGGCAGGCGGGCCAGCTCGGACACGAGCCGCTCGATGGAGGGCGTGAGCACGGGGCGCGGGGCTAGGCGCGGCTCAGAGGCCGGGGATGCCCATGCCCGACAGGCCGCCGGCCACGGGGCCGAGGCGGCTCTGGGCCAGCTCCTGCGCCGCGCGCATGGCCTCGTTGACCGCCGCGACGATGACGTCCTGGAGCATCTCGACGTCCTCGGGGTCGACCGCGCCCGGGTCGATGGTGACCTCGAGCAACTCCAGGCCGCCGCTCACGCGCGCGGTGACGGCGCCGCCGCCCGCCGAGGCGGTGACCGACTCCTCCTGGAGCTCGGCCTGCACGCGGGCCATCTCCTCCTGCATCTTCTGCATCTGCTTGAGCATCTTCTGCGGGTTCATTCCCTGCGCCATCGTGTGTCCTCCCGTCAGTGCCCTTCGCCGTCCTCGACGGCGCGGAACATCGTCTTGAACTCCCGAAGGAGCGCCTCGTCGTCGCGCGGCGCCGGCGGACCGGGCGTCGCGGTGTCCTCCGGCAGGGCCGCCCCGGCCTTGAAGTCGACCGCGAGCCGCCTCCCCGAGACGCCGGTGACCGCATTCCTCACGCGCTCGCGGTGCTCGTGGCGGCCGAGCATGTCGGCGCGCACGCGGCTGGTCACCGTGATCTCGAGCGAGTCCTCATCCACCCGGGTGGGGCGGGATCCGTCGAGGAAGCCGCGGGTCGGGGGCGCCTCGCGCTCGAGCACCTCGAGCACCTGCGTCCAGAGGCGCTCGAAGTGATCGAGGTCGGCCGGAGCCATCTCGCGCGGCGGGGGCGCCGGCGTCGGAGCGAAGGGGTCGTAGGGCTCCTCCTCGGCGGCGGGCTCCGGCTCGGAGACGGGCTCGGCGGCGACCGGAGGGGGCGCGAACACCGGCTTGGGCGGCGGGATGTACTCCGGCACGTCGCCCACGGGCGGGGCGGCGTCGAGCGGCGGGGGCGGCGGCTCGGGGGCCGGTGGCGGCGGCGCGTCCGCGGCAGGCGGCGAGGGGGCCGCGGCAGGCGGAGCGGCGGGCTGCGCAGTCGCCGGGCGGGGGGCCGGGCGGCCGGCCTCGAGCGCCTCCAGGCGCGCGGCGAGCGCGGCCGTGCTCGGGTCGAGGGCCGGGCGGCTGAGGCGCGCGGCGACCAGCTCGAGCTGCAGGCGCGGGTCGGCCCCGCCGTGGCGGATGCGCACGCGCGCGTCGGAGAGCAGGTCGAGCGCCCGCACCACCTGCGCGTCGGGGAGCTGGTTGGCCTGGGCCTGCAGGCGCGCGATCTCCTCGGGGGAGAAGGCCCACTCGTCGCGGGCGCGCGCGCCCTGCTGGAGCAGGCAGACGTAGCGCAGGTGCGTGACCAGGCCGAGCATCGCCTGCTCGGGGTCCACGGGCCCGTCGAGAGTGTCCTCGAGCAGCTCGAAGGCGCCGGCGGCCTCGCCGCCGGCGATCAGGTCGACGAGCTCGAAGATCGACTCGCGGGCGACCGCCCCGAGCAGCTCCAGCGCGTCGGACACGCCGACCCGCCTGTCGCCGAAGGTCGCGATCTGGTCGAGCAGGCCGAGCGCGTCGCGGTACGAGCCGTCGGCCGCGCGCGCCAGCAGGTCGAGCGCCGACTCGGACGTCTCGATGCCCTCGGCGCGGGCCACGCGGTCGAGCACACGCACCAGCGCAGGGATTCCCGGCTTGCGCAGCACGTAGTGCTGAACCCGCGAGCGGATCGTGGGCAGGATGTCCCAGGGGTGGGTGGTGCAGAGGATCACCACCAGGTGCGGCGGCGGCTCCTCGAGGGTCTTCAGCAGCGCGCTCGAGGCGTCGTTGGTGATCTGGTGGGCCTCGTCCATGATCGTGACGCGGTAGCGGCAGGCCACCGGCGCGTAGCGCACGGTCTCCAGCCACTCGCGCATCTCGTCGATGCGGCGGGCGCTGGAGGCGGCGTCCACCTCGACCACGTCGAGCCAGTCCTGGTGGCCGGTGCGCCGGCACGAGTCGCAGGTGCCGCACGGCTCGGCCGTCGGGCCCGGGCTCGACTGGCAGTTGAGGCAGCGCGCCAGGATGCGCGCGGTGGTCGTCTTGCCCGTGCCGCGCGGGCCCGAGAAGAGGAAGCCCTGCGAGGGCCTCCCCGACCGGAGCGCGTTGCCGAGCGCGCGCGCCACGTGATCCTGCCCCACCATGTCGGCGAAGGTCGCCGGGCGATGGCGGTTGTACAGGCTCGCTCCGGGCTCGCTCATTGCGGCGTGCCCCCCCTCAGCCTGGATCCGGCGCATCTCGCGGTGCGGTACGCACGGCTCGCCCCCCTCATGCGGGGTCCGGGCCTTCCACAGGGGTCACCCTGCGGGTGCGACCCGGATCCCGCCTGATGCGGCGACCGCACGCCCCGCACCCACGATCTGCCGCCGTATCCATGCTCAAAGAAGTGCGACCGTGCACCCGTCGTCGTTGCGCGATTCCAGGGTCGACTCCGCACCGCTTGCTCCGGCGAGGTGGCCCCACTGCGCGTGAACGGATCCGCTTAAGGCTGCTTCCTTCCGGACCTGACCTGATTCGCGGTCGTCCACCGAATGGGACCTCGCCATCGACGCTGCTCTGTACGGAACCGGGCCCTGGGACCGGTCCCTCGGACGGGAATTCAGCCCCGCTGTAGCGGATTGCGGGTACAGGGCACCGCTAGCTCCCCGCCTAGCACGGTCACCCGGCGAGGATAGTCCAACACAGGGGCCGGTGCGAGCGCCCCGGCCCGGATCAGCGGCGGCGCCCGCGCTTGCCGGTGCGCCTCACCCGGGGGGAGATCCGCTCGCCCTCGCGCTTCGCGCCGGTGGCCCCGAACACCCCGGCCACCCCGCCGCCGATCATCGCCATCGTGAAGGCCAGGTAGGCCCATCCCTGGAACCCGCTCTCGCGGCCCGCGATCTCGAAGGCGAACCACATGAACGAGCCCCACAGCGCACCGAGGACGACGCCCACGAGCACCACGCGGGTGCGCGACATCGGCGTCATCGGCCGTCGGGCCGGCTCGGCCGGCGGTGGCGTCTTCGGCGGCATCGCCGGCGAGCCTAGTGGACCGCGGGCCGCACGGCTCAGCCCGCCAGCAGCGGCGTGAGGCTCACCTCGGGGCGGTGGCGCTCGAAGCTCTCGAGCCGGTAGACGCTGGTGAACAGGGCGACCAGCTCGCCCGACTCGCGCAGCAGCACGCTCACGCCGTCGCGGCGCAGCAGCTCCGAGCCGGCCGCGTCGGTCTCGCGGGCGACCATGTGGCGGGGCGGGTCGATCTGGGTCGGCGCCCCGAACTCGGCCTCCAGGCGCGCGAGGGCGACCTCGAACTGCATCGGCCCGACGGCGGCCAGCAGCGGCTCCTGGTCGCCGCGATGGGGGTCGCGCAGCACCTGCACCACGCCCTCCTCGTCGAGCGCCGCCAGACCGCGGCGGAACTGCTTGTAGCGGCTGGAGTCGCGGCTGCGCACCACGGCGAAGTGCTCGGGCGCGAAGCGGGGCATGGGCGGGAACCTCACGGGCTCGCTCGCCGAGATCGCGTCGCCGGGGCGCAGGCCCGAGGCGTTGACCAGGCCGATCACGTCGCCGGGGAAGGCCTCCTCCAGCGGCAGGCGCTCCTGCCCGAAGGGCTGGTGGGCATGCCGCAGCGCCATCGTTCGCCCGCTGCGCTCGTGGTGAACCTGCATCCCGCGCTCGAAGCGGCCCGAGCAGACGCGGATGTAGGCCAGGCGGTCGCGATGCCGCGGGTCCGTGTTGGCCTGCACCTTGAAGACGAAGCCCGAGAAGGGGTCCTCGATCTCCACGACGCCGCCGTCGGCGGTCTCCCACGCGCCCGGGGCGCAACCGAGGTCGACCACCGAGTCGAGCAGGTGGCGCACCCCCGAGTCGCCGAGGGCGGCCCCGAAGTAGACCGGCGTTGAGACGCCCCCGCGGAAGTCCTCGTCGTCGTGGTCGGCCCCGACGCCGCTCAGCAGGTCGAGCTCGTCTCCGAGGCGCTCGCGCACAACCGGTGAGAGCCCCTCGTGCGCGCTCCAGTCGTCGACGGGCGGCTGGGCCGAGGCGACGCCGCTGCCGACCCGTCCATAGGGCTCGAACGCACGCGAGCTGCGGTCCACCAGGCCGAGGTAGGCGCCCTCGTCCATCACCGGCCACGTCGCCGGGGTGGGGCGAAGGCCGATCTCGCGCTCGATCTCGTCGAGCAGCTCCAGCGGGTCGCGGCCGGGGCGGTCGAGCTTGTTGATGAAGGTGATCACGGGCGTCCCGCGGGTGCGGCAGACCTGGAAGAGCTTCAGCGTCTGCGGCTCGAGCCCCTTGGCGGCGTCGATCACCATGATCGCCGTGTCGGTTGCCGTCAGCACCCGGTAGGTGTCCTCGGAGAAGTCCTTGTGGCCCGGGGTGTCGAGGAGGTTGAGGACCTTCTCCCGGTAGCCGAACTGCAGCGCCGCCGAGGTCACCGAGATGCCGCGCGTGCGCTCGATCTCCATCCAGTCCGAGCGCGCCCCGGCGCCGCCCCGGCGCGCGCGCACCGCGCCCGCGAGGTCGATCGCCCCGGCCTGCAGCAGCAGCCGCTCGGTGAGGGTCGTCTTGCCGGCGTCGGGGTGGGAGATGATCGCGAAGGTGCGCCGGCGGGCGGCCTCGAGTGCGACGGCGGGATCTGAGCTCATCCGACCAAGGGTAGTCGCTCGCGGACCGCAGCGAGCCTCTCAGCCGATCCTCAGGTGCCCGTGGGGCCTCGTCCCAGCTTCGGCGCCGATCCTGCGCCCATGACGATGACCGCCACCGCCCGGATCGCCGCCGTCCGCTCCTACGTGCGCCTGCTGCGAAAGCACGGCCTGCGCGGGACGCGGCGGCCGGCGCCCGGGCGCCGACACGCCGGAGCCAGCAGATGACGACGACCGCCCACGGGACTCCCGCGCCCGCCGGACGCCTGCGCGAGCGCGCGGGCGGGCTGGCGCGCTCGGCGCGCCGCATCCACCCCGAGATCGTCGCCCTCATCGGGCTGGCGGCGCTCCTCAACCTCTGGGCGCTGACCCGCAACGGCTGGGCCAACACCTACTACGCGGCCGCCGTGCGCTCGATGAGCTCGAGTTGGCACGACTTCGTCTACGGCTCGTTCGACGCGAGCGGCGTCATGACCGTCAACAAGCCGCCCCTCGCGCTGTGGGTGCAGGCGCTGTCGGTGAAGGCGTTCGGCTTCAGCTCGGCGAGCATCCTCGTCCCCCAGGCGCTGATGGGCGTGGTGAGCGTGGTGCTGGTCTACGACATGACCCGCCGGCGCTGGGGCCGGGTCGCCGGCTCGGTCGCGGGGCTCGCGATGGCGACGACTCCGATCGCCGTGGCCGTCTCGCGTCACAACAACCCGGACGCCCTGCTGGTGCTCTCGTGCACCGCCGCGCTCTGGTTCACGCTGCGCGCGCTGGAGGACGGGCGCACCCGCCCGCTGGTGTGGGCGGGGGTGTTCGTCGGTCTCGGTTTCGAGGCCAAGATGGGCGCCGCCCTGCTCGTGCTGCCCGGCCTCGCGACGGCGTGGATGTGGGTCGCCCCCCGCGGGCGCGCCGCGGCCCTGCGGTCGATGGCCGCCGCCGGGGGCGCGATGGTCGCCGTGGGCGGGGCCTGGCCGCTGCTGATGGCGCTCACGCCGGCGTCGCAGCGGCCGTGGATCTCGGGCACGAACGACAACAGCATCTGGTCGCTGATCAGCGGCTACAACGGGCTCGGCCGCCTCGACGGGCAGGCCGGCGCCCCCGCGGGAGCCGGTGGCGGCGCTGGTGGTGGTGGTTTCTTCGGCGGCGACCCCGGGCCGCTGCGCCTGCTCAACGAGAGCCTCGGCGGACAGGCAGGATGGCTCCTCGGCCTCGCCGTCGTCGGTGGGATCGGGATCGCCGCGGCGAGCCGGCTGAGGCGCACCGACCCGCGCACCGGCTGGATCATCGCGGTGGGGGGCGCCTTCGCGGTGACCGCGATCGCGTTCAGCACCGCGAGCGGGATCTTCCACCCCTACTACGTCTCGCTGCTGGCGCCGTTCGCCGCCGCCCTCGTCGGCGGCACCGTCGGCGAAGTCCTCGCCGACGAGCGGCGGGGCCGGATCCTCGGCCCGCTCGCCGTCGCGGGCGGGGTGATCACGACCCTGATCGTGCTGGAGAACGCGACTGGGCTGCCGGGCGGGCTCGGCCTGCTCGTGATCCTCGCGGGCGCGATCGGCGCCGCCGGGATCGCCCTCGGCGAGACCGACCGGATCCGCCGGGCCGCGCTCGCCCTCGCGCTCGGCGCCCTGATGATCGCCCCGGTGAGCTGGTCGTTCCAGACGCTCGGCCACGCCACCAGCGGCACCTTCCCCGCCGGCGGCCCCGAGGCCACGGCCTTCGGCGGCGGCCCGGGCGGCGGCGGTCCAGGCGGCGGGATGCCCGGAGGCTTCGGCGGCATGGCCCCGCCGGCCGGCGCCGTGCCGGGCGGCGGCGGCGGCTTCACGCCCCCCGGCGTCACGACGAGCGGCACCGCGCCCACGCCGGGAGGCGGAGGGATGTTCGGCGGCGACTCCGCCCTGACCGAGGCGGCGGCCTACGCGGCCGCCAACGGCGGCGGCACCGTCGTCTCCTCCAGCCAATCGGGGGCCTCGAGCACGATCATCGCCGGTGGCGCGAACGTCGCGGCCATCGGCGGGTTCTCGGGCAACGAGAGCGCGGTGAGCGTGAGCTGGCTCGCCGATGAGGTGGCCGACGGCTCGATCCGCTGGGTGCTCACCGGCTCGAACCCCGGCGGCGGCATCGCCGACGGCCGCACCGGATCGACGATCGTGATGGCGGCGGTGCAGGACGCGTGCGTCGCCCGGACGACGGTCGACGCGAGCGCCCCGTCCGGGCTCTACGACTGCGCGGGGAGCGCCGAGGCGCTGGCGGCACTCGCCGCCGACTGACCCGCCCGCTCCGCAACGACGAGAGCCCGGCCGGCCCCTCGGCGAGTTCCTCACGACCCCCTGCGCTCAGATGCGCTGCATCGAGTGATGCTCGTCCGCGAGGTCGACCCGAGGTGCCTCGGGAGCGACATCACCCTCCTGGCGAGGGCCGGCTGACGGTGAGCGTGGGCGGGTCGGCCTCGGTGCTCCCGCTTCACGGGTGAGCCGGGGCCGGGGTGCCGTCACCCCCGCCACTGCGGACCATGCTGATGGCAGCCGCGAGCGTCCAGATCAAGAACCCGACGAAGGCGACTGCCCCGACAGCCCCCCAGAAGCCGCCATTGTCGCCGGTGAAGGTCCAGAGCGCGGCGACCACGTTCAGCAGCGCCACCACGCCCCCCAGCCATCCGATCCATCTCGCAATGACGCCGCTCTGGATGATCACCACCGACGCGCCCAGCAGGAATACGGCCTGTCCCCAGTTGATGATCGCGAAGAAGATGACGGTGTCGAAGGCGTTGAGGGTCTGCACGGTTTCATCCGAGGCGACGGCGAGGATGTCCTGCTGGGCGAGAACGGCCCAGAAGGCCAGCCCCCCGAACGCAGTGGCGACCATCAGCACGGCACCGGCGAACGACAGCCGCGACCAGACCCCTTCATTCCGCGTGTCGGCCGGCCCCAGGAGGCTGCGCAACCCGGAGGCGAACAGGAGGAAGAAGACACCGACGGCAAGCGCGACGCCACGTCGTGCGGCCGCTGCTCTCCAGCCGCGAGCGGCCCGAGCGGCGCTAGCTGGTGGATCGGACGGCGAACGGCGTCGTCGGACCGATCGGGGCCGTCTCACCGGTGCGGGTCCGCCGGTGGCCGCACGCGGCAGCGAGACACGCCGGCGGAGCCGCGTACGAGTGTCGCGCGTTCCGCAAGTCACGCGAGGACCACCGATCGCGACGGGAGCAGCGCCGTCATGACGTCCTCCGACGCCATTGACCGATCGGGAAACCCGCGATCTCATCCGGACCGACGCGGGACGTCAGAAGTCGGATCGGCGCGCAGCTCCACCTGAGGCGATTCAGGCAGGCGGTCTGCGCGACGGCCGCGCGGCGAACGACTTCAGCACGTCGGGGGGCGATCGCTGGCTGAGAAGGCCGGGTCGTGGACGGCGTGCCCGGTCACGGACTCTCGAGGCCGCTCGATCGGCAGAGCACGCGGCCCGGCGAGTGGTCATCGTCGTGGCGTCCTCCCGCGGAGCTCGACGACGTAGTCCGGCTCGGGGGCTGGCAGACGCTGAGGCGGGGACACTCGCGGCACGATCGAATCCGCGTCTGCGAGCGGCTGCACGTCTGGCGCGACCGAACGCGGTCGCATCGACGCTCCGACGGTCACGGATGCTGAGCGCCGTGCCAAGGTCCGGAGCGAGGTACTGGGATCGAACCAGTGACCCCTCGCGTGTGAGGCGAGTGCTCTCCCGCTGAGCTAACTGCCCGGGGGGCGCAGGATACCACCGGGCCCCACCCCGCCAGGAGGGCCCGGCGGTCGTCAGGGCAGCTCGAGCTTCCGCGCGGCGCGTCCGCCGCGTCCGCGCGCTCGTGGTCGAGGAACGCGGCCTTGCGCTGCAGCCATCCGATGCAGCCGCGCAGGGCGCCGTCGGCGCCGATCACCCGATGACAGGGGATCACGACACGGGACCGGTCTTCGGGGCTCTCGGCGTGCCGCGGGGCGTCTGTACGCCGACGAGGTCGAGCGCGAGGGCGAGGGCGCCGACATCGACGCCGTCGTCCGCCGCATGGCGGGCACCGAGGACCCCTAGCGCTGATGGTGCCCTCCGCCGACCGCGCGGATGAAGGCCGGGATCGTGCAGGTGCACCTGCGTCCGCTGGGCGCTCCGCCGCTTCGGAAGGGAAACCGAGGGCACACCCTCGGCACGCTCCCGCGAAGGGGATGACGGGGGCCGCGGGTACGGCGGCTCCCCGGGGCTCGTGGCCCTGCCGCCCGGGCGCCGGCGGCACGCCGGGCTAGATTCCCCGGTGTGAGCGCACCCCGAGGCCTGGAGACCCTCGCCTTCCACGGGCGTTGGAGGCACTACCAGGAGCTGGCGCTCGCGGCCTTCGATCGCGACCGCGAGGCCGGCTCGCGCCGGACCCACATCATCGCGCCCCCGGGCTCCGGCAAGACCCTCATCGGGGTCGAGACGATCCTCCGGGTCGGGGTGCCCGCGGTCGTCCTCGTTCCGAACACGGCGGTCCAGGAGCAATGGCTGCGCGCCGTCGAGATGTTCGGCGCACCCCCCGGTACGGCGGACACGACTCCGGACGCGGTCATCGCGGTGCTCACCTACCAGGCGCTCTGCCGGCTGGACGATCCCGAGTCGCTGCTGGGCGATCTCGCCGCCGAGCGCTGGGCCCGGGAGCGGGCGGCGGCGATCGGCCGGCCCGGCGCGGAGGTCGCCGCCGAGGCGCGGGCATGGCAGGGCGAGGCGGCGCGGCGGCGCACCAAGGAGATCGCCCGCATCACGGCGACGATCAAGCGGGAGATCGCCCGGTCGGCCCACGGGGATCTCCACCTCGGCTCGCTGCTCCACGCGGGCGCCCGCGAGCGCCTGGACGCGCTCCGGGCCGGCGGGGCGGGAACGGTCGTCCTCGACGAGTGTCACCACCTCGCCTCGATGTGGGGGTACATGGTGCGGGTGATGCTGGAGGAGCTCGGAGACCCCCACGTGATCGGACTCACGGCGACTCCCCCGGGCGAGCTGACCGAGCACGAGTCCGATCTCTACGAGGCCCTCCTCGGGCCCGTCGACTTCACCGTGCCGACGCCCGCGGTGGTGAGGGAGGGGCACCTCGCCCCCTTCCAGGAGCTCGCCTGGCTGACCGAGCCGCTGTCGTCCGAGAGCGCGTGGCTCTCCGAGCACGACTCCCGCTTCCGCGACCTCGTCGCCGCGCTCCACGAGGACATGGACGGACCCCTGTCGTTCCCCTCGTGGGTGCTGACGCGCATGCGCGAGCGCGGTCGCCCCGCAGAGGACGCCCAGGTGTCCTGGCCCGACTTCTCCCGGCGCAGCCCACGGCTCGCGAGGGCCGGAGCCCGCTTCATCGGATCCGCCGGACTCGCCCGCCCCCAGGGCATGCCCAACGGGGAGGGCTACCGCGAGGAGCCCAACCTCGAGGACTGGCTGGTCCTGCTGGAGGACTACGCCCTTCGGTGCCTGCGCGTCCAGCCCTCGGAGGAGGCGGCGCGGCGCGATCGGGCGGTGGCGGCGGCACTGCACGATCTCGGCTTCACGCTGACGCGCCGGGGCATCAGGCGAGGGCGCTCGGACGTGGATCGCCTGCTGACCACCTCGGGCGCGAAATCGATCGCGCTCACCGAGGTGCTGAGCCTCGAGGAGGCGCACCGGGGCGAGGGGATCCGCGCGCTCGTCCTCTGCGACGCGGAGCTGGCGGAGGCGACGCCCGACGACGAGTTGCGCGACGTGCTGCGGGCCGGGGCCGGCACGGCGATCGACGCCGTTCGCGCGATCGCCGCGGATCCGCGGACGGCCGGGCTCCGCCCGGTCCTGGTCTCGGGCCGAGGGCTCCGCTGCGCGCAGGCCGATGCGGACGCGCTGCTGGGAGAGCTGCGCCGCGTGCTCGACGACGGCGCCCGGGAACTGAGCGCCTGTGCCGAGGACGGTGGCCTGGTGCGCATCGACGCCACCGGCGAGTGGCGGCCTCGCGTTTGGGTGGCCGCGGCGACGGCCGTGTTCGCCGCGGGGGCGATCCGGGCGATCGTCGGGACCCGCGCCCTCCTCGGCGAGGGCTGGGACGCGCCGAGTGTGAACTGCCTCGTGGACCTGACGGCGGCGGCTACCCGCGTCTCGGTGACGCAGATGCGCGGCCGCTCCCTGCGCCTCGACCCTCGGGACCCGGCCAAGCTGTCCACCAACTGGGACATCGTCTGCGTGGCCCCCGAGCTCGCGCGCGGCGACGCCGACTACTCCCGCTTCGTGCGCAAGCACCTCCACCTGCTCGCGCCGACCGACGACGGCGCCATCGAGGCCGGTCCCACACACGTCCACCCGGCCCTCACCCCGTTCGCGCCTCCCCCGTCCCAGGGCTTCGCCGAGGTCAACGCCGAGATGGGCCGGCGCGCCGGCGATCCCGATCGCGCCAGGGCCCTCTGGGGCATCGGCGCCCCCTACGCCGGCGACGAGCTCGACACCCTGGTCGTGCGCCCCCGCCGCAGCGCCTCGCCGGGCGACCTCGCGCCGCAGGCCGGCCTCGCCCCGCCGGCCTTTCCGATGAGCCCCGCCCCCGCTGCGCTGACGAGCGCCGGCGCACTCGCGGCGGCGACCGCGACCGCGACGGCCCTTGGCCCCATCGGCTGGGCCGCCCTCGCGGCCGCACCGCTGGGGCTCGTCGTCGGCACGCTTCGGATGGCCCGCCTGCGCCGTGAGCTGTCGAACACCATCTCGCTCGCGGCGGCCGCCTACGTCGTCAGGGACGCCTACCTCTCCCTGGCGGAGCTCTCGGAGGGGGCAGCCGCCTCCCTCACCATCGAGCCGCGCGCCTCCGGCTACCTGCGCGTCTGGCTGAAGGAGGCGGACCCCGCCGAGAGCGCGATCTTCATCCGTGCACTCGGCGCCGTCGTCGATCCCGAGGGCCCGTCGCGATACCTGGTCTCCCGGATGGTCCCGGGCACCACATCGTCGCTGCGGGCATTCTCACGGACCTTGGTGCGCCGTGCGCCCTTCGAGGGCCTCTGGACCCCCGTGCCCGAGGACCTCGCCCGCCACAAGACGAGGGCCGAGGCGTTCGCGCGGGCGTGGCGGCTCTGGATGGGGCCGGGGGAGCTGGTCTTCACCCAGCGCCACGACCAGGGGCGCGCGGCGCTCGCCGAGGCGTCGGCGCAGCGGTCAGATCATGAGGCGAGCGTCCGGCGGGTCTGGGTCTGACCGCGCGGGGTTCCGCGGAGGCGGGAACCCTGGCCCCTACTCGCTGGGCCAGGGTTGGAGCGTCGCGCCAATGGCGGAGAGAGAGGGATTTGAACCCTCGAGACGGGGAACCCGTCTACGCGATTTCCAGTCGCGCTCCTTCGGCCGCTCGGACACCTCTCCGGGGCGCCGATCCTAGCGCACGACCGCGGCCGGGCTCGCGTGCCGGTGGAAGACCGCACCCGCGATCCGGGTCGGGCACGACGCGCCACCCGGACCCCGGGCATAGGTTCGTCCCAGGGACGCACGCCTGCGTCTGCGGGCGACCGAAGGAGGGATGATGACGAGCACAGGGGGCACGGAGCGGGTCGCGATCGTGACCGGCGGGGCCGCCGGCATCGGGCGCGCCACCGCGGAGGCCTTCGCGCGGCGGGGGGCGGCGGTGGTGATCGCCGACCTGCCGGCATCCCCGGGCGAGGAGGTGGCGAAGGCGCTGCGCGACGAAGGCCACCGGGCCCTCTTCGTGCCCACCGACGTCGCGCGGGCGGATGACGTCAAGCATCTGGTGGCGGCGACGGTCGACGCCTTCGGGCGCCTCGACTGGGCCTTCAACAACGCCGGCATCGAGGGACCGAGCGGGCCAGTGGCCGGGATCGATGAGGACGACTGGGATCGCATCCTGGGGATCAACCTCAAGGGCGTCTGGCTCTGCATGCGCAGCGAGATCCCGGCGATGGAGGCGAGCGGAGGCGGGGCGATCGTCAACTGCTCGTCGATCGCGGGGCTCGTCGGCTTCCCGGGCATCGCCGCCTACGTGGCAAGCAAGCACGGCGTCGTGGGCCTCACCCGCACGGCCGCCCTCGAGACCGCCACGTCGGGGATCCGCGTCAACGCCGTCTGCCCCGGGGTCATCCACACCGCGATGATCGACCGCTTCACCGGCGGCGACGCCGCCGCCGAGGCCCAGCTCACGGCGGGCGAGCCGGTCGGCCGCATGGGCCGGCCCGAGGAGGTCGCCGACGCCGCGGTCTGGCTCTGCTCCGACGAGGCGAGCTTCATCACCGGCACCGCCCTCCCGGTGGACGGGGGCTGGACCGCGCAATAGCCCCCGATCCCCGCGGCGGCCCGCGATCCCGGACGGTCCGGGCGCCGCGGGACGCCGCCGTGGGGGGCCCGGACCCCTGCTAGCCTCCCGCGCGGAGAGGTGGCAGAGCGGTCGAATGCGGCGGTCTCGAAAACCGTTTCGGGCCTTCGGTCCGACGGGGGTTCAAATCCCCCCCTCTCCGCTTTTCTCCACGAGATCCCAGACTGGTAGCGGGATCTCATGGAGGAGTCATCAGACCGCCCAGGTCCGCCCCCGACCGCCTGAATCCGCCCTCGGCGGTGTGAGACTCGCCCACCATTCGCCCACGGGCCGCGGCCGTCACGATCCCTCCGGCCGCGCCGTGCGGCTCGCCCGGCGCAGGTAGTCGTCGAGCAGCCGTGCCGCCTCCGACTCGTTGCCGGGCATCAGGTGGCCGTAGCGGTCGAAGGTCATCTGGATCGACGAGTGGCCGAGGTAGGCCATCAGGGCCCGGGCGTTGACGCCGGCGGCGATGCACATCGAGGCGAACGTGTGGCGACACTCATGGAAGCCGATCCATTCGAGCCCCGCCGCCTCCCACGCCCGGTGGGCCCGGTCGCGCAGCGCCACATGGGAGAAGGGCCGCTCCTCGGTCCGCCCGAAGGCCAGCCCGGTGCGACGTCCCGTGCGCAGCAGGTGCTCGGCCAGGTGAGCGCGCAGCTCCTCGGCGATCGGCACCCGGCGCCGGCCGCTGCGGCTCTTGGTCTCGATCACGCCCTCTATGGCGTCCCACGAGCGCTCGACCGTGATCCGGCCGCCCTCGAGGTCGATGTCCGAGACCCTCAAGGCCCTGAGCTCGCCGAGTCGCAGGCCGGCGTACATGGCGGTCGCCCAGATCGCCCGGTCGCGATCCGGGAGGGCTGCCAGAAGCGCGGCTGCCTCATGCGGCGCGGCGACGCGGTCCCGGGTGCCGCGAACGGCGGGCAGCTCGAGGTACTCGAGCGGGGTCGCGGTGACCTCGCCGGCGCGCAGCGCCCGCCGGTAGATCACCCGCAGGGGCATGATCGCGTTCCTCACCGTGGACGGCGACAGGCCGGACGCGACCAGCCGCTCGCAGAGGGCCTGGACGTCCGCGCGGCGAACGGCGTCGAGGCGCATGGCGCCAAGGTCCCGGAGCACGTAGCGATCGAGCGCCGTCCGATACCCGCGAACGACGCTCGGCTTGTAGGCGTCCCCGGACCGGTTGCGCACCGAACCGCTTGCCATACCCGCCACCAGCCGCTCGGCTGCCTCGCGCAGGCTCGGCGCGGGGGCCGCGCTGAGCGCGCCGCGCTGCACCGCGCTCTGGGCCTCGGCCCGCCACGAGCGCGCGGCCGCGAGGGTCGGAAACGACCGCCGGATCTCACGCCCTTCGCGCTGGCTCCATACGCGGCCGCGGTAGGTGGGCCG
>CAWGMB010000004.1:0-344648 GCA_963823515.1 uncultured Thermoleophilia bacterium
GATGCAGCCAAGGCCTTCTACGGAGGGCTGTTCGGCTGGGATTTCGAGGACAGGCCCACCCCGATGGGTCCGGCGTACACGATGTGCAGCCTCGATGGCGCGACCACGGCCGGGATCGGTCCGCAGCCCCCGGGCATGGCCGAGCAGGGCGTGCCCTCCATGTGGAACTCGTACGTGCTCGTCGAGGACCTCGACGCGACATGTGCAGCCGCTGCCGGGGCCGGTGGGGCAGTCGTGATGCCCGCGATGGACATCATGACCGAGGGCCGCATGGCGATGGTCGCGGATCCCTCGGGAGCGGTCGTCGGCTTGTGGCAACCGCAGGACCACCAGGGTGCCGATGTGTTCAACGTCGCCGGCTCGCTCACGTGGAACGAGCTCGAGACGCGCGACCTCGAGGCTGCGTTGCCGTTCTACACCGAGTTGTTCGGCTGGACCTTCGACGATGGCGAGAGCCCGGGTTACAACGTGATCCAGCTCGAGGCCAAGCAGGGCGAGGACAAGTCCAACGGTGGGGCAATGGCCATGCCGGAAGGAGTGCCGGAGGAGTTGCCGAACTTCTGGGCCGTGTACTTCGCGGTGGACGACTGCGAGACGGCGGTGGAGCGGGCCGTGGGGCTTGGTGGCACGAACACGGTGCCCGTCATGGAGATGGGACCGGGCAAGTTCGCTGGCATGGAGGATCCCACGGGTGCGTTCTTCTTCGTGGGGGCCTTCCCGACAGGCTGAGCTCTCCGCTACCGTCGCCTCCATGACGATCCAGTGCGAGAAGGTGGGCCCGGAGTTCTTCGAGAACGCAAGGTGGTGTTTCCACGCGAACGAGATCGTGAAAGCGACCCCGGAGCGCGTATTCGACATCTTCCAGGACGCCGAGTCGTGGACGAAGTGGGCATTGCCCATCACCGATGTGGAGTGGACCACCCCGTTCCCGCTGGCAGTGGGCTCCACCCGCACCGTCACGATGATCGGGGACCTCGTCGGCTACGAGGAGTTCATCACCTGGGATCCGCCGCACCGCATGGCATTCCGGTTCAACGAGGTCTCGAAGCCCGGCGTCGGCGCATTTGCCGAGGATTACACGGTGCACGACCTCGGTGACGGCCGCAGTCTGGTGGAGTGGGCGATGGCCATGGCTCCCGAAGGCCCGTCCGCGCGCACCTTCGGCCTGACTGCGCCGCTCATGGCAGCCGGACTCAGGTTCATGCTTTCCAGGTTCCGCAGGTACGTCGATTCAGCCCCGGTGCTCGAGTCGGATCGCCTCCCGGCCGACACCACCGCAGTCTGATGGCGGCCAGGCCCACCCACGAAGTCACCGTCGACCTTCTCGACGGCGACTTCTACGTGAACGACCCGTACCCGACCTATGCCTGGATGCGCGACAACACGCCGGCCTACTGGGATCCCGTCAACGAACTGTGGGGGATCTCGCGCTACGACGACATAGTCGAGATCGAAAAGGACAAGGCGCTCTTCATCAACGGGGGCCAGGAGGCTGGTGGCTACCGGCCGAACATGCCGGCGGATCCGGCGATCATCGGCCTTGACGATCCGCACCACTCGGCCCGGCGCAAGCTCGTCTCCCGCCGGTTCACGCCCAAGGCGGTGACCAGCTTCGAGGACCACATCCGCGAAGTCGTGACCCGGCTGTTCGACGGGGCGCTGAGCCATGGTGGTCCGATCGAGATCGTGGGTGAGCTGGCCGCCCCACTACCCGCCGAGATGATCGGCCTGCTGCTCGGCTTCCCGGAGGAGATGACCCCGAAGCTCCAGGACTGGTCCGAGCGAACCATCGCCCTCGGGGGTGGACCGCGCTACATGAACGAGGACGGCATCGCCGGGGCGATGGAGTTCGCCGCAGCATCCGCGGAACTGTTCGAGGAGAAGAAGCAGTGCCCCGCCGATGACGTGATGTCGATCTGGACCACCGCAGAGGTGCCCGGACACGGCTTCGGGGTCGACGAGGTGATCTCCGACTGCCTGCTGCTGCTCGACGGCGGGGCCGAGACGACCCGCACAGTCCTCGCCCGCTCATTGATCGAGTTGGCGGCCCGGCCGGAGCAGTGGGCGCTGCTGAAGGACGGCGCAGACCTGGAGGTCGCCACCGAGGAGTTCGTGCGTTGGGTGACACCGATTCACAACATGTGCCGCTCGGCCACCGAGGACTGCGAGGTGGCCGGTCAGGAGATCTCGGCGGGGGACCAGCTGGTGCTCATGTACCCGGCTGCCAACCGCGACCCGGAGCACTTCGAGGACCCGGAGTCACTCGATGTGACCAGGCATCCCAACCACCACATCGCCTTCGGTTTCGGTACCCACTTCTGCCTCGGGTCCTCGCTGGCACGCCTCGAGATCAAGCTGTTCATGGAGGAACTGCTCAGGCGGGTCGATTCGCTCTCGGTGATCGATGGTTCGATCGAGGAGATGCCGAATGCGTTCGTCTACGGCCTGCGTTCGGCACGAATGGAACTCCGCCCGGCCTGAGGCCTGCGGGGCCTTGCCAGACCTACTCCTCGAGGCAGTCCGGCTGCTCGGCGATGATCCAGTCGAACAGCGGTTGGGCGCTGAACCAGCCTGCGAGCGCGCTGCCGGTGGTGGCGTGGACTGACCTGGCAACCCCATCGGGGATCGGAACAGGGTCGCCGGCAGCTTCCGCCATGAGCTGCGCCTGGCAGCTGCGTTCCATCGTCGTGAACCAGAACGTGGCCTCGTCAACCGACTGGCCGACGGTGATCAGGCCATGGTTGGCGAGGATCGCAGCCTTGTGGTCGCCCAGCGCCGATGCGATCCGCTTGCCCTCCTCGACGTCGTTGGCAACTCCGCCGTACTCGGTGTCGACTCCGTGGTCCCCGAAGAAGGCGCATGCATCCTGGGTCAGCGGCAGCAATGGACGGTGCAGTGTCGAGAACGCCTTGCCGTGGACCGAGTGCGAGTGCGCGGCAGCGACCACGTCCGGCCGTGCTGCATGGACTGCGGAGTGGATGGCGAAGGCGGCGGCATTGACGGGCCATGTGCCCTCCACGACCTCGCCGGTGTGGTCCACGCAGATCAGGTCCGCCACCCGAATCTGCTTGAAGCTCATGCCGAAGGGATTGACCCAGAACCGGTCCTCGTGCTGCGGATCCCGTGCCGTGATGTGTCCGGCCACG
The DNA here is from genome assembly GCA_963823515.1 of uncultured Thermoleophilia bacterium. GTDB lineage: Bacteria > Actinomycetota > Thermoleophilia > Miltoncostaeales > Miltoncostaeaceae > Miltoncostaea. Next base: position 3,147 of record CAWGMB010000004.1, read on the forward strand.
CCCTCGTCGAACCCCAGGCGCCCGAAGATCCTGAACGCCGCCGCCAGCCGTTGCTTGCGGTGCCGGCGTTCTTCTTCGACAGGTCGATCGGTCACGGGTGTGGGAGGGGTTCGCCTTGCGGCTGCATCGGGAGGAGGCATGCCCACAAGATAGGTGGCGGGTGCTGGTTCGTCTTCAGCGACGTTGCAGACGGGCGCCGCGGGCGATGAGCGGCTGGTACGCCGCGGGCGGGAGCTTGCCGAGCAGCGCGAACAGGCGGGCGTCGGGGCCGATCAGCACTCGCCGCCTGTCCTTCTCGACCCCGGCGAGGATCACCCTCGCGGCCTTTTCGGGCGTGGTCATGAACGCCTTTTCGAAGTCCTGCCCGGCACGTTCGGGATCGATGCCGATGGAGGAGAGACTCGGTGCCATCCGGGCATTGCGGGCGATGTTGGTCTTTATGCCACCGGGATGCACGGTCGTGGCTGATACACCACATTCCTCCATGTCGAGCTCGAGGCGAAGGGCCTCGGTGAACCCGCGCACGGCGAACTTGGCGGCGTTGTAGGCCGACTGCGAGGGGATCCCGATGAATCCGAACACGCTCGAGATGTTCACGACGTGACCCTCACCCGACTCCCTGAGGTATGGGAGGAACGCCTTGGTGCCGTTCACGACTCCGTCGAAGTTGATTCCCATCAGCCAGTCGAGGTCCTCGAAGGACATTCCGGTCACCGGTGCTCCGAGTGCGACGCCTGCGTTGTTGAACACCATGTTGGCCTTGCCGTGCTGGGCGACGACCCGGTCAGCCCACTCGAGCACTGCGTCACGGTCCGACACATCGAGTTCCTGGGTGGAGACCTGAGGTCCGACTCTCCGCGCGGCTTCGGCGGTGCGCTCGAGGCCCTGGCTGTCGACATCGGAGATGGCGACTTCGCAGCCGCGCCGTGCCAGTTCCACCGCCAGCGACGCGCCGATGCCGCTCGCGGCACCGGTGATCGCCGCGACCCTTCCGTTGAATGACCTCATTGTTCCCGCCTCGGCTCGTATCTGTTGTCGGCGCGCTCGGCGGCGATCGCGCCCTACTGGCCCAGAGCTTCGAGTGCCTGGGCCTTGGCCCAGCGGTAGTCGGCCTTGCCGGAGGGCGACCGCACCATCTCGTCGACTATGCAGACCTCCTTGGGGCACTTGTACGACGCGATGTGCTTGCGTGCGTAATCGCCCAGTTCCTCTGCCGTCGGTGTTGCGCCGTCGCGGGCGACGATCACCGCCGCGACCCTTTCGCCCCAGCGCTCGTCCGGTACACCGACCACGACGGCGTCGAACACATCCGGGTGCCCCTTGAGAACCAGCTCCACCTCTTCGGGGTAGATCTTCTCTCCTCCGGAGTTGATCGAGACCGAACCACGTCCGAGCAGGGTGATGTTGCCGTCGCCCTCGGCAATGGCCATGTCGCCGGGGATGACCCAGCGTTCACCGTTGATGGTCGGAAAGGTCTCGGCGGTCTTCGCCTCGTCCTTGTAGTAGCCGAGGGGGATGTGGCCGCGTCGGGCGAGCCGCCCCACGACGCCGTCGCCCGGCTTGGTCGGGTTGCCCTCGTCGTCGATCACGATCGTGTGGTCACCGAAGGTGAACTGCGGACGGCCCTGTTCGTCCGCTCCCGCATGTGTGCCCTGGTAGCCGGTCTCCGAGGCGCCGAGCGCGTCGTACATGATCACGTTGGGCAGGATCTCGGCGTAGGTCTCCTTCACCGCGGGCGAGAGGATCGCACCACCCGAGCTGATCAGGAACAGGGAGCTCAGGTCGAACCGCGCCGGGTCCTTTGCGAGCTCCTCGATGAGCGGGCGGGCCTGTGCGTCGCCGACGAGGCCCATGATCATCGCCTTCTGGTCCGCTGCGATCTGCCACACCTCCGCGGGGTCCATCTTCCTGGCGGTGCTCAGGACCATCTTCGATCCGTTGAGCGCATTACCGGTGGCCACCCACTGGGCCGCGCCGTGCGTCAGGGGAGCCACCGGGAAGCTGACTCCCGGGAGTGCTTCCGCGGCCGCTCGGCCACCTGGCCCGGTTCGGTGATCGGGTCGCCGAGGGCGGTGACGATCGGGCCGATCGTGGCCAGGAAGAAGTCCTCGTGGGTCCACATGACACCCTTGGGCATGCCGGTGGTGCCTCCGGTGTAGAGCATGTAGAGGTCTTCGTTGCTGCGGTCGCCGAAGCCGCGCTCGGGCGACGAAGCTGCGAGCACGGCTTCGTAGTCCTCCGCCTCGCACGCCGAAATGTCCTCGCCCGAGCCGTCTGCCCAGGCGATGCAGGCCTTGAGTCCCGGCAGGTCACCCCGGATGTTCGCCAGCCTGGGTGAGAACTCGGCCCCGTGCACGACAGCCACGGCGTCGGAGTTGTCGAGCAGGTAGGTGAGCTCACCCTCGACGTAGCGGTAGTTCACGTTCACCGGCACTCCGCGCAACTTCCAGGATGCCCACTGGGCCTCCACCCACTCGTTGGAGTTGTAGCCGTACACAGCGACCTTGTCGCCAACTCCGACCCCTCGATCCGCCATTGCGTGGGCCAGGCGATTGGCCCTCTGGTCCAGTTCGGCCAGTGTGAACTCGCGGGGGCCGTCGTGTGCGTTGGGTACCGAGACCGAAGGTCGGTCCCCGATCACGTCGACGACGGACTCGAACAGGTCGGCAAGGTTCCATGTCTTGGGCGCAGTCATGGCCCAGAACCCTACCCACCGCGACGGTCACGAGTTGAGCCGCGGCTGATGCGGCTCGTCAGCGCAGTGGCCGGGGTGTGTGGCGCCCCGGCAGGGAGTCCGCCCGAGGTAGATTCCGCAGAGACGGAATCGGGAGGCCCGAAGTGAGCATCACACACGAGCGCATAGTCCAGGCCGAAGAGGGGATCGCCCAGGTCCAGAAGGTCCTCGAACATGCACAGGATGCCCTCTCGGTGGCCGGACAGGTCGAGGACGTGGCGACCCGCAGTCGACGGTTCCTGAAGATCCTGGCCATCGTGACCCTGGTGGGAATCCTCGTGTTGATCATCATGAAGATCGCCGGCGGGCGGGACTCCGGGCCCGGAACTCACAGTGGTCGAGAATCCTCCCGAGGATGACGGCGATGACACCGGACGGTCCGGCCGCCTGACCTGTCTGCAGCGGCATCCGGACCCGGGTCAGACGGGCACGGCTCCGGGTGCGTCCGGCGTGATGGTGAACCTGGCGTCGACCACCGCCGGCTGATCCTGGGCGAGGTTGTCGTCCACGACCCGGAACTCGGCGGTCCACTCGTTCGAGTCCACGCTGCACCGCGGTCCAGCCGCGCTTCGGGCGTCGAAGTACTGGATCCATGGCAGCAGGGTGCTCACGAGGCTGGAGAGGTCCTCGGGTATCGGGGCGTCGGAGGAGATCGAGGTGCCGACCAGTTCGGTCGCGACCGTGCGTGCGTCGTCGCCGTCGCCGAGCTGCACGTCTCCCACCCCGGCCACGTGGATGTCCCCGGTGATCACCACGGTGTTGGTGAGTCCGGCGTCCTCGATCGCCGACAGGAGGCGTTCGCGGGCGTCGGGGTAGCCGTCCCACTGGTCGTAGTTGAGGATCGCGTCGCCGACCACCAGCGGTGACATGACCGTCTGGTTGCCGATCACGTTCCAGTCGCCTGCGGAGTCGGTGAGCCCCTCGATCAGCCGTGCCTCCTGGGCTGCGCCCAGGAACTGTCGATCCGGGCCGCCACCTCGGCGCATGCCGGGTCCAGAGGTCGAAGGTGGCGTCACCGCACGCCTGGTCTGCGGTGGAACTGCCTCGTGTCGATCGAGGAAGAAGGACGCCAGCGATCCCCAGTCGATCCTGCGGTCGATCTCGAGGTCCGGGCCGTCGGGGGGTGGCAGGCGCACCGGCATGTTCTCCCACCAGGCCGCGGTACGCCGCGCTGCGACGTCGCGGCGAAGTCCTCGGCGGAGACGCCCTCCTTCTCCGACACGCCGTCCGCATAGTTGTTGTCGACCTCGTGGTCGTCCCAGACGACCAGCCAGGGCGCCGCGGCATGTGCGGCCCGTAGGTCCTCGTCGCCCCGGTAGATCGCATAGCGGCGTCGGTAGTCGGCGAGCGTCGTGCACTCCGGATCGTCGTTGCCGCTGTCCCAGCGGCGCGCACCACACCCTCGGTGCGGTCGACTGGCTGGGACGCGTTCTCGTAGATGTAGTCACCGAGGAACACCACGAGATCCAGGCCCGCTGCCGCCACGTCTCGCCAGGCGTTGTACCAGCCGCTCTGGAAGCTCTGGCAGGAAGCGAATCCGAAGTCGACGGGGGCTTCGGCTCCCCGGCCGGTGGAGCCGTGCGGGTGCGTCCGACCGGACTCGTCCAGTCGCCGATGCGGAACCGGTAGTGGTACCAGGAGGCGGGTTCCAGCCCCGTTGCATCGACTCTCACCGCGTGGGCCCGCTCCGTGGAAGCCGGAGCGATCGCCGGTCGACACCACCGTTTCGAACGAGTCGTCGACCGCTACCTCCCAGAGCACGTCGGCGTCGCCGGCCGGCATGCCGCCTCCGGAGGACTCCGGGCTCGGGAACGAGGCGTGTCCAGAGCATCACGGCGTCCGGCAGCGGGTCGCCGGATGCCACTCCGAGCGTGAACGGGTCCGCTCCGATCCCCGGATCGGGGGCACGTCCGGCGCCGCCGACGGCTGGCAGGGCGTCCCGTGGCGGAAGTCCGGTCCGCCGAGGCGGCCAGATCGGCGCCGCCGTCGCTGCACGCTGCGGCTGTCGCTGCGGTCCCGATCCCGAGTGCCGTGAGGAACCCGCGTCGAGAGGTCGTGCCCACCGATGGATCTTCGCGGACGGGCACGGCGCGGGTGCTTCCCGTGTTCCCGGGACGGGCACGAACGGGCGCCCGGCACGGAGCACCGTATGAGCGCCGAAGCAGGCACTGAAGCAGGAACCGACACCGGGAGGTGCACGGCCCCGGGGGACCTCTTCTCGGTGGCCGGACACAGGGTGGTCGTCACCGGTGGCACCAGCGGCATCGGACGCATGATCGCCGGAGGTTTCGTCGCCGGGGGCGCGGAGGTGATCGTGACCTCGCGAAAGGCACGATGCCGTGGAGGCCACCGTCGAGGAGCTGTCCGCACTCGGCTCCTGCGCGGGGGTCACCTCGGACCTCTCCACCGAGGAGGGGTGCCGCGAGCTCGCCGAATGGGTGGCCGGGAGGTGGGACTCGCTCGACGTGTTGGTCAACAACGCCGGGGCCACCTGGGGCGCGCCGCTGGCGGAGCAGGACTCCGGGTCTGGTCCCGGGTGCTCGACCTCAACGTGCAGGGCGTCTTCCACACCACCAAGTTCCTGCTTCCCCTGCTCCAGGCGGCGGGCACGCCGAGGACCCGGCGCGCGGATCATCAACATCGGCTCGGTCAACGGCATCGATCCTCCGCCGATGGAGACCTACTCGTACTCGGCGTCCAAGGCGGCCGTGCACCAGCTGACCCGCCACCTCGCGGGCCAGCTGCGCGCCGGAGGTGACCGTCAACGCGGTCGCACCCGGCGCGCTTTCCCTCGAAGATGATGGCAGCGACCCTCGACGCGTTCGGCGACGCCATCATCGCTCCACCCCGCTGCGCCGGGTCGGACGCCCCGACGACATGGCCGGGGTGGCGCTGTTCCTGTCCGTCGCGGGCCGGGCTCCTACCTGACCGGCGCCGTGATCCCCGTCGACGGCGGGTCGTCCACCTGCTGACGGCGGTTGTGGCAGCCGCGAGGTGAGCCGCATCACCCGGCTGTGGGAGAGTGCGGTCCGATCCGAACCAGGGGCGTGATGACAGCAGTGCAGGCGGCGAGGGATCTGCGTGAAGAACTCGATGCGATCGCGACCGCGAACGGTGCCCGTGCCAGCCTTCGACCCCAAGGCGCTCGAGCTGATCGCAGGTGCCGGCTCAACGCGGTGTCCGGCACCCAAGGAGATCGGCGGCGCCGACCTGCCGCTGGCGGAGGCGGACGGAGGTCTGGGCCGAACTCGCCTACGCAGACGGTTCGATCGGATGGTGCTCGTTCGCGCGGAGACACCGTTCTCGCCTACTTCGGCGCCTACCTGCCCGACGAGGGCATCGACATCCTGCTGGCGGACCACGACGGACGGCTCGCTGCCCGTGTGCGGCGGCCAGTTCGCTCCGAACGGCACCGCGGAGCTGCGAGGACGACCACTGGGTGCTCGACGGCGACTACCAGTTCGGCTCGGGGATCCTGCTCGCCGAGTTCGCCGGCGCAGGGTTCTTCGCGAACCGCCCGGGCGCCGATGCGCGAGTACCGGATGGGCTTCCTGCCGCAGTCGGACATCGAACCCGCGGGGCAACTGGGACGTCCTCGGGCTGAGCGCCACGCAGTCGATCGACTACGGGGTCAGGGGTGCGTCGGTGCCCGAGGTGTGCGCCTTCGACTTCTTCGCACCGACCGTGCATCGCGGTTCGGCCAAGCACTACCTCGGCGTCATCCCGATGACGGCGGCCGGCCACGCCGGCTGGGCGCTGGGGTGGCGCGCCGGATGCTCGACGAGTTGATCGAACTGGCTCGCACGAAGGTCCGCATGGGCGCCATGAACTCACTGGCTGACTCCGGAGTACTTCCAGATCAGCCTCGCTCGACTGGAATCGCGGCACCGGGCATGCAGGGCGTGGGTGGCTGGAGGCGTGTGAGCAGGCCGAGGCGGAGTGCGAGGCCCGAGGGGATTTCGTCGACCGATGCCGACGGCCAACGTGTTGCGCCAGGCGTGCGTCCACGCGAATCGCGACTCGGTGGAGCTGGCCCGGGAGGCCTACTCCCTGGCGGGCACCTCCGCACTGCGGGACGGTCCCCTGCAGAGGTGCTTCCGTGACCTCCACGCGGGTGGCCAGCACTACTTCGCGTCGGATCTGCCGAGCATCGACTTCGCAAAGGGATTGCTCCAGGGCGACTGAGCTGCGCAAATCCGCAGGATTCGAGCTTTCCGTTCCTACACTGACACCGAGTGGTCGAATGACCACGGAACGGAGTCAAGTCATGGCCTCGCAAGCCGCAGCCCCGAGGGAATCGATGCAACCCGCTCAGCGACCATGGGAGATCACGCTCCTTGTCGTTCTCGGCTACATCGGTGGTTTCTTCAACGTGCTCACCGGGATCCTCATCATGCTCGACCGCGATGACGAGGTGTTCCAGGTCGTGTCACTGCACAGCGAGAACCAGCTGATCGTGTTCGGACTGGTCGTGGCCGTCATCGGCCTGGCACAGGTGCTCCTGGCCAACCTGCTCGGAAAGGGCAGCCAGATGGTGCGTGTGTTCTACGCCGTGATCGCGGTGTCTGAACCTGGCGAGTGGCATCTGGGCGATGGTCGCGCTGCACTCCGAGCAGCGTGCCACCGGAGTGGTCGCAGCAGTTGTCTCGCTGATCGTGCTGTGGCTGCTGTTCAACCAGAAGTCCGAGGAGTTCTTCGAGAACGCCTGAGTCCCCTCCCGTACCCCCCCGCAGCGGGGCCCGCGCCAAGGAGCGCGGGTCCCGCTGTGCTTTGGCCTCCGGTTGTGTCGCCGGAGCGACCTGCGGTTGCCTGCGGTCGTCAATGGCCCGCTCTTTCGCAATGCGGCAGGGCTGTGCTTTGCTGTCAGCAGCGATCTGACGGCTCGTCAGGTCACCAGCACGATCGGGGAACCTGATGGCCATCGTCACACCTGCCGAACCGACCGAGGACGGCCGCCGGCGCTACGACCTGGCGTCGCCCGCGACCCGCGAGTCGATCGGCGAGCTGGTCTGCGATTCGCCGGCTGATGTCAAGGCGCTGATTGCCCGCGCCCGGGAGGTCCAACCGGCATGGGAAGCCCTCGGCGTCGCTGCACGGGCGGAGTACCTGCGCCAGGCACTGGCCGTTCTGGTCGAGAACCAGGAGGACTTCATCGAGGTCATCGTCCGGGAATCGGGCAAACCGCGCTCGGAAGCCCTGATGATCGACGTGTTCGCCGCAGCCGACTCCCTCAGCTTCCTCGCGAAGAATGCAGCCAGGTGGCTGCGGACCGAACCGATGCCCACCCACGGTGTCCTGCGGCTCACCAAGAAGGTCCAGGTCCGCTACCAGCCCCTCGGCGTGGTCGGAGTGATCTCCCCGTGGAACGGACCCCTGATCCTCTCGCTCAACCCCGCCATCCAGGCGCTCATCGCCGGCAACACCGTCATCGTGAAGCCCTCCGAGGTGACTCCCCATTCGGGCCGCCTCGCAGTCGAGTTGTTCGAGCGTGCAGGTATCCCCGAGGGCGTCGTGCAGGTCGCCATGGGTGACGGCGAGACGGGAGCGGCACTGGTCGAGGGTGGCGTCGACAAGATCCACTTCACCGGCAGCGTGGCAACGGGTCGCAGGATCGCCGAGTCGTGCGCGCGCCAGCTCGTGCCCTACACGCTCGAGCTCGGTGGCAACGATGCCATGATCGTCTGCTCCGACGCGGACCTCGACGCCGCCGCCGGGGGCGCGGTCGTGGGCTCGATGTTCAACACCGGCCAGTACTGCTGTGGCACCGAGCGGGTCTATGTGCTCGAAGACGTCGCTGAGGAGTTCACCGCCAAGGTGGCCGAGCGCGTGAGGGCGCTGAGGCAGGACACCTCGGGCAGCTTCGACGTCGGCCCGATGTTCTGGGACCGCCAGCTCGACAAGGTGTGCGAACAGGTCGATGCCGCGATTGCCGACGGCGCCAAGGCCGTGGTGGGCGGTGCCCGAAACGAGGACCTGCCGGGTCTGTACTTCCAGCCGACAGTGCTGACCGATGTGAACCACGACATGGCTGTGATGCGCGAGGAGACCTTCGGCCCGGTGCTGCCCATCGTCCCGGTGGCGAGCATCGACGAGGCGATCAAGTTCGCCAACGACACCAACTACGGACTCGCCGGCAGCGTCTGGACCTCGGACACGGACGCCGGCATCGAAATCGCCGCGCGGATGCACACCGGCAGCGTTTCGGTCAACGACATGGCCCTGACCTATGGAATTCCCGAAGCACCCTTCGGCGGACGGGGCGACTCGGGGGTCGGACAGGCCAACGGAAAGGTCGGCGTGCGCAGCTTCACCCACGCCCAGCCGATCGTGGTCGACCGCTTCGGCGGCAAGCAGACCGCCGGGCAGTATCCCTACAACGAGCGTACGGAGAAGACCATGCAGGCCATGATCCGCATGATGTGGGGCAAGGGCCGCGCCAGGCTGGGCCGCTAGAGAACGGCTTCGGTGGCCACGCGCACGATGTCGGAACGCTCGAACTTCTCGGTGCCGTCCGGATAGGTGGCATCACCCAGGCGCACCACCACAGTGTCGGAGCCGGGGTCGATGGCGATCATCTGGCCGCCGAGGCCCAGTGCGAAGAACATCTCGGCAGGTGCCCCCTCCACGAGTCGACCGACCTCACCTTCCTCGGAGCCGCCGGTGGCCTGGTCACCCCCGGTGATGGTGCCCTCGCGGTTCAACCACCACAGCCAGCCGTAGGCGGCATTCAGCTCCTGGCTGGAGCGACCCGTGGAGCTCTGCATCCAGTCCTCGCTCACGATCTGCTGGCCGTCCCAGTTGCCCTGACGCAGCGCCAGTAGTCCGAACCGGGCCATGTCGCGGCAGGTCGACTGCACCCCCATGAACGTGAGCGGGTTGCCGGCCGCATCCCGTATCAATGAGCTGTCGTCCATCCCCAGCGGCTCGAACAGACGCTCCTGCGCGAAGTCCGACAGGTCCTGTCCGGTGGATTCGCCGAACACCGCCTCGAGGGTCTGGATTGCTGCGTTGTTGTACACCCATTCGGTGCCCGGCTCGCTCTGCTGGCCGAGGCCGATCGAGAACGCCGTCTTGTCCGGCGCCCTCGCTGCCATCTCCACGTAGTCGGTCTCGAAGTCCTGGAAGCGGCCCGAGGTGTTGTTGAGAAGCTGCTCGATGGTGATGTCCTCGGATTCGCCGCCCTGCCATTGCGGGATCCACTGCGAAGCCCTGTCCCCGACACTGAAGGACCCTTCGTCAGCCGCCATTCCCATCAGTACGGAGGTGAAGGACTTCGAAGCCGAGAAGACTTCCTGGGCGGAGTCCGCGCGGGTGCCCCGGAAGTAACGCTCGTCCACGATCCTCCCGCCCCTCACCACGAGCCAGCAGTTGGAAAGCCCCGTCTCCGCGTCGTCTGCGATCTCGTCGAGAACGGCTTGGTCGAGACCTGCGGCTTCGGCATCGATGGTCTGCCAGTCGTCGCCGGGGAACACACCTGCAGAGCCGGACTCGACATCTCCCCGGGTCGGGGCCGTGGTTGCGCCCGACTCCCCGGCACCTTCACCGGACGCACCGTCGTCGCTGCTGCACGCGCCCCCGAACAGCGCCGTTGCGGCAAGAACCACCGCGATCAGCATTGGTTGCCGGTACTGGTGGTCCCTCGCCATCCGGACAGTCTGGTGGTGGGTGATCGGCACGCGAAATCGCCCGCCCGGCAAAGCGAGGTCTCCAGGTGGCCGTCTGGTTCGCCTCGCGCGTCGCAGCGCCCGTCGGAGGCGATATGTTGGGCCCGGTCCCTGGCCATGCGGGAAAGGGACGAACAGCGACTGGAGCAACTATGAGCACCCTCACCAACGACGAGGTCGTCGACATCGTGGCTGACACCCTGGAGGAGGCTTCCGAGAAGGCGAAGTCGTCCCACAAGCTGCTGAAGTTCCTGATCCTGCTGGGCATCCTCGGGATCGTGTTTGCAGTCATCAAGCAGATGACCGCGGACTCCGATCCGGAGCCCTACGAGCCGGCGGGCTGATCCCGGGCTACCGCTCCTACCTGGAGCAGACCCTTTCCTACTTCAACGACCGGCCACACGTCGGGGTTCCCGACGGTCCGGTCGGTGGTCCTGGTGCGTGGCGGGCGTCCGATCTGACCGAACCCTCCGCCTGGCAGCTCGGGGTGACTCCCGCTGGCGCCGAGGAGTTCGCGGGCCTCGGCCGCGCGCTCGTCGCCGAAGGGGTCGACCTTGCCGAGCTGACGCGGTCCGAGATCGTGCTCGATGCACTCGGGCCACTGGTGGAGCGCAGTCGGGAAGCGCTGATGGAAGGACCCGGGTTCGTTTTGTGGCGCGGCCTGCCCGTCGCTGACATGCAGCAGCACGAGGTCGAAGCCGCCTATTGGGCGCTCGGGTTGCACCTCGGACATCCCGGTGCCCAGAACGGCGGGGGCGACCTGCTCGGCCACGTCACGGACTACCGAGATCCTGTCGACACGCCCCTGGCGCGCGAATACCGCTCGACGGTCGACATCTCGTTTCACTGCGACGCGGCCGATGCAGTGGGTCTGTTGTGCCTGGCACCTGCGAGAGAGGGTGGCTCGTCGAGTTTGGTGTCTTCGGTCGCCGTGTTCGACGAGATGGCTGCCACTGCCCCCGAGTTGGCCGCCCGTCTCTGCGAGGTGGTGGAGCTCGACACCCGAAGCGATGGCGAAGGTTTCGACCACGTGCCGGTGAGGCCGGTCTGCTTCGACGGAGCGCGGGTGGCCACGTTCATGCACCTGGGCTACTTCCGATCCGCCGGCCGCCATCCAGGTGTCGAGCTGGATGCGGACCTGCTCGCGGCACTGGACAAATGGGAGGAGATCTCGTCGCGTCCGGGCATGGCCCAGTCGATGGAGCTTCGCACCGGAGACCTCCAGCTGTGTTCGAACCACACGGTTGCCCACGCACGAACCGGTTATGTGGACGACCCGGCGCATCCCCGCCACCTCCTGCGGCTCTGGTTGACGTTCTGAGAACGGCGCACGGCCCCGTCCCACGGCTTCGGGTCAGCTAGGTTCCCGGTCCATGGGCAGCAAGGAACGTTCCAAGGTCGCGATGACTGACTCCGAGATCGAGGACTACCTGGAGCAGAGCCGCACTGCCACCATGGCCACCGTCGGAAAGGACGGCACCCCGCATCTGGTGGCCATGTGGTATGCGGTGGTCGACGGCAAGATCTGGTTCGAGACCAAGGCGAAGTCACAGAAGGCCGTCAACCTGCGACGCGACCCACGCATCACGGTGCTGGTCGAGGACGGCGAGACCTACGACTCGCTCCGCGGAGTCTCATTCGAGGGCACTGCCGAGATCGTCGAGGACCCCGACCGGCTCTGGGACGTGGGCGTGAGCGTATGGGAGCGCTACAACGGGCCCTACACCGAGGAGGTGAAGCCGCTCGTGGAGTTCATGCTCAACAACCGAATCGCGGTTCGTGTGGACGTGGAGCGGGTCCGCTCCTGGGACCACCGCAAGCTCGGCATGGAGGCGATGGACATCGGCGGGACGACCGCCGAACACCTCCACGACCGAGGCTGACCCGAAACAACCGAATTCGCCGCCCCCCGTCTCCAAAACCGCGACGCTCGGCGGCGAATTCGCTCGCGACTCGTGGAATCGGTCCGTCCGGTAGCTTTCCGCGGGTGCTCGAACCAATCGTCGTCGCCAAGTTCTCCGCGCTGTCCGATCGCGAACCCCTCGGCGTGTCGGTCCACGGCATGGAACTCGTCGTACTGCGTCTGGACGACGGGGTGTCCGTGCTGGCCGGTCGCTGCCTGCACAGGGGCGCCCGCCTCGCGGATGGGCGCGTCGAGGGCGATGACCTGATCTGCAGTCTCCATGGATGGGACTACCGCGCCTGCTCGGGAATCTCTGCATACGACCCGTCCCAGCGCCTGCACAGCTACGAGACCGAAATCGTTGGCGACGAGGTGGTGATCTGCGCTTCCGAGGTGAGGCACCAGGCCACCGTGCGCCCCACCACCGACGTGTCCGAGACTCCCGTGGACGTTGCGCCACAGCGCCGCGACGCAGTGTCGGAGTACGAGTGGCACTACGAGAATCCGCACAACGGACCCGACGAGGACCTCGTTGGTGAGATCCACGACCTGGCGCTCTACGGGCTGTCCCGCACGGGCAGGCACGGCCCGGTTTCCGCGATGGGTGTGCCGCGATCGGAGCTGCCGAGCTGGGACGACCTCCAGTTCCTCACCGGACAACTGGCGACGTTCCCCGGCCTCGACGAGGATCCGGTCGCCACCGACGTCACGATCGGTCCGGAAGCGGCCAAGCCGCTTCGCCTCTCCATCCCACTGTTCGTGTCCGACATGAGCTTCGGGGCCCTGTCCGAGGAGGCGAAGGTCGCCCTGTCGCGTGGAGCGGAGCTGGCAGGTACCGGAATCTGCTCCGGAGAAGGCGGAATGCTTCCCGAGGAGCAAGCCGAGAACAGCCGCTACTTCTACGAGCTGGCCTCCGGTCGATTCGGGTGGGACTTCGCGCACCTCGACCGTGTCCAGGCCTTCCACCTCAAGTTCGGCCAGGGTGCCAAGACGGGCACCGGCGGCCACCTGCCCGGGTCGAAGGTCGTGGGCCGTATCGCCGAGGTGCGGGGATTGCCGGAGGGAACCGCTGCGGTGTCTCCCAGTCGTTTCCCGGACTTCAACTCCCTCGCCGACATAGCTGACTTCGTCGGCGAGGTGAGGCGCCGCAGCGGGGGCATTCCGATAGGGGCCAAGCTCTCGGCCCAGCACATAGAGGCGGACATCGACGCGGCCCTCGGGATCGGGGTCGACTACATCATCCTCGACGGCCGCGGTGGCGGCACCGGTGCGGCTCCGTTGGTGTTCCGCGACCACATCTCGGTGCCGACGATGCCGGCCATTGCACGCGCCCGTCGCCACCTGGACCGCCTGGGCGTGCGCGACGTCTCGCTCATCGCCACCGGCGGATTGCGCACCGCGCCTGATTTCGCGAAGGCCATGGCGCTCGGGGCCGATGCGGTCGCACTGGCCAACTCGGCACTGCAGGCCATTGGATGCGTGGGCATGCGTGCGTGTCACACCGATCGCTGCCCGGTCGGGATCGCCACACAGGATCCAGAGCTCCGCGCCCGCCTTCCGGTCGAGGAGGCAGCGGAACGCCTCGGTCGCTTCCTCCGTGCTTCGGTGGACCTGATGGCTGTCATCGCCAGGGCGTGCGGGCACAGCCGAATCGACGAACTGGGCATCGACGACCTGACGACGTTCGAGCGGGAAGTCCATCACCTGACCGGTGTTGCATATGCGGGGGTGTTGCCATGACCGGGAACGACCCGACCGAGGATGCCGGCGGCGGGGCGGACACCGTTCGGCACCGCATCGAGGACCTCGACCTGCCAGAGGAGGGTCGGGTCCGTACCGTCACCATCGAGGGCCGCGCGCTGGCCGTGTCACGCTGTGACGGTCGCGTCGGCGTACTCGACAACCGCTGCCCGCACCAGGGTGGACCACTGGGGGAGGGCACGATCGAGCACGGTTGGCTCCGCTGTCCGTGGCACGGCTACGACTACGACCCGATCTCGGGCAGGCCGCCCGAGGGGTTCTCCGATGCACCGGAGTGCTTCGAGGTCCACGAGGTCGAGGACGGCACCTTCGTCGAGCTGCCCAGGCCGACCGAGGACCCGCGAACCGTCGCGGACGTGATGGTGGAGAGCCTCGTCGCATCCGGGGTCACCCATGTGTTCGGCATGGTCGGACACTCCAACCTCGGCTTCGCCGAGGCGATGCGTCGGGCAGAGGGGCGCGGCCAGCTCACCTATGTGGGCATCCGACACGAGGGCGCGGCCGCGTTCGCGGCTTCGTCCCACGGGAAGCTGACCGGGCGCCCCGCAGCCTGCTTTGCGATTGCGGGCCCCGGTTCCACGAATCTGCTGACCGGCCTGTATGACGCCAAGGTCGATGGTTCACCGGTGATCGCGATCTCCGGGCAGGTTCCGTCGAGTGTTCTGGGCCGCGGGGCGTTCCAGGATCTCGACCTCCAGGGCGCGTTTGCGGACGTGGCCGAATGGAGCCGCACCGTGCACGCCGGGTCGGACCACGCCGGAGCTCGCGAACCTGGCGGTGAAGCACGCGATCGATGGATCCGGTGTGGCGCACCTCGTCCTCCCCGACGAGGTGCAGGAACAGCCGAGTGACGATGAAGCGACCGGCGTGGAGGGCCGTCTCGCCGACCGACGCACGGCTCCACCTCCGGCGGTCGTGGCTGAGGCCGCACGACTCGTCGAGGGGGCTGAGCGGCCAGTGGTGATCGTCGGCCACGGTGCACGCCACGCGGTGGCCGAGGTCCTGCGCCTCGCCGAACGCCTCGACGCTCCGGTGTTCACGACCTTCAAGGCCAAGGGCCTCGTCGGCGACGACCATCCGCTCGGCGCGGGAGTGCTGGGACGTTCCGGCACACCTGTTGCGAGCTGGCTGATGAACGAATCGGACCTCGTTCTGGCACTCGGTGTGTCGTTCTCGAATCACACGGGCGTGGCTGACTACAAGGACATCATCCAGGTCGACCACGATCCGGCAGCGATCGGACGATTCCACCCGGTGCGCTGCGGCCTGCTGGGCGATGTCGCCACGACGGTCGGCATGCTCTGCGACGAGGTGGCCGACACCAGGGCTCTCGACCAGCGTCCCGAAGTGGCCCAGCGCTGGGAGCTGTGGCGCGAGGAAAAGGGTCGGCGCATCGCCGAGGAAAGGGGCAACGGCGTGGCGGCGGCCGCCGTGTTCGATGCACTCGGCAGACATTGCCCCGATGACGCCGTGATCTGCGTCGACGTGGGCAACAACACCTACAGCTTCGGGCGCTACTTCGAGTCGTCTGGGTCCCAGCGGGTCGTGATGTCCGGTTACCTGGGTTCGATCGGCTTCGCACTTCCGGCCGCGCTGGGGGCGTGGGCGGCGTTTCCCGACAGGCCGCTCGTGTCGATCAGCGGCGACGGTGGCCTCGGCCAGTACCTCGCGGAGCTCACGACCTTCGTGAAGTACGAAGTCCCGGTGCGCCATGTGGTGCTCGACAACTCCGAGCTCGGAAAGATCTCCAAGGAACAGCGCGCGGCCTCCCACGAGGTCTGGCAGACGTCCCTCGTGAACCCAGACTTCGCCGCCTACGCGGAACTGTGCGGTGCCACCGGACTCCGCGTGGATCGTGCCGGCGAACTGGATGCTGCCCTGGCGGCGGCCTTTGCCGTCGATGGGCCGGCGCTGGTGCACGTCGTCACCGACGTCGACCTTGTCTAGGCGTGCACGGCCGAGCCAGATGCCGCGCCACTACTGCGTTGCGCGACGCAGACCCTCACTGAAGAACTCGATCGCGTCGGCTGGACCGTCGATCTCGGAGGCGAGCCTCGTCGCACCGAACGACTCGTTCCAGAAGTCGCCCTCGAGTGGGGTCCACGGCCCGACGTAGAGATAGGGCTCTGGGATGTGGCCGTCACCGGGCGAGCCACCGAAGTTCACCTGTGCCATGTTGGTGGCCAGGTCGAAGTGCTCCGGCCACAGCTGCACGATGGCGGGCCTGCGCCCAGCGTTGGCACGGCGAAGGGATTCGAGGGCATCGGAAGTCAGCTGGTACCAACCGGCCACTCGTTGCACCGAATCCGCATCGAGCTCGAGCGCCCGGTCCGGGGCCAGTTCGGTCCCGGCGGCGAATACGTCCTTCGGCGCCCCCAGTTCCACACCTGCCGCCTGCCCGGCAACGGCCAGCGTCGAGAGGGGATGCCACGACTCGTGGTCGCCCTCGAGGATCACGAGTTGGTCACCGTCGACACGCAGCCGGCGCCTGACTCCGTCTGCCCAGAACTCGGGTTGGCCGAACCCTCCGGTGGTGGCGCGCAGCCCGATCCTGTCGGTGTGGCGGTGCAGATCTGCGGTCAGCAGGTGCTCTGCGATCGACTGCAGTGAGAGCCGGGTGCGGGTGTAGGTGTCGGGGTCCATCGGTGTCGTGCTCCTCGGCTGTTCACACGATCCGGTAGGTCTGTACCG
Source organism: uncultured Thermoleophilia bacterium (assembly GCA_963823515.1). Classification (GTDB taxonomy): domain Bacteria; phylum Actinomycetota; class Thermoleophilia; order Miltoncostaeales; family Miltoncostaeaceae; genus Miltoncostaea. Next base: position 19,900 of record CAWGMB010000004.1, read on the forward strand.
CGTGGGCGACGACCTTTCCGTCAGCGTCGGTGGCGGTGATCTCGGTGAAGGTGAGTTCTTTGCCCCGCTTGACGGTGCGGGCCTCGCAGAGCAGGTCCGAACGCTTTGCCGCACCCACGTACTGCACGGTCATGGACACCGTGGAGGCACGGGTGCCCTTGTTGAAGTCGTGGTTCGACCAAGCGGCGGCGGCGCCGGCGGTGTCGATCGCGGTGGCTATCACGCCACCGTGGTAGTAGGTGCCGTCGTTCGTCAGGTCCTCGCGGAACGGGATCCTGATCGCCACGTCGTCGGGCTCGTAGCGGTCGAATGTGATCCCCATGCCCGACATGAACGGTGTGGCGGTGAACGTGCCGGGAATTGCCGAGCGCATCGCCTGCTGGGCCGCCTCGTCGAGTTCCTCGGGCATCATCCGCTCCCCTGGTCGCACAGCCCCATGGCCTTCACCCGCTGCCCGTTCAATTCCGTCCCTGCGTGCCGAGCCTGGACTCGATCTCGCGGTGCAGCGCCGCCAGCCACTGGGGCAGCGAGCCGTCCGCTATGCGTTGGAGCATCGGGCGCATCGTGCGCACCGCGAGTCCGTCGCTGACCTGTCGCAGGGTCACGAGTGTGCCCTCGGGTCGGGCGTGGAGGTGGAACCGGTAGGTCGAGGTGGCCCCCTTGGAGCGGCCCACGAACTCGAGCACCTCGGTGTGCTCCATGCGGGACACTTCGGCACTCACCTTCACCGGGCCGGTGGAGAAGCGAAGCTTCGCCCCACTCTTCATCTCGCCGCGCATCGAGATGTCGCGGATGTCGGAGTACCAGCTCTCCCAGCCGGCGGCATCCACGATCACGTCCCAGACATGCTCGGCTTCTGCAGGGATCAGGCGCGTGGCGAAGGAGCGCACGCGGCCCGGCCCCAGGTCGTCCTCGTCGGCAGGCTCGTGGACCGTCGCGGCCAGTTCGGCCTTCTCGTGCTCGTGCTGCACCTCGCCGGATGCCTCGTCTTCGGCGGAGTCGCCGCCGAGGCCTGCATCGGCCAGCGCTTCGGTGACATCCTCATCAGCCAGCGCGAGCACGTCGTCGAGGCGCATGCCGATCGACTCCATCTGCTCGGACATCACCTCGACGGTCACCACGTCGTGTCCGTGCTCCCTCGCGTACTCCTCCAGGGTCGGCCCGGCGAAGTCCCGGATCGCGGGGGGTGCGTTGGCCAGGATCTCGAGGGCCTCGTCGTCCCATGCCACGTCCTCGCCCGCCGACTCACGCTCGGCGCGCTTGGCCTCCCGCTCCGCTGCGTATCCGGGCTTGATGGAATCGAGCAGCCCCGTGAGGTCCGGCCGGGATCCGAGCACCACGGGGATCATGTACGCCCAGCGGGCGGGGATGATCACGAACATCTCGTGGGGCTTGACCTTGTTGAACATCCGGCCGCCCACGTCCCCGGTGCTGACGACCACGTTGGGATCGTGCCAGGGAAGTGCGAACAGGTCGCCGCAGAGCGAGGTCCCGGCAGCACCGGTCGGGGCAGTGCCGTCCACCGCCACACGGACTCCGCCCACCATCGCGGCGATCGAGGGGTCGCAGACCACCACGATCACATCGATGCCAACACCTTCGGGTACCTGGTCCAGCGGGCAGGCACCGATGGCTGCGGCGGTCCCCTGTGGCAGGACGTTGTGTCCGTTCTTGACCACCCGCGCTCCTTCGGGGGTGAAGAAGTCGGTGTGCGTGGCCAGGTAGCTGCCCGACGGAGATCTCCTCTGGTGGGTCGATGAAACCTGCCTGCCAGGCTCCCGCCAGGCAGGCATGGTTCTCGGCATCGACGTATGCGTGGTGGCCGAAGTCCATCGCCTCGCGCACGATTGCGCAAGGTTCAACCTGTTTGGCCGCGTACGGCTCCGGTGCAGCCTCGCTGAACAGCGTGATCGCCACGGGTTCGCCCCGCACCCGGCCACGGCGGCGCAGCAGGTCTGCCACCTCGATTGGATCGAACTCCTCGACGGTGTCGAGCGGGGCTGCCATGATCGGCACCCTAGCCACGCTCCGACAGTCGATCTGCCGAGACTCCGAACTGGAGTCGAATGACGTTCAGTTACCGCAAAGACGGGGGAAAGCAGTGAACACCATCACCGAAGCCGACGTGGACTCGATCGTCGACGCAGGACGAAGCCCCGGAGGCGACGAGCACATCGTGGCGAGTGCCGCAGACACGGCATTCACCTGGGACTACGAGCGCAGCCGCGAGGGCCTCTCGAAGCTGTACGAGAAGGCCAAGACCTCGCAGTGGAACGTGACCACGGATCTGCCGTGGGAGACCGAGGTCGATCAGGAACGCATGGCCGCCTCACTCGGAGCTGCAGCGGACGTCCAGGCCTTCCGCGCCAAGGCAGCCGAGTACTCGCCCGATCTGGCCAAGTGGGGCGAACGTGAATGGGCGAACCACTCGATCACCGAGCAGAACAGCATGCTCTCCCAGTTCCTCCATGGAGAGCAGGGAGCGCTGCTCTGCACCGCCAAGATCGTCGAGACCGTTCCGTGGATCGACGCCAAGTACTACGCGTCGACACAGGTCATGGACGAAGCCCGCCATGTCGAGGCCTTCCAGCGGTACCTTGACGAGAAGTTCTCCGGTCACCTTCCGATCAACCCGCACCTCGGGCGACTCCTCGACGACATCATCGAGGACACCCGCTGGGACATCACTTACCTCGGCATGCAGATAATGGTGGAGGGCCTGGCTCTGGCCGCCTTCGGCTTCATCCACCAGATGACCGACGAGCCACTTCTCAAGAAGCTGCTGCGATACGTGATGAGCGACGAGGCGCGTCATGTGGCCTTCGGCGTGCTCAGCCTCCAGGAGCTCTACGCCGGGATGAATGCCGTGGAGATCCGCGAGCGCCAGGAGTTCGCCTATGAGGCGGTGGTGCGACTCAGGAACCGCTGGTTCCACACCGACGTCTGGGAGCGCGAAGGCGTCGATCCCCGCCCGGTCGTGAGGCTGATGCTCGAGGAACCGACCGAGGCCGAGGACGTATTCCGCATGATGCTGTTCTCCAAGATCGTGCCCAACTGCAAGAAGCTCGGCCTGCTCGACGCCGGCGATGGCTGGCTGCGCGAACGTTTCGCAGAGGTGGGCATCATCCAGTTCGAGGACTGGGTGGACACCTCCGATGAGTACGCAGACCTCGACGAGGTCGCCAGGGACCGCGAAGCCGCCGCGCCCGGCTGAACAGGCACGAGACGACTCGTCGCCGCGCCGATCCACGACGCGTTGGTGCAGGTGCGCCCGGGCGGGAGCATGCGTCCATAGGCTGGGTCGATGGCCCGAATGCTCGACACGGCCGCCGCCACTGATGCGGCGCGGCGATTGGCCGCCCGTGCGCTGTCCCAACCCGACACCCTCGGTGCCGGGGACTGCGAGCAGCTGCGTGGCGGACTGCTGGGCCAGCCGGTCAACACGGCCTCCTCGGCGGGCTACGTCGCCGTCGGCGTCTGGCTGCTCGCCCGCAGCCGTCGAATCCCGCGTCGCCAACGGATGACCGCTGGCCTCTACGGCGCGTTCGTCGCACTCAGCGGGGCGGGCAGCGTCGCCTACCACGGCCCCCAGTTCACGGGGGCGCAACTCTTCCACGACCTTCCGATCGTCGGGATGCTGGGCCTCGGCCTGGGAGTGCCCGTGGTCCGGCGGATCAGGGGTGAGCAGGTGTTCGCTCCCGAATCGGCGGGCCGCATCGGTGCTGTCGCGGCGCTCGGGGCCGCAGGGGGTATCGCCTATCTGGCCGGTCGCACCGGCAGCCCCACCTGCGACGCCGGTTCGGTGCTCCAGTTCCACGGGATCTGGCACCTGTGCACGGGTGCGGCGGCCGGGCTCTGGGCGACGGTGCTCTGGACGGTCGAGCCGCTCCACGACGAGGTTGTTCCATCCGGCGATGAAGCCGACGGTGCTGAGCTCCTCGATCGATCGGCCGGTGTCGACCAGGGTGGCTCGCAGCAGTGATCGAAGCCGAAGCGCTCCCGACCGCCGGGACCTGGTCACACCACCCTGTGCAGCTCAGGCTGATCGACGCGATCGCAGCGGTTACCTGGCGCGAGGTCTCCGCCGGTGACCTCGAACCCACCGCCCGGGGTCCTCTGCTGTTGGTCTCGAACCACTTCGGCGGTGCAGCCGACGCGATCGTCCTGATGTCGGTGTTGCCACGCCGGCCGCGAATCCTGGCCGACGACACGATCTGGCGGTACCCGGTCGCTCGCCAGGTCATGGAATGGCTCGGGGCGATCCCGGTGCACCGAGGACGATCCGGCACGGGGGGCGAAGCGCACAGCGGCTCCGACAACACGGACATGTTCTCCTCGTGCCACGATGCTCTCGCCGGGGGTGACTCGGTGCTGATCTTTCCCGAGGGCATCACACGCGAGGAGCCGAGCATCGGTGAGGTCAAGACCGGCGCGGCACGAATCGCCCTCGGCGCCCTCGACGCCGGCGTTCGCGGGCTCCGTATCGTGCCGGTGGGCATCCACTATGACGACAAGGCGGCCTTCCGCAGCTCGGTGTACGTGCGCCGTGGCGATCCGATCGACCTCGACGACCTCGTCGAGGAAGCAGGTGCGCAGTCGGTGGTTTCGGACGACGTGCCGGCCGAGCGGGAAGCGGTCGACCAGTTGACCGCCCTCATCGACGAACGGCTACGGGCATCTGCGCCGAACTATGACGACTGGCGGGAAGCCCGCGCGCTGCAGGGCGCATCGGAAGCATTCCTGCGCACCCTTGCGCCTGATCGTTCCGTGCCCATCGGCCTGCGGGACCGCCTCGCATCATGGCTGGCTGCCCGTGGCGGGACCGAACGGGTCCAGGAATCCGCCACCGACTACCGGGTCGCGCTCGAGCAGAACGGATTGGACGACGGGTGGGCGGTCGAGGGTGAGGGTGGTCTTCGCTGGCGAAGTGTCGCCAAGATCCTCACCTGGGTCCTGATGCTGCCCTACGCGTTGGTGGGTGTCATCGCGCATGCGGTTCCGGTGGTGCTGACCTGGCTGGTGACGAAGCTGAAGCTGGCGCCTGCGGTGATGGCGACCGTGATGCCGGTGGCCGCGGCGGTTCTGTTCGGCATCACATGGTGTTTCTGGGGTTGGTTCGGCTGGCGCGTGGACCGCACCGATGGCGTGATCTCCTTCCTGTTGTTGTTCCCGATCAGTTTCGGGGCGCTGGTGCTCGTGATGGAGCGGGCCGCGCTCTGGTGGCGAGGCCTGCGCAACCGGCTCTACGGCGTCCGACGCGGACGCCGGGCCGGCCTGTCGGAGCTGCGTCAGCAGACCGTGCCGCGGCGTGGCAGACCTCGTCGAATCCAGTCTGGTGGAGCCTGGTCCAACCGGGTCGGATCCAGTCGAGGGCCCGGGGGCCCGGTGAGCAACGAACTGGCGCGCGACGTGGTGGGGGTCCTCGTGTTCCTCCCGGCGATGGGTGTGTGGCTGATCGCAATGGCCGACGTGTTCACCCGCAAGGACATCGGTCGTCGTCGGCGGGTCGTGACCGCAGTGTTGATCGCACTGGTCTTCCCCCTGGCGCTCCTCTACCTGCTGGGCCGCCCGCCCTCCTCGGTGCGCCGCGGCCCCGAGTCCGTCGGGGATCCCAGGACGCCGCTGATCCGTCGTCTCGAGACCGGTCGGCCAGCGCTCGCAGCCGGTGCGACACAGGACGGGCGCACGGACGACGAGTTGGCAGCATGGATCGATGCGTCGCTCGACGGCAAGGCTCCTTCCACTCGCTGAGGGACCCGGACCCGGCCCCGGCGGCACCGCGTCAGAGGGAGGCGATGCCCTTGCCTGCCAGCACGGCGCCGATCACGAGGAACACCACCGCGACCACGCCTGCGTTGTTGTCCATCAGCCAGACGCGCCAGTTGTCGAGCATCGTGTCTGCCCTCTCACCCATGGCGAGCGCAGCCGCCAGCGGGGCCATGACCCCCAGGCTGGCAAACACTGCGTACGCGAGTACCACGATCACGGTGGAGCTCACCGGATCGTCGGCAAGTCCGCTCGAGATGGTCACGGCGGCACCGAGTCCGACCACGATGTTCTTCGGGTTCAGTGCGCCGATTCCGAATCCGACGGCGAATGACCTGCCGGGCGCGAACGACTCGATCCCCTCCATCCAGGCGGGCGTCCCGGCCTCGCCGGGTGCGGGGCGGTTCCGGAAGCGCCGGACGCCACCGAGGACCAGCGCCACGCCGAGCACGATGCGGAGCCATCCGGCCCAACCCGGTTCACTTCCAGCGTCCGTCAGGTCTGTGGCTCCGGCAACCACGGTGAGTGCGCCCAGTACGACACCCACGCCGAGCAGGAACCCGATCACATAGCCGACGGCGTTCGGGCGTGGGCGGCCAGAGAACAGCAGGACTATCGCAGCCGCAATCGGGATGGGGGAGACGAGTACGGCAACCGCCAGGGGCAGGATCTCGCCGATCACCTGGTTCATGGGTGTCTCCGTTTCCGGGTGGGGTGCGGCCAACGTATTCCCCGCACGGGTGTGGCTGCCGGATGTGACATCGGTCCGGAGTCGACGTCGCGCTTGTGGAGAAGGCGTTACCAGTGGGTAACTTACGATTCCGGGGCATGCCTCGCCACGTCTACACAGGGGGAACCATGACCGACAGCAGTACAGATGTCGCAGGCAGCGACCTGACCGACGAGATCCGCACCTGGCTGGAGGAGAACTGGGATCCGGACCTGACGGTGGCGCAGTGGTGGGAGTTGCTGGGCTTGGCCGGATGGTCGGCGCCGAACCTGCCCGAGGACGCATATGGCCGTGGCCTCAGCCGCAGCGACGGTGTGAAGGTCGGGCGCGAGATCGGATCCTTCGGTGCGCTGGGCGCCCCTTCGGGCCTCGGTCTGCTGCTCGCGGCACCGACGATCGCGAAGCACGGCTCCAGGGAACAGATCGATCTCCATGTGCGCGACATCGTCACGGGCCAGAAGGCCTGGTGCCAGCTGTTCTCCGAACCGGGTGCGGGTTCTGACCTGGCGGGGCTCACCTGCAAGGCCGAGCTCGACGGCGACGAGTGGATCATCAACGGCCAGAAGGTCTGGACCTCCCTGGGCCAGTCGGCTGACCTCGGCATGTTGCTCGCTCGCACCGATCCGGATGCCCCCAAGCACGCGGGCATCTCCTGGATGGCCATCGACATGCACCAGGACGGTGTCGAGTTGCGCCCCCTCTACGAGATGACCGGCCACGCGATGTTCAACGAGGTGTTCCTCTCCGATGCCCGCGTTCCGAGGTCGGAAGTGATCGGTGAGCTCAACAACGGCTGGGCCGCAGCGAACACCACGCTCGCGAACGAGCGTGCCGGCCTCGGAGCCGGCGGCGGCGGCGCCATGGCGACCGCGGTTCCCGGAACCGTTTCCGGGAACCTCGAACGACGCGCAGGTGACTTCGTGGCCGCCAGAGCCCAAGAAGTCGGCTTCCAGGCCAGAGGGTGCCAGGGGCCAAGGAGCCGAAGAAGCGCCAGTCCGCTGCCCAGCTCTACATAGACCTCGCCAGGGGCAACGGCAAGATCGACGACCCGACGGTCCGCCAGGACCTGATGCGCCTCCACACCATCGGCGAGATCGGCCGCGTGGGTGCCGAGCGGGTGAAGGCCGCCAAGGCCATCGGTCGGGACATCCCTGGAATGCCCAACATCTCGAAGCTCTCGATGAGTGAGATGGTGCGCCTCCAGCGTGACCTCGGACTGCGGATAGTCGGCCCGGCCGGCACATTGCACGCCTACAAGGATGACCAGCGCGGTGCGATCGACGAGGCGACCGGCAATCCGTTCCTGGCCATGGTCACCGGCGCTGCGCTGTATGCCCAGGCACCGCCGATCTACGGCGGCACCGACCAGATCCAGCGCAACATCATCGGCGAGCGCGTACTGGGTCTGCCCAAGGAGCCCGGAAACCTCAACAAGGTCCCCTTCTCCGAGCTCCCCAAGAACGCCTAGGCCCCTCCTCCGGGACCACGGTCTTTCGGTTCCCCCGGACCAGAGCTCCGACCGCTACCGGTCGGCGAGACCGTCGAGGTAGCGGGTAGCTGCTTCGCGGGACTCGGGGTCCGACAACGCTGTCAGCAGGCCGTCGGTGTCGGCCCACGACCGCGCCGTGCCGGTCATCTGGGCGGTCACCGCGTTCACGTGCGCCTTGGTGGACAGCAGTGCGATGGCGGCCTTGGCCGTCAGCTGCGACACGAGTTCCTCCACCGTGTGGTCGAGGTCGGTGAGGTCGACCACCCGTTGCACCAGTCCGAGCTGCGCCGCCTCCTGTGCGTCGAAGGGTCGGCACGTCATGACCAGGTCCCGTGTCGCCGGTGCGCCGATCTCCCGGATCAGGCGCGGAATGCCTCCCCACGCCAGTGGGATGCCGAGGTCGATCTCGGGTATCGAGAAGTAGGTGTCGGACGCAGCGATGCGGAAGTCGCAAGCCGAGGCCAGCACCACGCCACCGCCTATGCAGTGTCCCTGGATCCGCGCGACGGTGACCGCCCTGGCAGCCTCGAGGGCGTCGCCCATCCGGCGACCCGCGTCGGCACGGTCGCGGGTGCTCAGGTCATCGTCGGGTGCGGCCACGAATCCGGCTATGTCCGCACCTGCGCAGAACGATCGCCCCTCGCCCGATACGACGATCACCTTGAGCCCCGGCATCGAGTCGAACCATCTGTGTGGCTGTTTCGATGCCGAGGAGCACTTCCACGCTCAGGGGGTTGAGCTTGTCGGGCCTGTTGAGGGTGAGTCGTCCCACGGGTCCGTCGACGCTCACCGACAGGTCGTCGCCGAGGTCGGGCATTGCCTGTGGAGGCGGCGTCACGGGAGGGATGCGATGTCATGCGCGCAAGGTAGCCGAGAGGACGTCGCCCTGATGGCCCGGCCCCGGATGCGCGAAGTCGTACCTCGCAGGTCCGTCGGGTCCGGCGGTCCAACAACTAGAACGGTTCGGAATGGAACGAACGTCGCTGACCACGAAGGTGGCCTTCCTGGTCGTCCTGCTCGCTTCGCTGATGGTTCCGCTCGCCGGGAATCCTGTGGCGGCCGCCCCCGAGTCTCCCCAGCTGTCGGTACAGGAACCGGTGCGGGCTGACGCAGGTGGACCCCGCACGTCGAGGATGTCACTGGCCCTGGTGTCGCGGACCTACAACCCGGCCACGGACAACTGGACGATCGTTGCCGAGGCGAGGCTCACCTCCAACCGGATCTGCCTGCCGATCGCCCTCAACTGCATCGTCGACGAGGTGTCCAGCCCGACGAACGCAACGCTCACCGACCTGTCCTGTCAGAGCCTGCTGTGGAACCACCTCCTGGTGTTTCGGAACCACTGTCTCAAGCAGGTCTTCTGGGCCGGCCACCACCAGCACTTCCAGTTCACCTGGACCACCGATCCCGGAGTGAGCCAGGGTTCGGTGAAGCTGGACGTGGAATTCGGCAGGGGATTCCTGCCCGTGGTGTTCCAGCAGCTGGCGGTCGCCACCCTCACAGTCGACCTGGGCACACCTGCTCTCGAGATCCACAAGAGCTGCCCCGCCACAGTGGACTCGGGGGACACGCTGACCTGCGAGGTGACCGTGAGCCATCCCCTTCCCAAGGGGGGCAGCGGGCCTGACGTGACCGGCATCTCGGTTACCGACACGCCGGACGCGGCGCTGGACGCCCTCACGTCGGGCGATTCGTTGGTGAAGACCGCCGGCGACGGAACGTGGAGCTGCAGCGGGCTCGAATGCACGATCGCGGCCCTGTCGGCGGGTCAGTCCACGACGTTCCGGTACCAGTCGACCGTCGACGCGACCTCGACGGGCGGCGCCGGTGCCAACGCCGCAAGCCGCGGCATGGAGCGGGCCGACGGGAGGTGACAGACAGGCCACCGCAGACGTGGTGGTGGTCGGCAACGGCGACACAGATCTCGAGATACAGAAGTCCACGACCCAGACCCAGGTGAAGCCCGGCGGGCAGGTGAGCTGGATCGTGGAGGTGGACAACAAGGGTCCGCTCGACGCACTCGATGTGGTGGTCACCGACCTGGCACCTGCCGGTGTCGACGGCATGTCGCTCACCTACGCATCGGGTGTCGGAACCTGGAACTGTTCGTCGGTCACGTGCACTGCCGCCTCAATGGGCCAGGGCAAGGCGACCTTCACCGCGACGGGCACCCTCTGGAGCGGAGCGACCCCGGACACGGCCGTCGTCAACGAAGTCGAGCTCCGGTGGGAAAACGACATCCTGGGGCCGGACTTCCCGATCACCGCCGGCTCCGCAATTCCCGTCGTGGCGGCAGCAACGACCACCACGACTCCTGGGGACACCGGGACCTTGCCTTCCGGTTCGGGTGGCGCCCCGCTTTCGATAGTTGGCTGAAGGACTCCGGCCAGCTGGCCGCGTCCGCCATTCGAGCCTGCCCGGCGTTCCGGGTTCCCACCCGGCCAGGTGCGCTAGGAATACGCCATGGCCGACGACCCGCTGAGTGATTTCGAGACCACGACCTTCAGCCATGACGGCAAGACCCGCACGGTCTACCGCCTGGGTGGGGGGCCGGCAGTGATCGTGATCGCAGAGATGCCGGGCATCACGCCCAAGGTCGCCGACTTCGCACGCAAGGTCGCAGCCATCGGTTGCACGGCTGTGCTGCCACACCTGTTCGGCGAGCCGGGTCGGGACCCGGATCCCGCCGTGCACGGCCGTGTGGGTGGCCTGACGACCTTCATCCGTCCGATGGTGCCCGCCTGCATCAGTCGCGAATTCACCGTTCTGGCAACCGGCAAGAGCTCGCCGGTGGTGGACTGGCTGCGGGCTCTCGCGGCCTCCGAACATGATCGGTGCGGGGGTCCCGGAGTGGGGGCCATCGGGATGTGCTTCACCGGGGGGTTCGCACTGGCGATGGCGACCGACGACCGACTGCTCGCGCCGGTTCTGTCCCAACCCTCGATGCCGTTCGGCATCGGGGCTTCGCGTCGCCGCAGCATCGACATCTCACCCGAGGAGCTGGATGTGGTCAAGGGTCGTTGTGCGGCCGAGGGCCTGAAGGTGATCGGCATGCGGTTCAAAAGCGATCGACTGGTGCCCTCCGAGCGGTTCGACTTCCTTCGGGAGCAGCTGGGCGACGCCTTCGTCGCCATCGAACTGGATGACGATGCCGCCAACCCCGATTCGAACGTGCCACCGCACTCGGTGGTCACCGAACACCTGATCGACGAACCGGGCGAACCCACCCGCGAAGCGCTCGATGCGGTTCTGGATCTGTTCCGGGAGCGCCTGCTCGCCGATGCGTGAGTCGACTGAGATGAATCCGGATGTCGACGACTACGTCGCTCAGTCGGCGCGGTGGCCGGAGGAGATCTCGGCGTTGCGCCCGATCCTGCTCGCGTGCGGGTTGGGCGAGGAGCTCAAGTGGGCGAAGCCCTGCTACTCCCACGATGGAGCCAACATCGTGATCCTCCAGGAGATGAAGGACTTCCTGGCCGCGATGTTCTTCAAGGGTGCCCTTCTGGATGACCCCGAGGGACTGCTGCGCGCCCAGGGTCCCAACTCGCGGTCGGCTCGGCGACTGGAGTTCACCTCGGTTGCCGGGGTCGAGGCAGCGCGCCCGGCCATCGAGGAGCTGGTGGCCCAAGCCGTGGCAGCGGAGGAGGCCGGGCTCGCGGTCGGGCCCGCGCCCGAGCCGGAGCTGGTGGAGGAGCTCCGCTCCAGACTCGACGGCGACGCAGCGCTCGCTGCTGCCGTTCGAGGCACTCACGCCGGGCCGCAGGCGCGAGTACAACATGCACATCTCGGGGGCCAAGAAGGCCGGCACACGTGAGTCGAGGGTCGACCGCTGCGTTCCGCGGATTCTCGACGGCAAGGGCCTGCGGGACCGCTGAGGCCCCCGGTAGGGTGCGTCGATGTCACCAGATGCAAGGCTCACGCGGCGCCAGACGCGGGGACGGCTCGTCGTGGCGATTGCAGCATCGGCAGCAATGCTGCTGGCGGCTTGCTCATCGGACTCGGAGGCACCGGATGCATCCGGTTCGGATGCTGGCGAGCCGACATCGTCGGCGCCGGTGGCCTCGCCCTCGAACGCCGACGCAGACCCTGTTCCCTCAGCCGGTTGTGGCGCCGGCAGCGGCTCCGAGGTGCGTGCCGAGCGGCAGTCGTTCGACATCGACGGCAGTGCCCGTTGGTACCTGCTGACCGCTCCGGCGGCTGCGACGGGTACTGATCCGGTGCCACTCGTGCTGGACTTCCACGGACTGTCGGAGGGGGCGGAGTTCCACTCGGCGGCCACCGGCTACACCGAGCTGGCCGAGTCCGAGGGATTCGTGGTGGCTTTCCCGCACGGCACCGGACAGCCCGTCGCCTGGAACATCAGCTCGGGTGAGGACAACCCCGACCTCGCCTACGTCGATGAGGTGTTGCGCCAGATCGAGGAGGCGTACTGCATCGACACGGCGCGTGTCTACGCCACCGGGTTGTCCAACGGAGCGTTCATGTCCTCGGCGTTGGCCTGTGCCCGCGCCGATGTGTTCGCAGCAGTTGCTCCCGTGGCAGGCGTGACCCGCGTCGAGGACTGCGATCCGGGGCGAGCGGTTCCGGTGGTCGCCTTCCACGGCACCGCGGATCCGCTGTTGCCGTTCAACGGATCCGTTTCCGTCGACGCCATATCCGGCCTCACCTCCGGTTCGGGAGTGACGACCACGACGGCACCTCCGGGCGACATCGATGGTGAGGGCTATCCGGCCAATGCAAAGGCCTGGGCTGAAGCCAACGATTGTGGTGAACCGACCGACGAGCAAGTCGCCGATTCGGTTGTGAGGCGCAGTTGGGACTGTCCGGACGGCGCCGAGGTCGTGTTCTACGTGATCGAGGGCGGCGGCCACACGTGGCCCGGATCAGACGCACTGACCAACGAGGGAATCCAGGCGGTGGTCGGTCCGACCAACATGGAGATCGACGCAACGCGGCTGTCCTGGGAGTTCCTCGAGTCCCACTCCCTCCCCACGTGATCCGACCGCCTAGCACCGAATTGTCCGCCTGGCGTCATCAATGACGTGACTCCGGGCGCACATTTCGGGGACTGGGAAGTCAGACGGGGGTGAAGAGCAACTGGAACTCGATGGTCGCGTCGTCCGCGACGGAGAGCACCGAGCCGGCCGTGGGCTTCTCCACCTCGTAGTCGGCGAACGTGAACGGAACCGTACCGACCACCACTGCGGTGCCGTCAACCAACTGGGCCTGGAGCGTCGCGGTGGTTTCCCGGGTCACGCCGTGGATGGTCATCTCGCCCTCGGCCTCGACCGCCACCGCCTCTCCGAGTTCGGCACCGGCGCCGAGGTCGACGGGTTCTGTCAGCGTGAAGTTGGCGGTGGGGAACTGTTGCACCTCGAGAGCGTCACGCACTCGTCCGTCGCGCCGTGACTGGTCGGTCGTGATGCTGGCCATGTCCACCTCGAGCTCGGCCGAGGTGAGTGTCGTGCCGTCGATGTCGATGCTGCCGGCCACCTCACCCGTGCGGCCGACCGCTTCGGTGCCCCCGATGCTCGCCAGCTCCTCCTTCACTCGGAATCCGGCGAATGAGCCATCAGCGCTCTCGAAGTCGAACGAGCCCGTCTCGGTATCCACCGTCCAGGTGCCCGAGATCCCCGCCGCGGCCGTGTCTTCGGTGGAGTTGTCGTCCTGTGTCGAATCCGTCAGCTGTTCGGTCGCCGTTTGGAGGTTCACCTCCTCGGGTGCGTCATCGCGGAACAGGAAGTACCACGCGCCCACGCCAGCCAACAGCGCCACGACGACCGCTGCCCCGATGATTCCCTTGTTGCGGCTGCTCATGGACCGATTCTGGCGGATCAGCGCCTGCGCCGTGCAACAGCCGACTGCGTGCACATCGGTTTGTCAGCTCAGCTCAGGTTGTCGGCTCGGCGGAGTCGGGCAACCGAAGAGTGCCTGTCAGCACCTCTACGGCGGATCCGCGCAGCACCACCCGGTCGCCCGCCAGTTCACAGTCGAGTTCGCCCACGCGGGCGGACACCTGGCGAGCCCGCAGCCGCTTCCTGCCGAGGCGGTCGGCCCAGTACGGGGTGAGGGCACAGTGGGCCGAACCCGTGACCGGGTCTTCGTCGATTCCGGCGCCGGGAGCGAAATAGCGCGAGACGAAGTCGACTCCCGATCCGGGTTCTCCCGGGGCCGTCACGTTCAGGTACGGCGTTTCCAGAGCGGCGATTGCCGCGAACATCGGGCTGCAGGGCGGCCACGTCCGCAGCGGAGTCGAGCACCGCTATCCACGTTGCACCACCGAGCACGAGCGCCGGCGTGATTCCGAGAATCCTTGCGAGCGAATCGAGCGTCGCCGGCTCGGGCTGGACCATCGGGCGTGGGTCCGCGGGCAGGTCCATGCGCAGCGTGTGCGATGAGTCCCGCTCGACACGCAGGACTCCCGAACGGGTGGAGAAGGACACGGCTGTCGCGTCGGGATCCAACCGGTTGAGCACGACGTGGCCGGTAGCCAGTGTGGCATGGCCGCACAGGTCGACCTCGACGGTCGGGGTGAACCAGCGCAGCTGGTAGGAGGCAGCGGATCCGACGGGACTGCGCACGAGGAATGCGGTTTCCGAGAGGTTGTTCTCAGCCGCGATCAACTGCATCACGGAGTCGGACAACCAGCTCTCGAGAGGACACACGGCCGCCGGGTTGCCGCCGAAGGGGCGATCCGTGAATGCGTCCACCTGGTAGAGCGGGATCTCCATCACCCGAGTTTGTCCCGCAGGTTCTCCAGTACTGCTTCGCGGTCGATCGGCGAGATCGTCCCGGAGTCCCCAGTTCGGCCGGAGTCCCCAGTTCGGTCGGTGTCGTCGAAGGTCGGGCCGTGGGTCTCGGTCGTGGAGTACCACTCCACCGATCCGGGGGGATCATCGAAGCCAAGGGTCCGGCGGGCCGCCAGCGCATCGGCGACCTCGGCCTTCAGGGTGCGCAATGCATCGGCGCGGTCCGCGCTCGACCTTTCCGTCGGCGAGGCAGGCGGATTCCAGGTACCAGGCCCGCTCGCGGGCCACCACGATCCTGTCGGTGGCGGCCATTGCCGGCAACGCCTCTGGTGTTCCGGCCTCCTCTGCCCGCATGGCGCCGTAGTCCATGTCGAGGAGCATCAGGCCCGGCTCCACCTCGAAGGGGCTGACGACGTCGACCGTCGGGGCGATCACGTTGAGGGTGGTGCCATCGGGCAGGGGAGTGGAGAGGTTGCGACGCTGGGTGTCGTAGAAGCCGATCTCAGCGGAGGTGCGCAGGTAGATGCCGACGAAGTTCATCGCCGAGAAGTCGGCGTCCGAGGGCTGCGGGTCGAGCGGTGCTGCCAACACCGCATGGATCTCGCGTGCACCGAGAGCCACGGCTGCCTCGACGGGAACGTTCTGCAGGCAACCTCCGTCCACGTAGACCTCGGGCCCGATCGCACGGGGCTCGAAGATCATCGGGACGGTGCTCGATGCCAAGGCGCCCTCGATCGCATCGACCGCGCTGTGTCCGGTCGGCGTCAGGGCGTCGGGTCCCACGACCGTGCCGTCACCGCACACATAGTGGGTTTCGCCCGCCACCAGTGCGGTGACCGTCATGCGGAGTTCCACCCCTGCAGCCGCGAGCAATGCAGGGTCGATGGGTCTGAATCCGATCTGCGAGCGGCCTCGCAACGCGGCCTCGAGGGGATCCAACGTGAGGATCGACCCGACGTTGCCCGCCAGTTCGTGCCGGGCACGATTCGCCGCGGGGAGTTCGGAGAGCACGCTGGTGAACCTGCGCCAGTTCCAGTGGTGTGACCGCGCGGAGCGCCCGGAACCGACGGCGTCGGGGTCGGGATCGCCTCCGGGCACCGGCGGCCGAGTGCGGGTGCTGACGAATCCGTCGATGGCATCTCCGAAGGGGGTGCCCTCGAAGGCGGCCACCCAGGGTTGATGGCCGAACACCGCCGTCGTGTCGGTCATGGCGAGCAGGTCTTCGCGAAGGTCCGACACTGCGGAGCTCAGCTCTTCGTTGCCGCGGGCCTGCCCGAGCACGGCGGCGAGGATCGAACCGGCCGAGGTCGAACAGATGATTCCCGGATCCAGACCAACATCGTCGATCAGGTGCCGAAGGGCACCGACCTCGAACGCGCCCTTGGTGCCACCGCCTGCGAGCACTAGCGCCGTTTCGTGCCTCGGGGTCGTTCCAGATGCCTGGACCGCTCCGTCGACGGCGGCGCGGGTTGCACGGGTTTCAGTCATGGCACCATGTTGGCCAGCAAACACGGAGATTGTGGGGACAATGCCAACGACGGTCGGAGTCTGGGGAACGGGAAACATGGGCCGCGCCGCCATTCGTGCGGTGCTGGGCCACCCCGCGATGGCCCTCGGAGCGCTGGTGACATCCAGCGACGAAAAGGTCGGGCGCGACGCAGCTGAGTTCGCGGGTGTCGAGCGCACCGGGGTCCTCGCCGCGACCTCGCGGTCGGCATTCACCGAAGCAGGAGTGAAGGCTGTGGCGTACATGGCGTCGGGCGACATCCGCCCTGACGACGCGTTGGCCGACATCAGGGGGCTTCTCGAAGCCGGCATCACCGTCGTCACCCCGTCGGTCTATGCCCTGTACGACCCCGCGTCCGCGCCGGAATCGATGCTCGAGGACATCGAAGGGGCCGCCCGTTCGGGAGGTTCGCGGTTGTTCGTGTCCGGCGTGGACCCAGGTTGGGGCAACGACGTGTTGCCGCTGGTCGCCTCGGGGCTGTGCCACTCGATCACGCAGGTTCGCTCACAGGAGATCTTCGACTACTCGACCTACGACCAGGAGTTCTCGGTTCGCGAACTGGTCGGCATGGGAAAGCCGATGGACGAGGTGCCGCCGATGGTGGCTGAAGGTGTGCCGACGATGGTGTGGGGCGGCCAGGTCCGCATGCTTGCCCGCGTCCTGGACATCGAGATCGAAAGAATCGAGGAGACCCTCGAACGGTTGCCTCTGGAGCGTGACGTGGAGAACGCCATGGGCACATTCGAGGCAGGCACCCAGGGCGCGCTGCGTTTCGAGGTGCGTGGGGTCGTCTCCTCTGACGGAATCGATTCGACGCCGCTGGTGGTGGAGCACGTGACACGCATCGATCCCTCTGTCGCGCCCGATTGGCCGCAACCCACGACCGGCGTGGGCAGTCACCGGGTGGTGATCGAGGGCGAACCCCGGTTGGAGATCACCGTTGAAGCGGAGTCCGAGGGTGGCAACCGTGCAGCGGGCGGCAACGCCACAGCTGCGATGCGCCTGGTGGGAGCCATCCCCTGGCTGCTCCAGCGCCGTCCGGGGGTCTACGACGCAACTGACGTGCCGATCGAGCCCGGCGCGGGAAGGATCACCACATGAGTACCGAAGAGCCATCACGACGATCGGTTGACCGCTCCAGCGAGGAGATGTTCCTCGACATCCCGGCGGGCGCGGATCCGATCATGCACGTATGGGGCCAGATGGTGCCGGGAATCGGCCCCGCCGCGGCAGCGTTCTCGGGCGCGGTCTACGAGCACAGCACGCTCGGGCTGCCGGAGTTCGAGGCCGCCCGCTTGCGAGTGGCACAGATCAACGGCTGCATGTTCTGCCTCGACTGGCGTACCGACCGCGATGGCGAGACCGTGCCGGACTGGTACATCGACGACGTCGAGAACTGGCGCACGTCGGACCGCCTGGACGACCGTTCCAGGCTGGCCGCCGAGTTCGCCGAACGCTTCGCGCTCGATCACCAGGGCATCGACGAGGACCTGTGGCAGCGCCTGCGCGCCGTGTACAGCGATGAGGAGCTGGTCGAGCTCTCGATGTCGGTGGGCTCCTGGCTGACCTTCGGCCGCATCAACCGGATATTCGGCCTCGACGCAGCCTGCGTGCTCCCCGGGAAGGGTCGGTAGCGGTCGAACCTCGCCCGGCTGGATCAGCCGCT
Organism: uncultured Thermoleophilia bacterium; assembly: GCA_963823515.1. Taxonomy (GTDB): domain Bacteria; phylum Actinomycetota; class Thermoleophilia; order Miltoncostaeales; family Miltoncostaeaceae; genus Miltoncostaea. Next base: position 37,807 of record CAWGMB010000004.1, read on the forward strand.
CAGAGGTGCCTGGGCGAGAAGCCGATGATATCCAGCGCCAGCGACGAGTCGAGGTTGAGGTCCGCCGGCCGGTCACCCGGCGCCTCCGCTGACGAGCCGGTGCGCAGGGTTTCCGGGTCGATTCCCAGATGTGGTGCCAGTGCCCGGGCGATGTCGGCCCGACTCATCCGGTCGGGTCCGCCGAGGTGGATCGCCGGAGGTCGGGAATCGTTGCCGAGTTCGGCGAGGCCGACCAGCGCCGTCGCAACATCCTCCACGTGCACCGGGCACCGGAACTCGTCGGTGAAGTGCGCCGTGTCGCTTCCCGGGTGGCTACTCGAGATGACCATTCGTTCCAGCGAGCCGCCTCCCTCGCCGTCGTAGAGCAGGGTTGTCCGAGCGATGGTTGCTGTCGGATGCGCCGCACGCACCAGTCGTTCGGCGGAGGCCTTCTGTCGGGCGTACTCGAAGCCCTCCAGGGGTTCGATCGGATCGTCTTCCCGGTAGCCCTCGTCCCTGGGCGGCTTGCCGGCGAACACGACATCGCTCGAGATGTGCAGCAGCGGCAAACCGGCGATCTCCGTCGCCTTCGCCACGACTGCTGCGCCGTTGACGTTCACCTTCTCTGCCCCCTCGCCCCCACGGCGATAGGCGGTGTGGACCACGACGTCGGCTCCGTGGAGCGCGCTCTGCACCGAATGGGGATCGGTCACGTCCAGCATCACCCAGCCCGAGGGACGAGGACCCTCCATCGGAGGTGGCGAATGGTGTCTCGCGGCCACCACATCGTGGCCGGCGGCGCCGGCGGCAGCGATGACGGCGGTGCCCAGGAGACCGGTTCCGCCTGTGACCAAGAGTTTCATCGGTGACCATCATCGCGGTTCTGTGCGGAGGCTGCACCGTGACTGCATCGCTGCGGCACCGATGGCGGGATGGAATCATGTGTGAATGCCGGACCTTCCCGCCGACGCCGACGCAGTTGCGGACTCAAACGTGAAGAGCGGCGACGCACCGGACCGGGCGGGTCTCGTGTTGGTCGGGCTGATTCTCGTTGCCGCGGTCGCGAACCTGAACCTCGCAGTCGCAAATGTCGCCCTGCCCGACATCGGCCAGCATTTCGATGCGTCACAGACAGGCCTCAACCTGGTGGCGGTCGGCTTCTCGCTCGGCCTGGCTGCGTCAGTGCTGTGGCTGGGTGCCCTCGGCGACCGCTACGGCCGCAAGCAGATGGTGTTGCTCGGAATGGCGCTGTCGGTGCCTGCGAGCCTCGTAGCGGCGTGGGCGCCATCGATCCAGGTGCTCACCGTTGCTCGGATAGCTGGTGGTGTGGCGGCCGGTATGGCATTCCCGACCACGCTCGCCTTGATCACGGCTTTGTGGAGCGGCGCCAAGCGGACCCGAGCGATTGCGCTGTGGTCTGCGATCGGCGGTGGATTCTCCGCTCTCGGACCGCTGGCCGCCGGAGCCTTGCTCGAGGTCGCGTGGTGGGGTGCGGTGTTCCTCATCACGGTGCCCCTGGCGATCATTGCGTTGGTGTTGGCCGCCATGCTCCTGCCGAGCCATGTGAACGAGTCCACCGAGGGCGTGGACAACCTCGGCGGAGTGCTGTCCGTGTTCTTCGTTGCCGGGATCGTGCTGGCGATCAACTTCTTGCCTGTGCCCGGTGCGAAACCGGCAGCGGGGGCGCTCGGAGCAGTCGGCATCGTGTTCGGCGGCCTGTTCGTGTGGCGGCAACGGCGGGCCCGAAACCCGCTCTATGACCTGGCTGTTGCAGCCCGCCGATTGTTCTGGGTGGCCGGATTGGCTGGTGTGATCGTGTTCGGCTCCCTCATGGGGGCGATGTTCATCGGCCAGCAGTACCTCCAGGACGTGCTCGGCTACCAGCCGGTCGAGGCCGGAGCAGCGATCCTGCCAGCCGTGCTCGCGATGGTCCTCGTTGCACCGCGATCTGCACGACTCGTCGGATCGATCGGGTCGCGTTACACGTTGCTGATCGGCTACGTGTGCGTCCTCGGTGGCTTCCTCACGATGCTGGTCAGCTGGGACGAGGGCACCAACTACGGGTGGATCGCCCTCGCCTACTTGTTCATCGGCGCGGGCGTGGGCTTCGCGGGGACACCGGCGTCCAACTCGCTCACGGGTTCGGTGCCGGTGTGGCGGGCAGGAATGGCTTCGGCGACGGCTGACCTCCAGCGAGACCTCGGAGGAGCCATCATGCAGCCCAGACCTCGCGCCCGCCGTGGTACATCCGCAGGCGCGCAAGGCGGCCCGCCGGGACCGGCACCAGCAGCGAGCCCGTCCGCTTGACCGCGGCGGCCAGGCAGACATCGTCGACCATCCGGCCGCGGATCGCGGCGTGGCCACCGACCCGGTCGTAGAGCGCGCGCGGGATCAGGATGTATCCGCCGGCGGCGATCGCAACGCGGCTGCGCGCCGAGCGCGCGAGCGGCCCCGGCGCCACGAAGGTCGCGATCGCGGTCAGCGCCGCGGGCATCACGGCGCGCTCCACCGCGCCGCCGCAGTCGATTGTGGGCAGCAGCGTCAGCCCCCCGCGGTCGAGGCGCGCCGCCATCGCCAGGGTGCGTCCGAGCGAGTCCGGGGAGTGGACGACGTCGGCGTCGGTGAACAGCAGCCACTCGCCCCGCGAGCGCGTGACCCCCTGCCAGCAGGCCCACGGCTTGCCCACCCAGTCCTCCGGCAGCGGGGCGCCCTCGATCACGCTCACGCGCGGATCGTCCCCGGCCGCCGCGCGCGCGGCCGTCAGGGTGCCGTCGTCCGACTGGTCGTCCACGACGATCACCTCCACCCGTCCGTACTCGAGGGCGCGCAGGCTGCGGACGGCCGCGCCGATCCCGCGCTCCTCGTCGCGCGCGGGGACGATCACGCTCACCAGCGGGCCGGGTGTCGCCGGCGGCTCGAGGTCGGCCCGCGGCGCCACCCGGCGCTCGTGTATGGCGAGGGCGGCGGCGCCGCCCCAGAGGGCCGCGGCGACACCGGAGGTCATGCGGATGTCGTCGCGCACGCCACGAGGTTAGTGGAGACCCGCCAGACTGGGGCGGTGAGCGTCACCGGGATCATCCTCGCGGCCGGCCGCGGCACCCGCATGGGGGCGCCGAAGCAGCTGCTGCCGCTCGAGGGCCGGCCCCTGCTGCAGTACGTGGTGGACGCGACATCGCAGGTGCTGGCCGACGTGGTCCTGGTGCTGGGACACGAGGCCGAGTCGGTGGTGGCGGCGCTCGAGTTGCCCGCCGGGGTGCGCGTGGTGGTCAACCCGGACCACGCCGAGGGGCAGTCGACCTCGCTGCGGGCCGGGCTCGATCACGTCCCCGAGGGAGCCCGCGCGGCCGCCGTGCTGCTCGGCGACCAGCCCGAGATCCGCGCCGACGCGATCCGCGCCGTGGTCGCCGCCCGGGCGGTCAGCGACGCCCCGATCCTGCGCGCCGCCTACGGGGGGCGGCCGTCGCACCCCGTGGTGCTCAACCGCGCCGTGTGGCCCGGGGCCGAGGCGCTGCGCGGCAAGGGCGGGGCCCGGCCCCTGATCGCGGCACACGCCGGCGCGGTCGAGCTCGTCGAGGTGGGCGGCGAGCCCCCCGAGGACATCGACACGCCGCACGACCTGGAGCGACTGATCGCCCGCCGGGGGCGGTCCACGGCCGGGCCCGGCTAGTGGACGGCCAGCACCGGTGCGGCGCCGCGGCCCGAGACGTGCTCGACCCGGACGGGGCGGAGCAGTCGGTCACGGCGCGGTTCCGGCGGATCGCTGAGGCGCACCACGGCTGCCTGGCGGTGGAGGACGCGGGAGCGCGGCTGACGTACGGCGAGCTCGACGCGCTCGCGAACGGCGTCGCCCGCGCCATCGTGGAGCGTCGCGGCGAGACGCTCGAGCCGGTCGTCCTGCTCCTGCACCAGGGCGTCACGAGCGTCGTCGCGACGCTCGGGGTGCTGGCGGCCGGCAGGCCGTACGTTCCCCTCGATCCGACGGACCCGCCGGTCCGCCTCGCGCGGATCGCGGACCGTGTCGGGGCCCGCCTAGTCCTGACCGACGAGGCCGGCACCCCGGCCGCGCAGGCCCTGCGCGCGGCCGGGCGCGAGGTGCTGAGCGTCGGCGACGCGCCGCTCGCCCCGGCCGGTCCGCCCCCGCCCGCGCCGGATCCGGGCACCGCCGCCTGCGTCTACTTCACCTCCGGATCCACCGGCGAGCCGAAGGGCGTCCTGGACGTGCACCGCAACCTGGTTCACAACGCCGCGCGGTACACCGCGACCCTGGGCATCGGGCCCTCGGACCGGTTGAGCCTTCTGCAGCCGCCGGGCTTCAGCGGTGCGGCTTCGAGCACCTTCGCGGCCCTCCTGAACGGCGCGGCCCTCTTCCCGATGCGTTCCGGCGGCGACCGGATCGCCGAGCTCGCGGCGGAGATCCGGCGGCGGCGGATCACGATCTACCACTCGGTCCCGTCGATCTTACGCAGCCTGCTCGCGGTCGACGGCGGCGCGTTCGGCGACGTGCGCGTCGTGCGGCTGGAGGGCGATCGGGCCTCCTCGCGCGACGTCGCCCTCCACCGTGGGCGCTTCCCCCCGACGAGCATCCTCGCCGACGGCCTCGGCACGACCGAGACAGGGCTCTGCCGCCAGCTTCGGCTCGCGGCCGGCGACTCGGTGCCCGGCGGGATCCTCCCGGTCGGTCAGGCGGTGCCCGGCGTCGACGTCGAGGTGGTCGACCCGGCGGGCCGTCCGCTGCCGCCCGGCCGGATCGGCGAGATCGCCGTGCGCGGCCGCCACCTCGCCCTCGGCTACTGGGATCGCCCCGACCTCACCCGGGCGGCCTTCACCTGCGACGCGGACGATCCGGGGCTGCGCTCCTACCGGACCGGCGATCTCGGCCGCCTGGCCCCCGACGGCCTCCTCGAGTACCTCGGGCGGGTCGACGGCGGCCTGAAGGTGCTCGGACGGCGCGTCGAGCCCGCCGAGATCGAGGCCGACCTGCTCGTGCCGCCCGGCGTCCTCGAGGCCGCCGTCACGACCTACCCGGGGCGGCGCGCGGAGGGGCGGCTCGCGGCCCACCTCGTCGTGGACGGCGGGGGCCTCGACCACCTCGCGATCCGCGAGGCGCTGGTGGCGCGCCTGCCGGCGGCCATGGTGCCGGCGACCATCGTCTTCGTGGACGCGCTCCCCCTCACGGCCAACGGCAAGGTCAACCGCGCGGCGCTCGCTCCCGCACGGCGCGCTGTGGGTGCCGGCCCCCGGGACGAGGTCGAGGCGATGGTGATGGAGGTCTGGCGAGAGGTGCTGGAGCGCGACGATCTCGGCGCCCACGACGACTTCCTCGCGGCCGGCGGCGACTCGCTCGCCGCCGCGGAGATGCTCGCGGCGTTGGAGGAGCGCGCCGGGCGCCCCGTGCCGCAATCCCTCCTCGTCCGTGCGTCGACCGTCGCCGGGGTGGCGGACGAGCTGGCCGGGGACGCGTGGCACGTCGGGGGCCTCGTGCCGCTCCAGCCCCGCGGCCGGGGGACGCCTCTCGTGCTGGTCCACGGCTTGGACTCCAGCACCAACTCCTACGCGTGGCTGGTTCGCAGCCTCGGTACCGGGCGGCCGGTCTGGGGCCTGGACGCCGGCGATCTGGAGTGGGCGTCGATCGACGACGTCGCTCGCGAGCACGCCGCCACGCTCCGCGCGACGCGCTCGGGCTCGCCGCATCTGCTCGCCGGCTTCTGCTCGGGGGCGATCGTTGCCCTCGAGGTGGCGCGCCGCCTCCGGGCGGAGGGCTCCCAGGGCGTGCTGCTCCTCATCGGCGTCGGCGCGATCGACTTCCCCACGCTGGTCTCGTCGCCCGCCCTCGCGCGGTACCGGGCAGCCCGCCGCCCGATGGGGCGGCTGCGCCGGGGCCTGACGCGCGGGAGGGGCGCCGGGCTCCCTCCGCCGGCCCTCCGCCGGGGCGGGTTCCTGGCGATCGCCCGGAGGATGAGGGCCGCGGCCGGCCGCGCGGGACGGAGGGACGCAAGCGAACCCGCCCGCCGGGCGCTGCGCGACCACGCGCCGCGGCCTCTCTCAGGGGACGCGACGCTCTACCTCTCGGCCGAGGCGACGCCGCTCTACAGCACCGACCCGGCCCGCGATTGGGCGGGGCTCGCGGACCGGCTCCGTGTGGAGATCCTCCCCGGGACGAACGACGATCTGCTGCGCGAGCCGATCGTCGGCGAGCTCGCGCGGCGGATCAGGTCGGCGATCGAGACCGCCGGGCTCTGAGCCGGGCCGGGATTCGCCTCGCCGCATACGGGTTCTGACGCCGGAGTCATGCTGAGAGCCCGGCGCGGGCTCGTCAGCGGGCGAAGGCCTCCCCGTAGCGCTCGAGGGCCGCATCGATCCGGGCGCCGAACTCATCCTCGAGCCCCGAGTTGCGCTGCTCGCGCAGGGGCGGGATCGCGCCGGGCCGCAGAGCCGGGGCGAAGCCCTTGGCGCCCATCATGTCGCGGATCTCGCGCAGCACCGCGCCCGGATCCGCGCACAGGCGCTCGTAGCGCACGGGCAGCACGTGGTCCGGGCCCAGGCGCATCGCCGCCTCCTGGAGCGTGCGCTCGAGGAGCACGACCTGCGCCGCCACCTGCTCCCATGCCGGGACGTCGGTCGGCGCCTCGCCGGGGCGCAGCGACGCCCAGCCGTCGTAGGTGCCCAGCAGCGAGCGCCGCATCCTGAGGATCGACAGGGCGGTGTCGCGGGGCTCGCGCCGGATCCAGACGAAGCAGCTGCGGGGCATGTGCCGGAGCATCGTCTCCAGGTGCCAGACCAGCAGCATCGGCTTGAACGCCATCGGGCGCCCGTCCGCCTCCGCCATGTTGATCAGCACCCGGCGCAGGCCCGCCCAGTCGATCGAGTCCTCGTGCCCCGGATCGCGCTCGGCGAGGTCCGGATAGCGGAGGTGGTGGTTCCAGAAGTAGCCGTACTCGTGCGGCTCCCCGACGCCCTCGGTGCGACCGAAGGACGAGTCGAACGACGACCCGGCGCCTCCGCCCAGACCGAGCTTCCCGGACAGGCGCACCCCGGTGACCGGCGCGAGCCAGAAGGCGGCGATCAGGTTGTTCACGTAGCCCACCTCGAGCCCGCTCGCGATCACCTGGTAGAGCAGCGTCGTGCCCGAGCGGGGCGCGCCGACCACGTGCAGCGTCGGCAGCCGCTCGGGGAGGTCGCGGTACTCCTCCTCCTCCGCCGGGCCGAGGATGCCGTTGACCCGCTCCAGGAAGTCCTCCTCGAGCGGGTCCTTGCGGAAGTCCTCCGCCAGCTCCGGATCGCGGCGGCGGCGGTAGGCCGGGCGCGGGCCGGGCGGCGACGCCATCAGACCCCGGCGCCCACGAGGGCCGTGACCGCCTCCACCACGTCCCGGACGCCGGGCAGGCGGGCGCTCTCGAGGCCCGGCGCCGAGGGGATGATCCCGTCGGCCGCGGCGACACGGCGGACGGGCAGCCGCAGGTCGGACCACGCGAGCTCCTGCACTCGCGCCGCGACCTCGGCTCCGATGCCGCCCGTGAGGGAGCCCTCCTCGGCGGTGACGAGCGCGCCGCTGCGTGCGACCGACTCGAGCACCGGATCGAGCTGGAGGGGGAGCAGCCGCCCGAGCGCGACCACCTCGCAGAAGATCTCCTCCTCCATGATCAGCTCCGTGACCGCCTCGAGCACGATCGGGAGCATCCCGCCGTAGGTGACGATCGTCGCGGCCGACTCCTCGAAGTCGTTGCCCGAGAACGTCAGCGCCGGGAATGGCCCCGGGCCCTCGACGCAGCGCAGCCCCTCGACGCGCCCCTCGACGGGACGCCGCTGGGCTCGTCCGTACATCACCTTGTTCTCGATCAGGAAGACCGGTTCGTCGAGCGCGATCGCATCGTGGACCATCGCACGCAGGTCGTGGCACTCGCTGGCGGCGACCACCGTGATGTTCGGCACACCCACCAGGAACTTCTCGAGGGACTGGCTGTGCGTGGGCCCGTAGCCGCGCCGGCCCCCCATCGGCAGTCGCACCACGAGCGGCAGCGTCACCTGGTCGTCGTACATCTCGCGGAACTTTGAGATGCCGTTGACGATCTGGTCGAAGCCCAGCGCGAGGAAGTCGCCGAACATGATCTCGAGGATCGGCCGGTAGCCGCGCAGGGCCATGCCGGTCGCGACCCCGAACAGCGACGCCTCGCTGATGGGCGTGGTGATGACGCGCTCGGGCCAGCGCTCGCTGAGGCCCCGGGTGACGTTGAAGGCGCCGCCGTAGGGGTCGAGGACGTCCTCGCCGAGCAGGTAGACCTCCTCGCGGGTCTCGAAGGCCTCGGTGAGGGCCTGGTTGAGGACGCGGGCGCAGCGCTCCCCGGAGGCCATCAGGCGGCCCCTCCGGCGATCGGGGCGCCCTCCGCCGCGGCGACGGCCGCGGCGAGGTCGCGCTCGCAGGCCTCCTCGATCGCCGCCCGCTCGCCGTCGGCGAGCCGCTCGCGGCTCAGCCGCAGCGGGTCGCGTTCGCGGCGGGCCGCGATCTCGGCCGGGTCGCGGACGTCGTCGCCCTTGCTGTGGGGGCTCAGGCGGTAGGTGCCGAGCACGAGGAAGAAGGGCTCGCCCGTGCTCCGCACGTGGGCGACCGCCCGGGCCGCCGCCGCATGGACCTCGAGCACGTCGGTGGTGTCGAGTGCCTCGGCCGCCACGCCGAAGGCCTCGGCGCGCGCGGGGATCGACCCGGCCACCGCGAGCTCGCGCGGGGTCGTCTGGGCGTAGCGGTTGTCCTCGACGACGAACAGCAGCGGCAGCCGCCAGAGGCCGGCCATGTTGAGGCACTCGTAGACCGTTCCCTGGCCGAGGGTGCCGTCGCCGAGGAAGACCGTGGTCACCGCGCCGGCGCCGCGCAGCTTCTCCGCCAGCGCGATGCCGGTCGCCACGGGCAGGATGCTTCCCTGGATGCCGTTGGTGTAGAAGTTCTCGGCGCAGAGGTGTTGGCTCCCGCCCTTGCCGCCGCAGACGCCGGTCTCGCGCCCCATCACCTCCGCCAGCAGGCCCTCCTGGTCGCCCCGGAAGGCCAGGAAGTGGCCGTGGCAGCGGTGGTTGCTGAAGATCACGTCGCGGGACGGGTCGAGGTGGTCGATCACGCCGACCGCGTTCGCCTCCTGGCCGATGCACGTGTGCGTCGTCCCGACCAGGGAGCCCTGGGAGAACATGTCGAGGAGCGTCTCCTCGAACCGGCGGATCGCGAACATGCGCCGGTGGAACTCGGGCATGAGCGCGGTGGCGTCGGCCGGGCGCGCGCTGTCGTGGACGATTGAGGCCATTCCGCTCCTCAGCCTAGTGTCTCGGGTCGTCGGTTCGCACTGGTCCCCGCGAGGGTCCCCGCCGTGAGAGATCCGGCTCGGCCGTGATGTCGGCGGCGATCCGGCTGTCGGGCACGCCCGTCGCGGGACGTCAACGACGGACGCTGAGGCCCTCGTCTCGAGTCGGGAGACTAGCGCCCCGCCGGGCCGCTCACCCCGACCAGACGGTCCCGGCTGCGACGATCGTCCCCTCGGGGACGTCGGCGGTGACCACGGCGCCGTTCCCGACGAGCGCCCGGGCGCCGATCGACAGGCCGAGGGCCACGGTGACCCCCATCCCCACGAGCGCCGCCTCGCCCACGCTCACGTCCCCGGCGAGGATCGCCCCTGGCGCGAGGTGGACGTGGTCGCCCACGCGGCAGTCGTGCGACACGATCGCCCCGGAGTTCACGATCGCCCCCCGGCCCACCGTGGCCTGCGACGAGACGACCGACCCCGGATGCACCTGAGCGCCCTCGCCGATGACCGCAGAGGGCGCCACGTGCGCCCCGGGGTGCACGAGGGCCGGGAGCGCGAGCCCATGCTCGGCGAGCCGCTGGAAGATGTCGATGCGCCCCTGAGCGCGGCCGATGGACCCCACCCCGTTGGCGGCCATGGGCACTCCGGCCTCGACCAGCGTGGGGAGCGCGGCCCTGCCGCCCACGACCGGGACGCCCAGGACCTCTGTGCCGGGCGCGAGGCCGTCGTCGACCACGCAGAGGGCATGCATCCCCTCCGCGGCGTCGAGGCACTCGATGAGCGTCTTGCCGAGCCCCCCTCCGCCGAAGACCACCACGCTGCCGCCGTCCACGCGCCCGAGCACGGCGGGGTCGATCTCGACGCGCTCCGCGCTGCGGGCGATGAGCGCACGCACGTCCTGCTCGGTCACGAAGCGATCGGTGGGCAGGAGGGAGAGGTCCACCGACGCCTGTCGCGCCATCTCCTCGGCCTTGCGGGTGAGGCGGGGGGCGGGCCCCGCGGCGCCGCCGGCCGCGCCCGAGGGGGCGGGGGCGCGAGGAGGCTCGGCGTCGAAGACCTCGCAGATGAGGTCCCCGGCGCTCACGTCGTCGAACAGTCCGATGGGAACCTCGCCGACCCATCCCTCGTGCTCCGACTCGACTTCGGCGGTCGCCTTGCTGGTCTCCAGGACGCAGACGACCTGCCCCGCGGCGACCCGTCCGTAGGGCTCGATGGAGAGCTCCACCACCCGGGCCTCGGGCTCGTTGGTGTTGACCAGGGGGGCGACGATGCGCCCAAGGAGTCGCGGCTCGGTCACGCCCCTAGTATCGCGACGGCGTCGGACAAGGGAAGGCCCGGGCCCCCGGCGGCGGCGTTGACGCTCCCCGCCACCCTCCCTACCGTCGGATCTCCGGCCACGCCGCAGAGTTCCCCGATCGCGGGATGTCCTGCCGACAGTGCACGGATGGCGACCTTCGGCATCGTCGACGACGAGGCGTTCGGGGTCGGGCTCCCGTGCGGCGGCACGGCCCACGTCTTCATCGAGATGCGCGGCCCGCAGATCCTCGGCCGGATCGCCCAGGTGATGGCCGATGAGCGCCCGATCGCCTACGTACCCGCGGGCCCTCCTCGTCACCCCGCGCGGTTGCCCGACGCCGACGAGCTGGTGACCGAGTGGCCGCACGAGCTCCTCGAGGGCGCCCAGATCGTGGCCGTGTCCAACCGCGCGTCCGCGCCGGTCGCGGCGTGACCGCACGTGACCGTCCGTCCCTGCCGCGCCCAGGGGGCCCGGCCCGGGCCCGGGCGCGTACCCTCCGGCGATGAGCACCGACGCCCTCACGGACGGGTTCGGCAGGGTCCACCGGTCCCTGCGGGTGTCGGTCACGGATCGCTGCAACCTGCGCTGCCGCTACTGCATGCCGGCCGAGGGGATGGAATGGCTCGGTCGCGAGGAGCTCCTCAGCGATGACGAGCTGGTGCGGGTGATCGGGGTGCTCGCGCGCCTGGGGATGAGCGAGCTGCGCATCACGGGCGGAGAGCCCCTCGTGCGCCCGGGGCTGCCCGCCCTGATCGGGCGCTTCCGCGCCGTCGAGGGGATCCGCGAGATCGCGATGACCACCAACGGCGTCCTGATCGCGGACGCCATCGACGAGCTGGTGGAGCGGGGCCTCGACCGCGTGAACGTCTCGATCGACTCCCTCGACCCCGAGCGCTTCGCCGCGATCACGCGGCGCGACGACCTGGCGCGGGTCCTCGAGGGGCTCGCCGCCTGCGAGCGGCACGCGTCGCTGCGCCCGATCAAGGTGAACGCGGTGGCGCTGCGCGGGGTGAGCGAGCCCGATGTCCTCCCCCTCGCCGAGCTCGCCCGCGAGCGCCCCTACGTGGTGCGCTTCATCGAGGTGATGCCCCTCGACGCCCCGCGCGAGTGGACCCGCGAGGCGGTGTTGTCCGGCGACGAGCTGCGAGGGATGATCGGCGCGCGCTGGCCGCTGCTGCCCATGAGCCCCGAGCGCGCCTCGGCCACCGGCACGCGCTGGCGCTTCGCCGACGGGGCGGGCGAGCTGCAGTTCGTCTCGTCGGTCACCGAGCCCTTCTGCGCAGGCTGCGACCGTCTGCGCCTCACCGCCGACGGCCAGCTGCGCACCTGCCTGTTCGCCGAGTGGGAGACCGACCTGCGTGGCCCGCTGCGGGCCGGGGCGACCGATGACGAGCTGGCGGCGATCACCGCGTCGGCGGTCAGCGGCAAGGAGTCGGGCCACTCCATGGCGGATCCCACCTGGACCTACACCGGCCGGCCGATGAGCATGATCGGCGGATGAGCCCGGATCGCGGTTCCGGGCGAACGGGGGCGGCCCGTCAGGCGAGCCGCGTGAAGCGCACTTCCGAGCCGGCCGCGCCGTCGTCGTCCTCGCCCACCCAGGCGGGGGCCGTGGCGCCGGCCAGCGAGGTGACGGCGTGGGGGCCCCTGATCCGGGGCCGGCGTCAGTCGCTCGGGGCCCTCTGCGCAGCGCAGCAACTCGGCCCGTCCGGCGCGGGTCTCGACGCAGGCGGTGAGCGCGGCGCGGCGCCACCAGCCGTCGGGGTTGCCGAGCAGGGGCCGCCCGAGCAGGTGGGACCCGACGGCGGCCGGGCCGGGTTGCCCGGCAGGCCCAGCGCGATCTGGTCGCCCCGCCGACCGAGGTGGGTCGGGTGCGCCGGCTTGGCCCGCGGCCCGCGGGCCGCCTCCTCCACGCGACCCGCCGGGCGCCGTGAGCATCGCCGCCGAGTCCCCCTGGGTCGTCTTCGACCTCAACGGCACCCTGCTCGACCCTGCGGCGATCGGCCCGGAGGCCCTCGACGAGGCCATCCTCTCCGCGATGACCCTCAACCACGTCGGCGAGTACCGACCCTTCTCGGAGTTGCTGCGCGCGGCGCTGGTCCGCCGGAACGCCGACGACGCAGAACGCCTGATGGGGGCCGCGGCCCGGATGCCTCCCTTTCCGGAGGCGGCCGAAGCGCTCGATCTCCTCGCGGGCGCCGGCCTGCGCCTCGCGGTCCTCACCAACAGCGCCACCGCGGCCGCCGAGCGGGGCCTGCGCGGGGCGGGCCTGCGGGAGCGGTTCGCCCACGTCATCGGCACCGATCAGGTCGGCGCCTTCAAGCCCGACGCCCGCGTCTATCGCCACGGGCTGGCCGCGCTCGGCGCCGAGCCGGGCGAGGCGACCATGGTCGCGGCCCACTGGTGGGATCTGCGCGGGGCGCGGGCCGTGGGCATGCGCATCGCCTGGGTGGGTCGCGGGGAGGGTAGCCTCAGCGGCCTTCTGCCCGATCCGGACGCCGCCGCACCCGACCTCCTCGCGGTGGCCCGGCAGCTGGCTGCGTCATGAGGTCCCCAACAGACGAAAGGCGCCCATGGAGATCACCCGGACCCACTCCACCACCCGCCCGGGGCCGGCCGACTGGTTCACCGGCCAGGTCTGGATCGACGACATCGCGGCCCCGCCCCCTCCGTCGCGCCTGCACGTCGTGAGCGTCCACTTCACGCCGGGGGCGCGCACGGCCTGGCACATGCACCCCGTCGGCCAGGTGCTGCACGTCACCGAGGGCGTCGGGCTCGCCCAGCGACGCGGCGCCCCGACCGAGATCATCCGCGCCGGCGACACCATCCGCTTCGAGCCCGGCGAGGAGCACTGGCACGGGGCCGCCCCCGAGCACTTCATGACCCACCTCGCCCTCCACGAGCACGCCGAGGACGGCGTGGCGACCCACTGGCTCCCGCACGTCACCGACGCGGAGTATCACGGCAAGGCGTAGACGGCGGCTCCGCGAGGGGACCGGCCGGCGGCGCGGAGCGCCGGTCTCCCCTGGGATGGTCCGAGGGACCCGGCGTGGCCGGCGCGGCAGGGAGACCGTTCTCGCCTGCCGCGATGCTCCGCCGCAGGCGAACCGTCAGGACCCTGGCTGGTCCTCGGCGGCATGACCTCCGCGCTCGTGGGGTGCGGCGCGCTCGTCGGGCTCGGCACGGCGGCCGCCCCGTCCGACGAGCCGGATCCGAAGCCCCGCCTGCCCCTCGGCCAGACCGACGTCAACGACCGCTGGGTCGGCACGCAGGCCATCCCGGGGCGCACGCTCTTCCGCTTCGACACCGTGATCATGAACGTCGGCTACGGGGCGTTCGAGGGGGCACCGGGCAGCCGAACGTCCTGCGCCACTCGCCGGCCTTCGGCCGCGAGCACTCCACTCGCAGCGGATCGCGGCCCACATGCTGCTCGCCCCCGACGGGTCCCCGGTCGAGGAGGCGTCGAAGAACCTCGCGGGCTTCTGCCTGTACGACAGCTGGGGCCCGCCGGAGTCGGGCGCGCCCTCCCGCTACCCGAGCAGCGTCGGCCCGAGCAGGCGTGCGCGGCGAAGGAGCCGGGCTACACGGGGCTGCTGCGCATGGGGATCTCCGAGGACTGGGGCGACTTCTACCGCTCGCAGCTCTGGGACCAGTGGGTCGATGTGACCGACGTGACGCCCGGTCAGGGCCGGCTTCGGGCGACGGTCGACCCCCGACGGCCTCCACGCGGAGTCGAGCGACGACAACAACTCGGTGGAGGACCCCTCGGTCGTGATCCCCGGCGTGGTCGCCGCCGCCCGCACGGTCGCCACGCGCGCGGGCGCGGTGTCGTGCGTCTGAGCGCGAGCCAGGTGCGCATCAACCAGCGCGTTGGCCCGGCCGGGGTCCGCCGGGCCAACGCGCTCGAGGCTCGCGCCGGCCTCTGATCCGTGGCTGCGGCCAGGGCGCGTGGCGCACGCGGTTCAGCCGGGCAGGTCGTGGAGCGACATCGGCACAACCGCCGGGCCGCCTCGTCTCGGATCTTCTCTTGTACGCACTCGACCAACAGGAGAGACATCGTGAGACGGATCCTTCGCCTTCCCCTCGCAGTGGCGCTGGTCGCGGCCCTATCCCTCGGACTCGTCGCCTGCGGCGACGACGACGATGAGACGGCCGCCCCCGCGACGACCGCGGAAACGACGACGCTGAACCTCACCGGCGAGAGCACGACGCTCGCGCTCGACCCTGCGACCGCCACGGTGCTGACCGACAACGACATCGCCGTCGCTCCGATCGCGCCCGCCACCGCCGGTGACGCGGGCATCAGCTTCCCGATCACGGGTGGCCAGGTCGACGCTGAGACGCTCGCCGGGACGATCGACCACAGCGGCGGTCTGCGCTTCTCGGCGGGCGGGACGGACCTCGACCTGACCGACTTCGTGATCGACACGTCGGCGCAGACGCTGACGGCGACCGCCGGCGGCGCGCAGGTCCCCATCCTGGGGGTCGACCTGTCGGGCCTGCAGCGCAGCGACGAGGAGGGCGCGATCGTCCTCACGGGCATCACCGTCAGCCTCAGCGCCGAAGGTGCCGCCGCGCTGAACGAAACCTTCGGGGTCTCCCTGTTCACCGAGGGTCTCTCGATCGGCGACGTGACGGTCCGCGCCACCGCCTGAGCACGCACCGTGGACGGGACCCGCGCGCGGGTCCCGTCCACGGCAGCGGGTCTCCGACGACCCGTCCGGCACGGCCCCGGAGGGTCCGCGGGGCGCCCGTGCGGGCTAGGAGGCGGCGCCGGCCCGCGCGCCCCGACCGGCCGGGACGAGCGCGACGTCGAGCACCTGCTCGATCCGGTCCGCGAGGGTGATGCGCATCTGGTCGGCGAGGCCCGGGGGGAGGTCGGCGAGGCCGCTCTCGTTCAGCTTGGGGAGGATGACGCCGCGGATGCCCGCCCGGTGGGCGGCGAGGACCTTCTCCTTGACCCCGCCGATCGGCAGGACCTGCCCGGTCAGGGTGATCTCGCCGGTCATCGCCACGTCCGCGCTCACGTGGCGACCCGAGAGGGTGGAGACCAGCGCGGTGACCATCGTGACGCCGGCCGACGGGCCGTCCTTCGGGACCGCGCCCGCGGGCACGTGCAGGTGGACGTCGTGGGTCGAGAAGTAGTCGTCGGCGAGATCGAGCCCCAGCGCCGCCGCGCGGGCCCGCACGTACGAGACGGCCGCCTGGGCCGACTCCCTCATCACGTCGCCGACCTGGCCCGTGACGGTCAGCTTGCCGTTGCCGGGCATCGCCATCGCCTCGACGAAGAGGATCTCGCCGCCCGCGCCGGTCACCGCGAGACCGGTCGCGACACCCGGCTCGCGGGTGCGGCGCTTGACCTCGCTGTGGATGCGCTCGGGGCCGAGGATGTCGCGCACCACCTCGCGCCCGGCCGTGAGGCGCGACTGGTCGCCCTCGGCGACCCGCCGCGCGACCCGCCGGCAGATCGCCCCGAGACGGCGCTCCAGCTGTCGCACGCCGGCCTCGCGGGTGTATTCGCCGATCACGGTCCGGATGCCGGCGTCGGTCATGCGCAGCAGGCCCTTGGGCAGGCCCGCCGCACCGATCTGGCGCGGCAGGAGGTAGCGCTTGGCGATGTGGAGCTTCTCCTCCTCGGTGTAGCCCGACAGGCGGATGACCTCCATCCGGTCGAGCAGCGGCCCGGGGATCGTCTCGAGGACGTTCGCCGTGCAGAGGAAGAGCACCCGCGACAGGTCGAGCGGCAGGTCGAGGTAGTGGTCGCGGAAGGTGCCGTTCTGGGCCGGGTCGAGCACCTCGAGCATCGCCGACGACGGGTCGCCACGGACGTCGGAGCCCATCTTGTCGATCTCGTCCACCATCAGCACCGGGTTCATCGCCCCGGCGTCGCGGATGGCGCGCACGATCGTTCCCGGCATCGCGCCGACGTACGTGCGCCGGTGGCCTCGGATCTCGCTCTCGTCGCGTACGCCGCCCACCGATATCCGGGCGAAGCGGCGGCCGAGCGCGCGCGCGATGGACTGGCCGAGGGAGGTCTTGCCGACCCCCGGGGGGCCGACGAAGCAGAGGATCGGGCCGGCGGCGTCGTGCTTCAGCTGGGCCACGGCGAGCTGCTCGACGATCCGGTCCTTGACCTTCTCGATGTCGTAGTGGTCCTCGTCGAGGATCGCCCGGGCCCGGCCGAGGTCGAGGTCGTCCTCGGTGGCCACGCTCCACGGCAGCGAGAGGATCCAGTCGATGTAGTTACGCACCACCCCGTGCTCGGCCGACTCCTGGGGGAGCCGCTCCAGGCGGGCCAGCTCGCGCTCGGCGGCGGCCCGCACGTCGTCCGGGGGGCCGATCTCGGCCAGGCGCTCGCGCAGCTCCTCGATGTCGCCGTCGGCGTCGGGCCCCTCGCCGAGCTCCTCGCGGATCGCCTTCAGCTGCTGGCGCAGGAAGAACTCGCGCTGGTTCTTGTCCAGGTCGGTCTGGACGTCGCTCTGGATCTTCGCGCCGAGCTCCAGCAGCTCCAGCTCGCGGGTGCAGAGCACGGTCAGGCGGCGCAGCCGGACGGCGAGGCCGGTCTCCTCGAGCAACTCCTGGCGCTCGGGCACGGTCAGGCGCACCGAGGAGGCGATCACCCACGACAGGGTGGTCGGGTCCTCGATGTTGGCCACGGCCACCTGGAGCTCGTCGGGCAGGTGGGGGACGAGCTCGATCACGCGCGTGAAGACGCCCTGCAGGTTGCGGGCGAGGGCCTCGACCTCGGTCGTGCGCTCGGCGTCGTCGACGACCTCCTCGACCTCGGCCACCAGGAACGGCTCGGTCTGCGTGTACGGCCCGACGCGGACCCGGCGCACCCCCTGTGCCAGGATCCGGACCGTGCCGTCGGGCACCCGCACCATCCGCTGCACCACGGCGACGGTGCCCACGTCGTGGATCTGCTCCGGGGCGGGCTCGGCCAGCTCGGGGTCGCGGCTCGCGACCAGGAGCAGCAGCCGGTCGGGGTGGTTCAGGACCTCGTCGATCAGCCGCACCGAGCGCGGCTCGCCGATCGCCAGCGGCGCCACGGCCTCCGGGAAGACGACGGTCTCCTTCAGCGGCAGCACCGGGAGCGAGCGCGGGAGCTGAAGCTCGGCCTCGGCGGGCCCCTCGCCCTCGCCGATCTCGACCTCGATGCCCCTCTCGTCCATCAGGAGCCGCCGTGCACGGTGATGTCCACCCGGGCGACCGGCGCGGCCGGGGTGAGTGGCAGCAGGATGCGCAGGATCCCCGCCTCGTAGGAGGCCGTCGCGGCGCCCGCGTCCACGGGGACCCCCAGCCGGAGGCGGCGCTCGAACGGCCCCCACGCGATCTCGGCGTGCTGGTAGACGCGGCGTCCGGCGCCGGCGCGCCGGCGCTCGCCGCGCACCACGAGCACGTCCTCCACCAGGGCGACGTCGACCCGGGTCGGATCGACTCCGGCCACGTCGATCTCCACCGTCAGCGCCGGCGGCGGCCCATCGGTGAGGTAGACGTCCACGGGCGCGCGGGCCTCGTTGGAGGCGCCGTGACGGCCGCCCGGGAAGAGGTCGGCGAAGAGCCGGTCTACGTCGTCGCGGAACACGGGATGGAATCTAGACGAGTCGCCGGGCGCGGGTCCCGTGTCAGCATCCCGTCGATGCTGACCGACCTGCTCGCCCCGGCCGAGGAGCCGGGCCTCTGGACGCCTCCGGCGCCGGGCACCCGGCTCGTGCGCGGGCGCGGGTTCACTCTCGTCGTGCGGCACGAGAGGGGCACCGCCGAGGGGGTGCGGGTGGCGCCCGGCGCCGTGCCGGCCGCGCTCGAGGAGGCCCGGCGGCTGGCGCGCGCGGCCGGCGTCACCGAGGTCGTCTGGTGGGTGGGCGAGCTGACGCCGCCGGGCACGGCCGACGCCCTCGTGCGCCGCGGCCTGATCCCGTACGTGGAGGAGCCCGTCCTGATCTCGCTCACGATCGACCGCCCCCCGCCGGCCGTACCGGGGGTCGATGTGCTCCGCGTCGCCGACCTCGAGACCTACCGCGAGGCGCTCGAGGTCGACGGGGATGCCTGGGGCATTCCCTGGGAGGCCAGAGAGCGCCGGCGTGCGTCGGCCCCGGAGGCGTGGGAGTCGCAGGAGGCGTCGGGGGTGATCGAGCACCACCTTGCGCGCCTGGGCGGCCGGCCGGCCGGCTTCGGCCGGCTCGTCGCCACCGGCGCCGCCGGGGTGCTGATGGGCGGCTCCGTCGCGCCATGGGCCCGCGGGCGCGGCGTCTACCGCGCGCTCGTGCGTGCCCGGTGGGAGGCCACGGTCGCCCGCGGCACGCCGCGCCTGGTCACCTCGGCGGGAGCGCTGTCCGCACCGGTGCTCGCGCGGCTCGGCTTCGCCAGGATCGGCGAAGTCCGCCTGCTGCGCGACCCCTCCGTGTGACCGGCGACCCCGGGGCTGGACATCTCCCGCCGATCCCTCGATGGGGACGACCCGCACACACCCTCGGGGTCCGGCCGATGCGCCTCACGCCGTCGGCGGGCACGAGACGGGCGACGAGGGTGCTGGTGGACGGGGCGCGGCGGCTCGGTTCGACGAGGATGGCTGGTGCCCGTCCTGACCGCGGCGCAGCGCCATCAGTCGTCCCAGTCCGGGCCCTGGGCGAGGTCGGCGTAGGCGCCCCACTCGTCGAGGATCCGCTTGGCGTCCTTCCCCCGCACCTGCGGCGCGACGCTCGCGATCAGCTGCAGCGCGATGCCGCGCTGGGCCTTGGCGGGCGGAGAGCCGAGCGCGTTCAGCACCGCCCAGACGTCGTCCTCCGACAACCCGGGCCGCTCGGAGAGGATGAAGTCCGCCGCCTCCCCGAGGTCCAGCTCGTCGCTCACGCTGAGCCTGAATCCCTCGGATCTCGCGGCGCGGGACGAGCGGCACGCTCTCGCCATGCGGGATCGGGGGCTTCCCCAGGGTTCACCATGCGGTGCGCCCCCGATCCCGTCTGACTCGGCGTCCGCACGCCCCGCATCCACGATCTCCCGACGGATTCACGCTGAGCGGTCGAAGGTGTCCGGCGTCACGCCCCACTCGCGCAGCTCGATCTTGCGCACGCGCTCGGTGGGGGTCTTCGGAAGGTGCTCCATCACCCGCACGTAGCGCGGCACCGCGAAGTACGGCATCCGCTCCTCGCACCAATCGAGGAGCGCGGCGGGGTCCGTGGCGCAGCCCTCGCGCATCACGAGGCAGACAAGGATCTCGTCCTCCGAGGAGGCGCCCTCGGCCGCCTTCACCCCGACGGCCGCCGCCTCGAGGACGTCCGCGTGAGAGGTGAAGACCGACTCCACCTCCACCGAGCTGACGTTCTCGCCGCGCCGGCGGATGTAGTCCTTCACCCGGTCGAGGAAGTAGAGGTAGCCCTCCTCGTCGATCATGCCGAGGTCGCCGGTGTGGAGTTTCAGGTTGCGGAAGTCCTCGGCGGTCTTCTCCGGCATGCCGGCGTACGAGCGCATGACGATGTTGGGCATCTTCATGTCGACGACGATCTCGCCGGGGGTGCGTGGCGGGACGGGCAGGTCGGTCCCGGGCTCGACGACCGTCACGTCGAAGCCGGGGGTCGCCACGCCGCAGCTGCCCGGGCGCGCCGGAACGCCGGGCGGGTGGTACGTGACCATGCCGGTCTCGGTGAGGCCGTAGCCCTCGATGAAGCGGATGCCGAACCGCTCCTCGAACTCGGAGTAGATGTCCTTGGGCGCCGGCATGGCCATGATCCGCGACACCCCGTGGGCGCGGTCGAGCTCGCCCTGCGGGGTGTTCCAGATGAAGTAGTTGATCGCGCTGACCGTGTTCAGGATCGTCGCGCCGGCGTCGACCACCTGGCCCCAGAACCGCGACGACGAGTAGCGGTCGGCGAACGCGATGCGGGCGCCCGCGATCATCGCCGGATAGGTCGCCAGCACCTGCGCGTTCGAGTGGAAGAGGGGCAGGCACGAGAAGAAGGTGTCGTCCGAGGTGACGCTGCAGACCTCGTTGTAGGTCCGCCCCGAGAAGTAGTCGGAGGCGTGCTGCTTGATCGCCCCCTTGGAGCGGCCCGTGGTGCCCGAGGTGAACATCACGCGCGCGTCGTCGGTCCAGAGCACCTCGACGCCGGGGTCGGAGTCGGGGGCGTCGGCGAACTCGCCGTAGGCCTCCCAGCGCACAGACGGATCGGGGCCCTGGCGCTTGCCGGTGGGCACCACGATCACGTGCTCGAGGTGGGCGAGGTCGCCCGCGATCTTGGCCAGCCAGTCCAGGTGGTCGTCGCCGACCACGAGGAAGCGCGAGCGCGGCAGGTTGAGCACCCACGACAGGAAGTCGCCGCGGTAGGCGAGGTTGATCGGGCACTGCACCCCGCCGGCCTTCTGGATGCCGAACCAGACCGCGAGGTTCTCCTCGATGTTCGGCAGGAGAGTCGAGACGGCCTCGCCCTTGAGCAGCCCGCGGGCGATGAAGGCGTTCGCGATCCGGCTCGCGCGCGCGTCCGTCTCGCCGTAGCTCAGCCACTCACCGGCTCCGACGCGCAGGAAGTCGCGGTCGGGGTGCTCGGCGGCGCGCGCCCTGAGGATCGATGGCAGCACCCACCCCGTGGGATCCTCGCGGCGGTACCAGTCGGACCATTCGCTCATCACAGGAAGTAATACAGGCCCAAGGGGGCGGCCGGGGGGTCAAGACCGGACCCCCCGCGGCCGATCCCCCGGACATATGACGACATGGATCGAACCCGAGCCGTGGTTGACGGCGCGTGCCGCGGAGAGCCTCGCCCATGGCCTCCACGCGCTCGACACCCACACCGAGGCGCCCCTGCGGGTGAGGGGCCACGCCATCGGACGCGGACACGACGTCTTCGACGTGCAGGAGGAGTTCGAGCTGGGGCCCCGCGGCCGCCGCTTCATCCTCTCGGTCGACGTCCTCGCCCGCGAGACCCTGCTCCTGGCCATGGGCCGCGCCTCCTGGGACACCGAGTGAGCCCCGCCCCGCGCGTGGTCACGGTGGCCGAGGTCCAGACGCTCTGTCAGCGGGTGCGCTCGGCCGGCTCGCCGAAGGCGAAGGCGCGGCCGCCGCTGGTGACCCAGTACAGCGCCATGGCCGACGCGCTCGGGGTCAGCCCGGAGCCGGTTCAGACGGGGCTCGACCTGCAGCGCGCCGCCGCCGCTCTGCTGCGCGCCGCCAGCCAGGCCGAGGCCGCCGCGGCGCAGACGCCCGCCGCGCGCCTGCGCCGCGCGGGGCGCTCCCGGCACTGACCCGGGAGCCCGGCGCGCCGTCGCCCGGAGGCCCCCACCTCCTGTGGTAACCTGCCCGCTCGCCCGTCCCCGGACCGGAGTCGTCGACCTGTGGCAACAGGGCAGCGCATTGCAGTGACGATGGCTTGCGAAGAGTGCAAGCGTCGGAACTACCAGACCATGAAGAGCAGGCGGAACACCCCGGACCGCATCGAGTTCCGGAAGTTCTGCAAGTGGTGCGGCTCTCACCAGCCGCACAAGGAGACCCGCTAGCGGCCTACCGTCGCCACGGGTTTGTGCGAAGGGTCGTAGCTCAACTGGTAGAGCACCGGTCTCCAAAACCGGGGGTTGGGGGTTCGAGTCCCTCCGGCCCTGTAGTCCCACGACGAATGATGACGATCTGACGATGGCGCGAATCCGACCCGCACGAGGGCAGGAACGCTCGGGAGACGACGGCCCGCCGCCGCCCCCGAGTGGCTCGCGCACGCCTGCGAAGAAGGCCGCGGCGCCCAAGAGCCCGCGCCCCGCGCCCCAGGGCGGCGGCCGCCGCAAGCCCGACAAGGCCGGCACCGTCACCAAGGCCGTCGTGCAGCAGCGTCGCGGTTCGCGCTTCATCACGGAGGTCATCGCGGAACTGCGCAAGGTCAGCTGGCCGACGCGCTCGCAGCTGGCCCAGTCGACGGCGGTCGTGCTCGTCGTCGTCGCTATCGTCTCCATCTACCTGGCTGTGCTCGACAGCATCTTCCGACGCGTCGTAGACGTGCTCTTCTAGTCCGAGGGGTTCTGTGTTCCGCTGGTATGTGATCAACACCTATTCCGGTCACGAGAAGAAGGTCAAGGCCAATCTCGAGCACCGGCTGATCTCCCTCGGGCAGCGTGAGCGCGTGCGCCAGGTCGTCATCCCGACCGAGCAGGTCGTGGAGACCAAGGACGGCGTGAAGGTCCAGACCGAGAAGCGGCGCCTGCCGGGCTACGTCCTCGTCAACATGGACATGACGCCCGATGCGCTCTGGCTGGTCAAGAACACCCCCGGGGTCACCGGTTTCGTCGGTGGCGGCGGGCGGGAGAACGAGCCCGTGCCGCTCAGCCAGATGGAGGTTGACCGCCTCCTGAACGTGCCCACCGAGGTCAAGCCCAAGGTGCGCGCGGACTTCACGGTCGGCGAGAGCGTCAAGGTCGTCCAGGGCCCGCTCTCCGACTTCACGGGCGAGATCGCCGAGATCAACACCGAGCAGGCGCGCCTGAAGGTGCTGGTCAGCATCTTCGGCCGCGAGACGCCGGCCGATCTGTCGTTCGAGCAGGTCAAGAAGCTCACGTAAGGCCCGGGCCCGGCCCGAGCACCGTAAACCCGGGGCGCACGCGCCCCTCCGATCGAGGACGACATGGCGAAGAAGGTCCTGCAGGTAATCAAGCTCCAGATCCCCGCCGGCGCGGCGTCGCCCGCCCCTCCCGTGGGACCCGCCCTCGGCGGTGCGAGCATCAACATCATGGAGTTCTGCAAGGCGTTCAACGCCCAGACCCAGGCCGGCAACGGCACCACGACCCCGGTCGAGGTCACGGTCTACGAGGACCGGTCGTTCTCCTTCATCACCAAGACCCCTCCGGCGGCGGTCCTCATCCGCCAGGCGCTCGGCATCCCCAAGGGGAGTCCCGAGCCGCACAAGGAGAAGGTGGCGAACCTGTCGCGCGACCAGCTGCGACAGATCGCCGAGACCAAGATGCCCGACCTCAACGCGAACAGCGTCGAGTCGGCCATGACTATCATCGCGGGGACGGCACGCAGCATGGGCGTGACCGTCGACACGGAGTAAGAGGGAGTTCGCGGTGGGCAAGCGTGGCAAGCGGTACCAGCAGGCGAAGTCGGACATCGACACCGAGCGGGTCTACCACCCGCTGCAGGCGGTCAAGCTCATCAAGTCCCAGGAGCTGACGCGCTTCGACCCCACGGTCGAGGTGCACATGCGGCTGGGCGTGAACGTCCGGCACGCCGACCAGCAGCTCCGCGGGACGATCAGCCTTCCGCACGGCACCGGCAAGTCGGTGACCGTCGCGGTCTTCGCCGAGGGCGACAAGGCCCGCGAGGCCGAGGCGGCCGGGGCGGACTTCGTGGGCGGCGATGACCTCGCCAAGAAGATCCAGGAGGGCTTCACGGACTTCGACGTCGCGATCGCGACGCCGGACATGATGGGGACGGTCGGCCGCCTGGGCCGCATCCTCGGCCCCTCCGGCAAGATGCCGAACCCCAAGAGCGGCACCGTGACGTTCGACGTGGGCAAGGCCGTGACCGACGTGAAGGCCGGCAAGGTGGAGTACCGCACCGACCGCGCCGGGATCATCCACATCGGCATCGGCCGCCGGTCCTTCGACGAGCGCCAGCTCATCGAGAACTACCAGGCCGTCGTCGAGGAGATCGTCCGCGTCAAGCCGGCCGCGGCCAAGGGCAAGTACCTCAGGTCGATCACGATGGCCCAGACCATGGGCCCCGGCATCCCGGTCGACACCACCCGTACCCAGTCGGCGGACGTCCTCGAGGAGCCCACCGCCTAGGCGCAGCGCCCGAGACAGACCCGACCGAAGACCCACGGGGGCGGCACCGCCGCCTCAAACCGCCCGCCGGGCGGCCCGTGCGAGGTTGGCGACGAGCCCGGAGTCCCTCCACGGACCCTGCTCCCGCCCGCCCGCGCGGGCAGGACCATGATGGAGGTGACCCACTGAACCGAACCGACAAGTCCGAGGCGATCGCCGAGCTGAGCGAGCGCCTCGCGGCGTCCGACACCATCTTCGCGACCGACTTCCGCGGGCTGACCGTCAAGCAGCTCTCCGATCTGCGCGTGCGCCTGACGGCGGCCGAGGTCGAGTACACGGTGGTCAAGAACACGCTGGCCCGCCGGGCCGCCGCGGACACCGGGCGCGACGCGCTGCTGCCGTACCTGACGGGCCCCACCGGGCTCGCCTGGGTCAAGGGAGACCCCGCGGCCGCGGCCAAGGTGCTCGACGAGTTCGCCGGCCAGCACACCGACGCGCTCGCCATCAAGGGCGGCCTCCTCGAGGGGGTCGACCTGCCGCTGGCCGACGTCACCCGCCTCGCCAAGCTCCCGTCGCGCGAGCAGATGCTCGGTCAGCTCGCGAGCGGCATCGCATCGCCGCTCTCCGGTCTCGCCGGTGGGCTCTCCAACCTGATCGGCGGGCTCGCCCGCACCCTCGGCGCCCTGCAGGCCCAGAAGGCCGCCGAGTAGTCCGCGGCGTAAGGAGGTCTCTCGGAATGGCGACGCGTCCATCTGCACGCTGCAAATCAACGCGAGGCGGCGTCCTCGGTCGGGGCAATGCCCACAGGCATTGCACCCTCCCTGCGTCCTTGCCTCACAGGATTTTCGCGGCAGCTGAACACGTTTCATCCCGACAGACCTCCTGAGCCGCACCCCCCTTTCACAAAACAGAAGGAGCACGACACATGGCGACGACCGAAGAGTGGATCGAGGAGCTCAAGAGCATCTCGGTGTTGGAGCTGTCCGAGCGGATCAAGGCCCTCGAGGAGACCTTCGGCGTGACGGCGGCGGCTCCCGTGGCCGCCGTGGCGGCTCCGGCCGCCGGTGACGGCGGCGGCGCGGCGGCGGAGGAGAAGACCGCCTTCACCGTCAGCCTCGACGCGGCCGGTGACAAGAAGATCCAGGTCATCAAGGTCGTGCGCGCGGTCACCGGGCTCGGCCTCAAGGAGGCCAAGGAGCTCGTGGACAACGCCCCGAGCAACGTCAAGGAAGACGTCAACAAGGACGAGGCCGAGCAGGTCAAGGCCCAGCTGGAAGAGGCCGGGGGCGTGGTCAGCGTCAAGTAGGCGCATCGTCCGCAGGTCCCCGGGGCCCCGCACGTCCACCCGTCGTGGTGGACGTGCGGGGCCCCGTCTGATTTCTTGCCACGCCGTGAGGGCGCGAGCGACCATTGCGGCGGCGATCCTCGCCGCCCTCGTTCTCGCGCCGTCCGGCCGCGCCGAGCTCGTGAGCCAGGGCGGCGTGCGCATGGGCGCCGACGTGCTGTGGAGCCACGGCGCGCTCGGGGAGGGTCAGGCCGTTGCGATCCTCGACGAGGGCTTCGCCGGGCTCGACCGCTCCATCGCCCTGGGCGAGCTGCCGCCGCGTGAGCAGATGACGATCAGGGCCCTCGATCCGGGGGGCCTCGACGGCACCACGGAGTTCGGCCAGACCACCCAGCACGGGGTCCGGATGGCCGAGATCGTCCACGATCTCGCCCCCGCGGCGCACCTGACGCTGATCGCCTACCGGACGCCGGCGCAGTTCGAGGAGGCGGCCGACTGGATCGCCGCGGCCGGGATTCCGATCGTCAGTCACTCGAACTCGTTCCTCACGCCGCCCTTCGACGGCACGGGCCGCGCCGCCCGCGCGGTCGACCGCGCCGCCGCCGCCGGCGTTCTCTGGGTCAACTCCGCCGGCAACTACGCACAGCGCCATTGGCGGGGTACTGCGACACCCGAGGGCGTCGCAGTACCCATCTCCCCGGCACCGGGATCGCCGCTGCTCTTCTCGCTCTCCTGGTCCTCCGCGTCGGTCGCCGCGAGCGTGGCGGTCGAGCGCCAGGACCCCTCGGGCGCCTGGGCCGAGGTGCAGCGGAGCGCCGCGGTGCCCGCCGCCAACTCCCTCTCGCCGTCGGTGATGAGCGCGGCCACGAGCATCCTGAGCGCCGACGCGGCGCCCTGGCGCCTGGTGATCCGCCAGACCGCGGGCCCCCCCGCGCTCCTGACCCTCTTCTCCCAGACCGTCGGCTTCGGATCCCTGGCCGTGGCCGACGGCAGCATCCCGACGCCGGGCGACGCCGCGGGGGCGCTCGCGGTGGGCGCCGTCAAGTGGACCGGCACGACGCTCGAGCCCTACTCCTCCCAGGGCTCCGCCGGGACAGGGAAGCCCGACGTCGTCGCGCCGACGTACGTCACCTCCAACCCGGAGTGGCCCGGCACCGCCGGCACCTCCGCGGCCACGGCGCACGTGGCCGGGGCGGCGGCGCTGCTGCGCCAGGCGCGCCTGGGCGCCGGCCTCACGGTGGCCCCCGCCGACCTGCGCGCGGTCCTGACCCGCTCTGCCCTCGATCTCGGCGCGCCCGGTCCCGACCCCCTCTACGGGGCGGGTATGGCGCGGCTCGACGCCGCCGCGCCGGCCCTCTCGGTCCGGATCGCCCGCGGCGTCCGCCGGCTCACGCGGGTGCGCGCCGCCGACGACGGTACGATCCGCCGCGTGCGTATATCGATCAACGGGCGCGCGCTGCGCGTGGTCCGCCGCCCGGTGGTCGGCGTGCGGCTGCCCGTGCTGCACCGCGGGGTGAATCGCGTGAGGGTCACCGCGGAGGACATGGCCGGCAACGTCGCGTCGCGCACCCGGATCCTGAGGCGCCGCCGATGACCCGTCGCGTCGCCGCGATGGCCACGGGCGTCGCGATCGCGGCCCTCTCGGGGCCGGCGCTCGGCTCGGCGGCGGACGACGCTCCGGTGTCGATCACGGTCGACGCGCGACCGGGTCAGGTCTCCCGGGCGGCCGCGGGCCTCAACCGCAGCGGCCTGAAGGTCCAGCGCCGGGTGGGTCGCCGACTCCAGGTCGTCGCCGACGTCCGCCGGGCGGCCGCGCTCGAGCGGATCCCCGGCGTCGCCGGGGCGCGGGAGTCCACAACGGCCTTCGCGGACGCCGAGCAGGTGACCACCCAGGGGCTCGCCCGCAGCGGGGCCGACGTGCTCGGCAGGGTCGCCGACGGGGGCGCAGGGCTCACCATCGCCGTGCTCGATCTCGGCTTCGGCCAGAACCTCGCGCGCCTCCAGGGGCTCGGAGAGCTCCCACCGCCCGCGCGCCTCGAGACGCTCTCCTTCGACGCGGCCGCCGGGCTCGCGGGCACCAACGCCTTCGGCAACCGCACGAACCACGGCGAGCTCGTGGCACAGACGGTCTACGACTACGCCCCCTCCGCGCGGTACCTGTTCGTGAACTACCACTCGGACGCCGACTTCCTGGCGGCCACCGATGCCCTGATCGCGCGCCAGCCCGACGTCATCGTCCACTCCAACAACTTCATCGAGGGCCCGTTCGACGGCACCGGCGCCCCCGCCCGCGCCGTCGACCGGGCCGCCGCCGCGGGGATACTCTGGTTCAACTCGGCGGGCAACTACGCGCGCCTGCACTGGGATGGCACCTGGGCCGACGGTGACGGCGACGGCGACCTCGACTGGCCCAACGGCGACAACTGGACCTTCGCCCGCGGCGCGGGGTCGACGATCACCTTCGCGCTGTCCTGGCCCGCCCCGTCCAGCGGGCCGCCCACCGACCTCGACCTCTCGCTGGAGCGTCTCGGCTCCGACGGCGTCTGGACCCCGGTGGCCGCCTCGGGTGACCGCCAGGCCGCCGGAGCCGCGCCGGCCGAGCGCATCACCGCCTACTCGCCGCCGTCCGACGGCCTGTTCCGGCTGCGGGTCGTCCTGGCCGGCGGGCCGCCTCCCACGGGCCCGCTGACCCTGTACTCCCGTGAGATCCCGCTGGCGACGATCGAGGGCTCGGTGTCGGGGAGCGTGCCGACGCCGGCCGACGCCCGCGGCGCCATCGCCGTCGGGGCGACCGACTGGCGGGGCAACTCGCTGAAGTCGTACTCATCCCATGGGCCCACCCCGGACGGGCGACTGAAGCCGGACCTCGTGGCCCCGACCAACACGCGCGTGATGGGCCCGGCCGGGCCGCGCGCGGTGGGGGGGACCTCCAACGCCGCGCCGAACGCCGCGGGGGCCGCCGCGGTCCTGCTGGCCGCCCAGCGGCGCACGGGCATCCTCCTGAACGCCGGCGGGACCCGCGCCCAGCTCTCGGGGATCGCATTGGATCTCGGAGTGCCCGGTCCGGACCAGGCCTTCGGCGCGGGCCGCATCCGCGTCACCACCGCCCCGCCCCGCATCGCTCGCCCGACGCCCGCGGCCCTCGCGTCGGTGCGCGGCCGCACGACCGTCAAGTTCACCGCCATCTCCCGGTCGCGCGTCCCCGCCTGGACCCTGACCGTCGACGGCGTGCCGGCCACCCGCAACGCGCAGACCTACCCGCGCGGCATCACCATCGACACTCGCAAGCTCGCCGACGGATGGCACGCCCTCCACGCCGAGGCCCGCGATTTCCCGGGCAACGTCGGAGCGCTCGACTGGTCGATCCGCGTCGACAACACCCGGCCCACCCTGCTGCTGCGCCGCGTGATCATCCGGCGCGCGCGCGGGCCGGCGCGTGGGCGCGCCACCCGGCCGCGGCTGGTCCGGTTCCTGGTCGCCGCACGCGACCCGGGCTCCACCGGCATCCTTCGGGCCACGGTGAAGGTGACGAACCGGCGCGGCGCCCGCGTCTCGCAGCGCGTGCTGCGGGTGCGCCAGAGCGCCCGCCGGTCGATCGCGGTCGGTCGCTTGAAGCGCGGCCGCTACGGCATCCGGGTGGATCTGCGCGACCGCGCGGGCAACGTCGAGAGCGTTTTCCGCCGCGTTCTCGTGAGGTAGCGTAGACAGGCGCTCGCGGCATCGCGCACAATGTCACCCGCCGCCCCGCGCGCGAGGCCCGGGGCGGCAGCGGACCACACTAACCCGGGAGAACACATGCCCCTTGAGCAGGCTTTCAAGAGCGCGCTGCGCGAGAAGGTCTCAACGGCCAACAAGGCCAACGTCGACGCGATCGCCGAAGAGGTCACGGCGGCCCTGGCCACCCTGGATGCGGACGATAAGGACTACGCGAGGGCCCAGGGATGGCTCGAGGACCTCGCGGTGGTCAAGGGCGGCGGGGTTCCCGGCAAGTTCTGATCCGAATCGCTCGGCGGGGGCTGGGATCATCCACTCCGGGGACGCCCAGCCCCTTGGCGAGCCCGGCGCCACGAGGGCACGCGTCCAAATGGACCCCGGGCGCCCGTCCTCAGGGCCGGCGCCGCGGGGTCTGCAGGAGTCGCTGCAGGCGACGGGTCTCGGCCAGGGCATTGACCGGGCGCCGGTCGCTGGCCGTCGAGCGGCCGCGCTGCATCCGGCTCTCGCGTCCCTCCCGGGCCTCGACCCACCGCTCGTAGGCCGAGATCAGGTCGAGGAGGTTCTCCACCAGGTCGATCCCCGCGCCGCCGCCGGGGTAGGGTTCGCCGTCGAGCAGCAGGGTCCGCGAGTCGGCGAGCCAGGCCAGCTCGCCTGATCCGGGGCGGGCGGCGCGCACCCCGCCGGCCGACACCCGCACCGCCAGGCCGTGCCACTCGCGCTTCAGGACGCCGGGCTCGACCGCCGGGCGGAAGCCGAAGGCGCGCATGCGCCGGCGCTCGTCCGGAGAGATCCACTGCCGATGGGTCGCCTCGAGCAACCCGAGCAGACGAACTTCAATGCCGTCGTCGTCGGGGGTCCCGTCCGGCAGGGCGGGAAGCGAGGTCGCGGCCATCGCGCCAGTATGCATCAAGTTGGGCGGGCGGGCGGGCGGCGATGCGAGGCAAGGTGCTATGGTCGCCGGCCTTGGCCGATGGGTTCTATTGACGGCGGCTGCCCACCTTTCGCAGCCTCCTCTGGCCGCTCGCGAAATCGCGGGCCGCGCCATTGATCGCCGATACCCGTCGGTGCTAACGTCTGCCGTTGCGCCCGAGCCGGCCCGCCGACTCTTCGCCGTCCCCCGCCCGCTCTCGTCAGGAGGCCTCGCGACTTGAGCACCCGCCCCGCTGCCCGCGTCCGCCACAACTTCTCCAAGCTGGAGAAGGTCCTCGAGGTTCCCAACCTCATCGACATCCAGCGCTCCTCGTTTGAGTGGTTCATCAACGAGGGCCTTCGAGAGACGATCGACGACATCTCTCCGATCGAAGACTTCACGGGCACTCTCGCCGTGCAGTTCGGCAAGTACACGCTGGGTGGCTGGGAGCCCGGCATGCCGTTCGACCACATCCAGCCCAACGACTCCATCAAGGACTGCCGCGAGAAGGACATCACCTACGCGGCGCCGCTCACGATGGAGGTCGCGTTCATCAACCGGGAGACCGGTGAGATCCGCGAGCAGAAGGTCTTCATGGGCGACCTGCCCCTGATGACCGAATGGGGCACCTACATCATCAACGGCACCGAGCGTGTCGTGGTGACCCAGCTCGTCCGCTCTCCCGGCGCCTACGTTATGGAGCCGAAGGACCGCGAGAAGCAGGTCTTCATCGCCAACCTGATGCCGTCCCGCGGCTCCTGGGTGGAGCTGGAGATCGACAAGAAGGGCCTGGTCCACGTCCGGATCGACCGCAAGCGCAAGCTGCCGGTCACCACCCTGATGTTCGCGCTCGGCTACACGCGCGACGACGTGGCGAACCTCTTCCGTCACCCGGACGACCCCGACCGCGTGAACCCCTTCATCCAGGCGACGCTCGACAAGGACGCCACCGAGGGCAACCCGCAGACCGGCGACCGCAAGAGCCTCGACGAGGTCTACGCGATCGCGGAGGAGATCCACAAGCTGGCGAAGGGCCTTGACGACAAGGGCGCCGAGGAGCGCGCCGGCATCGAGGCGGAGATCGAGAAGCTCGAGAAGAAGCTCGATGCCCGCTCCGGCGACATCATGCAGCACGCCCTGATCGAGGTCTTCAAGAAGCAGCGCCCGGGCGAGCCGCCCACGGTCGACAACTCGCGCGCCCTCGTGCGCTCGCTGTTCTTCGACCCCAAGCGCTACGACCTCACCAAGGTCGGCCGCTACAAGCTGGACGCGCGCCTGGGTCTGAGCCTCGGTTCGAGCGTCCGCACGCTGACGAACCCGCGCTTCACCGCGCGCGTCTCGGGCACCACCGACGACCTGGTCGAGCTGATCCGGCGCCTGGTGGCCCTGCCGATCAAGATCGGGCTGCCCGAGGAGTCGAAGGACTTCGCGGCTGACTCGGCGGCGACCCCGCGCGACGAGATCACCGGCGACCTCGACGAGTACGAGCACTTCGGGAACCGCCGCCTGCGGACCGTGGGCGAGCTCATCCAGGAGGCCTTCCGCATCGGCCTCTACCGGATGGAGCGCGTCGTCCGCGAGCGGATGAGCACCGAGGACGTGGACACGATCACGCCTCAGACCATCATCAACATCCGGCCCGTGGTCGCGGCGCTGAAGGAGTTCTTCGGCTCCTCGCAGCTGTCGCAGTTCATGGACCAGACGAACTCGCTGGCCGGCCTCACGCACCGGCGCCGCCTCTCGGCGCTCGGCGCCGGCGGCCTCACCCGCGAGCGCGCCCCCATCGAGGTGCGCGACGTCCACCAGACCCACTACGGGCGCATGTGCCCGATCGAGACCCCCGAGGGCCCGAACATCGGCCTGATCGGCTCGCTCGGCAGCTTCGCGACCCTGAACGAGTTCGGCTTCATCCAGACGCCGTACCGGCGCGTGAAGAAGGGCTTCGTGACGAAGGACGTCGAGAGGCTCGACGCCACCCAGGAGGAGCACAAGACGATCGCCCAGGCGAACGCGGACATCGACCCCAAGGGCAATCTCATGGGGCCGGTCCTGTGCCGCAAGGGCGGCGAGCCGATCCTCGCGGATGCGGCCGACGTCGAGTACATGGACGTCTCGCCGCAGCAGATCGTGTCGGTGGCGACCGCGCTCATCCCGTTCCTCGAGCACAACGACGCCAACCGCGCGCTCATGGGCGCCAACATGCAGCGTCAGGCCGTCCCCCTGATGATCACCGAGGCCCCGCTGGTGGGCACGGGCATCGAGGGTCGCGCGGCGGTGGACACCGGCGACGTGATCGTCAGCCGCACCGAGGGCACCGTCGCCACGGTGGACGCCGACCACATCATCATCGAGGACTCACAGGGCGAGCTGGAGCACTACGAGCTCCACAAGTTCACCCGCTCGAATCAGGGCACCCTCATCCACCAGAAGCCGATCGTCGCCAAGGGGCAGCCGATCGAGACGGGCGACGTGCTCGCCGACGGCAGCTCCACCGACAACGGTGAGCTCGCGCTGGGCAGCAACATGCTCGTCGCGTTCATGTCCTGGGAGGGCTACAACTTCGAGGACGCGATCATCATCTCGGAGCGGCTCGTCAAGGACGACCTGCTCTCCTCGATCCACATCGAGGAGTACGAGGTCGACGCCCGGGCCACCAAGCTCGGCGCCGAGGAGATCACCCGCGACATCCCCAACCGTTCCGAGGAGTCCCTCAAGGACCTCGACGAGCGTGGCATCGTGCGAATCGGCGCCGAGGTGACGTCGGGCGACCTGCTGGTGGGCAAGGTCACGCCGAAGGGCGAGACCGAGCTGACCGCCGAGGAGAAGCTGATCCGCGCCATCTTCAAGGAGAAGGCCGGCGAGGTCCGCGACACCTCCCTCAAGGTCCCGCACGGCGAGGGCGGCAAGGTCATCGACGTGAAGGTCTTCGACCGGGAGAACGGCGACGACCTGTCGCCGGGCGTCAACCAGCTCGTGCGCGTCTTCGTCGCCAAGCGACGCAAGATCGCCGAGGGCGACAAGCTCGCCGGCCGCCACGGCAACAAGGGCGTCATCTCGAAGATCGTCCCCGAGGAGGACATGCCGTTCCTCGAGGACGGCACCCCGATCGACATGATCCTGAACCCGCTCGGCGTGCCGTCGCGCATGAACATCGGGCAGATCCTCGAGACCCACCTCGGCTGGGCCGCCGCGCGCGGCTGGGTGGACGGCGCGTACGAGGCCGGTGGCATCAACGGCCACGAGCCGCCGTCGCGGACCTTCGTGGCCACGCCCGTGTTCGACGGGGCGACGGTCGAGGACGTCGATCGCGTGCTCAAGGACTGGTCCGCGAGCCACGGCGACAACCCGATCCAGCTCGGCGTGGACGACACCGACCGCGCCGGCCGCCAGGCCTCGGGCCGGATGAAGCTCTACAACGGCCGCACCGGCGAGCCCTACGAGGGCAAGGTCAGCGTCGGCTACATGTACATGCTGAAGCTCCTCCACCTGGTGGACGACAAGATCCACGCCCGTTCCACGGGCCCGTACTCGCTCGTCACCCAGCAGCCGCTGGGCGGCAAGGCGCAGTTCGGCGGCCAGCGCTTCGGTGAGATGGAGGTGTGGGCGCTCGAGGCGTACGGAGCCGCCTACACCCTTCAGGAGATGCTCACCATCAAGAGCGACGACACGGTCGGCCGCGTGAAGGCCTACGAGGCGATCGTGAAGGGCGAGAACATCCAGGAGCCGTCGATCCCGGAGAGCTTCAAGGTGCTGCTCAAGGAGATGCAGAGCCTCGGACTCGACGTGAAGGTGCAGGGCGAGGCGGGACCCGAGTTCCTGGCGCGCGACGAGGACGACGACCTCCTCCGGGCGGCCGAGGAGCTGGGCATCGACCTGTCGGGCGGGCTCGGCGCCGCCCGCGACGGAGAGGACGGACCGGAGGGCGAGGGGACCGACGCGGCTGCGCCGGACGAGGCGGAGGTCGTCGCCTCGTCTGCGGAGTCGGCCGGCTCCGACGCGACGGAGGAGTAGGGGGGCCGGTGGCCCGAGGGCATCCGGTCCCAGGACCGGGTGCCCTCGGACCACCGTGACGACGGGCGGAGTTTTCCGCGGGGGCGGCGCGCGAGAGCGGCGCGCCCACCTGCACACGAGAAAGGCGCGGCACATTGATCGACATCAATAACTTCGACTCCATCTCCATCGGTCTGGCCTCCTCCAAGCAGATCCGGCAGTGGAGCTCGGGCGAGGTGACCAAGCCCGAGACCATCAACTACCGCACGCTGAAGCCCGAGAAGGACGGCCTCTTCTGCGAGAAGATCTTCGGTCCGACCAAGGACTGGGAGTGCTACTGCGGTAAGTACAAGCGCGTCCGCTACAAGGGCATCATCTGCGAGCGCTGCGGCGTCGAGGTGACGCGGGCGAAGGTCCGGCGCGAGCGCATGGGCCACATCGACCTGGCCGCGCCGGTCAGCCACATCTGGTTCTTCAAGGGCGTCCCGAGCCGCATCGGCTACATGCTGGACATCGCCCCCAAGGAGCTCGAGAAGGTCCTCTACTTCGCCGCCTCGATCGTGACCGAGGTGGACGAGGAGGGCCGCGCCGGCGAGCTGGACCGCCTCCAGGATGAGGTCAACGCCGCCATCGAGCAGTTCGGCGTGGACAAGGAGGAGCGCCTGCTCGAGCTGGGCGAGCGCCTCGACCGCCGGGTGCAGTGGCTGCGCGAGGGTGAGGCCCCCGGGCTCACCGACGAGGACGAGTACTGGATCGACGACCTCAAGCGCGACCGCACGAACGAGGACCCCGAGGCCCGCCGCGAGCTGACCGACGCCGACCGCAAGCAGGCCGAGTCGGACCTCCGCAAGGAGACCGACGTCGCGCTCAAGGACATCGAGCGCTACACGGAGGAGGCGATCGACCGCCTCACCCGCGCCTGGCTCACGTTCAAGGACCTCAAGCCGCGCCAGATCGAGTCGGACGAGCAGCTGTTCCGCGAGATGCGCGAGCGGTTCGGATCGTCGTACGGCTTCGCCGACCTCTTCAAGGGCGGTATGGGCGCCGCGGCGATCCGCGAGCTGCTCGGCCAGATCGACCTCGACGTCGAGGCCGAGTCGCTCCGCGAGACCATCCAGACCTCCAAGGGCCAGCGCCAGGCGCGCGCCCTGAAGCGCCTGAAGGTGGCCTCGGCGTTCCGCCGCAGCACCAACCGCCCCGAGTGGATGGTGCTCGAGGCGATCCCGGTCATCCCGCCGGAGCTGCGCCCGATGGTGCAGCTCGACGGTGGCCGGTTCGCCACCAGCGACCTGAACGACCTCTACCGCCGCGTGATCAACCGCAACAACCGCCTCAAGCGGCTCCTCGACCTCGGCGCGCCCGAGATCATCGTGAACAACGAGAAGCGGATGCTGCAGGAGGCGGTCAACGCCCTGTTCGACAACGGCCGTCGCGGCCGTGCGGTGACGGGTCCCGGCAACCGCCCCCTCAAGTCGCTCTCGGACATGCTCAAGGGCAAGCAGGGCCGGTTCCGCCAGAACCTGCTCGGCAAGCGCGTCGACTACTCGGGCCGCTCGGTCATCGTGGCCGGCCCGGAGCTGCGGCTGCACCAGTGCGGCCTGCCGAAGCTGATGGCGCTCGAGCTCTTCAAGCCGTTCATCATGAGCCGGCTCGTCGAGCGCAAGCAGGTGCAGAACATCAAGGCGGCCAAGAAGCTGGTCAACGCGATGGTGCCCGAGGTCTGGGACGTGCTCGAGGAGGTCATCGGGGAACACCCGGTGCTGCTGAACCGCGCGCCGACGCTCCACCGTCTCGGCATCCAGGCGTTCGAGCCGGTGCTGGTCGAGGGCAAGGCCATCCAGATCCACCCGCTCGTCTGCACGGCGTTCAACGCCGACTTCGACGGCGACCAGATGGCCGTCCACCTCCCCCTGTCGGTGGAGGCGCAGTCCGAGGCCCGCATCCTGATGCTCTCGGCCAACAACATCCTGTCGCCGGCCAACGGGCGCCCGATCACGGTGCCCTCGCAGGAGATGATCCTCGGCCTCTACTACCTGACCCACGGCCCGGTGCTGGACGTCCGAAAGAAGGGTACCGAGGGAGAGGGCTCCGAGAGGGAGCTCGCCGACCTCTGGAACACCGAGAGCCGCAAGTGGGAGCTCCCGAAGGGCCACGAGGGCAAGTCCGACGGCATGGACTGGTCAACCAAGCCCTTCGACGTCCTGAAGCTCACGCCGCCGCGCGCCTTCCGCACGCCCGAGAGCGTCATCAACGCGCTCGAGCAGCGCGCGGTCACGATCCACGACATCATCGAGCTGCGTCACTCCGAGGACGACACGCGCCGGATCACCACCCCGGGCCGCGTCGTGTTCAACCACGAGGTCCGCGAGGCCCTCGAGTACGTGGTCGGCCCCGAGGAGCTCGTCGCCGTCCCGTTCCCGGAGCTGCACAAGACGCTCACCAAGCGCCAGACCGCCGACTTCATCGAGGACCTCGTCAACCTCTACGGGGCCACCGCGGTGTCGATGGTGCTCGACGCCTTCAAGGAGCTCGGCTTCCGCTACGCGACCGACTCGGGCCTGACGGTGTCGAAGAACGACATCGTCGTGCCGCCGACGAAGGACGCGATCATCGCGAAGTACGACGACAAGGTGGACGAGGTCGAGGGCTTCTTCGGCCTCGGCGAGATGAGCCCCGAGGAGCGCCACGAGGAGGTCATCAAGCTCTGGGAGCAGGCCACCGACGAGGTCGCCGAGGCGATGCAGCGGCACCTCTACCGGATGAACCCGATCTACATGATGGCCCACAGCGGCGCGCGTGGCTCCTTCAAGCAGATCCGCCAGCTCGCCGGTATGCGCGGTTGCATGAACAACCCCAAGGGCGAGACGATCGAGCGCCCGATCAAGAGCAACTTCTTCGAAGGGCTCTCGGTCCTCGAGTACTTCATCTCCACCCACGGCGCCCGTAAGGGCCTCGCCGACACCGCCCTGAAGACGGCCGACTCCGGGTACCTCACTCGGCGCCTGGTGGACGTCTCCCAGGACGTGATCGTCCGCGAGCTCGACTGTGGCACCGACGTTGGGATCGAGGTCCCGGTCTTCCGGGACGACAACATCCTCAACCCGAGCCTCCCCGGCCGGGTCCTGCTCGGCCCGATCGTCGACCGCATCACCGGCGAGGTCATCCTCGACCTGCGGCCGGAGCCGGGCGACGACGACGACGCCGCGCTCGACGCGCGCCGGGGCCAGCTGATCTCGACGCTCGACGGCCAGCGGATCGACAGTGAGCTGCGGGCCGACGACGGCACGCCGCGCGACGCGGTCGTCTCGGTGCGTTCGCCCGTGAAGTGCCGCAGCGAGGTGGGCATCTGCGCCCGGTGCTACGGGCGCAACCCGGCCTCGGGCAAGCTCACCGAGCCCGGTGACGCGGTGGGCATCATCGCGGCGCAGTCGATCGGCGAGCCGGGCACGCAGCTCACCATGCGCACCTTCCACACCGGCGGTGTGGCCGGCGCCGACATCACGCACGGCCTGCCGCGCGTCGTCGAGCTGTTCGAGGCCCGCAAGCCCAAGGCGCAGGCACACATCGCGCCGGTGGACGGATGGATCCGGATCACCGACGACGAGACGCGTCCCGGGTCGGCCCACATGACGGTGGTCGAGCCCGAGTACGTCGAGATGGATGACGCGGGCACGGGAGCGACCCGGGCGCCGGTGCGCGAGCACCCGTTCCCGGTCATGCGGCGCACGCAGATCACGGTGAACGACGGTCAGTGGGTCGAGGCCGGCGATCTCCTGTCCAGCGGCTCGGCCTTCCCGGCCGACATCCTCGGCTCCAAGCCGGGCGTCGCGATCGGCGTCCAGGGCACCGTCACCAAGGTCAAGGACGAGGGCAAGGGCTGGCTGCGGGTCAACGTCGAGACCGAGGCGGGCATCTCCCCGCGGTGGCTGCGGCTGCCGGCGGACCGCCCGCGTCCGGTCATCGAGAAGGGCATGCAGGTGATCACGGGCCAGCGCTTCTACACCCAGGAGGGCACCCGCGACCGCTCCACCAAGACCGAGCTCTACCTCGTGAGCGAGGTGCAGAACGTGTACCGCTCGCAGGGCGTGGACATCAACGACAAGCACATCGAGCTGATCGTGCGTCAGATGCTGCGCAAGGTCCGCGTGGACGACCCGGCCGGCACGCACTTCCTGCACGGCCAGATGGTCGACAAGCCGGTGCTCTACCGGGAGAACACCCGGGCCTCCGAGCGCATCAAGGAGCAGTTGCTCGAGAAGCGCGCGAGCGGCGAGTTCACCGGCGAGGACAGCGAGATCACCCGCGCGGTGGGTGGGGTGCAGGCGATCGTCGAGCCCCTCATCCTCGGCATCACGAAGGCCTCGCTGGCGACCGAGTCGTTCCTGTCGGCGGCCTCCTTCCAGGAGACCACCAAGGTCCTCACCGACGCGGCGCTCGAGGGCAAGGTCGACCGGCTGCGCGGCCTCAAGGAGAACGTGATCATCGGGAAGCTCATTCCGGCGGCCACGGGCCTCAAGCGCTACCGCCAGCTCGAGATCGAGGCGGTACGGCGCGCGCCGGCGCTCCTCGAGTTCGACCTCGACGAGCCGTTCTCCGAGGCCGACGACGACGCCCTGCTGGGTCTCAGCGACGGCGAGGGCCAGACGTACTCGTTCGGGCCGGAGATCGACGCCGACGAGTAGCCCGCTCCGCGGATCCGCACGACCGTCAGGGCCGGCGTCCGCCGGCCCTGACGCGTTGACGGGCCGTGTCAGCCCTCTGCGGTGACCGGCCCCCAGCCGAGATCGGCCCCGGCTGCCCTCACCGCTGCGAGCAGGGCGCGGACCGACGGCCGTGCCTCGTCGGCGGCACGCGTCACGGCGACGATCGTCCGGTGCAGCGGCCCCTCGGCCGCGTCGCGCACGACCACGCCGGCTCGTCCGGCGGCGCCGACGAGGTCGGGGAGCATCGTGACCGCGAACCCCTCGGCCACGACCCCGAGGCTCAGGACGCTGTCGTTGGTGCGGTGGCGGATCGCGGGCTCGAAGCCCCCGAGCTCGCGGCAGGTCCGCGTCAGCATCACCTCCCAGGCGGTGCCCGGGTGGCCGGTGGTCCAGGTCCCGCCCGCGAGCTCGGTCAGGGGAACGGCCTCCGGATGCCGCAGGGCGGCAGGGTGCCGGTCGTGGAGCACCAGCCGCACCGGCTCGCGGTGCAGCACCAGCCGCACCGTGCCGGCGGGTCGCGGATGGGGGCGGCCCTGCCACTCGTCGGCGAGCACGAGGTCGATGTCCCCGAGCCCGAGGGCCGGCAGCGCCACCTCGGGCTCGGCTTCGACCAGCTCGCACCAGAGCCCCGGGGCGTCGCGCGCGAGCGCGTGCATCGCCGGGAGCGCCACCCGCAGCGCCACCGACTGGAAGGCCGCCACACGTCCGCGCCCCGCCACGGTCGTGGCCGAGGCCGCCAGCTCCGCCTCGGCGAGGGCCGCGCGCTCCAGCAGGGCCTCCGCGTGGCCGACCAGCACCAGCGCCGGGTCGGTCAGGCGCACGCCCCGCCCGGCGCGCTCCAACAGCGGCACCCCCGCCTCGCGCTCCAGCACGGCGAGCTGCTGCGACACGGCCGACGGCGTGAAGCGAAGTGCCTCGGCGACGGCGGCGATGGTGCCGCGCGTATGGAGCTCGTAGAGCAGCCGCAGGCGGCGGAGATCCAACATGTAGGGATGCTACCTAATATACGTCACAAATCGGAGTCGCTTCTGATGTGTCGGGGGTCCAGGGTTGCACTCATGCCCGCCGCCGGAGTCCTCATCTGCCTCGCGTCCGCCACCGCGTTCGGAGCGATGGGCGTCTTCGGCACGCTGGCGTACGACGAGGGAGCGACCGTCGGCACGCTGCTGTCGGTCCGCTTCGGGTTCGCCGCCGCGCTCTTCTGGGCGCTCGTCGCGCTGACGCCCGCGCGGCGCGCTCTGCGCACCGTCACGCGGCGGGACGCCGCCCTCGCCTTCGCCCTCGGAGCGATCGTCTACAGCGTGCAGGCCGGCTGCTACTTCGCGGCCCTGCGGCGGATCGACGCGGGCCTCCTCGGCCTCCTCGTCTACACGTTCCCGGCGATGGTGGCCGTCACCGCGGTCGTCCTCGGCCGCGAGAGGGGTGATGGCCGCACGGCCCTCTCCCTCGTCATCGCCTCGGCCGGCCTGGCGCTGGTCCTCGGCGGCACGGGTGCGGGCGCGCTCGACCCGCTTGGAACGGCCCTCGGGCTCGGGACCGCAGTCGTCTACAGCGCCTACACCCTCTCCTCGGCGGGCATCGCGAACCGGCTCGACCCGCTCGTGCTGAGCGCGATGGTCTGCACCGGTGCCGCCGTCACCCTGACGTCGGCCGCCGCCGCGGCCGGCGATCTGCGTCCCGCGGGCGTGAGCGCCGCGGGCCTCGGCTGGCTCGCCGCCATCGCGGTCGTCTCGACGGTGGGCGCGGTCGGCCTCTTCTTCGCCGGCCTCGCGCGGGTCGGGCCGACGGCCGCCTCGATCTTCTCGGCCGCCGAGCCCCTCACGGCGGTCGCGCTCGCCGCGGTGGTCCTCGGCGCGATGCTCGGTCCGCTGCAGCTGGCGGGCGTCGGGCTGGTCGTCGGCGCGGTTCTGGTCCTCGCCATGCGGCGGGCGGGCCCGGGCGGCGCGAGAGCACCCCGCCGTCGTCCGACCGACCGCCGCTTCATCATGGGTCGCCCCTCGCTCCCGCACCCCGCCGCAGGAAGGAGCCCCTCATGAGCCTCACCCGGTACTACACCGCGAGCACCATCGACGGCTTCATCGCCGATCCGGACGGTTCCCTCGACTGGCTCCTGACCCGACGTCAGGAGGACGACGGCGCGCTCAGGTACGACGACTTCATCACCGGCATCGGCGCGATGGTGATGGGCGCGACCACCTACGAGTGGATTCTCGACCACGAGTTCGGCGGTGGGGATCGCGCGGACTGGGTCTGGCCCTACGAGATCCCCTGCTGGGTGCTCACGCACCGCACTCCCGACGTGGTGCCCGGCGCTCCGATCACCATCACC
The DNA here is from genome assembly GCA_963823515.1 of uncultured Thermoleophilia bacterium. Lineage (GTDB taxonomy): Bacteria > Actinomycetota > Thermoleophilia > Miltoncostaeales > Miltoncostaeaceae > Miltoncostaea. Next base: position 79,035 of record CAWGMB010000004.1, read on the forward strand.
AGCGGCGACGTGGTCCCGGTCCACGCCGAGATGACGAAGGCGGCGGGAGGGCGCGACCTCTGGATCGTCGGGGGTGGCGACCTCGCCGGCCAGTTCGCCGACGCCGGCCTGCTCGACGAGGTCATCGTCCACATCGCGCCTGTCTCCCTCGGCGCGGGGGCACCGCTGCTGCCCCGGAGGATCGAGCTCCGCCTGGAGGAGCTGGGGCGCAACGGCGAGTTCGCCTGCGCCCGCTACGCGGTGGTGCGGCCCGGCGGCTGAGGCCGGGGCCGCACCGCGGGCATCACCCTGGGAACCTCACGTGCAGGTGGTCGTCATGCGCCGGCCAGCGCATCACGACGCCCGGCGGGCCATGCAGGTCGAGGCTCGGGCCGATCAGCACCAGCGAGGCCCCGCGTGCGACGAGATGGTCCACCAGCGCCTGGGTGAGCGCGCGGTCGTAGCTCGAGGGGCCGGTGGGCGCCTGAGCGCCGTCGCGGCGCACGAGGCGGATGTCCACGTCGAGGCCGTTCTGATGCGACTGGTGGCCGACCACCGGGCCGGTGAAGGGCCCGCCGGTCTCACGCGAGAGGTCTCCGATCCCCAGGAGCGGCTGCTTGGGGTGCGCCCGGGCCCACCACTTGCCCAGCCCGATCAGCTCGCGCACGAGCCGCGCGGTGCCCCAGGTGCGGTCGGAGCCGCCCGGAGGCTCCTGCGTGGCGGGGTTGTACGTGTAGTAGCCGACGCCGCTCGCGGGAAGGCGCACGCCGTTGACGAGGCTCCCCGCGTTGGGCGTGCCCACGGCCCGGCTGTCGTGCCACTCCACGGGCGGGGTCCTCGGCGCCGGCGGCTTCTCGGAGGCCGGCTGGTCGGGGATGATCTCGGGTACCGCGGGGACGGGCACCGCGGGCTCGAGGATCGGGGAGACCGGCGGCGCGATCGCGGCCTGGGCCACGGCCGGCCCCCCGCCGGCCTCCATCGCGGCCAGCGGCACGAGGGCCGCGACCAGCCCGAGGAGGGTGACCCAGAGCCACGGCTGCAGGGCCGTCGCCCGCCGGCGCGGGCGCCCGAGAACGGACGCCGCGCACGCCGGGCAGCAGTGCAGGGCCTCGCGGCGGTGGTGGCGGTGATCGGTCACGCACCGACCGTAACACCGAAACGGACGTTCTCCCTGCAATCCGCGTTGTAGGACGCGGCCCGCCCGCCGTCCCTGGGCCGGCCCGGTGCCGGGGACTACCCTTGCCGGGTGTTCTCCGGCCTGGTCGCCCGCCCCCTGCGGGCATCCCTCATCCTCCTGCTCCTGGTGGCGCTGGGCGCGGGGCTCTGGCTCTGGAGCCGCGCCGGCGAGAGCACCCCCGTGAGGGAGGCCGACGCCCTGCGCGGCTTCCGCGCCTCGGGGGACGGCGGCGCGGGACCGCGGCGCGGGGTGCCCCGCCCGGGCGTCTACACCCTGCGCCAGAGCGGCCGGGAGCGGGGCGGGGTGGGTCCGGTCACGCTCTCGCGCGCGCTTCCGGACACGGCCCTCTACGTCGTCACGCTCCGGCCGGGCGGGTACCGCGAGGAGCTCGACCTCAGCGAGGAGCACGTCGAGTCGGTCGATCTGCGCGTGGGCCCGGGGGGCGCCCGCGAGGTCGCCCGGCGCACCAAGGTCACCTTCCTCGGCCTCGGTCGCGACGACCGCCGCACCATGCGCCCCCCTCCGCTGCGCATGCCGCGGACGCTCCGGGTGGGCGACGCCTGGGCCGATCGGTACGTCGCGGGGGCGCTGCCGATCACCGCCCGCGCCCGCGTGCTGCGCAAGGACGCCGTCCGGGTCGACGGCCAGCGGCGGGCGGTGATGGTGATCCGCTCGGTCACCGACACCGGCGGCACCCATCCGGGCAGGCGCACCGACACCATCTGGTGGTCGCCCGGCCTCGCCCTGCCGCTGCGGTGGACCATCGACATGGAGATCCGGGGCATCGCCCGGCTGCGCACCCGCTCGGACCTGGTGATGCAGGGCCTCGATCCGACGGTCTGAGCCGCCGCGGCCGCCCTGGAGCGGTCCCGCCCCGCGTGCTACCTTTCCCGGGCCGCTCGCCCGGCAATGTCCTGTTGCGCTCGAAAAAAGGCCGACGTGCCCACGATCAATCAGCTGGTCCGCAAGGGCCGCAGCCCCAAGTTCTCCCGAGTGACGACCCCGGCCCTCCGGGGCGCGCCCCAGAAGCGCGGTGTCTGTACCCGCGTCTACACCACCACGCCCAAGAAGCCGAACTCGGCCCTGCGCAAGGTGGCCCGCGTGCGCCTCACCAACGGCATGGAGATCTCCTCGTACATCCCCGGTGAGGGGCACAACCTCCAGGAGCACTCGGTGGTCCTGGTCCGCGGTGGCCGCGTCCGCGACCTCCCGGGCGTGCGGTACAAGGTGATCCGCGCCGCGCTCGACGCGGCCGGCGTCTCCGAGCGTCGCAAGGGTCGGTCCAAGTACGGCGCGAAGAAGCCCAAGTAATGCCGCGCCGCGCAGTCATCACACGCCGTCCGCTCGACCCGGACCCCGTCTACCAGAGCCCCCTCGTCACGCAGCTCGTGAACAAGGTGCTCAAGGACGGCAAGAAGTCAACCTCCGAGGGTGTCGTCTACGGGGCGCTCGAGCGCATCCGCGACCGCACCGGCCGCGACCCCGTCGCCGTCATGGAGGAAGCGGTCCGCAACGTCACGCCGGCCCTCGAGGTCAAGTCCCGCCGCGTCGGCGGCGCGACCTACCAGGTCCCGATCGAGGTCGCTCCGCGCCGCGGCCGCACGCTGGCCATCCGCTGGCTGGTGCGCTTCGCCCGGGAGCGCCGCGAGAAGCAGATGAGCGAGCGGCTCGCCAACGAGCTCCTGGACGCGCTCGGCTCGCAGGGGGGCGCCTTCAAGCGGAAGGACGACCTCTACCGCATGGCGCAGGCCAACAAGGCGTTCGCGCACTACCGCTGGTAAGCACGCCCCGCCGCCGATCGGCGGGGCTGGATGGGTGAAGACGATTTCCGCGCCCGGCCGCTACCGGTCGGCGCCGTGACTGACGAGGTGATCCTTTCGTGACGACGACGGCCAAGAAGGTCTCCCTCGAGAAGACCCGGAACATCGGGATCATGGCGCACATCGACGCCGGGAAGACGACCACCACCGAGCGGATCCTCTACTACACCGGGCGCACGCACCGGATCGGTGAGGTGCACGACGGCGCGGCCACGATGGACTGGATGGCGCAGGAGCAGGAGCGCGGCATCACGATCACGAGCGCCGCGACCACGTGCTTCTGGCGCGACCACCGCATCAACATCATCGACACGCCGGGCCACGTCGACTTCACCATCGAGGTGGAGCGCAGCCTGCGCGTGCTCGACGGCGCCGTCGCCGTCTTCGACTCGGTGGCCGGCGTCGAGCCGCAGAGCGAGACCGTCTGGCGCCAGGCCGACCGCTACGGCGTGCCGCGCATCGCCTACGTGAACAAGATGGACCGGCTCGGCGCCGACTTCGACGCCGCCGTCACGACGATGATCGACCGCCTCGGCGCCAACGCGATCCCGATCCAGTTGCCGATCGGCGCCGAGGCGGAGTTCAGCGGGATCATCGACCTCATCACGATGAAGGCGACGATCTACAAGGACGACCTCGGCACGGACATCGACGTCATCGACATCCCGGCCGAGCTGGCCGACGAGGCCGCCGCCGCCCGCGAGCACCTGCTCGAGGCCGTGGCCGACCAGGACGACGAGCTCGCCGAGGCGTACCTCGAGGGCAACGAGATCGAGCCCGAGCGGCTCGTGTCGGCCATCCGGGCCGCCGTGCTCGCGATCGCGATCACCCCCGTCCTCTGCGGCTCCTCCTTCAAGAACAAGGGCGTCCAGCCCCTGCTCGACGCGGTCATCGACCTGCTCCCGTCGCCCCTCGACGTGCTGCCCGCCGTGGGCGTCATCCCGGGAACCGAGGAGGAGGTCACACGCGAGGCCGACCCGGCCGCCCCGTTCTCGGCGCTGGCCTTCAAGGTGATGAGCGACCCGTTCGTGGGCCGCCTCACCTACCTGCGCGTCTACTCGGGCACGATCGGCACCGGCTCGAACATCATCAACGCGACCAAGGACCGCAAGGAGCGGCTCGGGCGCCTGCTGATGATGCACGCCAACCACCGCGAGGACGTCGACGGCGTCTCGGCCGGCGACATCGTCGCCGCCGTGGGCCTGAAGTCCACCACGACCGGCGACACGCTGACCGACAACGCGGACCCGGTGATCCTCGAGCGGATGACCTTCCCCGAGCCGGTCATCGAGATCGCGATCGAGCCGAAGACCAAGCAGGACCAGGAGAAGCTGGCCACCGCGCTGCAGCGCCTGTCCGACGAGGACCCGACGTTCCGCGTGCACACGGACGAGGAGACGGCCCAGACCCTGATCGCCGGCATGGGCGAGCTGCACCTCGAGATCATCGTGGACCGCCTCATGCGCGAGTTCGGCGTCGACGCCAACGTCGGCCAGCCGCAGGTGGCCTACCGCGAGACGATCCGCAAGGCCGTCCAGAAGGTCGAGGGTCGCTTCGTGCGCCAGACCGGCGGCCGCGGCCAGTTCGGTCACGTCTACCTCTCGGTCGAGCCCAACGAGCCCGGCGCCGGCTATTCCTTCGAGAGCAAGGTCGTCGGTGGCTCCATTCCCAGGGAGTACATCCCGGCGGTCGACGCGGGCGTCAAGGAGGCCCTCGAGGGAGGCGTCGTCGCGGGCTACCCGATGGTGGACGTCAAGGTCCAGCTGGTGGACGGCTCGTACCACGAGGTCGACTCCTCGGAGATCGCGTTCAAGATCGCCGGCTCCATGGCGGTCAAGGAGGCGGTCAGGCGCGCGTCCCCGACGCTGCTCGAGCCGATGATGGCCGTCGAGGTGGTCGTGCCGAAGGAGTTCGTCGGCACGGTCGTCGGCGACCTCACCTCGCGGCGCGGGCGCATCGGCGGCATGGACTCGCGTGGGCCGACGGCCGAGGTCGTCAACGCGCAGGTCCCGCTGTCGCAGATGTTCGGCTACGCCACCTCGGTCCGCTCGGCCACCCAGGGCCGCGCGACGTTCACGATGCAGTTCCACTCCTACCAGGAAGTGCCGAACTCCATCGCCGAGGAGATCCGCAAGAAGACCGGGGCCGCGGGCAGCTAGCGGACCGACCCGGGTCGCCTAGCCGGCGTCGCGGGAGAGCGGCACCCCCGGGCCCCCGAGGGCGCCCGGGGGAGGACTCGGTGGGGGAAGGGAGCCGGGCTCGCAGGTGACGCCCACCCGCAGCCCGTAGTCCTTCCACCGGTCGGCCACGTCGCCGAAGCCGAGCTGGGGCGAGATCCGCGCGAGCTTGCGGAGCAGCGAGACGTGGTAGCAGTGGTAGCCCTCGTCGGCGAGGTAGGAGCGCCACGCGCGGCCGGGGGTGAGGAGGCCGTAGAGGCTCCAGGTCCCGGTGTCGTGGAGGGGCAGGTACTGGACGAGGGTCTGCTCGCCCGCCCGCATGAGTTCGAGGGCGAGGTCGCCCGCTTCCTGCGAGCCCGCCGCCGGCCGGTGCGTGCGGACCTTGCTCGGCGCGCTCCCGCGCCCGAGCGGCCGGGCGCGCAGCAGCGGGGCGGTCGCGTGGAGGTTGAGCAGCGTCACCATGAAGCCGTTGAGAGCGGCGCCCTTCCACGGGTTGGCCCGCGGGTAGGCGCGCTCGACGTACCACGGCCTCGCGGGGATTCCCCTGGGCTCGGCGACCTGGCTGACCACGCCGCCCTGCGACACCGGGACGGTGAAGGCGGCGAGCGCCCCTCGGGCGGCGGTGGCGAAGCGGGGGTCGCCGGTGCGGTGGTAGGCGCGCGCCATGAGCTGGGCCATGCGGCCCTGGGCCATGCCCGAGGCGCCGGGGCGGATCGTGCCGGGCTTGTCGGGGACGTCGTAGTACTCCCACAGCAGGAAGCGGGTGCGGCCGGCGTTGCGCCGCACGCCCAGGGGCAGCAGCGCCGTCGCGAGGGTCTCCGGGGAGACGTGGGCGTTGAGGTCCTGCCAGCGCCCGGTGGTCGCGACCGGGTTGATCGCGAAGCCGCGGCCGCCCCAGTAGGTGGCGAGTATGCCGTCGGGCAGCCGGGCGATGACGCGCAGCCTCGGCGCGGCGCGGCGCGAGTACCACCACGCGTTGACCCGCAGCGTCCGCGCCGCGGTGGCCCGACGGCCGGCCGGCTGCCGGGGCTTCATCATCTTCGCGCCGAGCCGCAGCACGTAGGTGATGTCGCGGCGGGTCCGCGATCCCGAGGGCGCGGCCCGGCGGGCTCGGTTGAGCAGCGCGCGCGCGGTGGCGACGTCGCCCGGCAGCGCGGCCTTGGAGATGACGTATCCGGGCCGCGCCGCGGTGGCGGGCCCGGCGAGGGCGAGCGCGCCCAGCACGGCCGCCCCGAGGAGGGCGAACCTCAGGCCCCTCACGCGAGCCTCTGCGCGAGGTGCTCGGCCGGGTGGAGCGCCGGGCATCCGGTCGTGCGGTGGATCTGCTCGCGGCACGAGGTTCCGGCCGCGACGGCCACCGTGGCGTCCCGCACGGCCGGGGCGAGGCGATCCTCTGCGATGCGGCGCGACAGCTCGGGGTGACGGTATCCGAAGGCCCCCGCCATTCCACAGCACCCGGCTCCGGAGTCGCGCAGGGCGAGTCCGGGGACGCGCGAGAGCGCAGCGGCCCCCTCGCGCCCCCCTCCCAGGGCGCGGGCGTGGCAGTGCTCGTGCACGACCGCCTCGCCGGGCTCGTCGCGCAGGGCGGGCGGGCCGAGGTCGGCCACGGCGCGCTCGAAGGTCACGGTCGCGTCTGCCACCCAGCGCGCGCGAGGATCGCCGGGCACGAGCCGCGGGAGGTCGTCGACGAGCATCGACCAGCAGGAGGGCTCGAGCACGACGATGGTCCGGCCGGCCAGGGCGTGCGGGGCCAGCCGGTCGAGGGCCCGGACCGCGCGGGCGCGGGCCGCCGACACCAGGCCCTGGGAGAGCAGGGGCCGGCCGCAGCAGCCGGGGTCGACCACCCCGGCGCGGGCGCCGCAGGCACCGAGGACGGCGAGCGCCGCCTCCCCGATCCCGGGGTCGAGGTAGCGGGTGAAGGTGTCAGCCATCACGACGACCTCGGCCTCGGCGGCGCGACGGGCTCCCGCGCGGCGGCGCGACGACCGGGCGGCCCGCCACTCCCGCACGGGCACCGGGGGAGCGCCGCCGAAGGGGCCGGCGGCGGCGCGGGCGACGAGGGCGGCCAGCCGGGGGGTACGGGAGCCCGCGGCGAGCAACTCGTGCGCGTGGCCGGCGAGCCGCGATGCCACCGGCACGCCACGGGCGCGGTGGCGGTGGGCGAGGGCCTCCACCTTCAGGAGGGCCATGTCGACCTGTGCGGGGCACTCGGATGCGCAGGCCTTGCATCCCAGGCAGAGCTCAAGGGCCTCATGCAGGCCGTCATCGGCCAATCCGGCGGCGAGATTACCCTCGAGCGCGGCGCGCATGATCGCCGCGCGCCCGCGGGTGGAGTGCCGCTCGTCCCCGAGCGCCTGGAAGCTCGGGCACATCGCGCCCCCGCGCGATCGGCAGGCGCCGTTGTTGTTGCAGGCCTCGGCGGCACGCGCGAGCCCGCCCTCCCGGGCGAAGGCCACGGCTGTGCGGTGGGCGCGCCGCGGCGGCGAGGAGGTCAGGCGCAAACCCTCGTCCATCGCCTCCGGCTCGGTCAGGATCCCCGGGTTCAGGATCCTCTCCGGGTCGAGGCGCCCCTTGAGCTCGGCGAACGCGTCGATGGTCCCGGGCGGGTACATGCGCGGCAGCAGCTCGCTCCGCAGCCGTCCGTCCCCGTGCTCGCCCGACAGCGAACCCCCGTTGGCGGCGACGAGGTCGGCGACCTCCTCGGCGATCCGCCGCACCGCGGCCACCGCGCCTGCCGCGCGCAGGTCGACCAGCGGCCGGATGTGGAGGCAGCCGACGCTCGCGTGGCCGTACCAGACCGCCGGGATCCCCTCGCGCGCGAGCACCCCACGCACCGCGCGCGCGAACCCGGCCAGGCGCGCGGGCGGCACGGCCGGATCCTCGATGAAGGCCAGCGGGCGCGGGTCGCCCGAGCCCGGGACGGCGTCGGCCCGCAGGGCACGGGCGATCCCCGAGCGGCGCACCGCCCACACCGCGGCCTGCTCGGCCGGGTCGGTCAGCACCCGCGCCCCGGCGACGGCCGCCAGCCGCTCGCGGACCCCGTCGGGGTCGCCGCTGTGCTCAACGATCAGCAGGGCGGCGGCGTCGGCGGCGAAGCCCATCACCGCGCGCACCGCCGGCGGCCGGTTGGCCGGGTCCAGCAGGGAGCGGTCCATCAGCTCGATCGCCGACGGCCCACCCTCCAGGAGCCCCACCACCGACTCGAGCGCCGCGTCCACCGACGCGAACGAGACCAGGGCGAGCCCCCGCGCCGCCGGGCGCTCCACCAGCCGGAGCTCCGCGCGCCGCGTGACGGCGAGCGTGCCCTCCGAGCCGCACAGGAGCCGCGGCCAATCCGGCGCGCCGCCGCCGAGCGCCTCGAGCGCATAGCCCGAGACGCGGCGCACCAGGTCGGGCGGCCGCGCGGCGTCCGCGAGGTGCCGGGCCCCCTCGAGCGCGGCCGGCGCGGGCGCGCCGCGGCGCAGGGTTGCGCGGGTCCCGTCGGCGAGCGTCACCTCGAGCGCGAGGACGTGGTCGGCGGTCAGGCCGTGCACCACCGAGCGCGCACCCGCCGAGTTGTTGGCGATCATCCCGCCGAGCGTCGCCCGGCCGGCGGTGGCGACATCGGGCCCGAAGGCCAGCCCGTGCTCGGCGGCCGCGCGGTTCAGGTCGTCGAGCACGACCCCGGGACCGACCCGCGCCACCCGGGCTCCGGCGTCGATCTCGACGTCGCGGAGCGCCGAGCAGTCGACCACCAGCCCCCGGCCGATCGCCTGCCCAGCGAGGCTCGTGCCCGCACCGCGCATCGTCAGGGGCACGCCCGCCCTCCGGCAGGCCGACACGGCTGCGTCGAGGTCGTCGGCGTCGCGGGCTCGAAGGGTCGCCGCGGGGAGCCTGCGGTAGATGCTCGCGTCGCTCGCGTAGAGCTCCCGCGAGGCCGCGTCGTCGCGCACCTCGCCGCCTGTGGTGCGGCGCAGTTCATCGACCATGTCGGACGCGCTCATGGACCGGATGGTACGGTCTCTGAAGGCCCCCGCCACACTGTCGGCGACGCCCGTCGAGGTGCCTTGCGGGCCGGGGGGTCTTTGCTAATCTACCCCGGCTCTACGGAGCGCCCGGTTTTGCTGCGCGCGGCCCTTGGGCCGCGCGTTTTGCGCCGGGGGGGGTTTAGTAGATGAGCGCGGCCGACAGCGGCCGCGATGCAGAGTGCTCAGAGGGAGCTATCGATGGCGAAAGAGAAGTTCGACAGGTCCAAGCCGCATGTGAACGTGGGCACCATCGGCCACGTGGACCATGGCAAGACGACCCTGACGGCCGCCATCACCAAGGTCCTGGCCGAGAAGGGCGGCGGTACCGCCGTCGCCTTCGACGCCATCGACAAGGCTCCCGAGGAGCGCGAGCGCGGCATCACCATCGCCACGGCGCATGTCGAGTACGAGACCGCGAACCGGCACTACGCCCACGTCGATTGCCCGGGCCACGCCGACTACATCAAGAACATGATCACGGGTGCTGCGCAGATGGACGGCGCGATCCTCGTGGTCTCGGCCGCCGACGGCCCCATGCCCCAGACGCGTGAGCACATCCTGCTCGCCCGCCAGGTGGGCGTGCCGTCGATCGTCGTGTTCCTGAACAAGGCCGACATGGTGGACGACGAGGAGCTCCTCGAGCTGGTCGAGCTCGAGGTCCGCGAGCTGCTGTCCGCCTACGAGTTCCCCGGCGACGACGTGCCGATCATCAAGGGCTCCGCCCTGAACGCGCTGAACGGCGACGCCGCGGCGGCCGAGGACATCCTCGCCCTGATGGCGGCCGTGGACGACTACATCGAGGTTCCGGAGCGCGCGGTCGACAAGCCGTTCCTGATGCCGGTGGAGGACGTCTTCACGATCACCGGTCGCGGCACCGTCGCGACCGGCCGCGTCGAGCGCGGCGTGGTCAAGGTCGGCGAGACCGTCGAGATCATCGGCATGGCCGAGAAGATCGAGACCACGGTCTGCACCGGCGTCGAGATGTTCCGCAAGCTGCTCGACGAGGGTCGCGCCGGTGACAACGTCGGCCTGCTCCTGCGAGGCGTCAAGCGCGAGGACATCCAGCGCGGGCAGGTCATCGCCGCGCCGAAGTCCATCACGCCGCACACCAAGTTCAAGGCCCAGGTCTACGTCCTGTCCAAGGACGAGGGCGGCCGTCACACGCCGTTCTTCCAGGGCTACCGCCCGCAGTTCTACTTCCGCACCACCGACGTGACCGGCGTCGTCACCCTCCAGGAGGGCGTCGAGATGGTCATGCCGGGCGACAACGCCACCATGGACGTCGAGCTGATCCAGCCGATCGCCATGGAGGAGGGCCTCCGCTTCGCCATCCGCGAGGGCGGCCGCACCGTCGGCGCCGGAGTCGTCGAGAGCATCACCGAGTAAGCAGGGCACGTCCCCGACCCCGTCGTCTCCACCACCGGAGGCGGCGGGGTTTTCTTTCCCGACGCAAAGGCGCTTCACGAGTGCAGCAGAACAAGATCAGGATTCGCCTCAAGGCCTACGATCACGAGCTGATCGACAAGTCGGCGGCGTCCATCGTGGAGACGGCCCAGCGCAGCGGGGCGACGATCTCCGGCCCCGTACCGCTCCCGACCGAGCGGAACGTGTACTGCGTGATCCGCGGTCCGTTCAAGGACAAGGACTCGCGGGAGCACTTCGAGATCCGCACGCACAAGCGACTGATCGACATCTACTCGCCGACGCCCAAGACGGTCGACTCGCTCATGCGGCTCGACCTCCCGGCCGGCGTGGACATCGAGATCAAGGCGTAGTCGAGCGATGCCCGCGATCATCGGACGCAAGGTCGGCATGACCCAGATCTTCGGAGAGGACGGCGCCCGCGTGCCGCTCACCGTGATCGAGGCCGGCCCGTGCCACGTCACCCAGGTCAAGACCCTCGCCGACGACGGCTACGACGCCGTGCAGCTCGGCTTCGGCGCGACCAAGCCGAAGGGGCTCACCAAGCCCGAGCTCGGCCACCTCAAGAAGGCCTCCGCGCCCCCGATCCGGCACCTCGTCGAGTTCTCGCTCGAGGAGCTGGGCGCCGAGGGCGTCTCGGTCGGCGACATCATGACCGTCGAGCCGTTCGAGCCGGGCCAGATGGTCCGGGTCACGGGCACCTCCAAGGGCAAGGGCTACGCCGGCACGATCAAGCGGCACAACTTCCGCCGCGGACCCGTGAGCCACGGCTCGCACAACGTCCGCGGCCCGGGCTCCATCGGCGCCGCCGCGTACCCCGCGCGCGTCTTCAAGGGCATGCGGATGAGCGGTCACATGGGCGCGCGCACCGTCACGCAGCGCGGCCTGCAGATCGTCGACCGCGATCCCGATCGCAACCTCCTCCTCGTCCGGGGCGCAGTCCCCGGCGGGGTGAACGGCATCGTCATCGTGAGGCCCGAGTAATGGCATCCCTTCCCGTGCTCGACCCCCTCGGCCTCGCGGCCGGCAGCGCCGCGCTCGCCCCGGCGATCGCCGAGCAGCCGATCAAGCAGCACCTCATCCACGAGACGGTCATCGCCGAGCTCGCCGCACGCCGTGCGGGGACCCACTCGACGCTCACGCGCGGCAAGGTCCGCGGCGGTGGCGCGAAGCCGTGGCGCCAGAAGGGCACCGGCCGCGCCCGTGTCGGCTCGTCCCGCTCCCCCCTCTGGACCGGCGGTGGCATCGTCTTCGGCCCGACCCCCCGCTCCTACGGCGGCAAGGTCAACCGCAAGGTCCGCCAGCAGGCGTTCCGCGCTGCGCTCCGTGCGCACGTCGAGCGCGGCTCGGCCGCGCTGATGGACGTGACCGGCTGGGAGGAGCCCTCCACCAAGCGTGCGCGGGAGTACCTGCGCCAGGCGCCGGACGGCATCGCCGCCCGCCCGCTGCTGGTGGTCGTCGACGACGTGCAGTCGGTGGTCGCGCGCTCCCTGCGCAACATCGACGGCGTCTACGTGCTCGCCGGCGCCGAGCTCGAGACCGTCGATGTGGTCGCCACCCGCGCGATCCTCTTCGAGCGGGCCGTGTGGGAGCGCATCACGCGCGGCGAGGTCGAGGTCGAGGCCGTCTCGCCGAAGCCTAAGGCCAAGCCCGTCGAGGCCAGGTCGGCGCCGCCGGCGCCGGCCAACGCGGTCGCCGACCTCGAGGAGGCGCCGGCCAAGCCCAAGCGCTCCCGCGCCAAGAAGGCCGCCCCGGAGGCCGAGGCCCCGGCGACCGAGGCCGAGGCGCTGGAGGAGGCTGCGGTCGAGGAGGCGGTGGCCGAGGCTCCCGCGGAGATCGCGGAGCTCGAGGAGAGCCCCGAGGTGGAGGAGGCCGTCGCCGGCTCCGCACCCGACGAGGCCCCCGAGGCCGAGGCCGCGCCCGACGATGAGGAGAAGTCGTGACCCCGCTTCGTGACGACATCCGGCGCGCGATCGTGTCGCCGGTCATCTCCGAGAAGAGCTTCCAGCTCGTCCAGGCGCACAACCAGTACACGTTCCGCGTGCTGGACGGCTCCCACAAGACCGAGATCCGCCAGGCCGTCGAGGACCTCTTCGACGTGACGGTGACCGACGTCCGAACCGTGGCCGTCAAGAGCAAGCCGAAGCGGCGCGGCGCCACGCGCGGCCGCCGCCCCGGTTGGAAGAAGGCCATCGTCGAGCTGAAGCCCGGCGACAAGATCGAATTGTTCGAGGGGGCCTGACATGGGCGTGAGGAAGTACAAGCCCACCTCCCCGAGCCGGCGCTTCATGACCGGTTCGGACTTCGAGGAGGTCACCAAGACCGAGCCCGAGCGCACGCTGCTGGACAAGATCAGCAAGACGGGTGGGCGCAACAACAACGGCCGCGTCACGAGCCGTCACATCGGCGGCGGCCACAAGCGCCGCTATCGCATCATCGACTTCAAGCGCCGCAAGGACGACATCCCTGCGCGCGTCGCCTCGGTGGAGTACGACCCGAACCGGTCGGCGCGCATCGCGCTGCTCCACTACGCGGACGGCGAGAAGCGCTACATCCTCGCGCCGCTGCGGCTGCGCGTCGGCGACACGGTGATGAGCGGCCCGAAGGCCGACATCAAGCCGGGCAACTCGCTCGCGCTGCGCGACATCCCGACCGGCACGATCATCCACAACATCGAGCTCCAGATCGGCCGCGGCGGGCAGCTCTGCCGCTCGGCCGGCACCGGGGCCCAGCTGATGGCGAAGGAGGGCGAGTACGGCACCGTGCGCCTGCCCTCCAGCGAGATGCGCCTGGTCCACCTCGACTGCCGGGCGACCATCGGGCAGATCGGTAACGTCACGCACGAGAACATCACGATCGGCAAGGCCGGCCGCAGTCGCTGGAAGGGCAAGCGCCCCAAGGTCCGCGGCTCCGCCATGAACCCGGTCGACCACCCGCATGGTGGCGGCGAGGGCAAGAGCAACTCGGGTCGTCACCCGGTGACGCCGTGGGGCGTGCCCACCAACGGGTACCGCACCCGCACCAAGGGCAAGCCCAGCAGCAAGTACATCGTTCGCGGCCGCAAGCGCGGCAAGCACACGGAAGGCCGGTAGCAGCAGATGGGTCGCAGTCTGAAGAAGGGGCCGTTCGTCGACGACCGCTTGATGAAGCGGATCGAGGACATGAACGTCGCAAACGAGAAGCGCATCGTCCGGACCTGGTCGCGTTCGTCGACCATCTTCCCGGAGATGGTCGGTCACACCATCGCGATCCACGACGGCCGTAAGCACGTGCCGGTCTTCATCAGCGAGAGCATGGTGGGCCACAAGCTGGGTGAGTTCGCGCCCACCCGCACCTATCGGGGCCACGGCGGCTCCGACCGGACCTCCACGATGCGCCGATGAGCACCGACGCCCCCCAGGCCCCCCAGGTCGTCCAGGCCACCGCGAAGTACGTGCGGACCTCGGCGCGAAAGGGCCGGCTCGTCGCCGACCTCGTGCGCGGCAAGTCGGTCGCGGACGCCCAGGCGATCCTCGCCTTCAGCACCCGCGCCGCGGCCGTGCCGATGAGCAAGGTCCTGCAGTCGGCCGTCGCCAACGCGGACCACAACCACGGCCTGGACGTTCGCGAGCTGCGCCTGGTCAGGGTCACGGTTGACGAGGGACCGACGATCAAGCGGTTCCGTCCGCGCGCCATGGGCCGCGCGACGTCGATCATGAAGCGCACGTGTCACATCACCATCGGCCTCGCCGAGACGGGAAGCTAGGAACATGGGACAGAAGATCAACCCCACGGGCTTCCGCCTCGGCGTCCTGAACGGGTGGCGGAGCAACTGGTTCACGGAGCGCGACTTCGCGAAGTACCTCGACGAGGACCGCGTCGTCCGCAACCACATCACGGGCAAGCTGAGCCACGCCGGCCTGTCGTCGATCCACTTGAAGAAGGACCAGACCAAGCTCACCGTCGACATCTTCACGGCCCGCCCGGGCATCGTGATCGGCAAGAGCGGCTCCGAGGTCGACGCGCTGCGCCGCGAGCTGAACCGGCTCACCGGCAAGCAGATCCAGGTGAACATCAACGAGATCAAGCGCCCGGAGCTCGACGCGAAGCTGGTCGCCCAGTCGATCGCCGAGCAGCTCGAGAACCGGGTCAGCTTCCGCCGCGCCATGAAGCGCGCGCTCACCTCCGCCATGCGCTCCGGCGCACAGGGCGTGAAGGTGCAGTGCGGCGGGCGCCTGGGCGGCACCGAGATGTCCCGCTCCGAGCACTACTCGGACGGGCGCGTGCCCCTGCACACGCTGCGTGCGGACATCGACTACGGCTTCCACGAGGCCAAGACGACCTTCGGCCGGATCGGCGTGAAGGTGTGGATCAACAAGGGCGAGGTCCTTCCCGAGGGCGTCACCGACAGCCGCGGCCGCACCGACATGGACGCCGCGCCCCCGCCGCGCCGCCCGCGCCGCGACCGCCGCCCCGGCGGCGACGGTGACCGGCGCCCGCGCCAGGACCGTGGCTCCTCCGGCGGCGCCGCGAGCACCGGAGGTGCCTCCTAATGCTGATGCCGAAGAGGGTCAAGCACCGCAAGCACCACCGCGGTCGCCGCCAGGGCCTCTCCAAGGGCAACCACGTCCTCCACTTCGGTGAGTTCGGCCTCAAGGCGCTCGAGCCCGCGGCCATCACCAACCGGCAGATCGAGGCCGCCCGTGTCGCCATGACCCGCCGCATCAAGCGCGGCGGCAAGGTCTGGATCAACATCTTCCCGCAGCTGCCCTTCACCAAGAAGGCCGCCGAGACCCGCATGGGCTCGGGCAAGGGCTCCCCCGAGGGCTGGGTCGCCGTGGTGAAGCCGGGCAGGATCATGTTCGAGTTGGCCGGCGTCCCCGAGCCGCTCGCTCGCGACGCCATGCGCCTGGCGGCGAACAAGCTGCCGATCCGCTGCAAAGTCGTCACCCGTGAGGATGGTTGATCGTGAAGGCGAATGAGATCCGAGACCTTTCCGACGACGAGCTGTCGCGGACGCTGGAGGCGGCCCGTGAAGCGCACTTCAACCTGCGCTTCCAGCATGCGTCCGGCTCGCTCGAGCGCACGTCCGAGCTCAACGCCCGGCGGCGCGAGATCGCGCGCATCCTGACCATCGCCCACGAGAGGGAGCTCGCTTCGTGAGCCCCGCCCCGAAGACGCCGCAGGAGTCGGTCGCCGCGCGCAAGTCCCGTCAGGGGCTCGTCGTGTCGTCGTCCCGCGACAAGACCATCACCGTGCGCCTCGAGACGTCCCGCGCCCACCCGGTCTACGGGAAGACGGTCCGCACCTCGTCCAAGCTGCACGCCCACGACGAGCGCAACGAGGCCTCCGACGGCGACCTCGTGCGCGTCGTCGAGTGCCGTCCCCTCTCTCGGCAGAAGCGCTGGCGCTTGGTCGAGATCGTCCAGAAGGCCCGTTAGTGATCCAGGTCGAAACACGTCTGCGCGTCGCCGACAACACCGGCGCCCGTGAGATCCTCTGCATCCGGATCATGGGCGGCTCGCGCCGCCGGTCCGCGTCCGTGGGCGACGTCATCGTCGGCACGGTGAAGCAGGCGGTCCCGAACGGCGCGATCAAGAAGGGCGACGTCGTGCGCGCGGTCATCGTGCGCACCAAGAAGGAGCACGGCAGGGGCGACGGCACGTTCATCGCCTTCGACGAGAACGCCGCCGTGATCATCGACACCGCCCAGAACCCGCGCGGCACCCGCATCTTCGGCCCCGTGGCCCGTGAGCTGCGCGAGAAGAACTTCATGAAGATCATCAGCCTCGCGCCGGAGGTGCTGTAGTGCCGGCCCGTATCCGCAAGGGCGACCGGGTCGTGCTTCTGTCCGGCAAGGACAAGGGCAAGTCGGGCATCGTCCTCGAGGTCCGTCCCGACGAGCAGCGCGTTCTGGTCGAGGGGCTGAACCTGATGAAGCGCCACACCAAGCCGCGCCCGCCGAACGAGCCGGGCGGCGTGATCGAGCGCCCCGCGCCGATCCATCTGTCCAACGTGTCGCTCATCGACCCGAAGGACAAGCGCCCGACCCGGGTGAGGATCCAGGAGATCGACGGAAAGCGCGTGCGGATCGCCGCGCGCTCAGGGGAGAAGCTGGACTGATGGCCGACGAGACCCAAGACACCACCGTGGCCACCGCAGCCCCGGCCGGAAACGGCGCGCGCGCGCGCCTCAAGGCGACCTACGAGTCGGACATCCGTGCCAAGCTCCAGGAGGAGTTCGGCTACGGATCTCCGATGCAGCACCCCAAGCTCGAGAAGATCACCCTGAGCATGGGCGTGGGCGAGGCCAAGACCAACAGCAAGGCGCTCGACGAGGCCGTGGAGCAGATGGCGATCATCGCCGGTCAGCGCCCGATGGTCACCAAGGCGCGCAAGTCGATCGCCCAGTTCAAGCTCCGCGAGGGCATGGCCATCGGCTGCAAGGTCACCCTCCGCGGCAACCGGATGTGGGAGTTCCTCGACCGGCTGACGTCGGTCGCCCTGCCGCGGATTCGCGACTTCCGGGGCATCAACCCGGACGGCTTCGACGGCCGCGGCAACTTCAACCTGGGCCTTCGCGAGCAGACCATCTTCCCCGAGATCGACTACGACAACGTGGACGCCGTTCGCGGCCTCAACGTGACCATCACGACCACCGCCGGGACGGACGAGGAGGGACGGGCGCTGCTCCGCCACCTCGGCATGCCGTTCCGTGCGGAGGGCTACACGGCCGAGGAGCGGGCAGCCCGCCGTCGGCGCAAGCAGAAGAAGTTCGGCCGCGGCCGGCGCTAGAGGAGAATCGTGGCAAAGACCAGCCTTCGGGTGAAGGCGTCCCGTACGCCGAAGTACCCGACCCAGCAGTACACGCGTTGCCACAGCTGCGGACGTTCCCGCGCGGTCTTTCGCAAGTTCGGCCTGTGCCGGATCTGCCTCCGCCAGTCGGCCCATGCCGGGGTCATCCCGGGCATGACCAAGAGCAGTTGGTAGGGGACCGCCGATGATGACCGACCCGATCGCGGACATGCTCACGCGCATCCGCAACGCGAACACCGCCCTGCACGACGCCGTCGAGATGCCCGGCAGCACCATGAAGGCCGACGTCGCGCGCGTGCTGAAGGACCAGGGCTACATCTCCGACTTCGAGCTCCGCGAGGGGCGCGTGGGTACGGACCTGATCGTCAAGCTCAAGTACAGCCGGGACCGCCGCCGCGTGATCAGCGGCATCAAGCGCGTCTCGAAGCCGGGCCGGCGCGTCTACGTCGACCGGACCTCCATTCCGAAGGTCCTGGGCGGCATGGGGATCTCGGTCATCTCGACGTCGCAGGGCGTCATCACCGGGCACGAGGCCCGTCGCCGGGGTATCGGCGGCGAAGTCGTCTGCTCGGTGTGGTGAGAGGGGACCGGATCACATGAGCCGCATCGGACGTGCACCGATCCCGATCCCCGACGGGGTGACGGTCGACATCACAGGTCAGAAGGTCGTCGTGACGGGCCCCCGCGGGGAGCTCCGCCACACGGTCGTCGAGCCCATCCGCATCAACCGCCAGGACGACGGGACGCTTCTCGTCACCCGTCCGACGGACCGTGGGCCGCACCGCGCGCTCCACGGCCTGTCGCGCACGCTCGTGGCCAACATGGTCGAGGGCGTCAGCAACGGCTACGAGCGCCAGCTCGAGATCGTCGGCGTCGGCTACCGCGCGCAGCTCAAGGGCGCCACCCTCGAGATGGCGGTGGGCTACTCGCACCCTGTTACCATCGAGCCCCCCGAGGGGATCGCATTCGACGTCCCGGCGCCCACCCAGGTCGTCGTGCGTGGAATCGACAAGCAGGCGGTCGGCGAGGTCGCCGCGAAGATCCGCGCCGTGCGTCCGCCCGAGCCCTACAAGGGCAAGGGCATCCGCTACGCGGGCGAAGCCGTTCGTCGCAAGGTCGGTAAGAGAGCATGAGCATCACCACACTGGAAGCGCGCCTCCGGCGCCACCGCAGGATCCGTGGAAGCGTCGTCGGCTCCGCCGAGCGCCCCCGCCTCGCGGTGTCGCGCTCGAACAAGCGCATCTACGCCCAGATCATCGACGACGACCGCGGCCACACGCTGGCGGCGGCGGGCTCCCACGAGGCCGCACTCCGCGAGCTCGCCAAGGGCCCGGCGGCGGCCGAGGTCGGCAAGCTCCTCGCCGAGCGGGCGAAGCAGGCCGGCATCGAGCGGGTCGTCTTCGATCGCGGCGGCTACAAGTACCACGGGCGCGTCAAGTCGCTCGCCGATGGGGCCCGCGAGGGCGGGCTCGAGTTCTAGAGAGGGTGAGCACGCGTGGCTGAGGTACGCCGAGGGGCAAAGATCAATCCGGACGGGCTCGAGCTCAACGAGCGGGTCGTCCAGGTCAACCGCGTCGCGAAGGTCGTCAAGGGCGGCCGGCGATTCTCGTTCTCCGCGCTCGTCGTGGTCGGGAACGAGGTTGACACGGTCGGCGTCGGTCACGGGAAGGCCAAGGAGGTCCCCGTGGCCATCCAGAAGGCCGTCGAGGACGCCAAGAAGAACCTCTTCCGCGTGCCCAAGTACCGGACCACGATCACGCATCAGGTCCTGGGTCGCTCGGGCGCCGGCAAGGTCTTCATGAAGCCGGCCTCCGAGGGTACCGGCGTGATCGCCGGCGGCGGCGTGCGCGCCGTGCTCGAGCTCGCCGGGATCCGCGACATCCTCACCAAGTCGCTCGGTACCAGCAACCCGGTCAACCTGGTCGCGGCGACCGTCGCGGGGCTCAAGTCCCTGCGTCGCCCCGAGGAGGTCGCCGCGCTGCGCGACAAGTCGGTCTCCGAGGTGCTGTTCGGCAGCGCCGGAACGGGTTCGGGCGCTCCGGCGACCGAGGCCGTCGGCGCCGGGGCCGCGTCCGAATGAGTCGCCTCGTCATCACTCAGGTCCGCTCGAAGATCGGGACGCAGGAGCGCCACCGCGGCACCCTGCGCGCGCTCGGGCTCCGGAAGATCGGCCAGACGGTCGAGCACGAGGACTCCCCCCAGCTGCAGGGCATGCTCCGCATGGTCGCGCGGCTCGTCGATGTGAAGGAGGCCTCGAATGGCTAGCGCCGAGATCCCCGAGACCCCCGCCGAGGACATCCGCCTCGACAAGCTCGCCCCCCGCCCCGGCTCCAAGCGCCCGCGCAAGCGCGTCGGGCGCGGCATCGGCTCCGGCACGGGCAAGACGTCCGGTCGCGGCCAGAAGGGCCTGGGCTCCCGCGCCGGCGGCGGCGTCCGCCAGGGCTACCAGGGCGGCCAGACCCCGATCCAGATGCAGCAGGGCAAGCTGCGCGGCTCCAACCGCAAGATGTCGATGCCGATGGGCCCGTTCCGCACCCACTCGGTTCCGGTGAACGTCGGCCGCCTCGACGTCTTCGACGCCGGCTCCACGGTCGACCTCGAGGCCCTCATGGCCAAGGGGCTCGTCAAGAACAACGCGAACCGTGACTGGCCCGTCAAGCTGCTCGCCCAGGGTGAGATCGACCGCGCGCTGACGGTCCGGGTGCACGCCGCCTCGGCCGCCGCCGTGACGAAGATCGAGGCCGCCGGCGGAACCGTTGAGATCATCGGCGAGGCCGGCACGACGGAGTGATGGTCGGCGAAGGACAAAGGCCGTGCGGCCCGCCGAGTGAGAACCGGGTGCTCCGGATGCCGGAGAACGAAGGCTCGCAGCCGTCGGACCTGCGGCCGACCGGTACGACGACCTTCTAGGAAGGAGGGCGGATGCTGAAGACGATCCTCACGTCGCTCCGCTCGCCGGAGCTTCGCAAGAAGCTTCTGTTCACGGCTTTCATCCTGTTGGTCTACCGGTTCGGGTCGTTCGTGCCCACGCCGGGTGTCGACCTGGACGCGCTCCAGGCGGCCCTCGACCAGCGCGGCAGCCGGCTGCTGGACTTCCTCAACCTGTTCGCCGGCGGCGCGCTGACGCGCTTCGCCGTCTTCGCGCTCGGCATCATGCCGTACATCACCGCGAGCATCATCCTGCAGCTGATGACGGTCGTGATCCCCTCCCTGGAGAAGCTCCAGAAGGAGGGCGAGAGCGGCCAGCAGAAGATCACCCAGTACACGCGCTACTTCACCGTGGTGCTGGCCCTGCTGCAGTCGATGGCCTACGTCCTGTACTTCCGCTCGCAGGACGCGCTGCCCGGCTTCACCCCCGGCCGCTTCTACCTGATCGTGATCTCGGTCACCGCGGGCACGGTGCTGCTGATGTGGCTCGGCGAGCTCATCACCCAGCGCGGGGTGGGCAACGGCATCTCGCTCCTGATCTTCGCGAGCATCGTGTCGTCGGTCCCCGACGCCGTGAACGGCTGGCTCACCCTGCCGCCCGTGTCGCAGGTCCTGATCCTGACCATCGCGCTCGCCGTGGTGGTCGCCGTGGTCTTCATCAACGAGGGCCAGCGCCGCATCCCGATCCAGTACGCCAAGCGGGTCGTGGGCCGCCGCCAGACCTCGGGCGGCACCACCTACATGCCCCTTCGGGTCAACATGGCGGGCGTGATCCCCGTGATCTTCGCCTCGTCGGTGGTGATCCTGCCGCCGACGCTGGCCGAGCTCGGGGGCCAGACCGGCTTCTTCCAGGACGTCTCCGATTTCCTGGCTCCGGGCTCCTGGTACTACATCATCTTCGAAGCGGCGCTCATCATCCTGTTCACCTACTTCTACACCGCGGTGCAGTTCAACCCGGTGGAGCAGGCGGACAACCTGAAGAAGTACGGCGGGTTCATCCCCGGCGTGCGTCCCGGCCGCCCGACGGCCGTGTACCTCGATCGCGTTCTGACGCGCCTGACCCTTCCCGGCGCCGTCTACCTCGCGATCATCGCCGAGCTGCCCAACATCGTCTTCCGGTACCTGCCGGATTCGAATGTGTTCTTCGGGGTGCTCGGCGGGACGTCGATCCTGATCGTCGTCGGCGTCGCACTCGACACCATGCGCCAGATGGAGGCACAGCTGATGATGCGCTCGTACGAGGGGTTCCTGAAATAGCCCGCCTCATCCTCCTCGGCCCCCCCGGCGCCGGGAAGGGCACCCAGGCCGAGCGCCTCGGTGCCGAACACCATCTGCTGCACCTCTCGACGGGCGACCTCCTGCGGGCCGCCGTCAAGGAGGGCACCGACCTCGGCCGCGAGGCGAAGCGCTTCATGGACGCCGGCGAGCTGGTGCCCGACGCGGTCGTCGTGGGAATGATCCGCGAGAGGCTCGCCCCTGGCACGAGTCCCGCCTTCCTGCTCGACGGTTTCCCGCGGTCCGTGCCCCAGGCCGACGCCCTCGACTCGATGCTCACCGATCTCAGGCTGCCGCTCGACGCGGTCGTCTCGATCGCGGTCTCCCGCGAAGAGCTGGTGCGCCGCCTGGCCGGCCGCTGGATCTGCCGCGGCTGCGGGCGCTCGTTCCACGAGGTCTTCAACCCGTACGCCGGCGACGAGTGCCCGGCTGCCGGTGGGAAGTGCGACCTGTACCAGCGGGAGGACGACCGCCCGGAGACCGTGGTCAATCGCCTCGCGGTCTACGAGGAGCAGACGGCGCCGCTCATCGACTACTACCGCGCGCGCGGCCTGCTGCGCGAGGTCGACGGCGAGCGCACCCCGGACGAGGTCTATGGCCAGATCGTCGCGCACATCCCGACGACGCCGGCCGGCTAGGCGGGTCACGGCCTCCACCGGACGCTCCCGGGGTCCCATTCCCAAGACCCCGGGTGAGATCGACGCGATGGCCGCGTCGGGCGCCGTGCTGGCGGAGTGTCACGACCTCCTGCAGTCCGAGATCGCCGTCGGCGTCACCACGGCCCACCTCGACGCGCTCGCCGAGGAGCTCATCCTCGCGCGCGGGGGCATCCCGGCCTTCAAGGGCTATCCCGGCCCGACGCCGTACCCGGCCTCCATCTGCTCGTCCGTCAACGACGCCGTGGTCCACGGCATCCCCGACGGCTACGCGCTGCGCGACGGTGACGTGCTGGCCATCGACGCCGGCGTCATCCTCGACGGCTGGGTCTCCGACGCCGCCCGCACCCACGCCGTCGGCCGGGCCTCCCCGATCGCCCAGCGACTGATCGAGGTCACGCGCGTCTCGCTCGAGCGCGGGATCGCGGCAGCCCGGCTGGGGAACCACGTCGGCGACATCGGCCACGCGGTGCAGGCCGAGGTGGAGGCCGCCGGGTTCTCGGTGGTGCAGAGCCTGGTCGGCCACGGCGTCGGCCGCTCGATGCACGAGGAGCCCCAGGTCCCGAACTTCGGACGGCCCGGGGCGGGCGCGGAGCTGACCGAGGGGCTGGTGATCGCGATCGAGCCGATGGTGAACGTCGGCCACCACGACGTGATCCTGGCCGAGGACGGCTGGACCATCTCCACCAAGGACGGCTCCCTCTCGGCGCACTGGGAGCACACCGTCGCCGTGACGTCCGAGGGGCCGCGGATCCTCACGCTGGCGGCCTGAGGACCGATCGCACCAGGCGCTGCGCCCGCCGGCAGACCCTGCGCGCGCGAAGCCCGTCGTGGCCGACCGCGCCCTCCGCATCCTCCGCTGAGCGGACCCGGAGCGGACCAACATCCCCGCAACGCCCCGTGCTATCCTTCCGGACCGCTCGCGGGAGGTTCCCGTGAGCATGCCCGCGCCCAACGTCACACCGGAGATCTCCGGTTCGACAGGTTCCAGGGGAAGAGTCGTGAAGGTCCGTGCATCCGTGAAGCCGATCTGCGAGAAGTGTCGCGTCATCAAGCGGCACGGCAAGCTTCTGGTCATCTGCCAGAACGCCCGGCACAAGCAGGTCCAGGGCTGATGGCGCGCATCGCCGGCGTCAACATCCCCCGCGAGAAGCGGATCGAGATCGGGCTCACGTACGTCTTCGGGATCGGCCGTCCGACGGCCAACAAGATCCTGGCGGAGACGGGCATCAACCGTGACACCTACGTGCGGGATCTGACCGAGGAAGAGGTCGGCCGCCTGCGCGACGTCATCGAGAAGACGCTCATCGTCGAGGGCGACCTCCGCCGTGAGCGCTCGAACGACATGAAGCGCCTGATGGAGATCGGCTGCTACCGCGGCCTGCGCCACCGGCGCGGCCTCCCGGTCCGTGGCCAGCGCACGAGGACCAACGCGCGCACGCGCAAGGGCCCCAAGCGCACCGTCAGCAAGCAGCGCAAGGGCTAAGCCGAGAACCCCAGACAGGACCGAGGAGCGCGTTGGCACGCCAGAAGGTGACCCGTGGCCGCACACGTCGGCGCACGCGAAAGAACATCCCCGTGGGCAACGCCCACATCAAGACGTCGTTCAACAACACGATCGTCACCCTGACCGACAAGCAGGGCAACGTGATCGCGTGGGAGACGGCCGGCTCCGCGGGCTTCAAGGGCTCGCGCAAGAGCACTCCGTTCGCCGCCCAGGTAACCGCAGACTCGGCCGCGCGCAAGGGGATGGAGCACGGGCTCCAGAAGGTGGACGTCTTCGTCAAGGGCCCCGGCTCCGGCCGGGAGACCGCCATCCGTTCGCTGCAGGCCGCGGGCATCGAGGTCGCCTCGGTGACCGACGTCTCGCCGGTGCCCCACAACGGATGCCGCCCCCGCAAGCGGCGGCGGGTCTAGCCATGGCGCGCTACACGGGACCCCAGGTCAAGCAGTCGCGTCGTGAGGGCGTCGCCCTCACCGACAAGGCGCAGAAGTACCTCGACCGCCGCCCCTACCCGCCGGGCGAGCACGGGCGCGGCCGTATCCGCCAGAGCGAGTACCTGCTCCAGCTCCGCGAGAAGCAGAAGACCCGCCGGTTCTACGGCGTGCTCGAGAAGCAGTTCCGGCGCTACTACGCCAAGGCGAGCAGCCAGCCGGGCATCACCGGCGAGAACCTGCTGCGGATGCTCGAGATGCGCCTCGACAACGTCGTGTACCGGCTCGGCTTCGCGGCCACCCGCCGTCAGTCACGCCAGCTGGTGAATCACGGCCACTTCCGCGTGAACGGCAAGAAGGTCGACATCCCGAGCTACCAGGTGAAGCCCGACGACGTCATCACCCTGAAGCAGGGCTCGAACGCCGAGGGCGTGGTCCGCGCCGCGACCGAGTTGGTCGCTTCCGTGGCGCCGTGGCTCCAGGCCGACTACGACGCGTTGAACGGGAAGGTCCTCAAGGCCCCCGAGCGCGGCGAGATCGACACCCCCGTGAGCGAGCAGCTCATCGTGGAGCTCTACTCGAAGTAGCAAACGGCCCGGACCGGTCGCGATGGCATCGTCCGTGACGCGCGGACGACATGCCGATGCGCCGGCCCGCGGACCGCGTCAGTACCACGATCCGGCGGATGCCGGAGAAGAGAGAATCACGTGCTCGACATCCAGTCGCCCCGCATGACCTACGAGCCCATCAGCGACCTGGTGGGCCGCTTCGAGGTCGAGCCGCTCGACCGCGGCTTCGGTCACACCTACGGCAACAGCCTGCGCCGTGTGCTCCTGTCGTCCCTCGAGGGCGCCGCCGTCACCTCGGTCCGCATCGAGGGCGTGCAGCACGAGTTCACCACGATCCCGGGTCTGCGCGAGGACGTCACCGACGTCATCCTCAACCTGCGCGAGCTCGTCTGCCGCCTCCACGGCGAGGTCGGCGAGATCGAGGTCGAGCTCTCCAAGGTGGGTCCCGGCCCCGTCACGGCCGCCGACATCTCGGCCCCGGCGGACCTCGAGATCCTGAACCCCGAGCTCGAGATCGGGAACCTCGAGGCGGGCCACCGGCTCGACATGGTCCTGATGATCGCCCGCGGCCGCGGATATGTCCCCGCTGAGCAGAACAAGGGCCCGAGCACCACGATCGGGGTCATCCCGGTCGACTCCAACTTCTCGCCCGTCCTGCGGGTGCGGTACGAGATCAGCGCGGCGCGCGTGGGCCAGCGCACCGACTACGACAAGCTGACCCTCGAGATCCAGACCGACGGCAGCGTGGACCCCCGCGCGGCGCTGTCGGAGGCCGCGGAGACGCTCATCGGCCGCCTGGCGATCTTCGCCGATCCGGAGAGCACCAAGCTGCTCGGTGAGCCGGTGGTCGAGGAGCCGCCCGCCGGCGGCGGCATGCACGACATCATGATCGAGGAGCTGGAGCTCGGAGTGCGCTCCTACAACTGCCTCAAGCGTGTGGGAGTCGAGACCATCGGCGACCTGATCTCGAAGACGGAGGCCGAGCTCTCGGCCATCCCGAACTTCGGCAAGAAGAGCATCGAAGAGGTCAAGGAGAACCTCGCTGCGCACGGCCTCGGCCTTCGCAGCGACGAGGACTGAGTCCTCTTCAGACCAGGAGACCACCGTGCGCCACCGTAACCATGGACCCAAGCTCAACCGGAGCCCCTCGCACCGGAAGGCGCTGGCGTCGAACCTCGCCACCGCGCTCCTCACGCACGGTCGCATCCAGACGACCGAGGCCAAGGCCCGCCTCGCGCGGGGCGTCGCCGAGAAGGCGATCACCCTGGCCAAGGAGAACACCCTCCACTCGCGCCGCCAGGCGATCGCCCTGCTGCGCAACAAGGACATCACCTACCGGCTCTTCGACGTGATCGGCCCGGCCTTCAGTGACGTGCAGGGTGGCTACACCCGCGTGCTGAAGCTCGGCCCGCGTCAGGGCGACGCCGCCCCGATGGTCCTTCTCGAGCTGTCCAAGGACGTCGAGGCCGCGGCCGCGCGCTAGGCGCATGAGAGGCCGCGTCCTCCGGCTGGATCTGGAGTACGACGGGGCGGGTTTCTCCGGCTGGGCCGCCCAGCCGGGAGCGAGGACCGTCGAGGGCACGCTCTCGGCGGTCCTCGCCGTTCTGCTCCGCGAACCGGTCGAACTGGTGGTGGCGGGCCGCACCGACGCCGGCGTCCACGCCTCGGGGCAGGTCGCGAGCCTCGCCACGTCGAGCGGCATGGCTCCGGCCCGCATCCTGCGCGGCCTGGCGGGCCTGCTGCCGCCGGACGTATCGGCCTCGGCCGTCAGCGAGGCCCCGGAGGGCTTCGACGCGCGTCGCGACGCGCGGGCCCGCCGCTATGAGTACCGCGTCCTCTGCGGGCCGCCCTCCGCCCTGCGCCGCGGTCGGGTCCTCCACCACCCGTCCGCTCTCGACGCGGCGGCGATGAACGCCGCCGCGGCCCTGCTCGTCGGTCGCCATGACATGCGCGCCTTCACCCCCACGCGCACCGAGCACGTCTTCTTCGAGCGCACCCTCACCCGCTGCGAGTGGGTGGCGCGTGGCGACGAGCTCGTCCTGGTGATCGAAGCCGACGCCTTCCTGCGCCACATGGTGCGGGTGGTCGTCGGGACCCTCCTGCTCGTGGGTCGCGGCGCGTGGACGCTCGAGCGGGTCCGTCCGCTCCTGGCCGGAGCGCCGCGCGGCGCCGCGGGGCCGACGGCGCCGCCGCATCCCCTGACGCTGGTCGGGGTCGAGTACCCCCGGTCCCCCGCGCGGACGGACGCGGGACGCGACACGGACTAGACGACCGAGGGGGACCTCGGGGTCACGGTCTATCCCCCGGGGGGGTGCGCGCGCGCGGCGTGCTTGGCATGTTCCCCCAGCCGAAGCTGGTAGATCCACCGGCTTTGCGTGCACGCTCGCGGTTCCGCACGAGCGATTCGGGAGAACGAGATGGCCGGAACGATCGAAGGACTTCGACGCCGCAAGGGGTGGCTGGCCGCTCTCGCGGTGATCGCCTTCGGCGCCATCGCGGGATCGGCTTCCGCGGCGCCCGCCGTCCAGGCCTGGACCGGTGAGGCGGACGGGTCCACACCCGACATCGAGCGGTCGGGCCTCGAGATCCTCGACCTCAACGGCGACCCGATCTCGTCCGGCGGTATCGCGGGCACGATCAACTTCACGCTCGACGGCACCGCCTATGTCGGCTTCTGCACCGACACGAGCCGGATCTTCTCGCTCGACCCCGAGCCGGTCGAGACCACCGTCCAGGACCCGCCGGCCACCGCGGCGGACCGGGCCCTGACCTGGATCCTCCTGAACCGCACCCCCTCGGGCGCCCCCACGCCGGAGAAGAGCCAGCAGGCGGCGATCTCGCAGGTGGCCACGTGGCTCCTCGTCGACGCCCAGATCAACAAGGACTCGCCGACCGAGCGACGCGGCGCTCAACGACGCGGCGAAGGCGCTGGTGCAGGAGGCCCTCGCGGCGACCGCCGTCCCGGCATCGCTCAGCGTCACCGCCGGCACCCCGGCGGCCGGCGCCACGACGGCCACGGTGACCGTCACCGCCCTCCCGGGCGCGACCGTCACCCTCGCCGTCACCTCCGGCGCCGGCACGCTGGCTGCGACGCAGATCGTGGTCGGTCCCGGCGGAACCGGCACCACGGTCCTCACGACGACCGGCCCGGGCACGGTCGGCGTGAGCGCCACGACGGCCGGCGACGGGCGCCTGATCGGCATCAACCCGACCGACCCGGAGACGCGCCCGCAGCCGACGGCCGCGGCCGAGCCCACGACGCTCACGGCGAACCTGCAGGTCGCCTTCCAGGCTGCGCCGCCGCCGGCCGTGGTGCCGCCCGCCGCCCCGCCGGCGGTCGGGACCGGCACGCCCACGCCGACGGTGTCGATCACCAAGTCGGGGCCCGCCCGGGCCAGGGCCCTCACGAGGGTCCGCTACAGGATCACGGTCCGCAACACCGGCAAGGTCACGCTGCGCGGGGTGGTCCTCCGCGACCGGCTGCCGCGCGGCCTCTCGTTCGTCCGCGCCTCGCGGGCGTACCGGCTCGCCAAGGGCAACGCGACCTTCCGGCTCGGCAACATCCCGCCCGGGCGGGCCCGCACGATCGTGGTGACCCTGAAGGCGAACGCATCGGTCAGGGGCAGGCGCGTCAACACGGCCACCGTCTCGGCTGCGAACGTCCGGCCCCGCCGGGCCCGCGCGGCGACGGTGTTCCGCCCGCTCGTCCGCCGGGTCCAGCCCGCGGTCACCGGATGACGACCGACACGGGCGGACCGGCGCGATCGCGCCGGCCCGCCCCGGTGTCGTACGGCCCGGACCCTCGTGCGCGTTGGGCCGGACTCCCGCACGTCGGCTAGACTCCGCCACCGTGGCGACGTCGATCTCCTTTGCACGCGGGGCCCCGTGCCCTGAGGCTCTCTCCGGAGATCTGATCGCGACCTGTACCCGCGAGGCCCTCGCGGCCGACGCGGTACGGATCCTCTCCTACGGCACGGGCAACGGCTACCCGCCGCTTCGCGAGATCCTCGCTGCCGAGCACGGCGCCGCCGCCGACCAGGTGCTCGTGACCAACGGCTCGCTGCAGGGCTTCGTGTTCCTCCTCGAGACGCTCCTCAGCCCCGGCGACATCGTCGCGGTCGAGAGCCCCACCTACGATCGCGCACTGCTCCAGTTGACGCTGCACGGCATGGACGTCCTGCCGATCCCGATGGACGACGACGGCCTGATCGTCGATGCCCTCGCCGAGGCCTGCGCCGCCGGGCGCGTACCGAAGCTGATCTACACGATCCCGAACTTCCAGAACCCCTCGGGCGCGACGCTCACGGCCGAGCGCCGCCGCGCTCTGATCGATGTCTGCGAGCGCCACGACATCCTGATCCTCGAGGACGACCCCTACGGAAAGCTCCGCTTCGAGGGCGACCCGATCCCCGGCATCTGGGAGATGGCCGAGCCGGGCAGGGTCATCTTCACCTCGTCGTTCTCGAAGACCGTGGCCCCCGGGTTGCGCGTCGGCTACCTGGTCTCGCCGTCGCCGATCGCGTCCACGCTGGCCGCCGCCGCCTCCCGCACCTACATCTCGCCGGCCCTTCTGTCGGAGGCGGCCATCGCCCAGCTGATCCGCGGCGGGCATCTCGAGGGCAACATCGCCCGCGTGACCGCCCTGATGAAGGAGCGCCGGGACGCGATGATCGCCGGCATGCGCCACATGCCCGAGGGCACGCGCTGCGTCCCGCCGTTGGGCGGCTTCTTCTGCTGGCTCACCCTCCCCGAGGGCATGTCGGCCGACGATCTCTTCGACGACGTGGCCGCGGCCGGGATCGCCTACGTCAAGGGCAGCGACTGCGTGCTCGAAGGTGGTGAGCGCACGCTGCGCCTCGCGTACAGCGGGGTCGGCCCGGCGGAGATCGAGGAGGGCATGGAGCGGCTGGGTGCGGCGTTCCGCGCCGCCGCAGTCACGTCGCGGTAGGGCCGGTGACAGCGCCGGACGAGGGCCCGGATCGCAGCGGGCTCGACGAGCGCCAGGTGCGCCAGCTCGCTCTGGCGGGCGGGCTCATCCTCGTCGCCAGCATCGTCCTGCTGTTCATCGTCGAGAACAGCCGCGGCGTCGAGGTCTCGTTCGTCTTCTTCACGGCCACGATCTCGCTGATCTGGGTGATCGTACTCTCGGCGGTGGGGGGCGCGATCGCGGGACTGGTGATCGCGCGGATCGTTCGGTCGCGCTTCTTCGGCGACGGCAAGTGACCCACATCCTCGTGACCAACGACGACGGGGTCTCGTCGCCGGGACTGCTCGCGCTCACACGGGCCCTTCGCGCGGTCGGGCGGGTCAGCGTGATCGCGCCCGACTCCAATCGCAGCGCCATCGGGCGCGGCATCACCATCCACAACCCCCTGCACGTCGAGGAGGTGGCGCTGGCCGACGGCACGCCGGCTCTCGCCACCGACGGCACGCCGGTCGACTGCGTGCGCTTCGCGATGCTGGGCCTGCTCGACGGCGGCCTGCCGGACGTGATCGTCAGCGGCATCAACCTCGGGGTCAACCTGGGCGACGACGTCACCTACTCGGGCACCGTCGCGGCCGCCCTGGAGGGGGTGCTGCTCGGCTGGCCCGCGATCGCCCTCTCCGCGCAGACCACCGACCCCACCGCCGACCAGTGGGACGGGGGCGCCTACGACTTCCGCGGGGTGGCATCCTTCGCCGCGCGCCTGGTGCCGAAGGTGCTGCAGCCGGACTTCCCGAAGCGGGTGGTCCTCAACGTCAACGGCCCCGGCCTGCCCCCCCAGGAAATCCGCGGCGCGCGGGTCACGCGCCTCGGCCGGCGCATCTACAACGACGAGCTGACGCTCATGTCGACCGAGGGCGCCCGTCGCCGGTTCACGATCTACGGAGGCAGCGCGAGCCATCGCAACGAGGAGGGAACCGACTTCGCGGCCCTCGATGCGGGGGCCCTCTCTGTGACGCCGATGCACTTCGACCTGACCGACATCGGCGGCATGGATCACCTCGAGCGGATGTCGCTCCACGACCTGGTCGGCCCGGACACCCTGGAGCTGGACCGGTGAGCGGATTCGATCCGATCCTGCTCGACCTCGACGGCACCGTCATCGACTCGGTGGCGCTGATCCGCGAGTCGCACCGCCACGCCGTGCGGACGGTCCTGGGAGAGGAGTGGCCCGACGATCGCCTGGTGGCGAACGTCGGCCGGCCGCTGATCGAGCAGATGGCCGTCTTCTCGCCCGACCACGCCGACGAGCTGTACCGCGTCTACCGGGCGTGGAACCACGCCCACACGGCGGATCTCCTGCTGGCCTACGAGGGCGTCGAGGAGGTGCTGATCGGCTTGCGCGCCGCAGGTCGCAGGCTCGGCATCGTGACCTCCAAGAGTCACGATGCGGTCGACCTCGCCTGGGAGGTGCTGCCCACCCTGCGCGACCTCTTCGACGTCGTGATCGCCGCCGAGGACAGCGTGCTGCACAAGCCGGAGCCCGCTCCGATCCTCGAGGCGCTCGCGCGGCTCGGATCCGATGCTGCGGGCGCCTGCTACGTGGGCGACGCGCCCTTCGACCTGCAGGCCGGTCGGGCGGCGGGCGTCATCACGATCGCCGTCCCGTGGGGCTTCTTCCCGCGCGCCGCGCTGGTGGGCGAGGCGCCCGACGCGCTCGCCGACACGCCGGCCGAACTCATGCGGATGTGCCTCGAGGGTCTCTGAGATGACGGCGCCCCGCGAGCGCGCGGCCCAGTTGCGCGACCTCATCGACGAGGCCAACCACGCCTACTACGTCCTCGACCAGCCCAAGGTCGAGGACATCGTCTACGACGACTGGATGCGCGAGCTCGAGGAGTTGGAGACGGCCGATCCGTCGCTGCGAACGCCCGACTCGCCCACTCAGCGCGTCGGCGCCGCCCCGTCGGAGCGCTTCGCCCCGGTCACGCACCGGAGCCCGATGCTCAGCCTCGCCAACGCCCGGGGCCGCGACGAGCTGGTCGCCTGGCACCGCCGCGTCCGCACGGTGATGGAGCAGGAGGGGCTGGGCGAGCGCGAGATCGGCTTCGTGGTGGAGCCGAAGATCGACGGGCTCGCCATCTCGCTGGTGTACGAGGACGGGATCTTCGTACAGGGGGCCACCCGCGGAGACGGGGTGATGGGCGAGGAGGTCACCGCCAACCTTCGCACGATCCGCGCCATCCCCCAGCGCCTGAGGCTCCCCGAGGGGCAGGCGCCGACCGTGGTGGAGGTGCGCGGCGAGGTCTATCTGCCGCTCGCCGCCTTCGCCGAGCTCAACGCGACGCGGGCCGAGGCGGGCCTGCCGACCTTCGCCAACCCGCGCAATTCCGCCGCGGGCAGCCTGCGCCAGATGGACCCCGCCGCCACCGCGGAGCGGCCGCTCTCGATCTGGTGCTACGGCATCGGCCACTCGGAGGGCCTGACGCTGCGATCGCAGTCGGAGGCGCTCGACTGGCTGCGCGCGGCCGGCCTGCGGGTCAACCCCCAGATCCGGGTGGTGGGAACGATCGACGAGGTGCAGGCCGAGTGCGAGGGGTGGGAGGAGCGGCGCGGGACCGTCGACTACGACATCGACGGCGCGGTGGTGAAGATCGACGACGTCGACGTGCAGGACCGCCTCGGCGCGGTCGGCCGCGCGCCCCGCTGGGCGATCGCCTACAAGTTCGCGCCGACCACGGCGATCACGACGCTGAACGACATCATGGTCAGCGTCGGCCGTACGGGCGCGCTCGTCCCGTTCGCCGTGCTGGAGCCGGTCTCGGTGGGCGGCGCGACGGTGAAGCTCGCCACCCTCCACAACCAGGAGGACGTCGCGCGCAAGGGCCTCATGGTGGGCGACCGGGTGATCGTGCAGCGCGCCGGCGACGTCATCCCCCAGGTCGTCGGCCCGCTCACCCAGGAGCGCACCGGAGGCGAGCGCCCCTGGGCGATGCCCGACCGCTGCCCGGCCTGCGACACGCCGGTCGTCCAGCCGCCGGGCGAGGTGCAGATCCGGTGCCCCAACCGCTCCTGCCCCGCGCAGATCCAGCAGGGGCTCTTCCACTTCGCCTCGCGCGGGGCGATGGACATCGAGGGGCTCGGCGAGAAGACCATCCAGCGCTTCTTCGACGAGGGGCTCGTGACGAGCTTCGCCGACATCTACGACCTGCACCTGCACCGCGACCGGCTGATCGCGATGGACGGCTTCAAGGACGTCTCGGTCGACAACCTGCTGGCCGCGATCGAGGCGTCGAAGGCCCGCCCGTGGCCCCGGGTGCTCTACGGCCTCGGCATACGCCACGTCGGCGACGTCACGGCCGAGGCGATCGTCGCGGTGGCGCCCTCGCTCGAGGCCCTGCTGGAGGCGGACGCACAGGCCCTGGCGCAGGCCGAGGGCGTGGGCCCGGTGGTGGCCGAGTCGGTGATGGAGTTCCTCTCCTCTCCCGCGAACCGGGAGCTCCTCGACCGGCTGCGCGCGGCCGGGCTGACGGTCGTCTCGGACGGTCCCACCGGCCCCGTCGTCGGCCCGCTCACCGGGCGCTCGGTCGTCATCACCGGGGGGCTCGCCGCCTTCTCGCGCGACGACGCCAAGCGCGCGGTGGTCGCGGCCGGGGGCAAGGTGACCGGCTCCGTCAGCAAGTCGACCTCCCTCGTGGTCGCCGGCGCCGACCCCGGTTCGAAGTTGCAGAAGGCCACGTCCCTCGGGGTTCCGGTCATCGACGAGGAGGCGTTCCTCGAGGTGCTCGACGGGCGCAGGCCCCCGCCCGACCGCGAGTCCGTCTAGTTCCCCGAGTCGGAAACCCCGTGGCGGTTCCCGGCTGCCTCGCGGGAGATTCGCTCGGGAACTGCATACGAACTCCCGATTCAGGGCACTAGCGGCTCGCGGGCCTCGCCGGATCCTCGGATCCGGCCGCCAGCAGAGTGACCACGCGGTCCTGGGTGGCGCGGGCGCCCAGGATGTCGGGCGAGTTCATGATCAGCGCGAAGGCGTAGCGCTCGCCGCGACGGCTCACGACGCGCCCGGCCATGGCGCTCACGTTGTTCAGATAGCCCGTCTTGGCGCGCACCCTCTTGGTCGCCGGCCCGGAGAGGAAGCGACGCACCAGGGTCCCCTCCCCGCCCCGGGCGAGGGACGAGATCAACGCGGAGCCCCAGCGCGTGTCGCTGTCGGCATCGGCGATCAGGCGAACCAGCGAGGACGCGGCGATCCGGTTCGCGCGGGAGAGGCCCGAGCCGTCCACCAGGCGGTCGGAGGCGTCGAGGATGCCGCGGGCGGCGAGCGCTCTCCGCGTCCGGGCCACGCCCGCCCTGGTCGTGCCCCGCCCCGCACCGTAGGCGCCCACGTCCTTGACGAGGGTCTCGGCGATGAAGTTGTCGCTCTCGAGGTTCATCGCCCGCAGGATCGTGCGCAGCGGCGGCGAGGTCGCCGAGGCGATGGGCCGGGCGGAGGCGGGCGTCACGCCCACCCTGAGGCGGCCCACCTGCCGGACGCCGACCCCCCTGAGCGCGGCCTTCATGCGCTGCGCGGCGGCGATCGCGGGCTTGCTGACGTAGGAGGCGCGCGCGTTGCCGCTGAAGTTCTGGTTGGTCGCCAGGGCCGACAGTGGGGAGGCGTACGCGCGATAGTAGGAGGGCCAGCCCGGGCCCAGGCGTCTGAAGTCGAAGAGGTGCTCGTCGGCGACGATCGGCCCTCGTACAAGCCGGATACCCTTCGTCCGCAGCGGCCTCGCCAGGTCGGCGATCCGCGTCGCGCGCCCCGGCAGGTAACGCCCGGCGTACGAGCGCGTCGCCAGCACCGGATCTCCCGCGCCCTTCAGGTAGAGCGTGCCGACCAGGGTCCGGCCCTGCGCGGACGCGCCCTCGGCCGCGAGCAGGCGCGTCGTGAAGCGGTGGCCGGGTCCGAACTGCAGGAGCGCCCCGGCGCTGGTGACGAGCTTCATGGTCGAGGCGGGGATGCGCGGCGTGTCGGGCCGGAAGCCGCCCACCATGACGGGCGGGCCCTGGGCGTCGAGCCTCCACACCAGGGCCGACGTGGCCGGGTTCGACGCCGACCAGCGGGAGATCGCCTTCTGCACCGCGCCCGGTGCGGCGAGCGCCGGTGAAACGGATCCGGCGAGAGCCGCGGCGGCGAGGATCGCCACCGCCGCGGCGCGAGGGCCTCGGGTCGCTAGACCGCGGCCAGCAGCAGCTGCTCCGCCTCCTCGGGGAGCCGGTGCCCGGCGGCCGTCACGGATCTCAGGAAGAGCATCTTGTCGATCCGCCCGTTGTAGATCGGGACGGACGTCTCGATGCACAGACGCACGACCTGCTTGCGCGCAAGGCCCAGCGCCTCGGACAGCTCGTCCGGGGTGAGGTGATTGGCCACGTTGACCTCCTCGATGGGTTGACGACCCGCTCACTCGCCAGCCGTCGGGTGCATGGCTGGGGACGGGTCACGGCGAACCGGTGCGTCAGGCCCTGAGGCCGTGGGTTCGCGTGTCCATGTAACGGGTGTTATCGACCGGATCGCAGGCATTGTCAACCACGGTATCCGCTCGGTGCGGACGTCACCCGCCACGCGGGTGAGACGAGCGGCGGAGTGCTTACGGAGTCCGGCGGATCCGGGCCGGTGCCGGCCGCAGCGAACCGCGGGCCGACATCCAGGCCCACACTCCGACGAAGCCGATCGCGACCACCAGGCCGCCCGCGACGGAGTCGAGGACGTAGTGGTTGGCGGTGCCCGTGATCGTGATGAAGACGACGGCCGGATAGGCCACGGCGAGCATCCGCTGCGGCCACGAGCGCAGCAGCACCAGCCCGACCATCCCGATCATCACCGCGTAGCCGAAGTGCATCGAGGGCACTGCGGCGTGCGGGTTGAACCAGCCCGAGAGGAGGCCCCCGTGCAGGTCGATGTTGCTGATCTTGTGCAGCGTGTCCACGAAGCCGTCGCCGGCCCCCGCGAGCCGCGGCGGCGCGACCGGGTAGACCATGAAGACGGCGAGGGCGATCGCGTTGGCGACCAGGAAGGCATTGCGGACGTACGGGTAGACGCGCCGGCGGCGCTTGTAGAGCCAGATGAAGAACAGCGGCGTGATCGTCCAGTGCCCGTAGAGGTAGAAGTAGTTGAGCGCCTCTACCAGCTGGATGTGGTTGAGCACCCACTGCTGGATGCTGGTCTCCACGAACAGGCCGGAGCCCTTCTCCCAGTGGATGATGCCCGCGGCGTTCTCGAAGGCCGTCGAGGGCTTGCCGATCACAAGGGCGCGCGACAACTGGTAGAAGACCAGCGCCATCGCGAAGATCGCCACCTCGATCGCCCACGGGTGCCTCCGGAACGGGCCGGCGAGGGCGCGCCACCCCCGACCGACCGGCGATTCTCCGATCTCGGCCGCAGGCAGATCCGCCAGCGGACCGGCCTGGGTGTCGTTCGTGTCGTGGGGGAAGGTCAGGGGCATATCAGGGTCCGGTCGGCGACTCGCGTCCGGGCATACCCCTGAACGTATCTCGGGTGACGAGTTCGCAACAACCCCCGCACGTCCAGCGTAACCAGGAATTGGGCGAGGCTCCGGACGACCCGGCTGCCCCTTCCCAACCATCAATCGGGGTGCCCGGATTTGAACCGGGGACCTCTCCGACCCGAACGGAGCGCGCTACCAAGCTGCGCCACACCCCGCCGACGAAACGGCGTCGGGGCATCGTACCCGATCGACGGCCCCCGGAACGCTCGCGAGCGGGACCGCCTCCCGCCGGGCGCGGGAGCATCAGACCGTGATCACGCCCTCGACCTCGGGGATGGCCCGGCGCAGTTCCGCCTCGATGCCCAGGGTCAGCGTCGCCGTGGACATCGGGCAACCCCCGCACGAGCCCATCATCGTGAGGTGGACGAAGCCCTCCTCGTCGAACTCCACGAGCTCGACGTCCCCGCCGTCGGCGTGGAGCGCCGGCCGGATCTGCTCCAGCACGTCCTCGATCTGCGACATGATCTCCGTCGACATGAATCCCCCTGGTATCCCTTCAGACGCACCCGATGGTAGCGCGATGCGTGTCGCCGCCGTCCAGATGCGCAGCGGCGCCGACCGCGCGGCGAACATCGCCGCGGCGTCTGCGCTGGTGGGCCGCGCCGCGGCGTACGGCGCGCGCCTGATCGCGCTGCCCGAGAAGTGGCCCTTCGTGCACGGCCCCCGTACCGCCGAGGGGGCCGAGCCGCTCGACGGCCCGTCCGTCACCGCCGCGCGCGGGTGGGCGCGCGATCTCGGCGTGGCGATCCTCGCCGGATCGCTCATCGAGAGCCGCGACGACGGCCCGCCCCGCAACACCAGCGTGCTGATCGACCCCTCCGGGGAGGTCGTGGCCGTGTACCGGAAGCTGCACATGTTCGACGTCGACGTCGGCGGGGTGTCGTACCGGGAGTCCGCCGCCACGGCGCCGGGCGACGAGGTCGTGCTCGGGCGCGTGCTCGGGCGCGGGATCGGCATGTCGGTCTGCTACGACCTCCGCTTCCCGGAGCTCTACCGGTCGCTCGCGTTCGCGGGCGCGGAGATCCTGGTCGTCCCCGCGGCGTTCACCTCGGCCACGGGGCGCGACCATTGGGAACCGCTGCTGCGCGCGCGGGCGATCGAGAACCAGGCCTTCGTCATCGCCCCCGGCCAGCACGGGACCCACGACGACGGCACCGTGTCCCACGGGCGGAGCATGATCGTCGACCCCTGGGGCGTCGTGCTCGCCCAGGCGGGCGACGGGGAGGGGCTCGCGGTGGCCGATCTCGATTTCGGCCGGATGGGCGAGATCCGCCAGAGGCTGCCCGTGCTGCGCCACAGGCGCCAGGACGTCTACGGCGCGAGCGGAGCGCCCACCTCGGGCACGGCGAAGGGTAGCGACGGGCTGACGTAGGCCACCCGGCCGCCGACCAGAGTGAGCCGGGGGACGAGTTCCGGGTCGAGCACGACGAGGTCTGCGGGGCCTCCGAGGGCGAGGCCGGCGGGCAGCCCGAGCAGGCGCCGCGGAGCCTCCGTCGCCGCCGCAAGCGCAGAGGCCCGGCGCAGGCCCGCCGACGCAAGGGTCGCCGGGCCGGCGTCGATGCCGAGCGCGCTCCCCGCCAGCCTCCCCTCCGACAGGACGCTGCGTCCGTCCGATACGACTCGCCGGCCGGCGAGCGCGAACTCCCCCGGCGGCGCGCCGGCGGCGGCGACGGCGTCGCTGACCAGCACCAGCCGGCGTCCGGCGGCGCGGGCGAGCACCGCGGCGACCGCGGGCGCCACATGAACCCCGTCGGCGATCAGCGAGACGAAGGCGCGCGGTGAGGTGAGGAATGCGACCAGAGCGGACGGTTCCCGGCTTTCGATGCCGCGCATCGCGTTGAGGGCGTGCGTGGCCAGGCGCGCGCCGGCGGCGATGGCCGCGGCGCCCGTCGCGGCCATCGCCTCGGTGTGGCCCACGGCCGGCACGCAGCCGCGCGCGGCGATGCGCCGGATCGCCGCGATGCCGCCGGGCAGCTCGGGCGCGAGCGTCATGATCGCCGGCCGGAAGGCGTCGAGGAGCCGGTCCACCTGCGCGGGGGCCGGGTCGCGCAGGGCATCCGGGTCGTGCACGCCGGGCCGCGTGGGGGCCAGGAACGGCCCCTCGACGTGGACACCGAGGGGTCGGGCGGCGTGGGCGGCCACCGTGGCGCGGGCGAGCGCGTCCGCCGCGCGGCGGTATCCGTCGGGGCCGCGGGTCACCACCGTGGGGCAGAAGGCGGTCACCCCGGAGGCGGGCAGCGCCGCCGCGACCGTCGCGAGCTCTCCCGGCTCGTCGCCGACCTCGGCCCCGCCGAAGCCGTTCACCTGGACATCGACGAAGCCCGGGCAGACCGTCCATCCCGGCGGCAGCGCGCGCACCTCACCCTCCGGCGACACCGCGATCCCCGCGCCCGCGACCGTCACCTCGCCGTCGCCGAGGACGCGGCCGCGCAGCACGGCGCCTCTCAGGCGGAGCGCCATCAGTCGAGACCCTCCACGGCCTCCGCGACGAGCGGTCCGGGATCGAGGCCGGGGGATCCCAGCTCGCGCGCGAGGCCGCCCGGGTCCAGATCGCCTCCCTCCAGCCAGAGCTCGCCCAGGAGGCGCGCGGCCCCCGCCTCGAGGAACCAGCGCTCGCCGAAGGTCTCGCGCAGGTGCCGGCGCAGCGCGGAGGCCAGGATCCGCCCCCGCAGCTCGTCCGCCGGGGCGAGGCTCCCGAGTGTCGCTGCGAGGGAGAGGACGGGTGGCCACCCCACGCCGACGGCCCGTCCGATGAGGTCCGGGTCGGCGCCACCGCCGAGGGCGCGGGCGGACGCGGCCGCCACCCGCAGCGACAGCAGCCGCACCGTGGCGGCCCCGAGCGCGATCGGCTCCGGATCGGCCGCGCCCAGGACGCGCCGCAGCCACTCCGGCTCGGCGAGGAGGCCCTCCATCAGCGCCGCGTGGGCGAGCGTCAGGGCCGGGTCGCCCAGCCGGCGCGCCTCGAGCGGCAGGCGGGGCGAAACGCCGGCGCGCGCCAGCGCGGCGCCCGCCTCGCGAAGCGTCGCGAGGGCCCCGGCGACGCCCTCCAGGCCGGATGGACCCGCGCCGCCGCCGCGGTCGCCCATCGCCTCGCGCGTGCGCCCGACGGCCGCCGCGACGGCGTCGGGGGGCAGATCGG
This sequence comes from uncultured Thermoleophilia bacterium, assembly GCA_963823515.1. GTDB lineage: Bacteria > Actinomycetota > Thermoleophilia > Miltoncostaeales > Miltoncostaeaceae > Miltoncostaea. Next base: position 118,379 of record CAWGMB010000004.1, read on the forward strand.
CCTCCAGGTGCGGCGCGCGCGTGAGGCGGGGGAGGTCGGCCGCGTCGAGGCCGGAGGCCGGCGCGCCGAAATCGGCCCGCGCCGCGCGGTCGAGGCTGCGCGCGGCGATGTCGTCGGTGCCGTCGAGGACGCGCGCGGCGTCCTCCGCCTGCCCGGTGAGGTCGATCCCCCCGGCCCGCGCCAGGAGCTCGGCCGCCGATCCCGCCCCCAGCGCGCGCGCGGCGTCCGCGCGGCGCAGCGACGCGTCGGACATGGGGCCGCGCAGGTGGGCGTCGAGCGCACGCAGGCGGGCGGACTGCAGCTCGCGCCGGCGCTCGCGGTCCGGCTCGAGCGCGAGGAGGCCGTCGACCTCGCCGAGCGTGATCGCCCCGTCCGGGCCGCCCGCCACGAGGGGTGCGCGCAGGAGCTCGTGCACGTCGGCCATCTCGCCGGCGCTCGCGAGCCGCAGATGGCCCTCCGCGGCGAAGCGCGCCAGGGCGCGCAGCCGGGCCGGGTCGCCGCCGGTCCGGGCCAGCAGGCCCGCCACGGCGTCGGCCGAGAACAGGTGCGCGAACGCCTCGTCGGCGGCCGGGCCCGGCCCCTCCAGGTACCGCTCGGCGTCGGAGCGGTACCCGTCGAGGTCCGGTATCGAAGGGGGCACACCGACATACTAGGTCCATGGAGCGCCCCCGCCGCGACGACGTCCTCGAGCTGGAGGTCCACGACCTCGCGTTCGGAGGGGCGGGGGTCGCGCGTCACGACGGCTACGTCGTCTTCTGCCGCGACACCGCTCCCGGCGACCTCGTGCGGGCCCGCGTCGTGAAGGCTCGCCGGAGGTTCGCCGAGGCCGACCTCGTGGAGGTCGTCCGCCCCGGCCCGCAGCGGATCGTGCCGCCGTGTCCCTACGTGCCGCGCTGCGGCGGCTGCCGCCTGCAGCACGTCGAGTACGCCCTCGCCCTGGCGGCCAAGCGCGACCAGGTGGCCGAGCACCTGGCGCGCATCGGCCACCTCGAGGGCGTGGACGTGCGCGAGCCCGACGCCGCGATCGAGCCGTTCGGCTATCGCAACAAGATGGAGTACTCCGCCGCGCCCGGTCCCGGCGGGGCGTTGCACCTCGGCTTCCACGTGCGTGGGCGCTGGGACGAGATCGTCGACGTCGAGGCCTGCCTGCTCGCGAGCGCCCTCGGCAACGCCGTGCGCGAGAGCGTCCGCGCGTGGGCCGTCTCCGAGGGGCTGACCCCCTACGACCAGCGCTCGCATACCGGCGTGCTGCGCCACGTGCTCGTGCGCGAGGGGGTGGCGACCGGGCAGGTGCTGGTCAGCGTCGTCACCAGCCCGGGTGCGGAGGAGGCGGTCGACCGCCTGGCCGCGCCCCTCACCGCCGCTCACCCCGAGGTCGTCGGCCTGGTCCATTCGGTCAACGACGGGGTGGCCGAGGTCACCTCCGGGCTTCCGACCCGCCTGGTCCACGGCCGCGACTGGATCGAGGAGCGGGTGGCGGGCGTGACGCTGCGGCTGTCGGCGGCGGCCTTCTTCCAGACCAATACCAGGATGACCGAGACGCTCTACGCCCGGGTGGCCGAGGCGGCGGGCCTCGACGGCCGCCAGGTCCTCTACGACCTGTTCGCCGGCGTCGGAAGCATCGGGATCGCCCTCGCCTCCGGGGCGAAGGAGGTCGTCGCGATCGAGATCGTCGAGGAGGCCGTCGCCGACGCCGAGCGCAATGCCCGCGACAACGGGGTCGTCAACCACACCGCCATCGCCGGCGACGTCGGCGTAGTGCTGCGCGAGCGCAAGGGAGAGCTGCCCCCTCCGGACGTCGCCATCGTCGACCCGCCCCGCGGCGGCCTCGCCGGCCGCGCGATCCGCCGCATCCTGGAGCTGGCCCCGCCCACCCTGGTGTACGTCTCCTGCCAGCCCGCGACCTTCGCCGACAACGCGGCGAAGTTCGTGGAGGGCGGCTACACCCTGGAGTGGGTCCGCCCGGTGGACATGTTCCCGCAGACCCCCCACATCGAGGCCGTCGCCCGCTTCACCCGCACGCCCGGCTGAGAAGGCCCTCCCGCCGCCGGGCGTGACCTCATCGCCGGATCGATCGCGACCACTACGCCGGCGCGTCGGCGTGGAACGCGGCGATCGCCTCCTCGAGCGAGCCGAACACGTGCTCCCGGCCGATCGTCTCGATCAACCCGAACCGCTCGAGCTCGGGGACGACGTCCTCTCGGGCGGCGGCGACGGCGAAGACGACGTCCTGCTGCCGGAGCTGTTCTGCGAGCTCGACGAGCGTCTTGGCGCCCGTGAAGTCGACGTCGTCGATCGCGTCGGCGAGCAGGACGAGCCAGCGCGGCGGGTCGGGCACCTCCACCAGGGCGATCGCCTCCTCGGTGAACCGCGCCGCGTTGGCGTAGAAGAGGCCGACACCGAACCGGTACACGACGAGCCCGGGCTCGAGGGGCGTCCCCGCACTGGCGGGGGCGGTCGTGAGTCCGCCCTGGTCGTCGCGGGTGACGACCGAGTCGTGCGGGTTGTAGTGCCGGCTCACGTGGATCAGCAGCGAGAGGACGATCGCCAGGATGATTCCCTGCTCGACGCCGACGACGACGACCACCACGGCCGTGATGGCGGCGATCCAGAACTCCGAGCGGCGGAGGCCGTAGATCTCCTTCATGTGCCTCCAGTCGATCAGCTTGAGGCCGATCACGAAGACGACCGCGGCCAGCACGGCGTTCGGCAGGTACTGGAGCGGCTCGGTCAGGAAGAGCAGGACGATCGCGGTCATCGCCGCCATCGAGAGCATCGCGACCTGGCTGGTCGCCTTGGCCTCCTCCGCCATCTTGCTCTTTGTCGGGCTGCCGTTGACGACGAAGGTGCCGGTGAAGCCGGCCGCGAGGTTCGCGGCGCTGAGACCGACGAGGTCGGTGTTCTCCTCGAAGTGCTCCTTGTACTTGACCGCGTAGGCCCGCGAGGTCGCGGCGCTCTGGGCGATGATCACCAGGAACATGGAAACGGAGGTGGCGACCAGCGGCACGACGTCGTCCCATCCGACGCCGCTCGGAAGCCCGATCGAGGGCAGGCCGCTCGGCACCACGCCGATGGTGGAGACGCCGTGCGACTGGAGGTCGAACCCCCAGCTGATCGCGATCGCGCCGACGACCGCCACCAGCCCTCCCGGGATCAGCGGGATCCACTTCTCGAACACGATCAGCGTCGCGATCACCGCCAGCGAGACCGCGAGCGTCGCGAGGGAGGTGTCGGGGATCTCCTTCAGCGTGTCCCAGAACTTGATCACGGTGCCGCTGACCCGGTCGATGCCGACATCGGGCGAGGGCACGCCGAGCATCCCGGCGAACTGCCCGAGCGCCACCTGCACCCCCACGCCCGTGAGGAACCCGACGAGCACCGTGCGGGAGATGAAATCCGCCAGGAAGCCGAGCCGCGCGATGCGCGCGAGCATCAGCAGGCCGCCCGTGATCAGCGCGGCCAGGCTCGCGAACGCCAGCCACTCCTCAGTCTGCGGCTGAAGGCCGGCGATGCCGAGGCCGGCGATGCCCGCGTACATGATCGCCGCCGTCGCGGAGTCTCCGCCGACGACGAGGTGGCGCGACGAGCCGAGCAGCGCGAAGGCGACCGCGCACAGCAGGATGGTGTAGAGGCCGGTGATCACCGGGGTGCCGGCGATCTTCGTGTAGCCCATCACCTCGGGGATCGCGAGCGCCGCCAGGGTGATGCCCGCCACGACGTCGCGGGAGAGCAGCGACCTGTCGAAGGGCCTGATCCCCTGCAGGACGGTGATGTACCGGCCGAGGCCGGAGGCGGTCGTCGCGGGCGCGTCGGTCACGGTGCGGTAGCCCTCGTATCCAGCGTCTCGGTGAAGGGTGCGCCTGGGTCGGTCGCGACGCTCAGTATCTCAGGGGGTGCGGCCGACGTGGGCTCGGCGACCAGGGCCGATCGGGCGCGGCCAGGCGTTCACGAACGGTCCGCGTCGCCCGCGATCCGGACTGCCCGCCCCTGGAGGCCGTCGCGGATCAGTAGGGCGGCTGGGCCTGGTGCCAGTCGCCGATGGCGCGGAAGGCGTCCCAGAAGGCGCGCTTGGCGCCCTGCTCGTCGAGCGACGCGTCGATGTCGGGGACGTAGAGCGCGTCGATCGTGGGGGTCCAGCGCTGCACGACGCCCGGCTCGGCCTTCAGCGGCTCGCTGAGCGGGTGGTCCAGGGCCGCGAGGGCCTCCACGACGCGCTTGCCCATCGGCACGATCAGCTTCGGCTGGACGATGTGGACCTCGCGGTCCAGCCACGGCATGCAGAGCTCCAGCACCTCGGACTCCTCGAGGTTGCTGCACTTCACGCACAGAGTGCCGTACAGCTGCAGCGGGTCCATTCCGAGGCGTTGCACGCTCTTGAGGATGGCCGTGCCGGCGCGGCCGAAGAACGCGACGCCCTCCTGCCGCTCGGAGAGGCTCGGGCTCCACTTGATCATCATGATCTCGGCCTGAGGCGATCCCGAGCTCATCACGGGCAGCTCGGCGTCGGAGCTGCAGCGCTCGCATGCGGTGATCTCGTCGTTGAGGGCCGCGATCTCGGCGATCGCCCGGCGCTGGTACGCGTCCTGGATGTCCTCAGGAGTCGGGTCGGCCATGGGGGGTGTCGCGGTGCGGCGGATTCGTGTGGGCCGGCTGGAGCGCGGCGAGGGAGGGTCTGGGGTCATAGGCGACGACGATATTTCCCGGGTTCACCGGTACTCCTGCACGACTCCGTTTCAGGACTTCGGCGATCGGTGGCGGCGCCCCCGCGAACGGGGCTCGTGGGTGGTCCCGCGGCCCGTGTTGCGACGCAGCTCCGCATCGTCGAGGGCGGCGAGCATCTCGGCCGGTCCGTCGAACGTCGCGATCCGGGTCGTGGCGGTCCCCACCTCCCGTGGTCGCGTCGCCCCGCTGCCCGCGCAGACCCGCAGGCCCAGGCGTCGCAGCACCGGCCCCTGGGGATCGGCGGCGTCGTCGGCGCCGCTGAGGATCTGGTGGCAGTCGACCGCGCCGGCCAGGTGCCGCAGCGCCTCGGGCGAGGGCGCGCCGGAATCCGGGTGCGGGACCATCAGGAGCCCGCCCTGGGCGTGCACCGCCGCCGCGGCGTCCTCGGGCACGAGGCCCGTGGCGACGGGGTGCGTGAGGAAGAGCCCGATCAGGTTCCCATCGGTCGTCGCGATCTCCTGGCCGATCACGACGGAGAGCGACGGCGGGGCCGCGGCCGCCACGGCGCGTGCCGGCCCGAGCCCCTCGGGCGCGGCGACGCACACCACGCCGATGCCGCGCTCGGCGCAGGCGGCGACGATCTGATCGGGCGAGAGGGCGCGGCCGGGGCGCACGAGCATGTCGGCGAGCACGCGTGGCCCGGCCTCGCCGGCCGGCCGCGCGCGGGCCGCGTCGAGCGCCCGCGTGTAGAGGGCCTCCAGATCGGCCGCGACGTCGTCCCAGGTCCGCTTCCGGCTCCGCGCGAGCGCGCCGGCCTGCAACAGCACGCGCCGTTGCGGGTCGTCGACGAGCTCGTCGATCGCACGGCTCCAGGGCTCTCGCGTGAACTGCGGCAGGACCAGGGCGTCGACCCCGTGCACGACGCTCTCCTCCACCGCCGCGAAGCGAGGGACCAGCACCGCGCTGCCCGAGGCCATCGCCTCACGCAGCGTGGGGCCGGCGGCGTCCTCGGGTGCGGCCATGATGGCGATGTCCGCGCCCGCGAGCGCGGCGGCACGCGACGCCGGCCCCGCGTCGGGCACCACCCGCACCCGGTCGCGGAGCGCCTTCGGCACGGCGGCGCGGGTGCGCCAGGGCGCGTCGGCGGGGCCGAGCAGCGTCACCTCGCCGACCCGCTCGAGGTCGACGGCCCGCAGGACGCCCAGCGCGAAGCGGACGCCGACCCGGTCGCGGCCGCGCGCCACCAGGGCCAGGGCCGGCGGCTCGGACCGCTCGCCGGAGGGCCGGAACATCCGGGGATCGACCCCCGGCGGGATGACCGTGTAGTCGCCGGGCAGGATCTCCGAGAGTGCCTCGCGGGCCGCCTGGGTCGTGGCGATGCGCACGTCGGCGCGGGCGAGGGCGCGGTCGATGAGCGGCCGCAGGAAGGCGACTCCGACCAGAGGCTCGGCCCGGTGGAACGTCGCGGCCGTCACGCCCGGGGCGTGACGCAGGGCGGCGAGGGCCGGGCTCGGGGCGAGCGGCTCGTGCAGGTGCACGACGTCGAAAGGCACCCGCGAGAGCACCGTCTCGAGCGTGGCGGAGAGGTCGAAGGGCTCGCCGACGCGACGGCCCGCCCCCGCGGGGAGCGCGCGGCCCACGGCGACCTCGAGCACCCCGCCGGGCGGCGGGGTGAGGGCGTCGGCATCGCCTCCCTGCGCCGCGCGCAGGAGCGTCCTGCCCGCGGCGATCAGATCCCGGCGGGTGGCCGGCGCCAGGATGGTCACCCGGTGGCCGCGCCCCGCCAGCGCCCGCGCCTCGGCCGCCAGGTGGTGGGCCACGTCATCGCGGGGCGGCCATGCGTTGGGCGAGATCAGCGCGATCCGCAATGGCGGCGTGTTACTCACCGCGGCCGTCGGATGCGCTCCACACGAGCAGGATCCGGTGCCCGGCCGTGATCAGGCTGAGGCCGGCGAGGACGCCCATCAGCACGGGCATCACGTCGCCGACTCCGCCCATGAACAGGCATGACCCGACGATCACCAGGCGCTCGGGCCGGCCCATCAGGCCGCCGCTCGATCCCGGGATGCCCAGACCCTCCGCCCGGGCGCGCGCGTAGGAGACCAGGAACGAGGCGGTCAGGGCGACGAAGCAGGCGCCCACAGCCCAGTCGATCCCGTCCTGCGCGAGGGTGACGCCGATCGCGCCGAGGATGACCCCCTCGGCGAGCCGGTCGAGGGTCGAGTCGAGGAAGGCGCCGAAGGTGGTGACGCGGCCCTGGTGGCGTGCCAGCAGCCCGTCCAGGGAGTCGACCAGCCCGGCGGCGACGAACACGAGGGCGGAGAGCACCCAGAGGCGCTCGAGCGCCAGCACGGCGGACGCGCAGATGCCGAGGAAGCCCAGGATCGTCACGCCGTTGGGCGTGATCCGGCTGGCGTCCACCACGCGCCAGACCGCCGCGGCGGCGCCGCCGGACGGCTGGGGGTCCAACTGCTGGGCCTCGGTGCTGATGGCGACTGCTCCTCGACGATTGCGAGGGGAGCGCCGGGCGGACCGGCCTCCCCGGGTCGGTCTAGGATAGCGGCGCATGCGCCTGTGCACGTTCCACGACGCCGGCCGGACCCGCCTCGGATCGGTACGGGGCGGGATGGTGCACCCGCTGGACGGCCGCGATGTCCGCGACGCGCTCGCCGGCATCCCCGCCGAGGTGGGCGACCCGCTACCGCTGGAGGGCCTGCGGCTGGCGCCTCCGCTGGTGCCGGGCAAGCTCCTCGGGGTGGGCCACAACTACCTCGCGCATGCGCTGGAGCGGGGTGTCCCGGTCCCGGCGGCGCCGACGATCTTCTCGAAGCTGGTGACGTCGGTGACCGGCCCGCGGGACGACATCGTGCGCCCCTCGTACACCGACGCGCTCGACTACGAGGGGGAGCTCGCGGTGGTCATCGGCACACGGGCGCGCGACGTGCCCGAGGCCGACGCGCTCGCCCACGTCTTCGGGTACGCGGTGATGGACGACGTCACCGCCCGCGACCTCCAGCGGACCGAGCCGCAGTGGACCCGCGCCAAGGGCGGCGACACCTTCGGGCCCTTCGGGCCGTGGGTGACGACCGCCGACGAGGTGCCCGACCCCCAGGCGCTGACGGTGCGCACGTGGGTCCGCGGCGAGTTGCGCCAGGACGCCTCGACCGGCGACATGATGTTCGGGGTCGCCGCGCTGATCGCGTGGTGCTCGGCGAGCTTCACGTTGGAGCCGGGCGACGTGATCACCACCGGCACGCCCGCCGGCGTCGGCGAGGCCGGCGGGCCGCACGCCCTCCTGCAGCCGGGAGACGTGGTGCGCGTGGAGATCGACGGCCTCGGCGCGCTGGAGAACGCGGTCCGATGACGCCGGAGGAGGCCCTCCTGCGCGTGCTCGCGCTGACCGGCCTCAGCCTCCCCCGCGGCGTGCTGGGGCCCGAGACCTGGGCGCTGGCGCGCGCGCTCGGCGACGATGCCGAGCCCGGTGCGGACCCCGCCGAGCTCGCGGGCGCCGCCTCGGCCGCGCACTGGCCGAGGCTGCGCGGGCCCATGGAGGCCGCCCTCCAGCGGGCGCGCCGGCGGGCCGACGAGGAGGAGCACGAGGCCTTCGACATCGTGCTCGCCTGGGCGGCCGACGACGACCCCGACTCGCCGCTCGCGCGGGCGCTGGCGGTGCGCGCGGCGACCGAGCTGGCGGCTGCGGGGAACCGCTCTCGCGAGGCCCTGCGCGCGGCCGAGGGCGCCGTGGCCGAGGGCGGCCCGGGCGCGGCGATCGCCGCCGCGACCGCGGCGGGGTCGATCGCCGCCGACCTGCTCGACCTCGATCCGGAGGACTTCGCGCCCGAGATCGCGGACTACGTCACCGGCGGGAGCCGCACCGAGGACATCGCCGAGCTGGCGCGCTCCACCGGCGATCCGGAGATCCGCGAGTGGGCCCGGGCCGCCGTCGCATCGACCGACGCCCCCGACGCCCCCGCGGCCTCCGAGGCGATCGCGGTCATCTCGTCGGGCCCGCCGCCGGAGGATCCGGCCGAGGACCTGGTGTGGGTCCCGACGATCCTCGCGCTCACCGAGGAGGCGGTGGAGCGCTCGTTGGTGGACGAGGCCGCCGGGCCGGGCCCCGGGGAGGAGTGACCGGCCGCCGGCCGCCGCGCCCGGGGACGCGGGCCCACGTCCTCGAGATCGTCCGGCGCCTGGCCGGGGCCTACGGTCCGCTGCCGTACGCCCGCCGGCACCCGCCGGTGAGCGAGCTGGTCACCACGCTCCTCAGCCACAGCACCACCGACGTCAATCAGGAGCGCGCCTTCCGGGAGCTGCGGGCCCGCTTCCCCACCTGGGACGACGTGCGGCGCGCGCCCGTCGCGGAGGTGGAGGACGCCGTGCGCGTGGCCGGGCTCGCCAACCAGAAGGCGCCGCGCATCCTGGAGACGCTCGACCGGATCGCCGACGATCCACGCGGGAGCGACCTGGAGTGGCTCGGGGGGGTTCCGCTCGACGAGGCCATGGCCTTCCTGACCTCGTTCACCGGCGTCGGGCCGAAGACCGCGGCCTGCGTCATGTGCTTCTCCTTCGACGCTCACGTCGTCCCCGCCGACACGCACGTCCACCGGATCGCCCTGCGGACGGGGATCGTTCCCAAGGGGGCGACGGCCGCCGCGGCGCAGGAGCGCCTCACCCGCTGGGTGCCGGAGGGGCAGGCCTTCGCCACCCACATGCGGCTGATCGCCCACGGCCGGCGGGTCTGCCTCGCACGCGCGCCGCGCTGCGAGGAGTGCGTGCTCCTCGACGTCTGCCGCGAGGGTCGGCGACGACTGCCCGCGCACGCCTGATCTTAGTCGGACACACTCAGATCAGGCTTGACATGAACTGACTTAGATATACTATCTCCTCAGCGCAGTTCCCACGCACAGGAATCCGGGCACCGCCCGGCACGAGGAGGCGGTTCACACATGGGCAAGACGATCGGCATCGATCTCGGTACGACCAACTCGGCGGTCGCCGTGCTCACCGGTGGTGAGCCGGAGGTCCTCCCCAACGCCGAGGGTGGTCGCACCACGCCTTCGGTCGTCGGTTTCTCGAAGACCGGGGAGCGCCTCGTGGGCACCGTGGCCAAGCGCCAGGCCGTGACCAACCCCGAGAACACCATCTTCAGCGTGAAGCGCTTCATGGGGCGCAAGTACGCCGAGGTGGACGAGGAGATGACGATCGTCCCCTACGAGGTGGTCCGCGGATCCAACGGCGACGCCCGGATCAAGGTGGACGACAAGGAGTTCAGCCCGCAGGAGATCAGCGCGATGATCCTGCAGAAGCTGAAGTCGGACGCCGAGGCGTTCCTCGGCGAGACCGTCACCGACGCCGTCGTGACCGTCCCGGCCTACTTCAACGACGCCCAGCGCCAGGCCACCAAGGACGCCGGCGTGATCGCGGGCCTCGACATCAAGCGCATCATCAACGAGCCCACCGCGGCCGCGCTGGCCTACGGCCTCGACAAGGAGACCGACCAGACGATCCTCGTCTTCGACCTCGGCGGCGGCACGTTCGACGTGTCGGTGCTCGAGATCGGCGACGGCGTGTTCGAGGTGAAGTCCACCGCGGGCGACAACCACCTCGGTGGCGACAACTTCGACAAGGCGATCGTCGACTGGATGGCCGCCGAGTTCAAGAAGGCGCAGGGCATCGACCTCAGCAACGACAAGATGGCGCTCCAGCGCCTCTACGAGGCCGCCGAGAAGGCCAAGATCGAGCTCTCGACGACCACCTCGTCGCAGATCAACCTGCCGTTCATCACGGCGGACCAGTCCGGGCCGAAGCACCTCGACCTCCAGCTCACGCGGGCGAAGCTCGAGGAGCTGACGCACGACCTGCTCGAGCGCCTCGTGGCGCCCACCAAGCAGGCACTCAGCGACTCGGGCGTGGGTGACAAGATCAACCACGTCGTGCTGGTCGGCGGCATGAGCCGCATGCCGGCCGTGCAGGAGCGGGTCAAGGAGGTCACCGGCCGCGAGCCCCACAAGGGCGTGAACCCGGACGAGGTCGTCGCGATCGGCGCGGCCATCCAGGCCGGCGTGCTCTCGGGCGACGTGAAGGACGTCCTGCTCCTCGACGTGACCCCGCTGTCGCTCGGCATCGAGACCAAGGGCGGCGTGTTCACCAAGCTCATCGAGCGCAACACGACGATCCCGACCAAGAAGAGCGAGGTCTTCTCGACCGCCGACGACAACCAGAACCAGGTGGAGATCCACGTCCTCCAGGGCGAGCGCGAGATGGCGGCCTACAACCGCACGCTCGGCAAGTTCAACCTGGTCGGGATCCCGCCGGCGCCCCGCGGCGTGCCGCAGGTCGAGGTGACCTTCGACATCGACGCCAACGGCATCGTCCACGTCGGCGCCAAGGACCTCGGCACCGGCATCGAGCAGAAGATCGAGATCAAGGCCTCCAGCGGCCTCTCCGACGACGAGATCACCGGCATGGTGCGCGACGCCGAGTCGCACGCCGACGAGGACAAGCGCCTGCGCCGGGTCGCCGACGCCCGCAACGCTGCCGAGGCCCGTGTGCACGAGGCCGAGCGCCAGCTCAAGGACAACGGCGACAAGGTGGACGAGTCGGTCCGCCGGGACCTCGAGGGGGCCATCGAGGCCGCCAAGGGCGCGGCGGCCGGCGAGGACCCCGACGACATCGAGGCCAAGACGGCCGGCCTCACCGACGTGCTGCACCGCCTCTCCGAGCAGGTCTACCAGAAGGCGGCGGCCCAGCAGGAGGCGGCGGCCGGCAACGGTGCCGGCGCGGCCGAGGAGACGGTCGAGGACGCCGAGTACGAGGTGATCGACGAGGACGCCCCCAAGGCGTCCTGACCCCGGACCCCGGGAACCACGATGAGAGGAGGACACGCAATGCCCGCAGTCGCCCGCTTCGACCCCTTCCGTGACATCACGACGCTCCGCGATGAGATGAACCGGCTCTTCAACCGGACGGTCGGCGAGGGTGTCTCCTCGGGGTCCGCCTGGACTCCGGCGGTGGACATCTTCGACACGGACAAGGCCATCGTCCTGCGTGCCGAGCTCCCGGGCCTGACGCCCGAGGACATCGACATCGAGATCGATGACAACGTGCTCACCCTCAGGGGCGAGCGCCGGTTCGAGGAGACGGTGCAGGAGGGCCGCTACTACCGCCTCGAGCGCGCGTACGGTCACTTCCAGCGCAACGTGACCCTGCCACAGGGCGTGAAGGCCGACGAGATCTCGGCGAGCTTCGACAACGGCGTGCTCAGCATCCGGGTGCCGAAGGCCGAGGAGGTCCGTCCGCGCAAGATCGCCGTGGAGGCCGGCGCTCAGGCCGCCACCGCGGTGGAGACGGCGTGACCCAGGACCCCACCGACCCGCGCACGGATCCGGCCCCCGCGGCCGGGTCCGTCGCCGAGGGCGAGATCGTGGCCGAGGACGCCGTCGGGGAGACCCCCGACGGCGCGGCCGACGACGTCGAGAAGCTGGCCGCCGAGCGCGACCAGTACCTCGAGGCCCTCCAGCGCCTGAAGGCCGAGTTCGACAACTTCCGCAAGCGCAACGACCGCGACCGTCAGATGATCGCCGCGGGGGCCACGCGCGATGTGGTCCGTGGGCTGCTCCCGGTGCTGGACAACCTTGAGCGCGCGGTGCAGGCCCTCGTCGGCCAGGTCCAGCCCACCGCCGCCGGCGGCGCGGGCATCGTGGAGGGCCTCGAGATGGTCCGCGGCCAGCTCGCCGGGCTCCTGGTCGGCCACGGCGTGGAGGAGATCCCCGCCGCGGGTGAGGCCTTCGACCCCACGGTCCACGAGGCGATCGCCGCGATTCCGTCGCCCGAGCACTCGGAGGGCACGGTGATCGAGGTGGTCGAGAAGGGCTACAGGCACTCCGAGCACGTCCTGCGCCCCAGCCGCGTCGTGATCGCGGCCGGCGAGCAGCCACCCCAGTAAGGGACCGAGGGAGAGAGACCGACCGCAGTGGACGACCTCTACGCCACGCTCGGCGTCGCGAAGACCGCGAGCGCCGATGAGATCAAGAAGGCGTACCGCACGCTGGCGCGCGTGCACCACCCCGACGCCAACGCGGGCGACCCGAAGGCCGAGGAGCGGTTCAAGGAGATCTCCCACGCCCACGACGTGCTCTCCGACCCCGAGAAGCGGCAGGAGTACGACGCGCGCGCGTCCTTCGGCGGCCGGCGCCCGAACGGCGGCCCCTCGGGCGGCGCAGGCGCGGCCGGCGGCTTCGGCGACTTCGCCGACATGTTCTCGACGATCTTCCGCGGCGGCCGCGGCGGCGGTCCCGCGGACGGTCCCGCGGACGGCGCCGGCGCCGCGGCCCGCAAGGGCGCCGACGTCGAGGTCGAGGTCAACCTCTCGTTCGATCAGGCCATGGCCGGGGCTCAGGTGCCGGTCTCGGTCGAGACCCCCGTCGCCTGCGCGGACTGCGGGGGCAGCGGGGCGAAGCCCGGCACCAACCCGCGCCTGTGTCCGGAGTGCAAGGGCCGCGGCGTGCGCGGCCGCGACCTCGGGTCCTTCGCGTTCAGCGAGCCCTGCCCACGGTGCGGCGGCAACGGCACCGTGATCGACGACCCATGCTCCACGTGCGGGGGCTCGGGCACCACCTCCACCCGCTCGCAGATCAAGGTGAAGATCCCGCCGGGCGTCAAGGACGGGACCCGCATCCGGGTGAAGGGCCGCGGCCAGGCCGGATCGAGGGGCGGCCCGGCGGGCGACCTCCACGTCGTGACCCGCGTGGCGCCCAGCCGCCTGTTCACGCGCAAGGGCGATGACCTGGTCATCAACGTGCCGGTCACGTTCGCCGAGGCCGCCCTCGGCGCCCGGGTGGAGGTGCCGACCCTCGACGGGCGGGTCAAGCTCACCGTGCCGGCGGGCAGCCCCGACGGGCGCTCGCTGCGGATCGGCGGGCAGGGGGCGCCGCGCCTCAAGGGCGGCGGCCGCGGCGATCTGATCGCCACCATCCGCCTCGACGTTCCCCGTGAGCTGTCGGCCAAGCAGCGCGAGGCGCTCGAGAAGTTCGCCAAGATCGATCCCCGCGATCCGCGGGAGACGCTGTTCTCATGAGCACCGGCCGCGGCGACACGCGCGTCTTCCTGATCGGCATCGCCGCCGAGCTGGCGGGCATGCACCCGCAGACCCTGAGGGTCTACGAGCGGCGCGGCCTGATCACGCCCCGGCGCACGGCGCGCAACACCCGGGTCTACTCGGAGGCCGACGTGGCGCTTCTGCGCCGCATCCAGGAGCTCTCCGAGGAGGGCCTGAACCTCGCCGGCGTCGAGCGCGTGCTGCGGCTCGAGCAGCGCCTCGAGCGCGCCGAGCGCCGGGCGCGCGACCTGCGCGCCGAGATGGACCAGATGATCGAGGACCACCGCGCGGCGGTGGCGGAGGCCCGCGCCGCGCGCGGGCAGATCGTGCTCGCCGGGCGCCGGGGGACCTCACTGATCCGCCGTTACGCACCGGTCGTGGCGCGCACCATGAGGAGGCACTGAGCGATGGCCGTCGATAAGCCCACCGAACGCGCCCAGGAGGCGATCGCCGCCTCGGCGCGGATCGCCGGCGAGCGGGGCAACCCGGTCGTCGAGCCGGATCATCTCCTCGCGGCGCTGCTCGAAGCCCGCGAGGGCGTGGTCGAGCCCGTGCTCCAGGGCGCCGGCGCCGACCTGGCCGGCCTGCGGGCCGCCGTCGAGGCGTCCATCGGCCGCCGCCCCCAGGTGAGCGGCTCGGCCACCGGCCCCCAGCTCTCGAACCCCTACCGAGCGGTGCTGCGACGCGCCGGCCAGGAGGCGGAGACCCTCAACGACGAGTACATCTCGACCGAGCACATCCTGCTCGGCCTCCTGGAGGAGCCCTCGCCCGCACGTGAGGCGCTCGCCTCCAGCGGCGTCACCCGCGACGGATTGATGAACGCCCTGCGCACGGTCCGCGGCTCGGCGCGGGTCACCGATCCGAATCCCGAGGACAAGTACCAGGCCCTCGAGCAGTACGGGCGCGACCTCACCGAGGCGGCCGAGCGCGGCACGCTCGACCCGGTGATCGGACGCGACGAGGAGGTGCGCCGGGTCATCCAGGTGCTCTCGCGCCGCACCAAGAACAACCCCGTCCTGATCGGCGAGCCGGGCACCGGCAAGACGGCCATCGTCGAGGGGCTCGCACAGCGGATCGTCTCGGGCGACATCCCCGAGGGCCTCGCCGGCAAGCGCGTGATCTCGCTCGACGTCGGCAGCCTGCTCGCGGGCGCCAAGTACCGGGGCGAGTTCGAGGACCGGCTGAAGGCCGTCCTGAAGGAGATCGAGGACGCCGCCGGCGAGGTGATCCTCTTCATCGACGAGCTGCACACGATCGTCGGCGCGGGGGCGGCGGAGGGCGCTGTCGACGCCGCCAACCTGCTCAAGCCGATGCTCGCCCGCGGCGCACTGCGCGCGGTCGGCGCGACGACCCTCGACGAGTACCGCAAGTACGTCGAGAAGGACGCGGCCCTCGAGCGGCGCTTCCAGCCGGTGATGGTGGGCGAGCCCTCGGTGGAGGCGACCGTCGCCATCCTCCGCGGCCTGAAGGAGCGCTACGAGGTCCACCACGGGGTCCGGATCCAGGACGGGGCGCTCGTCGCCGCGGCGCGGCTGTCGGACCGCTACATCACCGCGCGCTTCCTGCCGGACAAGGCCATCGACCTGATGGACGAGGCCGCGAGCCGGCTGCGCATCGAGATCGACTCGGTGCCCGCCGAGCTCGACGTCGTGCAGCGGCGGATCATGCAGCTGGAGATCGAGCAGCAGGCCCTCGAGGCCGAGACCGATCCGGACTCGGCGACCCGCCGCGACGCGCTGGTCGAGGAGCTCGCGAGCCTCCGCGAGGAGGCCGACGCGATGCGCGCCCACTGGGAGCAGGAGAAGTCCACCATCGGGCGGATCCGCGACATCAAGGGGCAGATCGAGACCGCCCGAACCGAGCTGGAGCGCGCCGAGCGCGAGGCCGACCTCGAGGGCGCCGCTCGGCTGCGCTACGGCACCCTCCCGGAGCTCGAGCGGGCCCTGGTCGGCGCCAACGACGCGCTGGCCGAGCAGCAGACCAGCCGCCGGATGCTCAAGGAGGAGGTCGACGAGGAGGACGTGGCCGAGGTGGTCTCGGCCTGGACCGGCATCCCCCTCAACCGCCTGCTCGAGGGCGAGGTGGAGAAGCTCCTGCACATGGAGGAGCGCCTGCACGAGCGGGTGATCGGCCAGGACGACGCCGTGAGCGCGGTGGCCAACGCGCTGCGCCGCTCGCGGGCGGGGCTCTCCGACCCGGACCGCCCGATCGGCTCGTTCATCTTCCTCGGCCCGACCGGGGTGGGGAAGACCGAGCTCGCGCGGGCGCTGGCGGGCTTCATGTTCGACGATGAGCGCGCCATGGTCCGCATCGACATGAGCGAGTACATGGAGCGCCATTCGGTGGCACGCCTGATCGGCGCCCCGCCGGGATACGTCGGCTTCGAGGAGGGCGGCCAGCTGACCGAGGCCGTGCGCCGGCGCCCCTACGCGGTGCTGCTCCTCGACGAGATAGAGAAGGCGCACGCCGACGTCTTCAACGTGCTCCTGCAGCTGCTCGACGACGGGCGCCTCACGGACGGCCAGGGCCGGATCGTGGACTTCACCAACACCGTCGTGATCATGACCAGCAACATCGGCAGCCAGTTCCTCACCGAGGGCATCGAGGGAGAGATCGCCGAGGAGCGGGTGATGGGCGCCCTGCGCGACCACTTCCGCCCCGAGTTCCTCAACCGGGTCGACGAGATCGTCGTCTTCAGCCGCCTCGACCGCGCGCAGCTCGGCGCGATCGTGGAGCTGCAGGCCGCCCGCCTCGGTGAGCGGCTCGCCGACCGGGGGGTGGAACTCGAGATCACCGAGCCGGCCCGCGAGCTGCTGGGCCGCGAGGGCTACGATCCGATCTACGGGGCGCGGCCGCTCAAGCGCCTGGTGCAGCGCCGCCTCGAGAACCCTCTCGCGCAGCGGATGCTGTCCGGCGAGATCCGCGACGGCGACCGCGTCGTGATCGACGCCGTCGGCGACGAGGTCACCTTCACCACGGCCGATCGGGAACCGGCCGCGGCGTAGCCGCGCGGCCTCCGGTCAGGCGCTCCAGCCGGACCGGAGGCCGTCGCCGGCGCCCGCGGGGCGCGCGTCCGCGAGGCGGTCCAGCGCCCGGCGCCAGGCGCGCTCGTCGTCCTCGGTCGGGGGCTCGGGCACCGACCAGTGAGCGAGGGTGACCGAGTCGGAGCCGGTCGTGAGGGCGATGCGCTGGCGCCGGCGCGTGCCCGGGTGGATCCGGTCGGGACGGGAGCGCTCGCGCGCCACGACCCGCGCGGGGGCCGGGAGGTCGTGCGCGGGCGCCTCGGCCTCCCAGCGGCCGAGGTGCGCGCGGGCCTCCGAGGCGTCCATCCGCGACAGGCGCACCAGGCGCCCATCGGCGATGTCGGCGGCCTCGGGCTCCGGGTGGGCGTCGAGCCGCCCCGCGGCGCTGACCGGCGCAGCCCTGCCGATGGCGCGCGGAGTGGGGTCCTCTGGGGGCGGCAGGAAGTACCGCATACCGGTGGTATCGGCACGTGGGGCCGCCGATCCGAGCTATCGGTTCGTGGCGACCTGCCCGAGCCCGCTCAGGATGCCGCCCACGGAGGCCGCCACGGCCACGTAGAGCCCGATCTGGCGCGACAGGAGCTCGGCCGGATCGGGCATGACGAGCAGCCGGAAGCCCACCGCGAGGAGGGCGATCGCCGACGCGCCCACGACGATCCAGGCCAGCGCGTCCAGGTGGCGCGCCGCGAGCGTGATGAGGCGGCGCTCGTCGAGCACGGCGGCCGCGGCCGCTGCGGCGATCAGGAGGCCCATCGCCAGCGCGATCCGGGCGAATGCGGTCGCGTCCCACCCGCTGGCGCTCGTCGGCGCGAAGGGCGGTCCGACGTTGGTGGCGTACCAGGGCATGAAGACGGCCAGCACCAGCGCCAGGCCCGCGATCACTCCCGCCGCCGGCGCGCCGATCCGGCCCGGGTTGGGGATGCGGCTCGCCGCGCTGCGGCGGGGGGGTCGGCGGGAGACGGTCACCGCGTCGAACGGTACCGCTCCCGGCCGGTTCATTCCCGCTGGTAGTGTCCCGACCCGAAGGTCCGCGGGTGTTTCCCGGCTGCATCCCATCGCGATGCGGCGTCCTCGGATCGGCCGGTGGTGTGGACCACCGGCCTCACCTGCGTCCTTGCCTCGCGGGGGATTCGCTCGGGAAACCCATCGCAACCTCCGAGACGGGACACTGGTCGCCCCCCGTGGCACGACGGCCCAACTTCTTCATCCTCGGCGCCCCCAAGTGCGGCACCACGGCCCTCAGCGAGTACCTGCGCCAGCACGAGCGGGTCTTCGTCTCGACGCCGAAGGAGCCGCACTACTTCTGCGACGACTTCGACTACTACTACGCGCCCGGCCAGCGCACCGAGGAGCACTACCTGCGCCTGTTCGCCGATGCCGGCGACGAGCACCTGGCCGTCGGCGAGGCCTCGGTCTGGTACCTGTACTCGCGCGCCGCCGCGCGCAACATCATGGCGTTCGACCCCGGCGCGCGGGTGATCGTCATGGTGCGCAACCCGGTCGAGCTCGTGCCCTCGCTCCACTCGCAGTTGAGCTACATGCTCGATGAGACCGAGCCGGACCCGGCCGAAGCGTGGGAGCTTCAGGCGTCCCGGGCCCGCGGCGAGGGGCTGCCGCCGACGGTGCGGGTGCCGGAGTTCCTGCAGTACGGCGAGGCCGCACGGCTCGGCGCGCAGGTGCGCCGCCTTCTCGAGGTGGTGCCGCGCGAGCAGGTGAAGGTGCTGGTGTTCGACGACCTGCGCGCCGACACCGGAGCCGTCTACCGCGACACGCTGGCGTTCCTCGAGGTCCCGGACGACGGGCGCTCGGAGTTCCCGCGCGTCAACGAGAACAAGGTCCACCGGACGGGGGCCGTGGCCCGCTTCACCCAGCGCCCGCCGTCGGCCCTCGTCGGCGTCGCCCGCGGCGTCAAGCGCGTGGCCGGCATCGAGCGGCTCGGCGTGCTCGACCGGGTGCGCCGGCGCAACCGCGAGGTCACCCGGCGCGGGGAGATCTCGCCCGAGTTCGCGCAGACGCTGCGCGACCACTTCCGCGACGACGTGGCCGAGCTGGGCGAGCTGATCGGGCGCGACCTGGGGCACTGGACCCGCTAGACGGGCATGGGCAGGTGGTACGCTCGGGCCACCCGGTCAGAGCTGCGAAGGAGTTGGAGAAACGTGCCGACCTACATCCTGCTCAGCACGCTCAGCCCCCATGGGGTGGGAACGCTCAAGGCGAACCCCCAGCGGCTGCTGGAGGTCAACGCCGAGGTCGAGCAGATGGGCGCGAAGGTCATCCAGCAGTGGGCCGTGCTCGGCCCGTACGACTTCGTGAACATCGTCGAGGCTCCCGACGAGAAGGTGATCGCGCGCGTGTCGGTGGAGCTCGCCGCCCGCGGCACCGCCCACTTCCAGACGCTCACGGCGATTCCCGTCGAAGAGTTCCTGTCGCTCCTGAAATGACCGAAGGCCGTCGCCGCGGCCGGTGGATCCTGGCCGGTGGGATCGTCGGCCTGGCGCTGTCTCCGGGCGCGCGCCGGCTCGGCATGGGCGTGCGCGCCCGGGCGACCCGCCTCGGGCGGCCCCCCGGTGACCCCGAGGCGCCCTTTCGCGAGGCGCCCTGCTATGGGCACGACCGGGCGAGGGCGGACGGGCCCGCCCGCACGGAGGCGGCGCGATAGCGACCTGGGCCGTGGAGGTGCTGGTGCCGACGCACCGGTTCGTCTTCGCCCTGCGCGGTCCCGAGGTCGTCGAGGTCCACGCCCCGTTCAACCTTCGGCGCGTTCGGCGCCTATCGGGGCCTGCCCGACGCCGTGCACGGGATGATCGCCTGGCCCAACACCGTCCTCCTTCGGGGGCCCGAGCTCGTGGTCGTCGATCCCGGCTACGCCACCCAGGGCGATGTCCTGGAGGCGGCCCTCGCGGCGCGCGGCATCGGCGTGGACGACGTGCGCACGGTGCTCGCCACCCACCTGCACTCCGACCACGTGACCGCCCTCCCGCAGCTCGGCCAGGTCGATCTGCACGTCCACGAGATCGAGTTGGCGACGCCCCACGCCCGCGCCCAGCGCGGGGCGCTCGACGCGGCGCGGGTGCGGCCGATGAGCGGCGAGGCGGGGGAGGCGCTGCCGGGGGTGCGCTGGATCCTGACCCCCGGGCACACCGACGGCCACGTCGCCTTCCTCGTCGACTCGCCGGACGGGCTGGTGGCGATCGCCGGCGACACCCCGGGGCCCGACCCCGGCTGGTTCGCCCGGATGGACCTGCCGGAGGGCTTCCCGCGTCGCGAGGAGCACCTGGCCGCGTTCCGCGCGATACGCGCCGAGCGCCCGGCCGTCATGATCCCCGGGCACAACCCGCCGATGGAACTCGGCGAGGGGTGATGCGGCGGCAGGGGAGGCTGCTCGGCACGTCGAAAGCCCCCAGCGCCCCACCCGATCCCATCCGCACCGAACGAGGAGTGCTCACGTGAACTCGCTCACCCGCGAGCAGAGGATCTACGCCGCCGCCGGCGCGTCGGTCCTCTTCGTCATCAGCCTGTTCTTCACCTGGTTCGGCCAGGACTTCGGCGACATCTCGGTGAAGATCAGCGGCACGGACGCGGTCCCCTCCTGGTGGATCCTCCTGATCTTCTCCGGGGCGGCGGCCGTCATCCTGATCGCCGAGGCCCTCAACTACGAGCTCCCGGCCGCGATCCACCCGGCCTCCTGGGCCGCCTATCTCACCAGCGTGAGCTTCATCGTGACCCTGATGGTCTTCCTGGAGGGCAGCAGCAGGAAGTTCGGCGTCTTCCTCGCCCTGATCTTCTCCCTCGCGGCCGTCGTGCTGTCGGTGATGAACTGGAGGGAGGAGGGCCGCTAGCCCTCGGGGGGTGGGATCGGGGTCCGACGGGCTCGCGGCACGCGACGGCGCCGCGAGCCGTCAGGGCGCCCGAGCAGGCGCAGGCTTCTTCGGTGGCGCCTTGAGGGTGACCGTCCGCACGAGGCCCGAGGTGCCGAACGCGCTGCGGGCCTCCACGGTGACCCGGACCCGGCCCGAGACGAGCCTGCCGCGGGCCTTGCGGCTCCACGTGAACAGCTGGGCCCCCGCCCGCAGCGGGCGGCCGCTGGCGATGGTGGCGATCCGGGTGCCGTAGGGCGTCGTCACGCGCACGGTGACGCGCGCCGGCCGCAGCAGCCGGAAGCGCACGCCGAGCCTGGGGATGGTCTTCTTGCGAATGCGGCTCGTGGTCGCGCGGGTGTTCAGCGACGAGAGCGTGCGGTCGAAGATCACGCGGCGGCGCTGCCGGGTGACCCCGCTGCCGTCGTCGGCCGTGTGCCGGGCGACCACGACGTAGACGCCGTCCCGGAGTCTCAGCCTCTTGGGGTCGAGCCTGACGCGCTTCGCGCCGGGGCCGAGACGGCCCTTCCACAGGAGCCGGGAGGGGCGCCCGCTGCGACGCGCGACGCTCACCTTCGTCACGCCCGGCAGCGGTGCGCGGACCACGAGGGTGGCCGAGTCGTCGACGCGGTCGGCGTTGGCCGACAGCCGGAAGGGCGGCGGCTCGAGCGTCACCCCGCGGTACGAGAGCAGGATCACGTCGGAGAGGCTCCGGGGGCCGGACCAAGGGATGACCAGGCGGTCGCGGACCGCCAGCTGCGCGCTGCCGCCCGCGTCCATCGCGATCGCCGTCCGCGCGCCGAGCGACTTCATCAGCGTGGCCTGCTGGGCCACGCTGATGCCCGGGCGGCCCTGCTGCGGCCCCTCGACGGTGACCAGGAGCGTCGTCCCGTTGGCCGTCGCGCCGATGGCCGAGCGCGCGGTCCTCTGGTCGGTCTGCGAGCTGGTGAAACCCTCCCCGGCCTTCGTGATCGCCGTGCCTCCGCGCACCAGCACGGGTCCGCCGCCGATCGCGTCGGTCGCCCCGGCGGGCAGCGAGAGCAGCCCGGGGGTGATGCCGACCTGGCGTCCGAGGGGCAGATCGGACACCAGCGCCGGCCCGGCCGAGCCGACGGCGGTCAGCACCACGTGCCCGGCGCCGATCGTCGTGCCACCGCCGGTGCCCGACCCGATCACGGTGCCGGTGCGGGGCTGGTTGGGCGCGAGGGGTCCCGCCTGGTCGAGGCGCACGCGCACCTCGTAGCGGGAGCCGGACACGGGCGTCGTGAGCCTGCCGTAGGCGGGCGTGTAGAGGATCGTCTCCCTTCCGCGCTTGGCCGGCCGGTTGATGCCGTTCAGGGTGCGCGGCGAGTAGTCCTGTGCGCCGGTCGGGTCGAGCGCCTGGTAGCGGCCCTGTAGAGCGAGCGTGACGGCGTCGAGTCCGCCCCCCGGCAGCAGTACGAGCGCCGAGCGGCTCGCCTCGGGCTCCTTGATCAGCTCGCCGCCGATCATCAGCACGCCGCTCGGGTCGTTGGTGGTGGTGTTGAAGAAGTCCCCGTTGATCCCCGCGACCGCGCCGGAGCCCAGGCGCGCGGCGACCGCCCGGGTGAGCGATCCGCGCAGCGTGGGCGCGCCGCCCGCCAGAACGGGGGCCAGCGACGCCCGCGGGGAGGGGGCGGCCCGCACGACGTGCACCACCCCGCCGCCGTCCTCCACCATGCGCTGGTAGCCGATCCCGGGAGCGATCTCGGTGATCGCGGGAGGCCTCAGCGGGGGGAGGGCGCTCACCGGCGGCGCGGCGCCCGCGACGCCCGGCGCGACGGCGGCGGCGAGCAGGCCGGTGGCGAGGATCGGGGCTCTCATCCGGCGCACCCAATCACGGCCGCGCGGACGGCCCAAGCCCGCCCGTCACCCGGGGCCCCGTCTGCGAGACTCGCCCGGTGATGATCGCCCTCCTCGCCGTGGCGCTGCTGGCGCTGGCCGTGGCGGGCGCAACGGCCAGCGCGTGGCGTCGCCAGGCCGCCGCGACCCGCGAATCCACGGCGGCCGCCGTGGCGGCTCGGCGGGCCGCCGACGAGTCCGAGCGCCGCCGTCGCGAGATGTTCCAGGACCTGCCCCTCACCGCCCTCCGCGTCGGCGCCGGCGGCCGCCTGGTGGAGGCCAACCTGATGGCGCGCGAGCGCTTCCCCTTCCTCGTGACCGGCATGAGCGTGCTCGAGGCGTTCAGCGAGCACCGCTTCGCCGCGCGCGTTGACGAGGCGCTCGCCGCGCTCGATCCCCAGCGCTTCGAGATCCGGTTGTTCGCCGACGGGCGCCGCACCTACCGGGCGGCCGTGGAGCCCTACGAGGTGAGCGGCGCGCGCGAGGCGCTGGTGTTCCTCACCGACGCGAGCGAGGCGGTCGACTACCGGGAGCTGCGCGCGCAGTTCGTGGCGAACGTCTCCCACGAGCTGCGGACCCCCCTGACCGGTTTGCGCGGCCTGCTGGAGGCGCTCGACGACCCCGAGATGGACCCCGTCACACGCCGCGACTTCGTGCGCCGGGCATCGAGCGAGACGCTCCGGCTGGAGGCGCTCATAACCGACATCCTCTTCCTCTCGGAGCTCGAATCGGCCAGCGGCCTGCCCTCGTCGTCGCGCAGCGACCTCGCCTCGGCCGCCGCCGTCACGGCCCAGGAGCTGGCGGAGCTCGCGGCGACGCACGGCGTGGGCCTGGCGCTCGACGTCCCCGGCGAGGCGTGGGTGCCGCTCACCGAGCGGATGGCGCGGGTGATCGTGCGCAACCTGATGGAGAACGCGATCAAGTACGCCGGACCGGGCGCGGCCACGACCACCTCGGTGCGGCGCGAGGGGGACGACGTGGTGCTGAGCGTGGCCGACGACGGGGCGGGCATCCCCGAGCGGGATCTGCCGCACATCTTCGAGCGCTTCTACCGCGCCGACCCCTCGCGGTCGAAGCGGCTCGGCGGCACCGGGCTGGGGCTCTCGATCGTCAAGCACATCGCCGAGCGGTTCGGCGGCCAGGCCGTCGCCACCTCGCAGGAGGGCTTCGGGACGACGATCACCGTGACCATCCCCGTCCCGTGGGGGGATGCGCCCGGGACGGACGCGCCGCTCGACCCCGCGGGGTGATAGCGTCCCGCGCCGCCATGGCCGTGCCCCTGATGGACATCCAGGCCCAGTACGGGCCCCTGCGCTCCGAGATCGACGCCGCCCTCGCCGGCGTGCTCGACAGCGGGCGCTTCATCCTGGGCCCGGAGGGCCGCGCCCTGGAGGCCTCGGTCTCCAAGCGGCTCGGCGGCCGGCCCTGCGTGGGCGTCGCCAACGGCACCGACGCACTGGTGATCGCGCTGCAGGCCCTCGACATCGGTCGCGGCGACGAGGTCATCACGACCCCCTACACCTTCTACGCCACCGCCGAGGCCATCGCGCGGGTCGGCGCGACGCCCGTCTTCTGCGATATCGATCCGGTCACCTACTGCCTCGACCCTCAGGCGGTGCGCGCGCGCATCGGCGCGGCGACCCGGGCGATCCTGCCGGTGCACATCTTCGGCCACCCGGCCCCGATGGCCGAGCTGATGGAGATCGCCCGCGAGCACGCCCTGGTCGTGGTGGAGGACTCCGCCCAGGCGTTCGGCGCGCGGGCCCCCGAGGGCGAGATCGGCACCTTCGGCGACGCGGCCACCTTCAGCTTCTTCCCGACCAAGAACTTCCCCGGCATGGGCGACGGAGGGATGGTCGTCTGCCGCGACGAGGAGCTGGCCGAGCGCGTGCGCCGCCTGCGCTTCCACGGCTCTAAGGACAAGGTCGTGTTCGAGGAGGTCGGCTACAACTCGCGCCTCGACGACCTCCAGGCCGCGATCATCCGCGTCTTCTATCCCCACCTCGACGACTGGAACGCCCGCCGGGCGCAGGCCGCCGAGTGGTACGCGCAGGAGGGTCTCGGCGAGTTCATGACGCTGCCGGGCACGAGCGCCGGTGCGACGCACATCTACCACCTCTACATGGCGCGCCACCCCCGCCGCTCGGACGTCCAGGCGGCCCTCAAGGGCGCGGACGTGTCGAGCGCGGTCTACTACGGCATCCCGATGCACCGCCAGCCGGTCTTCGCGCACCTCGGCTACCAGCAGGGCGACCTGCCGGTGGCCGAGGAGTGCGCTGCGACGGCCCTCGCCCTGCCGATGCACCCGAACCTGGCCCGTGAGGACGTCGCCCGGGTCGTGGCCGCCGTCGCGTCGGTGGGCGAGTAGTCCGGGGGGCGACTCCGAGGAGGGATGGCCGGTGAGGGTCTGGATCGACGTCACCAACTCGCCTCACGTCGTGATCTTCCGGCCCCTGATCGCCCGCATGCGCGCGCGGGGGATCGAGGTCACGGTCACGGCGCGGGAGTTCGCCCAGACCATCGGCCTGCTCGAGCGCTTCGGCATCGAGCACGTCAGCGTCGGCGCGCACGGGGGGGGATCGAGCCGCGGCAAGGCGCAGGCGATGGCCGGCCGCTCCGCCGCGCTGATCCGCTTCGCCCGCCGCGAGCGCTTCGACCTCGCCGTGGCGCACGGCAGCACCGACCAGCCGATCGCGGCACGGGCGGCCGGCACGCCGCAGGTGACGATGTTCGACTACGAGTTCGCGAAGGTCATGCACCACTGGAACGGGCGCCTCGCCACCCGCGTCCTGGTGCCCTCGGCAATCCCCGAGGAGGCGCTCGCGCCCTACGGGATGCGGCCGCCCAAGCTGGTCCGCTACCCGGGGCTGAAGGAGGAGTACTACCTCGCCGACCACGCGATCGACGACGGGGTGCTGCCCGAGCTCGGGCTCGATCCGGCGCGCCTGATCGCCGTCGTGCGGCCCCCGCCCGAGGTGACCCTCTACCACCGCGGCGCCTCCACCGACCTCTTCGCCCGTACGCTGGAGCGCCTGCTCGGTGCCCCGGAGGTCCAGACGGTCGTGCTCCCGCGCACCGCCGAGCAGCGCTCCGCGCTCGCCGGGGGCGCCGCGATCGTCCCCGAGCACGCCATCGACGGGCCGAGCCTGGTGGCCGCGGCCGACCTCGTGATCAGCGCGGGGGGCACGATGAACCGCGAGGCCGCGGCCCTCGGGGTGCCGGCGTACACGCCCTTCGCGGCGCGCCTGGGGGCGGTGGACCGGCGCCTGATCGAGGAGGGCCGGCTGCGCCGCCTGGAGAGCCCCGACGACATCGTCTTGGAGCGCCGGATCCGCGATGCGCCCCCGCCGCTGCGCGACCCGGAAGTGCTTGTGGACCTGATTCTCGGCGCTGGGCGGTCTACACTGCCCAACCTGTGAGGAGCGCTCCGCTCAATTGGAGCCCCCGGACGGTCGCCCACCGTGGTGCGCAGATCGTCGTGGACATGGGGCTCGTCGCGGCCGCCTACTGGCTGGCCTTCTATTTCCGGTTCGACGGGAACGTCCCCGGCCGGTACGAGAGGCTGTTCGCCGGGACGGTCCTGATCGTCGTCGCGATCACGCTCGTCACCTTCGTGGCGATGCGCTTCTACACCAAGTGGTGGCGCTTCACGAGTCTGCGCGACCTGCAGGCGATCGTCCTGGCCTCGGTCGTCTCGAGCCTCCTGATCAGCGCGATGCTGTCGTTCTGGCGGCCCGACCACCTCGTGGCCGTCCCGCGCGGCGTGCTGGTCTTCGACCTCGCCCTGACGCTGCTGTTCGTCGGCGGCGCGCGCTTCGCGGTGCGGAGCGTCATCGAGCGCCCGCCGCGCTCTGAGCTGGTGTCGAGCGGCCGGGAGGTGCTGATCTGCGGCGCGGGCGACGCCGGCAACACGCTGCTGCGGGAGATGAAGCGCAACCGCGAGCTGGGCTACACCCCCGTCGGCCTGATCGACGACGACCCGCGCAAGCGCCGCCTGCGGGTGCAGGGCGTGAGGGTGCGCGGCGCGCGCGCCGACCTGCCCCGGCTGCTGCGCGAGGTGCACGTGGACGAGGTCATCATCGCGATGCCCTCCGCGCCCGGCCTCGTGCGCCAGGAGATCGTGGAGGCCTGCCGCAAGGCCGGCATCCCCTGCACCACCCTGCCGGGGCTGCCCGAGCTGATCACCGGCGACGTCACGGTCGGCCAGCTGCGCGAGGTGCGCGTGGAGGACGTCCTCGGCCGCGCCCCCGTGGAGAGCGACTTCGCGCGGGTGGCCCGCTACCTCAACGGCCGTGTGGTGATGGTCACCGGCGCAGGCGGCTCGATCGGCCGCGAGCTCTGCCGCCAGGTCGCCGCCGTCGGGGCCCGCCGCCTGGTGATGGTGGACCACGCCGAGAACAACCTCTTCGAGATCGACATGGAGCTGCGCGAGCGCGGCCACGCCGGCCTGCTCGTCCCCGTGATCGCCGACTGCAAGGACGTCGGCTCGATGGAGCGGGTCTTCGAGGCCGAGCGGCCGGAGATCGTCTTCCACGCCGCCGCGTACAAGCACGTGCCGATGATGGAGCTGAACCCGCTGCAGGCCGTGGGCAACAACGCCATCGGCACGCAGGTGCTCGCCGACCTCGCCGAGCGCCATGGCGTGGAGCGCTTCTGCCTGATCTCCACCGACAAGGCCGTCGAGCCAAAGACCGTCATGGGCGGCTCGAAGGCCCTCGCCGAGCGTGTCATCGAGGCCCAGGGCACAACGTCGAACACGCGCTTCGCGGCCGTGCGCTTCGGCAACGTGCTCGGCAGCTCGGGCTCGGTGCTGCCGATCTTCCAGCGCCAGATCGAGCGCGGCGGCCCGGTGACCGTGACCCACGCCGAGATGTCGCGCTTCTTCATGACGATCCCCGAGGCGGTGCAGCTCGTGATCGAGGCGACCGGCATCGCCGAGGGCGGTGACATCTTCGTACTCAACATGGGGGAGCCGGTCAGGATCATCGACCTCGCCCGGCGCATGATCGAGCTCTCGGGGCACGAGCCCGGCGTCGACATCGCCATCGAGGTGGTCGGCATCCGTCCCGGCGAGAAGCTCCACGAAGAGCTCTTCAACGTCGACGAGGAGGTCCGGCCGACCCGTTACGGCAAGATCATGCGCGCCACGCGGCCCGCGATCGACCCGGAGCGCCTGCGCCGCAGCATGGACGAGCTCGGCCGCCTGATCGCCGACGGCCGGCCCGAGCCGGTCGCGTCCGCCCTGTGGGACGTCCTGCGGGGCGCCGGCAGGGTCGCGGGCGACGACGGCGAAGGCCATCGGGCACGTCCCTCAACCACCAGCGGGGAGCGTCAATGAGCGTCATCACCCACACCGAGGCCCAGCGAGAGCTCCCGGTCGGAGCACTGCCCGTCGCCGAGTGGGGCCTGCTCTCGCGCGTCGAGCGCCCCTGCCCGGATCACGGCGGCGAGTGCGGTTGCGTCGCGCGCGACGCGGACGCCGGGTGCCTCGTGTTCTGGTGCGAGGCCGGGGAGCACCACTTCAGCAACCGCTAGGGTCACCCGCCGAGCCCGGTGGGCCGGCGGCCCCGGTCGCCGCAGGGAGCACCGCGTGAGCCTCGGACCGTCAGATGTGGTCGCCGGCCGGTACGAGCTGATCCGCCCACTCGGCGGCGGCGACCACGGACGGGTCTTCCTCGCCGAGGATCGGCACCTTTCCCGCCAGGTGGTGCTGCGGGTGGTCGAGACGGGCCATCCCGAGCAGGCCGCCGCGCTGCGCGACGAGGGCCGCATGATGTCGGCCGTCCAGTTCGACTGCCTGCAGGCCATCCCGGTGCTCGTCGACGGCGAGATCCCTGGAGGGGGCGCCTACCTCGCGAGCGAGTTCGTGGATGGCATCCCCCTCGAGGAGGTCGTGCGCTCGCGGGCGCCTCTGCCGCTGGCGCGGGCGCGGGCGCTCTCCCTCGGCCTACTCGAGGCGGGGCTCGCCGTCCGGCGGAGCGCGCGGGACCGGGGCGACGTGGTCGTGGCCTCGGCCCTCGTGACGAGCGACGGTCACATCCGCGTGACGCGCTTCGCCCGTGCCGGCGGCGCCGGCCGCGAGGGCGCCGACCCCGCGGTGGCCGCGGTGGCGCAGACCCTCGCCGACCTCCTGCGCGGAGGGCCGGTGCCGCCCGTCCTCGACGACGTCATCGCGGACGCGCGCGAGGGGCGGATCCGCTCCGCCGAAGCGCTGCGCGGGCTCCTTCTCGGAGTGCCGGCCGCCATCGAGAGCGATGCCGAGGCCACGCCGCCCCTCGAGCGCTGGCCCTGGATCGTCGTGGCTGCGATGGCCGTCCTGCTGGTCGCCGTCTTCGTCCTGATCTGGGCCCTCTGAGCCGGGGCGCGCCCGCTCAGGCGTGCGTGAAGGGCAGCTCGGCGTGGTGGCTGACGTCGGGCTCGATCGCGTAGACCACGGTGTTCGGGCTGCGCCACGGGAAGGCGGACCCGGTGTACTTCACCGAGAGCGCGTCGGCGATCGCGAGGGCGCGCTCGCCATCGATGCGCGACACCACTCGGCCGCGCAGGTCGCACTGGTTGTACGGGTTGGCGATGTCCACGACCGAGATCGCCACGCGCCCGTCGCGCTCGATGTTGCGCGCCTTGCGGCTGCCGGTCTGGGTGAACATCAGGAGACGGTCGCTCTCGTCAACGTCGATCCACACCGGGACCGAGTGGGGCGATCCGTCGGGGAGCACCGTCGCGAGATGGGCGAAGGCCCGGCCCGCCAGCAGGGCGCGGACCGCGTCGGGCAGGCTCATGAGGGCCTCCGTGCGGCGGGTTGCGGGGCGGCGGCCGGAGGCGGCGCCGGCGTCTGTGGTGGGGCGTCGTCCCAGGCGGCCACCCACGCCTCGATCTCGCGGACCACGCGCGAGAGCGCCTGGCCCTTCTCGGTGAGGCGGTACTCCACGGCTCCTCCGCCCAGCTCGCGGCGCTCCATCAGCCCTGCGCCCTCCAGCTCGCGCAGCCGCTCGGCGAGCAGCCGCGCCGACAGCCCGTCCACCGATCCGCGGATCTCGGTGAAGCGGGCCGGGCCCTCCATGGCCGCACGGATCACCGCCGCGCTCCAGCGGCGGCCGAGGAGCTCGGCCGCGCGCTGGTAGCGGTGGCATACCGGGGGAAGGTGGCGACAACCGTCCATCGCTCCTCAACCCTACGCCGCGAGCGCCTCGCGCCGGTCCCGGGCGGGCTCCAGGGCGATGTCCAGCACCTCCCGGACGGTCAGGACCGGGTGCACGCGAACCTTCTCCAGGATCTGCTCGGGCACGTCGTCCAGGTCGCGCCGGTTGCGCTCCGGAATGACGACGTCGGTCAGCCCGGCCCGGTGGGCGGCGAGGATCTTCTGCTTGAGCCCGCCGATCGGCAGCACCCGGCCCTGCAGCGTGACCTCGCCGGTCATGCCGACGTTCGGCCGCACGGGCCGTCCGGACGCGAGCGACGCGATCGCCGTGATCATCGTGACGCCCGCCGAGGGGCCGTCCTTCGGGATCGCGCCCGCCGGGACGTGGACGTGGATCTCCCTGCCGGCAAGGTCGGCCGGGTGGATGCCCACCTCCGCGCCGTGAGCGCGCGTCCACGAGAGGGCGATCCGCGCCGACTCGCGCATCACGTCGCCCAGCTGGCCGGTCAGGACCAGCCGCTCGCCGGGCCCGTCGGCGGGCATCGCGCTGGCCTCGACGAAGAGCACGTCGCCCCCCGTCCCGGTCACGGCGAGGCCGGTGGCCACGCCCGGGATCGCGGTGCGCTCGGCGGCCTCGTGGTGGAAGCGCGGGCGCCCGAGCGTCTCCGCCAGGTCGTCGGAGCCGATCACGACGGCTCCCTCCGAGCCCTCGGCGACCTTGCGCGCGCTCTTGCGCAGCACCTTCCCCAGCTCGCGCTCGAGGCCACGGACGCCGGCCTCCCGCGTGTAGTCGCCGATCACGGCCCGAAGGGCCTCGTCGGTGAACTCGACCTCGTCCTCGCGCAGCCCGTTGCGCTCGATCTGGCGCGGCAGCAGGTAGCCACGGGCGATGGCGAGCTTCTCGTCCTCGGTGTAGCCGTCGAGGGAGATGACCTCCATGCGGTCGAGCAGCGGCCCCGGGATCGTGTCGACCACGTTCGCCGTGGCGATGAACAGTACTTCCGAGAGGTCGAGCTCCACGTCCAGGTAGTGGTCGCGGAAGCTGTGGTTCTGGGCCGGGTCGAGCACCTCGAGCAGCGCCGACGAGGGGTCGCCCCGCCAGTCGGAGCCGACCTTGTCGACCTCGTCGAGCATGATCACCGGATTCAGCGTGCCGGCCTCGCGCAATGCGCGGACCAGCCGTCCCGGCAGGGCCCCGATGTAGGTGCGCCGGTGCCCCCGGATCTCCGCCTCGTCTCGGATGCCGCCGAGGCTGATGCGCGCGAACTCGCGGCCCAGCGCCTTGGCGACGGACTGGCCGAGCGACGTCTTGCCGGTTCCGGGAGGTCCGGCGAGCGTCAGGATGACGCCGCTCCGGCCCTCGTCCATCCCGCGCTCGCGGCGCAGGCGCCGGACGGCCAGGTACTCCAGGATCCGCTCCTTCACCTCGTCGAGGCCGGCGTGGTCGGCGTCGAGCACCGCGCGCGCCTCGGACACGTCGAGCCGCTCCTGCGAGCGGGCGTTCCAGGGCAGCGCGACCATCCACTCCAGGTAGGTCCGGATCATCCCGGCCTCCGCGCCGTCGGGCTGGCGCTCCAGGCGGGCGAGCTCGCGCTCGGCCTCCATCCGCGCCGCCGGGGGCAACCCCGCCGCCTCGATGCGCGCGGCCCAGTCGTCGCCCGACTCGTCGTCCTCGCCGAGCTCCTTGCGGATGGCCGCGAGCTGGCGGCGCAGCAGCATCTCACGCTGGGTCTTGTCGAGTCCCTCGGTGACGTCCTCGCGGATACGCCGGCGCAGCCCGGCGTCGGCCAGGCGCTCGCGCTGGGCCTCGATCGCCAGGCGCAGGCGCGCCACGACGTCGGGGGTCTCCAGCAGCGCCAGCTTGCGGGCCAGCGGGATCTCGGGGGCGTAGCCGGCAGTGTCGGCCAGGCGCCCCGGGTGGGGGATGCCCGCCAGGAAGTGGGCCACGCGCACGCGCTCTCCGCGCAGCTCGGCGACCTCCTCGACGACCGCGCGGTACTCGCGCGCCAGCTCGGCGGCGTCGGGGCCGGGGTCGGGGGGGTCGGGCAGCTCGGTCGCGCTGACGCGCAGCCCGTTCTCGGCGCCGATGGCGGCCGGACCCAGCTCGGCGCGGTGCTGCGCCTCGACGGCGACGCCGCGCATGCCGTCGGGGAGGCCCACCTCGCCCACGATCTCCGCCACCACCCCGAACGAGCCGAAGCGCCCCTCGATGCGTGGCACGAGGAGGATCCGTCCCTCGACGGCCCCGGCGAGCGCCTCGGCCTGCTCCTCGGAGGCGACGGGGAACGTGACGCTCGTGCCCGGCAGGACCACGGCGTCGTCGAGGGGGAGGACCGGGAGGATGGTGGTGATGCGCTCGTCCTGGTTCATCGACGCTCCTGACTCGTCTGGTTACCTCGCGTAACCTCAGAGACGGAAGTTACCTCAAGTAACTTGAGGGGGCAAGCGACCCGACCACGCCCGATCAGCCGGCTTCCCAACACTCCCGCGCGACCCCCGCGTCCGATTGGACCCCGAGCCTTGGTCCAATTGGACGCGGCCCGAGATCGTCTCCACCAGGCCATTCCCGGGGAGCACCCCGCCCATGTTCACAATTCGCCGACCCGACCGGCCGGCCGCCGCGAGGGCACGCGTCCAAATGGACCCCGGGCACTCGTCCAATTGGACCACCACGCAACGGCGCCCCCGCGAGGGACTCCAAGGACCGCCTCACACGTCTTCCGCAACCACCGGATCCATCCCGCGTGGCCTGCCCACGCGGCGAAGCATCTCGGTGTTTCGACGGCCGTCCCCGCCGAAGGCGGTGCCGTCAGATGCGACATCGCCCGACCGAGGGTGATTTTGCCGCCCTGGGGGCCCCGCAAGAGGGCCCCCAGGGCGCAGGCGCACGACCGACGCCCGATCGCGTCCCCGGCACGGCGATCGTCCCCTGGAAAGGGAGCGAGATCACGCCGGCCCCGACGCACCGAGACCACCCTCCTGCCCGCCACGGCGATCGTCCCCGCAGAGAGACCGGTCTCACCCCTCAGGGGCGGCCCCGACCCCCCACCTCCGGCGAGGTCACGTCGTCTCCAGCTCCAGCCACTTTCCCTCGCCCGTGGGGGGCTCGTACGTGGCGAAGGCGTCGAGGAGCGCCGGCGCGTCGGTCCCGACGAGCAGCGTGCGCCGGTGATCCTCCTTCAGGAAGCCCTGCTCGACGACGCCGTCGAGGAACGCCACCAGGCCGTCGTAGAAGCCGGCCACGTTCAGCAGGCCGCAGGGCTTTCGGTGCTGGCCGAGCTGGCTCCAGGTCCAGATCTCGAAGAGCTCCTCGAACGTCCCGATGCCGCCGGGCAGGGCGATGAACCCGTCCGAGAGCTCGGCCATCAGCGTCTTGCGCTCGTGCATCGAGCCGACGACGCGCAGGTCGTTCACCTGCACGTTGGCGATCTCCTTCGCCTCGAGGAAGCCCGGGATGATCCCCGTGACGTGGCCGCCCGCCGCCATGCAGCCCTCGGCGAGGGCGCCCATCAGGCCGGTGCGGCCGCCGCCGTAGACCAGGCCGATCCCGCGATCCGCCAGCGTCCCGCCGAGGGCCGTGGAGGCCTCACGGTACGTCGGATCGTCGCCCGCATTGGATCCCGCGTAGACACAGATACGCACGGACGTCTCCCCTCGGATCGTGCCCCGGACCGGATGGCAGGTTAGAGGCTGCGCGTCCGTCCCGGCCGGTGCGCGGCCGCCGGCCGCACGCCTCCGCCGGAGAGCCTGAACTCACGAAGGACGGAAATCGGTGGACGGGCCGCCGCCGCGCCGCGCCTCGCCGGCCGGCCACCGTCGCCGCGCCGTGAGCGCGCGGCGGGCGCACTAGGATGCGCCCGTGGACCTCCGTCAGCTGCTCACGCTCCGCACCGTGGTCGACAAGGGGTCCTTCTCCCAGGCGGCGGAGGAGCTCGAGGTCTCGCAGCCCGCGGTCTCGTTCCAGATCCGCGCCCTGGAGGAGCGGCTCGGGCACCGGCTGCTCGACCGCAACGGCCGGCGCGTCACCGTGACCGAGGCGGGCGAGGTGGTCTACCGCTACGCCCGCCGCATGATCGGGCTCGAGGCGGAGCTCGAGCGCGAGATGGGGGAGATCGGCACCCGGATCGCCGGCCCGCTCGTGCTGGGGTCGTCCACCGGGCCCGGGGAGCTGCTGCTGCCGCGCCTGCTCGGCTCGTTCCATCGCGCGAACCCCGACGTGCGCGTGAGCCTGATGGTGAGCGACACGCAGACGATCTGCGAGAGGGTGCTCGACGACGAGCTGGAGCTCGGCGTGGTGGGCGCGGCGCGCCCGCAGCGCGGCCTCGTCTTCGAGCCCTTCGTACGCGACGAGCTGGTGGCGATCGTCTCCCCCGACCACTCCCTCGCCGGGCGCGCGTCGGTGACACTGGAGGAGCTGGTCGCCGAGCCGATGCTGCTCCAGCAGGAGGGCTCCGGCGTGCGGTCGGTGGTGGAGGCCGCGATGCGCGAGGGGGGCCTGCGCGACCGGGACCTGCACGTGGCCATGGAGCTCGGGCTGCAGCAGTCGGTGAAGGCGGCGGTGCTCGACGGCTTCGGCATCACCGTGATCTCGAGCCTGGCCGTCGAGCGCGAGGTGGCCGAGGGCAGCCTGGTCGCCCTGCGCCTCGAGGGGCCGGGGCTGGAGCGCCATTTCTTCGCCGTCCGCCACAGCGGGCGTACGCCCAAGAGGGTGACCTCGGCGTTCCTCGAGTTCGCACGCGCGGAGCTCGGGGACATGGGCGCCGGGCCGGCGTCGTCATAACGCTCCTTTATTGGAAGCATCGGAGCGGGTCGGCTAGCATCCGGGCGTGTCGAGCCCTTCGGATGCGCGCGCCGACGTGCTCGTCGTCGGATCCGGCGGGGCGGGCATGTCGGCCGCCGTCAGCGCCGCCGGCGCCGGGGCCGCGGTGGTGGTCACGACCAAGTCCGCGCTCGGGGCGGGCAACACCGGGCGCGCCCAAGGCGGCATCCAGGCCGCGATGGGCGACGACGACTCGACCGAGTCCCACTTCGAGGACACCTTCGCGGCCGGGCACGGCTCGGCGCGCCCCGAGCTCGTGCGGCGGCTCACCGACGGGGGCCCCGAGGCGATCGCCTGGCTCTCCGAGCTGGGCGTGCAGTTCACGCACGACGAGGGCCGCCTGCGCCTGCTGCGCTGCGGCGGCGCGAGTCGCAAGCGCCTCCTGCAGGCGGGCGAGCGCACCGGCGCCGAGATGGTGAAGGCGCTGCGCGCGGCCGTCCGGGCGTCCGGCGCCCAGGTCTTTGAATCGACCGCCCTGGTCGATCTCGAGCCCGAGGGCGACGGCTGGCGGGCGACGATCGCGCCCGGGGGCAACGGCGTGCGGCGCACCGTGAGCGCCCGCGCGGTGGTCCTGGCGGCCGGTGGCGGGCTCCGTGGCGAGGCCGAGGCCCTGGGCGTGGGCAGCACCAACCACCCCGACGCGACCCCGGAGGTGCTGCGCCTCGCGCTCGCGCTGGGCGCGCAGGGCCGGGAGGTCGACTCCTGGCAGCGCCACCCCACGGGCTCGATCTGGCCCGAGAGCCTCGCCGGGTACGCCCTGCCCGAGACCACCCGCGCCTACGGCGCGACGTTGCACGACGCCGACGGAGAGCGCTTCGTCGACGAGCTCGCGCCCCGCGACGTCGTGGCGCAGGCGATCATCGACACCATCGACGCCGGGCGAGGGGTCGAGGCCCCGGGCGGGATGCACGGGGTCTGGCTCGACACCACGGCGATCGACCGCGAGAACGGGGCCGGCTTCACGGCGCAGCGCCTGGCCTATGTACACAACCGCTACCTGAAGGCCGGCATGGACATCACAACGGAGCGCGTCCTGGTCTACCCCGTCCTCCACTACCGCAACGGAGGGTTGTTGATCGACGAGAACGCGGCCACGACGCTCCCGGGCGTCTTCGCCGCCGGGGAGATCTCCGGCGGGGTCCACGGGGCCAACCGGCTCATGGGCAACTCGCTGCTCGACACGGTCGTCTACGGCCGGATCGCCGGCCGCCGGGCGGCGGAGGTGGCCCGGTGAGCATCGACGCCCCGCAGGTGCCGGCCACCGCCGACGCGTCGTTCCTGTCCCTCCCGGGCCGTCCGCCCAAGCCCCGCCAGGTGGGAATCACCCACGTCATGGACAAGGGCCTGTCGCTGCCCGAGATCGACGGGATGCTCGATACCTGCGCCGACGCGATCGACATCGTCAAGCTCGGCTGGGGAACGGCCTACGTCACGCGCAACCTCCGCGAGAAGCTCGCCCTCTACGCGGGCGCCGGGATTCCCGTCGTGCTGGGCGGCACCTTCTGGGAGATCTGCTTCGCCCAGCAGAAGCTCGACGACTGGCGCCGCTGGGTGAGCGACCTCGGCCTGCGTCACGTGGAGGTCTCCGACGGCACGATCACGCTGCCGCACGAGGTCAAGCTGGAGCACATCGCGGCGCTCGCGCAGGACTTCATCGTGCTCAGCGAGGTCGGCTCCAAGGACCTGGAGACGGTGATCGCGCCCTACCGCTGGGTGGAGCTGATCGAGGACGAGCTCCGCGCGGGCGCCTGGAAGGTCATCACCGAGGCCCGCGAGACGGGTACCGCCGGCATCTTCCGCGGCGACGGCGAGGTCCGGATGGGCCTCATCGACGAGATCGTGCACGCCATCGACCCGAACCGCCTGCTCTTCGAAGCCCCTCAGAAGGCCCAGCAGGTCTGGTTCATCCGCAAGTTCGGTCCCAACGTGAACCTTGGGAACATCCCACATGACGAGGTGATACCGCTGGAAACCCTCCGCCTCGGCCTCCGCGCCGACACACTCCTGAACTCGACAGCGCTCGGCAACGTGGACGGAGCGGGCATTTGACCCCCACCACCCCCGGACCCATCGCCCCCCACGGGGGCATCCTGGTCGACCGGCTCGACCCGGCTCTCGACGAAGGCGGCAACCGCCCCCGGGTCACCCTCTCGGCCCGCCAGCAGGCCGACCTCGACCTGATCGCCGTGGGGGCCATGTCGCCCCTCGACGGCTTCATGGACAAGAAGGCGTACGAGTCGGTCATCACCGACATGCGCCTGCCCTCGGGGCTCGCCTGGTCGGTGCCGGTCACCCTCGCCGTCCAGCCCGACGAGCTCGCGGCCATCGGCTCCTCGAACGAGGTCGAGCTGGTCGATGAGACCGACCGCTTCCTCGGCGTTCTCGAGATCACCGATCGCTTCGAGACCGACCAGCGTCGTGAGGCGAAGCTCGTCTACGGCACCGAGGAGGACGCCCACCCGGGCGTGGCGTCGCTCTACTCCCACGGCACCACCTGCCTGGCCGGCCCGGTGCGCGTCGCCGCCCGCCTGCCGATCGACCCGGGGGCCCAGCCCTTCCTGCTCGACCCCCGCGCCTCGCGCGAGGCGTTCGACGCGCGCGGCTGGAAGTCCGTCGTCGGCTTCCAGACCCGCAACCCGATCCACCGGGCGCACGAGTACATCACCAAGGTGGCGCTCGAGACGGTCGACGGCCTGTTCCTGCACCCGCTGGTCGGCGAGACCAAGAGCGACGACATCCCCGCCGACGTGCGGATGCGCTGCTACGAGGTGCTGATCGAGGGCTACTACCCCCAGGAGCGGGTCGTGCTGGGCGTACTGCCGGCCGCGATGCGCTACGCCGGTCCGCGCGAGGCCGTGCTGCACGCGGTGCTGCGCCAGAACTACGGCTGCACCCACTTCATCGTGGGCCGCGACCACGCCGGGGTGGGCAGCTACTACGGCACCTACGACGCGCACCGGATCTTCGACGACATCACGCGCGAGGAGCTGGCGATCACGCCGACGTTCTTCGAGCACTCGTTCTGGTGCAACCTGACCGGCGGGATGGCGACCACCAAGACGTCCCCCTCGACGCCGGAGCAGCGCGTGTTCCTGTCGGGGACGAAGGTCCGCGAGATGCTCGACCGGGGCGAGATCCCGCCGGTCGAGTTCACGCGCCCGGAGGTCGCCGAGATCCTGATCGAGGCGTACCGGGGTTCCGCCGCGTAGGAAACCTCAAGTGCGCCCGGGCACGGGACGAAGGCGGTTGGGAACCCTCCGGTCTCGGAGGGCCCCGTCCGGAGGCTTCGCCCCGTGCCCTTGCGTCAAGCGGACCCGATGCTCCTCGCCACCCGGCTCGCCGCGCGATGCGAGCGGGAGCTCGCGACGGGCGATGAGGCGGGCGCCTTCGCGGTCATTGCGCAGGTCTTTCGCACCGAGCTGACGCCGAGCCTCGAGTACATCGTGCTGATGGGGCCCACCGGCTTCACGCACGTCCACACCAACGCGATGCGCGCGGGGCGCCTCTACGGGGACCCCGTCAGCACCGCCGCGGCCGCCGTCCGCACGCCGACCACCCAGCGCTACGACCGCAACACGGGTGAGGTCATCCGCGAGGCCATCGTCCCGGTGACGCGCCGGGGCTCGCACCACTCCGTGCTGCGCGTCGGCCAGATCGTGCCGAAGGGCAGCGTACGCCGGCGTCTCGGCGGGTCGCTCGCCGTCGCGGCCCTGGTCCCGTCGGTGGCCCTCGCCCTGCTGGACCGCTCCATCGCGGACGCCGTCGTGGGCATCGGGCTGGGCGGGGCGACCGCCGCGGCGCTCGCCTACTGGAACAACGCCAGGATCGGCCTCCCGATCCGCAAGTTCCACGAGACCGCCCGCGCGGTCAGCTCGGGCGATCTCACGGCCGCAGTGACGGGGGCCGGCCGAGACGAGCTCGGCCAGATGGGCTTCGAGCTCAACAAGATCGTGCTGGGCCTGCAGAAAGTGATCGAGGCCGGTGCGTCCAGCTCGGCGGCCGTCAGCGATCTGGCCGAGAGCATCGCCGGCCGCACGAACGAGACCGCCACGGCGATGGCCGAGATCGCCACGAGCGTCAACGGCACGCACGAGAGCGCGGAGCGCAGGATCGAGCGCGTCGCGCGGGCCGGCGAGGCTGCCGGTCGCGTCAGCGCCGGCCTCGACACGATGGGCCGCAGCGCCTCCGAGGCCCAGTCCGTGCTCGGGCAGGCCCGCGCCTCGGCCGTCGAGGGGGCCGGGAGCCTCGAGGCCGCCTCCGCGGCGATGGAGGCTGCGACCCAGGCGGTGCGGGAGGGTACCTCCCGCGTCGAGGCCCTGCGCGAGCGGGGGCACGCCATCGAGGGCATCGTGACCGCCATCTCCTCGATCGCCGCCCAGACCAACCTGCTGGCGCTCAATGCGGCCATCGAGGGCGCGCGGGCCGGAGAGCAGGGTCGCGGCTTCATGGTCGTCGCAACCGAGGTGGGCAACCTGGCCGAGCAGGCCGACGCCGCCGCCCACTCCATCGGCGAGCTGGTGGCCGAGGTTCAGTCGGAGACGGCGAGTGCGGTCGCCGCGATGGGCGAGGGCACGGGTCAGGTCGCCACCGCCGTGTCGTCGGTGCAGGGCGTCCGCGACGCGGTGGACGAGATCAACCGCCACCTGGGCGTCGCGGTCGGCGTCGCGGCGGACGTCGAGGCCCAGACGGGGGTCCTCGGGCAGGACGCCGAGCTCCTCGGGCAGGCCATGGAGCACGCCCTCCACGATGCCGCCGCCGCGCTCGATTCGAGCGAGCTGATCAGCAACGCCACGCATGCCACCGCCGCGGGCACCAGCGAGAACGCCGCCGCCGCGACGGATCTGTCGCGGCGCGCCCAGGCCCTGCGCGAGGTCGTCGGCCGCTTCCGTGTGAGGTAGGCGCCGCCGGATCCACCCCGGCCGTTTGAGCGGCCCACCGCCGGTGGGCATGATGAGCGCGCGCCGTGCCCTTCTCACGCCCCCCCACCGCCGTCCTGGCGCTCGTCATCGCCGCCGCCGGGGCCCCCGGCGCTGCCCAGGCCGCCGACCGCCCGGCGGGGACGGCCAGCACCTGGGGGCACGAGCTCAACCAGAACGAGCTGCCGGGCTGGAACCCGGCGAGCGCGCCGCTCGTCCCGAGGGCCCGCTGGTACCGGAAGATCGACGGCATCCTGCGCGAGGCCGGAGAGAGCGGGCTCTGGTTCAGCGGCCCGAGCGCGCTGCCCTTCCCGCCTCTGCCCCTGAGCCCGAAGGAGCCCGTCGGCTGGCGCACCCCGCGCCGCTTCCAGGCGGCCTTCGCCGCCACGGGGTTGAAGTGGGACGTCGCCGTGGAGGTCTGGGCGGCGCGCCGCGCCCTCCAGCGGAAGTCGGCGACGGTCGCCGACCCGACGGCCGATCCGCGCGCCTACACCCGCCGTCTGTCGCTCCTCGACCCGGGCTACCGGCGCGAGGCCCTGCGGGAGATCCGCCGGATCGTTCCGACCGTCCGCGGGCGGGCCTTCGTCAACCAGTACACCGGCAGCGACGAGCCGGTCACCGTGCTGCCGCGGGGGCGCGCCCGTGCGACGCCGTTCGGCCGCCGGCTGGCGGCCGACTTCCGTCGCGCGACCGGGCGTACCCTGCCGAACCCCGCCGCCCGTCCCACGAACCGCGTCTCCGAGCGCCTGCGGTGGCTGGCGTGGAGCCGGTACTCCGGCCGACGCTTCTTCGCCATGAAGGCCCAGCAGGCTCGCCTGATCCGCCGGCTCGACCCCGCGGCGGTGGTCAACCCCAACGACTTCGGCTTCATCGACGGGTTCATCCCCTGGGACTACACGCGCCTGGCGGGCTTCGCCGACGTGGTCGAGGCCGATCCCTACGTGAGTTATCCCGAGCGCGACCGGGTCGGCCGGGGCCGCTACAACCCGGGCTTCGGCGCAAAACTGCTGGCCGATCTCACGGGCAAGCGGGTGCGGATCATCGTGCAGGCCTTCGACTACTCGCGCTACCAGCCGCTGCCCGGCGACCTTTGGACCTGGACCGCGCAGGCGCTCCGCGCCGGGGCCACCGACATCAGCTTCTTCGGCTCGGACAACCCGCGGTTCACCAACCGGCGACTCTACGACGCGATGCTCGCCATCGCGGCCTCGATGCGCAGCGCCCGCCTTCCCGCCGCCCCGGTGGACGCCTCCCAGCTGGTCCTCTACTCGACGGCGAGCGAGGGCCAGGCCCAGCCGGAGCGCACCGGGGGCGTCCGCTACCGCACGAGCGGAGACGCCCTCTACACGGCCTATTCGCTGCTGGGCGAGCTCGGCGGGGCCGCGTTCAGCTTCGACGCCGACACCCGTCTCACCGCCGACCCGGCCCGCCTGGCGGCGGCCCGCACGCTCTGGATGCCCCGTGGGGACACCCTCGACGCGGGGTTCGCGGCCCGCGTGGCCGGCTGGGTCCGGGCCGGCGGGACGCTGGTGGTCACCGACCCCGACGCCTTCACGCGCACTCCCGGCGGCGCGTCGCTGGCGCCGGTGCGCGACGCGCTGATCGGGGCGCCGCTCGGCCCCCGGCGGCGCGGGTCGATCCTCGAGGTCCAGCCCGGCGCCCTCGGCGCGGGATCACCCGACGACCTGCTCAGCCTGCCGATCGACACGCCGCGGCCGCGCGCGTTCGCCGGCATCCCCGCCGGGGCGAGCGTGGTGGCCCGGTTCCTCGACGGGGCGCCCGCCGCCATCCTGCGCACGGTCGGGGCCGGCCGCGTGCTGGCCTTCTCCGCCGACCTGATGGCCCCGAGCGTCCTCGACGAGCCGCTCGACCTGGTCCGCTTCACGTCGGCCGTGCACGCCTGGGCGGGCGGCACCCTGGGCGACCCGGCATGGGAGTACCGCCTGCCGGGCGATCCCGACCCGACGCGCCTCCCCTGGGAGGACGCGGTGCCGCCGGCGGCGGCCCGGGCCGGCCTGTGACCCACCGCCCGAGAACCCGACGAGCGGAGCCCATGTGAGGTCGAGAGCGCGAGTGCTGATCGGGCTGGCGGCGGTGGCCGCCGCCATCGTCGCCGTGGTCGGTGCGGTGATGCTCTCGGGCAGCGACGCCACCGCGCCCATCGGCGCGGTGGCCGCCGCCCAGGACGACCACCTCTCGACGGAGCCGATCGAGACGATTCCGGCGCGCCTCGACCTGCTCGCGAAGACCGGCGCGACCACCACGCGGGTGGACCTCTTCTGGAACTCGGTCGCGCTCGGCGCCAGCCGGCCGGCGCAGCCCAGGGATCCGGCCGACCCCGCCTACGACTTCGCGCGCGCCGACCTGATCATGCGCGGCCTCGCCGACCGCGGCATCACCCCGATCCTGTCCGTCTACAGCACCCCGGCCTGGGCCTCGGGCGGCGCCGTCGACGCGATCGGCGGGCCGATCAACCGTCTCGCCCCCGATCCGAAGGACTTCGGGGACTTCATGAGCGCCGTCGCCACCCGCTACGACGGCACGTTCGCCGGCCCGGCCGGCGACACGCTCCCCGAGGTGAGGTACTTCGAGATCTGGAACGAGCCGAACCTGGACGGCTTCTTCCAGGTTCCGGTGAAGACCCCCGCGGCGCGCCTGGACGCCTACGCGGCGCTCGTCGCCGCCGCCTATCCGGCGATCAAGGACGCCAACCCGCGCGCGGTGGTGATCGTCGGCGTCGGCGGCCCGCGCAGCAGCACCACCGCCACCGGCGTGGGCGCAATCGAGTGGCTCCGCGGCCTGCGCGAACGCGACGTGCCGCTCGACGCCTACTCGCAGCACGTCTACCCTGCCGCCGCACCGACGGTCGACACCCAGGTCGTGCCGAGCTGGAGCAGCATCGGGAGGGTGCTGGACGAGTTGGACGCCTGGCGCGCCCAGCCGGCGATTCCGCTCTACATCACCGAGGCCGGCTACACGACCGCCGCCACGCGCTTCCGCGACACAAAGGTGACCGAGGAGCAGCAGGCCGAGTACCTCAGCCAGATCTTCTCGCTACCCCAGTTGCGCACCGACCGCATCACGACGGTCGTCTGGTTCAACCTCCAGGACAACGCGGACTGGCCGGCCGGCCTCCTGCGCGAGGATCTCTCGCCCAAGCCAAGCTACGACCGCTTCCTGCAGGTGGTCAGCGATCAGGAGGGGGCGCGTCTGCCGTAGTGACCGGGCGCCGCCCGGTCAGCAGCAGCAGCGCGACGCCCGTGACGGCGGCGAGCACGGACCCCCCGAGCACTCCGATCTTCGAGGCGTCGATCAGCGCCGGGTCGCTGAAGGCGAGTCCGGTGATGAAGAGGGAGACCGTGAAGCCGATGCCGGCGATCGCGCCGATGCCGACCACGTGGCCCCAGCGCACGCCGTCCGGCATGCGGCTGAGCCCGAGCGCGACGGCGAGCGCGACGCCCGCCGTCAGGCCGACCGTCTTCCCGACCAGCAGGGCGAGCGCGACGGCGAGCGCGAGCGGCGTCTCGGTGGCGGACGAGAAGGCGTCCGCGTCGAGCACGATGCCGGCGTTGGCCAGGGCGAAGATCGGCAGCACGACGAAGCTCGACCACTGGTGCAGCCCGTGCTCGACGCGCTCGAGCGGCGACATGGCCTC
This sequence comes from uncultured Thermoleophilia bacterium, assembly GCA_963823515.1. Lineage (GTDB taxonomy): Bacteria > Actinomycetota > Thermoleophilia > Miltoncostaeales > Miltoncostaeaceae > Miltoncostaea. The sequence continues at coordinate 161,406 of CAWGMB010000004.1, forward strand.
GCGCGAGAGCCACGCCAGGCGCCTCCAGTGGCGCGCGTCTGCGTCGGGCGTCTCGGGATCGTCCTCGGTGGCATGGGCGATGCGGATCGCCTCGGCGCTGACCGCGGCGGGGTCCTGGAACGGGCGCGACGGGGTCAGCAGTCCCAGCGCGACGCCGGCGATCGTGGCGTGCACGCCCGACTCGAAGGTGGCGAACCACACGACGAGGCCCAGGACGACGTAGACGCCGATGTAGCGGACGTGGATCTGGCGGAGCGCGAGCATGAGCAGCAGGCCCACGACGGCCGCGGCGAGCCACGCCAGGTCGATCGTGTCGGTGTAGTAGAAGGCCACGACCAGGATGGCGCCGATGTCGTCGATGACCGCCACGCCCAGCAGGAAGGCGATGAGGGCCGCGGGCACCCGGGAGCCGAGGGCCGCGAGCGCTCCCAGGGCGAAGGCGACATCGGTCGCCATCGGGATGCCCCATCCCTCCGAGCCCGCCTGACCGCCCATGATGGCGAGGAAGAGCGCCGCCGGGACCACCATCCCCCCCACGGCGGCGAACAGCGGCAGCAGCGCCGCTTGGCGCGTGGAGAGCTCGCCTACCGCCAGCTCGCGCTTCACCTCGAGCCCGACGACCAGGAAGAAGAGGGCCATCAGGCCGTCGTTGACCACGTACTGGAGGGTCTCGGTCTGGGAGAAGGAACCGAGTTGCACGGTGAGCTCGGTGCTCCAGAGGTCCTGGTAGGACGCGCTGTCGACGTTCGCCCAGACGAGGGCGACGATCGACGCCGCCAGCAGCACCAGGCCGCCCGACACCTCCAGGTGGAGGAAGTCCTGGAGCGGTCGCAGCACCAGCCGCGGCACCGCCCTCTCGGTGCCGGACCAGGGCGCGCGCGGCCGTGGCGGCTGCTCGGGTGTCGTCACTGGTGGATCACCCGCAGAACACTATTGACCGCGGGCCCCGGCCACGGATCATCCGCGTCCGCGCCGCTCAACCTCGGCCTGCACCTGCGCGCCGACCAGCAGTGCCGAGGAGGTCAGCCACAGCCAGGTCAGAAGCACGATCACCGCCGAGAGCGAGCCCCACGCAGCTCCGTAGTCGCCGAAGCGCGAGACGTAGATCCCGAAGCCCGCCGACGCCACCACCGAGATCACCACGGTCACACCCGCCCCCGCCAGTTCGGCGCGCAGGCTGTTGCGCACGTCCGCGGGACCGAGTCGCAGGATGCCCACCACCGCGACCAGGAGCGCCGCGGCGAGGATGGGCCACTGCGCGCCCCACCAGAGCCAGTCCACGAGCGTCCGGGCGTCGAGCGCGTCGCCGAGCGCGCGCGAGAGCGGCGCCCCGAGCACCAGCAGCGTGAAGGACAATCCGATCGCCAGAAGGCTCCACGCCAGCAGCGCGAGCGCCGTCAGCCGCTGGCGGGCGAAGGGTCGCGTCTCCTCCACGCCATGCACCCGGTTGAGGCCCCGCATGAGCGCCGACATGGCGCTGGTCGCCGTCCAGACGGCCAGCAGGAGGCCGACGACCGCAAGGCCCGCCCCGCTGCCCGAGCTCTCGGTGACCCGCGTGAGCGAATCGCCGATGAGCGACAGGGCGTCGTCGGGCACCACCCCGTCGAGGCGGTCGAGCAGGCTCTGCACCGTCCCGGGGCCGGCGAATACTCCGAAGGCCCCCACGGCCACGAGTAGGAGGGCCGGGATGGCGAGGAAGCCGTAGTAGGCCAGCGAGGCGGCGACGTCGGTGACCTTGCCTGCGAGCGCGGCCCGCAGCGACGTCTTCAGTACGTCCGGCGTGTCGCGCCAGCCCACCGGTCGCGGTGGGGAGGGCGCGGGCGGGGTGGGCACGGGCACGGTTGCGGCGCGGCGATCCTCGGGGACGGTTGGCGCGGCGCGACGCGGGAACGCGAGCGCGGCGATCAGGCCGAGGGCGAGCAGGGTTCGCGCGCGCATCCCGTTCAGCCGGCGGCGCGGGCGCCGGCTCCGATGCGCAGACGCAGGATCTCGTCGCCGGAGTCGAGCCGGTCCACGCTCCAGGCGTCGACCAGGCGCTCCAGGACCGCGCCGACCCCCGGCAGCGCGCTCTCGGCCATCACCTCGGACGCCGCGCCCGCGGGAAGCGGGCCGACCCCCAGGCCGAGGCCGCTCGCGTCGACGTCGAGCTCGATGCAGAGAATGCCGTCGGGGCTGTGGCGGAAGGCGCCGGCGACCAGCGCGGCGCCCACCATCTGCGCATCGGCGAGACGGTCGACCGGCAGGTCGATGCGCGCCGCCATCGCGTCCACCAGGCGCTCGAGAACGGGCTCCCCGAGGTCGTCGCGCCGCAGGCGGAGCAGCCCGGCCGGTGCCCCCCTCACGCGTCGGACCCGCGCGAGTCGGGGGAGAAGGTCATCCGCACCTCGGTGACGCCGTCGTCGCTCGAGAAGTGCACGTCGTCGCCGATGGCGAGCATCAGCGGCAGCCCGAGGCCGAGCCCGGCGGCGGGCGAGGTCACCGACGGCACGATGCCGCGGCCGCGGTCGCGGACGGCCACGGTCAGGAGCTCGGGCTCGACCCAGGCGTGGACCTCGTACTCGCCCGCGGTCTCGGCGGGGTAGGCGTGGAGCACGGCGTTGGTGCAGGCCTCGGTCACCGCGATCGAGATGTCGGTGCGGCTCTCCTCCCCCCAGCCGAGGGCATCGACGAGGCCGCGCACCATCTGCCGGGCCAGGGCCACGCTCTCCGGCTCCGCCGGCAGCAGGAGTTCGACGTCGGGGAGCGCGGTGGTCACGAGACGAAGCATGGCGGATCCGGGAATGTTCTGGCGGTTCCCTGGGCTACGGGACGGCAAACGCCGGTCCTCATCGCGGCGACCCCTCGGGATCGGGGCCGCCCGGGCTGTCGCGGAGTGCCTCGAGAGCCCGGCGGATCAGTCGCGAGACGTGCATCTGGGACACGCCGACGCGCCCGGCGATCTGCGACTGGGTGAGCCCCTCCTCGAAGCGGAGGTGGAGGATCACGCGCTCGCGCGCCGGCAGCGCCGAGAAGCCGGCGTCCAGGGTGGCGCGGGCATCGGCCTGCCCGTAGCCGGCCTCCTCCATGCCGAGATGGAGAGGCCGGTCGACCCGGCGATCTCGTGCACCGTCGGGGTGCGCCCGTTCTCGGTCGAGAGCTCGGTGACCGAGTGCGAGATCTGCGCCCGGGCCCCTGCTACCCTCGGCCCGATGAGCACAGGGCCCACGAGCACGTTCCGCGCCCGCGCGGAGGACCGTCCCGGAGCCCTGGTGATCGTGGCCGAGGGGGAGCTCGACCTGGTGGGAGCGCCGCGCCTGCGCGGGGCCCTTCCCGACACCGGCACCACGCCGGTCGTCCTCGACCTCGCCTCGGTCGGGTTCATGGACTCATCGGGCCTGCGCTCCCTGCTCGAGACGCGACAGGCCTGCCTCGACGCCGGCCGCGCGTTCGCCATCGCGCGCCCCTCGGACGCGGTTCAGCGGGTCCTGGAGCTGGTCGACCTCACGCGCGAGTTCGAGGTCGTGGAGCCGCCCGCCCTCAGCTGATCGTGCCGCTCGCCGTGAGTGCGATCACGATGGTCCCCAGCGCGACCCGGTATACGACGAAGACCATGGTCGAGTGGGACGTGAGGTAGCGCAGCAGCAGGGCGATCGACGCGTAGCCCACGAAGAACGCGGCGACCGTGGAGATGGTGAGGGCGACGAAGCTGATCTCTCGGTCACCGTTGATCAGCTCGCTGAGGCCGAAGAGCCCGCTCAGCACGATCGCGGGGATCGACAGCAGGAACGAGAAGCGGGCGGCCGCCTCGCGCTTCATGCCCAGGAAGAGGCCGGCGGTGATGGTCGAGCCGGACCGCGAGACGCCGGGGACGAGCGCGAGCGCCTGCGCGATGCCCACCCACACGGCGTCCGGGCGCCTCACGTCGTCGATCGGGCGGATCTTCGTGCCGATCTTCTCGGCCGCCAGCAGCACGAGCCCGAGGACGATGAGCGTCGTGCCGATCAGGTAGAGGTTGCGCGCCCCGTTCTCGATCTGATGGCGGAAGGCCAGGCCCGCGACGCCGATCGGGATGGTCGCGATGATGACGTACCAGCCCATGCGCGCGTCGAGCTCGCTCCGCAGCGCCGGCCGGCGCAGGCTGGCCCACCAGGTCGTGAGGATGCGGATGATGTCCCGCCAGAAGAAGATCACCACGGCGAGCATCGTCCCGAGCTGGATCACCGCGGTGAAGAGGGCCCCGGGGTCGTCCCAGCCGGCGAAGGCGGGGACGATGCGCAGGTGCGCCGTGCTCGAGACGGGCAGGAACTCGGTGAGCCCCTGGACGATCCCGAGGACGATGGCTTCGAACCACGACACGAGCGGGGAAGGATAGGGCACCCGGAGGCGCCCGTCTGACGGCTATCTGACCTTGATGCGGCGCGTGAGCACCAGCGCGCGGCCGCGGCGCTCACGCGCGCGCACCTGCATGCGGTACTCACCGGGGCGAAGGCCCTGCACGCGCACCACGAGGCGGAAGGCCGACGCACGGCGGGAGATCGTGGCCGAGCGCGCGACCGGCCCGCCGAGGCGCTGCGGCGCGAACGACGCCAGGAGGCCCCGGCCGGTGGTGACGGCGCCGGGCCGCACGGGGCGCAGGATGGCCCGCAGGCGTGCGGGCCGCACCAGCCGTCCGGCCACCTTCACGGTCCTCGCGCGCCGCGACGCGACCCGCGGCACCCTGAGGCCGCGCACCGCGCTCGCCGCCCGGGGGCGCACGACGCGCACCGCGAAGCTCTCGTTGCCGGCGGCGTCACGGGCCCTCAGCACGACGCGCCGCCGCCGGGACTCGGCGAAGCGGCGCACGACCTTCGCGCCGCGCGCGGTCGCGCCCTCGCCGAAGCTCCAGCGGATCGAGTCACGCCGCGGTCCGCTCAGGCCGTCGCGGAGGCGCGCCCGGAACCTGGTGCGCGTGCCCGACAGGGACACGCCGATCGCGACACGCGGGCGGGTGCGGTCGACCGTGACCGCATGGCGTGCGGGGCTGGGATCGACGGCGCCGGCGCCGTCGATCGCCTGGGCCTCCACGACGTGGCGGCCCTCGGCGAGCGCGAAGGACGCGGTGAGCGCGGGCGATGCGGGGGTCCACGCGCCGCCGTCCACGCGGAACCGCACCGTCTGTCCCCCGCCCGAGAGGGCGACCGCGTAGTCGAGCACGGCGGCGTTGGTGTCGGCGGGCGGCGTGGACGTGAAGCTGGTGTCGGGGGCCGGCCCGATGGCGGCCTCCACGGCGCGCACGGCGTCGACGCGGCCCATGCCGCTCGCCGCATCGGGCCCGGCGGCGCCGAGATCGACCGCGCTGGAGCGCAGGATGTCGGCGACGGCGGCGGGCGGCAGGCCGGGGTTGGCCTGGCGGACGAGCGCCGCGACGCCGGCCACGTGGGGCGCCGCCATGGAGGTGCCCGAGTAGGTCAGGTAGCCGGAGCCGACGCTGGAGACGATGCCCACGCCCGGAGCCACGAGGTCGGGCTTCGTGAGCAGCGTCCCGGCCTCGGGGCCGAGGCCGTCGGGGTTCTGCCAGACGATCGGTCCACGGCTGGAGAAGCCCGGGACGCTGTCGTCGGTGTCGATTGCGCCGACCGCGATCGCCTCGGGGTATCCGGCGGGGCTCCCGATGCGAGCCGGCGCCCGGGCCGGTGTTTCCGGCAGCGAACACCGGCACGATCCCGAGCTCGAGCCAGCGCCGGATCATGGGGCGGAACCACGTGTCGTTGGCCGACGAGGCCGACCAGGAGTTGCTCACGATGCCCGGCTGGTCGGCGGTGGCCGGATCCCCGTCGGGGTCGGTCATCCACTCGGCCGCGGCAAGCAGCGCGCTGCCCGCGCCGACCCCGTTCGCGCCCATCGCCTTCGCCACGATCAGCCGGGACTCGGGGGCGACGCCGATCGGGCCGCCGCCGGCGCTGCCGCCCGCGATCGTGCCGGCCGTGTGGGTGCCGTGGCCGTTGTCGTCGACCGGCGTGGGGCTCGAGCCGACGAAGTCGCGCCAGGCGACGACCTTGCCGGCGAGCTCGGGGTTGGAGGCGTTGACGCCGGTGTCGATGGTGCCCACTCGCACGCCGGCCCCGCGCACGCCGAAGGTGGACCACGCGGCCGGGGCGTGGATGGCCGGCACGCCCCAGTCGCCCGAGCCCGCGTCGGGGAAGGGTGCGGCGTCGATGTGGCCGCCGTCGGTGAGGACGACGGCGGCGTCGAGGTTGACCGACTCCACCGCCGGATCGGCCGCGACGGTGCGGACCTCGTCCGGGGTGCCGCTGAACGCGACCGCGTTGATCAGCCAGAAGGGGTGCACCGGGCCGTCGATGTCGTCGGTGACGGCGTCCTGGGTCGCGCCGGCGGTGCGCTGGAGCGCCCGCAGCAGTGCCTGCGGCCGGCCGGCGTAGTCCTCGCCGTCGACCTGGCGGGCGAGGGTGGCGATGACGTCGATGCGGTCGGCCGGGCCGGCGGCGGCGAGGCGCTCGGACAGCGCCGGGGTGGGGGCCGCGGCGGCGGGTCCGGCGAGGGCCGCGAGTGCGGCGGCTGAGATGATCGCGACGAGGGCCTCGGCGATGCGGCATCCATGCCGGCCCCTCGGGCTGAACCGGCCCGAGCTCATTCGAATCCATTCCGTTGGATCGCTTCGTGCAGCCTTGTTTTCGGCATCCCGGGCGGTCGTCTTGATCGCCGCGGGCCGGCTTCGACCGGGTCGCTACGATGGGTCGGTGCCCGTCTTCCTCTGTCCGCGCTGCGCGTACCGCGAGAGCAGCTCCGAGCGCAACGTGCGCCACCAACCGCGTGGCTGCTCGCGGTGTGGCTTCGGCTTCTCCTTCGAGCTGCTCGAGGATTACTACGCCAGCCCCAAGACCGCGCTGATCGTGTGCGACAAGGAGCGCCGGATCCTGGTCGCCGGGCACTCGGCGTTCGCCGTCACGGGCTACGACGAGGGCGACATGATCGGGCAGGACGTCATGGAGCGCCTGGGCCTCGGCGGTTTCGCCGGCGACGACCCCGCGGCGCGTAGCCTGGAGTGGGGCGTGCGGGTGCTCAACGTCCCCTGCACGTACCGCTTCAACGGGTCGGACGAGGACACCCCCGCGACGGCCGACTTCTTCCCCGCCTACGACGAGGACGGCGGTCTGCTGGTGGCGCTCACCCCCAAGACGGCGGTGCCGTCCCAGTAGTCTCGGCGGCGGACGGCGTCTCACGACGAGGGGGATCGATGGAGCGGCGGCGGCTGGGCGGTACCGATCTGGAGCTCTCGGTGATCGGCCTCGGGACGTGGGTGTTCGGCGGCCGGTGGGGCGGGGCGGACGATGCGACCTCGCTCGCGGCCTGTCACGCGGCCCTCGACGCCGGGGTCAACTGGATCGACACGGCCGACATCTACGGTCAGGGCCGCGCCGAGCGGATCGTCGGCCGGGCGGTCCGCGAGCGGCGCGACGAGGTGATCGTCGCCTCCAAGGGTGGTGTCGCCTGGGAGACGGGCCCACCGCTGCGGATCTGGCGCGAGGCGTCGGCCGAGTACCTGACGATGTCCTGCGACCGCAGCCTCACGGCTCTCGGCCTCGACCACATCGACCTCTTCCAGGTCCACTGGCCGGTCGCGGGCGTGCCCGCGCAGGAGACGATCGGGGCGCTGGTCGCGCTGCGCGACGCGGGCAAGATCCGCGCCATCGGCGTCTCGAACTACCACCTGCCCGACCTCGAGGCCGCCGGCGCCGTCGCGCAGATCGACTCGTACCAGCCCGGCTACCACCTGATGCGGCGCGACATCGAGGAGGCCGAGCTGCCCTGGTGCGCGGCCCACGGCACCGGCGTGATCGCCTACGGCCCGCTCGCCCACGGCCTTCTCACCGGCAAGATGACCGCCGAGACGACCTTCGCCGACAACGACTGGCGGGCGACGAGCGAGCTCTTCGCCGACGACGCGTTCGCCGAGCGGGTCGCGGTGGTCGGCGAGCTCGAGGCGCTGGCCCGCGAGGCCGGCCGCCCGGGCGGCGTGGCCGAGCTGTCGGTCGCATGGGTGCTGCGGCGGCCCGAGATCACGGCCGCGATCGTCGGCGCGCGCTCGCCGGAGCAGGCCGTGCGCAACGCGGCGCTCGCCGGGGCCCCGCTCACCGCCGACGAGGACGCCGCCATCGAGGCGATCCTCGCGCGCCACCCCGCCGCGGCGCGGCCCTACGGCCATGGCGAGCCGCCCGATCCCTCTGCGGATGCCTGAGCGCGCGGGCTAAGCTGTCCCATGGCGACGGCGGAACCACACCGCAGGCGCGGCGACCGGCGTCGGCCGCCGTCGCGGCCGTTCGCCCCCACGCCCGGCATCCTGGGCCCGCCCGATCCCGAGGGCGCGGTCCGCTCGCTGGAGCTCGCCGTGGAGACCGCGCGCCGCGGGCGGAGGTCGATCACCCTCGTCTCGCTGGAGGTCCCCTCGCCCCTCGACGAGGAGGCGCTGGTGAGGATCGCGACGCTCGTGCGCCGCACGGTGCGCGATACGGATGCGCTCTGGCGCGACGGGGTGACGAGCCTGCTGCTGCTGCTGACCGACGCCGACGGCCCCAACAGCGAGCCCGCGCTGGCGCGCCTGCGCCTGCGCCTGCGCTCGGCGGGCTTCGGAGCGCTGCTGATGGGCCGGGCGGCGGCCGCGCCGGGGATCTCGGCAGCGGACCTCCTCGGGCTCGCGCGCGAGGACCGGCGCGTCATCTCGTACGGATCACGGGACTGAGGGGGCGCCGGTGAAGGTGGCGATCGTCGGAGCCAACGGGTTGATCGGGCGAGCCCTGGGCGCGGCGCTGGTGGCCCGCGGGGACTCTGTCGTCGCGCTCTCCCGGGGTGGCGTGTCCGGGATCGCCGGGGCGCTCGACATGCGCTGGGACCCGGCCGAGGGCCCGCCCCCACAGGCCGCCCTCGCGGGCGGCGACGCGGTGGTCAACCTCGCGGGCGTCCCCATCGGCGGGAAGCGCTGGACGTCCGACCGAAAACGCGAGATCCGCGAGAGCCGCACCCTCACCACCCGTCACCTGGTCGACGCCATGGCCGGCGACGGCGGCCCGCGCGTACTCGTCAACGGCAGCGCCGTCGGCTACTACGGCCCCACCGAGGAGACGGTCGACGAGACCGCTCCGGCCGGAGCGGACTTCCTCGCCGACACCTGCGTCGCCTGGGAGCGCGAGGCCGAGCGCGCCCGCGCGAGCGGGGTGCGCGTGGTGCTCGTGCGGACCGGCATCGTGCTCGCCCGCGACGGCGGGGCCCTACCTCAGATGGCCATGCCCGTGAGGTTCTTCGCCGGGGGCCCGATCGGCGGCGGGCGTCACTGGATCCCCTGGATCCACATCGACGACGAGGTCGGGTTGCTGATGCTCGCCCTCGACAGCGAGGGCCTCCGGGGGCCGATGAACGGCACCGCGCCCGAGCCGGCGCGCCAGCGCGACTTCGTGAAGGCGCTGGCGAAGGCCGTCGGACGGCCCGCGGTCCTGCCCACGCCGGCCTTCCCCCTGCGGATCGCGATGGGGGAGATGGCGACCCTCGCCCTCGACGGCCAGCGGGCGGTACCCGCGGTGGCCCTCGCCGCCGGCTACGACTTCGTCCACCCGGAGCTCGAGGCGGCGCTCCGGGCCGTGTACCACTAGGGCGAGCCCTACTCGGGCGGGAAGAGGACGGTCAGCTCGGCCTGCACCTTGAGCCAGTTCTCGCGCACGAAGGTCTGCGAGACCATGTAGCGGGCGCCCGGCAGCGAGCGCGCGACCCGCAGCGTCTCCTCGTCACCCCGCTCCTCGAGGCGCTCGACGAGGTCCTTGTACTCGCCGATCGTCTGCGCCATCTCGTGGTGCTTCATCTGGAGCTCGTCGAGCAGGCGGTACACGGGGCCGAACGGATCGCCCGAGGATGTGCTCACGGCGCGCTCCTCATGGTCGGGGGGAGGGCCGGCCGATGCTACCGTAGGCATTGGTTCCGGGGGATTAGCTCAGCTGGGAGAGCGCCGCCTTTGCAAGGCGGAGGTCGTCGGTTCGATCCCGTCATCCTCCACTCGTTCAGATGCCCGAGATCACGTGCGGAAGGTCCCGCCCCCGGCGGTTCCCGCGGTGGTGCCGCGGCCGATCCGAGGGGCTGTCGTCGTTGACACGGCGGCGCGCACCGGTAGAGGAAGCCGGAGGCGATCACGTTGACGCGGGGCGATCTCCGACGTGGACCTCGCGGTACGCGCAGGGTCTTCCCGTGATCGAGGGATCGCACGGGATGAGGACGCGTTCGCGTGACACCAGGGCCGTGCGACGAGGTCCGTCCGGTGGGGGGAGGACGTCATGGCCGGCCGTATCGCGTGATGCAGTGGGCTCCGCATCCATTGCGGAACGCCGAGGCCGGTGAGCTGATCGAGTTCTGCCTCGTCGCCGCCGTGGCGACGGTGCTGGTCATCCGGTTGGTCCTCGAGCTGAGTGGCTATCCCCAGCTCGGGGGCGGCGGCTTGCACATCGCGCACGTGCTCTACGGGGGCCTGCTGATGCTGGTCGCCCTGCTCCTGCTCTTCAGCCTGATGAACGCTCCGGTCCCGTGACTCGCGGCCTTCGTCGGGGGGGCGGATTCGGCTTCTTCATCGACGAGGTCGGCAAGTTCATCTCGAGCGTCCTCGGGTGCTGGTGGGCCTCTACGCCGCGTCCCGGCTCTCCCTGGCGCTCGCGCTGCAGTTCGATGACACCGGCGTGGATGGCGACGCGTCGAACTCCCGCGGCGCCCACCTCGTGGAGGTTCTCGCCGGCGCCGGAACCGCTCTCCTGCGCGCGGTCGGTCTCGTGATGCTCCCGCGCTCGCGACTGGTCGCCCACCGCTTCTTCCTGCGCGCCGTCCTCGTCTCGATGCTGGTGGGGCAGGTGTTCGTCTTCTACCACGACCAGTTCGCCGCGCTGTCGGGTCTCGCGGTGGACCTGCTCCTCTACGCCGCGCTGCGGTACGTGATCGGGCGCGAGGAGGCCGAGCGCGAGGCCGGGCTCGACGGGGTACCCGGCTAGCTAGCCCCGGACCGCCGCGGCGAGTATCCGCGCGGGTGGGCTGTAGTAGCGTGCTCCGCCGGAACGTCCTCTACCCACCGGGTGCCTTGGCCTCCGTGCTCTACAAGCTCGGCCGATTCGTCGCAGCCCACCGGTTGCTGGTTCTGGGGGCCTGGGTCCTCGCGGTCGCCGGCGTCGTGGTGCTCGTGAGCGTGTTCGGCGCGGACACGTCCAACAACAACAGCCTGCCCGGCACCGACAGCCAGCGGGCCACCGACCTGCTCGCCACCGAGTTCCCGCCGCAGCAGAACGGCCGCAGCCCGATCGTCTTCTCGACCCCCACCGGGAAGCTCGAGGACGGCGGCACGAACCAGAAGGCGATCAACGAGGCGGCGACGGCGATCCGCAAGGTGCCGCACGTCGTGAACGCGATCAACCCCTTCAGCCAGCAGGGCGCGGCGCAGGTCTCCAAGAACGGGCGGATCGCCTTCATCTCGGTGCTGATGGACGTGGGCTCGGGCGACATCACGGTGGAGGAGGCCCAGGCCGTCCTGGACGCGGCTGAGCCCCCGGCGCAGAAGGCCGGGCTCGCGGTCGCGGCCGGAGGACCCGTCGGCAGCGAGCTGGCGAAGCCCGACACCGCGAGCAGCGACGTGATCGGCCTCCTCGTGGCCACGGTGATCCTGACCATCGCGTTCGGCTCGGTCGTGGCGATGGGGATGCCGATCATCACGGCGGTTCTGGCGCTCGCCGGAGCCCTCAGCCTGATCGGCGTGGTCGGGCACCTGTTCGACATCCCGGTGATCGCGCCGACCCTCGCCACCATGATCGGCCTGGGCGTCGGAATCGACTATGCGCTGTTCCTCGTCACCCGGCATCTCGACCAGGTGCGCTCCGGAATGGACGTCAAGGAGTCGGTCGCGCTCGCGGTCGCCACCTCGGGCAGCGCGATCGTCTTCGCCGGCACGACGGTGGTCATCGCGCTGCTGGCGCTCGCGGTCGCGGGGATCCCCCTGGTGAGCGCGCTCGGCTACGCCTCCTCGGTCGCCGTCTTCACGGCCGTCCTGGCGGCCGTGACGCTACTGCCCGCGCTGCTCGCGCTGGTCGGGCACCGGATCCAGTCGCTGCGCGTCCCGGCGTTCATGCGCCCCCGCCACAGGGAGGCGGGCACCGGCCTCTGGGCCGCCTGGGGGCACGCGGTGACGCGTCGGCCGCTCGTGGCGATCGGCATCGCGATTCCGCTCCTCCTGCTCCTGTCCGTTCCGCTGCGCGCGTTGACGCTCGGCCAGGAGGACGTCGGCGCGACGCCCACCGACACCACCGAGCGCCAGGCCTACGACCTGATGAGCGAGGGGTTCGGGGTGGGCTACAACGGCCCTCTGCTGGTGGCGGTCAGCCTCCCGAGCCCGGCGAAGCCCAGCGCGACGGTGACTGCTCAGGAGAACCAGCTGAACGCCCTGCAGGCGGAGCTGGAGCAGGAGCAGGCCGAGGGCCAGCAGCAGCAGGCCCAGCTCCAGGCCGAGGCGGCGCAGCTCACGACCCAGCAGGCGGCGCTCGAGAAGCAGGAGGCCGATCTGAAGGCGCAGCAGGCCGACCTCGAGCGCCAGGCGGCCGCGCTCCAGCGCCAGCGCGCCCAGGTGGAGGCCGAGCGGGCCGTGCTGGAGCGTGAGATCGCGGCGCTCACCAAACGCGCACGCGACCTCCTGGCGCGCGCGAAGGCGGCCGCGGCCAAGGCGGAGGCGAACGCGTCCCAGCGCCAGGCCGCAGAGCGCCAGCTCGCGGCCGTCCTCGCCCGCATCGAGGCGCTCGAGGCGCAGATCGCGGCGGCCGAGGCCGACGCCCGGCCCCCGCTCGAGGCGCTGCTCACCCGGCTCCAGGCCGAGGCGCAGAGGCTGCGCGGCGTGATCGCCGACCTCCGCGCCCAGGAGCGGGCGCAGCTGGCCGAGGCTGCGGCCCTGCGCCGACAGGCCCGCAGCCTGCCGAGCGCCCCCGGGACGCTGCGCCGGCAGGCGGAGCAACTCGCGGCGAACTCCGCCGCCCTCGCGCGCGACGCCGCGGCGCTCGAATCCCAGAAGCGCGCCCTCGCGGCGCAGGCGGCGTCCCTCACGCGCCAGGCCGCAGCGCTCGAGGCCCAGGCGAACGACCTGCAGGCCCAGCAGGCCCAGCTCCTCGCCCTCCAGAACACCGCCGCCGCGCAGCAGCAGCAGGCGCTCGAACTGAAGAACCAGCTCACGAAGGAGCTGACCAAGGCGGGCGGGGACGACCGCGGCACCGATCCGCGGCTGGTGAAGATCCAGGACGCGCTTGCCGCGACCTCCGGGATCGTGGCGACCTCGCCCCCCCAGATCAACAAGAACGGCGAAGCGGTCGTCTTCAGCGCCGTCCCCTCGACGGCCCCGGCGGCGACTCAGACGGCGACCCTCGTGAAGCAGGTACGCGGCTCGGTGCTGCCCGGAGGCGACGGCCGGGGAGGACATCGACGCCTACGTGGGCGGTTCGACGGCGGGGAACGTCGACCTCGCGGCCAAGATCACCTCGCGGTTGCCACTGGTGATCCTGGTGGTGCTCAGCCTGAGCTTCGTGGTGCTCCTTCTGGCGTTCCGCTCACTGCTGGTCCCCCTCCAGGCGGCCCTGGTCAACCTGCTCTGCGTGGGCGCCTCGTTCGGCATCCTCACGGCGGCGTTCCAGTGGGGCTGGGGCATCGGCCTCTTCGGGATCGAAACCGCCCGAGACACCGTGCCCATCGCGAGCTACGTGCCGCTGATGATGTTCGCCGTCCTCTTCGGGTTGTCGATGGACTACCAGGTGTTCCTGCTCTCGCAGGTGGCCACGCACCGCGCCGAGGGAGAGGGCGACCGCCAGGCCGTCGCCTCGGGCGTCGCCAACAGCGCCCGGGTGATCACCGCCGCGGCGCTCATCATGATCGGCGTCTTCGGGAGCTTCGTGCTCAACGGGGACCCGACCGTGAAGCAGTTCGGCGTCGGTCTGGCCGTGGCCGTGGCCCTGGCCGCCTCGATGGTGCTGGTACTGACCCCGGGCTTGATGGCCCTGATGGGGCGGGCCACCTGGAAGCTGCCGCGCCTGCTCGAACGCGCGCTGCCCGAGATCGACATCGAGGGGGAGAAGGTCCTCGCCGCGCACATGCACCCGACGTCGGGGGAGGCCTCGACACTCGGGCGGACGGACATCGCCCCCGGGGCGGTCGCGGACGTCGCGGAGCCGTCCGGAGGGCCCGCGCCGGAGGGATGACCATCCGGAGGGTCGGTTCGGGCGGCCTCCTGGCGGCGTCCGCCAGAGCGGCGAGGGCGCGCGTGCCCCCGGCGCGGGGGGCGGCCCGGCCTCACGTCACGCGGTCGAGCCATGCGAGCACGGTGGTGACGACCGCGTCCTCGTGGCCGGCGAACGAGTGCCCCGCGCCCGCGACGAGAGCGACATCCACCTCGCGGTGCCCGCGCGACCGCGCGACCTCCGCGAGGCGCCCGGCCTCGGAGGGCTCGACGACCTCGTCGGCATCGCCCTGCACCAGCAGGACCGGCGCCCGCACCGCGCCGATGTGGCGGTGCGTCTCGGCCTCGGAGGCCTCGGGCCCGCGCGAGTGCCACCAGGTGGATGCGGTGTAGACGCCGGCGTGCCGGGGCGCGTCGTCGTCGCCGTAGGCCCTGTGGGCGACGACGACCGGGTCGTCTCCACGGGAGATGGCGGTGCCGCAGAGCTCGGCGAGCTCTGCATAGGAGGGCTGGGCCTCGTGCTCATCCATCTTGCGGCGCGCCGATTGGGGAAGGCCCCACGCGTTGCCGAACGCCAGATGACCGCGCAGCAGGGGCGGGGCCAAGCCCCGGGCGAAGCGCGTGGCGAGAACGGCGCCCAGGGAGTATCCGCTGACCACGACGGCGTCGTAACCCTCTTCTCGCAGCCATGCGACCCCGGCCGCGAGATCGGCGAGGGCGTCCTCGAAGAGCGCCCCGCCGAAGAGCTGCGACACGTTGCTGAGGCGCGTCTCGAGCGACAGCAGGGGGAAACCGTCGGCCGCGAGCGGATCACCGAGGAACCTCAGCGATCCGACCGTGAAGTTGCCCTGGTTGCCGTGGACGTGCAGCACCGCCGTGCGCCGGCCGGTCCGCTCGGCGCGGCGCGCGAGGGCGACGTCATCGACGTACAGCAGGGCGTCGTGGCGCGTGCGGTCCGCCCCGGCGATCGTGATCAGCCGGTGGCGCGTGCTGCCGCTCCCGGACGCCGCCGGCACCGCGTGGGAGCGGCGCGCGGACGGCCCGACGGTCAGCGTCGCGTCGATCCACGCGGCCGCCTCCCGGGCGGCGGCGGGCATCGCGCCCCAGAGGGTGTGGTCGCAGCTCGGCAGGCGCTCGAGGTGGACGGGGACCCCGGCCTCGCGCGCGACCGCCGCCAGGGCGTCGCCGTAGCCCAGCTCCGACATCGGTCGCCGGCTGGATCAGCGCCAGCGGGACCGTCATCTCCGGCACTCGGGCGAGCGAGATGGCATGAGTCGCCTCGGGCGCTCGCGAGGACCACCAGGCGCGGTAGCTCCAGACCTCATCGTCGGCGGGCGCGGCGGTGTCCCCGGCGCCGTGCTGGATCACGACGATCGCATCCTCGCCGCTGCCCGAGGGCCCGAACCGGGCCCGGGCCTCCCCGAGCACCTCGTCGTACCCTGGGCGGGCGCCGAGCCCGTCCCAGCGCCGGTGGAGCGACTCGGGAAGGGACGCGGGGTGGGCCAGGGTGCAGACGGCCTCCACCGACTCCGGCCGGCGCAGCGCCTGGTAATGGACGGCCATCGTCGCCCCCAGGCCGTAGCCCAGCAGGACCACCCGGCGAAAGCCGAGCTCGTCAGCGAGGGCGAGGGCGCCGTCGAGATCGGCAGGCGTGCGCTCGAGCAGGCCACCGCCGTAGACGACCCCGAAGTTCGCCATGCGGGTGTTGACCGTCAGCGCGGTGAAGCCGGCTCGGGCCAGCTCGATCGCGGCCCGCCGCGGGACGCCCGACACGTAGTTGCCCATGGAGCCATGGACCACAAGCACGAGGACCTCCCCCCGCTCGGTGGGGCGTCCCGCCGGGCGCGCCAGCAGGGCGTCCCAGGTGTGCCCGTCGGTCGAGCGGTAGGTGTTATGGGCGACGGGCGCGCGGGAGTCGTCGACGCCGAAGGCCGTGCCGGGGCGAAAGCCCGCCCGGAGCGCGAGCCGCCCCGGTCGCGAGGGCGCTCGGAAGGGACCGCTTGGAGAGCCCTGCGTCATCTGACGACGATAGGGGATCTGCGCGAGCCCGCCACGCGACGGCCGAGCACGACGTGACGGCCGCTCCCCGCTCCCCCGTCACGGTGCCTAAGGGAGGGTTGCGCGCCCCCTGAGGGCCACGGCGGCCCGGAGGCCGATGATCGAGTGGACGGCCGAGAACGCCAGGGGGCGTCCGCGGATTCCCGCGTACGCACGCGTTCCCCTGGTGAAGGAGGCCGTACCCGTGAAGACGATCCGCGCGCGGCTGGCCGCGTAGTCGGTCCGCGCCAGCCCCCTGATCGTGCCGCGCGCGCTCGTGATGGAGAACGCGACGGTCGCGATGCCCGTCGCGGGGCGGAGCCGGTAGACGAGCGTGATGCGGCCCGACCCGACGGGGCTGCCGCTGATCGTGCCGCGATCGACGAGCACCGTCGGCCGCACGATCTGGGCCAGCGAGGTGCGCGCGGCCAGGTGGACCCCGACGGCCGTCCGGGGCGCCGAGGTCGCGGCCGGGGGAGCGGCCAACGTCGCGGCGCTCGCCAGGACCACGGAGACTGCGGTGGCCGCTACCAGCGGGCCCATGCGCCGGGATGGCATCAGCGCGCTCTCAGAGCGGCTGAAGCCGTGAGGACTCGACCCTCGCCAGCTTCCTGCGCAGCCGGCTGTACTGGGCTTCTTCGGGGGGCGTTCGGCGATAGGCGGGCCGCGCGAGGTTGGTCGTCTCGAGGGGGTCGGTGAGCAGGTCGTACATCTCCCACTCGTCGCGCACCCGACGATCCGGGTCGTAATAGCGCGCGATCTTCCACCGCTTCTCGCGGATGCTGACGACGTGCTGCGGGGGGGGCACGTAGGGCCCGGTCGGCTGCCCGGCCTGGAAGTCGTCGTATGTGAAGACGATGTAGTTCTGCACCGGTAGCGGGCTCTTTCGCAGCACTAGCCGTGAGTAGTCGCGCCCCTGCCAGGGAGCGCGGGCGGAGGCGGGCGCCGCGACCAGGCTCGCGAGGGTGGGAAGGAAGTTGACGTGCGACACCAGCGACGTCGAGCGGCGCGGCTTCTTGAAGATCTGCGGGTTCGAGTACACGAGGGGCACCCGCAGCGACTCCTCGTAGAAGTTGAAGTTCTTCTGGCGGAGCCCGCCGTGCGCCATGCCCATCTCGCCGTGATCGGATGTGCGGATGACGAGCGTGTCCTCGTAGAGCGTCGAGCCGTTGGGGGTCTGCACCGACTTGAGGGCGGCCAGGATGTTCACCAGGTAGTCGTCCTGGGTCTTCATGAGGTTGGCGTAGAAGTTGAGGTAGTTCCGCTTCTGCTGTCGCGTGCGCAGGACGCCGCTCAGTTCGAAGATCTTCAGGAACTCCTCCTGCGCCCTCGGCTTCAGCCGCAGGTTCTCGTCAACGGTGGCCGGCAGGCCGATGTCGCCGTCGAGCCAGAGGTCGCTGTAGCCCGCCGCCGTGAGATTGCGCGGATAGGCCAGGACGTCATGGGGGTTGACGAGCGAGACGATCATGAAGAAGGGCTGCTGCTGCGCGGCCAAATCCACCGAGGTGAGGAATTCGAGCGCGCCCTCGCTGCCGGCCGTGTAGTCGCCGACCGACGTCATGAAGCGCCCGTCGTTGTTGGCGATGCCGCCGCCCATCTCGGGAATGCTCTGATTGGCGCCGGCGTCGTCCGGGTTCCAGCGCGAGAACCCGTAGTCGCTGAGATCCGAGGGCGCCCAGGCGTCGCCGCCGGCGGCCGGCTTGCTGCAGTGCCACTTGCCCTTGTAGACGACGTTGTAGCCGGCGGCCGACATGACCGTCGCGATGTTCGTCAGGGCGGCCGGCTTCGGCAGCTCGACCTGCGGGTTGTCCGGCGGCGCCATGTCGGACTCGAGGGTGTACTTCACGCCGTGCTGCGCCGGGAAGTACCCGGACATGAGCGTCGAGCGCGCGGGCGAGCACATGCACGAGTTAGTGAACGCGTTCTCGAACGTCATGCCATGGCGCTGGAGCTGGGTGAGCCCGGGCAGGTTCTCGCGCGCCCATCCGGGCGGGAAGTGCTGGATCGCCCGCTCCTGATCGGTGATGAACATGAGCACGTTCATCCCTCGCAGGTTCTCGGGTGGTGCGGCCGCGGCGCGTCCTGAGAAGCCTCCGAGCCACAGCGACCCGGCGGTCGCCGCGACCGAGGTCTCGAGGAACTGGCGCCGAGAGATCCCGGAGGTCGTGCTGTCCGGTGTGGGGACGCCGTCCGTCACGGCGCGATCATGCCCGCCTGCGCGACGCGAAAGCAACCCCCGGCGAAGAGACCGCTCCGGGGTTGCCGGCGGATATCGTTGTCCTCGTCCGGCTGCGCCGACCCGCCAGGGGTGCGCTCGATGGAGCTGCCCGAGGGACTCGCGTCCCTCTTCGTGATCGTGCTCGTCTCGGCGCTCGTGCCGCTGGTCATCGGGCTGATGCCCGGTCCGAGGATCGCCGAGGTCGTGGTCCTGCTCGTGCTGGGCATCGTCATCGGCCCCGAGGCGCTCGACCTGGCCCAGGCCGATGCGCCCGTCGCGCTGATCGCCAATATCGGGCTCGGCTTCCTCTTCTTCGTGGCGGGCTTCGAGCTGGACCTCTCGGTGCTCCGCGGCAGGGAGGGCGCGAGGGCGGGAACCGCGTGGGGGATCTCCGTGGCGCTGTCGGTCGCCGTGGTCGGGGCCCTCGCCGTGGGGGGCTTGGTCGATGCCCCCGTGCCCGTCGCGATCGCCCTCACCACCACGGCCCTCGGCACCCTGCTTCCGATCCTGCGCGACTCGGGCGAGCTGGGCGGCGGCCTGGGGCGGGCCGTGCTCGCGAACGGCGCCGTCGGCGAGTTCTGCCCGATCCTCGCGATATCGCTCTTCCTCAGCTCGCGGGGCGAGGTGGAGTCGCTCCTGCTGCTGGTGGGCTTCGGGCTGATCGCGCTCCACGTCTCCCGTGCAACCGGCTGGCTGAAACGGAACGACCCCGTCGCGACCCTGGTGCGCGTCGGCTCGGAGACCTCCTCGCAGACCACGGTGCGCATGACCGTCCTGCTGCTGGTGGGGCTGTTCCTGCTCTCGGGTGAGCTCGGCCTGGACGTGGTGCTCGGAGCCTTCGCCGCCGGGCTCGTGCTGCGCGCGACCCTGCCCGAGGGCGACGAGCGCCTGGAGCAGAAGATCGACGGCATCGCCTTCGGGTTCTTCATCCCCACGTTCTTCGTCGTCTCGGGGATGCGCATCGACATCGACGCGATCATCGACAGCCCCGGCAAGCTGCTCGCGATCTTCGTGCTGATCGTCGCCGTCCGCGGGATTCCGGCCTTCCTCGTCTATCGCCGCGCGCTCCCCGGCAGCGAGCCCCTGAGGCTCGCGCTCTACGCCGCGACCGGCCTTCCGATCATCGTCGCGATCAGTGAGATCTCGATCGCCACCGGGCTGATGCCCCCCGAGAACGGGGCCGCCCTGGTGGGCGCGGGGGTCCTGTCGGTGCTCCTCTTCCCAGTGCTTGCCCGGGTCGTCGGGCAGCGGGAACGAGACGCGCCGCAGCCGCCACCGACCACGCAGGCTCCCTGAGCTCGGCCGCGTCGCCCGGCGCCGGTCGTTGCACCTCCCGGCCGCCACCGCGATCGAGCGGACCGCCTCGACCGTCCTCCGCACTTCCCGCGCACAGCTCCGGTCCGCGCCCGCGGCGAGTGCCGGTCGCGGCGATAGGGTTGGTCCGGTGTCCGACTACCCGCTCATCGCCGATCACGGCCTGATAGGGGACCTCCAGACCGCAGCGCTGGTGAGCACCGACGGCTGCGTCGACTGGCTCTGCCTCCCCCGCTTCGACTCGCCGAGCATCTTCGGCTCGCTGCTGGACGCGGATGGCGGCGGGCACTTCAGGATCGCGCCCGAGCGCGGCGACTACGTCACCCGCCAGCTCTACTTCCCCGACACGGCGATCCTGGTCACCCGTTTCATGAGCGACGACGGCGTCGGCGAGCTGATCGACTTCATGCCCCCGACCCGCGGGATCGTCGCCACGAACCGTCGTCGGCTGGTCCGATCCGTGCGCGTCGTCCGCGGCCGGATGCGCTTCCTGCTCGAGTGCGACCCGCGCTTCGACTACGGCCGGGCGCCGCACGAGCTCGAGGTGACCCACCAGGGGGCGGTCTTCCGGGCCCGGGACCTCCACCTCACGCTCCACGCCCCCGGGCTCGAGCAGCACGGGACCGGGGTCCGATCGAGCTTCGAGCTGTCGGAGGGCGGGGTCTCCGGCGCCATCCTCGAGTCGGCGGCCGAGGAGCCCCCGAGCGCGCTCGCGCTCAACGACATCGACGCGCTCCTCGACGGCACCGAGCGCTTCTGGAAGGGCTGGCTCGCCGCCTCGCACTACCGCGGCCGCTGGCGCGACATGGTCTTCCGCTCGGCCATCACCCTCAAGCTGATGATCTATGCGCCCACGGGGGCGCCGGTGGCCGCGCCGACGGCGGGCCTGCCCGAGCAGGTCGGGGGCGAGCGCAATTGGGACTACCGCTACACCTGGGTGCGCGATGGCTCGTTCTCCGTGTCCACCCTGCTCGCCCTGGGCTTCACCGAGGAGGCCGGGGCGTTCATCCGCTGGCTCGGACACCGCATCCGCGAGCGCTCGGGCGACGGCAGGGGCCCGCTGCAGATCATGTACCGGGTCGACGGCTCCCCGGACCTCGATGAGATCTCGCTCGAGATGGACGGCTACCGCGGCTCGCGCCCGGTGCGGATCGGCAACGGGGCGGCCGATCAGTTCCAGCTCGACATCTACGGGGAGATGATCGACGCGATCGCCCAGGCGGACGCGGCGGGCCTGATGCTCGATCATGCCACCTGGGTCAACCTGTCCGCGACGATCGACTGGCTCTGCGACAACTGGAGCCGGGACGAGGCCGGGATCTGGGAGACGCGCGGCGGGCCGCAGGCCTTCACGTACGGGCGGCTGATGACATGGGTCGCCTTCGACCGTGCCGTGCGGCTGGCGGGCGCGCGCGGGCGCCCGGCCGATCTCGCGCGCTGGACGGCCGAGCGCGACCGGGTCTACCGGGAGATCATCGACCGGGGGTTCGATGCGGAGCTGGGCGCCTTCGTGCAGCACTACGGCTCGCAGGTGCTCGACGCCTCGCTCCTGAAGATGCCCCTGGTCGGGTTCATCGCGCCCGAGGACCCGATGTGGCGCTCGACGCTCGCGGCGATGGACCGGGCCCTGGTGTCCGACAGCCTGGTCTACCGGTACGACCCCGCCGCATCGCCCGACGGCCTTCGCGGGTCCGAGGGCACGTTCTCCATGTGCACCTTCTGGTACGTCCAGGCCCTCGCCCGCTCCGGCCGTCTGCGCGACGCCCGGATCGTCTTCGAGAAGATGCACACCTACGCCAACCACCTCGGCCTCTACTCCGAGGAGATCGGCCCCACGGGAGAGCAGCTCGGCAACTTCCCGCAGGCCTTCAGCCATCTCGCGCTGATCAACACCGCCACGATGCTGGCCGGCCTGCTGGACGGCTCCGGCGCGGACGCCGAGGGCGCGGGATCGATCGGGCGGTGACCACCCCCGGCTGAGCGCGCGACTGCGCGCCTCGGCTCCGGACCGCCCTCAGCCGTCGTCGCCCCCGGGCGATCAGGGCGCGAAGGGGGCCACCTTCTCGGCGAAGAGGTCCATCGAGCGCCCGACCGCGTCCAGACCGGGGTTGCCGAAGTTCATGAGACATGCGACCTCGTCGATCCCCAGCTCGGCGTACTCGTGCAGCCGTTCGACGCACTCCGAGGGCTCGCCGAAGATGAAGTGCTCGCGGGCGGTCTGCTCGTGCATGCGCGCACCGGAGCCGAGCGCGGCGATCCGCGGGTGCCCCCAGAGATCGTAGAAGTGCAGGAACCCCTCGGCGAAGAAGCGCACGGCCTCCTCGCGGGCCCTTCGGCCCTCGACGACGTGCGTCACCCGGTTGAGGCCGATCGGCTTGGGCTCCGCCGCCGCGGGCTCCGCGGCGCGGAAGACATCGACCGCCGCGCGCACGCCCTCGGGCGTCTGTGTGGCGCTGAGGATGAGGCCGTCACCGAGCCGCGCCGCCCGACGTAGGGCGCCCGCCGCACCGGCACCGACGTACAGGCGCGGAGACGGCCGGCTCAGGGGCTCCGGAAAGACGGTGTGGCCCTGGAGGGCGAACCCGGTCCCGTGCATCGTCACCGGCTGCCCGGACCACGCGGCACGTATCAGGGCGATACCCTCGCGCATCCTCCGGCCACGTTCATCGAGGCCGACGCCGAAGGCCGAGAACTCGTCCCGGGCGTAGCCCGCGGCCACGCCGAGCACGAGCCTGCCGCCGGACATCACGTCGACCATCGCGGCGTCCTCGGCCACCCGCAGCGGGTGGTGCAGGGGTAGCAGGAGCATGTTCGTCCCGATGGCGATCCGGCTCGTCGCGCCCGCGAGCGCAGCCGCGGTCATCAGGGGGGAGGGGTAGATCGTCCCCCCCGAGTGGTGCTCGTGGGCCCACAGGGTGTCGAAGCCGAGCGACTCGGCACGGGCGGCCTGGGCGAGCATCGCGTCGAAGGTCGGCTGGGACTGGACCGGGGCGAAGCCGAAGCGCATCTACATCTCCTCCTCCAGGCGGCTCCGCTGATCGAGCGCGAACAGGAGGGCGATCGATGGGACCACGAGGACGATCGCCACGACGAACACGACCAAGCACCCAGGCGAGCGTCGAGGAGTCGCCGGCGGCGGCGTCCCACGTGAGGGTCTCCGGCAGGACGTACGGCCACTGCGCGACGCTCCAGGCGCCCACGATCGCCGCCACCGCCCCCGCCGCGAGGATCCGGGTCCCACGCGGCCGGCCGAGGGCCAGCAGCACGAGCACCGCGACCCCGCACGCGACGGAGACGGCCACGAGCGGGAGCCCCTCGTCGACCAGGCGCTCGTAGGTCCGCGTGGCGTCAGCGCGAAGGACGAGGATCCCTGCGACGGCCAGGATCCCGGCGGCGGCGCCGGCCCCCAGGGCGCGTCGGGTGAAGTACCGCTCGAGCGCCGGCGTCGCCGAGGCGGCGGGCGTCGGCGATCAGATAGACCGCGGCCAGGTACGCGCAGGCCGCCACCGCCAGGGCTCCGACGGCGATGCCGCTCGGGTTGAGCCAGCTGGTCCACGGGTCGCCGGCCGCGTTGCCCGGCGGCACCCGTCCCGAGGCGATGCCGCCGAGCACGGCTCCCAGGAAGAACGGGGTGAGCACCGACGAGACGGCGAACGTGGCCCCGTAGACGCGCCGCATCCCGAGGCGGGTCGAGACCGCGCGGAAGGCGAAGCCCGAGCCGCGCAGGACGATGCCCAGCGCGGCGAGGGTCAGCGGCACGAAGAGGGTCGAGAAGATGGCCGAGTAGGCGGACCCGAAGGCCGTCCAGAGGACCACGATGCAGAAGATCAGCCAGACGTGGTTGGCCTCCCACACCGGCCCGATGGATCGGTCGATCAGCGCGCGCGGACGCTCGCCGCGAGACGCTCCGCCGCCGGTGAGATCCCAGAAGCCGGCGCCGAAGTCGGCGCCGCCAAGCAGCGCATAGAGCACGACGCCGACGACGAGCACGACGAGGCAGCCGTCGGCCGCGCTCATGCGGCGGTCTCCCGATCGGGCGGGCCGGGCGGGACGGCCCCGCGCGGGCCATAGGGCACGTCCGATTCGCCCAGATCGCCCTCGCGCCAACGGCGGGTCATGCCGCGGATCACCAGCACCAAGGCGACCGCGAGGGCCGCGTAGAGCACGAGGATCGACGCGAACGAAGTCCAGACGAAGGCCTCGGACGCCCCGGTCACCGCCTGCTCGGTGCGCAGGATGCGGTAGACGATCCACGGCTGGCGCCCCACCTCGGTGACGATCCAGCCCGATTCGAGGCAGAGGTAGGCGGCGATCGGCGCCACGACCGCGAGCCGCAGTAGCCAGGTGCTCTCGACGACGTCCGCGCGCCGGCGCCACCACAGGACCGCGAACCAGGCCGCAAGCAGGGTGAGCGCGGTCCCGAGCCCGACCATCACGTCCCACGCCAGGTGCACGATGTTGGTCGCCGCCACGGTGGGCCGCTCGTCCGGGGGCACCGCGTCGAGGCCGGTCACCACGGTGGAGGTCCCGCGCGACGGATCGCTCAGGATCGAGGCGAGACCCGGGATCCTGAGCCCGCCGCTCACCGTTCCGTCGGCGTTCAGCCGGCCCAGGAGGATCTCGGGCCTGTCGGGGCCCGTCGTCGTGTTCAGTTCCATGGCGGCGAACTTGATCGGCTGGTCCTCGTAGATGGCGCGGGCGACGAAGTCACCCACGAGCATCTGGAGCGGCATCGCGGCCGCCGCCACGGTGAAGGGCAACAGGAAGCCAAGGCGGTGATAGCGGTCGCGGCGCCCGCGGAGCATTCCCGCCGCGTAGACCGACGCCACCAGGAACCCGGCGCAGATGAATGCCGCGACGTACATGTGGGCGAACGTGTAACCGGCCGCGCCGTTGAAGATGACCGACCAGACATCGACGTCGACGACCTCGCCGGCGGCGTCGGTGGTGAATCCGCCGGGCTGATTCATCCAGCCGTTGGCCGAGAGCACCATGAAGGCCCCGCCGAGCCCGCAGAGCGGAATCGGCACTCCGCTCCAGAAGTGCGCCCAGGGGCTCAGGCGCCGCCACCCGTAGATATAGATCGAGATGAAGATCGCCTCGAGGAAGAAGAAGATGCCCTCGAGCGCGAAGGCGATGCCGATCACGTCCCCGAACCGGTCGAAGAGGCCCGGCCAGAGCATCCCCATCTCGAAGCTGAGGACGGTGCCGGTGACCGCCCCGACCGCGAAGGTCACGGCGGCGACCTTCGACCACCGCTCGGCGAGCCGCATGTAGTCCGCGTCGTCCCGGCGCAGCCCCAGGTAGTTGGCCATGAGCATCAGGAGCGGGAAGACCACTCCGAGGGGGACCAGGATGATGTGCACGCCGAGCGTGAAGGCCATCTGGCTCCGGGCGGGGAGCAGCTGACCGGGCGCGTCGGCCGCGGCGAGGGCGAGTGCGTCCGCCATGCTCATGTGCCTTCGGCGCCCCTTCCGATGCGTCGGTCGGTGGTCCCGCCGCGGGACACGGGGGACGGTACAGGTGGCCGGTGGCCGGTGGCCGGTGTCCCGCCCGCGGCGCGGCGGGGGCCGTCCGTGCGCCTCCGGGCCGCCCGGTCCTCGCCGTCGCCCCGCGACCCCGGGTTCATCCGCGCACCTGATCCGCGCGCCGTGGCGGCGCGTGTGCTCTCCTGGCGATGATGAGTCCCGATCACGTGGTGGGGCGAGACGCCGGGGCTCCCGATGCGGCCGGGACCGCGCGGGACGGTGGATCGCCGCGGCGTCGGTGGCGCGCGCTCATGCTCATCGCCGCCGTCCAGGTGCTGGTCATGAGCGTCTGGTTCAGCGCGTCCGCGGTGATCCCCTCGCTCCGGGACGCCTGGGGGATCTCGTCGGGTGAGGCCTCCTGGCTGACCGGCGCCGTGCAGATCGGCTTCGTCGTCGGTGCTCTGGCATCGGCACTCCTCACCCTCGCCGACCGGGTCCCGGCGCGCATCCTCATCGCCGTGTGCGCGGCGGGCGCCGCCGGCACGAACGCGGCGGTCGCGCTGTTCGCCGGCGGGATCGAGCTCGCCGTGCCGCTGCGGTTCCTGACGGGCGTGTTCCTGGCCGGCGTCTACCCGGTGGGGATGAAGCTGATGGCATCGTGGTTCGTCCGCGGGCGGGGGCTCGCGAGGCTGACCGGCGCCGTGCAGATCGGCTTCGTCGTCGGTGCTCTGGCATCGGCACTCCCCACCCTCGCCGACCGGGTCCCGGCGCGCATCCTCATCGCCGTGTGCGCGGCGCCACTGGCCGTCAGCACGCCCGATCCCGTCCTCTGCGCGGAATGCGGAAACGTCTTCGGCGGTGGCGCGGAGGCGGGTACGGTGTGCCCCTACTGCACGGGGTCTCTGCATCCCCTCCCCGCCGCTCGCCAAGCGCTGGGCGGGGTGCCCCCGGACATCGACTCCTCGACGGGAGGCGCGCAATGAGCGTCCGCAGCATCGTCTCGCTCCGGCTGGGCGGCACCGACGTCCTCGCGGGGCTGCCCCTGCTCGAGCGCCAGGCGGCGATGTCGATCCTGATGCGCGGTCCGATGGCCCGCTGGGGCGTGGGCTCACACGGTCCGCTCCACACCGGGTCCTCCGGCCTGTCGATGATCAAGTCGGGCCGCGTCGAGATCGTCGCGACGACCGAGGATGGACGCGATCTCGTGCTCGCCGAGGCAGGCGAGGGCGAGGTGCTCACCTGTCCCCCCACGGGGCTCGGCGAGGGCGAGGTGATCATGCGCGCCCTCGCCGACACCTGGATCTGCCCCCTCGACAACGCGCACCTGCGCGACCTGGCGGCCTATCCGTCGGTACTCACGGGGCTGCTCGAGCAGTGCGTGCTGCGTGTCGAGGAGGCCCAGGCGACCGCCCTGCGCCTCGCCCACCGGCGGGTGGAGGATCGTGTGCTGCTCGCGCTGCGGGCGCTCGCCTCCCGCGAGTGTCGCGTGACCACCGAGGGGGTCCGCATCGCCCCGATCCTCCATCGCGACCTCGCCCGCGTGGCGGGCGTCACCCGTCCGGGCGCCACCCAGGCCCTCGCCCATCTCGAGCGCGACGGGTGGCTGCGGCGCGATCCGGACGGCTCCATCCTCCTGACCGGCATGAGCGCGTCGGCCGCGAGCTGCCGGCGCCCGTCCCAGGTCCCCGCCGACCCTCGCCAAGGTGTTGCGCTCATGAGTCACGACGTCGACCTGATCATCGTCGGGGCCGGGATGGCGGGGATGAACGCCGCCGCCCGGGCGGTCGATGCCGGTGCGAGCGTGGCGATCATCGAGCGCGGACGCGTCGGCGGGACGTGCCCGATCCGCGGCTGCATACCCACGAAGGCCCTGATCCGCAGCGCCGAGGTCGCGCACGAGGTCCGCCGCGCCGGCGAGTTCGGCATCCGGGTGGGCGAGGTGGAGGTCGACTTCGCCGCCGTCATGGAGCGCGTGCGCGGGATCATCGATCGTGGGGCGCGGGGTGCCCAGGGCTGGCTCGAGTCCCTCGAGGGCCTGGAGTTGATCGCCGGCGAGGCCGAGATCGACGGGCCGCAGAGCGTGCGCGTGGACGGCCGCGTGCTGTCGGCGCCCAGCATCGTCATCGCCAGCGGCGCCGAGCCCGGCGTCGTCCCGATCCCGGGGCTCGACGTCACGCCGCACATGACGAGCGACGACGTCCTCGCCCTCGACGAGCTGCCGGCGAGCCTGCTCGTGGTCGGAGCCGGGCCGATCGCCCTCGAGCTCGGGCAGGCGCTCGGGCGCCTGGGCACCCAGGTGACCATGGTCGAGGTGGCGCCCTCCTTCCTGCCGGGAGCCGAGCCCGAGCTCGCCGAGGCCCTCCACGGGTTCCTCGAGGAGGAGGGCCTTCGCATATTCACCGGCGTCACGATCCACGGCGTCGAGCCCGTCCCGGGCGGCGGCGTGCGGATGCGGCTGGCGCACGCCGGAGCCGACCGCTCGCTCGAGGCCGCCGGCCTCCTGGTCGCCGCGGGCCGGTCGGCGAGCGTCGAGGCCCTGCGCCTCGCCGCGGCCGGCGTCGAGGGCGATCGCCGGGGCATCCCGGTGGATTCGCGTCTGCGCACCAGCGCCGACACGATCTGGGCCGCCGGCGACGTGCTCGGACCGTCGTGGGGCCAGTTCACCCACGTCGCCCGTCGCCAGGGCGTCGACGTCGCCGAGAACGCGATGGGGATCGACCCCCATGACGTCCCCCGCGACGTCGGACCGCGCGCGATCTTCACCGACCCCGAGCTCGTCTCGATCGGCCTCACCGAGGCCGCCGCGCGCGAGGCGGGCCACGCGGTGCGGATCGGCTCAGGCACGTTCAGCGGCGGCAAGGCCCGCGCCTGGGGTGAGGAGCGGGGGATGGTGAAGGTGATCGCCGAGGACGGCACCGGACGGCTCCTGGGCGCCCACGTGCTCGCCTACCACGGCGCCGATCTGATCCATCCGATCGCCGTGGCCATGCAGGCCGGCGACGGCGACGGCGGCCCGATCGCCCGCGCCTTCCACGTCCACCCGACCCTCGGGGAAGTGGTCAAGGCGGCCGTGGAGCGCAGCCAACCGGGCTGAGGTTCGGCGGGCGCGACCTCAGTGGGCGGCGGGGCCGCGGATCCCGAGCTGCGCCGCCCGCTCCACCGATGCCCTGCCGCTGTCGTGGAGGGCGCCGTCGTCTCGGCGATCGAGCGTGGCACCGCCCCGCCCGCCGGGCTCAGGGGCGAACGGCGCCGACGTAGTCGCTGCGGGCGCTCATGCTCGACACCTTGACCACGTCCCCGGTCTGCGGGGCGTTCACGTACTGCCCTCCGCCGATGTAGATGCCCATGTGGCCCAGGCCTCGGTAGAAGACCAGATCGCCGACCTGCAGCTGGGACGCCGGCACCTTCGGGAAGGCGTTCCAGATGGCGACGGTGTAGTGCGGGACGCTCTTGCCGATCTGGGCGTACGCGTAGGAGGCGAGCCCGCTGCAATCGAAGCCCGTCGAGGGGGACGCCCCGCCCCAGCGGTACGGGACGCCCAGGTACCTCATCGCGACGCTCGCCGCGGTCGCGTTGCCGCTGCCGCTGGGCAGGGGCGTGGCAGGGGTGGACGCCGTGGGAGCGGGGGCCCCGGGTGCCGTCGGCGTCGCGGCCGGCGCGGGCGTGGCCGGCGAGGGTGTAGCCGGCGTCGTGGGCGAGGTGACGGTTGACGCGGTGGCCGCCTGGCGCTGACGTGCGAGCTCCGCCCGCGCGGCCGCCGCGCGGCGCTCCCGGGCGCGGTCGGCGGCGAGGAGGCGGCCGAGATCACCGCGTGCGCTCTCGAGGACCACCCGCCGCTGGGCGAGCAGGGCCTCCACGGCCTGCGTCTGGCGTCGTGCCTCGACGACCTCGCGCCGGGACTTCTCGCGGTCGGCGATCAAGCCCTCGCGGAGCGCCGCAAGCTTCCCGCGGTTCGCTCTGAGGCCGCCGACCAGCTCGGCGTCGCTGTCGCCGATCCGCTCCAGCAGGTCGACCTGCTCGATGGCGGCGCTGAGGCTGCCGCTGGTGACGAGCACCTGTGCGAGCGACGGGTCCGGGGTCGCGTAGATGCCCCGGAGCCGTCGAGCCAGCACGGCTCGCTTCGTGGCGAGACCGCGCGTGGTGGCAGTCAGCGCGCGACGGTTCCGGGTGACGCGCTGGGTGGTCTCGGCCAGGCGATACCGCGCGCCGTTGTAGGCCTCCGCCGCATCCTCGACCCGGTGGTCGATCGCCTGGAGCTCCTGTGTGATCCTCGCGACCTCGGCCTTCTTGTCGGCGATGGTCGCGGGTGCCCCCGCGGTGACTCCGGCGGTGACTCCGGCGGTGACTCCGGCGAGGCTCAGAGCCATGGCCGCCGCCGTGATCCTTCTTACCGGGGCGCGGGAGGTCGTCGCACGCCTGTCGGTGTTTCGCCTCAGGACGCGGTTCCTCCGCGTCGCCGGCGGGGCGACCGCTTACCGCGCGGGCTGATGGTCGAGATGCAGGTCATGCGGCGACGCTACGCCTACCGGCCCGATTCTCCAAGGATCGGCCGGCGAGAGCTGTTAGCGGTTTGTCAGATCGTCCGGGCTCACGCGCGGAGGGGGCGGCACCATCAGCAGCGTGTCAGCGGCGACGGTCTTCCCGCGCGGGGGGCGGGTAGTCCGCCCCGCCCCCGCTCCGTGGGCCTCCCGATGGCCCGACACCCGGCAGCCGGGAGCGTGGAGGTGACCCCGGCTCGGTCGGTGCGATCGGGGTGAGTGCGGGTCCGGCTGATCGGACTCTCGATCGAAAGGGAGCGACCATGACCGACGCCGACCTCTCCGGACCGTCGGCCCGGGCCGATTCGCGGCCCGGCGACGGTCCGGTCGACTCTGCGCCGGGAGTGGCCGACACGAACGAGTCCGCCCCGGTCGATGCGCGCACCGGCTACGCCGGGACCCGGATCGACCTGGACGGGGTGTCGAAGCGCTATCGCGTCGGCGAGGTCGATGTGATCGCGATCGACGACATCAACCTCCACGTCGACGAGCGCGCGTTCGTCGTGATCCTCGGCCCCTCGGGCTGCGGCAAGACGACCCTGCTGAACATGGTCGGAGCACTCGACACGCCCACGTCGGGGTCGGTGCGGATCGCCGGCGTCGACGTGACCGCCGCGACGCAGGCCGAGCGGGCGGCGCTGCGGCGCCGGACGGTCAGCTTCATCTTCCAGACCTTCAATCTCTTCCCCGGCCTCACCGCGTTCGAGAACGTGAAGTTCGGCGCCGACGCCTCCCGGCGCCAGGGCGCCGACGCACGGGCCGCCGACGCCCTGGCCAGGGTCGGTCTCGGCGAGCGCCTGCGCCACTTCCCCCATCAGCTCTCGGGGGGTGAGCAGCAGCGGGTCGCGATCGCCCGCGCGCTGGCGACCGGCAACCCGATCCTGCTCGCCGACGAGCCGACCGGCGAGCTCGACTTCCGCACCGGCGTCCAGATCCTCGAGGTCCTCGCCGAGCAGGCCCGGGCCGGGATGACGGTCCTGGTGGTCACCCACAACCGGGAGATCTCCCGGGTCGCCGATCGCGTGGTCGAGCTCTCGAGCGGCCGCATCGTGGCCGACGGGCCGCCCGCCGGGGGCAGGGCCGAGATCGCCGATCTGCAGTGGTGAGCACACCGACACCCGATCTGCCCGACACCCGCTGGCTGTGGCTGCGGTGGTCCTGGCGCGATCTGCGCCAGCACTGGGTGGCGGTCGCGACCATCGCCCTCGTCATGGCCATCGGCATCGGCGTCTACGCGGGGCTGGGCAGCACCGCGACCTGGCGCCGGGTGTCGAACGACGCGAGCTTCGCCGCCCTGGGGATGCACGACCTGCGCGTGAGCCTCAGCCCCGGCACCTTCGCCCGGGAGGGGGTGCTCGCGACGGCCGCACGGGGCATCGAGGACGCCGGCTCGGTGACGGTGGCCCGCGAGCGGCTGGTCGTCGACAGCCAGGTCCAGGCCAGCGCGGGCGCGGAGCCGGTCCTCGTGGTGGCCCGGATCGTCGGCATGGACTTCGGCGCCCACCCCGTGGTCGATGGAGCATGGGTCGAGGACGGCCGCGCCCCCGACGCCGACGCGCGAGTCCCGTCGGCGCTGCTGGAGGCCAAGTTCGCCGACCACCGCGGCCTGCCGTCCACGGGTTCGCTGGTCGTCGCCGGCGGTCGCCGGATCGCCTACACCGGGGTCGGGACGATCCCGGAGGACTTCTTCTACGCGGGACCCGAGGGAAGCGTCCTCAGTGAGGGTGAGCTGGCTCCCGTCTACATTCCGCTGGCGGCTGCGCAGGGCGTCGCCGGGCGCCGAGGCCAGGTCAACGACCTCGTGCTGAGGCTCGCCGACGGCACGGACCGTGACCGCGTCGAGGCGCAGCTCTCGGGAGCGGTCGATCGGCTGGGAGTCAGCGCCACGGTCTCGACGCGCGACGACGCCGAGGCGGTGCGCGTCCTCTACGAGGACATCGACAACGACCAGCGTTTCTGGAACGCGCTCGCGGGGCTGGTGCTGGTTGCCGCCGCCCTGGCGGCGTTCAACCTGATCAGCCGCATCGTCGAGGCCCAGCGACGTGAGATCGGCATCGGCATGGCGCTCGGCGTTCCGCGCTGGAGGCTCTCGATCCGGCCGCTGCTGGTGGGGGCGCAGGTCGCGCTGCTCGGCACCGTCGCCGGGGTCGGGGTCGGTCTGCTCGTCGGACGGGCCATGCAGGGCCTGCTGGAGTCGGTGCTGCCGCTGCCGGTGCACCTGACCCCCTTCCAGCTCGGTGTGTTCGGCCAGGGCGCGGCGCTGGGGCTGGTGATCCCGATCGTGGCGAGCGCCATACCGGTGTGGCGCGCGGTGAGGGTGGAGCCGATCACCGCGATCCGAACCGGTCACCTGACCGCCGGGACGAGCCGCCTCACCGACTGGACCGGCCGCATCCGCCTGCCCGGGTCGAGCCTGACCCAGATGCCGCTGCGCAACCTCCTGCGGACGCCCCGGCGCACCATCCTCACCGCCGTCAGCGTCGGCGCCGCGATCACCGCGCTGGTCGCTGTGCTGGGGATACTCGACAGCTTCGGGCGGACGATCGACCGCGCCGGCGGCGAGTTCACCAAGGCGGGCCCGGATCGCGTCCTCGTGCAGCTCGACACCTTCTACCCGGCCGACTCGGCCGTCGTCACCGCCGTCCGCGATGCGCCGGCGGTGGGCGCCGTCGACGCCGGGCTGCGGCTCCCGGTGACCGCGATCGCGAGCGACGGCCGCGATGACCTCGAGCTGTTGCTCGGGCTGGCCGACCTCGAGGGCGCCCGATGGGCTCCCACGATCGAGGCGTCCACGCCGGAGGCCGGCGACGGCATCGTGCTGGCCCGGAAGGCCGCACGGGATCTCGGCGTGGGGCTGGGCGACCTGCTCACCGTGCGGCATCCGGTCCGGCGCGGCCCGGGCGCGTTCGCGCTGGTCGAGTCGGCGATACCCGTCACCGGGATCCACGCCAACCCCCTGCGCGTCTTCGCGTTCATGGACATCGGCCAGGCCGGCCGGTTCGGGCTGGCGGGCACGGCGAACATCCTCGACGCCTACCCGGCGGGGGGCGCGAGCCGCGGCGACCTGCAGCGGGGGGTGTTCGACCTGCCCGGCGTGACCTCGAGCCAGGCCGTGGCCCGCATCAGCGAGGGCTTCGACGAGGCCCTGGCGCAGTTCGTCGGGATCCTCTTCATCGCCGCCGCGGCCGTGCTGGCGCTCGCGCTCCTGATCGCCTTCAACGCCACGAGGATCACGGTCGAGGAGCGGCGTCGCGAGCACGCCACGATGCGCGCCTTCGGCCTCCCCGTCCGCGCCATCATGAGCGTCGTGGTGAGGGAGAGCGTGCTGGTGGGGGTCGCCGCCACGGCGATCGGGATCGGCGCGGGCCTCGTCTTCCTCGACTGGATGCTGGGATCGCTCGCCAGCACGACGCTCCCGGATATCGGCATCGACCGGTATCTGTCGCCCACCACGCTCGCCGTCGCCGCGGCGGTCGGGATCGTCGCCGTCGCGGCGGCCCCGCTCTTCCTCACGAGGCGGATCCGGCGCATGGACATCCCCGACACGCTGCGGGTGATGGAATGAGCGACTACGGCCGATGCCCGATCCGGGCGAACCCCGACGCCGACGAGAGGATCCCGCTGCCCGCCCGCCCCACCCGGACCGCCGCGCTCGCCGCGTTGCTCGTGCTCGCGTCGGCGGGCGCAGGCACCGCCGATGCCGTCCAGGTCGGCCGCGGCACGCCCGCGAGCTGCACCTCGGCCGCCGTGGTCGCGGCGGTCGCGCGCGGCGGCGTGGTCACCTTCGACTGCGGACCGGCGCCGGTCACGATCCGGATGCGCCGGACGGCGAAGGTGCGCAACACCAACCGCTCGCTCGTCATCGACGGCGGCGGTCGCGTGACCCTCAGCGGCCAGGGGCGGCGGCGCATCCTCTACCAGAACACCTGCGACCGGGCTCAGGTCTGGACGACCGACCACTGCCAGAACCAGGCGACGCCGCGTCTCGTGGTCAAGAACCTCACCTTCAGGGCCGGGAACTCCACCGGGCAGACCACCGACGGAGGCGGGGGCGGCGCGATCTTCGCTCGCGGCGGACGGCTGACGATCGTCGGCTCCCGGTTCATCGGCAACCGCTGCGAGCGGACCGGGCCGGACGTCGGGGGCGCCGCGGTGCGCGCGCTCAGCCAGTTCCGCAACATCCCCGTCCGGGTCTTCCGGAGCACCTTCGCCGGGGGGCGGTGCGCAAACGGCGGCGCGCTCAGCAGCATCGGGGTCTCGTGGACGATCACCGACAGCAGGTTCGCCGGCAACCGCGCCACGGGGCGTGGCGCGAACCCCTCCCGGGCCGGCGCGCCGGGCGGCGGCAGCGGCGGGGCGATCTACCTCGACGGCAACCGCTTCACCCTCACGCTGCGGCGCTCGGTCATCGAGCGGAACACCGCGCCGGAGGGCGGCGGCGCGATCTTCTTCGTCAGCAACGACCGCACCGGCACCGCGACCCTGGCCGCATCGACGCTCCGGCGCAACCGCAGCCTCCGCTTCGAGACCCCCGGCCTGCCGGGCATCTTCTTCCTCGGCGCCCGCCCACCCCGGATCACCGGGGGCACCACGATCACCCGCTGACGGCCCGGCCGATCCCCGGATGCCGGCCGGGGGACGCCGATGGCGTCCTCAGTCGGGCGCCGATGGCTCCGGGGGGAGCGCCCCGCACGCCTGCAGCAGGCTCTGGACCATGTCCGCCAGGCGCACAACCCCGCTCACCCGCCGGTCGTTCGTCACGACGGGCAGGCTCCGGATGCCGTGATGCAGGAAGAGCTCGGCCGCGTGCGACTCGGAGCCGTCGAGGTCGATGTGGACCGGGTCGCGGCTCATGTGGTCGGCGACCGTGGTCTTCGCCGCGTCGCGGGCCTTCCGGACGAGCGACGGGAAGTCGCGGGTCAGGAACTCGGTGTTGTGGAACTCCTGCAGGTAGGCCGGGAAGAGCGCCTCGAGCAGATCGCGCTCGGCGAGGTAACCCACCAGTCGGCCGTCCGCATCCACGACCGGCAGGCCGCCGCCGGCATCGGCGATGCGGTCGGCGGCATGGGCGAGCTCGTCGCCCTCTCCGAGCGGCTCGACGCGCTGGACGATGCCGGCGAGCGGCCTCGCCGAGAGCCGTTCAACGGGATCGCCCACCGCTACACCTCCACCAGAAGTATCCACAGGGTCCCCACGACCATCGACACCAGTGTGGCGGGAACGCCGACGCGTAGGAAGCGCATGAACGACAGCTCGCGTCCCGCCTTCTTGAGCGCGCCGGCGGCGACGAGGTTCGCGCTGGCGGCGACGAGGGTGAAGTTGCCTCCGTAACAGGCGCCGATCGACAGGGCCCACCAGTTCGCGTCGCCCCCGCCGAGCTGGTCCACCACGGGCGCCATCGCCGCGGTGAAGGGGATGTTGTTGACGATGCCGCTCGCGAT
This sequence comes from uncultured Thermoleophilia bacterium, assembly GCA_963823515.1. Lineage (GTDB taxonomy): Bacteria > Actinomycetota > Thermoleophilia > Miltoncostaeales > Miltoncostaeaceae > Miltoncostaea. Next base: position 196,622 of record CAWGMB010000004.1, read on the forward strand.
CGCAGAGCCCCACAGGATCCCGAGCGCCTGCCCGGCGGCCGAACCCTCAGTCGCGTCCGTGAGCCACTCGGTGATCCTGTCGAGCACCCCGTTGACCTCGAGCGCGCCGACCACGACGAAGAGCCCGACGAAGAAGAACAGCGTGGTCCACTCGACGGCCTCCAGGGGGTGCTCGACATCCACCCCACTGATGAGCAGGTAGAGCGCCGCGCCCGAGAGGGCGATGGTGGCGGGCTCGAGACCGACCGCGCTGTGGATGAAGAAGCCGAGCACGGTCAGGCCGAGGCACGCGAGCACGGTCACGACCTCGCGCTGCGGCCCGAGGCTCCCCTTCGCGTCGAGGAAGCCGAGCTCCTCCACGCGCCCGGGGGGCGGCGTCAGAGCGCGCCGGTAGAGGAGGTAGAGGCCCGCCGTGACGACCACGTAGGAGACCACGGCCGGCGGTCCGACGTGGATCAGGAAGTCGTTGAAGCCCAGGCCGCTCTCGCCGGCGATGATGATGTTGGGCGGGTCGCCGATCAGGGTGGCGGCGCCGCCGAGGTTGCTCGCGATCACCTCGGCGACGATCAGCGGGATGAGGTCGAGTTCGAGGGCGTCGGCGATCACGAACGTGATCGGGACGATCAGCAGGATCGTCGTGACGTTGTCGAGGAACGCGGAGGCGATGGCGGTGGTGCCGGTCAGGCCGAACATGAGCCGCATCGGCCGTCCGTGCGACGCCTGACCGACCCGGATCGCCAGGTAGGTGAAGACGCCGGTCCGCTCGGTCCCCCAGACCAGCACCATCATCCCGGCCAGCAGGCCGATGACGCCCCAGTCGATGGCCGCGATGGCCTCTTCCTGGGAGATCAGCCCGGCGACCGCGGCGAAGGCCGCACCGGCGAGCGCGACCTTGGTGCGGTGGATTCTCTCGGAGACCACCAGGCCGAGGACGACGGCGAACAGACCTGCGGCGATCAGTTCCTGCACGGGCGGGCTCCAGGGGTCGGGGTGACCCCGCTGCGCCACCGCCCGCTGGGCGATCGCCGTGCGCGCGGCTGCCCGGCATCAGGTGCCCCCACACTAGCCAGCCCGGCAGCGTCGCGCGAACCCGCCGCCGGCGCGTCCCGGGCCGGGTAGGGTCGCGGGCCGATGGACGCATCCCGGCCAGCTTCGCGCCATTCCACCCGGGCGGCGCGCTTCCTGGATGACCTCAGGGAGCGGCTGTGGTTCTGGCCGGTCCTGCTCGGGGTCCTGGCGGCGATCGCCGCCGAGGCGCTCGTCCGCCTGGACCGAGTGCTCGGCGACCACGACGCGACGCCGTCCTGGGTCTTCAGCGGCACCGCCGCCGCCGCCCGTTCGGTGCTGTCGACGATCGCCTCGGCCACCATGACCGTCCTGGGCGTCACGCTCTCGATCACCCTGGCGGTGCTGGCACTGACCGGTCAGGGCTACTCGCCGCGGACCATTCGCAGGTTCATCCGCGATCGACGCGTGCAGGCGGTCATCGGGAGCTTCGTCGGCACCTTCGTCTTCGCCCTGGTCGCCCTGCGCCTCGTCCGGGTCGACGAGGTCCCCGGCATCACGGTGACGGTGGCGGTGCTGCTGGCGGTCGTCGCGCTGGGCCTGCTGATCGCCTTCTTCCATCACATGGCGACCGAGATCCAGGTGGAGAGCCTCATCGATGCGGTCTGGGACGAGACCCGCTCGAGCATCGCCCGGACGCTCCCGGGCCGCGGGGGGGAGCCGCCCGACCCTCCGGACGGGCCCCCCGCGGCCGAGGTACGGACGGGCCGCTCGGGGCGCGTCCGGGCGATCGACGACCTGCGGCTGGCCGGGCTCGCGCGCGCCGAGGGTCTCACCGTCGTCGTGCTCACGGCTCCCGGCGAGTTCGTCGTCGAGGGCGAGGTGGTCGCGCATCTCCATGGGCCCGCCTCGGCCGACCACGCGCGACGGACCGGGGACGCGATCGAGGTCGGCGCGCGGCGGACGCTCACGCAGGACGTCGCCTTCGGCATCGATCAGCTCACCGACATCGCGCTGCGGGCGCTGTCGCCGGGGATCAGCGACCCCACGACGGCCGAGGAGGCGATCCTCAGGTCCGCCGACCTCCTGCGCCGCATCGCGGATCGAGGTCTCGGCGGGTGCGTGGTCGAGGGCGGGCGCGTGCTGGTCCTCCGGCGCCGGCCCACCTGGGACGACCTGGTCGGGCGCGCGTTCGACCAGGTCGCCGCGGCCGCTGAGGCCCAGGCGGACGGCGCAACGGCGATCGTCCTGATCGACGCGTTGTCGAGGGTCGTTGCCGGGACCGACGACCCGGCGCGCGTCGAGGTGCTGCGCCGCCGGGTGCGCCGGGTGCGGGACGGCGCGCGCCGGGCGCTGCCCGAGCCGTCCGACGTGGCCCGGGTCGAGGAGGCCGCCGCCGGGCTGGCCTGAGCCCCGTGGTCGTGATCCGGACGTCGCCGTCATGCGCGGCATCCGCCCCGGACCGCCGGGGCTCGCGGATGCCGGCCGGGGAGCGATACGCTCTGATCAGAGTGGCCGACGATCCCTCCTCCGCCCCGCGACCGATGCCGGTCCCCGAGGCGCTCGCCCTGGTCGCGCAGGCGCCGCGCGGGCTGCTCGCCCTCGGCATGCCGCGGTGCGCCGCCTGCATGCTGCTGCCGGCGTCGCTGCTCGAGATCCGGCGCGCGCGCCCGGACCTCGTGGTCGCCATCGGCGAGTTCGCCTCCATCGAGGACTGGGCGTGGCGGGAGGAGCTGCTCTGGCCCCGGGGGATCAACGTCAGCCGTTCCTCGGTGCCCGCCCTGGCGCTGCTCGTGGACGGGGCGGTCGTCGCGAGCCGTCCCGGAGGCGGGCCGGCGGCGGTCATCGACCGGTGGCTGGAGGAGACGCTCGGCGCCGCCCCCAATCCCCTCGGAGGCGATCCGACCCCCGAGGAGCTGGCCGCCCTCGACGCGCTGCAGGGCGTGATCGCGGGTCATCGCGCGGTGAAGGGCCGGCGCGAGTCGTCGCTCGGGACCGCCTAGTGTCCTGATTCGGATGTCCGCAGGCGGTTCCCGGCTCGGGACACCAGGCTCCGCGGGCTTCGCTCAGGCGAGCGAGATCGCCACCTCGTCCAGCAGGTCCAGCGCGGTCTGCATGCCGGACTCCATGCCGGACGCGATGTGCGCGTCGCGGTGCTCCCGGCACGAGTGCTGGACGAGCCAGGTCAGGAGGGTCCCGCCGTCGCGGTCGGCGAACGTGGTGGTGACCACGGCCTCGCCGTCGGGCATGCCCTCGTAGACCTCGGTGTTGACGATGCGCTCGTCCGGGACGATCTCCCTGTAGACGCCGTGGAAGCCCGCCTCGAACCCTGTCGAGGTCACGAGCACGTAGCGCCATGCGCCGCCGACGCGCAGGTCGACCTCCGTCGCCGTGGCCTCGCCGTGGCCGGCGGTCCACCAGCGGCTGATCAGATCGGGGGTGGTCCACGCGCGGAACACGAGGGGCCGCGGCGCGTCGAACCCGCGCGTGATCAGGATCTGCTCGTCGGTGGGGAGGGTCACGACCGCCCTCCCCGTCGCCCTAGGCGCCGCCACGTCTCTCCTCCGCATCGAGTTCCGCCGGCACGACGTCCAGGCCCGCGAACCGCTTCGTCCACGTGCGCTCCAGCTCCGTGACCCAGTCGTGGATGGGCACGAGAGCCTCCGGGTCGAGCCGGTAGACCCTGCGCCGCCCGTCGTTGCGCGCGTCCACGAGCCCGACCTCCCTGAGCACGCGCAGGTGCTTCGACACCTGGGGCTGGGCGAGCCCGAGCAGCCCCACCAGGTCGTTGACCGGGCGCTCGCCGCGTGCGAGCACGTCGAGGATCTGCCGCCGCCGGGGCTCCGCCACCGCGTTGAACGCGTCCGCCGTCGTCGCCGCGCGAGCCATGGGCCGAAGATAGATGTCTATATGAGAATATGTCAAGCGTCGCGCAGCGGCCTCCATCCGTCGTCCGGGCGGGCTCAGCCCCCCGTGGCGTCCAGGATCAGCTGCGCCGTCTCGAGCGGGGCGTCGAGCTGAGGGCAGTGGCCCACGCCCTCGAGCTCCACCCAGTCGGCCTGCGGCAACCACTCCTCGCGAAAGCGCGCGGCGGCCGCGGGCCACGGCAGGAGCGCGTCCTCGGCGCCCCACACGATCCGCACGGGACAGGCGATGGACCCGGCGTCGAGCCGGTAGCCCTCGCGCAGGGCGTACTCGATCATCGGCCGCACGGCGCAGCGCGTGACGCCGAGCATCTGGTGGGCGATCAGCTCCGCCGGCATGTGTCGCGGGTCCACCACGATCGACCGGGTCGCGCTGCGCCGTCCCTCGGCCGTGGCCAGGATCGACGGCGCGTACGGCGCGGCCGCGCGCGCCTGCTGCTGCGCCGCGATGAAGCCGGCGAGCAGATCCGCGGCCCAGGGCTCTCCCGGGGCCCATCCGCCGGCCGGCGCCAGGGCGACGACCGATCGCGCCCGGCCGCGGGTGGCGAGCTGTAGGGCCACGTACCCGCCGAGCGAGTTGCCCACGAGGTGCGCGGTCGCGAAGCCGGCTTCGTCCATCGCCCGCTCCACCGCGTCGGGGATCAGGGCGCCGGTCACCTCGCCCACGATGGCCGGCCCTCCGGCGTGGCCGGGCAGCGTGGGGGCGAGGACGTCGTGATGGCGCTCGAGCTCGGGAAGCACCAGCTCCCATGTGCGCCACGTGTCGGTGAACCCGTGCAGGAGCACCATGGGAGATCCGGCTCCGCCGCGGTGCGAGGGGGTGAAGGCCGTCGGCACGCGGCCCAGGCTAGCCCCCGCCGCTGCGCCCCACCCGGGCGCCTCAAGCATGGCCCGCACCGCGTCCAGGGCGGCCCGATGACGAACTCGCCCGCAGGCCCGTGATGTCGAACTCCGCCGCGGCCGGCGCCGCGGGCAGGCGAGCCCGAAGCGTCCCGGCCCCCGGTCCAGCGCTCCCGTTGCGTAGGTGCAACAGGGCGCTGAGGCCCGCCGAGTCGATCGGCGTGACCTCCGAGAGGTCGGATCACCGGCGCGCCCTCGTCGGCGAGCCGCTCGAGCTCCGGGCGCAGCGCGGGAAGGGCGTAGATGTCGAGGGCGCCGCGCAGGGGCAGCGCACGTGCGTGACCCCGGGGGAGGATACGACGCGTATCGGCCGGTAGCCGGTCTGCGCACCCGCGGTCCTCTCGAACAGCCGCGCGCCGAGCCCGGGCGGTCGCAACTCGACTACCCTGCGGTCGTACGCCTCCGGTCTCGCCGACGTCGCCCAGGAGAACCGATGGAGATGCCGCACCCCCTCGCCGCTCCGCTCGTGGAGGCCATCGCGGAGCGCTTCCGGGTGCTGGGTGAGCCGATGCGCATTCGCATCCTCGACCACCTGAGAGCCGGGCCGCGCACCGTGGGAGAGCTGGCCGAGGCGCTCGGCGCCGGCCAGCAGAACGTGTCGAAGCACATCGGGGTGCTCTCGCGCGCAGGCCTGGTGGCGCGGGAGAAGGACGGCAACAGCGTCCGCTGCAGGATCGCGGACGAGTCGGTCCTGCGGCTGTGCGAGCAGGTCTGCGGCGGATTGCAGCGCCAGGTGGCCGAGCTCCAGGCGCTCCTCGTGCCGGGAGGCTGAGTCAGGCCGAGGGCGGCCCTACCGTCCTCCGGGCTCGCGCCGCTCCAGCGCCAGGGCCAGCTTCGGGCACATGGTGACGGCGCGCCTCGCGTCGCGCTCGAGCGCCGCGGGCACGGGCGCGCGCCGGTCCACGACCGGATACCCCCACCGGTCCAGTCCGATCAGCTCCGGCAGGAGCTCGTGGCAGTTGCCGTGCCCGTCGCACGCGATCGGGTCGAGCCGCAGGTGGGTCGTCATCAGCGCCACTCCCCGCTCGCTGCGGGGACCGGGACCACCGGCGCTCCGTGCGGCGCCGAGCACCGGCCCTGTAGATGCAGCTGCACCTCGCTCGTGAAGGCCGCGACGGCGCTCCGCGCGAGGCGGGCGGCGCCGTCCGGGTGGGCGCAGGCGCCCCGCCCCTCGATCTCGTCGGGCAGGTCCCGCATCTCGCGCAGTGCCTCGCCGGCGTGCCGGCCCACGGCGAGGGCGGCCGCGGCGTCGGAGAGGGCGCGAAGCCCGTACACGCAGGGCCCGCACTGCCCGGCGCTCTCGCGGGAGAGGTAGCGCGCGATGCGCGCCGTCTCCTGAAGGCCGCAGGTCCCTCGCGGCAGCACGACGATGGTCCCGGCTCCGACCGACCCCCCGACCGGTCGGAGCCCTGCCGCGGAGAAGGGGACGCCCGATGGGTCGTCCGTCCGCAGCCAGGTGCCGAAGTAGCCCCCCACGAGGACTCCGGCGACGCCGTCGACCGGTCCGCCGCCCAGCGCGAGCACGTCGCCGATCGGGGTTCCGATCTCGATCTCGTGAACGCCGGGGTTCCGCACGGCGCCGCCGACGGTGACGAGCATCGATCCCGGCTCCGCGTCGGTGCCGAGCCGGCAGAACCAGTCCGCGCCGTGTCGCGCGATCAGCCCGATGTGCGCGAGGGTCTCCACGTTCTGCAACAGGGTCGGCCGGCCGCCCACGCCGCGCTCGGAGGGCCGCGGCGGCGTCAGGGTGGGTTTCGCGGGGCCGCCGTTGAGCCAGTGGACGAGGGCGCTCTCCTCTCCCACGATGAAGCGCTCCGGCGTGCCGGCGACCGTCAGGCGCACCGGGAGCGCGCCGGGCGCCCTCCGGCGGACGGCCTCGCTCGTCCGCGCCATCGCGACGGTCGATGCGCGGGAGATCGCGATGATCACCTCGCCCGCCCCGACGGCGCCCGCCGCGGCGAGCGCCCCGTCGATCACCAGATCCGGATCGTGCGCGAGCAGGGTGGCGTCCTTCGCGCTGGCCGGCTCGCCCTCGGTGCCGTTGGCGACCACGACCGCTCGTCGTCGCCGGCCGGCGACGGCCGACAGCTTGATGGAGGTCGGGAAGCCGCCGCCGCCGCGTCCGCGCAGCCCGCTGCGCTCCACCTCGTCGATGAGCTCTCGCCCGGAGATCGAGGGCGCCGCTCCGCGGTCGCGTGGCCCGAGCAGGCGGGGGAGCCCGCGGGGTGCGAGACCCGGGAGCGCGCCCGGGCGCGGGGCGACGCGCGCGGTGGCCATCAGCGGACCGTCAGGGGTGCGGGGGCGGAGTCCGACGGGAGCAGCAGGCGCCATGCGACGCTTCCTCCGATGAGGGCGACCGCGGCGATTCCGAGCGCCCGGCCCCAGAGGGTCGAGGCGTCGGAGCCCATGCCGATCGCGTGGATGAACGCGGCGGGCCACATCGCGTAGGCCCCCCAGTGGATGGCGCGCCAGGTGCGCCGGCCGATGCGCTCGCGCAGGATGCCGGTCACCGTGAGGGCGATGAGGACGTCCACCGCGAGGGCGCCCAGGCCGACGAGCAGGGGCTTGGACGCGGCCGTGAACGGCACCAACGCGTTCACGAGGTTGACCGCCGCGTACGGATCGAGGACGGCCGTGCCCACGTGAACGGCGACGAAGGCCACCGAGAGCAGGGAGATGCTGCGGTGCAGGGCGACGGTCGCGAACCGGGGCATGCCGGCCAGGCGGACCCCGCCGTACGTCGCGATGCCGAGGGCCATGACCCCGGTGAGCAGCAGGAGGGATACGACGCCGCTGCCGCGCATCAGGTACCAGACGGCCTCGTTGCCGAAGGCGCTCATCGGACCGGCTCCGGCCAGTCGCCGACCTGCACCACCGTGCCGCCCGGCGTCACCAGCCGCGCGGGCAGGCGGGCATCCGAGAGCCAGGCCGGCGCACCGTGGCCGCGGATGATCGCGGCCGTGCTGGCGATGTTGGCGTTGACGCAGGTGGCGGCGGCGACGCTCACCGTACGCCAGACCTCGCGGGCGACGGTGCCGCGCCGGGGGTCGAGGATGTGGTGGCGCGCGCCGTCGGAGCCGGCCCAGCGGCGCACGGTCGTGCTGGAGGTGGCGAGCCCGCCCTCGCGCAGGGCGACGGTCTCGCCCTCGCCGTCGAGAAGGCGGTGGTCGTCGGTGATCCGCACCGGCCAGCCGCCCTCCGGGGCGGGGCCGCAGAGCGCGATGTCCCCGCCCAGGCTCACGAGCGTCCCGGCGCCGGTCGCGTCGTGGACGGCGCGCGCGGCCCGGTCGGCGGCGAGGGCCTTCGCGGTCGCCCCGAGGTCGATGGAGACCCCGGCGGGCACCGTCACCGTCCCGCGCTCGCGATCCAGGCGCACGGCACGCCACCCGGGGATCGGGGTGATCGTGACGACGACGCCGGGACGGGGGCCGCGCACCAGCGCGAAGTCCCGGTCGTAGCCGATCTCGCTCATCGCGCGTCCGACGGTGGGGTCGACGTCCCCATCGGTGATCGCGGCCGCGCGCAGCGCGGCCGCGATCACCTCCCACAGGAGCATCCCCACGGCGACCTCCTCACCCGCGGCCCGGTTCAGGGCGCTCAGCTCCGAGTCGTCGCGGAAGCGGCTGCACGCCCGGTCGACCCGATCGAGCTCGTCGTGCAGCACCGACTCGGCGAGGTCGATGTAGGCGGGGCGATCGACCGCGACGAGCGCGGTGGTGCCGAGGGCGGGGAAGGTGGCCGATGCGTGCTCGGCGACCACCTCAGGACCCCCCCGAGGTCGCGGCCGGCGGCTGGTAGGAGGGGGTGGGCGCGCTCTGGGGGGGCTGCAGGCTGCCGCTGGGCTGCGCCTGCCCGCCGTCGTCGTAGTAGTGGCCGGGGTCGGGCGCGGCGTACGCGTCTCCGGCCGCCGGGGCCGCTCCGTCGGCGGCGAGGGTCGCGCCGATCCCGGCCGTCGCGCCGGTGTCTGCCGTGGCCTGGTTGGTGACGCCGCCGGCAGCGAGCCCGCCGACGACAACGGTGCCGGCGATCGCTGCGGCGGCGATGCCCCAGGTCACGCGCGAGACGGCGCGGACGTCGGCGTCGCGGCGCGACGAGCGGTGCGGGGGGCGGTCGTTGAGAGGCTCGGTCATGAGGGACCTTCCGTCGCAGATGCCGTGCCGGTCCCAGGAGGGACGCGGGCTACATGTCGAGGGTAGGCCGGGGGTGGTAAGGGATCGCCCAAGGGGACTTAAGAGTTCCCTGTGAGTGCCGGTGGCCGGCGCGGTCGAAGTTCTGGCGGTTGGGGTGCGGCCGGTTGCGTAAGCCCGCCGTGCGCGCGTCGTGGCAAGGGGGGAACGAACCCCACCGGGAGGCACCCCACGATGAGACGGACCGACAGGGCCGCGGTGGCGCTCATCACCGGCGTCGCCGCGCTGGCCGGATCCATGGGGCTCGCACGCACCATGAGCCTCGGCCCCTACCACCATCCCCCCGAGACGCGCGATTCCGAGATGGTCCGGCGGGCCGCTGCGCTCGACAGCCTCGATGCCAGCCTCCGCCGGGCGATCGCGAGCCCGCTGCCCCCTCTGCCGCCGCTACCGCCGTCCGGTCGCACCGCGCGCCCACGGTCCGCCGCAGGGGCGTCCGGCACGGTCCTCCGCGGCCTGATCTCGCCGCCTCCCTGGCGGGAGTCGTCGCCGGGAGCGGCGACGCGGAGCGGGATGACGACGACGCCCACCCCGCCGCCCGTTCGCAGCCGCACCACTCCCGCCCCGGCCCCGGTCACGACGACGGGACCGGCCCGCACCCCGACCCCCCCGGGGCACGCCGCCGCCCCGCCGGCCGCCTCGCAGACGACGCCCTCGCAGACGACGCCCTCGGCCCCGCGGCCCTCGGGCGGCAGGCGCCCGTCGCGCCCGCCGGCGCAGGAGGGGGGAACGCAGAACGGCACCGGGGCAACCACGACCGGCGGCAGCACGACCGCCCCCCCGCCCGATCACGGAGGTGAGCATGAAGGGGAGTGACACCGCCCGTCTCTACGCGATCACCATCGCCCTGCTGGTCTTCTTCGTCGCCTGGGCGAGCATCGCGGCCCACCCCTGGACCGGCCCCGAACCGGTGGCCCGCGCCGACCCGCGCGCGGCCGCCCTCACGGTCCGCGAGGCGCAGTTGCTGCACCGCAGCCGGGCGACCCGGCGCGTCCTGGTGTCGCGCTGGAATCGCTATCAGCACCGTCTCGCCGTCCGCGTCGCGGCCATCGAGCGCGCTGCCGGGCACGAGGTGGACGCCGAGGACCTCGCGGCGCCGGCCCCGCCCGTGGTCGTCTGGGCCGGCGGCCGCACCCCCGTCACGCGGACCGGGAGCTCGTGATGCCCGTCCACGAGAAGATCGCGCCGACGTTCTGGATCATCGGCCGCTCGGGCGGCGTGGTCGCCTACCTGCTGCTGACCGCGGCGATCGTCCTCGGGCTGCTGGTGAAGACCCGCCTGCTCTCGCGGGTGCGCCCGGTCGTGGTGGTCGACCTCCACCGCTTCGTGTCGCTCCTCGCGCTGGGAGCCGTCGGCATCCACATCGGCGGCCTCCTGCTCGACGCCAACAAGCCCACCACCGTCCTCGCGTACCTCGTGCCGGGGCTGATGGACTACCGGCCCGTCTGGACCGGCATCGGCGTCGTCGTGGCCGAGCTGATGCTCGTGATCCACCTCTCGTTCCGCTACCGCTCGCGCATCGGCGCGGGCAATTGGCGCCGCCTGCACTGGGCCACCTTCCTGGCCTTCGCCGGCGCCACGACCCACGGCCTCGCGAGCGGCAGCGACAGCGGCCTCGTGTGGGCGCAGGCCATGTACCTCGGCGCGCTCTCGCTCGTCGTCGGCCTCACCACCTGGAGGGCGCTCGGTCCGGCCGCCGCCCCCCGTCCGCGCCCCGTGACGGCTGCGGCGCCGGCGCCGCGCGTCTCGCCCGTTCCCCAGACCCCCGACCAAGGAGCGTCATGAGCACCCATCGACTCGCCATCGAGCGCGACCTGTGCAGCGGCTTCGGCGCCTGCGCCGACCTCGATCCCGAGAGCTTCGCCCTCGGGGCGGACGGGATCGCCGTCGCCCTGGTCGAGGCCACCGACCGCGAGGCCGCCGTCGCCGCGGCGCGGGGGTGCCCCATGGGCGCGATCCGCGTCGTCGATGGCGACGGCGGGACGGTGGTCTGACCATGGACGCCGTGGACGTCCTCATCGTGGGCGCCGGTCTCGCCGGCGCCCGGTGCGCCGAGACGCTGCGGGCTCTCGGCTTCGACGGCACGATCCTCGTCGCCGGAGACGAGCCCCACCCGCCCTACGAGCGGCCTGCGCTGTCGAAGGAGTTCCTCGCCGGCAGTCGGACCGCCGGTTCGCTCGCCCAGAGGCCCGACGGCTTCTGGGAGGGCGAGGCGATCGCGTTCGCGCGCGGGAAGGCCGTGACCGACATCGACCTGGACGCCCGCGTGGCGATCGTCGGCGCGCGCCCGGTGCGCTGGGGGCACCTGGTGCTCGCGACCGGCGCCCGCGCCCGGAGGCTGCCGGGCGTCCCGGAGATGTCCGGGGTCCACCACCTGCGGACCCTCGACGATGCGCACGCGCTGCGCGGCGACCTGTGGCCCGGGGCTCGCCTGGTGGTGATCGGCGCGGGCTTCGTGGGGGCCGAGGTGGCCTCCACGGCGCACGCGCTCGGTCTCGACGTCGCGATGATCGAGGACGCCCCGATCCCCCTGGCCCGGATCCTCGGGCCCGAGGTGGGCGGGCGCGTCGCCGCCCGCATCCGGGCGCAGGGGGTCGAGCTGCGCCTCGGCATGCGCCTCGCCCGCGTCGTCGATCGCGGGGGGCGCGTGCGCGCCGTCGAGCTCGCCGACGGCGAGCTGCTGGCCTGCGACGCGGTCCTGGTGGGCGTAGGGGCGGTGCCGAACGCCGATCTCCCGTCGCTCTCGGCGCTGGCGCGCGCGGAGGACGGCGGCTTCGTGACCGACGCGTGCGGGCGGACCGCCCATCCGGACGTGTTCGCATGCGGCGACGTGGCGAGCGCGTGGCGCCCGGAGCTCGGTCGCCACGCCCGCCGCGAGCACTGGACCGCGGCCGCCGCCGGCGCGCGCTCGGTGGCCAACGCGATCGTCGGAGCGGAGCGCCCGGACCACTCCGAGTCGTTCTTCTGGTCCGACCAGTTCGGCTGGAGGCTTCAGATGGTGGGCGAGTCGGGGGGGCACCTGTCCGCCGAGGTCGGCGAGGACGACCCCTCGGGGTTCCTGGTGCGCTACCGCGACCGGGAGGGCCGGCTTCGCGGCGGCCTCGCCGTGAACCAGCCCGATGCCCTGGGAGCGCTGCGGCGCCAGATGCGGGCCCCCGAGGCCGCGATTGCCGGGTCCCCGATCATGGAGGCGTAAGGAATGCGTTATGCGACCGTCTCGCGCCGCCCGGTCTGGGAGGCTCGCCGCCGATGAGCTCGAGCCCCGTCGATCCGCCGCGCCTCCCCCCCGGTGACCCATCGCCTGCGATCGACGCGGCGTGGATGCACCGTGACGACCTGATCGCCTACGCCCGCCGCCTGCTCGGCGCCCAGGGCGAGGTGGCCGAGGACGTCGTGCAGGAGGCCTTCCTGCGCCTCCACGAGCGGGTCGCCTCGGGGCAGGGCGTGCGCGAGGCCCGGCCGTGGCTGTTCCGCGTCACGCGCAACCTCGCCCTGGACGAGCGCCGGCGGAGCCGCCGCGGCGAGGCCGCGCGGACCTCGCTCGAGGTGGTCGCGCCCCGCCCGCCCGGTCCTCACGAGGTGCTCCAGGGCCGCGAGGACGCGCGACGCGCGCTGGAGGGGCTCGACGCGCTGCCGCCGCGCGAGCGGCGCACCGTGATCCTCGACCAGGCCGGCCTCGCCCCGCCCGCCATCGCCCGGCGCATGCAGACCACCACCAACGCGGTGCACCAGTCGCTCTTCCGCGCCCGGCGCCGCATGCGCGACGCGCGCGCCGCCGCCTGGGCGCTGCTGCCGCTGCCGCTCATGCGCCTCGTCGTGCGCGCATCCGGCGCTCCCGCGCTCGACCGGATCCCCGCGCTGGCTCCGGGCTCCGGCGGCCGCCTCGCCGGCGGGGCCGGGCTCGTGGGCATGGTCGCCGCCGCCGTCATCGGCGGCGGGGTCGTGGCCGATCAGCCGCTGATGCCGCACCCGGCGCATACCCGTCATGCCGAGCCCGCGCGGATCCCGGCCGTCTCGCGGAGCATCCCCGCGCCGGCCGGTCTCTCCTCGGGGGCGGCGGGCGCCACCGAGGCCGCCGTGCCGGGCTCCTCCGTGCGATCGTCCCGTGCGCGCGGCGTCGCCGTCCGCGCCACGGGCGACCAGGTGGGCGGGACCCGGAGGGCGCCGGACCACGAGCGCGAGCGGCGAGCGCACGGCCCCGGTCACCACCGGGGCCGACCGCGAGGGCGAGGACCGCCCGGAGGCCCGGCGCGCCCGCGAGGAGCCCGAGCACGCGGACTCGATCGATCGCCCGTCCCGGACGCGTGAGGAGGGGTCGCCCTCCGAGTCGCCGGAGACCCGGTCCCCCGAGCCCGGCGACGACGGTTCGTCCGTCGAGGACGCACGGCCGTCCGGCGCCCAGACCCCGGAGCCCGAGCGGGCGCCCGAGACCCCCGAGCCGGCCGAGGACCCCGGCCACTGAACTCCGCGTAAGCCCCCCGCCCTCCCGGCGTGGTGTGGGTGAGCGTCGAGACCGGCGCCGCCCCTCGCGAGCGTGTCCCCGGTCCCGGTGCCATCCGCATCCGAATCGGGAGACCCCTGATGAGATCCGCTCATCGCATCACCCTGGCGGTGGCGCTCGCCGTATCCGCCGTCGCCGGAACCGCGGCCGCGACCCAGACCGTGAACCTGGGGGCCGACGCGAAGGAGGCGCCGCCGATCTCGGCGAAGGTGCTCGCCGCCCAGAAGGCCAAGCTCGCCGCCGCCGACCGCTCGATCGACACCGCGCTCGCCGCGCGGCCTCCGGCCCTGCCGAAGGTCCCGAAGTTCGATCCGCTCGGTGAGCCGACCGTGCCACCGGTGGTCGTGACACGGGTGATCCCGGTGGCGTCGGCGAGCGCGTCGAGCTCCGACAGCGGCGACGACTCGACCGGGCGCTCGACAGCGGTGCGGCGCACCCCCTCCGCGGAACCCGCGCCGCCCGGCGGTCAGGTCCGACCCGGCCCCGGCGCGTGCGCCGGTGCACGTGGACCGCGATGGCGACGACGACCACCACGCGTCCGGTGGCGGCGACGAGGACCACGGCGACGACCACGCCGAGGAGTCGCCCGAGTCCGACAGCCACGACGACTGAGGGGGCGGCGATGACGAGCCACATCGGACGGATGTACGCCATCGCCGGCGCGATCGTGGTCCTGTTCCTCGGGTGGGCCGCCGTCGCGGCCCACCCGTGGGACGCCGCGCCGGTCGATCCCCGCGTGGCGGCGCTCAACGAGCGCCGCGCCCAGGTCCGCCAGGACGCGGCCGAGGCGAAGAAGATCGTCGCGGCGCGATGGAAGCGCTACGAGCACCGCCTGGCGCAGCGCCGCCGCGTCGTGAACATCGCCTGGAAGCGACGCAAGCACGCAGAGGCGGTGTTCCAGCGCCGCCTCGCCGTCGCGCGGGCGAACCGCCGGGTCATCGTGCGCACGGTCTACGTCTCGGGCGGCTCGGGCGGCTCGGGCGGCTCCGGCCTACTCCGGAGGCGGGGGCGGCTCCGCTGCGCCCGTCTCCTCGGGATCGGGTCCGGCCGCGGCCGCTCCCGCGGTCTCCGCTCCCGTGGTGAGCGTCGGCGGCGGCGCGCCCGTCACCGCGAGCGCGTCCTCGTGATCCGTCGCTGCGGGTTCCGGGCGATGGGGACCGATGTCGAGCTGCTGCTCGAGGGCGACTCGGACGCCGACTCCGGGGACGGGCTCCGCCGGGCGGAGGACGAGATCCGGCGCCTCGAGGGGCTGCTGTCGCGCTTCGATCCGGACTCGGAGCTGTCGCGGCTCAACCGGGAAGGGGCGGTCGTCGCGGGGCCCGAGCTGGTCGAGCTGACCGCGCTCGCCCTGCAGGGGCGCGAGAGCACCGGCGGCCGCTTCGACCCGACGGTCCACGACGCGGTCGTGGCCGCGGGCTATGACCGCTCCTTCGAGCTGATGGAGCCGGAGGCCGACCGCCCCCAAGGACAGGCTCCCGCCCGATGCGGCGGGGGCGTGCAGCTCGATCGCCCGACCGGCACGATCACCCTCTCCCCGGGCGCTCGCCTGGACCTCGGAGGGATCGCGAAGGGCTACACGGCCGACCGGGTCGGTGACCTCCTGTCGGCGCACGGCCCCTGCCTGGTGAACGTCGGGGGCGATCTCGCGGCGTGCGGGGTTCCCGAGGACGGGGCCTGGGCCGTCGGCGTCGAGGCGCCCGGGGGCACGCTCAGCCTCTCGCTGGAGCGGGGCGCGATGGCGACCTCGGGCCGCGACCGCCGCCGCTGGCGCAGCGGCGGCGAGGCGGCGCACCACGTGATCGACCCGTCCACCGCCCGGCCCGCCGACACCGACCTGCTGCGGGTGACCGTCGTCGCCGGGAGCGCCGCCTGGGCGGAGGTCCTCGCCACCGGATTCCTGGTGACAGGAGCGGAGGCCGCCGAGCGGGAGGCCGACGCCCTCGGGGTGCCGTGCCTGCTGGTCACCGAGGACGGCACCGGCGTGATGGCCGGGGGCCTGTCGTGAGCCACGACCCCACCTTCTGGCTCATCGCGAGGGCGACGGGCCTGCTCGCCTTCGCCCTGGTCAGCGCGACCGTGGTCGCCGGCCTGGTGCTCAAGGGCCGGCCCTTGCCGATGCTCCGGCCCGCCGGCGTCACCGACGTCCATCGTTTCCTGTCGCTACTCGGCCTGATGGCCGTCGCGCTCCACGGCGTCGCCCTGGTTCTCGACTCCACCGTCGAGGTGTCGCCCCAGGCGCTGGTCGTCCCCGGGCTGGTGCCCTACCGCCCCCTGTGGACGGGCGTGGGCGTGGTCGTCGCCGAGCTGATGCTGCTCGTCCACCTCTCCTTCCGGTACCGCAAGCGGATCGGCGTGAGGAACTGGCGCCGGCTTCACTGGGTGACCTATGGGATCTTCGTCGGGGCGGCGGTCCACGGCCTGCTGAGCGGCACCGACAGCGACCGGCCGTGGGCGCTGCCCGCGTACGTCCTCATCATCGGGACGGTGGTCGGCCTCACGGCCTGGCGGGCAACCACGCCGTCGCGGCGCGCACCCGCGGCGGCGGCCCGCACCTCGGGGCCGGCGTGAGACCGGCCCCGAGGTGCGGATGCGTCAGTGGCCCCCGTCGCCCCCGTGGTCGCCGCCGGCCGTCGCCGGCAGCTCGCTCCAGGTCGCCTTGGCGCCGATGTGCCCGGCGCGCGCCACCCAGACGGTCGTGAGGGCGGAGGTCGCGATCAGGGCCACGCTGATCGCGATGCCGATGCCCCGTGGGGAGAGCAGGCGGCGCGCCGCCTCGGCTCCCGGGATGCGCAGCGCGCCGCCCCACTCGCGGACGACGAACGCGACGGCCACCAGGAACACGAGGATCGCGAAGTTCCGCGCGCCCTCTCCCAGCTCCGCGTGCTGTCGCACCAGGTCGGTCTCGCGCACGCGCTCCTCGAGCGCCGAGCCGCTCATCACGGCGATCTGGGCGCCGAGCATGCTGACGGTCGCCGCTCCGGCCACGACCAGGCTCATCACCCTGCGCCCGCGCGCCCAGGCGACGGCGACCAGCGCCAGCGCCAGGGTGAAGGGGATGAAGACCACCGGCAGGTGCACCAGCAGTGGATGGGCCGGCAGGCCGAAGAGCTGATCGATCTCCATCGGGGGGCCTCTCGGGGGGTGGGCGGAACCGGCGGCATGTTCCGCCGGGCGCCGGTAAGGGCTCCACCCCGCCCGGGTAGGGGATTGGGCAAGACGGCCCCGGCGGCGGGCCGGACGGCGCGTCAGTGTGCGGGCGCCGCCACCTGTGCCGGGAGATCGATCAGCACGCGCAGCCCCCCGCCGGGCGTCGCGTCGAGCGCGACCGATCCGCCGTCGGCCTCGACCAGGCTCTTCACGATCGCCAGGCCCAGTCCGGAGCCCGTGCGGCCCTCGCGCCCGCGCCAGAAGCGGTCGAAGGCGTGCTCGCGGGTCTCCGGGTCCATCCCCGGGCCGCGATCGGCGACCCCGATCCTCACGCCCCCGCCCGCGCGTTCCGCGCTCAGGCGCACCGCGGTCTCCGGCGGCGCGGCATCGAGGGCGTTGGCGATCAGGTTGTCGAGCACCTGCTCGAGCGCGCCGGGGGAGAGGGGCGACCAGAGGTCGTCCGTGATCTCCTCGGCGATCTCCACCCCGCGCTCGGCGGCGGCGAAGCGCCAGGCGTCGGCGCGCTCGGACACCAGACGGCCCACGTCCTGGCGGCTGCGCTCGGGCGCGCGGCGTTCGGCGTGGGCGAGCGTCAGCAGTCCGTTGACCAGGCGCGAGAGCCGGTCGACCTCGCCGATGGCGCTCTCCAGCTCCTCGCCCACGGCCGGGCTCACCTCGTGCTGCAGGTTCTCGATCCGCAGCCGTAGCGCGGTGAGCGGGCTCCGCAGCTGGTGCGACGCGTCGGCGACGAACTGCTCCTGCGTGCCGACGACCAGGTCGAGGCGGGAGACCATGTCGTTGAAGGCGCTCGCCACCTCGCGCACCTCGGCGGGTCCGTTGGACGCGTCGGCGCGCACCGCCAGATCGCCCGCCTCCGCCTGCCGCGTGGCGTCGCGAAGGTGCGTGAGGGGACGGCTGACCCAGAGGGCCAGCCAGCGGCCCGCGACGGCCACCGCGCCCAGCACCACCAGGGCGACCCCCCCGAGCACGAGCCAGTACCGGATCACGAGGGAGTCCAGCCGCGAGGTGGGTACGCTCGTGCGCACGGCGCCGTGCACGACTCCGCCGGAGGCGACGGGCACCGCGACGTACAGCAGGCTGGAGCCGAGCGTCTCGGAGCGGCGGGTGCCGGTGGCGATCGATCCGTCGAGGGCGGCGGCGATCTCGGGGCGGGTCGAGAAGTCGCGCCCCAGGCCGAGCGTGGCGTCGGAATCGGCCAGCAGCGCGCCGCGCGGCCCGATCACGACCACGCGCGCGCCGGTCGATCGCGTGTAGCGGTCGACGACGCCGGTCAGCGCCGGGTCGCCGGGCTGTGCGCCCGTCTGCAGCCTGTCCTCGACGAGGGCCGCGAGCGCCACGGCGTCGCGCTCCACCCGCTGCTGCAGGTCGCGGCGCTGGCTGCGCTCGTAGACGATGCCCAGCGGGATCTCGAGGGCGACGAGCACGACCGCCGCGAGGATCAGATACGTCGCGACCAGCCGGCGGGTCATGGCGCGCGCAGGCGGAAGCCCATCCCGCGGACGGTCTCGATCCATCCCGGATCGCCCAGCTTGCGCCGCAGCGACGAGATGTGGACGTCGATCGTCTTGGACGGGCCGTACCAGCGGGTGCCCCAGACGTCCTCCAGGATCCGGCGGCGGTCGATGGCCGCCCCCGGGTCGGTCGCCAGGAGCTCCAGGAGTGCGAACTCCTTGGGCGTGAGCGAGATCTCAGCGCCGTCGACGCGCACCTGGTGCTGGCGGCGGTCCACCTCGAGCGTGCCCACGACGAGGACCGGGTCGGCCTCGGGCGGTGCCCCGCTGTCGGACACCCGGCGCATGACGGCGTTGATGCGGGCGACCAGCTCCCGCATGCCGAAGGGCTTCACCACGTAGTCGTCGGCGCCGAGCTCGAGCCCGATGACGCGGTCCACCTCCTCGCCCTTGGCGGTGACCATGATGATCGGGACCCGCGACCGCGCCCTCATGCCGCGCGCGACCGCGTAGCCGTCCATGTCGGGCAGGCGGAGGTCGAGCAGGACGAGGTCCGGCTCGTCGGCGGCGAGCGCGTCGGCGCCGTTCGCCACGCGCTCCACCTCGAAGCCCTCGCGCCGCAGCCCCGCGACCAGCGGCTGGGCGATCCCGTCGTCGTCCTCCACCACGAGCAGTCTCATGGGGCGATCATGCCGCGCCCGGGAGTCACTCGGTAGCCACCTTCTGTTCCTTTACCAATCCGTGGGGGACTCCGAAGACCCCCTGACCCACCTCGAACGCGACCCCTCCTAGCGTGGAGATCACTGTTTTTCGAGTGTGGAGGGGACGACATGAACGGACTGATCGTGGCCGGCGTGGCCGGCATCGCGGGAATCGCGGGCGTGGTGGGCCTGACCAAGGCGACGGTGGACACCCCGTCGGGCGCTCCGGCCCCGGCCCTCGTTTCGACCGCATCCGCGGCGGCGGACGCCCCCGGCGTCCTCGAGCAGCGCCTCACCCGGCTGCGCGAGGCCGAGCGGGCCGCCGACGCCGCCCTGCGGCGGGCCGACGCGAAGGCCTCCTCGGTCGCGGCGTCATCGGCTCCGGCCGCCCGCGTGAGCGTGGCGGCGCCGGTGGCGGCCGCGGCCTCCTATGAGGACCACGCGAGCGACGACGACGGCGGCCGCGGGGGCTACGACGACCACGGCGCGGACGACGACGGGCACCACGAGCAGGACGACTGATGGACGCCCCGCGCCTGCGCAGGGCGGTCTCGTTCGTCGTGATCGCGGCCACCGCCGGCACGGCGGCGGCCATCGGCGCCCACCCGTTCCCGAACGCCGCCGCGCCCGCCCCGGAGGCACCCGCCGCGGGGCCGGCGGTGGCCTCGGCCGCTCTCTACTCCGACACGGCGCTGGCGGCCCGCGAGGCCCGGGCGGCGGCGCGGCTCGCCCTGGCCGAACGTCGCCTGCGGACGATCGCGGCGGACGCACGCTCCGCCGCCGCACCCGTCGTCGTGTCGGCCGCGGCCCCCGTGGTCTCTGTCGCCCCGGCGGCCGCCGCCCCGGTCACCAGGAGCGCGAGCTCCTGATGGTGCGGGAGCGCTTCCATTCCATGGGTACCTCGATGGAGTTGCTGCTCGACGCTCCCGAGAGCCCCTCGGCGCGCGCCGCGCTCGCCGCCGCGCGCGGCGAGATCGACCGCCTCGAGGCGCTGCTGTCGCGCTTTCGGCCCGACTCCGAGCTCAGCCGGCTCAACCACGAGCGACGCATGCGCGTCGGTCCCGACCTCGGGCGCGTGCTCGCGGCCGGGCTGCGGCTGCGCCGCCGCACCGGCGGCCGCTTCGATCCGACGGTGGGACGCGCGGTCGTCGCCGCCGGATACGACCGCAGCTTCGCCCTGATCGAGGGCGATCCGGGCCCCGCCCAGGCTCCGGTGCCGAGCGGCGGCGTGGTCGTCCTCGACGAGGCGTGGGGCTGGGCGGCTCTCGGCCCGGGCGTCAACCTCGACCTCGGGGCCATCGCCAAGGGCGACGCGGCCGATCGCGCCTGCGCCGTCCTCTCCGAGGCCGGGCCCTGCCTGGTGAACGCCGGGGGTGACCTCGTGGTGAGCGGCCCGCGCGCCGAGGGGGCCTGGTCGGTGGGGCTCGACGCGGCCGGCGGCGACGTTGTGCTGAACCTCGAGAGCGGGGCCATGGCGACGTCCGGCACGGACCGGCGCCGGTGGACGCGCGGGGGACGCGACATGCACCACGCGATCGAGCCCCGGCGCGGCGCCTGCGCGACGACCGACCTGGTGCGCGCGACCGCGATCGCGACGACCGGCGCCGAGGCCGACGCCCTGGCGACGGCGCTCCTGGTGGCCGGCGCCCGCGAGGCCCGCCACCTGGCCGAGGTCTGGCACGTGCCGGCCGCCCTGGTGGACGAGTCCGGAGAGATGACCCTGGTGGGAGGCCTGCGATGACCGTCGAGATGCTGCCCTGGATCGTCGCCCGGGCGACCGGCTTCGCCGCGTTCGGGCTGATCGCCTGCGCGATGATCGCCGGCCTGCTCGTGCGCACACGGACCGCCGTGGGGCCGGTGAGAGGCAGTGGGATGGTCGATCTGCACCGCCACTTCTCCCTCCTGGCGCTGATCGCGATGGCCGTGCACGGGACGGCCCTGCTGTTCGACGGGACCATCGACGTGAGCCCGCTGGCGCTCGTCGTGCCGGGGCTCGTGCCCTACCGGCCCCTCTGGACCGGGGTCGGCGTGGTCGCGGCCGAGCTCGCGCTGTTGATACATCTCTCCTTCCGCTTCCGCGCGCGCATCGGCGTGCCGGTGTGGCGTCGGCTCCACTTCCTCACGTACGCCGTCTTCGTCGGCGGGGCGGTGCACGGCATCGCCTCGGGCACGGACAGCGGCACCACCTGGGGCATCGCGGTCTACGGCGCCGCGGCCGGGGCGGTGGCCGGCCTCACCGGCTGGCGCGCGGTCACGGCCCGCCGCGCGGCGACCAGGCGGGGTGCGCGCCCGGCGGCCAGCCGTCAGACTCCCCCCGTGCGACAGACCGACGAGCCGCAGAGGGTGGGAGCGTGACCCCGCAGGGCGGGTGGCGGCGGTGGCGCACGCCCGTCGCCGTCGGCGTCGCCGTCGTCGCCATCGCGATCGCGGCCGCCTTCGCCAACGTCGCCCTGCTCGGATCGACGGGCGAGGACCGGCTCGGGAAGCTCCGGCCGGTCGATCCCGCCCTCACGAGCGTCCCCGCCACCACGACCAGCGCGCCGCGTCCCGCCACGACGACGACCGGCGAGGACACTGTGCCGGCGCCCGCGACCGCGACCGACGGAACGACCACCACCACCCGGAGCACGACCTCCGACGACTCCGGCTCGTCGACGGACGACCACTCGGGCCGGGGCCGCGGGCGCGGGGGGGATCGCGACGGCGATGACGACTGAGTCCGGATCCGGACTCAGTCGACCGTGAGGCCGCGGGTGCGCCTCCGCCGATGAGCCGCCCGTCCGGCGGCGGCCCGTCGGTGCGCGGCGCGATCGCCCGCTTCGCCGTGGCCGGCCTGGTCGCCCTCGCCGCTCTCGCGTTGGTGGGGGGGTTGGTCCTGCGGAACCTCTCCGAGACAGAGGCGATCGACGACGCGCGACGGCTGGCCACACTCGCCGGGCGCGGAGTGGTGGAGCCGCAGCTCACCGACGCGGCACTGATCGGGCGGCCCCCCGCGCAGGCCGCACGCGACCTCGCCGCGCTCGACCTCGCGGTGCAGGAGCGCGTGCTCAGCGACGAGGTCGTCCGGGTCAAGATCTGGGCGCCCGACGGCACCATCGTCTACTCCGACGAGCGCCGTCTGATGGGCCGCCGCTACCCCCTCGGCGAGGACGAGCAGGAGGCGCTGAGCACGGGCACCACCGACGCCGAGCTGAGCGACCTCTCCAAGCCCGAGAACATCTACGAGCGCGATGACGGCTCGCTGCTCGAGGTCTACCTGCCGATACGCACGCCCGGCGGCAGGCTCGCCCTGTTCGAGCTCTATCAGCGCCAGAGCGCGATCGACGCCAGCCGCCGCCGCATCGTGGTCGCGGTCGCCCCGGTGGTGGTCGGCTCGCTCCTCCTGCTCTGGCTGATCCAGCTGCCGCTGGCCTGGTCCACCGCGCGGCGGCTCCGCGACGGCCTGCGCGAGCGCCAGGCCCTGCTCGAAGCGGCCCTCGAGTCGTCGTCGGTCGAGCGCCGCCGGGTGGCGGCCGACCTGCACGACGGCCCGGTACAGGGCCTCGCGGGGCTCTCGTACTCGCTCGCGGCCGCAGCGGAGCGGGCGCCCGAGGGGACCGACCCCATAACCGTCAAAGCGCTCGAGGACGGGGCCGCGGCCGCCCGCGAGAGCGTCCGCAGCTTGCGCGCGGCCGTGGTCGAGATCAACCCGGGACGCCTGCACGACGCCGGGCTCGCCGCCGCCATCGGCGACCTCGCCGGCGTGCTGAGGGCGCGCGGGGTGGAGGTCGCGGTGGACGTGCCCGCCGACCTGATACTCGCGCCGGCGAGCGAGGAACTGCTCTACCGCGCCGCGGCCGAGGCCCTGCGCAACGTGGCCGCCCACGCCGACGCGACGCGCGTGACGGTCGGCGTGGGTGTCGCGGACGGCCGGGCGCAGCTGCGCATCGCCGACGACGGGTGCGGCTTCGACGGGGCCACCCGGGCGCGTCGCCGTGACGAGGGGCACGTCGGGCTGTCGCTGGTGGAGGACCTCGCGGCGCACCTCGGCGGCACCGCCACGATCGCCTCGTCGCCCGGGGCCGGGACGCGGGTCGAGGTCGATGTCCCTGCCTGATCCGCCCCGCCAGGACCCCGGGGTGCCATCCTGCCCGTCATGCGGCCGGACCGGGGTGAGGGCGTGATCAGGATCGTCGTCTGCGACGACCACGGCGTCGTGCGCGCCGGGCTCGAGCAGCTCCTGGGGACGTTCGAGGGCATCGAGGTGGTCGCCTCCGCCGGCGGGGGGGAGGAGGCGCTCGCGGCCATCGCCCAGCACGCTCCCGACGTGCTGCTCATGGACCTGGAGATGCCCGAGCCCGACGGCATCCAGGTCACGCGACGGCTTCGGGAGTCGGGCTCCGAGATCCCGATCGTCATCCTCACCTCGTTCTCCGACCGCCCCCGCATCCTCGCCGCACTCGACGCCGGCGCCATCGGCTACCTGCTCAAGGACGCGACGCCCGAAGAGCTCGAGAGCGGTTTGCGCGCCGCCGCGCGCGGCGAATCGCCGCTGCATCCGCGGGCAGCGAGCGCCCTGCTGGCAGGGGGCGTGCGACCGGCCACGCCCGCCGGGGGGCTGTCGTCGCGCGAGCGCCAGGTGCTCGCCCTCGTCGTCGAGGGACTCCCCAACAAGCTGATCGCGCGGCGGCTCGACATCAGCGAGAAGACCGTGAAGGCCCACCTGACCAGCGTGTTCCGCACGATCGGTGTGGACGACCGCACCCAGGCGGCGATGTGGGCCACGCGCAACGGCATCGGCTCGGGAGAGGGGTCCTAGGACTGAGGTCCGATTGCCGGGGCGGCGACGAAGCGGGACCCTGGGGCGACATGACCGGACCATTCCACCTCGGGGTGCTCTCCGCCCTGCTGCCACTTCTCGCCGGCGCCCTCCTCATGACGGCGCCGGCCGCGCAGGCGCGCGGCGGCGATCGGGTGGAGGTGCGCGTCGACGGGGTCTGCGGGCGAGCGAGCCACGCGAGCCTGCGACTGCGCGCCGAGGACGGCCGGATCCGTGTCAACATGCGCGTCGGCACCCGGAAGACCGGCCGCTGGCGGGTGAGGGTGTTTCACGAGCGGCGCCTGGTGAAGCGGACGAGGGTGCGGGCGACCCGTGCCCGGGGGGGCTTCGAGTCACGGGTGTTCCTCCCGGACTTCGCCGGGCCCGACGCGATACGGGTGCGCGCCCTGGCCCCCAGAGGGGAGACCTGCAGCGCCGGCGCGACGGTCAGCGACCCCGACCCGCCGCGCGGCGGGTCGCCGGGTTCTCAATCGGACCTAGGACCTTGGTCCGATTGAGAACCCGACCGGCTCTCGTCCAGCCTCCCCGGTGGACGGCGCCACTCCGGCGTCAGAAACGGGAGGAGTCACCATGTACCGAGGGAGCCTGGCGATCATGAGCACGGCACTGGCGGCCGGAGTCCTGGCCGCCGCGCCGCTGGCCGGGGCGCGCAACGGCGCGGACGACGGCACCGCATCATCGCGCGGCGGCGGCAAGGCGGCCGCCGTGCGGGTGGTCGGCACCTGCACCGACGGCAGCACCGCAAAGCTGAAGATCAAGCCGGACGACGGCAGGGTCGAGGTCGAGTTCGAGGTCGACGAGAACCGCAACCGGTCCCGGTGGGGCGTCGCGCTGAAGCGCAACGGCAAGCGGATCGTGAGCCGGGCGGCCATCACCCGCGCCCCGAGCGGCTCGTTCTCGGTCAGGGCGCGCGTCGCCGCGCGCTCGCCGCGCACGAAGATCGTCGCCGTGGCGCGCCGCGCCGCCACGGGAGAGGTCTGCCGGGCGACCGCGACCCTTTAGGCGGTGCTGACCGACGGGCCGCGGGTCCAGAGCCCGCCGCCCCGCCGGTCAGTGAAGAGCTCCCCCTGGTGGCCCGGCATCCGTCCCGTGGGCGGCCGGCCGGGGGTGACCACCAACCCGGGGGGCCGCGACGCGCGGCCCCCCGGGTTGGTGGTCAGGCTGCTACCACTTGCCCGCCGTGCCGTTGAGCGTGCAGGCGGTCGTCGGGTTACAGGTACGGCTGACGGTCGAGGTGCCGGCGGCCGCGCCGAGGTTCTTGGCGTAGGTGTAGGTGGTGCCGGACTTGCTCACCGTCGACAGGCTGTAGGTGGTCGCCGTCGGGGTGCCGAAGTTGACCTGGTCCTGGGCGGCGTCGGCGGCCGTGGTCTGCCAGACGATGTTCGGCTCGATCGCGCCGAGGTTCGTGGCGGTCGCGCCGGCGTAGGTGTTGCCGTCCGAGAAGTACGCCTCCATGGCCGTGGCGCCGTTTCGCACCAGGGACTTGGCGGCGGCGTCGTTGGCCTTGTTGCGCTGGCCGAGGAACGCCGGGATGGCGATCGCGGCCAGAAGGCCGATGATGATGACCACCACAAGAAGCTCGATGAGGGTGAAACCCTTCGCGCTCCGGCGACGACGGAATCTGTCCAGCATCTCGTTTTCCTCCACCCCTCGGGGATACGGGCCGGTCGGCCCCGATCCGCGAGGCGGTCCCCGCGGCCTGCAACCCCCTCGGCCGCGGTGTGGGCGATCTTGAGCAATCGTCCCTCGGGTTCTCGCCCGCCGCTTGTCACGCTGCGCGGGGAAGGCCATGACGGGGGTCGCAGGTGATCGTCGACAGCGCGCTGTATCGCGATGGTGTCCGCCGGAGCGGGGTGCACGGCGCCGCGGTCGTCGCCGCGGCGAGCCGCGATGGCGGCGGCACGGCCTGGATCGGGCTCTACCGCCCGTCGGCGGAGGAGTTCGCCGAGGTCGCCCGCGGGTTCAGCCTCCACGAACTCTCGGTCGAGGACGCCGTCCATGCCCACCAGCGCCCCGAGATCGAGCGCGAGCGGGGCGGCCGGGGCCGGCCGGCCGTCATGATGGACCCGGCATGACGACCGACGCGCCCGTGCCCCCGCACCAGCCGACCGCGGCCGAGCCGCTGCGGCTGAAGTCGCTCCAGGGCCGGTGGGTTCTGTTCGCCACCGTCCTCGGCTCCGGGGTGGTGGGGATCGACGCCACCGCCGTCAACGTCGCCACGCCCGCGATCGGCGCCGAATTCGACGCGGGCCTCAGCAGCCTGCAGTGGACCCTCAACGCGTACACCGTCGCCCTCGCGGGCCTTCTCCTGCTGGGGGGCTCGCTCGGCGACCGCTTCGGCCGCCGCCGGGTCTTCACCATCGGTGTCGTCTGGTTCGCGGCGGCCTCGCTGCTGTGCGCGATCGCGCCGAGCGTCGAGGCGCTGATCGCGGCCCGTGCCCTGCAGGGCGTCGGGGGCGCGCTTCTCACCCCCGGGAGCCTCGCGATCATCCAGGCCTCGTTCCACCGCGACGAGCGAGGCGCCGCCATCGGCGCGTGGTCCGGGCTCGGCGGCATCGCCATCGCGGTCGGGCCCCTGCTCGGCGGATACCTGGTGGACGCCGTGTCGTGGCGGCTGATCTTCCTGCTGAACCTGCCGATCTCGGCGGCCGTGATCGTCGTCGCGCAGCGCCACGTGCCCGAGACCCGCGACCCGGCCCGGGCGCGCCTCGATCCGGTGGGCGCGGCGCTCGTGGCGATCGGGCTGGCCGGGGTCACGTACGGGCTGATCGAGGGGCCGGGCAGCGGCTGGGACGACCCGGTCGTGCTGGCGACGCTGGTCGGCGGCGTCGCGGCCCTCGTGGCGTTCGTCGTCTCCCAGCGCATCGGCCGTCATCCGATGCTGCCGCTCGAGATCTTCTCCTCGGCCCAGTTCACCGCGGCGAATCTGG
Source organism: uncultured Thermoleophilia bacterium (assembly GCA_963823515.1). Classification (GTDB taxonomy): domain Bacteria; phylum Actinomycetota; class Thermoleophilia; order Miltoncostaeales; family Miltoncostaeaceae; genus Miltoncostaea. The sequence continues at coordinate 223,208 of CAWGMB010000004.1, forward strand.
TCACGTTCCTGGTCTACGCGGCCCTGGGCGGCGCGATCTTCCTCCTGGCGATCCAGCTGCAGGCGTCGCTCGGCTACACGGCGCTCGGGGCGGGCCTGTCGCTGGTGCCGATGACGATCGTGATGCTCCTGCTGTCGGTGCGCGCCGGGCGGCTCGCGCAGAGGATCGGCCCCCGGCTACCGATGACCGCTGGGCCACTGCTGGCGGCCGTGGGTCTCGCGCTGATGACCCGCATCGACGCCGGCTCCGGCTACGCCACGCATGTCCTCCCGGCCGTGCTGGTCTTCGCCCTCGGGCTCTCGTTCACCGTCGCTCCGCTCACTGCGACCGTCCTGGCGGCGGCCAGCGACGAGCACGCGGGCGTCGCCTCGGGGATCAACAACGACGTCGCACGCATCGGCGGGCTGCTGGCCGTGGCCGTGCTGCCGCCCCTCGCCGGGATCTCGGGCGAGGACTACCGCAACGCGGCCGCGTTCAGCGCCGGCTACTCGGCGGCACTCTGGATCTGCGCCGGGCTGTGCGCCACGGGCGGCGTCCTCTCCTTCCTCACCATCCGCCGCCCGATGGCCGCGCCCCCGCCCGAGCGGGAGCCGGCGCCGAGCTGCCCCCTGGACGCCCCCGCCCGCGCCTGAGCCTCGCCAGGCGCTCCGCATCGGTACGCGGTGATGCCTCTAGCCCTCCTTCAGGCTCTGGCAGGCCGGATCGTCCTCGATCGCGGTCTTCAGCTCGCCCCGCGGATCGAGCTGCGCGATGTCGCTCAGCGTGGTCTTGCCCTGCTGAACGATCGTGTCGAACTGGGACGCGATCGTGCTCAAGGTCGCCGTGAAGGCGGAGGGGTTCGAGTCCGACAGAGATCCCACCTCCGTCTTGATCGAGTCGACGTTCGCGTTCACCGTGTCGGCGAACGCGCTGATCTCATCCTTCGCCTGCTGGCCCCCCTCGGTCTGCGGCGGGTCGACGGACTTCAAGGCGTCGACCATCTCCGTCGTCGCCTGTTGCGCGTCATCGATCTTCTGGGTGATCGCATCCTTCGAGATCCCGCCGCTGAAGTCCGTCGCGATCGTCGTGATCGAGCTCTTCCAATCGGCGACCGGACCGCACACGTCGCCCGCCCACTGCGCCGGAGAGGGGGACGACGTCTCGTCGTCGTCGCCGCATCCCGCCGCGCCCAGTGCGGCGACCACCAGGATCGCGAGAGCGGCGACGTTCCTGCGGCCTGATCGCATCGATGACAGGGTGGTCATGGCTCGGTCTCCCCTTCGTCGTCTACGCCCATGCTCCACCAGGCCGCCGTAACGGCCGACCGTGAGGAGCCCAAGTCCCTTGCGGGTAGTCCGAAGAGCGGCTCCGCAGAGGGGGCACCGGTGGCGAGGCTGATGACCCGCCGCCCTGGGAAATGTACGCCTTCGGGCCCAAGGGGGCCCGACGGTCTGGCGAGCGCCCCGTGGCCGTCGATCGGCGCGGGCGCCGCTCCATGCCCTGCCAGCGGTGGTCGACTACCCTGGGCGGTCCTGGGAGCGAGAGAGGCGGCGTCATGCGCTGGCAGGTCCTCGAGGGCATTCCCGAGCACGACGTCCAGCAGTTGCTCGCGATCGGGCGCCGCCGCGTCTTCCGCCGCGGCGAGGTCGTCTTCCACGTCGACGACCCGGCGGACACGCTGCACCTGATCGTTGCCGGGCGCTTCGCGGTGAGGGTGCAGACCCCGATCGGCGACGTCGCGATCCTCACCGTGCTCGGCCCCGGCGAGATGTTCGGCGAGCTGGCCCTGATCGGCGGCGAGTCGCGGCGCACGGCCACGGTCGAGGCGCTGCAGGCGGGGGAGACCCGGACGATCCACCGGCCCGACTTCGAGCGCCTGCGCGCCGAGCACCCGTCGGTCACCGATGTGCTGGTCGCGATCCTCTCGAGCGGGATGCGCCGCCTCTCGCAGCATCTGCTGGAGGCCCTCTACGTCTCGGCGGACAAGCGCGTGCTGCGCCGCCTCGGAGAGCTGGCCGACAGCTACGCTCCGGGCGCGGCCGAGGCGACGATCCCCCTGCGCCAGGAGGATCTCGCCAGTATCGCCGGCACCTCGCGCGCGACGGTCAACCGGGTGCTGCGCGAGGAGGAGTCGCGCGGATCCGTGCGCCTCGAGCGCGGGCGGACCCTCGTGCTCGACCGCGCCGCCCTCCGCAAGCGCGCGCGCTAGCGGCGCGGCGCCCTCGCGAGGGCGACGTAGGTCCGGCGGGCCTTCACCCGGACGTTGCGCCTGAGCCGCAGGTCGCGCACGGTGACCGTGCCCTCGGTGACCCGGATTATCGTCCGGTCGCAGCGGTCGGTGATCGTCCAGGCCGTTCCGTTGGCGACCGCCACGGCGTAGCGGCCGGTGGTGCGGTAGCGCCCGCGCACCTTGACCCGTACCCGGCGCGAGGGGGGCCTCTTCTTGGCCTTCTTCCTGCGAGCGCTCTCGGTCGCCCGCCCGGCGATGGCTCGCGCGGAGCACCTCAGCGGGCCGTTGAGGCGCAGGTCGGCGACGGCGGTGTCGGCGATCGGCTGCACCACCAGCACCTTGCCTCCCGACAGGCGCGCCGTGGCCTCGGCACTCGAATCCGGCGCGCGGACGGTCAGGTCCACGCTGCCCCGGGTGGCGTCGACCACCGACTCGTTGGGCGCCAGGTCGGCTTCGCGCAGTGAGACGAAGGTGGTGGTCGCCCGCGGGCGCACCCTGACCGTGCCGCCGAACGGGGTCACGCCGACGGTCTTCCGCGCCTCGGGAGGCGGAAGCGTCCCGATCTCGCTGAGGCGCCGGACCCGCGCGTTGCCCGTGTCGCCGATCAACAGGCCCCCGCCCGGCTGCGGGGTGACCGAGGTCGGCGTGTCGAGCGACGCCCCGGACGCCGGGCCGCCGTCGCCGCCGAGGTCGCGCCGCTCGCCGGCGACGGTCACGATCGTCCCGAGGGGGGTCACCCGCCGCAGGCGGTCGGCGAGGGTGTCCGCCATGAGGAAGCCGCCGTTGGTCAGCGCAATCACGCCGGCCGGGCCGCCGAGCCGGGTGCGCAGCGCGGGCACGGAGTCGTCGATCCGCCCCACCCCGCCACCGGCCGCCGTGGTGATGACGCCGCCTGGCGCCACGCGCCGGATCCGCCGGTTGCCCAGGTCGGCGATCAGCAGGCCGCCGTCGGGGGCGATGCTGACCGAGCGCGGATCCGAGAGGCCGGCGGCGACGGCTGGGCCGCCGTCGCCGCCGAAGCCGGGGCTGGTGCCCGCGACGGTTGACATCACGCCGGCGGCCGACACCGCGCGGATGCGGCCGTTGCCGGAGTCGGCGATCAGGTAGCCGCCGCCGGGGAGCGGCGTGAGACCGCGCGGGCCGTTCAGGAGGGCCGCCGCCGCAGGGCCGCCGTCGCCCGCCAGTCCGCGGACCGATCCGGCGACCGTGGTGATGATCCCGCCGGGGGAGATGCGCCGGATGCGGTCGTTGCCGGTGTCGGCGATCAGGATGCTCCCGTCGGTGAGCACGGCGACGTCGGAGGGGGCGTTGAGCTCGGCGTCGGCGGCCGGGCCGCCGTCGCCGAAGAAGCCCCGCCCGTTCCCGGCGATGGTCGTGATGATCCCGTTGGGCGCCACCCGGCGGATGGCGTCGTTGCCGGCGTCGGCGACCAGGAGCGCGCCGTCGGCCGCGATCGCCGTGCCCTCGGGCCCGTTCAGCTGCGCGCCGGTGGCCGGCCCGCCGTCGCCGGAGAGGCCCGGGGTGGTCCCTGCGAAGGTCGTGAGGGTGCCCTCGGCCGCGTTCGCGGCGGGCAGGGCGAGCACCAGCGCGATGGCGGGGAGCGTGAGGTGGCGGCTGCGGATCGGCATGAGGTGAGGATGGCGCGCGGGGTGGGGTCCGTCCGTCGCGGACGCGACGCCCGGTGCGTGCGCTCCGTGACGTCGGCTACTGTCGCCGCGTGCGCATCTCCCGTCAACGCGGCAGAGGTGTGATCCTCGCCGGCGTGGGCGTCGCGGCGGCCGCGATCGGGCTCCTCGCGTCGGGCGCGGGCACGCTCGACCGGCTGGAGCGCGTCTCGGTCGACCAGCGCTTCCAGGTGCGCGGCGACCGGACGCCCCCCGCCGATGTCGTCGTCGTCGGCGTCGACGAGAACACGCAGGAGGACCTCGAGAGGCGGTGGCCGTTCCCCCGCCGCGTGCAGGCGCAGGCCGTCGAGAACCTGACGACGGCCGGGGCGGCGGTCATCGCCTACGACATCCAGCTCACCGTGCCGACCGACGACGCCGACGATCAGGCGATCTACGCGGCGTTCGACGCGTCGCACCGGGTCGTGCTGGCGACCGCCCGCTACAACGGCGCGAACGGGGCGGACGTGATGTTCCTCGACGAGGACCTCACCGCCGCCGGCATCCGGATGGGCCACGTCGCCTTCCCCGACACTCCGGACAACGTCTTCCGACGGGTGCCCCTCGGCGTCGACGGCCTCGGCTCCTTCGCGGCCGTCGCCGCCGAGCGATTCACCGGCCGGCCGGTCGCCGACGTCCGCTCGGGCCGCAGCGTCCTGATCGACTATGCGGGCAGCCCGGGGACGATCACCACGATCCCCTACGAGGACGCCGTCCGCGGACGGCTCGCGCCGGGGGCGGTGCGGGGGAAGGTCGTCGTGGTCGGCACGACGGGGCTCTCCCTCGGCGACACCCACCCGACCCCCTTCGGCGGCGCGCCGATGGCCGGCCCGGAGATCAACGCGAACGCCATCGCCGCGCTGATCGCCGGCGAGCCCCTGTCCGACGCGCCGGGATGGCTCGACGCCCTCGCGATCATCGGGCTCGCCGCCCTCGGGGCGGCCGCGGCTCTCTGGCGGCGCGCCTGGATCACGGTGCTCGCCGCCCTCGCGGCGGGAGCGGCCTTCCTCCTCGTCGCCCAGCTGGCCTTCTCCGGCGGCACGGTGCTGCGCGTCCCAGAGGCGCTGCTCGCGCTCGCCCTCGCCTCCGTTGGCGGCGTCGTCGTCAACTACGCGACGGTCGACCGCCAGCGGGCCCGCCTGCGCGCCGAGTTCACCCGCTTCGTCCCCGCGGGGGTGGTGGATCAGGTCATGGAGCGCGTCGGCGACGACCAGCGGCTCGGCGGGCGCCGGATCTACTGCACGGTGATGTTCGCCGACCTGCGCGGCTTCACGGCCGTCGCCGAGCGGATGCCCCCGGAGACCGTCATCGAGATGCTCAACCGCTACCTCGGCGAGATGACCGACGCGATCCTCGACGAGGGCGGCACGGTGGTCTCCTACATGGGCGACGGCATCATGGCGATCTTCGGGGCGCCCATCGAGCGCCCGGACCACGCCGACCGGGCCGTCGCCGCCGCGCGCCGGATGCGCGACGAGCGCCTGCCGGCGTTCAACGCATGGTGCGCCGGGCGCGTGCCGGGAGAGGGGTTCCGCATGGGGATCGGCGTCGCGAGCGGGCCGGTCATGTCAGGCAACGTGGGCTCGGAGCGGCGCATGGAGTACGCGGCGGTGGGCGACACCACCAACATCGCCTCGCGGCTGCAGTCGCTCACCAAGGAGGCGGAGTCGATGGTCCTGATCGCCGACTCCACGCGCGCCGCCTTGACCGGGCCGGTGGACGACCTCACCGCGGTGGGGGCGCTGGACGTCCGCGGCCGTCAGGTGCCGGCCTCCGTGTGGACGTTGTCCGCACCGTCTCCGCAGGCTCCCGCGCCATGATCCACTCGAGGAGACCGGTGCGAGCCGTCGCACAGCTGCGCGCGCTGATCGGGACGAGCCGCGCGGGAGCGGCCGCCTACGGGTGCAGCCCGCTCCTGATCGCGCGGATCACGGCCCGGGTGCGTCGCCGGCAGGCCTTCGAGTACCCCGAGGCCCTCAGGGTGGGGGCCCTCGATCCGGGCATCTCCGACGCGGAGCGGGGCGCGTACGTCAGCCGCCACGCGAACCTGGAGGCCCAGGGTCCCTTGAACGGCGGCAACGAGACGCCCGCGATCACCGGCGACAAGTCCGTCTTCTACCGCTGCTGCGCGCTGCTGGGCGTCCCCGTCCCGGCGCTCCACGGGATCCTGGACACCCGGGGCTCGAGCTGGGACGCGTCCGGCCGGGTCCTGGTCGACCCGGGCGACGTCGAGCGGTTCCTCGCCAAGGGGGTTCCGGCCTGCGGCCGACGTCGGTCCGGCTCTCGGGCGTCGCGATGGCACGCCGCCGCGACGGCCCCTGTGTCACCTCCCTGACACAGGGGCCGTCGCGGGGCGAACGGAAGGGGCGGGGGGATCGGGCGAGTGTGTGTCCATGGTCATCCCCACCCCTCGCAAGGAGCTCACCATGGCCCGCACCGCCCACAACTCGCGCACCTCCCGCCGTCTCGTCGCCGCCCTCGCCCTCACCGGCGCGATCGCCTCCGCCGGCCAGGCGGTGGCCATCCCGACCGACGGCGGCAACCAGCCCCCGCTCAACGCGCCCCCCATCGCCGTCATCGCCGGAACGCCCAACCCGGTCGTCGTCCCGACGCCCATCGTCGGTGACATCGGTCCCGGCACCGTCGTGGCGGCGGCCCTCCAGCTCGGCACCTCCGTCTCCTACTCGGCGGCCGCCTCGAGCGACTCCGACGGCACGATCGTGAAGTACGAATGGGACCTCGACGGCGACGGCACCTTCGAGAAGACCACCACCGCCGCCACCACGAGCCGGCGCTACTCCACCCCCGGCGACATCACGGTCAAGGTCCGCGTGACCGACGACGACGGCGCCAAGGCGACCGACTCGCTGCTGCTCAAGGCGCACCGCGCGCCGGCCGCCCGGATCACCGGCAAGACGGTCGCCGTCGTCGGCGAGGGCCTCACCTTCACCTCCGCGTCCACCGACGACAACGGCATCGCGTCGCTCGAGTGGGACATGGACGGCGACGGCACCTTCGAGCGCACCGGCTGCCCAGCAGAGCACCTCCTTCGGGACCACCGGCCCCCACAAGGTCGCCCTGCGCGCCACCGACACCCTCGGCGCGAAGAGCACCGCCACGATCACGGTCCGCGTCCACCGCGCCCCGACCGCCCTGATCGTCACGCAGCCGCCGACCCCGGTCGTCAACCGGCCGACCACGCTCGACGGCTCGCGCTCCAGCGACGACGGCTCGATCGCCAGGTACGAGTGGGACCTGAACGGCGACGGCACCTTCGAGACCGACACGGCCGCCGTCCCGACGACGACCACCACGTTCACCGCGACCGGCCCGGCGAAGGTCGGCCTGAGGGTCACCGACGACGACGGCGCCACCGACCAGACCACCCTCACCCTGCAGGTCGCGGCCACCCCGGCCGCCACCATCGACTCGCTCGCCCCGCGCATCCGCCCGCTGAAGAAGGCCCTGCGGATGTCCCGCAAGAACCGCATCTCCTTCCGGATCGCCTGCCCGGCCTCCGAGCAGATCTGCACCGTCGGCGTGAAGGTCCGCGGCGCCAAGGGCGCCCTCGCCGGCCGCCTCCTCGGCAGGGCCCGCGTCCAGCTCCAGGGCGGCGCCCGTCGCACCGTCACGGTCCGCATGTCGAAGAAGGCCGCCAAGGCCGTCCGCCGCGGCACCCTCCGCGCCCGCGTCATCCTCACCGCCACCGACGCCACCGGCAACCGCGCCGTCACCCGCACCGCGGTGAGGATCCGCCGGTAGCCCCACACGCCCCGCACCGGGGCTCCGAAGATCGACCCCAGCGGCCGGGATTCCCCCGGCCGCTGGTTCGTCGTGCGCCAGGTGCCCGGCGTCTCGGCGTCGCGCGCCTCGCTAACGTGGCCCGGTTGACTCCTGTGCGCCCAACGGCTCGGGGCCGCAGTCATCCCGCCGGCTCCGCCCCGGTGCGCGACCGCCCGACATGGATCGTCTACGCGTCGCTCGCGATCTACGGCTACTGCCTCTACGGGCTCGGCCCGGCGCTCGACGCGCTGCGCGGTGAGCTCGACGTCAGCCGCGGGGCGATCGGCCTCGGCGGGAGCGCCTTCGCCGCCGGCGCTGTCCTGACATCCCTGGGAGCGTCGGCCGTGCTGACCCGGGTCGGCCACGGGACGATCCTGCGGGCGGGGCTCCTCGGGCTGGGCGCGGGCACGGTGATGCTGGCCGTCGCCGGGCCCCTCGCGACCGTGATCGCGGCGACCTTCGTGATGGGCGTCGCCGGGACGTCGGTGCTCGTCGTCGTGCCGCTCGTGGTGGAGGCGCGCCAGCCCACGGCTCGGGCCGCGGCCCTCGCCGAGGCCAACATGGGCGCCGCCTCCGCCGGGGTGCTGGCGCCGGTGGCCGTGGGCGGGGCGATCCTGCTCGGCGCGGGCTGGCGGGTCGGGGCGCTGCTGGTGCTGGCCGCGATCGCGGCGGTGATCCTCCTGGGGCGCGCCGACGACTTCGACGGCCCACCGGCGCGCGAGGTTCGACCCGAGAGGCCCGGGCGCCTGCCCTCGGCCTTCTGGCGCTGGTGGAGCGTGATCGTGCTGGTGGTCGGGGTGGAGTTCTGCGTCGCCTTCTGGGCGACCGACTTCCTGCGCGAGGAGGCCGGCGTGGGACGGGGCCCGGCGAGCGCGGCGCTCGGCCTGTTCGTCGGGGGGATGGCCGCGGGCCGCTTCGTCGGGGGGCGCCTTGCCGTCTCGGGCGACCCCCGACGGCTGCTGGTGGGCGCGCTGGCGCTCGCCGCCGCCGGCTTCGTGCTCTTCTGGGGCACCGGCGCGCCGCTGGCGAGCCTCGCGGGGCTCGCGGTCACGGGCCTCGGCGTGGCGATGCTCTTCCCGCTCTCGCTGTCGTTCGCGATGGCGTCGGCGCCCGGGCTCTCTGCTGAGGCGAGCGCCCGGGCCTCGCTCGCCGGCGGCATCGCCGTGCTGTTCGCGCCTTACGCCCTGGCCACGCTCGCCGACGCGATCGGCGTGCGGGCCGGCTTCCTGATCGTGCCCGCGCTGATCGCCGCGGCGATCACGCTCACCCTGCGCGCCCGCCCGGTCGCGCCTGCCGCGGTGGGGTGACAGGTCGCACCCCGGGGTGGCACACTCGGACGCGTGAGTCCTCCCTGATCCCCGCCGCCATCTGACGCAGCACGACGCCTCGCCCGGCGCGCGGTGTGCTGGTCGGCGCTCTCGGAGGCGGTGCCGCTCTACCCGGTGTACGCGCTGCTGTTCGTCGACAGCGGCCTGTCGGCGGCGCAGATCTCGGGGCTCTTCGTGCTGTGGTCGCTCGTCGGCGTGCTCGCCGAGGTGCCGTGCGGCGCCTGGGCCGACCTCCACTCGCGGCGCACGGCGATCGCGGCGGCCGGGGTGCTCCAGGCGGCGGGTCACCTGCTGTGGATCACCTGGCCCGCGCTCGGCGGCTTCGCCCTGGGCTTCGTGCTGTGGGGCCTCGGCGGGGCGCTGAGCTCCGGGAGCGTCCAGGCCCTGGTGCACGACGGGCTCACGGCTGTCGGTGAGGCCCACCGCTACGCCGCCGTGATGGGCCGGGCCGAGGCCGCGGCGCTGGCGGTTCAGGTGCCGCTGGCCCTGGTGGCCGGTGCGCTCTTCGCGGTGGGCGGCTATCCGTTGCTCGGCATCGCGAGCGTGGCGGTCTGCCTCGGCGCAGCGGCGCTGGCGACGCGGCTGCCGGAGGCGCCTCGCGCTCCGGTGGCCGGCGACGCGGACGAGCCGGGGTTCCTGCGGACGCTGCGCACGGGGGTGGGCGAGACGGTCGGCTCGGCGCCGGTGCGCGCGGCCGCCCTCGCCGTCGCGGTCTTCTCCGGGTTCGACGCGATCGAGGAGTACCTCCCGCTGCTCGCCTCGCGGTGGGGCGTGTCCACCGCGGCGGTGCCGGCGGCCCTGCTGGCGATCCCGCTCTCGGGAGCGCTCGGCGCCCTGGTCGCGGGCAGGGTGCTCGGCGTGCGCGGTCGGACGCTGACGGCGGCACTGCTGGCGGGTGCCGGGGCGCTCGCGGCGGCGCTCCTGCTGGCCCGGCCGGCGGGTCTCGCGGGCGTGACGCTCTTCTACGGGGTCCAGCGCCTCGTGATGGTCGTCGCCGACGCCCGGCTGCAGGAGCGGATCGATGGGGGCTCACGGGCCACGGTCACCTCGGTCGCCTCGCTTGGCAGCGAGTTCGTCGCCATCGCGCTCTTCGGCGCGTGGGCGCTCGGCGGGCTCGGCCTGGTGGTCGTCCTCGCGGTGGCCTGCGCGCTCGCGCTCGGGCCGAGGCTCAGCCCCTCTTCGCCGCCCTCCGCTTTCCCAGGTAGAGGTCGGTGATCGTGCCCTCCGCCGCCTCGGCCGCGAAGCCGAGGGTCTCGGAGAGGGTGGGGTGGGGGTGGATCGTGAGACCCAGGTCTCCGGCGTCGGAGCCCATCTCGAGGGCGTGGACGGCCTCGGCGATCAGCTCCCCGGCGTTGACGCCCACGATCCCGGCGCCGAGGATCCGGCGGCTCCCCGGGTCGATCACCAGCTTGGTGCGCCCCTCGCCGCGCCCCACCGAGAGCGCCCGGCCGGAGGCGGCCCAGGGGAAGGCGGCCACCTCGTGGGCGATCCGCTTCGCCTTCGCCTCGGTCTCGGTGAGCCCCATCCAGGCGACCTCGGGGTCGGTGTAGGCCACCGACGGGATCGTGGCCGGGTCGAAGGCCGACGGGTGGCCCGCGATCACCTCGGCCGCGACCACCCCTTGATGGGTCGCCTTGTGGGCGAGCATCGGGTCGCCCGTGACGTCGCCGATGGCGTGGATGTGCGGAGCGCTCGTGCGCATCCGCTCATCGACGGCGATCACGCCACGTTCGTCCACCTCGACGCCCGCCGCCTGCGCGTCGATCTCGCCGCCGCGGGCGCGGCGGCCGACGGCCACCAGGACGCGGTCGAAGGTCCGGGCCTGCGGGGCGTCGTCGCCCTCGAAGGTGGCGCGCAGGCCTCCCTCGGCGGCCTCGACGGAGGCGACGCGCGTGCCGAGGTGGATCGCCTCGTAGCGCTTCTCGATGCGGGCGCGCAGGGGCTTCACGAGGTCCGGGTCGCAGCCGGGGATCAACTGGTCGAGCATCTCGACGACCGTGATCCGCGAGCCCAGCGCGTCGTAGACCGTCGCCATCTCCAGGCCGATGATGCCGCCGCCCACCACCAGCAGGCTGCCCGGGACGTCGGCCAGGGCGAGCGCTCCGGTCGAGTCGATCACCCGGGGGTCGTCGGGCATCGAGGGGATGCGGGCGGGCGCCGAGCCGACGGCGATCACCGCGCTCGCGAAGGCGATCGTCCGCGGCCCGTCCGGCGTCTCCACGGCCAGCTCGTTCGGCGAGGTGAAGCGACCCGTGCCGCGCACGACCTCCACCCCCCGCTGCTTCGCGAGGCCCGAGAGGCCCTTGGTCAGCCGGGTGACGACGGCCCCGGTCGAGCTCCGCAGCGCATCCAGGTCCACCGAGGGCTCGCCGAAGGTGATGCCGAGCTCGCGCGCCTCCTGCGCCTCGCTCAGCACGCGGGCGGCGTGGAGCAGCGCCTTCGAGGGGATGCAGCCGACGTTGGTGCAGACTCCGCCCAGGCGCGAGTGGCTCTCCAGAAGGACCACGCGCAGGCCGAGATCGGCCGCACGGAAGGCCGCGGTGTAGCCGCCCGGCCCGCCCCCGAGGACCACGACGTCAACGCGGTGGCCCGCGGCCCCCGTGTCGCCGCCCGCGCTCACAGGAGCATCTGGCGGGGGTCGCTCAGGAGCCCCGCCAGATGCGTGGTGAAGCGCGCCCCGGCCGCCCCGTCGACGACCCGGTGGTCGTACGAGAGCGACAGGGGAAGGATGAGGCGCGGCCGGAACTCCCCGTCGATCCAGACCGGCTTCATCGCGGACCGGGAGACGCCGAGGATCGCGACCTCCGGCGCGTTGATGATCGGCGTGAAGAACGTGCCCCCGATCCCACCGAGGCTCGAGATCGTGAAGGTGCCGCCCTTCATCTGCTCGGCGGTGATCGACCCGTCGCGGGCCGCGCCCGAGAGCTCGGTGAGCTCGCGCGCGATCTCCAGCAGCCCCTTGCGGTCGGCGTCGCGGATCACGGGGACCATCAGCCCGGCCGGGGTGTCGGCGGCGAAGCCGATGTTGCAGTAGCGCTTGAGCACCAGCGCGTCGCCGTCGAGCGAGGAGTTGAAGTGCGGGAAGGCGCGCAGCGCCGCCGCGCAGGCCTTCACCAGGAGGGACACCATCGTCACCTTCACGCCCTCGGCGGCGTGGGCCGTGTTGACCTCCTTGCGGAAGGACTCGAGCTCGGTGATGTCGGCCTCGTCGAACTGCGTGACGTGGGGGATGGCGACCCAGTTGCGCGACAGCGCCGGACCGGCGATCCGCGCGATCCGAGAGAGCGGCTCGCGCTCGATGGGCCCGTAGGCCGCGTGGTCGACCTGCGGCCAGCCCGGCAGGCCCGCCGGCACGGCCGGGCCCGCAGCCGGGGCGGTCTTCGGCCCCGCCCCCTTCCCGGCCGCCGCCCGGCCGCCCTCGGCCGCCGCCGTGACGTCCTCGCGGGTGATGCGGCCCTTGTGGCCGGTGCCGGCGACCCCGGCCAGGTCGACCCCCAGCTCGCGCGCCAGCGCCCGGGCGCTCGGGCCGGCGTAGGCCGGGATCTCGCGTCCGCCGTCCGCCGCCGGGGGAGGGGCGGGGGTCTGCACCGGCGGGGCGGCCTCGTCCTCCTCCTGGCCGGCGGCCGACGGATCCGAGGTGGAGCCGGCGTCGGGTTCGGCGCCGGCGCCCTGCTCCTCCTCCTCCTCCTCGGCTCCTCCTCGACGACCGGCTCCGCCGCCTCGGCCGCCGGCTCCTCGTCCGCCCCCTCGCCGGCGGCCAGGGTGAGGATCAGGTCGCCCTCCGAGACCTCGTCGCCCACCGAGACCTTCAGCTCGCCGATCGTGCCGGCGGACGGTGAGGGGACCTCCATGCTGGCCTTGTCGGACTCGAGGACGATGAGCGGGTCCTCCGCGGCGACGACGTCGCCGGGGGAGACCAGCACCTCGATGACGGGGACGCCCTCGAAGTCGCCGATGTCGGGGACGCGGACCTCTGTCAGCGCTGCCACGGGGGGATGGCCTCCGGGTCGATGTCGTACCGGGTGATGGCCGCCGCGGCGATCGCGGCGTCGATGGCGCCCTCGCGGGCGAGCGCGGCGAGCGCCGACGCGGTGACGTGGTGGCGGTCCACCTCGAAGAAGCCCCGCAGTCGTACGCGGTAGTCGCTGCGCCCGAAGCCGTCGGTGCCGAGCACCTCGTAGCGGCCGGGCACCCAGGCGCGGATGCCGTCGGCGAACGCCCGCATGTAGTCGGTGGCCGCGATCGCGGGGCCCCCGCGGTCGCCGAGCTGCTGCTCGACGTAGGATGCGCGCGGCTCCTCGGTGGGGTGCAGGCGGTTCCAGCGGTCCACCGCGATGCCGTCGCGGCGCAGCGCGGTGAAGCTGGTCACGCTCCAGACGTCGGCCTGGACCCCGTAGTCCTCCTCCAGGAGCTCGGCCGCCGCCATGACCTCGCGCAGGATGGCGCCGGAGCCCATCAGCTGGACCTTGGGGCCCTTCTTGCGGCGCGAGGCCTCGCGGATCAGGTGCATCCCGCGCAGGATCCCCTCCTCCGCGCCCTCGGGCATCGCCGGCTGCTCGTAGTTCTCGTTGAGCAGGGTGAGGTAGTAGAAGACGTCCCGCTGGTCCTTCAGCATCCGGCGCAGGCCGTCCTGCAGGATCACCGCGACCTCGTAGCCGAAGGTCGGGTCGTAGGAGCGGCAGTTGGGGACGGTGGCGGCCAATACGTGGCTGTGGCCGTCCTCGTGCTGCAGGCCCTCGCCGTTCAGCGTGGTGCGCCCCGACGTGCCGCCCAGCAGGAACCCTCGTGACCGGCTGTCGCCGGCGGCCCAGATCAGGTCGCCCACGCGCTGGAAGCCGAACATCGAGTAGAAGATGAAGAAGGGGATCATCGCGATGCCGTGGTTGGCGTACGACGTGCCGGCGGCGATCCAGGACGACAGGGCCCCCGCCTCGCTGATGCCCTCCTGCAGGATCTGACCCTTCTTGTCCTCCCGGTAGAACATGAGCTGCTCGGCGTCCTCGGGGCTGTAGAGCTGGCCCACCTGGGAGAAGATGCCGAGCTGGCGGAACATGCCCTCCATGCCGAAGGTGCGCGACTCGTCGGCCACGATCGGCACCACGCGGGGGCCGATCGCCTTGTCGCGCAGGATCGTGCTGAGCGCCCGCACGAAGGCCATCGTGGTCGAGATCGTCCGGTCGCCCGAGCCCTTCAACAGGGCGTCGAAGGCCGACAGCGGGGGCACGTCCATCGCGGGCGCCATCGGTACCCGTGCGGGCAGGCTGCCCCCGAGCGCCTCGCGGTGCTCGCGCAGGTAGACCATCTCCGGCGAGTCGGCGCGCGGCTTGTAGAAGGCCGCCGACTTCGCGTCGGCGTCGCTGAGGGGCACGTTGAAGCGGTCGCGGAACGCCAGCAGCGCGGCCTCGTTCATCTTCTTCTGCTGGTGGCTGATCATCTGGCCCTCGCCGGCCCGGCCCATGCCGTAGCCCTTGATGGTCTTGGTCAGGATGACCGTGGGCTGGCCCTCGTGCTCCATCGCGGCGTGGTAGGCGGCGTAGACCTTGCGCGGGCTGTGGCCGCCCCGGTTGAGCGCCCAGATCTGCGGGTCACTCATGTGCGCGACGCGCTCTTTCAGCTCCGGGTAGGCGCCGAAGAAGTTCTCGCGCACGTAGTCGGCGTCGCGCGACTTGAAGGTCTGGTACTCGCCGTCGACCGCCTCGGTCATGCGCCGCTTCAGCAGTCCGTCGTGGTCGGCATCGAGGAGCGGATCCCAGTTCTCGCCCCAGATCACCTTGATCACGTTCCAGCCGGCGCCGCGGAAGTTGGTCTCGAGCTCCTGGATGATCTTCCCGTTGCCGCGCACCGGGCCGTCGAGCCGCTGCAGGTTGCAGTTGACGACGAAGACCAGGTTGTCGAGCGTCTCGCGGCCCGCCAGGGAGATCGCGCCCATCGCCTCGGGCTCGTCCATCTCGCCGTCGCCCATGAAGGCCCACACCTTGCGGCCCGCCGTGTCGGCCACGCCGCGCCCGGCGAGGTACTTCATGAACCGCGCCTGGTAGATCGCCATGATCGGGCCGAGCCCCATCGACACGGTGGGGAACTGCCAGAAGTCGGGCATCAGCCAGGGGTGGGGGTAGGACGAGAGCCCGTTGCCGCCCACCTCCTCGCGGAAGTTGCGCATCTGCTCCTCGTCGAGGCGCCCCTCCAGGAATGCGCGCGCGTAGATGCCCGGCGACGAGTGGCCCTGGATGTAGACCAGGTCGCCGCCGTGCTTCTCGGTGCGCGCGTGCCAGAAGTGGTTGAAGCCGACCTCGTAGAGCGTCGCCGCCGACTGGAAGCTGGCGATGTGGCCGCCGAGCTCGGAGCTCTCCTTGTTGGCCTGCAGCACCAGGGCGGCGGCGTTCCAGCGGATCGCCGAGCGCAGACGGCGCTCCACCTCGGGATCTCCCGGGATCGGCGTCTCATCCTCGGGGTGGATCGTGTTGACGTAGGCCGTCGCGTCGCTGACGGGCACGGGGGCGCCCGCGAGGCGCGCCTCGTTGATGACCGTGCCCAGCAGCTGGCCGGCCCGCTCCGGGCCGGCATGGTCCATGACCGACTCGAGTGCGTCGAGCCAGTCGCGTGTCTCCTCGGGGTCCAAGTCGGTCATATCGCCTCGGGCTCTTTCGGCATGTACCCCGATGGTAGAGGCGACCGCGGCCGCATGCCGGTCAGACGGAGCCCGGAGCCGCGGGCGGCCACCGCTCCTCGGGCGGTGCGGGGCCCCCGCGCACCACCCGCACACCCGCGCTCCCGAGGGCCAGATACGGCGCGAGCGCGGGCCGGCGCCAGTGCTCCCAGTCGCGGCAGGCCGCGTCGGGATCGTCCGGGTTGCGGGCGATCGCGATGGACAGGGCCTGCGCGTCGCCCATGCCCAGACCCGATCCGATGCCCGCCTCGGGGTCCATCGCGTGCAGGGCCTCCCCGATCAGCGCGACCCCCGGCGCCCACCAGGTCTCGCACGACACCTCGGTCGCCTCGCGGTAGAACCAGCCCTCGGGGCCGAGCTCCTCGAGCGGCCCGGCGGCCGACGGCATCAAGCGGCCGAAGGCCGCCCGGAACGCGTCGAGGCCGGGCGCCATCGCCTCCTGCGCCCCGCCCTCGGGGCGGGGGATCTGCCAGCCCCCCGCGGCGCCGCCGGGCCAGTCGAGCATCGTGAGCTGGCGTCCGTCGGCGAGGAACCGGATGTCGAACGGCTCGGGGGGCCGCCGGGGGCTGCGCCACGCCAGCGCGACCGTCTGCGAGGGGCGCACGTCGGCGGCGATCCCGGCCAGCGCCCGCACGCCCGAGCGCGCCCCGTCGGCGCCCACCACCAGGTCGGCGGCCACCTCGCGCACGACCCCGTCCGCGTCCCGGACGACGCATCCCCCGACCCGTTCCGGGTCGCGCACGAGGTCCACGACCTCGCTCTCCCACGCGATCTCGACGCCCTCGCGCAGCATCTCCAGCACGGGCTGGCGCCCCACCCCGACCGCCACCGGCTCGTCGTTGCGAAACGGCGGGACGTCGATGCCCATCGTCCGCACCGGGGCCAGCAGCCCGATGTCCTCGAGCGGTTCGAATGCCTGGAAGGGCAGCATGATCGGGCCCGGCACCACCACGTCGGCGGGGCTGCGCTCCAGCACGAGCGGGGTGAGGCCGCGCGCCGCGAGGCCGCGCGCGAGCACCAGCCCCGCCATCCCGCCCCCCACGATCACCACGCGCATCGCCGCTCCCCGTCGTCGCGTCCCCCAAGGGACTTCCCCGGGGGGCCGAAGGCTACGCGCGCCCGGATCGCGGGCGCCGCCCAGCCGGGCGACGACCGCCGCGCGGGCCTACGTCGTGCAGGGGCCCGGCCGCGCCGGGGGGCTCGTCAGTTCGGGGTCATTCCACGGACGGGGTCGGTCAACACGTCGGGCGCGGGCTCCGGGCGACCTCCCGCACGGGGCAGGAGCCCCTCGGCCCGGAGCGCGGCGAGGCCCGCCCGCGGCAGCCCGAGCGGGCCCTCGTAGCAGAGGTAGCGCGGCTCCCAGCGGGGCGAGAACTTCGCGTTGAACGCCAGGAGCCGTTCCACCTGGAACCAGCGGTCGAGGCGGCCGACGAGGCGGCCGAGAAGCGCCTCGGCGCGCGAGGACGGGCACCGCATCCAGCGCCCGCAGGTGGCGAAGTTCAGCGAAAGCTCCTCGACGCCACTCTCCGCGAGCATGCCGATGCCGGTGGCGATGAGGTACTCCATCAGGCCGTTCGGGGTGTCCCGGTCGCGGCGCATCATCCCCAGCGAGAGCGCCGGGCGGCCGAAGCACGGCACGAAGTGCAGGAATCCCCGTGCCGCCCCGTGCGCGTCGCGCGCCGTCAGCACGAGGCTGTCGGCCTGGTGGTCCCCGCCCAGGAGGTCGGTCGCCATCGAGAAGCCGCGCTCGGGCGCGTCGCCCCGCCAGCGGGCGGAGACGGCGTCGAGCTCGGCCAGGTCCCGGGCTCCGAGCTCGCCGAGGGGCCTCAGCTCGCGGTGTACCCGAGGCGGACCAGGCGCGTGACGGACTGGCGCACCTTGCGGATCGCCCGGCCCTCGAGGGAGAAGGAGGCCACGTCGACGATCGCCTCGTCGCCGAGGTAGAAGGCCCGCAGCCCCGCGTCGCGGTAGAGCGGCAGCATGGAGGCGCGGGCGCCGACCACCCCGAGCCGAAGCCCGTGCGCCTCGGCCTCGGCCGCGGCGTGGCGCACCAGCCCGGGAAGCTCCGCCGCGGGGCCCACCGGATCGGCCGACAGGAGCATGACTCCGGCTTCGACCCTGTAGGCCAGCACGGACAGTCCGCCCCGCCCGAACAGCTTGTGGGCGTCGCGACGGAGCTTGAAGAAGCTCAGCGTGTCGTGGCCATGGCGGCGGACGATGCGCTCGGCGCGGGCGAAGGAGCGCTCACAGTCGTTGCGCGGGGGCGGGGGGGCCGGACGCAGCGCACGGGAGGCGGCAGGGGCCCGAGGGCCCCGAAGCCTGCAGGCGCAGCGACGGGAGCGGTCGAGGCCGGCCCGGAGGTGGTCGTCGAAGGCCGGGTCCGAGGACGGAGGACGATCACGGGCCGCCTCGCGCAGTGCGTTCGCCAGGCTGACGTCGGAGGTCGCGCCGCGGCCCGCCTCCCGCCTGTCGCCATCACCGTCAGCAGCGCGAGCCCCGAGGGCGCCCGCGAGGACGGCGGGGGCGAGTCGCAGGGCCGCCGCCCCGCGCGCCGCAAGCTCACCCAGGAGTCCCCGCGCACCCAGAAGGCCTCGCGCCCCCACACCAGCACGGCGGCGAGGGCCCGGCCGCCGCCACATGCGCGCGTGACGGCCGAGGCGGCCGCCCCCGCCGCGCCGCCGCCGGCGAGCGCCGCCCCAGGCGGGTCGCCGCCGGTCCTCGATCGCCACGGCGAGCCCCATCAGGCCGACGCCGACGGTCGCCGCCACACCGAGGGGGACGCTGAACCCGAAGAGCCCCACGAGGCCCGACAGCCCCAGGCGCTGTCCGGCGCCGCCGTCGATGGCGCGCAGGAGCTGGCCGAGCCGCCTGCCGGCCGACGAGGGTGGCCGTCGCACCCGGCAGCCCACGCCCGGCGCGCCGTACGAAGGGGGGCATGCGGCCGGTGCAGTCCGAGGCTCCACGCGGCGGTGTTGCGCCAGCGCGGCACCAGGTCCCGCCAGTCCTTGGCGAGCATCCAGGTGCCGACGACCCAGGCTGCACCGGTCAGGTGCACCGGCAGGCCCAGGCGGGTCACCGACAGCACCAGGGCGGCGAGGAGGAGGGCGATGCCCGCCACGGCCTCGTGCACCCGCGCGCCCAGGACGTAGAGGCGCGGTCCCCGCGGGTGGCGCTCCACCTGGAACAGGGCCCTGATGGATCCGGGGTTCGTCAATCGTCGCACGCCGGCCAGGCTAGTCCCGCGAAGATGACAAGGCGATGAATGCCGCGATCGTGTGGATCGGCGCGAGGTCGGGCTCCAGCGGCGGCCTCGGCCTCTGCGCTCGCGCCGGGGGGGGCGATCGCGAGGCGGGCGGTCATCGTGCGTCGTCTAGACGCGCGGGTCGTGAGCCCGACCCGCCGACCCCGATCAGCGCCTCGGCAGCTCCACGATGCGGTTGATCACCAGCCGCGCGCCGCGGGCGTCGCGGGCGACGATCGAGATGCGGATGGTGCGCCGTGACGAGAGCCGGGCCCGTCGTATCCTGATCGTCGGACGGACGGTGCGGCCGGCGCGCAGTTTGACGCGCCGCTTGGCCACGCCGCGGCTTCTCGCGGTGCGCGTGCGCGGCGGGACCAGCAGGGTGATCCGGGCGGTGGCGCGCCGGTTGGCGCGCAGGCCGACGCGCACGCGCACGGTGCGGCCGATCGCGGCCACCCTCGGGTTCAGGACCCTCACCTTCAGGCGGCGGACCCGTAGCGTGCCGGGCGGGGCGGGGGCGGGGGCCGGGGCCGTGAACGGGCCCGGGGCCGGCGCGGCCGGGGCGGCGGCGGCCGGCGCGGCCGGCAGGGCGGGCGCGGGTCCGGCGGCGGGGTCGAGTCTCACCCACGAGGCCACGGAGGGGACGCCCTCCGCGTTGAGGAGGAAGAGCATGTAGTAGCCGGGCGGTGCCACCGTGGCGTTGAGCGGCGAGCGCAGCGTCAGGCCGTCGGCCTGGGCGGTGACGTCGAGGGAGAGGGAGCGCTGGCTCATGTCCACCGCATGCGTGGCGGCGCCCGGCCGCATCAGCACGGCGCGCGTCACGTCGGCCGGCGCCCCCGCCACGGCCACTCGGAAGGCGGCGTCGTAGCCCACCGCACCGGGGGCGAAGGTCACCTGGGGCCGCCCGCCGTTGAAGAGGTACGGCGGACTCCAGAGCTGGGCGGTGCGTCCCCCGAGGGTGATGTGCTCCGGCGCGATGTCGCGGTCGTCGCCCGCCGAGGCCACCCGCCCATCCGGCAGCAGCACCGAGGTCGAGTGGTAGGTGCGCGCGTCCGACTCGTCGCCCACGTCGCGCCATCCCTGGCCAGGCGTGTAGAGCTCGGCGCGGTAGACCGGGTCGGCGTAGAGGGTGTCGTTGCGGCGTCCGAAGCCGCCGCCGTTGGTGAAGATCGACCCGTCCGGGAGCAGGACCGTGTTGAAGTGCGCCCGGGCGTGGCCCAGCTCGAGCGCGGGGTCGATTCTCCACCCCGCGTCCGGATCGTCCAGGTCGAGGACCTCGGCGGTGGACAGCGGCGGCGGCGCGGTGCCGGGACCGGGAGCCGGGGCGGCGGAGTCGGCGCCACCCAGCATCACGACCTCGCTCCCGCCCCGGGCGTCCCCGGGCGCGAGCCACGCGGTGCCCCATGAGCGGCCGCTCGACAGCCGCGGCTGACCGGTGTCGGGGACGCTGCGATCGAGGACGTCGGTCCAGATCCACGTGGTCGTGTCGATGATCGCCGAGTCGTACTTGCCGGGTCCCGCGACCAGCACCTTGTCGCCCCCGTGGCCGAGGGCCGTGGTGTCGGGCAGCAGGAACATGTGCGGGTAGAGGCCGATGTCCCGGTGGTCGGGATAGGGCTTCGGCTGGCCGGCGCCGTTGGGCGGTAGCTGGCTCACGACCGTCGTGGCCTGGCCGCCGGCCGGCGTGGACGGATCGAAGACCTCGACGTCCTGGTCGTTGACCATCGTGGGTGGATCGCCGGCGCCACCGGGACCCTCGTCCCCGCCGGTCTCGTCCCAGCCGCCGACGATCAGCACCCGTCCGTCGGCCAGCTCCGTGAGCGTCGGGTACCAGCGCCCATGCGGCATGTCGGCGAAGCGCGTCCAGGTCTCGGTCCAGGGGTCGAAGGTCATCACCCACTTGCCGCCCTTGAAACCGTTGCCCGCGCCGATGCCGCCGTTGGCCGGGTACTCGAGGTTTCCGCCCACCACCAGCACGCGTCCGTCGGCGAGGGTCACGTGTCCGCCGCACCAGAGGTTGGCGGGGCGGTCGGGGCCGGAGGGGTAGTCCACGTCGGGGGGCGGCACCGAGCGGCTGGTGTTGGTGGCGGGATCCCAGACATAGGCGTTGCCGCCGACGACGGCCTCGTTCTCGGTAGGCCACTTCGGCTGGGAGATCAGCAGGACCTTGCCGGTGGGCATGACGATCGAGTGGATCGCGGTCGAGGGGATGGAGAGAAGCGGCCCCCAGAGCCCGTCCGGCTGTGTCGGCCCGAGGGCGCTCAGCTGGGTGCCCGCGACGCGGGCGGCGATCGACTCGGTCGGCGTGGGCGAATCGGCCGGGCACTGCTCCGCGTTCGCGTCGCGCCAGGCGGCGTCGGTGTCGCAGAGGCGGGCCCGTACCACCGCGCGGCGTGTCGCCGCGGGGTTGGCGCGGATGTGGGCACGATTGTGGTCGAAGCCGCCGCCCTCGACGCGGTTGAGGTAGGAGGTGGCATCGGGCAGCGGGTCGGCGCCCACGACCATCGGCGCGACCGCGATCGCACCCGCCATCGCCGCCGCGCAACCGCTGAGGGCGAGGACGCGTATGCGCCGACGCCGTCTGTGTGTCGTGCCGGAACATCCTCCTCTTTCATCGGCATCCCGCCGCCGTTTCCCAGGATCGCGGGCCTCCGCGGGGCGTGCCGGCGTTGTGCCCGCCCGGGCGGCGGCGGACAATGGGCCGATCGCCAGGACCACATCAGCGCCCGGGCCGCGGGCCGCCGCCGCGCCGCTCGCCCGCGAGATCCCCTACGCCGATCCGGTCGACCTCTTCGGCGTCGTCGCCGGTGACGCCCACGCCGCGCTGCTCCACGGGCCCGGCGCGCGCGGCCGGTACTCCTTCATCGGCCTCGAGCCATTCCGGGTGCTCGGAGCGCGCGACGGGGTGGCGACGATCGACGGCGCCCCCGTCGCCGGCGACCCGTTCGGGGTGCTGCGCACGGAGCTGGCGCGCCACCCCCCGCCGCCCTGCCCGGGGCGCCCCCCTTCCAGGGCGGCGCGATCGGCTACCTCGGCTACGAGCTCGCCCGCCACCTGGAGGACGTCCCGCCCTGCCCGCCGGACGCCGACGACTTCCCCGACATGCAGCTCCTGCTCTGCGATCTCGTCGTCGCCATCGACCATTTCGAGCAGCGGGCCCTCATCATCTCGAGCGGCCACCCCGAGGCCACCCCCCGCCCGCCGCGCCCGCGCGGCCGAGCGCCTCGAGCACGCCGCCCGGCGTCTGGAGGGCGTCACGCCCCTCGGCGCCCCCCGCCGCGCCCGCCGGCCCGCCGTCGATCACTCCGGACGTGACCCGCGCGGCGTACGAGACCGCCGTGCGCCGGGTGATCGACTACATCCTCGCCGGCGACGTCTTCCAGGCGAACATCTCGCAGCGGTTCGTGGCGGAGCTGCCCCAGGGGCTCGGCCCGCTCGATCTCTTCCGGCGGCTGCAGGCGTGCAACCCGGCGCCCTTCTCCGCCTACCTCAAGCTCGACGACGTCGTGGTCGTCTCGTCGTCGCCGGAGCGGTTCCTGCGCCGCGAAGGCGACCTGGTGGAGACCCGGCCGATCAAGGGCACGCGCCCGCGCGGCGCCACGCCGGCGGAGGACGACGCGCTCGCGGCCGAGCTCGCGGCGAGCGAGAAGGACCGCGCCGAGAACGTGATGATCGTCGACCTCCTGCGCAACGACCTCTCGCGCGTCTGCCGCGACGGCAGCGTCGAGGTGCCCGAGCTCTGCGCCGTCGAGCGCTTCGCGACGGTCATGCACCTGGTCTCGACGGTGACCGGGCGCCTGCGGCCCGGGGTGGGCGCCGTCGACCTGCTCGCGGCGTGCTTCCCCGGCGGCTCGATCACCGGGGCGCCGAAGATCCGCGCGATGGAGATCATCGCCGAGCTCGAGGCGACCCGCCGCGGCCCCTACTGCGGGGCCATCGGCTACCTCGGCTTCGACGGGGCGCTCGACACGAGCATCGTCATCCGCACCTTCGCCATCCGCGGCCGGCGGGTGACCTTCCAGGCGGGCGGCGGCGTGGTCGCCGACTCGGATCCGGCCGCCGAGTACGAGGAGACCCTCGCCAAGGCCCAGGCCCTCGTGGCCGCCCTCTCGCCGTGATCGTCGTCATCGACAACTACGACTCGTTCGTCCACAACCTGGCCCGCTACGTGCGCGAGCTGGGCTGGGAGACCCAGGTGGTGCGCTGCGACGCGGTCTCGGTCGACGAGGTCGCCGCGATGGAGCCCTCGCACATCGTCCTCTCGCCCGGCCCGTGCACCCCCAACGAGGCCGGCGTCTGCGTGCCGCTGGTGCGCCGGCTCGGCCCGACGATCCCGGTGCTCGGCGTCTGCCTGGGCCACCAGTGCATCGGCCAGGCCTTCGGCGGCCAGATCGTGCGGGCGCGGCGGCCGATGCACGGCAAGGCCTCGCGGATCCGCCACGACGGGGAGGGCGTCTTCGCCGGCCTGCCCGATCCGCTGCACGCGACCCGCTACCACTCGCTCGTGGTGGAGGCGCGCGACCTGCCCGAGGAACTCGTGATCACCGCGTGGAGCGAGGAGGGCGAGATCATGGCGCTCCGCCACCACGAGCACCCGATCGTCGGCCTCCAGTTCCACCCCGAGTCGGTGCTCACCGAGCACGGCCACGCTCTCCTGATGGGCTTCCTCGGGTCGCGCACCCCAAAAGACGCAAACGAGCGGTAGATAACTCAGCCTCAGGTCGAGGCTGAGAGCTACGGGCTCACTCGTCCGGGAGCACGTATGCGAACCGCGGATCGTCCGGCGGCCCGGTCAGGGGGCCGCCCTCGTCGCCCGGCCGCCACGCGACGACCTCCTCGATGCGCGCCGCGAGCGCGAGGTCGCGTTCGGTGACGCCGCCGGCGTCGTGGCTCGAGAGGATCACCTCCACCCAGCCGTAGGAGGCCCGCACCTCGGGGTGGTGCCAGGCCGCCTCGGCGAGGTGGCCGACGACGGCCACCACCATCAGCGCGCTCTTCCAGCCCTGGGTGGTGACCGGCGCCGGATCGTCCGTCCTCGAAGGCCCAGCGCGGCAGCGCCCGGCCAGCCGGGCCGCCACCTCGTCGCCGCCGTCGGGCTGCGAGGGGCTCGGCCATGCCGTCCTCCTACTCGCGCGTGTTGCCGTAGGTGTCGTCGTGCACGAGCGCCTTCCAGGTGCGGAAGTTGCGCTGCAGCGCCGGCGCGAGGCCCTTCGGGAACTCCTCCGGGTAGCCGACCGGCGTGATGATCGCCGGGTCGACGTCGGCCGGGATGCCGAGGATCTCGCGCAGGCGGTCCTTCTCCCAGCGGATGAACGCGGTGATCGAGACGGTGCCGAGGCCCGCCTCGCGCGCCACCAGCATCAGGTTCTGGAAGGCGAACGACAGCGAGATCAGGTCGTCCTCGTAGCCGCCGGGGAATGACTCGGGGTAGCCGCGGGGCACCAGGAGGCCGACGACGAAGGCCGGGACGTGCCGGTAGGTCGCCATGACGTTCTCGGCGTAGTCGCGCGCCCAGGCGGCGTGCTCCTCGTCGGTGGCGTCCTTCTGCGGGCGCATCAGGGCGAAGTACTCCGCGCCGCCGGCGATGATCAGCTCGGCGACGGCCAGGCGGTTGGCCGGATCGCGGACGACCATGAAGCCCCAGGCCTGCTGGCCGCCGCCGCTCGGCGCGCGCAGCCCGAGCCTCAGCATCCGGTCGAGCGTCTCGTCGTCGACGGGCCTGTCGGTGTACTTCCTCACGGCGCGGCGCTTGCGGATCGCCTCGGCGAGTTCCATCACATCCCCCTCGTGCGTGTCATACGTCCCGGGGAGTCTGCCCGACGGCGACGCGCGCGGTCCGATCCGCCGCCGCCGCGGCGCGGGCGCGGCGGCGGCGCTCAGAAGGCGGCCAGCAGCTTCGGGGCGACCTGCTTCTTGCGGCTCATGACCCCCGGCAGGTCGAGGATGCTGTCGGCGGCGCGCCACGCCGAAGGCGCGCTCGACCGGGGCGGTGTCGCCGGCCACCAGCAGCTCGGTGCTGCGGTCGACGATGTCGGTGACCATGAGGGCGTAGAGGATGTAGTCCTGCCGCTCGCGCACGTCCTCGAGCGCGTCGAGCAGCTCGGCGCTGCGGTTGTGCAGGCTCCGCCCGACCGTCTCGATCTGCGCGACGCACAGGCGCTTGCCGGGGCGCACCTCGTACTCCTTGGAGTCGCGCCGGATGATGTCGGAGGCCGGGACGTCGCCGACGTCGCGAGGAGGCCTCGAACAGCTCGGTGCCGAACTCGCGGGCGTTCACGCCGACGAGCTCCTCGAGGTACGAGACCACCTGGTGGTCGCGGTCGGTCGTCGTCGGCGAGGTCAGGATGACCGTGTCCGAGAGGATCGCCGACAGCAGCATCATGGCCGTCGGGCGCTGCGGCTCGCGCCCGTGCGAGCGGAACCGCTCGACCACCAGGGTCGCGGTGCTGCCCACCGGGTCGAAGGTCGCGGCCACCGGGAAGCGGGTCTCGATCGAGCCGATGTGGTGGTGGTCGAGGATCTCGACGATGTGCGCCTGCTCGATGCCGGGCACGCTCTGGGCCTGCTCGGCGTGATCGACCAGCAGCACCTGCCGCGGCGTCGGGTTGACCAGCTCCGAGCGCGTGATCAGGCCGACGGGCACGCCGTGCTCGTCGACCACGATCGCGGCGCTGTAGTGGACCTCGCGCATCCGGTCGGTGACGTCGCTCAGCAGGTCGTCGGGCTCGCAGACCAGCGGGTCGCGGCTCATCACCTCGCGCACCGGCACCGACAGCGACACGAGGCGGCCCGTCACGTAGGAGTCGAGCGGGGAGAGGACGATGCCGGTGCCGCTCGTCTTCGCGAGCGCGATCACGTCCTCGTCGGGCATGGAGTCGTACGGGGTCACCACGAGGGCGACGCCGAGCTCGACGGCGCGGCGCTGCGCGTCGGTGCGGTTGCCCACCACCACGATGTCGTTCTCGCCCATCGTGTTGCCCATCGTCTCGGCAGTCGACCGTCACCGCCCAGAGGCGGCCGTTGAGGCGGCGGGTCGGCGGCACGACCATCCGGCCGCCCGAGCACCGCCGACGATCAGCTCGACCGACGCGGGCCGGTCGGCGAAGCTCGAGGGCTCGCCCGACTCCTTGATGTAGCGCCGGGCCAGGTCGCGGGCGGTCAGGATGCCCACCACCGAGCCGTCGTCGTCGACGATCGGGATCAGGTCGAGGTCGGCCTTCTGCATCGCGATGCCGACCTCGCGCAGGGAGGCGTTGTGGTTCGCGGTCGGGTGGTCGGGGCTCATCACGTCCTGGGCCCGCAGCATCACGTGGTCGAGGAACTCGGGCTCGGGCGCGCCGCTGCGCTCCAGCGCCCAGCGGGCCTGCGCGTTGATCTCGCCGAGCCGGACGGGCACGTAGCGCGCCGTCGTGTCGAGCCGCCCGCGCAGCTCGGCGTAGCCGATCGCCGAGGCGATCGAGTCCATGTCCGGGTTGCGGTGACCGGTGACGTAGATCGTTGTCACGCATCAGTTCCTTGCCGAGGGGACGAATCCGACCCGGGAGATTGTCACATGACGCCCGCCGTGCCGATCACGCGGCGGCGCCGACCTCGATCCCCGAGCCCGCCGAGGGCCGAGATGTAGAGCGGGTCGAACGCGGCGCCGGCGTCCTTCCAGAGGATCTCGAAGGCGCCGTCCGGGTCGAGCGGCCGCCGGTAGGGGCGGTCGGCCGTGAGGGCGTCGAAGACGTCGGCGACGGCGAGGATCCGCGCCTCGGGGGACAGGTGCTCCGCGCCCACCCCGCGGTGGTACCCGCGGCCGTCGAGTCGCTCGTGGTGGGCCGCGGCGGCCTCGGCGATGCCCGCGAAGGGCGTGATCCGGGAGAGGATCTGGAAGGTGTAGAGCGGGTGGAGCCGCACGGCCGCGAACTCGTCGTCGGTCAGCTTCGCGGGCTTGTCGAGGATCCGGTTGGAGACGCCGAGCTTGCCGATGTCGTGCAGCAGGGCGGCCCGCCGCAGGGTCCGCACGCGGGCGTCGTCGAAGCCCACCTCGCTGCCGATCGCCACCGCGTAGGCCGCGACCCCGAGCGACTGGCTCGCCGTGTGGGAGACGTGGCGTCGATCACCTGGGCGAAGGCCTCGGCGACCCGGTCGAGGCCTTCCTCGTCGGCGAGGGCGAGCCCCGGCGGCCGGCTCGAGGTCGCGCAGCACCTCGGCCGCGGTGTCGTCGACGATCCGCATCCAGAGCGGATCGTCGACGCCGATCGCCAGGAACACGTCGGCGATCTCGGGGTGGAACCAGCGGCCCCGGCGCGCGCGGACGACTCGATCGCCTCGGGACCTCCGGCCGACATGACGACCTCGGCCGTCTGGGCCAGGCAGGTGATCCGCGAGATCAGCGGGATCGCGTCGCCGACGAGGCCGTCGGCACGCCCGCTTCCGTCCCAGTGCTCGTCGAGCGCCCGCACGGCCGCCGCGGCCTCGGGCGAGAAGCCCATCTGGGCCACGATCCGCGCCCCCCGGCCGGAGCTGCGACGTGCTCCAGGGCTACCTGGTCGGTCGCGCCCGTCCGGCGGGCGATCCGCTGCCGCTGCCGCCGCCGCCGTCGCTGCTCAGGGCGCAGGCCCGGAGCCCGCCAGCGTCGCGGCGAGGCCCTCGACGAGCAGCCGCACGTGTCCCTGCACGGCCGCGGCCTGGCCGATCGCGTCCTGCGTCTCCAGATCGACCATCTCCCCGCCGGATCCGCGGGCCGACGACTTGGCGTGGCGGTCGAGGGAGAAGATCAACCGGGCCAGCTCGCGCTGGTGGGCGCCCATCCACGCGAGCGTCCCCTCCCCGAGGCCGTCCTCCGCCGGCCCCAGGCGCAGCTCGAGCCCGAGCAGGAAGACCCGGATGAGGCCTCCGATCCGGACCCGGCGCTCCAGCCCGGCGTCGAGGGAGGGGTCGCTCCCGGGGCGCACGCCGAACTGGAGGTGCTCCTCGAGGGCGATCGCGCCGATGCCGGTCTCGAGGTGCTCGTCGTAGAGGTCGCGGTTCTCCTCGAACCACCCCGGCAGATCGTCGGCGTACCCGACGGCGCGCGCGGCGAGGGCCGGCTCGGCGGTTTCCGCGATCGCGGTGGCGAGGAAGCGCAGGTGCGCGCGGATGGCGGCGTCGTCGCCCGGCGCCGGCGCGGGGTCGTCGCCCTGCTCGTCGGCCACGAGCCGGCGCAGCGACCTCCCCGTGCTCGCGCATCCACGCGAGGGTGCCCGGGGCGGAGAGGGGCTCGCTCACGAGAGGCCGGCCCCCTTCTCCCGGTTGCAGGGGGCGCACAGGAGTTGGAGGTTCCCGAGGGTCGACGCGCCGCCGAGGGCGACCGGGATCACGTGGTCGAACTGCAGGAGCTCGTCGGACGCCGCAGGCGACGCAGCGCCCGCCGTCGCGGCGGAAGACCTCGCGGCGCACGTCCTCCGGGATCGGCTCGCGGCGCGTGCCGGCCGCCTCGCCCTCGGACAGCATCATGTCCTTGGCCCGTTCGATCCGGCGCCGTAGGCGCCGCTCGCGCTCGTGGATCAGCGCCTGCACCTCGTCGGCCTCCAGGCCGTCGTCCTCCCAGAAGAAGCGGCCCTGGAACATCCACCACGTGCGGCGCTCGTCCTCGGCGACGGGCACGGGGGCCGACTCCTGCTCACGCAGGATCGCACGGTGGGCGCTGCCCGAGATGAACGCGAACTCGCGTCGCCCCGAGACGAACCGCCGGCGCATGAAGCCGGGCTCGAATCGCGCGTTGGTGTCCTCCCTGAGCACGGTGGAGCGGCACGCTAGTCGGGCGCCCGGACGGACGGCGGCGTCAGCCGTCCTTGCGGTCGGGCTTCTCGAGCAGCTCGGGCCGCATCGTGCAGACCGCGAACCAGAGGCCTCCGACGATGCCGCCCGCCAGGATCAGGCCGAGGGCGATGAGGACCCCGGCGATGGTGTATCCGAGCGCGGACATACGTCGAGTCTAGCCCCATGTCCAGGTCCGGTTCCCGTCCGTGGGGAGGGCGGCGGGCGCGCGCCCTCCTCGTACGGTGCCCCCATGGACACGACGATCGCATCCCAGGTGCTCGGTCTGCCGACCGCCCGCCCCGCCCGCGACGATCTCGTGACCGCCTGGCGGCGGTACGCCCGGGCCCACCACCCCGACCGCTGCCCCGGCGACGCCGGCGCCGCCTGGCGCTTCGCCACCGGCCGCGAGGCCTTCGAGACGCTGATCGACCAGGCGATCGCCTCCGCCCCGGTCAGGCCCGTGTCGTACGGCAACACCGGCAGTCGTGCGCGGACCCGGGCGCCTCGAGGGCTCTGCCCTACGAGATGCGCCCGCTCCACACCCGGGAGTGGCGCGCGTAGCGCTCGGCCGGGCTCGTCCCCCGCCGGCCGCGGGGACGGTCCAATTGGACCTCGACGCCTCGTCCAATTGGACCGATCACCCGAAGCGCCTGGAAAACAGCGGTTTCGGTCAGCCGTGTGAAACGGACGGGCGCCAGAGCAGTCGTCGTCCGCCGGCGGATCCGATCGGTGGGCCCGGCACGGGAGCGGCTCGCCAACCCGGCGGCGGGTCACTAGCCTGGTGCCATCGCGACACGTTCCCGACAGCCCCGTCATCGGCATCTGCTCCGCGATGGAGCCGGCCCGGTGGTCCGTGTGGCACCTGCCGGCGGCGCTCGTGCCGATGAACTACATCGAGCAGGTGCAGGCGGCGGGCGCCGTCGCCGTGCTGATCCCGCCCGACCCCTCGCTCGTGGACGATCCCGGCCGCGTGCTCGACCGGCTCGACGGGCTGCTGCTGGTGGGCGGGGCCGACGTCGACGCCGGCCGCCTACGGCGCCGAGCCGCATCCGCTGAACGACCGCCGATCCCGCTGCGCGACGCCGTGGAGACGTCGCTCGTGCGCGCGGCCGACCGCGCGCGGGCTCCCGGTGCTCGGCATCTGCCGCGGGGCCCAGATCATCAACGTCGCCGGCGGCGGGACGCTGCGCCAGCACCTGCCCGACGACCTCGGTCACGAGGAGCACCGGCGCGAGATCGGGCGCTTCGACGGGCAACGAGCACGATGTGCGCGTCGAGGAGGGGACGCGGGCGCTCGAGGCGACCGGCGAGGCGATGCACCGGGTCACGTCGCACCACCACCAGGCGATCGACGCGCCGGGGCGGGGGTTGCGCGTCACCGCGCGGTCGGTCGACGACGACCTGCCCGAGGCCGTCGAGTCGACCGGCCCGGAGTGGGTCCTCGGCGTGCAATGGCACCCCGAGGCCGACCCGCGCAGCCGTGTCATCGCCGCCCTCGTCAGGGCGGCGCGGAACACGGGAGGCGAGGACGTGGATCGGGAAGAAGGGGGCGACTTCCCGACCCCCGCCGCTCACCAAGACGAACGGAGCTGACCCGGTAGGCAGTGCACTCCACCCCGCTCGCACCCCCAGTCTCGACATCGCCCCGGGCCGGGGCCTTGGCCGCGCGTCCAGTCTCGCGGGTGCGGGTTTGCTCCCTCGGTCGGGGGCCGGCGTGCTTCACTCGGGCCCGTACCCGGGCGGACGACCTGGGGGAGACGAGGATGGAGATCGCGATCCGGCACGACCCGAGCTTCGCGGTGGCGCGGTGCACGCTCGGCGGAAGTGAGATCGTCCGCGCCGAGTCCGGCGCGATGATGGCGACCTCGGAGGGGGTGGCGATCGAGGCGGCCATGCAGGGCGGGCTGATGAAGTCGCTCAGGCGTGACGTCCTCGGCGGGGAGTCGTTCTTCATCACCACCTACACGACGCCTCCGGCCGGCGGCTGGGTGGACGTCGCGGCGCACCTGCCCGGCGACATGACGGTCGTGGAGATCGCCGACCGGCTGATCTTCATCCAGCGCGGCTCGTACATCGCCTCGGAGGCGGGGGTCGAGCTCGACACCAAGTGGGGCGGCCTCAAGTCGCTGTTCGGTGGGGAGGGGGGCTTCCTCCTGCGCGCCACCGGCGGCGGTGCCGTGGTGCTGTCGTGCTACGGCGCGCTCGACCGGATCCGCCTCGCCGAGGGCGAGACGGTCGTCGTCGACTCGGGCCACATGGTGGCCTTCGACGAGGGGGTCACCTTCACGCTGCGCCGTGCGGCGGGCGGCAAGACGATGCAGTCGCTCGCGAGCGGCGAGGGCTTCGTCTTCGACTTCCGGGGACCGGGTGAGGTGATGGTGCAGAGCCGCAACCCCGCAGCCCTGATCCAGTGGCTCACCACGGTGCTGCCCTTCTCACGGGCCTAGCACCCCGGCCCCGGTGAAGCGCTAGCGCCCCTTGCGCGGAGCGCAGCCCCCGGCGTCGTCGGGGCCGTCACGGCCGGGCGGGTCGGCGGTCTCTCCGGCAGGCGGCGCCTCGTACCCGGGCGCCTCGTCCCCGGGCGCCGCGGAGGGCGGCGCCGCATCCGCGGGGTCGCCCGTGGGGGGGTCCTTCTTCGGGGGCTCGGCGGCCGGGTCGCCCGGAGAGGAGGGATCGGCCGGGGGGTCGGCGGTCGCCGGCGGATCCGAGGGCGCTTCGCCCGCGCCCGGCGGCGGGTCCACGACGGGCGGCTCCTCCGCCGGCGGGGCGCCTGCGTCCACGCCGCCGGGCAGCGGTGCGACCGGCGGCGCCGGGTCGGGCGCGGCCCCGGCGGCGATCCCCGCGGGTGGGGGCGCGACGGCCACCGGTGCGGCGACGGGCGCCGCCACCGGTGTGAGCGGCGCCCCCACGGGGGCGGTCGGCGCGACCGACGGGCGCGGGCGGGTCACGGGGGCCGTGCGCGGCCGCGGGACGCGCGCGGGCGCGTCCGTCCGGGCCGGCGGCGCCACCGGCTCCACGACGGCGGTGGGACGGACGCCGTCCGATGCGCCGGCCGCCGGGGTCGTGCGGATCTCGGCGCCGGCCGCCGCCGCCGGCGGCCTCGCCGGAGCAGGCACTCGCGTGACGCTCGCCGGGCGGTCGACGACCACGTCCAGGTCGCGCGGGGCGGTCCCCCCGGACTGGGCCGTGAGGGCGACGGCCAGCGCGAGCAGGCCGCACACGGTCGTCGCCGCGACGGCGCAGGCCACGACGGCCAGGCGACGTCCGCCGCCGGCAGCGCTCACGCGCGGGCCTTGACGGAGATCAGCGCCTCGACCGCGCGCGGCCAGAACTGGGCGCCCGCGCAGGCGCGGCATTCGAGGATGGCATCGGCCGGGGATGTGGGCACGGTCGTGTGGGGCCGCTCCGAGGTCATGACGTCCCAGGCGTCGGCGAGGGCCATGATCCTGGCGCCCTCCGGGCAGTCCTCGGCCGTGAGGCCGTCAGGATAGCCGTTCCCGTCCCAGCGTTCGTGGTGGCCCCGGACCCAGGACACCTGCTCCTCGGTGAGGGCCTCGCTGACGATCTGCGCGCCGAGCGCCGCGTGCTCCTTGACGAGGCCGTACTCCGACGGGCGTGAGGGGCCCCGGCTTGAAGAGGATCGCGTCCGGCACGCCGATCTTGCCGACGTCGTGCACGAGGCCGGCCTCGTGCAGCAGCGACGGCCCGCTCGGGCGGCCAGCCGAGCGCCTCCGCCAGCTCCAGGCAGAGGTCGGCGACCCTCTCGGAGTGGCGACGGGTCGACCGGTCCTTCGCGTCGACCACCCGCGCGAGCAGGCGGATGCTGACCAGCGCCTGCTGGCGCTCGAGCCGCTCGGCCTCCTCGTCGGCCGACAGCGAGGCCACGGCCTCGGGCGAGTAGCGGAGCGACCATGTCGCGGCCGCGGTGCTTGGCCCAGTAGAGCGCCCCGTCGGCCAGCCGGTAGAGCGTGTCGGCGTCGGGCCCGCGCGAGAGGTCGCACACGCCGGCGGATATCGTCATGGCGCCGACGGCGGGGAAGGTGGCGGCGGCCACGGCCCGGCGGATGCGCTCGGCGGCGCGGAAGGCCTCGTCCTCGTCAGCTTCGGGGAGGATCATCGCGAACTCCTCGCCCCCCACCCGCGCGACCAGCTCGCCGGTGCGCGTCTCGCTCTCGAGTATCCGCGCCGCATGCTCGAGCACGCGGTCGCCCACCTGGTGGCCGTGCAGGTCGTTGACCCGCTTGAAGTGGTCGAGGTCCATGAGCACCAGCGCCAACCCGCGCCCGTGGCGGCGGGCCCGCTCGACCTCGGTCCGGAGCCGCTCGTGGAAGGTGCGGTGGTTCGCCAGCCCGGTGAGCGGGTCGATGGCCGCCAGCTCCTCGGCCGCCGCGAGGCTCTCGAGCGTCTGCGCCTCGAGCCGCTTGCGCGCCGTGACGTCGCGGAAGGTGACGACGGCACCCGTCGCACGGCCGTCGGCGATCGGGCTCGTGGAGTACTCGCCCGGGAAGCTCGTCCCGTCGCGACGGGGCAGCGCCTCCTCGCCCGACGTGGCGCGGCCCTCCCGGAGCGCGGGGCCGAGGGAGGGCAGGATGCCGTCGCCGATCTCGCGCCCGGTGAGCTCCTCGACGCTCCAGCCCAGCATCCGGGCGGCCGCCGGGTTCACGAAGGCGGCGCGGCCGGCCGCGTCGACGCCGATGATGCCGTCTCCCGCCGCAGACAGGATCAGGTCGTGGCGCACCCGCAGCCGGGCGAGCTCGTCCCGCACGTCCCGCTCCCGTCCTGCCGACTCCACGAACAGGAGCGCGACGACGACGGCCAGCAGCAGGCCGGCGGTCGGCCACGGCGACCGGCAGCGCGGCGGAGGGCCCGGCCACACCCGACACCGCGACGCTCCAGCGCCGCCCGGCGACGTCGATCGTGCCCGCCACCGGGATCGTCCGGCGCGGCGTCGCCGATCACCATCGCGTCGCCGTCGCGCACGTGGATGCGCGTGCCCTCGGGCAGCCCGGCCAGCACGGCCTCCTCCAGCGCGTCGAGCCGGAAGGTGCCGCTGACGAAGCCGCGCAGGGCCGCCCGGCGCTGCGCCACGGTCGCGATCTCCGCGCCGCGGGCGTAGACGGCGGCGACGGTGACCACGAAGCGGTCGCCGTCGTCCGCGGTCGTGAAGGGGCCGCTCATCCGCGGGCACCGCGAGGTCGCGGGCGGCATCGGCGACGCCGCGGGCCTCGGCGTCCGCCCCCTCCGAGAGCTTCGCGGGCGCGTCCGCCGGGCCCGCGAGGAACCCCGGCTCCCCGGCGAGCGGCGTCCAGGCGATCTGCTCGAGGGACGGCTGCCGCTCGAGCGGCGCGGCCATGAAGCGGTCGAAGTCGTCGCCGGTGACCTCGTCGGACGACTCGAAGAAGGCCCGGAGGTCCTCGACGCTCGCGGTGGAGGCGTCGAGCTCGCTCGGCCAGCGCGCGGATCGCCGGACCGGCGACGGCGGCCCGGGCGTCGTCGGAGCGGTGGCCGACATCGCGGATCGCGGCCGCGGTCGCGAGCACGGTCGCGACGAGGATCGCCGCCACGACGGCGGCACCGAGCCATGTCAGGGAACGCCGTCTCACGGTCCTCCGGTCTCCGGCCGGGCACGGCCGGTCGGCGGGCGGCGGTCAGTCTGCCACGCGCGACGCCTATCCTCGCGGGGTGCTGATCCTCTTCGACATCGACGGGACGCTGCTCCTCGGGACGCCGCGGGCGCACACCGAGGCCTTCGTGCGCGCCGCCGGGCGAGGTCTTCGGCGTCGCGATCACCGTGGCCGACGTGACGGCGATCGCGCCCGCCGGCCGGACCGACCGCGAGATCGCGCGGCTCGTGCTGCGCCGGGCCCGCGTGCCCGACGCCGAGATCGACCGCCGGATGACGTCCTGGATCGCGCGCCTCGCCCGGCTCTACCCGGAGCTCGAGGCCGTCCACCCCGCCCAGACCATCGCGCCCGGCGCCGACGCGGCGCTGACCGAGCTGTCCGGCGCGCGGCGCGTCGCTGGCGCTCCTGACCGGCAACATCGAGGCGCTCGCCCACGCCAAGATGGCCCGCGCCGGTCTCGGCAGGCACTTCGCGCGCGGCCAGGGCGCCTTCGGCTCGGATCACGAGAGCCGCGACGCGCTCGTGCCCATCGCGGCACGGCGCGCCGGCGGGGTGACCGCCGTCGTGGTGGTGGGCGACACGCCGCGCGACATCGCGTGCGCCCGCGCCGGCGGCGCACGGTGCGTGGCCGTGACGACCGGCGCGTTCGATGCCGCCGCGCTCCACGAGCGCCGACGCGGTCGCGGACGGCCTGGACGGCGTCGCCGAGGTCATCACGGGCTGGCTCTGACCGTCCGCTCAGAGGCCGACGGCCCTCACCGCGGCGTCGTAGGCCCGGATCTCGCAGTCGGTGCGCCGCCCGAGCAGCGCGCGCACCTGCTCGCCGCCGATGGTGCCCGGACACCAGGATCGTTGCGCCGTCGTCGTCCGGCGGCGGCGGCGCACTCCTCGTCCTCCCCGGCCGCCGCGATCGCCGCCAGGACCCCGGCGCAGGCGTCGCGGTCGGCCACCGCGCAGTCGAGGTCAAGCCGGAAGTCCGCCGCGCCGGCGGCGGCGAGGGTGACCGAGAGCCGGTCCGGCGGAACGGGCTCCGTCGCGCCGGTGGCCGTCGCGCCCCCGCCGCCGCAGGCCGCCGAGACGGCGACCGCGGCACTCAAGAGCACCGCCGCGACGGACGACCTCCACAGACGTGGGACTCCCCCGAGGCGCGACACCCCGTGATCTCCTCTCATCCCTGGCCGCTCCATCCGAGGGTCAGGATGACGGACCCTCCGTGCCGCCGCCGCGATTCGCGGCGGCGCTCTGGTGCGACCGGTGCGGCGCGCCCCGCAACCTGGGGACCGCCGCCTGCCCGGGGTGCCGCCTGCTGGCCGAGTCGCGGGAGCGGATCGTGACCTATCTGGCCCGCCACGGCATGCCGTCCGGGGGCGCGCTGGAGCTGGCGCGCCTCGCCGAGGTGCCGCTTCGCGCCGTCGGCGACCTGATGGCCGCCGGCCGCGCTCAGGGGATCTCGGCCACCGCGAGATAGCTGGTCTGCGCCGGCCCGGCCTCGGGCGGGCCGTAGGCGAGCACCACGACATCGCCCGACGACAGGCCGGCGACCTCCCTCGCGCGCGACATCAGCGCGTGGCGGTGCCGCTCGAGCGTCTCGGGGCGGGGTGGCAGCCACGCGGGCACGACACCCCACTCCAGCGCGAGCTGCCGCCGCACGCGGTCGTCCTCCGAGAGTGCGATGACGGGCAGGTGGGGCCGGTATTTCGCCGCCGACCGGGCGGCACCGCCGCTCACCGTGGAGACGATCAGGGCGACGGCGGAGACCTGGTGGGCGAGGTGGACGGCCGACTGCATCACCGCCTCGGCCCGGTTGGGCACCGGCGATGTCACGATCAGCGACAGCAGGGGTCCCTTCTCCGCCTCCTCGGCGATCTCGGCCATGGCGCGGACGGCCTCGACCGGGTACGCGCCGACCGTCGTCTCCCCGGAGAGCATCACCGCCGAGGTGCCGTCGAGGATCGCGTTGGCGACGTCGGTGGCCTCCGCCCGCGTCGGCTCCGGCTGGGAGATCATCGACTCCAGCATCTGGGTCGCCGTGATCACCAGCTTGCCGTCGAGGCCCGCGCGGCGGATCACCTGCTTCTGCATGAGCGGCACGCGGGCCACGCCGGCCTCCACCCCAAGGTCGCCGCGGGCGACCATCACGCCGTCCGAGACGGCGACGATCTCGTCGATCGCGTCCACGGCCTCGACCTTCTCGATCTTCGCGATCACGCGGGCGTGGCTCCCCATGGCGTCGAGCGCGCCGCGGAGGCGCCGCACGTCCTGGCCCGAGCGCACGAACGACAGCGCGACGATGTCGGCCTCGAGCTCGACGGCCACGGCGAGGTCGGCGAGGTCCTGCGCGCTCAGGGTCGACGATGGCGTCTGCACGTAGGTCAGGAAGATCCCCTTGCGCGGCCCGATCGCGCCCGGCCGCTCGCACCGGGCCAGGACGACCCCCTCGTCCGGGCGCGCCTGGGTCACCGCGAGCCGGGGCGTCCCGTCGCCGATCACGATCTCCGAGCGGCCGACGGTCACGGCCTCGACGAGGCCCGGCCAGACCACCGGCACGGAGCCGCTCGGCGGGGTCGTCGCCGACCGAGAATGCGACGATCTCCCCGGCGGTGACCTGCCGGGGGCGGACGGCGGAGCCCAGGCGCATCTTCGGGCCGGCCAGGTCGAAGAGCAGCGCCAGCGGACGTCCCGCGCGCCCGGCGGCGGCGTGCAGCTGGGCCGCCCGCTCGCGCCAGCGGTCGGCCGTGTCGTGGGCGCAGTTGATGCGCCCGCCGTCCATCCCGGCGGCCACGAGGTCGTCCATCACGCCGGCCGGGTCGGTGGAGGGCCCGAGGGTGGCGAGGATCTTGGTCCGTCGGCGATGCACGGCGGCACGGTGTCAGTCCGACGTGCCCGCGTCTACCCTTGGCGCGTGTCGACGCGCTTCCGTGTCAGCGACGTCCCGGGCGATCGCCGTCTGGTGGAGAAGCGCGGCGACCCGGCGGCCATCGCCCGCGAGGCGGGCACGCTGCGCGCCTTGGCGGGCAGGCCCTGGCTGCCCGAGCTCGTCGACGCGGG
Source organism: uncultured Thermoleophilia bacterium (assembly GCA_963823515.1). Taxonomy (GTDB): domain Bacteria; phylum Actinomycetota; class Thermoleophilia; order Miltoncostaeales; family Miltoncostaeaceae; genus Miltoncostaea. Next base: position 260,558 of record CAWGMB010000004.1, read on the forward strand.
GCCCGGCTGGATGGTCTCGACCCGCCTTCCCGGCGCACCGCGGGCCATCGCCGCCGTGACCCCCGCGGAGGCGATGCGGCTGGGGGCCGTTCTGCGCGAGGTGCACGAGAGCCGGCGGGGCCGTACCGGGGGGCTGTGGTCGTGGGACACGCCCGCCGCGTCGCTCGGCGAGTACGGGATGGCCCGCGCCCGCGACACCGCGGCGATGCTCGCCGGCCGCGCCGAGGCGGGCCTCGCGCGCGCGGCGCTCGCCCTCCCGCCGCCGGGCGGGGAGGGCGGCGAGCCGTTCCGCCTGCTCCACGGCGATCTCGTGGAGGCCAACGTCGTCTGGGGCCCCGACGGCCCCGGGCTGGTCGACTGGGAGTTCTCGCGGATGGGCGATCCGGCGGAGGACCTGGCGTATCTGATCGAGCTGAACGGCCTCGGCGACGCGGCGGCCGCCGCGGTGACCGCCGGCTACGCGCGCGAGGGCATGGAGGGCCGGATCGCGGCCTGGCGGCCGCTCGTGGCCGCCGATGCCGGGGCCTGGTACCTGATGGAGGGGATGGCCCGCGAGGGCCTCGCGCTGCTGCGACGCGCACAGGCGCTGGCGGGCGCCGCGCCCTGAGCGCCCCGTCGCCCGTGTCCTTGTGCACGGGGAGAACACGGCGACCGAGTTCTCATCCCTGTGGCTAAAGCCGCTCGGAGGGGCCCCGACCTAGCCTGCGCAGACCTGGGGTCCCCTGCGGCCCACTCCATAAGCGCAAGGAGAGTAGATGCGTTCGAGGTCATTCCGGCTGGTGCCGGTGCTCGCAGCGGTGATGCTGCTGCTGGTCCCGGCGCTCGCCGCTGCGCAGGACGCGACCGATCAGGACATCGCGATCAACTCGCATGCTGGTGTTCCTGGCGCGCTGTGCTCGTCCTCTTCATGCAGGCTGGATTCGCCATGCTCGAGGTCGGTCTGTCGCGAATGAAGAACGCCGGGGCGGTCATGGGCAAGATCATCATCAACCTGTCGATCACGTTCCTGATGTTCTGGGCGATCGGCTTCGCGATCGCGCTTCGGTGACGGCAACGACTTCATCGGCTCGAGCGGCTGGTTCCTCGACGCCAGCGACGGGCCGCGGTCTGACTTCGTCGCTCGCCGGCTACGCGCGCCAACTTCGAGGTCATGTTCTTCTTCCAGGCCGTGTTCGCGGCGGTGTCGCTGGCGATCGTCTTCGGCACCATGCTCGACCGCACGAAGTTCATCGCGCTACGTGCTCTTCGGCATCGTCTTCACGGGCGTGATCTACCCGATCGTCGCCCACTGGACCTGGGGCGGCGGCTGGCTCTGCCAGGACGGCTTCCTCGACTTCGCCGGCTCGTCGATCGTGCACCTCCAGGGCGCCCTGGCGGCGCTCGCCGGCACGCTCGTCCTCGGGCCGCGCATCGGCAAGTTCCGCGACGGCAAGGCGTCCCCGATCCCGGGTCACTCGATCCCGCTCATGATGCTCGGCGTGATCATCCTGTGGGTCGGCTGGATGGGCTTCAACCCGGCGTCGTTCCTCAGCGCCATCGGCGCCAACTTCGCCGACGTCGCCGTGAACACGAACCTCGCGGCCGCCGCCGGCGTCATCGGCGCCACGATCGGCTCGCTGATCATCTTCAAGACGCTCGACGTCTCGCAGATGGGCAACGGCGCGATCGCCGGCCTGGTGGCCATCACCGCACCGTGCGCCTTCGTCGACCCGTGGGCCGCGGTCGTCATCGGCTTCGTCGCCGGCGTGATCGTCCCGCCGCTCGTGGTCGGCGTCGACAAGATGAAGATCGACGACCCGGTCGGCGCCCTGCCGGTGCACGGCGTCGCCGGCATCTGGGGCACGCTCGCCTGCGGCCTGTTCGCCACCGCCGAGCGCACCGGGCTCGCCGTCGGCGAGGGCCTCTTGCTGCGGCGGCGGCGGCGAGCAGCTGTGGGTCCAGTTCTACGGCGTCGCCGCGACCGTCGGCTTCACCGTTCGTCGCCTGCGCTGATCGTGTTCCTCGCCATCAAGTACACGGTCGGCCTGCGCGTCAGCGAGGAGCACGAGCTCGCGCGGCCTGGACATCTCGGAGCACGGGATGTTCGGTTACCCGGAGCGCTTCATCGACGTCGCCGGGCGCCGAGCCCGACACGGCAGCACCGTCGACGGCCCCGCCCCCGCGGGCGCGCCACGGCGACCAACCCGTCCACCGCCTCGTAAGGGAGCGAACGTGAAGAAGATCGAGGCGTTCATCCGCCACGAGGCACTCGAGGCCATCCACGACCGCCTGGCGACCATGGGGCTTCCCTCCATGAGCGTCACGGAGGTCAAGGGCTCGGGGCGCCAGAAGGGCTTCACCGAGAGCTACCGCGGAGCCAAGACCACCATCTTCCTGCGACCGAAGCTGAAGCTGGAGATGGTGCTCGACGACGCGGATGTCGATCGGGCGATCGATGCCATCCTCGAGCTGGCCCACACGGGCGAGCCGGGCGACGGGAAGATCTTCGTCTTCGCCGTCGAGGAGTCGATCAGGGTCCGCACCGGAGAGCGCGGGGACGTCGTCCTCGCTCCCCACCCGGAGGAGACCCCCGCCTAGCAGCGGATCGGACGACACGACCGAACGACGCGAAGCCCCGGAAACGGGGCTTCGCTGCGTTGACGCCTGATCTCCCGCTTGCGGGGAGATCAGGGCGACAAAATGGCCCTGTCGGGGCCATTTTGAGTCCGCTCCTCCGGGCTTCGCCCGGGGTACGTCGCGGTACACCGATCACGGTGGTCCGCAGACGAAGGGCCTGTTTCAGGCCTCAGCCTTCACCAACGCAGGCTCCGGGCACCGGCCCGGTAGCGCACTCACGAGCCATGAGACCCGACAGGGCGCCCTGGACCTTCGGATCGTCCATCGCCGCGCAGACGACGTGGTCAAGGGACGGAGGCAGGCGCCGCGCACAGCGATCGTCCGCTCGTCGCGGACGTGATCGTCCCATGTGGCCGTCCCTGAGAGCGCAGGGCACTCGGTGTTTCTGAGGCCATCCCCGCCGCAAGGCGGTGCCTGAAGATGCAAATCGGCCCGACCAAGGGCCGATCTGCCGCCCTGATCTCCCCGCAAGAGGGAGATCAGTGCGTCGAACGCACGTCCGGCGCACGGAACCCTCCGACCGACAGACGATCACGTGGCGCAGCCGCGCCGAGAAGTCGGGCGCTGAGTGCCGCCGCCGCGCCGTCAGCCCCGGTCGGGGACGTCCAGGACGAAGCGGCTGCCGACGCCCTCGCGGCTCTCCACGCGGACGTCGCCGCCGAGCGCGCGGGCGAGCTGGCGGCTGATCGCCAGGCCGAGTCCGCTGCCGCGGCGGCCGTCGGGGGTCTCCTGCGACTGGAAGGCCTCGAAGATCCTCTCCTGCTGGACGCGGGGATCCCGGGGCCGGTGTCGGTCACCGAGGCGCGGAAACCGCCCCCCGGGCGCGCGTGCCCCTCCAGGCGGACCGTCCCGCCGCGTGGGGTCCAGTCGGATCGCGTTGTCGAGCAGGTTGCTGACGATGCGCTGCACCCGCGACTCGTCGGTGACCATCGGCCGCAGCGTGTCGATGCCGCGCTCGAAGGAGACGCCCCGGTTGACCGCCTCCGCCTGCATGGCGTCGAAGGCCCGGTCGAGCACGCCGGCCGGCTCGACCGAGGTGAGGTCGAGGTCGAAGCGCTGGGCGTCGAGCCGCGCCAGGTCGAGCAGGTCGGCGACGAGCGACTCGAGGCGGGCCGCCTCGCCCTCGATCGCCGAGAGCGAGCGCGGCACGTCGTCGGCCGGCACCACGCCGTCGACCAGGGCCGCCGCGTGCCCGCGGATGGCCGTCAGCGGCGTGCGCAGGTCGTGCGTGACGCGCATCAGGAACTCGCGCGTCTCGCCCTCGCGCTCGGCGAGCCGGCGCACCATCAGGTTGAAGTCGGACGCCAGCTCGTCGAGCTCGCGAGTGCCGGTCGGCCCGAGCTCGGTGCGCAGGTCGCCCCCGGCGACGCGGTGGGTCGCGGCCTGCATCGCGGTCAGCGGGCGCGTGATCCGGCTGGTGAGCAGCAGCGTCAGCAGCAGCGCGACCCCGAGGCCGAGCCCGGCGGCCGTGAAGACCCGCGAGGCCACGTCGGGCCACGCGGAGGCGAGCTCGCCCGGCGGGCGCGTCAGCAGGACGGCGCCGACCGCCTCGTCTCCCAGGTAGACCGCCGCCGCCGAGGCCTCGGTGGGCCGCGACTCGCCCCGGCAGCGTGAAGTTCGACGCGCTGCACCTCGTCGCGCTCCAGCACGCCGAAGTCGATCTCGCGCGCCGCCACGGACGGGATCTCGCCGGTGGGGTGCTCGCCGCCGGGGGTGAGCTGGAGCCCCGAGTAGTAGAGCTGGGTGTTGGGACCGACGAGCGCCTGGAGGTTGCTCGGGCGGATGAAGGTGAACTCCACGCCGCGCGCGAGCTGGCGTTCGGCCTGCTCGCTGACGATGCCCGCCAGCGCCTCCGCCTGGCGGTCGAGCTCGGCGCGGGCGACGGCCTCGGACTGCGAGCGGATCAGGCCCCCGCCGACCGCCGCGAAGACCGCCGCTGCCACGATCAGGCCCACCCGCCGCCGCCAGCACGAGGCGCCCCCGCAGGGTCCGCCAGGGCCGGGGAGGGACCGGGTCACCGCTTGGCGGGGACCTTGTAGCCGGTTCCCCAGACGGTCTGGATCGGGCATGCGTCGCCGAGCTTGCGGCGCAGCTGGCGCACGTGGACGTCGATCGTGCGGCTGTCGCCGAGGAAGGTGAAGCCCCAGACGCGCTCGAGCAGCTGCTCGCGGGTCAGCACCAGGCCGCGGTTCTCGATCAGCGTGACGAGGAGGTCGAACTCCTTGGGCGTCAGCTGGACGCGCCTCGCCCTCGACGAACACCTCGCGGCCGCCGACCTCGATGCGCAGCGGGCCGCTCTCGATGGTGACCGGCTCCGGCTGGGCCGAGGCCTGGTCGCGCCCCTCGGCGCGGCGCAGCACCGCGCGCACGCGCGCCACCAGCTCGCGGGGGTTGAAGGGCTTGGTGATGTAGTCGTCGGCGCCGAGCTCCAGGCCGACGACCTTGTTGACCGCGTCGTCGCGGGCCGTCAGCATGATGATCGGCGTGTGGCCGCTGCGGCGCAGGCGCTTGGTGATCTCGTAGCCGTCCATGCCGGGCAGCATCAGGTCGAGGATCACGAGCTGCGGCGACTCCGCCTCGGCGAGGCGCGAGCCCCTCGTCGCCGCGCTCGGCGACGGTCACCGCGAAGCCCGCCGCCTCGAGGTACATGCGCGCGAAGGAGGCGATGTTGGGCTCGTCCTCGACGATCAGGACTCGCTGGCGATCGTCCGGGGGAGCCATCGGCGCCCGATGGTAGTCGCGCGACGTGGCGCGGTCCACCGTCGTCTCGCCGCGCGCCCGCGCGGTCGCGGCGCCAAGCCGGGACGGGGGGAGAGGGCCGAGCTCATGACCCGCCCGCGGGCGGCGGCGGCACGCAGGGGGTCAGCGCCGTCGAACCACCGGTGGGGAGCATCGTGCGCATCGGTCCGCACTCCTTCGTCTGGCGGAGGAGGAGGGCGCCACCTTGAACCAGGCGCGCGCCCAGGCTCTTCTCCGGATCGGAGTTGAGCCGGTACACGCCGGTTCCGAGCAGCTTCGCGCGTCCGTTCCCGGCGATCGAGAACGAGAGGTCGACCCCGAGGACGGTCACCGTGAGGTTGGACCCCTTCACGAAGAGCAGCCCCGCCGCCTGGCGCACGCGGCTGACGCGGACGCGCCCCCGGGAGAACTGCAGCGGCTGACCGGCCAGGTGCGCCTCGGCGTCACCGGCCCGGTCGAGGACGACCAGCGATCCCCACTCGGGGATCGCCCCGTACACCGACATCCGGCCGGCGACCGTCATCGCACCGCTGCCGCTGGCGGCGAGCTGCGCCGAGGGGACCCGGTTGCCCATCCGCTTGGAGTGGGCGTTCTTGGCCTCGGCCAGCGCCGGCACCAGCAGCATGAGGGCGACGACGATGGTCAACGCGCGACGTATCACTCCACCTCCGAGTGGCCGGCGGCCCGGCGGACGCGCCGTGATGGGCGGATCGTGCATCGCTCGGATGTGCTGGGCCCGCAGTGGATGAGTAAGAGGTTTGCGTCACTCTGTTCGCGAAGTGTGAAGGCGGCGCCGCAGCGGCGCCCGGGAGTCAGGGCTGGAGCTTCACCCCCTCGCGTGACGGTGACCCCCGGCGACTGCGAGCGACACGCCCTCCTCGACGGTCGGCCGCGGGCGCCGGGCAGGTGCGGGCGCCGGGGCTCCGGGCTGCTCGCCCTCGGGCACGGGGCGCGGGCCGCTCTCCATGTACGCCCACACCATCTCCCCGCAGTCCGGGCAGGTCGGAAGGGTGCCGCGGTTGCGGATCTGGAACTGGCAGGCGACGCAGGCGTAGGTGCCCTGCACCTTCTGGCCGGCGTGGTAGCAGGGCTTGCCCAGTCGGCGCTCGGCCTCCTCGGCGCCCTCCTTGGGGCTCAGGTTGGTCCGTCCGGCCCGGCCGCCGGGTCCGCCCCCGGGGCCACCCGCCTGACGACGCTGAGGTGGCAGACTTCCCATTCGTACTCCCCGCTCGTCGCCGTTCCGGGTGGGCAGCGCGCGCCCGCCCGCGAGGCGTATCGTTGTCACCCGTGAGCTTACCGCTCCCGGGCCCCGCGGCCGAGTCGCAGGTCGCCGGGAACACCGGACGCAGAACGCCCCGCGCCACGGCGGTCCGCTCGGAGTCGTAGACCAACCACCACCGCGGGACACGACACCACATCCGAGTCGCCCTGGCACAGCTGAACACGGTCGTCGGTGACATCGACGGCAACGCCGAGATGATCTCGGCGGCACTCGCCGACGCCGCCGGCGCCGGGGCCGACGTCACGCTCGTCCCGGAGCTCGCCATCACCGGGCTACCCGCCCGAGGACCTGCTGCTGCGGCCGGCCTTCGCGGCGTCCGCGCGCGCGGCCCTCGACCGCGTCGCGGCCACGGTGCGCGACCGGCGTCGGCCGTGATCGGCTTCCCCGAGTGGAACGGCGACTGCCACAACGCCGCGGCCGTGGTGGCCGACGGCCGCGTGCCAGGCCGTCTACCACAAGCGCTTCCTGCCCAACTACGGCGTGTTCGACGAGGCGCGCTACTTCCGCGCCGGCGACGAGCCGATGGTGCTGGAGGTCAACGGCACCCGCATCGGCCTCGCCGTCTGCGAGGACATCTGGTACCCGAGCCCGGTCGCCGCCGACCTGGCCGCGGCCCGCGTCGATCTCGTCTGCTGCATCTCGGCGTCGCCCTATCACCGCGGCAAGGGCGACCGCCGCGAGGCGATGCTGGCCACCCGGGCCGACGACTGCGCCGCCGCCCTGGCCTTCTGCAACCAGGTCGGCGGGCAGGACGAGCTGGTCTTCGACGGCCGCTCGGCGGTGTTCGACGCCTCGGGCGAGGTGCGTCGCGCGCGCCCCGCAGTTCGCGGCCCACCTCCTGGTGGCCGACATCGACCCCGGCATGTCGGCGCGCCGGCGCCTGCGCGAGCCCCTCTCGCGCACGGCTCGCCCGGCGCGCCGCCCGAGCGCACCCGTGCGCGTCGTGCGCCCGCGCCCCGGAGCGCGGCCGCGGCCGGCCGCCGCCGGCATCGCGCCGAGCGCGCTGCGCGACGAGGCCGAGGTGTGGGCGGCGCTGGTGCGTCGGCATCCGCGACTACGTCGGCAAGAACGGCTTCCCGGGGGTGCTGATCGGCCTCTCGGGGGGCATCGACTCGGCGCTCACCGCCGGCGCTCGCGGTCGACGCCCTGGGGCCGGACCGCGTGACCGGCGTGGCGCTGCCGTCCGCCCACTCGTCGCCGGTCAGCCTGGCGGGCGCCGAGGCGCTCGCCGCAGTCGCTGGGCATCCGGCCTGATCGCCGATCCCCATCGGCGACGGTCGTCGACGCCTTCGAGGACGCCCTCGCCGGGCCGCTCGCCGGCCGGCCGCCCGACATCACCGAGGAGAACCTGCAGGCGCGCGCCCGCGGCAACCTCCTGATGGCGATCTCCAACAAGCTCGGCCCGCTGGTGCTGGCCACCGGCAACAAGAGCGAGATGTCGGTCGGCTACAGCACGCTCTACGGCGACATGGTCGGCGGCTTCGCCCCGCTCCGCGACGTCTCCAAGACCTGGGTCTACCGGCTCAGCCGCTGGCGCAACGCCTCGGAGGGCCGGGAGGTCATCCCCGAGGAGACGATCCAGCGCCCGCCCGACGGCCGAACTGCGACCCGGACCAGCTCGACACGGACAGCCTTCCCCCGTATGACATGCTGGATGCGATCCTCGAGGGATACGTCGAGCGCGGGCTCGAGCCGGGGCAGATCGTCGACCAGGGCCATCCGGAGCGGGTCGTCGCCGACGTGATCCGGATGGTCGACCGGGCCGAGTACAAGCGGCGCCAGGGCCCGGTCGGGATCAAGATCACTCCAAGGGCATTCGGGCGCGACCGTCGAATGCCGATCACGAGCCGGCATGTCTAGATCCTCCACCAGCCGCCGCACCGCGGCCCTCGCCGTCACCCTCGCGGTCCTGGGGGGCGCCACGGCCGCCACCGCCGCCGTGCCACTCGGCGCCGAGAAGCCGGCGCCCGGGGCGCCGTCCGCCTCCGCGCCGCGGGTCGAGTTCGCGCGCACGCTCCCCGGGGCCTCGCGCCTGCTGGTCACCTTCAGCGACTCGCCCCGGCGGGCGGTCGCCGAGTCGCGTCTGGCGGGCCTCGGAGACCTGGCGCCGGTGATCCCCGAGGCCGGCGTATGGGGCCTGGACCCGTCGGCGCCCGCGACCGTACGCGCGCGCGCCCTGACCCGGGCGCGTGTCGCGGGCGCCGAGTGGTCGCTGACCCGGCGCACCGCCGACCGTCCCGCGCCGCCCTCGGCCCCCGGCGCCGCGCCCGCAGGTCACGGACCCGTTCTTCACCCCGTCGTCGCAGTGGGGGCTCCTCGGGGGCTCGACCTGGGGCGCCGACCTGATCACGCTCGGCCCGCGGCCGGCCATCGCGGTCCTCGACAGCGGCATCGACTCGGGCCACGAGGAGTGGGGCGGAGCGGCCAGCCCGCTCATCGCCCCGCGCAGCACGCTCCGCGGGGACGCCGACGCCGGCGACCACGGGATCTCGGGGCACGGCACCCACGTCGCCGGGATCGCCGCAGCGCCCGCCAACGGGGTCGGGGTGGTCGGCGTCGCGCCCGCCGTGCAGGCCGCCGCGCCCGTCATCCCGGTGCAGATCGCCGACCGCGACGGCAGCAGCACCGACGAGACGATGATGCGGGGCATCCGCCACGCGGTCCTCAACGGCGCCAAGGTGATCAACATCTCGGCCGGGCGGCCCGGGCTACTCCCAGGCGTTCCAGGACACCGTCTACTGGGCCACCGCGCGCGGGCGCCCTGATCGTCGCGTCGGTCGGCAACCAGGGCCAGGACGTCAACGCGCTCAACTTCCCGGCCGGCTACCGCCGCGTGCTCGGCGTGGGCGCGCAGTGCGACGGGATCGTGACCTTCGACTGCCCGCGGCCGTTCGCGCGCCGCGACCTTCTCCAACCACAACCGCACCGTCGACGTGATCGCCCCGGGCGTCAACATCCTCTCGAGCGTGCCGCGGAGGGTGAACGAGCGCGTGGTCGCGCCCGGCTACGCGCTGAAGGACGGCACCTCGATGGCGGCGCCCTACGTCTCGGGCGTCGCGGCGCTGGTGCAGGCGGCCAACGGGGGCGCCCTGAGCCCGTACCAGCTGGCGCGCCAGCTCAAGAACACGGCCACCGACATCGGCACCACCGGCCGCGACAACACCAACGGCTTCGGCGTCGTCAACCCCCGGGCGGCCGTCTCGCTGCAGGGCACCGAGGACGACGTCGGCGAGGTGAACGACGACATCAAGTGGCTCGCCGGGACGACGCGCCTCAACCAGGTCGGGCGGCCGCTGGTGATACGGGCGACCGCCGACCAGTTCGAGGACTCCGAGGACGTCTACGCCGTCCGGCTGAAGCGCGGCGAGCGCCTGCGCGCGGTCCTCACGCACGGCAAGCGGCGCTTCGACCTCTACCTCTGGGATCCCGGCACGCGCACGGTGGGCACCGAGAACGGCAACCTCGAGCGGCACCTGATCGACTACCGCCCCGGAACCCGGCCCACCGGCGTCATCGTCCACCGCGCGAAGCGGGCGGGCGTGTACTACCTCGACGTGTTCGCCCGCCGCGGCGCCGGTCCGTACACCCTCCGCCTCATCCGCCAGCGCTGAGCCTGAATCCGTCGCATCTCGCGGCGCGGATGCGCGAGATTCCTCCCGTCATGAAGGATTCGGCGCGACCGCAGGGGATCACCCGTGCGGTGCGACGCCGGATCTCCCCTTCGCGGGAACTCTCGCGCCCCGCATCCACGATCTGCGACGCATTCAGGCTGAGCGCGCATCCCCCGATGCCGGCGCGCCGTCGCCTCCCGCATCCCCGATCCGCGGCGGATCCGGGCTGATGCCCGTCGGACCCCACTCCGTCCTGGTCTACGACTACGTGGCCGACATCCTCGAGCGCCGCGGCGCGTACCGCGAGGCCCACCTCGCCCGGATCGACGAGTGGATCGCGGCGGGGACGATGCTCTGGCCGGCGCCCTCGGCGATCCGCCGACCGGCGCGCTCTTCGTCTTCGGCGACGTGGCCGAGAGCGAGATCGCCCGCTTACGCCGACGGCGACCCGTACGTCGCGGCGGGCCTGGTCACCGCGCGGCGGATCGAGCCCTGGACGGTCGTCCGCTCCCGGGACTGACCTTCGTCAGCCCGTCCGCGTCGCGTGCCGGGGGGTCGAAGGACATCGGGCCGGCGCGGGCTCGCGGGGCGTCCGGTGGGATAGGTTGCGTGCTGTGACGACCGCTTTCGTCCACGCCGAGGGCGGACCGACGTACAACCTCGGCGACGACCACCCGATGACGCCGCTCCGTGCGCCAGCTGGCGGTCGATCTGATCCGGGCCTACGGGCTGCACGAGCACCCCGACGTCGTGCCGGTCGACGCCGGAGCCGGCGACCGACGAGCATGATCGAGCGGGTCCACACCCCGGCCTACGTCGCGGCGGTGCGCCGCTACAGCGCCAACCCGATGCTGGCCTCGGCGTGGGAGGCCGGCCAGTGGGGCCTCGCCGCGGGCGGCGACACGCCGGCGTTCGCGGGCATGCACGAGGCGGCCGCGGCGAGTCTGCGGCGCGTCGGTCGCCGGCGCGATGGCGGTGTGGGAGGGGCGGGCCGACCAGGCGTTCGTCGCCGGCGGCGGCCTGCACCACGCGATGGCCAACCGCGCCGCGGGCTTCTGCATCTACAACGACACGGCGGTCGCCATCCAGGCGCTGCTCGACGCCGGCGCCGAGCGCGTCGCCTACATCGACATCGACGTGCACCACGGCGACGGCACCCAGTGGATCTTCTTCGAGGACCCGCGCGTGCTGACGTGCTCGGTGCACGAGACCGGCCGCTACCTGTTCCCCGGCACCGGCGGCCTCGCCGAGCGCGGCGTCGGCGCCGCGGAGGGCACGGCGATCAACGTGCCGCTGCCGCCCTACGCGGGCGATCGCCCCTACCTGCGGGCGATCGAGGACGTCATCTGCCACGCGGTGCTCGACTTCGAGCCCGACGTGATCGTGACCCAGGACGGCGCCGACCCGCATCACGCCGATCCGCTCGCGCACCTCCAGGTCACGATGCCGACCTTCCCGCGCGCGTACGCCGCGTTGCACGAGCTGGCGCGCTCCTCGACCGCGCAGGGGCGCTGGGTCGCGCTCGGCGGCGGCGGCTACACCTTCCAGGTGGTGCCGCGCGCGTGGACGCTCCTGTTCGCCGAGATGCTCGGCGTGGAGCTCGACGACGAGATCCCCGAGGCCTGGTGGCGCCCCGGCGAGGAGATGCTGGGCGTGCCGCTCCCACGGCACATGTCCGACGATCCCGAGCCCGAGGTCCCGGCCGAGGAGCGGATGAGGGCCGACGTCGAGGGCGACCGGGTGGTCGACGAGGCCCGGGCCCTCTTCCTGCGCTGACCGCGCAGCTGGCCGCCGCGTGCAGTGTGTCGGGCGGGTGGCCGGGCAGGGCGCCGACAGACGCGGCCGATCCTCCCCGCCGCGGCCGGGCGCCTGCGCAGGCCGCGGACGGCCAGCAGCAGTCCAAGCGGGCCACGCCTTCCGCGGCGTGCGCGCATGACCTCGGCGAGCGGAGCTCGGGCTCCGGCCTCAACGGTGTGTAGGAAGAACATGGACGGCTTTCGCTGATGATCCGGGTCGGCGCGGCGGGCCTCATGCGCCCTCAGGTTCGCCCCGCGCTGCTTGGGCGTCGATGACCACTGGTGCGCCGACTCGGCCGGCGGCGGCGAGCCGTCGGGTGGTGATTCGGTCGGCATCGGTGTGCCTCCTCGTAGCACGTGCCGGCGGGTTCGATCCGGGCCCGGCCGCGCGTGGAGGGCGGCACCACCCCGAGACGCCCCCGGCCGAGGGCCGGCAGCCCCGAGGGTGCGAAGGGCCGCGTTGCGCGGCGCAGTCCTCGAGGAGCCGCGCCGGTCTCCGTCCTTCCGGCCCGACCGCCGGGTTCCGCTCACGCCTGGCGGGCGCAGGTCCGATACTCGGGATCGGTGGGGCGGTCGCGCCGGCGACTAGTGCTCGGGGAGACATCGAGTCGTCACCGGACGCGGAGGTCCGCGCAGTGCGAGTTCGTCTTCTTTCTCATCGGCATCGTGATCGCGGTCGCTATCGCCTTCTGGTGCGCGTCGATCGCCTCGCGCAAGGGCCGCAGTCCCCTTCTCTGGGGGATCCTCGGCCTCGTCCTGCCGCTGATCGCGCTGATCGTCATCGCCGTTCTGCCGGCGACTGACAATCCGGTCACCTCTAGCCGCTCGGAGGGGCAGCCCGTACCTCCCCCCGCCGCCGTCCGGCAAAGGTCGCATACCACCACCCCACGACCGACCTGAGCTGGTGCTCCGTTCCGAAAGTGCTCCTGCACTCCGGCAGCCTGCAAACCACCGGGGATCCTGCGTCATCGCTTGACCGCAGTCGCTGAAGCCATCGCGGATCTCCCTCTTCCTTGGCCCGCGGGATTCTCGGGGCCGGAAGCACAACGAACTTCCGGAACGGAGCACTAGGAGGCGACCACCCGGTTGCGCCCCGCCGCCTTGGCGACGTAGAGGCGCGCGTCGGCGCTCTCCAGCAGCCCGCGGGGATCGTCGCCGCGGGAGGCGGCGACGCCGAGGCTGACGGTGACGCCCGCCGGCTCCGCGCCGGCGGCCTCGACGGCCCTCCGCACGCGCTCGGCCACCGCCGCGGCCGCCGCGTCGTCGGCGCCCGGCAGCAGCAGGGCGAACTCCTCGCCGCCGATCCGGCAGGCGCGGTCCTCGGCGCGCGCCTCCTGGGCGAGCACCTTGGCGACCGTGACGAGGGCGTCGTCGCCGGCCTGGTGCCCGTGGCGGTCGTTGAACTGCTTGAAGTGGTCGACGTCGAGGATGACGACGCCCATCGAGCCGCCCGCACGCCGCGCGCGGGCCATCTCGACCGCCAGCGCCTCGTCGAAGGCGCGCCGGTTGCCGAGGCCGGTGAGCGGATCCGACATCGACAGATGCTCCAGGCGCCGCAGCAGGTCGCGCTGCACCAGCGCGGCCGAGAGGGCGGTGGCCAGCATCCGCAGCTCGAGGATCGCGTCGCGGCGCACGACCGTTCGGCCGACCCGCACCAGAGGGCGCGAGGCGGTGATCGCACCGAGGGCCCGCTCGCCGCCGTCCTCCTGGCGCCGCCCGACGATCGGCAGCTCGAGGAAGGCACGCCCGTCGGCCCGCCAGTGGCGCTCGGTGGTGCGATCCTCGTCGCCGCCCCGCCGCACCACCACGTCCCAGCCCGGCAGGAGGGCGCGCGCCGCGTCCTCGGCGATGGCGGTCAGGGCCTCGTCGTCCTCCGCGCCCGTGAACGCCACCGAGGCCGCGTGCAGCGCCTCCATGCGCTTCTTGCTCTGTCGCAGCTCGCGCTCGTTGACCGGGCCCGCGGCGCCCGCCACCGCGACCACGGCGACCGCGAGCACCAGCGGGCCGGCGGAGTCCGACAGCGGCACCGCCCGGGTCCTCGACGAGCGTGAGCCAGCCCACGACGAGCCCCGAGAGGATCAGGGCCTTGATGCCGGGCCAGATCGTCAGCGTGAGGGTCACGGCGAGGCAGAAGACCGGCAGCAGCCAGACGGCCCGGCTGTCGACGCCGCCCGAGAGCAGGGCCAGCAGCCCGATCGCGAGCGCGTCCACCACCAGGGCGACGTCGACCGCGGCGAGCAGCCGCGTCGGCCAGCGGTTCGGGATCCACGCGAGCAGCGCGTGCAGCGCGACGACCGCCCGCGCAGACCGCCACGGCCCGGACGCGCTCGGACCCCGACATGTCGAGCGGGGCGAGTGCCGCGACCACCGCCAGGACCATCAGCACCGCCACCCGGCCGCGGGCCATCGCGGCGTGTCGATCCTCGAGTTGGTACCAGGCTCGACGCGAGGGTGCGTTCTGGAGTACAGTCCCGGACGCGCCGGAGGTGGTGGACATCGCCCTCCCGGACGGGGTTTCGAGCGCACGTTAGCTGCTCGCGAGAAGATTTCGGCAAGGGGCTAAAGGAATCGGCACCCGCTGCCGATACAGGGGGCGCCATGGCGCCCCCCTCGAATCGGAACTCCTCGATCCACCCGTCGCCGCCCGGCCTCGCTCGCGTCGCGGCCGTGACCGCCCTCGCGGTCGCCGGCGCCCCCACGGCCGCGCTCGCCTCGGGTCCCGAGGCCCCCGTCGTCGATCCGGGCGCCCGACGCCGCCGCGCTGACCGCCGCCCCCGAGACGGAGGCGCTCTCCGCGGCGAAGCCCGAACGCCAGGCCGAGCCCGCCCCCGCTCCCGATCCGAGCCCCGGCGAGGTGACGCCCGCCGTGCCCGAGCGCCGCGCCCGGAGCCCGCCCCCGTGCCGTCCGAGCCCGAGCCCCGGCCCGAGGCGCTCCGCGTCCGAGGCCTCCGGCCGCATCCCGCCGACGCCGCCGTCTCCACGTCCGGCCACCTCCCCGAGTCGCCTCCGCGCCGCGACTCCCGGCCGACGCGTCCGGCGGAGGAGGCGCCGCGCCCGCGCCGGACCGGTCGCGAGCGCCCGCGACGCCGCGACGCCGCGGCCGACGCGTCGCCCGCGCCGGGCCCGAGGACGACGAGGGGCCCCGCCGTCCGACCCCCGAGGAGGCCGGGGACGCGCCGGGCGACGACCCCGCCGACCCGTCGCCGAGGCGCCCGCCGAGCGCCGGCGAGATCGTCGTCACCCCCGCGCGCCTGATCCTCCGCGGGGTCGACGGATCGACCGTCGAGGTGCCCTTCTCCACGCTTCCCGCGCCCGGTCACCGCGACCCCGGCCCCGACGGTGATCGTGCCGCTGCCGCTGCCGGCCGAGCCCTCCGAGCGACGGGGACGAGGGCGAGGAGGGCATCGACCCCTCCGAGATCTTCGGCCCGGCGTTCCCGCCCGGCTTCTGGGACGACTACGACGGCCCCCGCCTCACCTGGACGCCCGGCTCACGGCGCCGTCTCCGGCGCCCGCCGCCCGCCGACCCGCGCGACGGGCACCGCCGCCGACCCCGCCGGCGCGTCGTCGTCGGCGACCGCCGGCCGCGGACCCCGGCCGCGCCCACGACCCTCCCGGGCCCGGCCGCGCTCGCACCCGACGTCCTGCCCGTGGAGAGCCAGCCGCCCGCTGCGCGGGCGCGCGCGACGCGCCGCCGGGGGCGCTGCTCGCCGATCCGTCGCCGGCTCCGCCGGTCCGCGCGATCCCGGTCGCCTCGTCCACCCGCTTCACCGCCGAGGTGATCGCCGCCGCCGCGCGCACCCGCGGCGACCGCCCGGCCCGGGCGGCGACGGTCGCATCGGAGCTCGCGGGCACCGCGAAGGCCACGGCGTCGGCCGCCTCCCTCACCGCGAAGGCTCGCGCGCCGAGCCGCCGTGAAGGCCGGCACGTCACCGTGGCTGCCCTTCGGGCTCCTCGCCCTCGCCCTCCTCTACCTGCTCGGCCAGCGGGCCATGGACCGCGGCTCCAAGCTCGTCCTACGCCGGCCGCCCCGGCGAGCCCGACGACGAGCTGATCGAGCTCTAGCGTCCTGAGTCGCACATCGCGTGGCAGTTCCCGGCTTGGTCGGCCTTCGGCCGACCAAGCCGCATCGCCCTGCGGCGTCCTCGGCAGCCTCGATATCCAGATATCGAGGCTGAACTGCGGCCTTGCAGGTCGGGCGCTTCGCTCGGGAACTGCATACGAACGTACGACTCAGGACATTAGCCGGCGCGCCGCCGCTCGCGGCGTGCGGGCGACCCGTGGCGCGGTCCGCGTCTCAAGCGGCGCCCGGGGGTCGAGACAGATAGGGATGCCCCGACATCCCCACGGCGTCGCCGGCCCGCCGCCCAGGCCATCCGCCCCTCAGGACGGCCCACGCCTTCACCGGGCGCTCGACGCCCTGCGCGAGGCCCTCTGGCTGCTCGACGCCGAGCGCGACGCCGACGGGCGCATCACCGACTTCCGGGTCGCCGACCTGAACCGGACCGCCGCGGAGCTCGCGGGCCTGGACGTCGCGACCGTCCGCGGGCAGCGACTCGGTGAGCTGGTGCCCCTGGCGCGGCACCTCGGGCACATCGAGCGGTACGCGGCGATCGCCGAGTCGGGCCGCCGGGAGAGCTTCGAGTTCAGCGCCCCGGGCAAGGACGGTGACAAGATGTGGCGCCGCCTGAGGGCCGCGCCGTCGGGTGACGGCGTGGTCGTCGTCGTCAGCGACATCACCACGGAGAAGGCCCGTGAGCGCGAGAGGGCCGCGGCCGAGGAGGACCTCCGGTTGCTGGCCGAGAACGCCAGCGACATGGTGGTCCGGATCACCCCGCAGGGGCGCGTGACCTACATCTCCCCCGCGTGCGAGGAGATCCTCGGCCACCGGCCCGAGGAGATCGTCGGACGGCTCGACCGGGAGTTCATCCACCCGGCCGACCTCCCCGTACTGGCGGCGAGCCGGCGGCAGCTGGAGTCCGGGCCCGAGCTACGCCCGGTCACCTACCGGGTCCGCCCCAGGACGGGCGGGTGGGTGTGGCTCGAGGCGACATACCGCGGCGTGCGCGACGCCGACGGCACCCTGACCGAGATCCAGGTCGCGACGCGCGACGTCACCGAGCGCATGCTCTCGCAGGCCGAGCACGCCGCGTTGCACCGGGTGTCGGAGGCGGTCGCCGAGGGCATCGACCCGGCCGACCTCCACCTGCTCGTGGCGGCCGAGATGGGCAACCTGCTCGACGCCGACGGCGGGCGGGTGGTGCGCTACATCGACGACTCCACCGTCGAGGTGCTGGGCGCCTGGCGCCGGGCGTCGCTGCCCCCGACGCGCTCCGGCGAGCTCCTCGCCCTGAGCCCGACGTGGGTGGTGGCCCAGGTCCGCGCCACCGGGACGACCTCGATCTCGGAGCTCTCCTCCGACGACGCAGCGCGGGCCGGCGCGGGCCTGCGCATGGGCATCGCGGCGCCGGTGCGCCTCGGCGGGCGCGTCTGGGGAGCGGTGGCCGCGGCGTTCCGCGACCCGGGGACGTGCCCGTGGGCACGCCGATGCGCGTGGAGCGGTTCGCCAAGCTGGTCGAGCTCGCCGTCGCGAACGCGGACGCCCGGGCGCGGCTGACGGTGCAGGCCACGACGGACGCGCTTACGGGCCTCGCCAACCACGGCACGTTCCACGCGGCCCTGGCCGACGAGTTCGCGCGGACCTCCCGGTACGGGCGGCCCCTGAGCCTCGCCGTGATCGACCTCGACCTCTTCAAGACCCTCAACGACACCTTCGGCCACCGGGCCGGCGACGCCGCGCTCGCGACCGTCGGCGCCCTGCTGCGCGATCACGCCCGCCGGGCCGACGTCGTCGGCCGCATCGGCGGAGAGGAGCTCGGCTGGCTGATGCCCGAGACCGACGCCGTCGGCGCCCTCGAGGCGGCCGACCGCCTGCGCCGGGCGATCGCGGCGGCGCCGATCGGCGGCCCCCTCGGCATGACGGCCTCGATCGGCGTGGCGCGGCGCACCCAGCTCGACCAGGATCCGGACCACCTCTTCCGCCGGGCCGACTCCGCGCTCTACCAGGCCAAGGAGAACGGCCGCGACCGGGTGGTGATCGCCGGCTGACCCGGCGGCCCGCCGCCTGCTCAGGAGCGGAGCTGGTCCGCCTCCGCCGTCGCCGCGGGCGTGGGCGCTCGCGCGATCTCGTGGAGGAAGGGCGCCAGGAACCTGCCCGTCGTCTTCGGCACGGGCCACCAGCGCGACGGGTCCTCGTCGCCGGGGAACACCCGCTCGCCGCCGCGCGACAGCCATCCGTCAGCGCCGTCCCAGACCCACTCGGGCATCGCGGGCATGAAGGGCAGGCTCCTCGGCGTCGGCGCCGAGGTCGCGGGCGATGGAGGCCGCCGCGGAGTCGGCCTGCTGGCAGGCGACGCCCCCCCGCTTGACGGCGAACGCGCCCGCGTCGCCGATGACGCGCACGCCCGGGGCCTCGGGGACCGTGCCGTCGGGCTCGCAGAGCACGAAGCCCGCCGCGTCCCTCGGCAGCCCGCAGAGCGCCGGGCCGCGCGTCACGGGCAGGGCCACGACGCGGTCGGCGCCGCGCGAGGAGCCGTCGCCCATCTCCAGCCGCCCCCAGCGGAACCGCTTCACGGAGGCGCCGGTCAGGATGTCGATGCCGGTCTTGCGGAGCTTGCCGACGACCGCCTCCCCGGCCGTCGGGCCGAAGGCCCCGAGCGGGCACGTCCTCCGCCGTGACGACGGTGACGTGGCAGGCCTCGCCGAGCCCGGACGCCAGCACGTGCTCGCGGGTCATCAGGGCGATCTCGTAGCCCGCGAGCGGCCATCCGCAGTCCTTGGGGATCGCGACCACCAGGTCGGTGTCGCCGCCGCGCTCGGCGTGCGCGACCATGCCCTCCACCATCGCGCGCAGCTCCGGCACGTCGGCGTGGCCGCGGAAGGTCAGGGCCTCGGGGATCTGCGGCACCTGGCGCGGCCCCACGGCGACGATGAGGTGGTCGAAGCGCAGCAGCTCGCCGCCGGCCAGCATCACCAGGCGCCGTCCGGGGGTTGACGCACACCAGGTGGGAGCGCCGCAGCGCCGCGCCCGCGCGGCCGACGACCCGCGACATCGCGACGTCGACCGAGCGGCGCGATGCCGAAGGCGCTCCCCGCCGCGCTCGCCGGGATCGCGAAGCGGCGCCCGGGGTCGACGACGGTCACCGCGGCCCGCGGCCCCGCGAACTCGCGCAGCGCGAGAGCGGCCTCGATCCCGGCCATCCCGGCTCCGGCGATCGACGACATGGGCCGGCGCGGATGAAGAGTGTCCCCTGCATTCCCGGAATGCTCCGCCTCGCGCCCGCCGGCCGCGCCATCCGGGGAGTCTCGACCGAGTGTTGCGGTTCCCCCGCACCCGTGTGACGGGCCCTGCCATTGCCCCCGGCGCCGGGGCAGGCCAAGCTCGTGACGTGGCGGATCCCGACACACCCCCCGGGCCGGTGCTCGTCGTGAACGCCGGCTCGACCGGCGTGAAGCTGCGGGTGGTGGAGGGCGACGGCGAGGCGACGGCCATCGACGACCTCGGCGACGCGCCGGCCGAGCTCGCCGCGGTCGGCCACCGCGTCGTCTACGGCGGCGAGGGGTTCACCGGCCCCGGTGGTGATCGACGACCGGGTCACCGCGGCCCTCGAGCGCCAGAGCGCGGTGGCGCCACTGCACAACGTCGCCGGCCCTGCGGTGGATCGGGACCGCCCGGGAGCGGTTCCCCGGCGTCCCGCAGGTCGCGGTCTTCGACACGGCGTTCCACGCCGCGACTGCCGGACGAGGCGGCGGTCTACCCGGTACCCGAGGAGTGGCGCACGTCCCATGGCGTGCGCCGCAACGGCTTCCACGGGCTCTCGGTGGAGTGGGCGGTGGAGCGGGCCGCGCGGATGATCTCCCGCCGCGGTCGCCGACCTGCGGCTCGTGGTCTGCCATCTCGGCGGGGGCGCATCGGCGACGGCCGTTTCGGGAGGCCGGTCGGTGGACACCACGATGGGCTTCAGCCCCCTCGAGGGGCTGATGATGGCGACGCGCGCGGGCACCATCGACCCGGACGTGCCCCTGCACCTGATACTCCACGGCGGGATGAACCCACAGGAGGTGAGGCGGATGCTCAGCGAGCAGAGCGGTCTGACGGCTCTCGCGGGAACGCCGGACATGCGCGAGGCCGAGCGGCGGGCGGTGGCGGGCGACCCGCGCGGCGCGGCTCGCGCTGGCGGTGCACGACCACCGGCTGGCCGCGGGGATCGCCGCCATGACGGCGGCGCTCGGCGGCCTCGACGCGGTCGTCTTCACCGGAGGGGTCGGGGAGGGCTCGGCGACGGGTGCGGGCGGAGGCCGCGCGCCGGCTCGCGTTCCTCGGCCTCGCCGTCGATCCGGCCCGCAACGCCGCCGTCCGGGGCGACGCCGACGTCTCGGCGCCCGGCGCCGCGGCGCGCACGCTCGTGGTGCAGGCGCGCGAGGAGCTGGCCATCGCGCGCGCCGTCCGCCGAGCGCTGACACCCGCCGGCGGGGAGGTGGCGCATGACCCCGACCGCCTCCGCGCCGCTCACCGACCAGGAGCTCGCCCGCATCGACGCCTGGTGGCGCGCGGCGAACTACCTGTCGGTGGGGCAGATCTACCTGCTCGACAACCCCCTCCTGCGCGAGCCCCTGCGCATCGAGCACGTCAAGCCGCGGCTCCTCGGCCACTGGGGCACCTCGCCCGGCCTGAGCTTCATCTACGCGCACATGAACCGCGCGATCGTGCGGCGCGACCTCGAGGCGCTCTACATCACCGGCCCCGGGCACGGCGGCCCGGCCCTGGTGGCGAACGCCTACCTCGAGGGCACCTACTCGGAGGTCTATCCCGAGATCGGGCGCGACGCGGAGGGGCTCCGGCGGCTCTTCCGCCAGTTCTCCTTCCCCGGCGGCATCCCGAGCCACGTGGCGCCGGAGACGCCCGGCTCGATCCACGAGGGCGGCGAGCTCGGCTACGCGCTGGCCCACGCCTACGGAGCCGCCTTCGACAATCCCGGACCTGGTGGTCTGCTGCGTCGTCGGCGACGGCGAGGCCGAGACCGGGCCGCTCGCCGCCAGCTGGCACTCGAACAAGTTCCTCGACCCGGTCGGCGACGGCGCGGTGCTGCCGATCCTCCACCTCAACGGCTACAAGATCGCCGGCCCGACCTTCCTCGCGCGCATCCCCACCGAGGAGCTCGCGGCCCTGATGCGCGGCTACGGCCACCGGCCGATCTTCGTCGAGGGGAGCGAGCACGAGCCGATGCACCGCGCGATGGCCGCGGCGCTCGACGACGCGCTCGACGACATCGCCCGCATCCAGGCCGCGGCCCGCGAGGGAGGCGAGCGCGAGCGCCCGCTCTGGCCGATGATCGTGCTGCGGTCGCCGAAGGGCTGGACCGGCCCCGCGGAGGTCGACGGCAAGCCCACCGAGGCGAGCTGGCGCTCGCACCAGGTGCCGCTCGCCTGCCTCGTCGCACGCGCCCCGAGCACCTCGCCCAGCTCGAGGACGTGGCTGCGCTCCTACCGCCCGGAGGAGCTGTTCGACGAGGACGGGGCGCTGGTGCCCGAGCTGGCCGAGCCTGGCGCCGCGCGGCAGCCGGCGCATGAGCGCCAGCCCCCACGCCAACGGCGGCGAGCTGACGCGGCCCCTGACCCTGCCCGACTTCCGGGCGCTCGCGGTGGACGTGCCGTCGCCCGGGGCCGTCGACGCCGAGGCCACCCGGGTGCTCGGCCGGCTGCTCGCCGACGCGCATGCGGGCCAACGCGACCCACCGCAACTTCCGCATCTTCGGCCCCGACGAGACGGCCTCCAACCGGCTCGGCGATGTCTTCGACGTCACCGACCGCGACCTGGGAGGCCGAGCGGCTGCCCACCGACGAGCACCTGTCGACCGACGGGCGCGTGATGGAGGTGCTCAGCGAGCACCTCTGCCAGGGCTGGCTGGAGGGCTACCTGCTCACCGGCCGCCACGGCCTGTTCAGCTGCTACGAGGCGTTCATCCACATCGTCGACGCGATGTTCAACCAGCACGCGAAGTGGCTGAAGGTGTCGCGCGAGATCCCCTGGCGGCGCCCGATCCCGTCGCTGAACTACCTGCTCACGTCGCACGTCTGGCGCCAGGACCACAACGGCTTCTCGCACCAGGACCCCGGCTTCATCGACCACGTCGTCAACAAGAAGTCCGAGATCGTGCGCGTCTACCTGCCGCCCGACGCGAACTGCCTGCTGTCGGTGGCCGACCACTGCCTGCGCACGCGCGACTACGTCAACGTGATCGTGGCCGGCAAGCAGCCGTCGCCGCAGTGGCTCGGCATGCAGGAGGCGGTCGAGCACTGCACGCGCGGCATCGGCATCTGGGAGTGGGCCAGCAGCGACCGCGGCACCGAGCCCCGACGTCGTGATCGCCTGCGCCGGCGACGTGCCCACCCTCGAGGCCCTGGCGGCGGTCGACATCCTGCGGCGCGAGCTGCCCGAACTGCGCATCCGCGCTGGTGAACGTGGTCGACCTGATGCGCCTGCAGCCGCGCGCCGAGCATCCGCACGGCCTCAGCGACCGCGACTTCGACGCGCTCTTCACCACCACGCGGCCGGTGATCTTCGCCTTCCACGGCTACCCGTTCCTGATCCACCGGCTCACCTACCGGCGCAACGGGCACGAGAACATCCACGTCCGCGGCTACAAGGAGGAGGGGACCACCACCACGCCCTTCGACATGCTGATGCTCAACGACCTCGACCGGTACCACCTCGTGATGGACGTGATCGACCGCGTGCCGGGGCTCGCCGAGAGGGAGGCCACGCTGCGCCAGCGCATGGTCGATGAGCGGCTGCGCCTGCGCGCGTACACGCGCGACACCGGCGAGGACCACCCGGTCGTCGCCGACTGGCGCTGGGGGCGGGGCAGCTGAGCACCACCGGGGCGGGGTCCCCGCCGCCGGAGCCCCCGGGGCTCACGTCGGCGGAGGCCGCCGCCCGGCTGGCCGCACGGCCGCACGGGCGGCGCGCCCGGGGCAGCCGCAGCTACGCCGAGATCGTCGCGGCGAACACCCTGACGCTCTTCAACCTGGTGCTCGGCGCGCTGCTGGCGCTGACGCTGGCCCTCGGCGATCCGAAGGACGCCCTCTTCGGCGGGGTGATCGTCGCCAACACGCTGATCGGGATCGTGCAGGAGGTGCGCGCCAAGCGCGTGCTCGACCGCCTCGCGCTGCTGGTCGCGCCGCGCGCGCGGGTCTGGCGCGACGGCGCGCGGGTCGAGCTGCCGGTCGAGGCCGTCGTGGCGGGCGACGTGATCCGGGTCGAGCCCGGCGACCAGATCGTCGCCGACGGCGAGGTGGTCGCCGCGCGCGGGCTGACGCTCGACGAGTCGATCCTCACCGGGGAGAGCGAGGCCGTGGGCAAGGAGCCCGGCGCGCCGGTGCTCTCGGGCGCCTACTGCGTGGCGGGCTCGGGCGACTACCGGGTCGAGGCCGTCGGCGCGGAGAGCTTCGCCGAGCGCCTCGCCGCAGAGGCCCGCGGAACCGGCTCGCCGCTCAGCCCGCTCCAGACCGACATCAACCGCATCCTGCGGATCACCGTGGCGGCGATGGTGCCGCTGGCCGTGCTCCTGATCGCGTCGCTGATGATCCGTGGGGCGGGCGTCGAGGAGAGCGCCGCGACCGTGGTCGCGGGCCTGGTGCCGCTCGTGCCCGAGGGGCTGGTGCTGCTGACGAGCCTCACCTTCGCGGTGGCGGCCGTCCGGCTCGCGCGCCTCGGCACGCTGGCGCAGCGCCTGAACGCCGTCGAGAGCCTCGCCTCGGTCGACACCCTCTGCCTGGACAAGACCGGCACGCTCACCGAGAATCGCATCCGCGTGGGCGGGCTCGAGGCGGTGGACGGCCGCGACGAGGCCGCCCTGCGCGCCGACCTCGGGGCGCTCGCGGCGAGCGCCGGAGCCCGCAACGCGACCATGGCGGCGATCGCCGAGGCCGTGCCCGGGGCAGCGGGGGAGGTGCGGGCGGAGGTGCCCTTCTCATCGGCCCGCAAGTGGAGCGGTGTCACCCTCGCCGACCGGGGCACCCTCGTGCTCGGCGGGCCGGACGTGCTCGGCCGGGCGGGCGTCGCGGTGGGGGAGGACCTGCGCGCGCGGGTCGCCGGGCACGCCGCGCGGGGCCGGCGGGTGGTGCTGCTGGTGGGCGGGCCCGCGCCCCTGGTGGGCGAGGACCTGCCCGAGGGCATGCGCCCCCTCGGCCTGGTGCTCCTCAGCGAGGCCGTGCGCGAGGAGGCGCCGGGCACGATCGCCTACCTCACCCGCGAGGGGGTGGCGACCCGCGTCATCTCCGGCGACGATCCGGTCACGGTCGGCGCCGTGGCGGCCGCGGTCGGCGTGCCGGGCGCCGAGGCGGTGGTGAGCGGGGCCGACCTGCCCGCCGATCCGGCGGGCCTCGACGCCGTCGCCGCGGAGGCCGTGGTCTACGGGCGCATCACGCCCGAGCAGAAGCGCGAGCTCGTCCGCGCCATGACCCGTAGCGGGCGCTACGTGGCGATGACCGGCGACGGCGTCAACGACGTCCTCGCGCTCAAGGAGGCGCGCCTCGGCGATCGCCATGGGCAACGGCAGCCAGATGGCCAAGGGGGTCGCCGACCTGATCCTGCTGACCAGCTCGTTCGCCACCGTGCCGCGGGCGGTGGAGGAGGGGCGCCGGATCATCCGCAACACCCACCGCGTCGCGAAGCTGTTCGTCGCCAAGACGGTCTACTCGGCGGTGATCCTCGCGACGCTCGGGATGGCGCCCATCGCCTATCCCTTCCTGCCCCGCCAGATCACGGTCGCCTCGACGCTCACGATCGGCGTGCCCGCCTTCTTCCTCGCGCTCTCGCCGTCCGAGGGGCCCGTGCGCCGCGAGGGCTTCATCCGAAGCCTGCTCGCGTTCGTGGTTCCGGCCGGCGTGGTCAGCGCCCTCACGACGATCTCGGCCTACCTGCTGGTGCGCGGACCCCTCGACGCCGGCATCGCCGAGGGGCGCACCGCCGCGGTGCTCGCCACCACGGGCATGGGCCTGGCGATCGTGCTCGAGGTCGAGCGCGGCCCGGAGGGTCGCCGCGTGCGCCGCTGGGTGAAGGCGATGTGCGCATCGTTCGGCGCGGTGCTGGTGCTGGGGATCCAGGTGCCGTGGCTGCGCGACTGCTTCGCCGCCGTCGAGCCCGCGCCGGGGACGTGGGCCGTCGTCGCCGCCTGCCTGGCGGCGGGCGTCGCGGCGCTGATGGCGCGTGCGGCGGATCCCATGGCTCGCGCGGATCGAGTCCGGGGAGGCCTGAGTCGGATCCGGGCCGAGGCCCGGTCAGCTCAGCCGGGGCGGAGCACCAGCACGGGACAGGGGGCGTGGAGGGCGATAGCGCGGGCGAGCGAGCCGTGCACGGCCCGGTCGAGCGCAACCCGGTGCGGGGCGACGATCAGGAGGTCGGCGCGGCTCTCGGCGGCCCACGCGCAGATCGCCCGTGCGGGGTCGCCCTCGAGCAGCACGCCGGCCGCCCCCGGTACGGCCGCCACGCGCTCGTCGAGCCAGAGGCCCTCGTCGACCCGCACCACGTCGGGCGGCTCGACGTAGGTGTAGGGCCCGGCGGGCAGCGGGGGCGGCGGTCTGGAGCACGTGGACGAGGCGCACCGCCGCGCCGTCGCCACCGGCCAGGCGGACCCCCTCGTCCACGACCGCGCGCCAGGCCGGGCTGTGGTCGATGCAGCAGCCGACCGTGCGATAGGCGGCGCTCGTGGCCTCCTCTGGGCCCGGATCGTACCGTCGAGCCTGCGCCCCGGCGCGGCCGAACGCAATGGCGGCCACCTGCGGATGCGCGCGGATTCCCCGAAGCCGCGACCGGGGCGCCC
Source organism: uncultured Thermoleophilia bacterium (assembly GCA_963823515.1). GTDB lineage: Bacteria > Actinomycetota > Thermoleophilia > Miltoncostaeales > Miltoncostaeaceae > Miltoncostaea. The sequence goes on from CAWGMB010000004.1 coordinate 286,484, forward strand.
GCCGTTGACCTCCGGCTGCTCATGGCGGACCCTCGGAGGCGCATGACCACGACTCGCACACGGGCCCCGGCGTCGCGCGCCCGCCCCGCGCCGTGAGCGCGCCGCCGTCCCCGGGGCGCTGCGTCCGGTCGAGGTGCGGGTGCCGAGCCGTCCCGCTCGCGCGGTTCGCGGAGGTGCTCGAGCCGCCCGCGTACGAGCGCTGCCGCGCCTCCCTCCAGGAGGCCGCGCAGCGGCTCGGCGGACGCGTCGTCTGGCACGTCAACTCCACCGCGCGCGGCGGCGGGGTCGCCGAGATGATGGGCCCGCTGATCGGCTACGCCCGCGACGGCGGGGCCGACATGCGGTGGATGGTGGTGCAGGGGACGCCCGCGTTCTTCACGGTCACCAAGCGCATCCACAACCTCCTCCACGCCGATCCCGGCGACGGCGGCGATCTCGGCCCCGCCGAGCGCGCGCTCTACGAGGGCGTGATGTGGGACAACGCCGTCGAGCTCGTCGGCCCTCGTCCGCCCGCGGGACGTCGTGGTGCTCCACGACCCCCAGACGGCGGGGCTGATCCCGCTGCTGCGCCGTCGGCCGCGCCCGTCTGGTGTGGCGCTGCCACATCGGGTACGAGGATCTCCGCGACCCGCTGGTCGCGCGCGGCTGGGACTTCCTCGCCCCGTACGTCCGGCAGGCCGACGCGACCGTCTTCTCGCGCGCGGCCTACGTGCCCGACTGCTGCTCGGCCGCGCCCGTGCACATCATCGCCCCCTCGATCGATCCCTTCTCGCCGAAGAACCAGGACATGAGCGCCCGCCGCGGCCCGGTCGATCCTCGCCCGGGCCGGGCTCGTGGAGGGCGCCCCCGACGACCCGCCGCCGGTCTACGTCCGCGAGGACGGCGCGCCCGGCCGCGTGGACCGCGGCGCCGACATCCTCCACGTCGGCCGGGCGCCGCGCTGGGACACGCCGCTGGTCGTGCAGGTCTCGCGCTGGGATCGCCTCAAGGACCACCTGGGCGTGATGCGGGGGTTCGCGCGGCTCGGCCCGATCAACGGGACCCGGCTGGTCCTGGCCGGGCCCGCCGTGACCGGCGTCGCCGACGACCCCGAGGGCCCGGCGGTGCTCGGCGAGCTGACGCGCGCCTGGCGCGCGCTGCCCCACGAGACGCGCCACCACGTGCAGATCGTCTCCCTGCCGGTCGTCGACGTCCAGGAGAACGCCGCGATGGTCAACGCCCTGCAGCGCCACGCGACGATCGTCGTGCAGAAGAGCCTCGAGGAGGGCTTCGGCCTGACGGTGACCGAGGCCATGTGGAAGGGCCGGCCCGTGGTCGCGAGCGCGGTCGGCGGGATCGTCGACCAGATCGACGACGGCCGCGACGGCCTGCTCCTCCACGACCCCCCCGATCCGGGCGAGCTCGCCGCGCGCGCTGCGCGGGCTGCTCGACGCCCCCGAGCGGGCGGACGCGCTCGGCGCCGCGGCGCGCGAGCGGGTGCGGTCGCGCATGCTGATCATCCGCCAGCTCACCGAGGACGCGCGGCTGCTCGCGGTCCCTGGGATAAACCCCGCGACGGACTACGGGGGACCCACGGATGCCCGGCGGGGCCGGGCGTGGGACGGTGGACGTCCGGGAGCCCCACGGGCCGCCCGGAGCCCTCGAGCCGGATGGAGGTCCCGGTGCGCGTCGGCGACATCATGAGCGGCAGGCCGATCGTCGTCGGCGAGCGGTCCGGCGACGTCCGCCGCCTGATGGAGGTCGGGCACGTGCGGCACCTGCCGGTCGTCGAGGAAGGCCGCCTGGTCGGCGTCTGGATCGCGACCGGCGACGGCCCCCTGGTGATGCTCGCGCCGGACCGCGTGCACCAGATCGACGCCACGGCCGACGCAGCCGAGGCGCTCGACGCGCTGATCGGAGGAGCCGAGGCGGTCTGGTCTGGGAGAACGGCCGACCGGCCGGGGTGCTGACGCGCTCCGACCTGCGCGCGCTGGTCCGCGCGGCTCTCGACCGCGGTCTCGGGCGGCGCCATCCGCGCCCCATCGTGGTGCGCGTGTCGGGTCCGGCGCGGCTGCGGCACCACGACCCTGCTGCGCCGCACCCTCGGCCTGCTCGACCGGGTCGAGGTCGCCGTCGTGCAGGGCAACGCCGCCGCGGCAGGCGAGGTGGCCTCGCTCGCGGGCGGTCGCGGCCTCGACGCGCCGGAGATCGACCGCCGCGCCGGCCTGCGCAGCGGCCGTCGACCGCCTCGACCGGCACCCAGCTGATCCTGGTCGACGACCGTGACGAGCCCGGCGAGTCGGTGGGCGACATCGGCGAGGACCTGCGCGTCGTCGTGGTCCCCGCCGCCGGCCTGCCCGGTCTGCCGGCCGGCCGCCTCGAGGGCGCGGCCGCCCTGGTCGCGACGCGCGCCGACGAGGCGGGGGAGATGGACACGGAGCACGCGCTGCGCGCGCTGCGCGCGCAGCCGGCCCGGCCTGCACACGTTCGCCGTGGCGGCCGGGCGGGACGACAGGGGCCTCGAGGCCTGGGTGCGATGGCTGGAGGGCTGCGCGTTCCAGGGGCGCGGGTGAGCCCGCGCCTCCTGGCGACGGGCCAGCTGCTCGCGATCCTCGCGGGCGCCGTGCTCCACCGGGCCGGGCAGGCGCCGGCCGGGACGCGCCGTGTGGGCGCTCTCGGCGGCGATCGTGCTCGTCCCCCTCGCCTGGGCGGTCGTCCGCGCGCTCGCCCGCCGCCGGCTCGGGGTGGACGTCATCGCGCTCGTCGCGATCGCCGCGGCACTGGCGCTCGGCGAGTACCTCGCCGCCGCGATCGTCGCCCTCATGATGTCCGGCGGCGCGGCGCTCGAGCAGGCCGCCGCGCGCCGCGCGCGCCGGGAGCTCTCGGCGCTGATCGCCCGCGCCCCGGCCTTCGCCCAGCGCCGCCGCGACGGGGGCATCGAGCAGGTGCCGGTGGAGGAGGTGCTGCCGGGCGACGTCGTGGTGGTCCGCGGCGGCGAGGTGCTGCCGGTGGACGGCGTGGTGGCCGGCGAGGAGGCCCTGCTCGACGAGTCGGCGCTCACGGGCGAGCCGCTTGCCGGTGCTGCACGGTCCCGGCGCCGCGGTGCGCAGCGGGACGGCCAACGCGGGGTCGGCCTTCGACCTGCGCGCCACCCGGCCCGCCGCCGAGAGCGCCTACGCCGCCCTGGTGCGCCTGGTCCGCCAGGCCGAGTCGCAGCGCGCGCCGTTCGTGCGGATGGCCGACCGGTACGCGGCGGTCTTCCTCCCGGTCACCCTCGCCGTCGCCGACGGCCGCGTGGGGCGCTGAGCGGCGACCCGGTGCGGGCGCTGGCCGTGCTCGTGGTGGCGACACCCTGCCCGCTGATCCTCGCGGCCCCGGTCGCCCTGGTGTCGGGTCTCTCGCGCGCGGCGCGGCGCGGCATCGTCGCCAAGGGCTCGGGCGCCATCGAGCAGCTCGGCCGGGCCCGCACGGTGCTGCTCGACAAGACCGGGACGCTCACCACGGGCGCGTCCGTCCATCGAGGGCGTCACGCCGGTCGGCGACGTCCCCGCCGACGAGCTGCTGCGCCTGGTGGCGTCGGTCGAGCGGTTGTCGGCCAACGTGGTGGGGCGGGCGATCGTGGAGGCCGCCCGATCGCGCGCGCTGGCGCTCTCGGTGCCCGACGGACGTCGTCGAGGGCGCCGGGATGGGCGTCGAGGGGCGGGTCGACGGCCGGCGCGTCACCGCGGGCAGCGCCCGCTGGCTGCGCCAGCGCGGCTGCTCGGACGGCATGCGCCGCGGCACGGCTGGCCGAGGTGCACCGCAGCCGGGTGCTGGTCGGGCTCGACGGGCAGGCTCGCCGGGCATCCTCAGCCTCGCCGACGCGGTGCGCCCGGGGGCCGCCGACGCGATCGCGGGGCTGCGCGCGGCCGGCGTCGCGCGGGTGGCGATCCTCAGCGGCGACGCGGCGGACGCCGTCGAGGAGGTCGGCCGCCGCCTCGGGGTGGACGCCGTCTACGCCGACCTCGCCCCGGAGGGCAAGGTCGAGATCGTGCGCGCGATGCAGGGCGCGCCGGCCACCGGGCCGGTGGTGATGGTCGGCGACGGCATCAACGACGCCCCCGCCCTCGCGGCGGCCGACGTGGGGATCGCGATGGCCTTCGGTGGCGCGACGGTCTCGTCGGAGGCCGCCGACGTCGTCATCCCCCTCGACCGGGTCGAGCGGGTCGCCGACGCGATCGCCATCGGGCGGCGCTCGCTCGCGATCGCGCGTCAGAGCGTGATCGTCGGGATGTCCCTGAGCGTCGTCGCGATGGTCGTCGCGGCCCTCGGCTACCTGCCGCCGGTCGCCGGGCGCCCTGCTCCAGGAGGCGATCGACGTCGCGGTGATCCTCAACGCCCTGAGGGCGCTCGGGGACAGCCGGGGCCGAGCCCCGGCATTCAGGCTCAGTCCCGCGCGCCTGGGCGCGACCATCTCCTCGGCGCTGAGGTCGGGCAGCTCCTCGATGGCGGCGAGCAGGTGGCGCTCCCAGAGCTCGCGCAGCCTCTCCAGCACGGGCGAGTCGCTCGGTATGCGGGTCTCCTCGATCTCGAGCGAGTCGTTGCGGTAGACGCCGATGTCGTAGGGGGGGCCGACCGACAGGTTCGCCTTGGCGGTGCTCATCATCGAGCCGAGTGCGATCTTGGTCGCCGTCGTCAGGTCGGCGTTGGCGGTCACGGCGAGCTCCAGCATGAACTTGCCGTACTTGCTCTCGCCGATCTGCAGGAAGGGCCGGTCGTCGGAGGCCCGGATGTAGTTGCCCTCCGGGTACACCAGCAGGATGTCGGCCGGCGACCCGGCGATCTGGCCGCCCAGGATGAAGGTGGCCTTGCCGTTGGCTCCCGAGGCCTGCAGGGCCTCGCGGTGGCGCGCGTTGACCTCCCTGCTCACCCGTCCGACGTAGAGCGCCGCCTCGAAGAGCCGGCTGACCGTGGCGAGGCTCTCGCCTTGACCGGGCTCGCTCAGGTCGAGCCGGATACGGTCGAGCACCTCCTGGGTCGTCGCCAGGTTGCCGGCGGACTCGAGCACGAAGACCCGGTCGGGCGCCGGCCGCAGGACGTGCAGCTTGCGATAGGTGCTGACGTTGTCCACGCCGGCGTTGGTGCGCGTGTCGGCGAGGAACACCAGGCCCTCGTCGAGACGGAGCGCGAGGCAGTAGGTCACCCGACGTCCTCCCGGTCCAGCTCTGCGGCGGCGTCCTCGGTGAGGAGCCAGGTGAGGCGTCCCGCCGGGCGGAGCCGGCCGGCCGGGATGTCCCGATCGCCCGCGATCGCCCTGCGCACCATCGGCGCCTTCTGGCTGCCCGCCACGACCATCAGCACCTGGCGCGCCGCGTTGATCACGGGCAGCGTCATCGAGACCCGCCATGGCTGGGGCATCTCGGGCTGGTGCACCGGCACCATCAGCCGCTCGGTCTCGTCCAGCTCCGGCGCACCGGGGAAGAGGGAGGCCGTGTGGCCGTCGGGGCCCATGCCGAGCAGCACCAGGTCGAAGACCGGCCACGGCGACCCGGGGACCGAGGCCCGCAGATCCTCCTCGCCGCGCCGGGCGCCCTCCTCGGGCGGCAGCTCGCCGAGCACGCGGTGCACCTGCTCCGGACGCAGGGGGATCCGGTCGAGCAGGGCCTCGCGGGCCATGCCGTAGTTCGACCCCTCGGCGTCGGGCGGCACGCAGCGCTCGTCCCCGAAGAAGAACTGCACCCGGCCCCACGGGGGGCAGCGGCCGGCGAGATGCTGGTACGCGGCGCGCGGCGTGGCCCCGCCGGCGAGGGCGATCGTGGCCGTCCCGCCCGCCCGCGCATCGAGCGCGACGCGCTCGATGCGGGCGGCCGCCTCGTCGGCGAGAGCGGCCAGGTCGGCCACGACGACGATCTCGGTCGCGTCGGTCATCGTTGCGCCACCTCCGCGGCGAAGGGGAGCGCTCTCTCGAACGCATGGTCACGGCGCTGCAGCTCCAGCTCGCCGGCGATCAGCCGGCCCCGGTCGAACGCCGGCAGGGCGAGGGCCCGGTCGCGGCCGTCCCGGCCGGGCTCGGTCACGCACACCATCGCCGCCTGGCGCTCCTGCATGCGGTTGATCGCGATGCGGCGGTCGCGGGCGGGCATGGCGATCTCGACTCCGAGCACCGCCATCGCGCCGGCGCGCGGGCGCAGCGACACCTCCAGGCGCTCGCCGGCCAGATCGCGCAGCCAGCCCGCCAGCAGCAGCGCCTCGGCCGTCGGGCCCGCCTCCGGGTGGGCGATCGCCGCCCGCACGGGGCCGGCGTCCGGGGCGGCGATCTCGGCGGCGTCGATCATCTGCACGATCATCTGACGCCACGGCGTGATCGGCCGCCCAGGCGAGATCGGTCACCGCGGCGGCGACGCCGGGGACCCAGGCGGCGAGGCGGGTCACCGCGCTCGCGCCGTCGGCGCCGCACCCGCTCTCGGTGATGATCCGCGCGGCCAGCGGCGCGAGGCGCGCCAGCGGCCCGTCCGCGGAGCCGTCGGGGACGCCGGGCCACCAGAGCACGGTGGGCAGGTCCGACCGCAGCAGCGCCTGCACCGCGCTCGCGTCGCCCGCGCGCCGGTCGCCGTGGAGCGACAGCACCACCAGCTCGACGCCGACGCTCACCTGGCCGCCGCTCAGGCGGCAGCTGGTGCTGACGGTGGCGTCGATCCCCTCGCCGCCCTCCGGCTCGACGACCAGCACGGCGCGCGCCGGCTGGTGGCCGGCGAGACCGTGCACGAGGGCGGTCATGGGCGCGACCTCGTCGCCGCGCGGGCACGTACGCCACGAGGTTGAGGATGCCGGCCAGGTTCAGCGGCGCGCCGCCGTCGGGCGGGCGCCGCTGCTCGGCCAGCCGGTCCAGGACCTCGGCGATGCCGACCCCGACGCCGTCCCAGGGGGCGACGGGGGCGTTCGACGGCGGTGCTCACAGGCGGCGCCATTCGCGGTCGTCGCGGCTCATCAGCCCATCGGCCTCCGCGGGACCCCGCGACCCCGCCTCGTAGTTCGGATACGGCCCGGGCTCGGCCGACCACTCGTCGATCAGTCCCTGCATGATCTCCCATGCCCGCTCCACCTCGTCCCAGCGGGCGAAGAGCGTCGAGTCGCCGAGCAGCGCGTCCAGGAGCAGCCGCTCGTAGGCCTCGGGCGAGCTGCGCAGGAACGAGTTGCCGTAGGTGAAGTCCATGCTGACGACCCGCAGGTCGATCTGCGGCCCGGGCACCTTGGCGAGGAACCGCAGCGACGCCCCCTCGTCGGGCTGGATCCGCAGGATCAGGAGGTTGGGCGCGGCGCTCTCCACCGCCGAGGTGGCGAAGGGGAGGTGGGGCGCCTGCTTGAACTGGATGGCCACCTCGGTCGCCCGCCGCGGCAGCCGCTTGCCGGTCCGCAGGTAGAACGGGGTCCCCGACCAGCGCCAGTTGTCGATCATCACGCGCATCGCCACGAAGGTGTCGGTGTTCGACCCGGGATCCACCCCCTTCTCCTCACGGTAGCCCGGCACGCGGTCGCCGGCGATCCAGCCGGGCCCGTACTGGCCGCGCACCGCGTCGCGGGCCACCGAGGCGGCGTCGAAGGGGGCGATCGCCCGCAGCACCTTCACCTTCTCGTCGCGCACGTCGCGGCTCTCGAAGCGCGCCGGCGGCTCCATCGCGACGATCGAGAGCACCTGCAGCATGTGGTTCTGGACGATGTCGCAGCAGCGCGCCGCTCGTGTCGTAGTACCCGCCGCGCGTGCCCGACGCCGAGCTCCTCGGAGACCGTGATCTGCACGTGGTCGACGTAGCGGCGGTTCCAGATCGGCTCGAAGATGGCGTTGCCGAAGCGCAGCACGAGCAGGTTCTGGACCGTCTCCTTCCCCAGGTAGTGGTCGATCCGGTAGACCTGCCGCTCGCGGAACACCGCCCCGAGGCGGGTGTTGAGCGCGCGCGCCGAGGCGAGGTCGTGGCCGAACGGCTTCTCCACCACCAGGCGGGCGAAGCGCCCGGTGCCGTCGCCCTCGTCGGCGAGCCCGACGGCGCCGATGCTCTCGGCGATCACGCGGGAAGAACTCGGGCGAGGTCGCCAGGTAGAAGAGGCGGTTGCCGCGCGTCCCGCGCCGCTCGTCCTCCTCCTCGATCATCGCCCGCAGGCGCTCGAAGCCGCGCCGGTCGTCGAAGGGCGCCGACAGGTAGCGCAGGCGTCCGGCGAACCCCTCCCAGACGTCCTCGTCGATGGGGAAGCGCCCGTGCGCCTCGACGCCGGCGCGCAGGTGGGCGCGGAAGTCGTCGTCGGAGATGTCCCGGCGGGCGACGCCGATGATCGCCGTCTCCGGCGGCAGCAGCTGCTGCGTGGCCAGGTTGTAGAGCCCGGGCACCAGCTTGCGCTGGGTCAGATCGCCCGTCGCGCCGAAGATGACGATGACCGCCGGCTGGGCGGCGCGCGTGAGGCGCACGTCGGCCTCCGCGGCGGCCGTGGCGGTGCCCCCGGCGCCCGCCGTCGTCCCGGCTACCGGTCATCAGACGACCATTCTCACCGTCATGTCGAGGCTGAGGGTTACGCCTCTTCCCCCTGCAACTGAGCACGCGCGGCGGCCGCGACGGCCTCGCGGCGTGATGCCGACCTCCGCCATCGCCTCGGCGGCCGGCGCCGACAGCCCGAAGCGGTCCACGCGCCACGATCGCGCCGTCCAGCCCGGTCCACTCGGCCCACCCGAAGGAGCTCGCGGCCTCGACGGCGACCCGGGCGGTCAGCCCGCGGGGCAGCACCTGGTCGCGGTAGCCGGCGTCCTGCGCGCGGAAGAGCTCGAACGACGGCATGCTGACCACGCGGGCCGCGATCCCCTCGCCGGCCAGGATCTCGCGCGCCGCCATCGCGGTGCCCACCTCGGAGCCGGTCCCGATCAGGATGCAGTCGTCGCCGTCGGCGAGCACGTAGGCGCCGCGCTCGACGGCCGGCGTGCCCTCGAGCGTCGTCAGGCCCTGACGGCTCAGCACCAGCGCCGTCGGCCCGTCGGTGCGTGCGATGGCGATCCGCCACGCCTCGGTCGCCTCGGTCGCGTCGGCCGGCCGGATCGTCACGAGGTCGGGGATCGCCCGCAGCGCCGCGAGGTGCTCGATCGGCTGGTGCGTCGGGCCGTCCTCCCCGAGGCGCGATCGAGTCGTGCGTGAAGACGAAGATCGAGGGCAGCCGCATCAGCGCCGCCAGCCGGATCGTGTTCTTCATGTAGTCCGAGAACGTGAAGAAGGTCGAGCAGACCGGACGCAGGCCGGCGTGGGCCGCGATGCCGTTGGTGATCGCCCCCATGGCGTGCTCGCGGACGCCGTAGTAGAGGTTGCGCCCCGAGAAGTCGCCGCGGGTCGACCATGCCGAGGCCCTTGAGGTCGGTGCTGGTCGACGAGGAGAGGTCCGCTGCGCCCTGGATCAGCTCGGGCATCGGCGACCGCGAAGGCGTTGAGCGCCTTGCCCGCCGAGGCGCGCGTCGCGATCGACTCGCCGGCGGCGAACTGCGGTGCCGCCGACTCCCAGCCCTCCGGCAGGCGGCCCTCGCCCACGCGGGCCAGCTCGGCGGCCTCGGCGGGGAACGTCCGCGGCGTAGGCGGCGAGGCGCGCCTCCCACTCGGCCTGCGGCGGCGCGGCCGCGCTCGACCAGCTCCGGCGCCCACCGGGCGACCTCGTCCGGCACGAGGAAGTGGGCGTCCTCGGGCCACCCGTAGGCGCGCTTGGTGGCCGCGACCTCCTCGGGCCCGAGGGGCGAGCCGTGGGCGCTCGAGGTGTCCTGCTTGTTGGGCGAGCCGAAGCCGATGTGCGTGCGGCAGGCGATCAGGGTCGGCCGCCCGTCGGGGACGCTCGCCTCGCCCATCGCCGCGTCGATGGCCTCGAGCGTCGTTGCCGTCCTCGACCCGGATCACCCGCCATCCGTAGGCGGCGAAGCGCGCCGGGACGTCCTCGCCGAACGACAGCGTCGTCGGCCCGTCGAGGCTGATGTGGTTGTCGTCCCAGATCCCGATCAGCTTCTCGAGGCCGAGGAAGCCGGCGATCGAGGCCGCCTCGTGCGAGATGCCCTCCATCAGGTCGCCGTCGGAGCAGATGAACCAGGTCCGGTGGTCCACGACCTCGTGCCCGGGGCGGTTGTAGCGGGCCGCGAGCATCGCCTCGGCGAGCGCGAAGCCGACGGCGTTCGCGAAGCCCTGGCCGAGGGGCCCGGTCGTGATCTCCACGCCGGCGGTGTCGCCGCGCTCGGGGTGGCCCGGGGTCTCGGAGTGCAGCTGCCGGAAGCTCTTGAGCTGCTCCATCGGGAGGTCGTAGCCGGTGAGGTGCAGCAGCGGGTAGAGCAGCATCGAGGCGTGTCCGGCCGAGAGCACGAAGCGGTCGCGGTCGGGCCACCCGGGGTCGGCCGGGGCGTGCTTCAGGTGCCGCGAGAAGAGCGTCCACCCGACGGGCGCCAGGCCCATCGGCGCGCCCGGGTGCCCGCTGTTGGCCGCCTGGACGCCGTCGATGGCGAGGGTCCGGACCGTGGTGATCGCCAGCTCGGGCGAGGCGAGCGTTGTCGACACGGAAGCTCCTTAGTAGCTGACGTCGTGCGGGTGGCTCTCGCGCAGACCGCCGGGAGTGATCCTCACGAAGCTGGCGTTGCGGTGGAACTCGCGGTATGGTACGGGCGTCGGAGTAGCTCATGCCGGATCTCAGCCCGCCCACGAGGGTGTGGACGATCGCGGCGGCCTCGTCGCGCAGGGGCACGACGGCCTCGACCCCCTCGGCCACGACGGGCGTGAACTCGGTGGCGTCCTCGTCCTCGCCGCCGTTCTCGACCGCCCGCCGCGCCGCCGCGGCGGCGCTGGACGCCATGCCCCGGAACACCTTCACGCGCGTCCCGTTGCGCGACACGACGACGCCGGGGCTCTCCGGCGTGCCGGCCAGCAGGTTGCCGACCATGACGGTCTCGGCGCCGGCCGCGATCGCCTTGGCGACGTCGCCTCCGAAGCGGATGCCGCCGTCGGCGATGACCGGCACGCCGAGGAGCGCGCAGGCCTCCGCGCACTGCATCACGGCCGATCAGCTGCGGCACGCCCACGCCGGCGACGACGCGCGTCGTGCAGACCGACCCCGGCCCGACGCCCACCTTCACCCCGTTCGCGCCGGCCTCGGCCAGCTCGCGTGCGCCCTCCGGCGTCGCGACGTTGCCGGCGATGATGTCCGTGCCGTCCCCGAGGGCCTCGCGCACGAGGCCCGACCGCCCGGACGCTGTGGTCGGCGTGGCCGTGCGCGATGTCGAGCACCACCACGTCGGCGCCCGCGTCCTGCAGCGCCCGGGCCCGCTCGATGAAGTCGCCGCGCACGCCGATCGCCGCGCCGACGGCGAGGCGCCCGCGGGCGTCCTTGGTCGCCTCGGGCCGCTCGGCCCGCTGCAGCAGGTCGCGCAGGGTGATCAGCCCGACGAGGCGGTCGCCGTCGCCCACCAGGGGCAGCTTCTCCACCCGCCCGTCGCGCAGCAGGCGCGCCGCCTGGTCGCTGGTCGTGCCGGGCCCGCCCGGTCACCAGCCGCTCGCGCGGCGTCATCAGATCGCCGACCGGGATCAGCGGGTCGGTCTGCAGCATCACGTCGCGCCGGGTGAGGATGCCGGCGAGCGCCCCGTCCGGGTGCACCACGACGAGGCTCGTGACGCCCCGGCGGTCCATCTCGGCGCGGGCGTCGGAGAGCGTCGCGCCCGGGCGCGATCGTGTGCGGATCGGGGATCACGAGGGCCTCGGCGCGCTTGACCCGCGACACCTCGGCGACCTGCTGCTCGACGGTCAGGAAGCGGTGCACGATGCCGATGCCGCCGGCCCGCGCCATCGCGATCGCCATCGGCGCCTCGGTGACCGTGTCCATGTTCGCCGAGACCACGGGGACGGCGAGGCGCAGACGGGTCGTCAGCCGGGTGGACACGTCGACGTCGGACCGCGATCCGATGCCGCTGCGGCGCGGAGACAGGAGGACGTCGTCGTACGACAGGGCGAGCGGGATGCCGGCCGAGTTCACCCGGCGACAATAGCCCACCACCACCCCGCTCCGACGTGTCGCGGCCGTGAAGTACGATCGCCAGATGGCGACCCGTCTGTCCGTCGCGCTCGCCGCCGGTGCCGTCGCGTGCGCCGCCCTCGCGGGCTGCGGCGACACCGCGCCCGCGCCCGACCCCGTCGACGCCCTCCGCCTACATCGACGCCGTGCAGGATCTGCTCGACCCGCCGGGCCGCCTCGCGTCGCTCGTCTCGGAGGCGACCGACGGCACTCCCGGCCCCGCCGCCTCGCGTGCGCGCCTGCGCGACCTCGTCGACGCGAGCGCGCGACCAGCTGGAGGGCTTCCGCGCCCTCCGCATCGAGGACGCCGGGCTGCGCCGCCAGCGCGACCGCCTCGCGGGCGCCTACGCGCGGCTGATCCCGCGCATGCAGACCGCCGCCGACGCGCTCGCCTCCGGCGACCGGGACGCGGTGCCCGCGGCCGTCGGTCCGTTCCTCGATTCGCTCCGCGCGCTGCCATCCGCCGCCTCCTGACCCTCGGCCTGGCGGCCCTCGCGGCCCTCGCGGCCGTCGGATGCGGCGGCGGCTCGCTCGACGCCTCCACGACGCCGCTCTCCGACGGCGCGCAGGTCTCGCCGCAGCGCTACCTGGCCGACACCTCGGCCGCGGTCGCCGCCGTGAACGACTTCTCGGAGGTCCTCGCGGAGCTCGCCCCCACCCCGCGCCGTCCGGCGATGCTCGCCCTGGCGCCCCGGCTCGAGGACGCCCTCGACCGCACCGTGGCGATCGCGGGGCGCATCGAGGCGCAGCGCCTCGAGGACCGCCGCCTCGAGGCCCAGCGCGAGCGCGCATCGGCCGCCCTCGACGGCGTCATCGCCGAGATGAGCCTCGTCGCCGACGCCGCGGCCGCGGGCGACCCGGTCGAACATGGCCGGCGCCGCGGGCCGCTATGCGTCGAGCGTCGGCGACCTCCGGAGCCTGACCGCCTCACCCTGAGGCCGGCCCCCGCCCGGTGGCCATCATGCTCCCGCGCGGAACTGCCGATGCCATCAGTGCGCGCCGGGGGTGACCTCCGGGGCCAGTGAGGAGGTCCACGCCGAGGATGGTGCAGGTGCACAACGCTCCCGTCCGGGTGCTCATCGCAGTCGCAGCCCCGCCCTGTCGGCGGGCATCGCGGCGTACCTCCCGGACCCGTCCCTCGATCGTCAACATGGCGGGCACCGTCGAGGAGGCGCTCGCCGGCCTGGCGGCCGCGGACCACGACCTGGTCATCATCGACCGGGGGCTCGCGCGCGCCCTGGTCGCCGGCGCGGCGGCGGGCTCGGCCCGGCGCCGCCGGGGGAGGGCGCCCTCGAGGCGCTCGCCGACGCGCTGCGGGGCGACGGCGGCGACGATGCCGGCAGCCTCACGCCGCTCGTCGAGAGCGCCCGCCGCCGCGACGCGGCCGACGCCCTGCTCACCGAGCAGGAGCGGGTGGTGCTGCGGCTGATGCGCCGGCACCTCACCTACAAGGAGATCGCCCAGACGCTCGGCGTCTCCTGGCACACGGTGCGCACCCACGCGCAGTCGATCCTGCGCAAGCGCGGGGTCCACTCGCGGCGCGACCTCGAGCGCGACGAGACGTGGGAGGCCGCGGCCGCTCCGGCAGCCGGTGAGCCGGATGATCCGCCGCCGACTCGCCCCTCCGGTCGGCCTGGCCCTGCTGCTGGCCGGCGGCGCGCTGCTCGTGAGGGTCGTCCTCATGAGCCTGGCCGACGAGGGCGGGCTCTACGGCTGGCTGGTCACCGCCGCCGCGTGCGTCCTCGGCGGGATCGCCCTCGTGGTGATCGCGCTCCCCAAGATCGCCTCCCCGCACGACGGGGCGGCGGACGAGCCCGCACCCGGGCTGCCGCGCGGGTGATGGGACCCGCGAACGGTGGGGCCGTCGGGAGGCCGGCCCTACCGTCTCGCGGACGTAGGGAACGGGCTCGCCCGGGCTCAGAGCCCCCGGGCGAGCCCCCGGATGACGGCCTCGGCCTCCGCGACCACCTCGTCGATGATCTCGCGGGCCGATTGCCCGGAGCCCGAGAGGCCGGCGGCCTGGCCGGCCCAGAGCGCGATCATCTCGGGGTCGTCGGCCGCCGCCGCGGCGGCGCGCACGCCGGCCGTCGCACCGGCCTGGGCCGGGTAGCCGAGCGCGGGCGGACCGGCGGCCTCGAACGTCGTGATCAGGCGGTTCCGGATCCCGCGCGCGGGCCGGCCGGAGACCGCCCGCGTCACCACCGTGTCGGTGTCGCGCGCGGTGCGCACCCGCCGTCGGTAGCCCTCGGGCGCGCCGCTCTCGGTCGCGACCAGGAAGCGCGTGCCCATCTGCACGCCGTCGGCCCCGAGCGCCAGCGCGGCCGCCAGCCCCCGCCCGTTCATCACCGCCCCGGCCGCGACCACCGGGACGTCCAGCGCCGCCACGACCTGCGGCACCAGCGCGAAGGTCCCCACCAGGGGCACGACCCCGTCCTCGGGCACGTGGAAGGTCGAGCGGTGGCCGCCGGCCTCCGAGCCCTGGGCGACGATCACGTCGGCGCCGGAGGCCACCGCCCGGACCGCGTCCTCCACCGACGAGGCCATCGCCATCAGCGGCGCGCCCGGCCTCGCGGGCGAGGGGCGCCACCACCCCCGGGTCGCCGAGGCCCACGCTGACGACGCGCGCACCGGCCTCGAGGCCGGCCGCCACCAGCTCCTGCGGCGTGGCCGCCGCCGGCGGCGGCGGGGACGGGGCCTCGGGCATGCCGAGCTCCGCCCGTAGCGGCGCGAGCACGGCGCGGGGGTCGGGCGCGGAGGGATCGGGCGCCGTGGCGGGGGCCACCAGGACGTTGACCGCGATCGGCGCGGAGGTCAGCGCGCAGGCACGGCCGACCGCCGCGGCGCACGGCGTCGAGGCTCATCCCGGTGAGGCCGAACGTGCCCAGGCCCCCGGCGTCGGACACGGCCGCGACCAGCTCGGGCGTGGTCGGCCCGCCCGCCATGCCCGGCGAGCACGATCGGGTGGCGCAGGCCGAGCGTCTCTGTGAGCCGTGTCGTCATCCGGTGCGGTGAAAGCGCCAGTACATACGCGTCCGCATCCGTAAGGAACTGATCCCGGACACCGATAGAGGGGGCAAGCCGGGCCTCACACCGGACTGACCCCCTCCGTCGAAAGGTTACACCACATGCGTCGAAACCTGACCGCCCTCTACGTGGCCGGTGCCGCGCTCGCCATGCTCGTCGCCGCGAACGGCGCCGTCGCCGCGACCTGGATCCGCCGCTAACACGTGCCCCGGGGGCCGGCCGCCGGCACACGGCAGCCGGCCCCCAGAGGTCCCGCTCCTCCGCCGGGAGCGCGTCGATCGCCACCCCCAGCGCGGGATCGCCGTAACTGATCGACGGTGACGCGCCCCAACGTCCCGACCGGCCGAGCGGGCAGGAATCGACGCCCGGTTCGGCTCCCCCCGTCAGGCCCCGGGCCGGCGCCCCGCATCGACGCCGGATGAAGGCCGCCCCCGCCGTGCCGGTGACAATCGGCCCTCGCGTCTCCTCTGCCGTCAACTGCGTGACCGTCGTCACATAGTTTCGACAAATCACACGGTGACAAGTATCGGAATTCAGGAACCGAGCGTGAAGGGGGCGGGCGATGACGGCACAGGGAGTGCGAACCGACTGCCGAAGGGGGACCCGGCGCCGTCGGGTCCTCCGCTCGGCACTGCCGGGCGACGTGGGCTGGGCGCGGCGCGCGCGGTCCCTTCTGGCCCTCTCCGCCACCGTCCTGGCGGCCGCCGCCCTGGTGGTGGGCTGCAGCGGCGGGGACGACGGGGACGACGCGAAGGTGACGACAGCGGCGGGCGGAGGCGGCGCGTTGACGGAGCCGGGCGGCGGAGCCCCGCCCCTGCCGGAGGGGGTGGCCCTCAGTGCCGCGGAGTTCGACGAGGCATCGACCGTCTACTTCCAGACCTGCGCCGGTTGCCACGGAACGCTCCGTGCCGGTGCCACCGGCCCGCCGCTCGATCCGGCGACCATGCAGCAGCGCGGGACCAACGTCATCGAGGCCGTCGTGCAGAACGGGCTGCCCGGGGGCATGCCCCCCTGGGGCAAGGCGGGCTTCCTCTCTCCGGAGCAGGTGAACCTGATGGCGCGCTACGTGCAGATGGACGTCGCCGAGCCGCCCCAGCTGAGCCTCGAGGAGATCCGCGCGAGTTGGTCGCTGAAGGTCCCGGTCGCGGACCGGCCGACGTCGCCGCAGTCCGACCGTGACTGGCGCAACTACATCGGGGTGATCCTGCGCGACGCCGGCAAGGTCGCCATCTTCGACGCCGACACCCGCGAACGGATCGCCCTGGTCAACACGGGCTACGCCGTGCACATCCTCCGCGCGAGCGCGACCGGCCGCTACTTCTACGCGATCGGCCGCGACGGCAAGGTCTCCCTCATCGACCTCTGGTACGAGACCCCCCGCACCGTGGCCGAGGTCAAGGGCTGCATCGACGCCCGCAGCGTGGAGTCGAGCAAGTACGAGGGCTTCGAGGACAAGTTCCTCATCGAGGGGTGCTACTGGCCCCTGCAGTACGTCGTGTTCGACGGCCTCACGCTCGAGCCGAAGACCCTCGCCGACTACCCCACCGACACCTTCGACACCGACGAGCCGCTCAAGGAGGTGCGCGTCGCGGCGATCGTCGCCAACCCCGACGCGCCCGAGTGGGTCGTCGCGCTCAAGGAGTCCGGTTTCGTCGCGCTGGTCGATTACTCCAAGGAGGACTTCCCGATCACCAAGATGATCGAGGCGCAGCGCTTCCTGCACGACGGGGGCCTCGACCACACCGGGCGGTACTTCGCCATCGCTGCGAACGACAAGAACCAGATCGTCGTCGTCGACCTCGAGAACGGGGAGCGGGTGGCCCGCATCGATACCGGCATCAAGCCCCACCCGGGCCGCGGCGCCAACTGGAAGGACCCCGAGTTCGGCTGGGTGATGGCGACGACCCACATCGGCGAGGGCAAGCTCACGATCTACGGCGCGGATCCGGTCGGGAACCCCGAGCACGCATGGAAGGTCGTGCGCGAGGTGAAGCTCCCGTCGGCGGGGACCCTGTTCGTGAAGACGCACCCTTCCTCGCCGTGGGTCTGGACCGACGCCACCGTGAGCACCGATCCCAAGGCCGCGCGCACGGTGTGCGTCTACTCGAAGGCGAAGGGCACGCTGCACAAGTGCTTCCCCATCAGCAGCTACGGCCGCGCGACGCACTTCGAGTACAACCGCCAGGGCACCCAGGTCTGGGTCTCCAACTGGGACAACAAGGGTGAGCTCGTCGTCTACGACGACCGCACGCTGAAGGTCGTCGAGCGCATCCGCGGACCCTGGCTCCGCACGCCGACCGGCAAGTTCAACGTCAACAACACCGCTCGCGACATCTACTGAACGCACCCGGTCCGGGCCGGCGTGGGGATCGCCCACGCCGGCCCGCTCAGCCGTCGGCCGGGATCTCCAGGCCCTCCAACGCCCGCGCTGCGGCGTCGAGGCAGGCCGCGTGATCGCGCTCGGTGGCGCGGATCCTCACGGCGATGGTCCCCGAGGGATCGAAGACGGCGTCCACGATCAGCGGGGCGTGGGACGCCGAGGTGATCCCCGCCACGGCGCAGCTGGGCCCTCCGGCCGGTAGGAGCAGGTCGCCGCGGAACCACCGGCGGCTGGGATGGTCGGCCGTCGCACGGCGCGCGCCGTGGGCCAGGAGATGCGCCGCCGCGAGCTCGGTTGGAGCGCGGCCCTGTGTCGCGACCGCCCGGCTGGTCGAGCCCCCCGTCGTGCCGTCCGAGGAGCACGCGGCCGAGGCGACGAGGCCCCCGAGGGCCGCGGCGACGATGGCGATCGCTGATGCGCGAGGCATTCGGGTCCCCCCGTGGGGCTCAGCAGGGCCGGAGGCCTTCGACGGCGATCCTGCAGCCGGCGCGGACCGGGTCGTTCGGCTCGAAGGCCGTCAGCCGCGCCCCGGGATCGATGCGCGCGAGCGCGCCCGTGACGAGGCCACGGTGAAGGGCGCATACGATCTCCCCTCCCTGGGAGAGGACGGCATCCTTGAACGGGCACGCGCGCAGCAGCAACTCGCGCCTGCCGGCGCTCCGGCCGGCCGCGCCGGTGACGTCCTGCGGTGCGAAGCCCAGTCCGGCGAATGCCTCGGCGAGCGCCTCCGGCGGCGCACCGTCCGCAACGAGACGGCCACCATGATCGACCCCGACGGCCTCGCCTTCGGAGGTGCCGGCGCCCATGCGCCGTACGAGCTCGAGGAGGAGTCGCAGCAGCTCCCTGCTGCCGACTCCGGCGACCGCGCGTTGCGCCGCGAGGGTGTAGCGGGTGCCTGGCCGTCCCCTGCGGCCGCTGGAGGGGGCCACGGCCCCGGCGACGACCCCGGCCCGGCAGAGCACCTCCAGGTGCTGTCGCACCGCGTTGGGGTGCATCTCCATCAGGGAGGCGAGCTCGGAGACGCTGTGACCCGTGGCCGCTCCGCCGAGGGCTGCGACGATCCGACGTCGCGACGGGTGGGCGATCGCCTGCGCCTCGTGCGGCGCCAGCTCTTCGCCGGCGAGCCAGGACGCGCCCCCCGGCGGACCGGGCGCGGGTGCTTCGAGGGGTTCTGCGCTCATCGTCTGGTCCGTCGCCGCGTCGGGATGGTCCGGGCCCCATTGAGGATACGCCCCGGTCTGCTGACGGCCCTCAGGTGTCCCGCTCCTCCCGGAGGAGTGCGTCGACCACCGACAGCAGCGCGGGATCGTCCGGCTCGACGGACGACGGGAAGCGCGCCACGAGCCGTCCCGAGCGGTCCAGCAGGTACTTCCCGAAGTTCCAGTCCGGCGGCTCCCCCGCCGGCCCCGGGCGCGCCGCGATCGCCGCGAACAGCGGGTTGGCGCCCGGCCCGGTCACGCGCGAGCTCGCGGCCATGGGGAAGCTCACCCCGTAGTTGAGCCGGCAGAAGTCGGCGATCTCGCCGTCGGCCGTCAGCTCCTGGCGGAAGTCGTTGCTCGGGAAGCCGATCACGGCGAGGCCGTCTCCGACCCGGCTCTCGTGCAGCGCCTCGAGCGCCTCGAACTGCGGCGTGTAGCCGCAGCGGCTCGCGGTGTTGACCGCGAGCACCACGCGGCCCCGCAGCCGCGCGAGCGGGAGCCTGGACCCGTCGATCATGGCGATCCGGCCGCGCAGCAGGCTCGGGCCCCGGTCGCCGGCGGGCGTCGCGGCCAGCCCGGCGGCCGGTGCGGCGGCCGCGCCCGTGCCCTTCGGCTCGGAGCCCCCGCAGCCGGCCAGCGCGAGGCTGCAGGCCGCCAGCGCGAGGGCGGTGCCCGGGCGGCGGGGGAGTCGGAGCGCCATCACCTCACGGTACGCGCGGAGGTGCGGTCCGGACCAGGGGATCGGCCGGCGCGCGCCTGCAGCGCGGCGGCCCGCACGGCGTTGGCGTGGCGCCGGACGGACGTGCGGTCGAGCGGCCCCGCCGGCAGCTCCACCACGAAGGCGCTCCCCCCGCGCGCGGAGACGCGGTTCTGCCAGCGCGTCGCGACGCCGGGCAGGTAGCCGAGGCGCGTGGCCGGAAGGCCGGAGGCGCGGGCGTAGCGCCAGGGGATGCGACGGTCGGCGACGGTCCCGAGATCCACCAGGCGCAGGGCCTGGTGGTACCAGATGGTCACGGCCGGCCTCAGCCGGGCGGTGAACCGCGCCGCCAGGCGCGATTCGGGCTCGGAGAGCGGTCGCGCCCCGGAGTGGAAGGTGTCGCCCGGCGACCCCTGGGCCACCCAGCCGTGGGGGAAGTTGCGGTTGAGATCGACGCCGCGCGCGTTCTGGCGGGTGCCGGCGGCCGTTCCGTCGGGGTTCAGGTCCCGGACCAGCCACAGCGCCGTGTCGGCCGGCAGGCCCTCCGGCCGCCGGCGCAGCTCGGCCACCACCGCCGTGCCGGCCGGCTCGTCGCCGTGGATCGATCCGACCACCAGCACGCGGACCGTCGCGGCGGGGTCGCCGATCCGGGTGACGTGGATCTGCCGCCCCTCGGCCGAGCGGCCGAGAACGGCGCCGTGTACATCGGGCGCGGCGCCCACGGCGGGCGCCGGCAGGAGCAGCGCGAGGGCGAGCCCCGCCCGCGCGCCCCTAGAGGTTCTGGGCGGCGGCGAGGCGGAGAGCCTCCTCGCGCGCGCGCACGACCTCCCACGGGATGGTGATGGAGCGACCCTCCATCTCGACCGAGCCGCTGGCCCGGAGCTTGCTGAAGGCGGTGGTGACGGCTTCGCGGGAGGCACCGACCAATGATGCCCATTGCGCGTGGGTCAGCTCGAGCCGCAGCTCGATCCCCGTGCGCGTCGCCACGCCGAAGCGGTCGGCGAGCTGGTGCAGGCGCGCGCGCAGGCGGTCCTCGACGCGCATCTCGCTGACCAGGGCGACGGTCTCGCGCAGCATGGCCACACGATCCGACAGGAGCTCGGCGAGGTTGCGCCCGAGGCGCGGGTAGCGGGCGATGAGGCCCTCGACGGCGCGGCCCGACAGCGGCGAGACCGCCGAGTCCTCGAGCGCCGACACGCTCGAGGCCGGCGCGCAGCCGAGCGTCGAGTAGATCGCGCCGGCGTCGAGCAGCGAGATCATGATCTCGTGACCCGGGGCGGTGCTCTCGAACAGGGCCAGGCGGCCGTCGCGCACCACGAAGAGGTGGTCGGGGCGGCTGAGCGGCTCGGGCATGGACGCGCCGCGCGGCCACCGCACCAGGGGCAGGCGGCTGTCGAGGAGCGTCAGATCCCGCTCGGGCAACCCGGCGAACAGATCCATACGGGTCAGGTCGATGCGACCGCCGCCTCGGATGCCGGAGCCCCGGAGGCCGTCCTGACGGAGCTCTGAGAGGACGGTCGCCATTACGGAGACTCTGGCACCCGTTTGTTATGGGGCGCTAAGAACGGATGCAAGATGTCTCGGTGACGCCCGCTCCCTGCGCGGCCTCGATCCCCCGCCATGCCCTCGCGAGGTACGATCGGGCGCGACCCGGCGAGGAGTGAGTCAGTGGATCGGCCGAGCCCCGCCGTTCAGGACTACCTGAAGGCGGTCTATCAGCTGGACGAGACGGCCGAGGTCCAGGGGCCGGTGACGACCTCCCAGGTGGCGGAGGCCCTCGCGGTCACCACCGCGTCGGCCAGCAACATGCTCAAGAAGCTCGACACCCTCGGCTACGCGGTGCAGGTGAAGCGCCAGGGCGTGGAGCTGACCGAGGCCGGCCGCACCGCCGCGCTGGAGGTGATCCGCCGCCACCGCCTCCTGGAGACGTACCTCGCCACCCGCCTCGGCATGCCGTGGGACGAGGTCCACCGCGAGGCCGAGGTGCTCGAGCACCACGTCTCGGGCGCGCTCGCCGACCGCATCGCCGAGGCCCTCGGGCACCCCGAGCGCGATCCACACGGTCACCCGATACCGACGAGCGCGGGGAAGTTGGCCGTCACGCCCTCGCGGCGGCTCTCCGAGCTGGCCGACGGCTCGGCCGCGGTGGTCGGGAGGGTTGACGATCGCGACGACGCCCTGCTGCGGTTCCTCGCCGAGCGCGGGCTGGTGCCGGACGTCCGCGTCGAGGTGCTCGAGCACTCGCCCTTCGGCGGACCGATCTCGGTGCGCGTGGGCGGGGAGCGGGTGGTGGACGTGCCGCCGGCCGCCGCCCACGCCGTGCACGTCGAGTGACCCGGCGCGGTCAGTCGACGAAGGGCTGCGACTCCGCGATCAGGTCGTCGAGGTCCACGCCGAGGCTCTGCATGAAGAAGGGCGTCAGCAGGTTGAGCGTGTGCCGGCAGGCGGGGCAGATCGGCAGCGGGGGAGGGGCCGGGAGCCCCTCGGTCTCACCGGTGAGAGTGTAGGCGCTCCCGCAGTACTTCACGCAGACCCCGCACGAGCCGTTCCTGCAGTCGAGCCGCACCAGGTCCTCGCCCGCCCCGCCGATCTGCCCGATCCACGAGGCGTGGCGGGCGGCGTACTCCTCGGCCTCGGCCGCCAGCGCCGCGCGCGCCTCCTCGGTCCAGCCGTCGCGCAGCGCGGTCGCGAACGGCTCGGGGGGGTCCGGGACGGAGCGGAAGCGCTCCGTCCAGGCGTCGATCTCCGCCTGCCAGTCGCGCGTCAATCCTCGACGAAGTCGACGACCGGGGCGCGGTCGATGAGGCCGGCCTCGTGGCCGCGGCGCAGCAGCTCGGCCACGGCGGCCTTGCCGTCGTCGCCGTAGTCGAGGGTGCGGTCGTTGACGTACATGCCCACGAAGCGGTCGGCCAGCCCGCGATCGAGGCCGCGGCCGAAGCCCTCGGCGTAGGCGAGCGCCGCCTGGCGGTGCTCGAGGCCGTACGCGATCGAGTCGCGCAGGATGCGCGACAGGCGGCGCATGGTGTCGCCCTCGTCCAGATCGCGGCGCACCGCGTTGCCGCCGAGCGGCAGCGGCAGGCCGCCGGTCAGCTCGTGCCACCACTCGCCGAGGTCGATGATCGAGCGCAGGCCCTGGGTCTGGTAGGTGAGCTGGCCCTCGTGGATCACCAGGCCCGCGTCCACCTCTCCCGCCTCGACCACGTCGAGGATCCTGTCGAACGGCACGATCACAGGGTCGGCGATGCGGCCGACGGCGAGCTGAAGCTCGAGGAAGGCGCTCGTCAGCACGCCGGGGATCGCCACCCTCAGGTTCGGCAGCTCGGCGGGCTCGATCCTCGCCTCGTCGCGCACGACCACCATCGGGCCGTACTGCTCGCCCATCGAGGCGCCGTGCGGCAGCAGCCGGTATCTGTCGGAGAGGTAGGCGTAGGCGTGGATCGAGACCGCCGTGACCTCGAGGCGCCCCTCCTTGGCCCAGTCGTTGAGCGTCTCGATGTCGCGCAGCACGTGCTCGAACCGGAAGCCGTCCGTCGGGATCAGCTCGTCGGCGAGGGCGTGGAACATGAAGGCGTCATCGGGGTCCGGGCTGTGCCCCAGACGGATCAGGCGGTCGGGCACTCGGGCTCCTCCGGCGGGTGGGCGTACTCGTTGATCCTAGCCCGGCCGCGGCCGGTCACCCGTCCCTGCCGCTAGGAGAAGTAGGTGTCCTCCGACGCCCAGGGGGGCGAGCATGTGCAGAGAAGGCGCACCGGGCCGTCGGCCGAGGCGGTGATCTGGTGCCAGGCGCCCGGCGGGATGAGGACGGCGTCTCCGGCCGTGACGGTCGTGGTCTCGCCGTCGAGCTCCATCGTCCCGGTGCCCTCGACGAGGTAGTAGATCTCCTCGCTCACCCGGTGGTGGTGGCGGACGGTCGCCTCGCCCGCCCCGATCGTCGCCTCGGCCAGGCTGTGATGGGCGACCGGGGCGTTCGAGAGGTCGAGCAGCGACCGGATCGTGCTGCCGTCGTCGGTGGTGAAGGGGACGGCGGCGTCGCGGGAGCGGATCTCCATGGCGGGCAGCCTACGGCTATCCTCGCCGGATGGGGAAGGTGCTCCATGAGATCGACGACGCCCTCGCGGGCTTCCTGCGCGCGCAGCGGCTCTTCTTCGTCGCGAGCGCCCCGACCTCGGTGGACGGCATGGTCAACGTCTCGCCCAAGGGGCTCGACGGATCGTTCGAGGTCCTCGGCCCGCACGAGGTGGCCTACCTCGACCTCACCGGGAGCGCGGCCGAGACCGTCGCGCACCTGCGCGACAACGGGCGCATCTGCCTGATGTTCTGCGCCTTCGACGGACCGCCGCGGATCGTGCGCCTCCACGGGCGGGGCGAGGCGGTGACGCTCGACGACCCGCGCTTCCCCGCCCTCGCGGCGAGCTTCGCCGACATCCCGGGGCGCGGTCGGTCGTGCGCGTGGACGTCACCCGGATCTCCGACTCGTGCGGCTTCGCGGTGCCGCGGATGGAGTTCGCGAGCGAGCGCGACCAGCTCGTGCGCTGGGCGACCAACCGCGGGCCGGAGGGCCTCAGCGCCTACCGCGCCGCGAAGAACGCCCGCAGCATCGACGGCCTCCCCGCCCTCGACGCGCCCGGCTAGCTCTGGCCCCCCACCGGCTGCCGTATGACGCACATGCCCTCGCCCTCGGCCGCCAGGACCTCCCCGGGCAGGTGGATCGACACCACGGCGCGGAACCCGCGCTCGCTGCGCTGCACCAGGCGCCCCCGCAGCGACAGCTCCTCGCCCACCGGGATCGGCCGCCGCAGCCAGTAGCGGACCTTGGCGGTCATGCCCCACAGGTCGTGGGGGGCGCCCGCGTAGACGAGCATCTCGTCCACGAGCATCCCGATCATCCCGCCGTGGACCCGGCCGGGGTAGCCGATGTGGGTCGCCCGCGGGGTATACCGCGCCACCGCGTCGGTGCCGTCGCGGTGGATGCGCAGCCCGAGCCCGTCGGGGTTCGCCGGCCCGCAGACGAGGCAGTCCGGGAACTCGGCCGGATTGAGGAGCGGGAGGTCGTCCATCGCTGGGCGAGATGCTACCGTCCGGCCCGTGACCGCCTTCCTCGTCGTGCTCCATTCGCTCAACGCCGTCCTGCTGATCTTCCTCGTGCTGCTCCACAGCGGCAAGGACGCGGGCCTGTCGGGCGCCTTCGGCGTCGGCGGCTCGTCGAGCTCCTACGGCGGGTCGACGGCGATCGTGGAGAAGAACCTCGACCGCATCACGGTCGTGTCCGCGGTGGTCTTCTTCGTCACGACCTTCTTCCTGGCGAAGAGCCTGTAGCGAGCGCCCGCGCGGCCGTGCGGGCCCGTCCGGCTTGCGTTCCCTGTGAAAACGCGGGTATACAGCGTGCCGCCCGGAGGTCCACCGGGAATCCCGACGAGGCGGTGGGGCGTGGTGTCACGGCGTGCGGTGGCGGTGTCGGTCGCGACTCGCCGCGCTCGCGCTCGCCGGCTGCGGATCCGGCGAGGACGACGCACCCGCCGGCGGGGGCACCCTGATCGACGCCGAGGACCAGGCGCCGCCGATCCTGAACGTGCTGCTGCCCGAGGGCGTCACCGTGGCCGCGCAGCGCGTGGTCTCGAACGTCCAGCAGAACCTGCTCACCTCCGACGACGAGGGGCGCTTCACGCCGCAGCTCGCGACCCAGGTGCCCGCGGGCGACGACCTGCGCGAGGGCCCGCTGCGCGTGACCTTCCGGCTCGACCCCGACGCGCGCTGGTCGGACGGCGAGCCGGTGACCACCGAGGACGTCGTCTTCACGTGGCGCACGATGATGGACGACGACAACCAGGTGGCCAGCCGCAGCGGCTGGGACGGATCCGCGCGATCACGCCCGGCCGCGACGCCTCGGGCGGGGCCTGCCCCGAGGCCACCTGCCTCACCGTGGCGTTCGACGGCGACTACGCGCCCTGGCGCGACGTGTTCAGCGTCTCGGGGGGCAACTACATCCTCCCCGAGCACGTCCTGGCCGGCGCCGACTTCGACACGGTCTGGAACACGGGCGGGATCATCGGATCGGGCCCCTACACGCTCGAGAGCTTCGACCCCGGCGTGCGCGCCGTGCTCGCGCGCGATCCGGACTACTGGGGCCCCGCCCCCGCGGGCGGCGCGCCGCCCATCGACCGCATCGTCGTCGACTTCCTGGCCTCGCCGGCCGCGGCCCTCGCCGCCGTCCGCCAGGGCGAGGCGCAGATGGCGAGCCCGCCGCCCGATCCCGACCTGATCCGCACCGCCCGCGAGATCGAGGGCGCCCGCGTGCAGTCGGTGCCCTCCCTCTTCTTCGAGCACGTCATCCTCAACACGGCCCGCGCCCCGCTCGACGACGCCCGCGGTGCGGCGCGCCCTCGCCCACGCGATCGACCGCCAGGCAGATCGTTGACGTCCTCCTCGACGGCGGGGTGCCCGTGCTGCAGAGCGTCGTGCGCCCCGAGCAGCTCGGCTTCCCGCCGGCCTTCGAGGAGTACGACCACGACGCCGCCGAGGCGGCCGCGATCCTCGAGGCGGCGGGCTGGAGGCGCGGCGGCGACGGCGTCTTCGCCAAGGACGGCCGCCCGCTGCGCGATCCCGCTCGCCTTCGACAGCGGCAACCGGCTGCGGCTCACCACCGCGCGGCTGATGGCCGAACAGGCGCGCGCCGCGGGCATCGTGCTCCAGCCGCGGGCGCTGTCGCCCGAGCGGATCTTCGGCAGCGACCTCGTGCAGGGCGACTTCTCGGCGCTGATGGCGGCCTTCGGCGGCGGCGTTGACCCGAGCGTCACCGGGCTGCTCGCCTCCGACCAGATCCCGACGGAGGAGAACGGCTTCTCCGGCCAGAACGTGTACCGGTGGAGCGACCCCGAGGCCGACAGCCTGATGCGTCGCTCGGACCGGCAGGTTGACGACGCGGAGCGGATCGCCGACGCTCGGCCGCGTCCAGGAGATCGTGGCCGAGCAGGTGCCGCTGATCCCGCTCTACCAGCAGCCGAACACCGTCGTGTACACCGAGGCGCTGACGGGCGTCCGCCAGAACCCCACCCAGGCGGAGGTGTTCTGGAACAGTGGCGAGTGGTCGCTCGGGGGCGGCTAGAGCCGGGCCGGGGGGGGCCGTGCGCGCGGTGAGCGCGTACATCGGGCGGCGGCTGGCGATCGCGATCCCGCTGCTGTGGATCGTCAGCGTGGTCTCGTACCTGCTGCTCTACCGCGCCGCCGATCCGGTGGCGCGGCTGCGCCGGATTCCGGGCGTGCGCCCCGAGGATGTCGCGCGGCTGGTCGAGCAGCAGGGCCTCGACGCCCCCTGGTACGAGGGCTACTGGAGCTGGTTGTCGGGCTTCGTGCGCGGCGACTGGGGACTCAGCGCCTCCAACCCGGGCGTCGGCGCGCGTGAAGCTGTCTTTTTTTGCGGAGATGCGGTCTCACAAAAGCCCCCTGTCCCTCAGCTCGTTCATCGACCGTTGTCCGATGTCGGTGACGTGACTCAGGGCGCGCGTCAGGTGGTAGCCGGCTTCCTGTGACACGCCCGAATCGAGCATGACGAGCGCCAGATCGATATTTTTCTCGACATCCCGCCACGTCGAGTCAGCAGTAACTTTAACGGCCAGATGGACGTCACTGAGCATCAGTCCGATAAACACATGCGCAATTCGTTCAGCACTCTTGCGGTTCTTCTCCGGCAGACCGGAGAGCACCCCCAGCGCCTGGGTAACCCAGATAATACCGGACTTGATCTTTTCGCTCTGCGAAAAAGCCAATATGGCTTCTTTGGTATTCATCGTCACCATCGGTGTTTGAAAAACGGCGGCCGGTCATATAGCCAACAAACCGCGGGGATAACCATAGGCTTAGATATAAAGGTTTTGGACTGCGTTATCGGTCGTCGGCATATTACAATACAGCCGTCTCCCTCTGGACTTGCCCAAACTTTTATCTTAAAGCCTATAGCGGGGAAGCTGTCGCTTGTTGACTGTCTTAGCGGTTTTAGCGGTCAAGTTCAAGGTTTTTCATGTCGACGGTCGTCTCTGATGAGTGTCAGAGGAGCCGCAGCAGCGGGCCCTGAAGTTTTGAGGGCTGTCTTGACATGCCCGGGAGGATATTTTATGTTTGCTACCGTTGTTGTTTCCGGCTTGCCCGTGTCGACTCTGGCGCCGGAAGTCGTTCTCGCGCATCGCGGCAGTAAAGCGGTGTCGACTTGAAGAGCCGGCGACCGGAAGGCTCGCCGGCGTGTCGAGATCGATTCGAAAACCGGAGGGTAAGCGAAACGGATGCGTTTCTGTAAGAGCACAGCCACTCGTCATCGTTTTCTGAGATTGTTTCTGTCGGGGTTGACGGCAGCCCTGCTGCTGTCCTGTTCGTCGGACGAACGGTCACCCGATCATTCCCAGAGCCAGACGGAAGGCATCACTTTTTTCGACGTCGGCGCCGAAACCGTCTTCTCGGATGCCCTGCGGGACCGGTTGCGGAAGAATCTGGGCCCCGATGCGATTGCATACCGCAGCACCATTGACCTGGAGTTCACCGCCGAAGGTTTTCTACAGCGTCACTTCCCCATTCTTCATGAGCTGAACCAGCGATTGAACACGCCGCCGGGCGAACGGGTTGAGCACGATACCGTCAAACTTATGTACCGCTATGCCGTCAAAGAAAACCTGCCCTTCAGTTATGTCGAACTGGTCTTTTCAAACCTCACCGGAAAACCGCTCTTTATCCAGGTCCGTTCCCGTGACCTTTCCGACATTATCCGAACTCTGGAAGAGAAATACGCCAGCCCGCAGGCGATTGATCAACCCGCGGACGAAGGCCGGTTTTTCTTTTGGAGTGATCATCAGGATGTGCTCCTGGTCTCCATCATTCCGACCTGGCGCGGCGACAAGGAATACCAGTTGGTCATCTATTATGTCGACAATCTTGAAAAACTGGTCGCAGTAGAAGAAAAGGAACGCCGTCAAAAAGAAGAAGAGAGACGCCGCGCCGGAGAAAAAATATTTTAACTCAAATTCGCCGAATTCCCCCTGGCGGGACGAATTCGGCGAATTTGAGTTAAGGGTAGGAACGGCACTTCTTCCGCCGGCTGAAGCGCAGGGCCTCAGAAGTAATGACGAAAAATTCTTCCGCCGATATTACTGCGGTGCTTTTTCCTTCAAAGCCGCGTGGGCGGCGGCCAGCCGTGCGATCGGCACCCGGAACGGCGAGCAGGACACATACGTCAAGCCAAGTTCATGACAAATCTGGATCGACTTCGGTTCTCCCCCGTGCTCTCCGCAGATGCCGCACTCTAAATCCGGTTTAACGCTGCGTCCCTTTTGAACGGCAATGGCCATCAGAGCCCCGACCCCATCCCGGTCGATGGTGGCAAAGGGATTGTCGGGCAGGATGTCCTGTTCCATATACTCGATCAAGAATCCGGCTTCGGCATCATCGCGGGAGATACCGAATGTCGTCTGGGTCAAATCATTGGTGCCGAATGAGAAGAATTCAGCCTGACCGGCGATCTGGTCGGCCGTTAGCGCCGCACGGGGAATCTCGATCATCGTTCCAAATTTGTAATCGACTTCGACCCCCTGCTCGGTCATCACTTTGCGGGCTTCAGCTTCGAGGATGCCACGCTGCACCTTGAGTTCATTCACGTGGCTGGTGAGGGGAATCATCACCTCCGGATGAACCTCGATGCCTTCCCTGGCCACCTCGCAGGCCGCTTCGAACACAGCCCGCACCTGCATGGAGGTCAATTCGGGTATGTGGATGCCCAGGCGGACGCCGCGCAGGCCGAGCATCGGATTGGCCTCCCGGAGACTCTCGACGCGTTTGAGAATCTCTTCTTTGGTTCTCACCTGCTCCAGCAAGTCGTCGATCTGCGCCAACGTGTCAGCGTGCTGCAGACGGATTTTCAGATCGGTCAACTCGTCCATCAACTCGATGTGGTTGGGCAGAAACTCGTGCAGCGGCGGATCGATCAAGCGGAGAATGACCGGCAGGCCGTCCATGGCCCGAAAGATCCCGGCAAAGTCTTCCCTTTGGTAGGGCAGCAGGGCATCAAGGGCTTCTTTTTGGTCCACGTATCGATCCGATGTGATCATCTTCTGGATGAGGGGCAGGCGTTCGGACTCGAAGAACATATGTTCGGTGCGACAAAGGCCGATGCCCTCGGCACCGTAGTCACGAGCGCGTTCGGCGTCACGGGGATAGTCGGCGTTGGCCCAGACGCCCAGGCGACGGAATCCGTCGGCCCATGCCAGCAGTTTCAGCAAACTGGGATCTTTGATGTCCGGCACCGAGGTGGCGATCTTACCGAGGAAGACCTCACCTGAAGACCCATCGACCGAAATCCAGTCGCCTTCATGGACGATCTTTTCGTCGACGATCAACAAGCGTTTGGTGAGGTCGATATTCAGCTTGGAAACGCCGACCACCGCCGGTTTGCCGAACTGCCGGGCCACGAGGGCGGCGTGGCTGGTTCGGCCGCCGCGGCTGGTCAATATGCCTTCGGCGGCCAGCATGCCGTGGACGTCGTCCGGCTTGGTTTCCGGCCGCACCATGATGACCGCTTGGCCGTCCTTTTTAGCCCAGGTTTCCGCCAGGTCGGCGTCGAAGGCCACGATGCCGCAAGCCGCACCGGGCGAGACATTGAGCCCGTGGGCGAGATATTTGCCTTCAGCGCGGGCGGCCCGTGTAGCTTCGGGATCGAACTGGGGGTGCATGAAAAAATCCACCTGCTCCGGCGATACACGCAGCACGGCCTCCTCGCGACTGATCAGTCCTTCCTCGACCATGTCGACGGCAATCCGCACCGCAGCCTGGGCGGTACGCTTGCCATCACGCGTCTGCAGCATCCAGAGTTTTCCATGCTCGATGGTAAACTCGACATCCTGCATTTCGCGATAGTGTTTTTCAAGCTTCCGGGTGATCTTTTCAAATTGATTATAGGCCGCCGGCATCTCGGTTTTGAGTTCCTTCAGGTCCTTGGTCAGCCGGATGCCGGCCACTACGTCCTCTCCCTGGGCATTGGTCAGGTAATCGCCTTCGAGCTGATTGTCACCGGTGGAACCGTTGCGGGTCATGGCCACACCGGTGGCACTGTCATCGCCCATGTTGCCGAACACCATGGTCACGATGCTCACAGCCGTTCCCAGGTCGTGCGCGATGCCGGCTGCATTGCGGTAGTCCACGGCGCGCTTGCCGTTCCAGCTTTTAAAGACCGCTTCGGTGGCCAGTTTCAACTGTTCGTATGGATCGTTCGGGAAGCTGTGATGGGTTTGATGCCGGTAGATCTCCTTAAACTCGCTGGTGACGGTTTGCCAGTGCTCGGCGGTGAGTGCCGCATCGGTTTCCACATCGGCGCGCCTGCGGGCGGCGGTGATCACTTGCTCGAAAATTTCGTCCGGCAATCCCATCACCACGCTGCCGAACATCTGGACCAACCGGCGATAGGCATCGTAGACAAACCGTTCGTCTCCGGTCAGGGCGACCATACTCTTGGCGGTCTCGTCGTTGAGACCTATATTGAGAACCGTGTCCATCATACCGGGCATCGAAAATTTCGCACCGGAGCGACAGGAAACCAGCAGGGGATTATTCGCATTGCCGAATTTTTTTCCGGTTGCGGCTTCGATCCGGTGCAGCGCCTCGATTTCCTGCTCCCACATGCCCTGCGGCAGAGTCCCGCCGCCGTCCAGATAGGCGATACACGCTTCGGTCGTGACCGTGAATCCCGGTGGAACCGGTATCCCCAGCCGCGCCATTTCAGCCAGGTTGGCTCCTTTGCCGCCCAATAGACCACGTACCTTGCCCCAGTCTCCGTCGACATATTTCTGGGCCTGATCGATTTCGTCAAACAGGTAAACCCACTTTTTTGTCATGATCAGCTTCGCCTCCCGATTAAAAACGATTCCAACTCATTGAAAATTCGACCGAACAGGTTAAACTGGCACATGATTTCAATTAATGTGGAATGAAAATCATTGTCAAGAACTAGTTCGTGCCCATCCATAAATAGTGTCCATCCATAAATGGCCCTTTTTCCGCTGGACTGCGTTCTCCGCGGGTTTCCGGCTGCGGCGTACATAAAGTACGCCTCGCCGCAAACCCTTGTGTGGCCTTGCCCAGCGGAAAAAATTCTCATTTATGAATAGGACACTCAGAGGTGCCTTTGAAAGATCGCGGATGGGCACTAAATAGCATATTTTAGCCCAGTCCGGCGTTCTCGCGAATTTGAAATCCTCGACGTAGCGGGCTACGTTTCCGGTTTCAAATTCGCTCCGGCCTTGACCTGAACCAAAATCTACTATTTCTGGATTAACATGATTCTTTTTTTCAAAAATGGCTCCTTTCCGCAATTCCTTGACAAATGCGGATCGCTTCTCATATGACAAACCATCTCTATGACCGTTTCGTTTGATAACGGTTGTGTATCCATTTTGCCGACAAGGAGAGGACGATGAAAGAGGTTGTGATTGCTGGGGCCTGCCGCACGGCCATCGGCGCGTTCGGGGGGTCGCTGCGCGACAGCCACGCCGCGCGAATCGCTTGTTTGACGATGCAGGAAGCCATCAAGCGGGCGGGCGTCGATCCGGCCCAGATCGATGACATCCGCTACGGCTGCTGCATGGAGCCGTCCGATTCCCTGAATGTCACGCGTGTCGCCGGGCTGCTGGCCGGTATTCCGGATACGGTTCCGGCCGTGACTATCAATCGGGTGTGCATCTCCGGCATGGAGGCGGTCGTCTCCGGCATGGCCATGATTCAGGCCGAGATGGCGGATATCGTTTTGGCCGGCGGTGTCGAGCACATGTCGGGTGTTCCCTACGAGGTGCCGGCCGCACGCTGGGGATGCCGATTGCAGGACCAGGTGTTTGTCGATGCCATGATGCGTGCCCTGCACTGCGGCTCGCACATCCTTCCGCACCCGGAAGACGGGCCGGTGGATGCCGATCAACCGCCATTGAGTTTTTTCAAGGGTAAGCCTTACATCATGGGACACACGGCCGAGTTTGTCGCCCAGCACCTTGGAATCAGCCGCGAAGAAATGGACGAGGTCGCTCTGCGGAGTCAGAACAACGCCGAGCGGGCGAATCGTGACGGCTCCTTCGAAGCCGAAATCGTGCCGATGCAGTTGCCGCAGAAAAAGGGTGCAGCGATCACCTTCGCGCACGATGAGCATTTCCGGCCGGGTCTGACCATGGCGGACCTGAAAAAACTGCCACCCGCGTTCGTGCCCAAGATCGGCAAGGTGACTGCCGGCAACTCCAGTGGCATCAACGACGGGTCGGCGGGGCTGGTGATCCTGTCGGCTGAAAAGGCCGGGGATCTCAACCTTCGGCCCCTGGCCAAGATCCGGGCCGTGGGACGGGGTGCTTGCCACCCGTCGGTCATGGGGCTTTCTCCCGTGGCGGCCGTAAAGGATCTGCTTCGCCGGAGCGGTCTGAAGATCTCGGATTTCGAACTGGTGGAGGTCAATGAGGCCTTTGCCGCCCAGTACATCGCTTGTGAACGGGAACTCGGCTTGAAGCGCGAGATCACCAACGTCAACGGCTCGGGTATCGGTCTGGGCCACCCGGTCGGAGCGACCGGTGCCAGGATCATGGTGACCCTGATACATGCCCTGCAGCAGCGCGGCAAGAGTCTCGGTCTGGCAACCCTGTGTGGCGGCGGAGGGGTGTCGATGGCCTGTGCCGTCGAAATGCTTTAGGCCGCCTGGGGCGGCCGGTTGAGTCGGTTGAGCCGGTTTTGCCCGTTGAGCCCGTAAGACGGTTGGGTCAGTTGGCTCATTGGACCATTTAGTCCGTTCCTGCACTCGATTATGCAACCGGGTTAACCGGCTAAACGGGCCAAACCGATATGGTGGAAAAAGATGCCGGGGTCGGCAGCGGATTCGAGAATACGGCCACCACCCATGCCGACCCGACTTGCGCCTTCGCGCGTTTCCATCCAGCGGCACCGACAACTAAGCGCTTGAAACGTTCGACCGGAAATTCGACCTATGGCAGAGACTCCTCTCATCTGGGCTGAAATCGATCTGGACGCCGTTGCCGCCAATGTCAGCGAGCTGCGGCGGGTCACCCAGCCCGAAGCGCGCCTGCTGGTGGCGGTCAAGGCCAACGCCTACGGACACGGGCTGGTGGAGGTTGCCCGCCAGGCCTTGGAGAGTGGCGCCGACGCCCTGGGGGTGGCACGGATGCCCGAGGCCCTTGCGTTGCGGGATGCCGGTATCGATGCGCCGGTTCTGATCTTCGGCTACACGCCGCCCTCCAATGTCGAAGCCCTCGTCCGACACGATCTCATCCAAACCGTTTATGCGCCTGAAACCGCCAGGGCCTATGCCGAACGGATCGGGAAAAGCGGCAGGCGCCTCAGAGTCCATTTGAAGATCGACACCGGCATGGGCCGGCTGGGTATCCTGCCGGATTCCCGCCGGTATGTCGAACCGGGGATGGCCGTCTCGGATCACGCCATTCACGAGGTGCTCGACATTGCCGACCTGAACGAATTGACACTGGAAGGGATTTTTACCCATTTTGCCAGTTCAGACAGTGCCGACAAGCACTTTGCGGAACAACAATTCGACACGTTCATGGCGTTTCTCGGCCAAGTGAAGCGCTCCGGTCTCGAATTCGAGCTCCGGCACGCCGCCAACAGCGGCGCCATCATCGACATGCCCCACATGCACTTGGACATGGTCCGGGCCGGCGTGTCCCTTTACGGGCTATACCCTTCCGAGGAGGTCGACAAGAGCAGAATCGATCTCACGCCCGTCATGACGCTGAAGGCGCGTATCGTCCACCTGAAAAAGGTTCCCACCGGGTTTCCCGTCAGCTACGGCATGACCCACACAACCCAAGCGCCGACCACCATCGCCACGGTGCCCGTCGGCTACGCCGACGGATTCAACCGGCGGTTATCCAACCGGGGCCATATGCTGGTCCGCGGTCAAAAGGCGCCGATCGTCGGCCGGGTCTGCATGGATTTGACCATGATCGACGTGGGTCACATTCCCGGTGTCGCCGTGGAGGACGAGGTGGTAATCCTCGGCCGCCAGGCGAACGAAGCGATCACCGCCGATGAACTCGCCGGCCTACTGGACACCATCAACTACGAAATTACCTCCGCCATAACCGCCCGGGTGCCGCGAGTTTATCTGAAGAGTTGACGTCGACCGAGTAGCGGGTCGGTTGGGTTGAGTGCTGCGACACCCAATAAAAAGCTCAGGCATCTTAACCGTGCACAATTCTTTGACGCCAAGCCCCGGGGTTATTTTTTATTGTCGTCCGACAAAGGAATGGGGGCCAGCGCCGGCCAAAAGGGCATGCCGAACATCCGACTCCATCCCGCAAGATACCCGGAAAATGACTGGGTGCCAGACCTTATGGCGACAACATATTGGTGAATGACGAGGGATTGAAGCTCGATATTGGAGATCAGGCTTGGGTAGTTTTCAGGTCTGTCCGCCAGCGGAAAGAACAGGTTTCCGAAACGCGTGGGGATCTCCTGGGTCACAAGGGTCGTCAGGTATTGCCTGACAGCGGCGTCCATATCGAATGAGGGCCACAGATCGAAAAGCACCCCTTCAAGGGTGAAGATCGCTTTTCGAAAGAGCATGAGATCGGCCGGAAAGAGAAATCCTTCAAACGTGAGTTGTTCCAGGAGCTTGAAAGCTCTTTTGATCAGGGTCAGGCAGTCAAACTCGAAGGATCGCACCATCCGCAGGACCAGGCTGCGAAACTTCTGCCGCTGCAGGGGGCTGTCCATGGAAGCGCCAATAGCCAAGGCTTTGACGGAACGGCGGATACCGCTCAGGTCTTTTTTTAAGACGGCTTGAATCAATTGTGCGGTTTTGACCCGGTCGCGCTTGGTCAGCCGGCCGGCCAGGCTCCAATCCAAGAGGCCGATCCGAAGGCGACCCGATGCGTGGTCGTTGACGGCCAGAATATTGCCGGCATGCGGATCGCCATGAAACAGGCTCGGTTCACTCCGGGAAAAAAGAGGCCTGCAAACAAGGGCCTCGAACAGGACGGCGGCGCAACGTTTGCGCTGCGCCTGATTCAGGGGTGCATCGGTAATCTTGGGGCCGTTCAGATACGCCATGGCGGTCATGGTATCGGTACTGAAAGGAAAAAGCTGCGGAATCTGAATGCTCTCCATGTCCTCGTAAAATCGGGCGGCTTCGAGCAGATTGGTCTGTTCGGCTGCCAAATCGATCTCCTTGACCAGCATCTCCCGAACTTCCTGAAATACGTTCAGGAATTTAAAATCCTTGAGAGGATAACGATGTCGGTTTTCTTCAAAAAAGGCGGCCGTTTTTTCCAGGATGAGCAATTCTTCGTCAAGATGCCTGCGAATGCCGGGTTTAAGGATCTTGAAAACCCCTTCCATCCGGTCCTGAGACGACGGTTGGTTCCAATGGAAAGCGATGACGGCGCCAACACTGGCCTCGGATAAAATGGCCGGTTGGACATGCACCCGGTCCCGGTTGTCGGTCTGCTCAAGCTGCCGACCAATCCGCTCCATAATGCCGTCCAGGGGCGTGCCGTAGCAGCCGTTTTCCAAATGAATGAGCCACTTTTTGACCACCGGATCGATGTTGGGATTTCGGGCAATGATCTGGCCCAGTTTATGGAGAGTCGGAAAACGTTTGGCCAACTCCAGAAGTCGCTCTTGGGTGTCGACCGCCGGGTCCAATTTCAGCTGACTTATCACCAGTTCCATAAGGCGGGGGCGGTCCACCTGGGATAGAAAAAATTCAATGCCGTCACGTACCACGGATCGGTAATGACCGTAGATCCCGGGAATGGCCTGCTGGGGTTGCGTGCGCTCAACGATTTCGCGAGCGACAAACTTGTTGAAAGCCTCATCCCCCATTGCGGCGGCCATGGTGTTCAATTTCTCTTGCAGCGCCTCATGAGAAGCGTTTTGGATGAAGTGCTGACGCATTCGGTCCGCATAGCTGAACATGTTATTTGTCGTGAAATTTCCGACGCTCAAAATGAACCATTCCTATATTTTTATTAACGTCGTAAAACGATGTTATACGATAGCGACCACAAAACTAATGGCTATCAGAATAAATGCAACAAAAAAACCGTTTCGAAAGCTGTTATCGGCATATCTGCTTAAAATGGTGAGGTGCTGAACCGGAGTAATCAAATGTTTCCATGAGGCTTTTAACCATTCCGCCCCTGGGGTGTTATCCCCCAATATCAGGGAGCAAAGGTGTTAATATGGCACCATTTAATCATTGTTAGATCGTTTTCATCGTTTCATCCAAGGATTACCCGGAGTTAATCCCGTATATTTCGGGTAGCGATTTTTTTTAGGTTCCGAAAGGAGTCATACGAGGACAAATGTATTATTTTTTATCAGTAGAGAGATGAAATTTTGACGAAAAACCAGGAGCCAATGAATGAGCGAATCACGGCCTCCCAAGAGCAAATTGCCGCCGCGATGGCGTATGAGGATCTGTTCGTGAAGGGGCTTTTCAAGGAATGGACTATCCGGGTAATGGACGTCGCGCAGATACGGTCTGGTCATCGGGTGCTTGACGTTGGTTGCGGAACCGGGGTGCTTGCCCGGGACGCCGCCATGCGAGTTGGACCAACAGGATTCGTGGCCGGTCTCGATCCCAGCCCCGGTATGCTGGCCGTAGCCAAGCAACTCACGCCCACAGTCGAGTGGTGGCAGGGAAGGGCAGAATCACTCCCCTTCCCAAACCAGTCCTTTGATGCTGCCGTAAGCCAATTTGGCCTCATGTTCTTCAGCGAGCGCCAACTTGCCATCGGCGAGATGTTGCGGGTGCTGAAACCGCAAGGCCGATTAGCCGTCGCTGTCTGGGACTCAATAAACAGAATACCTCGTATGCGGTTGAGGTGGCCCTTCTTGAGCGAGTTGCCGGCAAGCGGGCTGCCAATGCTTTGCGCGCACCATTTGTACTCGGTGATTTGCAGGAGTTCGCAACTTTATTTAAAAAAGCCGGAACAGCCTCGTCGAAATTAAGACTCAACCTGGTACGGCTCGTTTTCCCAGCATCCGGACGATGGTCGAGGCAGATTTGAGAGGTTGGCTTCCGCTCATGGATGTCGTCCTGACGGAAGAACAGATTCAGCGCATTCTTGGGGAAGCTGAGGAGGACCTCAAACCGTATCTCAATGCCGTGGGAGTGTCGTGTTTGAGTGATCGGCCCACATCGTTACAGGAAGAAATCCATAAGGCAATCGTGATGCACGCTACGTTCTCAACATAGCCGGCTCTTGGGAGCAAGCGGGCGATGACAGGGTGAACATCGAATGGGCACGCGAGGCGTGGACCGATATGAGGCCGTTTTCGACCGGTGGAACTTATATTAATTTCTTGACAGAGGATGAAGGCCCTGAGCGAATAGAGGCAGCAATAGGCAAAGGACTCCAGCGACTCGCCGAAGTAAAGACAAAATGGGATCCGGAGAACGTGTTCCGAACAAACCGTAACATCAATCCGGCCTGATAAGTGGTGAGTGGGAAACAGGCGGTTAAAGCGGAAGGCGCTAATGCGCCTCCGCTGGTAATGTCACCCATCGTTTTAATTACACATTAGTTCTGACTGGTTTACAGCAAATCCTCAGCGATCCTTTTAGTCTTCCTTCTGATTCCACATCTCCACTGCAGATATCTTATGAACTATTACGCGGAACCTCCCCGAGGTCCACCATGGGTACTGAAGGGTTTAAAAGAAAGATCACAGCACTCATTAGTTCCGGCCGCACATAGTGGAAATATCTTGACAACATCCACCTTTCAGCTGTAGATGTTGTGCAATTAATCATAAATCTATTTTATGGGTGCTTTTCGATGATTAATCAAGTAACCGTAAAGCCCGAACCGATCGCTTAAAGCTGTTGGTTCGGGCTTTTTTTATCTTGAAAAAAACGTGCAAATTACCTGAGATGTTTTTTCAAAATAGAACTTCTTGTTCTTAAAAAAGGAGGGAGCATGAAGAAATTTTTTCAAAGTTGACAGGTGAAGACACCAGTGTAGCACCGACTTATGACGATTTTCTAAAAAATAATGCCGCACGCTTGAAAAGCGAAATCCGCAAATTGGCCGATGAGGCTATTTTACACTTCAAACAAAATGGACCAAATATTTAGTAAACATGACTATCAGGTAGGTGCCAAAATGAAACGCAAAAATTTTATATTCAAATGTACAATATGCTTTTTTTCGGTGGCAGCAACTTTAACCATGTTTACAACGAGAGACGTTGTAAACGCTCAAAATGGGATCATTGAAGCTGAAGACAATTGCATGAAAATTGCTGTTGATAGCATTCAAAAAATGGACCGCCTTCCTGATGTGTTTCATTCCTCTGCAAGCCCCAAAGCTGGCCATGTTTTTTTGGTAGTTGAATTGAGCATAAAAGAGATAAAATGTGGCTATATATTTTTTAAAACGCTAACGGATCGTATTGTTTTGTATGATAATAAATCTAAAATCTATCCACTTTTCAATTGGCGCGTTTCAAAGCTCCAGTATGAAGATCCACACGATTTTAAAAGCAA
Source organism: uncultured Thermoleophilia bacterium (assembly GCA_963823515.1). Taxonomy (GTDB): domain Bacteria; phylum Actinomycetota; class Thermoleophilia; order Miltoncostaeales; family Miltoncostaeaceae; genus Miltoncostaea. Next base: position 325,337 of record CAWGMB010000004.1, read on the forward strand.
AATAGCTTTCGTGGAAGGATCGATACTTACAATCGTGTTTGAAATACCATTGCAGTCCAATTTAGCCTCTATCAAATACACTTATGATTATGGGTCATCGTGGGCTGATTATGACTCCAGTAGTCGCGCGACGATAATTCTAGGTGAATCAATTCTACCACGTATCAAGCCCATGCCCTGGATATCGTCGCTGCTTTTGGACAAAACTGAACCTGCCTGGGTCACGATAATGAGCGAAAATTTTGAAGGCAGTTTTCCATCAGGTGCCTGGAGTTTTTTGGGTAATCCCACATGGGCGGTTGATGAATACAAGCCCCATGACGGCGGGAAAAGTGCCTGGTGTGCGAAGGGCGGCACCTTGGGTATCGAACCTGAGACTAACAATTATGCCAACCAGATGACCGCATGGATGATTTATGGCCCCTTTGATCTCAGTGATGCCTCCGATGCTGAACTTGTTTTTTATTTTTGGCTCAATTCCGAGAACGAACATGACTACTTTCAATGGATGGCGTCAACCAACGGGACCAATTTTTATGGCTTGGAAACAACGGGAAATAAAAATGGTTGGATTAAAGAGGTTCTTGATCTGAAGTCGGTTTACACAATAGGAAATCTATGCGGAAAATCTAAAGTTTGGATAGCATTTATTTTTGAAAGTGACTTATCCGGCACTAACAAGGGTGCATTTGTTGACGATATATTATTGAGAAAAAAAGTGAAACAGTAACTCTCGCCTCAGTCCTCTGGAACATAGTAATATTTAGGGCGCAATAACTGTGATCCCAACGTATCTCGTGTTGGAGTGAAGGGGTGTCTTTGTGCTATCAGGAGGTTATTTTTTTACAGGGCGATAATTACTTTTCTTTTTGCTACTATTGGAGGTATATCTATTATTATTTTTGAGAAATCAAGTGGGCAATCGGTTCGGATTTTTCGAGGATCGCAAAACCGATAGCCATCACCCCCAGCAGGCTCGCAATCGGAACCCATCTTTCGGTGACACTTTCCAGCCAGGTCAGAAATATGGCGACCCCCAGGACCACGATGGTGCGCTTGGGCGGCCGCCAGTCATACTTCTGAAAGAGTTTCAGCAAGACGAAGCCGGGCACCAGGCCCACTGCGATTCCCAGCACGATGCTCACGGGGACCTGGGCCAGTTTGGCCCAGATGTGGACCTCGCCGACGCCGTACATTCCCAAAAAGATGGTGAACAGCACGATCACGAAAACATCGTCCACCGACGGCTGCGCTTGTTTATCTCCGATGGTTCGGCCCGGTTTGAATGCACGCGGCCCTGTTCTTCATTTTTTGGGAGACGGCGTCTTCTCTTGTTCCGCAGCGCTGGCAATCTGCAGCATGTCGGCGAGTATGTCGATCGCCCACAGAATTTTGTCGACTTCAAGTGGATCCATCAGGCGGATTTGTTCGATGAAATGATCCTGCAGGGGTTTGGGGGCCTGCTTGATAAACCGTTTGCCCTCGTCGGTTACCTCCACGTGTATCTGCCGTCGGTCCCGGCTTTGCCTGACGCGCCGCACCAGGTTGCGCTTCTCGAGCCGGTCGACAATTCCAGTTACAGTCGAATTGTTGAGATGCAGCGAACGGGTGAGTTCCCCGAGGGAGATCGGTTCGCCGTCGCTGATTTCACGCAGGCAGACCAGTTGCGGCACCGTGATGTTGTAGTTGTCCTGGATGAACCTGGAGTGAATGGAAAGTTCACGGGCGATGTGCCGCAGGCCACTGACGATTTTCGGGATGGGATCCACCTTATTCGCCCTCTATTGCAAGCATGATTGTCGGAAGGGTTGGCCGAACGGCCGGGTTTTTTGTTTTGTAACCGCCGGTCCGCTATATCCAACTCATTGGGTGATGACATAACTTCATTTAAAGTTCAATCGCTTAAATTTCAATCGCTTAAATTTTTTTAGGCCTCGGCAAGAAATAATGACACAAAATTACGCCTGATTTTGGTTCGTCTGCAAAGCACATGCGCCGGTGCTTATCAGGACATATGTCGGTGGATGGAAAGTGGTAAACGGGTCAAAAGACAAGCAAGACGGGTAAATATTTCCTGGTGCGCCTTTATAACCGGCGGACGATTCAATGTCAGGAATCGGCTACGCCTGAACTTGACAAATAAAGCCGAATCATATATTTTGCATGCGAAATGTTTCAGCTGAAAATTATTTTTTAGTTCATATATTTGTACCTAAATTGATCGGTTCCAGGTTCACGGTTCAAGGGTTACAATCAACGGATACGGCATCATCATAGTGATCAAGATCCGGAAAACCCGACAAACCCATTGGGTGAAACCGTGGATAGGCACTAATTAGATATATTTAAGGGCTTTTCAACCCGGAACATTTAATCCCGACTGGGCGGAAAACCCCTCAACCTAATATTTTTAAAGAGAAAAGGAATTTGTGTATGCCCGACACCCGGAAAGTTGGAAAAGAAAAGTTTCGCCTTTACAATCGGAAGAATTTTCGGTCAATTGGCCAACTGGCGTCAATGCCTCCAGAAGTCACAAGAGGCATCGACATCGCGGCGGCTGTTTTTCCGTTTCGCGTTAACAACTACGTTGTGGATGAGTTGATCGACTGGCAAAAGGTCCCGGATGATCCGATATTCCGGCTGACTTTTCCGCAACGCGGCCTGCTGGAAAAAACGGACCGGGAAAGCATCGAGCGATTATTTGCCGTTAACGCCCCACAGTCTGACATCAGACGGGCTGCCGAGCGCATCCAGATGAGGCTCAACCCCCATCCGGCCGGACAGTTGCAACTGAATGTGCCGGTCGAAAACGGTAAGGTGTACAACGGGATGCAGCACAAGTACCGGGAGACCGTGCTTTATTTCCCCAGCCAAGGCCAGAATTGTCATGCCTATTGCTCCTACTGTTTCCGCTGGGCGCAGTTCGCCGGCATCGATGGACTGAAGTTCATGAACAAGCGGCCGCAAGACCTGGCCGAATACCTCGACCGCCATCCGGAAGTGACGGACGTCCTTTACACCGGTGGGGACCCGCTCACGATGAGCACCCGGCTGATCCGGCGCTATGTCGCTCCGCTGCTAGATCGAAAACAGGAGGGGTTGTCCACCATCCGCTTCGGTTCCAAGGCGCTGGCTTACTGGCCCTATCGCTTCCTCACCGACCATGATGCGGACGACCTTTTGAAACTCTTCGAGCAGATTGTCGCCGGAGGGCTGCACCTGGCCATAATGGCCCATTTCAGTCACCCGCGCGAATTGGATACACCGGCAGTCCAAGCGGCCATCAAGCGCATCCTCTCGACCGGAGCCCAGATCCGCTGCCAGGCGCCTCTGGTTCGGCATATCAACGACAAGCCGGAGATATGGAGTGACATGTGGCAAAAGCAGGTCACCCTCGGCGCCGTGCCGTACTACATGTTCGTTCCGCGCGACACCGGTCCGCAGCATTATTTCGAGGTGCCGCTGGCCGACGCATTTCGCATATTTTCCGGCGCCTACCGGAGCGTGTCCGGTCTCTGCCGGACGGTGCGGGGACCTTCCATGTCGGCGACGCCTGGAAAAGTGCTGATTGACGGTATTACAGATATCGGCGGGGAGCGGGTTTTCGCCCTCAAGTTCATTCAGGGACGAGAGCCCGAATGGGTCAACCGCATTTTCTTTGCCCGCTATGACGAGACTGCCGCTTGGTTGGATGACCTCCGGCCGGCGTTCGGTGAGAAGCAGTTTTTCTTCAAGCCCGGTTTGAGGCTCTTGAAATCCGTACATAGCGAACGGTTTGCACAACGACAGAGAGAGGGCACCGAAGAGGCCGCTCTGGAATGCGCCTGATTGCCCCTACAATGCAGTAGCACTTTAATAGGAAAATAGAATTTTCATGCACCGTGGCGGCCCGCACGACCACGAGCGTTCAGTACGAAAATATAATCAGACCCGAAAATAGAAACTTGAAACTTGAAACTCGAAACTCAGAACCCGGAACAATTGATGGCTTAAAGGCCATGAGTGTTTAGTCGTTTAAATAGACGATATTATTTAACTGACAAAACTGACTTAACCGACTAAACCGGCTAAACGGGCTTAAGCGACTCAACTGGCACAACCGATCTCACACGAAAATAAAATACTCATTCACCATGGCGACCCGATGGGCCGTGAGTGTTGGGTATCCACCGCCATTCCTTTCGCGGTCGACCCCTGAAATTCCCACCCACCGCCGAGGGCCTTGTAGAGTCGCACAAGATTCGAGGTCACCGTCCCTTCGCTGCGGGCCAGTTCATCCTGAAGGGAGAGCAGTGACCGTTGAGCGACCAAGACGTTGTTGAAATCAACCAAGCCCGCTGCGTACTGGTCCTGTGCCAGTAAGACCGCCCGCTGGGCGGCGGCAGCGGCCGCCTTCAATGATTCCCGCCGGAGCTGTTCCTGGGCGTAAGCCACCAAGGCATTTTCCACTTCTTCCAACGCCAGGAGGATCTTGGATCCATATTCATTCAGTACCTGTTCCCGCAGAGCGGACTGGAATTCGATGCGCTGGCGGGCGGCCCCTGCATCGAATACGTTCCAGAGTACGCTGGGACCGATGAGCCACGCTCGGCTGGTTGAATTGAACAGGTCACCGGCTGAAAGGGATTCGAGTCCGATGGTACCCGTCAGAAAGAATTTGGGATAGAGATCGGCCGTGGCTACACCGATTCGAGCCGTCTGCCCCGCCAGCAGTCGCTCGAAACGGCGCACGTCGGGCCGATGTAAGAGGGTATCCGCGGGCACGCCCACGGCCACTGTGAGAGGCGGCACGGGGATGGGCCGGGGTTCGGCCAACTCCCGGTTGACCGCACCGGGCTGTTCTCCCAGCAGCACCGACAGGCGATTGTTGGCTGCCGCCAGGCCGGTCCTCAGACTCGGAATTTGGGAGCGGGTGGCTTCGAGATTGGTCAAGGCCTGCTGAACGGGCAATTCGTTGCTGAGACCGGCCTCGAACCGCGAACTGGTGTATGCAAAGGTTTCCGCTTGGGCCGCGATATTGGCCTCGGCCACGGCAAACTGGGCCTGGAATGTGCGCACCTCCATGTAGTTAAGGGCGACTTCGGCCAAAAGGCTCACCAGAACGTCGTGGAGATTCTCCCAACTGGCTTCGAGGTCCGCCTCGGCCACCTCCACCGAACGGCGCACCCCACCGAACACGTCCAACTCCCAGCCGGCATCGAAGCCCGCCGAATAGAGCTCGCTTTCGGTGCCGTCGCCGCTGTTTTCGCTGCTGCGGCTTTTAGTGGCCGATCCCGTTGCATCGATGATAGGGAACAATCTGGCGCGATTGATGCCTCTGAGGGCGCGTGCCTCGCGAACACGGGCCCGGGCGTTCTTCAGATCGAGATTTCCACGAACAGCCCGTTCCATAAGACTGGAGAGAGTCGGGTCCTCGAGAGTCGACCACCACTGGGCCAGGGTCTGGGGATCAATGGCCGTGTTGGTCAGCCCGTCCTGGAGTTCGGAGTACCAGGCTGAAGGAACCTCGGTTTCGGGTTTGACATAATCGGGCCCCACGGCCGAACAGCCGCAGAGAGACAAGAGTGTGCAGGCTGCGCCCAGCACACGCAGGAGCCTACCGGCGGACAGCATTCTTTTAATGGTTTTCATATCGTTTTCTCTTGGACACTAACTTGTCTTCGCTTGTTCGCGCCGCCGCTTCCGCCGGGCATATACTTTTTCCCGCGAGGTCTGGAAGGCGGCATAGAGCGCCGGAATCAAAAAGATACCGACCAGGGTTGCCGCCAGCATGCCGCTGAACACCGTGGTTCCGATGGCCCGCCGACTGTTGGCGCCGGCGCCGGAGGCAATCACCAAGGGGAGCACCCCCAGGATGAATGAAAACGCGGTCATCAACACGGCCCTGAAACGGATTCGCGCGCCGGCTACCGCGGCGTCGGCAATGGACAGCCCTTCTTCGCGCTGTGTTTTAGCAAACTCAACGATAAGAATGGCGTTCTTGCTCGCCAGGCCGACCAACAGTACCAGGCCGATCTGGGCGTAAATACTGAGGTCAAGACCACCAATCCACAGGCCGGTCAGAGCCCCGGCGGCCGCCACCGAAATCGAAATGATGACCGGTAGCGGTATGGTCCAACTCTCGTACTGACCGACCAGAAAAAGGTAGCCGAACAGCAGGGCCAGGGCCAGCAGAACAGGGGCCTGGCCACTGCTCTTTTGTTCCTGGAAGGAAAGTCCCGACCATTCGTAGCCATACCCGTCGGGTAGGGTTTTGGCCGCGACTTGTGCCATCGTTGCAATGGCCTCACCCGAGCTGAATCCGGTATTGGCCTCGCCATTGACTTGGGCGGCTGCGAACTGGTTGTAGCGGGTCACCAATTGGGGCGCCAGTACTGTAGAGATGGAGGCCAAGCTGCTCATCGGCACCATTTTGCCCTCGTCACTGCGCACGTGGAGCTTTCTGATATCATCAACTGCATTACGGTAGGGCGCGTCGGCTTGAATCTTGACCTGGAAGACCCGGCTGTAAAGGTTGAAGTCATTGACAAAGCGTGAGCCGAGCTGGGCTTGGAGGGTCGAAAAAACGCGGCTTACCGGTACGTTGAGTGATTCTGCCTTGGTGCGGTCGAGGTTGAGGAAAAGCTGCGGTACGTCGGCCGAATACGTGCTGAACACAGCCCGCAGAGTCGGGTCCTGGTTGGCGGCCACAACAAGGGCGCGGGTTACGGCGGAAAGATCCTGGGGACTCTGGTTTCCCAGGGCCTGCAGACGGAAATCGAACCCGCCCGTATTGCCTAGACCCCGGATGGCCGGCGGACTGAACGCGAAGATGTTGGCCGCCGGAATCGAAGCCAACTCACGGCGCACACGGCCCAAGAGACCCTCGAGCTGCAGTTCGGGGGTGTTGCGTTCATCCCAGGGGTCAAGCACGACGACACCCAGGCCGACGTTTTCGCTGGCTCCGCTGATAATGCTGAAACCGCTGACGGCAATCACATCCGCTACGCCGGGGGTTTTCTTGAGGCGTTCGGAAACCTGCTGCAGGACCGTGTTGGTGCGCGCCAGGGCCGACGCTTCGGGCAGCTGGACATTGATGAAGAAGACACCCTGGTCCTCACTGGGCAGGAAACTGGTCGGGCGGTTGACGAACAGGAAATAGGCGGCACCGAATATCAGGATGAAGATCCCCAGAACCACCACCATCCGCCGCAGCAGCCAGGCCGACGCAGTCACATAGACGTTGCGTGAGGCATTCAATGCCCGCCTGAACCAGGCCAGCGGTCCCCGCCGGATGGCAGCCGGCCGGCGCAATAGGGTCGCGCACAGGGCCGGACTCAGGCTCAGTGCGTTAAGAGCCGACAGCACAACCGCAGTGGAAAGTGTCACGGCGAACTGTTTATACAGCTCGCCGGTGATGCCGGGAAGAAATCCCACCGGAACGAAAACGGCCAGAAGGACCAGGGTGGTGGCGATGATTGGTCCGATCACCTGATTCATGGCCTTGATCGCGGCGTCCTTGGGGCCGAGGCCTTCCTCTTCCATGATCCGCTGAACGTTTTCCACCACCACGATGGCGTCGTCCACCACCAGGCCGATCGCCAGGATCAGTGCGAACAAGGTGATGGTGTTGGCGCTGAAGCCCAAGGCCAGGAGCACCGCGAAAGTGCCGATCAGCGACACCGGGATCGTCAGGGTCGGAATCAGGGTTGCCCGCCAGTCCTGTAAAAAGAGATAGGTAACCCCCACAACCAGGCAGAACGTAATAAAGAGCGTCAGCACGATTTCCTGGATCGCTGACCGGACGAACTTGGTCGTGTCGTAGACCATCCGGTACTGAATACCCTCGGGGAAACGCTTGGATAGCCGTTTGACTTCGTCTGCTACCGCCTGCACGGTTTCCAGCGCGTTGGCACCGGAGGTCCGATAGATGGCCATGTTGACTGCCGGGGAACCGTTCAGAGTCGATCTGGAAGAGTAGGACTGAGCGCCCAGCTCGACCCGCGCAATGTCCCTTACCCGCACCAGACCCCCCTGCGGATTGGTGCGGATGATGATGTTTTTGAAATCTTCGGCTTCATTGAGACGGCCCTTGGCGCGCAGCGTGTACTGAACTTGCTGCGAATCGCTGCCGGGTGCCGTGCCGATGGAGCCGGTGGCTGCCTGGGCGTTCTGCTCTCGAATGGCGGTGACCACGTCATCAGCCGTCAGGCCGAGAGCGGTCAGCCGCTCGGGATCCATCCAGATCCGCATGCTGTAATCCAGGGCACCGAAAATATAGGCTTCGCTGACCCCTTTGATGCGCGTCACCGCATCCTTGACGTTTATGCTGATATAATTGCTGAGAAAAAGGGCATCGCGTGCACCCTTGGGGGCGAAGAAACTGACGACCGTTAGGAAGTCTGAGGAGCGCGTGCGCACCGAGACTCCCTGTTCGACGACTTCGGTGGGCAGCTTGGGAACAGCCTGCTGGACGCGATTTTGGACATTGACCTGGGCGATGTCGGGGTTGGTGCCGACCTCGAAGGTGACGCTCAGGTTGTAACTGCCGTTGTCGGAGCAGGTTGAGGACATGTAGAGCATGTTTTCCACGCCGTTGACCTCGGCCTCGATCGGGGCGGCCACGCTGTTGGCAACCACTTCGGCGCTGGCTCCGGGATAGGTGGTGCTGACGCGGATTTCAGGGGGTGAGATCTGAGGGTACTGTGCGATCGGTATGTTCAACAGCGCAAGTACGCCGGCCAGGGTGATGATGATCGACACCACCATTGCCAGCCGCGGCCTTTCGATGAAAATACGCGAAACCATGCATTACTCCTTACTCTGACCGCTGGTGGTCACGGTTTCCACGATCTGGCCGGGGCTAACCTTCTGTACCCCCTGAACGATGATTGTCTCCCCCGTCATGAGCCCTGATTCCACCGGCCAGTTCGTGCCGATGGCTGCCCCGGTGGTGATGCGCCGCTGCTGAATTCTGTTTTCGGCGTCGACGACGAACACGTAACGGCCTTCACGATCCTCCTGAACCGCCGACTGCGGCACAACCGGGAGACGTTTACCCTCGCTGCATCTGATGAGCACGTTGACGTACTGTCCCGGCAGAAGAATGCCGTCGGGATTGTCGAACACCGCTCGAACGGCAATCGTGCCGGTGCCGGCGTCCACCTGGTTGTCGACGAAGTCCAGGCGGCCGGCGGCCGGGTACATCTGCCCGTCGGGCATCTGGATGCGAGGTACGAGCCGGTTTTCTGAATCTTGGGCACAACCGCCCTCCCGGGCCAGTCTATCGTTCACGAGGTCGTTCTCGCTCACTGAATAAACCACCCGGATCGGGTCTATCTGAACGATGCGGGCGAGGGCTTCCGAAGCGGGGCCCACCAGATTGCCCTTGGTGTAAGTCGTGCGGCCGATACGCCCGCTGATGGGCGCCTTGATGATGGTGTACCCCAGGTCGAGTTCGGCTTGCTCCAGGCTGGCCTGGGCTTGCTGAAGCAGGGCCTTGGCCTTGAGTTCCGCGCTGACAGCCGCCTCTATGTCGGTCGCCGATACCCCACCGGAACGCACCGACTGGAGGCGTCTCAGGTACTGGCGGGCTTCGGTGAGGGAGGCATCGGCGTCGGCCACCTTGGCCGCGGCCTCGTTGACCTTGGCTTTGTAAGGTGCCTGTTCGATGAGGTAGAGGAGATCTCCGGCTTTCACCTTACCGCCTTCCCGGAATTTTACGTGTTCGATGAAGCCTTCCACGCGGGCGCGCAGGTCGACGGCTTGGATGGCCTCAACGCGGCCAACGTAATCAGACGGCGGGTTGACCTCTTGTTCGGACACCGCTTCGACGGTGACAGTCGGCGGCGGTGCATTTCGACCCTGCGGTGGAGCGGCTCCCGCAAGGCTGGTCAAACCCAAAAAAAGAATGAGGCAAAAGGAAAGAACACATGCCGCAACAGATACGGCACGGCCGCCGCTTGCTGTCTGCCGGTGGCTCGGTGCTGAGGAGGTGATCGGCGGTATGACCTTGTCGCGGGATGTTGCCGAGGAAACTGGATCAGGGCATTCAAGAGCGACTTGTTGCTGCATATTTTTTTCCTTCGAAGGAGGATTGAACTTGATTATTCCCAGTAAGTAGCCCGCTATAGGGACACAACTCATTTCCTCTCCCTGGGGAGAGGGTTAGGATAAGGGGTAATTCAGTCAGCATCGATACCCTGCAGGTTGCCGCAGGGAGGTTCACTTGTAGACTTTAAGATAAAATTTGACTGCGTTATCGGTCGTCGGCGTATGGCGATACAGCCTCCTCTCTCCGGCCTTGCCCAAATCTTTATATTTAAGACTATCGTTGAATGAGAAAGGATAGCAAAATGAATTGACAAATTCAAATTTAAATTTAAAAATACAATTTAAATTACAGATTACAAAACAGAGGTTGATTTAATCATTTAATGGCCGAAAACAGGAGCCCATGTTTCACATGGTACAAATGAAGCGTACCAAAAAATCCCGCAGTCGCGTGCTGAATGCGGCCTGCAAAATTTTCGGAAAAAAAGGGTATCGCGATGCCAGGATCGCCGATATCTGCCGGCAGGCCGGAACCAACGTCGCGGCCGTCAACTACTATTTCGGCAGCAAGGCCGCCCTCTACATGGAGGCATGGAAGCAGGCATTTGAGAAAGATATCATCCCCGACCCGCCCGATGCTGCCGATGCGACGTCTGAAGAGCGCTTGAACGCCCGCATCCACGCTCTTGTGCGCAAGTTTTGCGACCGCGGCACCGGCGGACAGTTCACACGCATGTACCTGATGGAACTGGCCAATCCCACCGGCCTGATCGACGACAGCTGGCGCGAATTGATCGAGCCCCGCCGCCGACACCTGATCGGGATCATCCGGGACCTGATCGGGCCGGCGGCGACCGATGAAGACATCTGGTTCTGCGAGCTGAGCATCATAAATCAGTGCCGGGCCTTGCTGATGCTCAATCGCAGTGATCTGGAATACCTTGTGCAGCAGCCTTTGACGCCGGTACTGATCAAGAGGCTGGCCGACCACATTACGCATTTTTCTCTGGCGGGCATCCACGCCATTCGCACCAAGAAAAAGGCTTGACCCCTCGGCGTATTGCCAATGCCTTTTGTTCTTTAGATAGTTTCCGTCCATAAATGGCCCTTTTCCGCAATTCCCCGCCTGCTTCGGGACAGGTCGGCGTCAATCACGCTAAAGACGTGACAGGTCGGCGGGATCGCTTGTGCGGCGTACACGAGTACGCCTCCGCACAATCCCTTGATTTCCTTGAACTTGCAGAAAATTGCTCATTTATAGATCGGAAACTTATTAGTGCCCTTTATGAAACCGCGGATAGACACTAGATAATTTCCGGCTAAACTGGCCAAACGCGCTAAATCGGCTCAACCGACTGAACGGACATACACCGCCTTCTTCAAAGTGACCGTGAGATTAAACGAAGAAAGGGGTTAAAGTCTCGGCTTTAACCCCTTCCTTATTTAATAGTAGCAGTGACCCTTGCCTTTTCGGACATCGCAAGGAACGATGCCAAGACATCCTGCCAAGGCAGGTAGGAAGTCTAACCGGAAATTGGCATTGCTCTTGCTTAAAGATACGTTGTGGCTATGCCGACCAAGTTATCAATACAAGATGGACAGGGATTGTCAAATGCTGCGGGGTGGCACAAATAGCTGAATTTTCGCTATTTATGATTCTTGTGGTATGTCAAATATGAGATCTGTCTGAGATGGGAGACATGGACAAAAATTTAAGGGCGACCCGTTGGCCTCACGGATCGCCCTGAGAGAGGAAACGAACACTCGAGAAACACCCAGTGAAAGATATTTAAACCACGTTTCCCAATAAGAAACGCTCCACAGCATCCTCGATAGATCGGGGAAGTGTCTCCATGTGGTGCAAGCAATCGGGACACAACTGCATCCCAGTTTCTGTCCGATGGATCAATTTGATAGAGGATCGATTCTCACAAAAATCGCAAGGACAATTAGAATTGGTGCTATTGATACCGTATGAGAGATGGCTCTTGGCAGTGAATTGAACGCCAATTCCATAGCACGGCATCTTATCAGTCGTCACCTGACGACACCATTTCACTCTGGCCCGAAAATCTTTGTACTGCTCAGGCACATCGCTTTTCGGCCGATGCCCCTGGATTTTAATGTAAAGATCACCTGTTGGTTGAATTAGCGAGTGCGACTCAAAATACATTCCACCCAAACAGCCATTGCGCATCACGGCCTTGTCATAACTTTTAGAGTCGTATCCGGCATACAAAATAGGAACATGGTCGATAAATCGAGAATAATTCCTTCTTGTTTTATCCATCATTATTGCACCTCGCGTCACTTGCCCGCTTGCAGTGCTGTCTTCTCCGTTACTTGTATAATGCACTGGCAACTGCTTTAAGCAGGATATATTTGGATGTCTGTTGGTGTCCCAAAGTTTATTCTCAGTATTTGCAGTTGGTAGATTCCTTATATAGTGACTATTACTTCATTCAGGGAATCATTATTACAGGAATAGTCGTGGAGATTTAAATAATAAAGATAGGCGCCCTAAAAACAATGCGGGTCATCCTAGACAGAGGAGAGCGCTGAAGAAAAACCTTATATTGATGAATACCATGCAATGATGGGTCGGTCAAGTAATAAATCCGTTAAAATTATGAGCAACAAAGAAAACAAAGCGAATGTACCCGAACGCAGCCCCAAATGCGGTGGTCTGGCTTTCTGGCGTGAATCATCCAGAGATCCTTGGCGATGTCATTTTTGTGATCAACCACCAGTAGCCCAATCTTGCCTGTTGACCAACTATCTGAATTTAAGTAATTTAAACAAATATAATGCTGGTAATCACCATTCAACCGTCGAATTGACAGCTTTGGAACCTTAGCAGCAGGTTGTACGTAGCGACGTGTACAACTTCGTTGGAGCTGTCACTCCTTTCAAGAAAGTCTTGAAATCAATATATCCTGTGTAGTAACCTCCAAAAAAGAGTAAAACTCGTTATTGCTGGATTCTACCTTCTGAATTTTTTATGCTTCATGACAGATTTAACAAATTTTCCGAACTTTTTATCTTTTCGTTTCTTCTCTATATATGACAATTCGTAAAAAGCAGATTCTTTATTTAATTTTACGAAATTTTGATAACGGTCCTGTGAAATTATTCCGTCTTTTAACGCAGCCAATATTGCACAGCCTTGCTCTTGTGTATGGGAACAATCATTATAGCGGCATTGATTCGATAACTCTGCTATTTCATCGAATGTACTATGAATACCGATATCAACCGCAAAATTTCCGAGTTCTCGCATACCTGGTGTATCGATGAGCATTGCCCCGTTTTTTAATTTTATCAATTGACGGCTGGTCGTTATATGTCTTCCTTTTCCGTCTTTTTCTCTAACGCTATTGGTTTTAAGTCGCACTTCGTCCTGAAGGTTATTTATTAAGCTAGTTTTACCAACCCCCGATGATCCAAGCAAACAATATGTGTTCCAAGGAACCAATAATTCTTTAACAAATTTCAGCATCGTATGATCTTTATTGCTAAAAGCCACTACTCGAATGTCAGGTATTAGAGCTTGAATTTCTGTAATCTTTTTATCTATTTCATTAACAGGCAGCGAATCACTTTTACTCAACAATACAGCAGGTTTGATATCACTCTCGTTTACCATAACCAAATAGCGTTCTAATCGTCTGAGATTATAATTGTTGTCAAGTGATTGAACGATTAAACCAGTGTCGATATTAGTGGCAATTAATTGAAACTCGATCTTCTTACCGGATGTTTTCCGCTTTAATATGGATTTTCTTGGAACAATCTCACTAATGATGGCAAAGGAATCATTATCAAAATACTGGGCAAGCACCCAATCTCCGGTGGCTGGGTAATCTATTGGAGAATCAGCACTGAATATAAGCTTACCAGCTACTTCGGCTGATACTTCTCCCTTGCCGTTGTTAATGGTATAACTATCCTTATGGACTGTAATAACTCTTGCAATTTGGTGGTCTATTAATTGTATAGGATCAATTCTATCAAGAAACCACTTATTAAAACCCAATTGTTCTATATTCATTGAAACATTTTTCATAAATTTTACCGAATTTCATAACTAACGTGATTGTACTGAATAAGAGTCGAGTAGACCGAGGGAACTTCCCCCGCAGTCTCTCACGCAACCGGACGTGAACCTCTCGGTTCATCCGGCTCCTATCGACCAGCCGACTGTCGTACCAGTAGCCAGTGCGCACTACATTGAGAATACCTAACGAAAATCAGGCCCGTTAAAACCTGAGCTTGCTTGCACACCTCCAAATATACAAAATCGTTCCATCTGCGACGATACTGAATGGCTATCTCAAGGGAAACGGCTTATTGGTAGCCTAAAACCCATGGCATCATGCTCAATCCCGCCAAATCTTACAATTTACGGAAGCTCTGAAATAATTTTTCGATATTCATCCTCTTTAAAAGCTCGCAGAGTAACGGTGCGGGATGTACCTTTTGAACCAATAATGAGAGCTAATTTTGCAACAGTCTCATCATCAGGCGCTTCTACGATAACAACCATATCGTATTCTCCGGTTACCAGGTAAAATTCTTTAATTTCAGCCCCCACAGCCTTAAACGCCTTTTTTGCCTCTTCAAGCCTGGAAGGACCTTCTTTTATATTTTCAATACCTTTCTGAGTATATTTTCCTAAAGTAATAAATGTTGGCATATGAAATTCTCCTATAAATTAGGGTTAAAAGGAACACCGATATTGGAAGTGAAAAATAGATTGGCATGCAGGAAATTAGTTCATGACGAATAGAAGTACGCCGGTCGAATGGTAGCGGTATCGATCAGTATTAATCTCATTTTCCCGAAAAACACATAACCTAACAGCAATACAAACGTCAATACCACGGCGTAGCACAAGGAAACGAAATATAAAATGACCACCACAGCGAAATTTTAAATCTTTTACCCGGCCTTGCTTTTCTAATGCTCCGATAAACTATGAGCCAAATTGGAGCTAAAATGGCAAGGTCAAAAAAGACCATAAATTTTGTTGAATATTGCTGATAATAGTCTGGAAGCCCCGCAACCCAAAATAAAATCCAGGCTACCGAAGCTATAACCAATAAACGCAAATGGCTTCGAAAACGCATATTATGCTGATACCAACATGAACCATTTCGGTGTAAAGATTCAACAGGTCGACAGGTCGATCATAATATACCGAATATATTGATAATCTGCCTGCCCTTATTGCGGTAATCAATTTTAATACGGTTTGCGTATCACAATGACTCCTGATGATCTTTGATTAGACATGCCACAGCGCGGGGGTGGTGATTTAACCTGCTAAGATTTTTATCATTTAAAACTAACCGGCAGTTCAAGTGCATCGTCAAATTCCGGCTTGCCGGTTGGATTGTCTTTTTTGAGAATAACAGTGCCTTTGCTGCCGGAAATGGGCGGTTTGAAATCGATCAAGGATTCAAATGGTACGAACATTTCAGTCATCCAAGGGCCTTTTGCGGTAGCATAGCCTTGAGCGACAGATGTGCCGTTTGCATCCAAAAGAACAATGGGGAAATCCCCCTCGAAAAACCATTTCCCTCTTGCATATCCACGGATGATAAGCGGTGCTGTGATACGCGTGCCCGGCAATGGTGAATCCATATAGATCAAATCGCTTTTGCAGTTACCTTGTGGAAAGACCTGAACAAGCTGCATCGCTGAAAATGAAGCTTCATAATCCGACCCAAAGCCGTCGGAGGGAGGACCGGTCGTCTTTCCTGCAAGCGTCATGAAAAGCTGTGTGTAGGGCGTTGAAGCGGGCAGCGCTTTTCGATAGGCTGCCATAATGTTATCCAGCGCCGGTGAATCCCCCGCAAGCCAAAGCTCTCTTGTCTGCGAGCACGGGGCAAACGATCGTACTTCATGACCGATGGTCACCCAACCGTCAAGAATCTCTTCTCCCTCGGAAAAATGGGCTGCCTCTTTTAACTCGTCGCCCTCAACCACCAGGTATCTCGATACACCGACAGAGGGAGCTGTGGTCATGGGTTCATCTATTTTACGATCGGCATAATTCGCAATGATCACGCCGTTGCGTATTATGACCTGTTGGGGCACCACTCGATCTCCAAGAAGAACTGCACGGGATCCACGATAAAAACTATTTATGTAGAGCGATGCGGCTACGTAATAAATAGGTTCCGCTTCCCCCGTGGTCATGCGTTAAAAACAGCGCCGCGTCCACTCCCCCCTTACCGTCAATGTTTCCATAGACTGGCCTGCCGAAAACGGAGGTGATGATTTTGGTTGCCGAGCCGGGTGCGGCTTCTGTTTCATTGCGGCCATCAATCAATTGAATCGTTTGCCCATCGACCATGTATATGGCATTTAGCGGACCTGTTTCAGATGCGTGAGCAGCCCCGGTATAATCCGCTTTTGCGCCGCCAATTGGGATGATGCATCCGGTGGCTAAAAGACAGGCCAACAGAGCTATTGACAGATTTGTTCTCATGAAACGCCGTGCCATTCCTCGCACGCCTGGCAAAAGAGCGCTTTCCCGACGACGACGATTTCAACCGGTTCTTCGTCGAAAACCGCTGCCGGTTTCGGCCGCGCTCGAAGGCCCTGTTGCGAACCGAACTGCTGCTGAGAAGTTCGGTTTCAAATTAATATCTCACTCAAAAACAGCTTTACATTTGGGGAGACAGCAACAGAAGAGCGCAGCCGGTCAGAACTTCCAGTTGGCGTACAGGGCGAGGAAAAAGGTCGACACGTCGTCGAACGAACCGACAAGGTTTCCGCGCCCGCCGGCTGCGACCGGCGCCGTGCTCTGCAGGTTGGTGTCGAGCGTCCCGCCGTACATGTACTCGGTCGCAACGCCCCAGAAGAAGGTCTCGCTCACCTGGTGCTGGGTGCCCACGCCGAAACGCCAGGCCGAATTCACCGGCAGCAGCGGCGAAACGTTCGAGCTGTCCTGGAATCCCGAGTCGTAGGCGATGCCGAAGTTGAGCAGCCACGGTTCGCTAATCCGGTATTGTGCGCCCAGGGCAAAGTGCCAGGTATCCTTGTAATCAAGGTCGGTCGTGAGGCTGGTTGGATTGGTCGTGCGGTCGATGCCGAGTTCCACCTGACCGAACTTCGACCATTGCTGCCAGCCCACGCTGCCGAGCACCGCCCAGCGATCGTTCACCTGGGCGAAGATGCTGCCCATCGCCTGCTGTGGAACCTTGATCCCGACCGCTATGTTCGCGTTCAGCAGCCCCCTGTCGTTCAGCAGGGTGCTGATGCCCGGCGCAAGGTTCGAAAACTCCGCCGGACCGTTGAAGTCGAGGTCCACCTGCGAGTTCCAGGTGAACCCGAGCCGGATGCCTTCGTTGATCTCGTAGAGCAGCCCGAGGTTGACGCCCCAGCCCCATTCGTTGTCATCGAGCTTGAGCCGGCCGTCGCCGAAGGCGGGGTCGACGTTGTTGATCGCCACCTGGTTCTTGTAAGTGCCGTACATGGCGGTCACGCCCCCCCCGAGCGAGAGCTTGTCGGTCACCTTGTAGGCAATCGAGGGCACAAGCGATATCCCGAGCAGCGTCGTCTCCTGGACGTAGTAGCGGCCGACCCAGTTGTCGTCGTAGCTCAGGGGGGCCCCGAAGTTGCCGGTGAGGGCAAACCCGAGCTTGAGGTCGGGCGACACGCTGTAGCTGACAAACCCGCCGCCGCCGAGGAACCACCCGTCTGTCCCGACCGCATAGCCGCCGTCCTCGTTGCCGAGTCCCGGCGAAGTGCCGGAGTCGATCGAGAACTTCGTGTTGCCCCAGAGCACTTGCCCCGAAGCCAGGATCTGGGTGCCCGTCAACCGCGTCATGCCGGCGGGGTTGGTAAAAACAGTCGAGGCGTCCTGCGCGCGCGCGCCGTAGCCCGCCGAGGCCAGGCCGACCTCGGCCGTCCCGAACTCGTAGGCGATCAGTCCGCCGGCCATGGCCGGGACGGGATTGAGCACGCCCGACCAAACCGCTGCGACAATCAAGCTGAGTTTGGCGCCACGAATGGCCCTTTGCCGTGTCAACATGAGAACCTCCTTTTGCTTCTAAGTTTGTCCTGAAGATACCGGCGTCGTACGAATCCATCTTCCAATGCCCCGTCGCATTCGTTTGTACTGGCGGGGCAAGCTCCTCAAATCCGTTTCACGAACCCCTGGCGCTGTCCCCCAATCCAGTTCCTTCGCAGCCACCTCGCCGGCACCCTGTCACTTTGGAAACAGGAACTGAACCTGGAACCGCAGCTGCCAGTCCGCGCCATTGTCCGGTGTCACCACATTGTAGTAAGCCTGCAACTGGAGATTTACGGGCAGCCGACCTAAGTGGACGATCTTCCCTGCACCGCCGCCCAGCGGCACGGTCCAGCGATCACCGCTGTCGGCCTTCCAGTTGGCGGTAATGATCGGTGCGCTCGAGAGGTATATCCCACCGGAGAAATTGTAATTGAGGAACGGCTGGATCAGGAAGTTGCTGTAACTCGAGTCATCGCTGGATCCAGTCACCGGCGATTCCGCCGACAGCCGCGCCAAGCGCCGCACCTCCGGCACCTCCCCTGACGACACCCCCGGCTGCAGAGCCCGGCGGCGATTGGGAAGGAGGCGCCAGTGCGGGCGGCGGTGTCTGCATCGGATCAAACCCGCTCTGTTGTTTGGCCCAGGAGTAACAGGCAAACTTGTCCTTCTCCATTTGCTGCTGGCTCTGCTCCTTGGCCGGATAAACGATCAAGTCCTGGCCCAATGCTTGTCCTGCAGAGGCGGTCAAGAGTGACAGAACGAAGATAAATTTAATGGCTTTCATCACGATGGATCTCCCTTCGAATTTTCGTGACGGTTCTGCACATTGAATCGGCTCTCCTTCGAAATCCGGTTGACTGGCGAAACTCACACCGCTACAGTCGAAAGTCTCCCGCATCGAAATTCAAGCTGCATTATGCTTCCTCATCACGGAGCAGTCAGACCTCTCGCTGTGGGAACGGGAACGACATGCCCGCTGCCTGCACCGCGTCATGAACGGCTATGGCCATCTCGCTTCTGACCTTGGACCAGTCGGCGAACTGATCCGTCCAAACCCGAAAATCGAAGTCGATCGAGCTGTCGCCAAAGCCGACAAACAAACCCTTGGGCGGCGGATTCTTCAGGACCCTCGGGTGTTCGCCGGCCGCAGCCTCGATCACCTCTAAATTCTGAAAATCTAAAACGCTCACTGTGGGTATAAATTACCAGTGCCGCCGAACCGGCTCCGAAGGCAATGATTCAAAGGCTTTTTTA